>NZ_QEXL01000039.1:0-2500 GCF_003311635.1 Novacetimonas cocois | reverse complement strand
AGTGAAAGAGACCTGAAACCGAATGCCTACAAGCAGTCGGAGCCTCTTATGGGGTGACGGCGTACCTTTTGTATAATGGGTCAGCGAGTTTCTGTTTGCAGCAAGCTTAAGCCGTTAGGTGTAGGCGCAGCGAAAGCGAGTCTGAATAGGGCGACGAGTTGCTGGCAGAAGACCCGAAACCGAGTGATCTAGCCATGGCCAGGCTGAAGGTGCGGTAACACGCACTGGAGGGCCGAACCCACGCCTGTTGAAAAAGTCGGGGATGAGCTGTGGCTAGGGGTGAAAGGCCAATCAAACTCGGAAATAGCTGGTTCTCCGCGAAATCTATTGAGGTAGATCGTCTGGTATTACCCCGGGGGGTAGAGCACTGGATGGGCTAGGGGGGCCCAAAGCCTTACCAAACCTAACCAAACTCCGAATACCCGGAAGTATGAGCCAGGCAGACAGACGGTGGGTGCTAAGGTCCATCGTCGAGAGGGAAACAGCCCAGACCACCAGCTAAGGCCCCCAAATCGTGGCTAAGTGGGAAAGGATGTGGGGATTCCAAAACAACCAGGAGGTTGGCTTAGAAGCAGCCATCCTTTAAAGAAAGCGTAATAGCTCACTGGTCTAATAGAAACCCTGCGCCGAAAATGTAACGGGGCTCAAGCCACGTGCCGAAGCTGTGGGTGCATACATTGTATGCGCGGTAGCGGAGCGTTCCGTAAGTCTGTGAAGGGGACGGGGTGACCCTCCCTGGAGATATCGGAAGTGCGAATGCTGACATGAGTAGCGACAAACAGTGCGAGAAACACTGTCGCCGAAAGTCCAAGGGTTCCTGCGCAAGGTTAATCCGCGCAGGGTGAGCCGGCCCCTAAGGCGAGGGCGAAAGCCGTAGTCGATGGAAACCAGGTGAATATTCCTGGGCCTGCCAGAAGTGACGAATGCAATATGTTGTCGGGTCTTATCGGATTGGCCCGGCTTTTGGAGCATTCCAGGAAATAGCTCTGGCATATAGACCGTACCCGAAACCGACACAGGTGGACTGGTAGAGAATACCAAGGCGCTTGAGAGAACGATGCTGAAGGAACTAGGCAAATTGCTTGCGTAACTTCGGGATAAGCAAGACCCGTCAGTGGGCAACCATTGGCGGGTGGCACAGACCAGGGGGTAGCGACTGTTTAGTAAAAACACAGGGCTGTGCGAAGTCGAGAGACGACGTATACGGCCTGACGCCTGCCCGGTGCCGGAAGGTTAAGAGGAGGTGTGCAAGCACCGAATTGAAGCCCCGGTAAACGGCGGCCGTAACTATAACGGTCCTAAGGTAGCGAAATTCCTTGTCGGGTAAGTTCCGACCTGCACGAATGGCGTAACGACTTCCCCGCTGTCTCCAGCATCGGCTCAGCGAAATTGAACTCCCCGTGAAGATGCGGGGTACCCGCGGTCAGACGGAAAGACCCTATGAACCTTTACTGCAGCTTTGCAGTGGCATCAGAGACATTCTGTGTAGGATAGGTGGGAGGCTTTGAAACCGGGGCGCCAGTTCCGGTGGAGCCATCCTTGAAATACCACCCTGACTGTTTCTGATGTCTAACCGAGACCAGTAAGCCTGGTCCGGGACCCTGCATGGTGGGCAGTTTGACTGGGGCGGTCGCCTCCCAAAGTGTAACGGAGGCGCGCGATGGTGGGCTCAGGTCGGTCGGACATCGACTGTTGAGTGCAATGGCATAAGCCCGCCTGACTGTGAGAGTGACAGCTCGATCAGAGACGAAAGTCGGCCATAGTGATCCGGTGGTCCCGCGTGGAAGGGCCATCGCTCAACGGATAAAAGGTACTCTAGGGATAACAGGCTGATCTCCCCCAAGAGTCCACATCGACGGGGAGGTTTGGCACCTCGATGTCGGCTCATCACATCCTGGGGCTGGAGCAGGTCCCAAGGGTTCGGCTGTTCGCCGATTAAAGTGGTACGTGAGCTGGGTTTAGAACGTCGTGAGACAGTTCGGTCCCTATCTGCCGTGGGTGTTGGAAACTTGAGAGGATTTGTCCCTAGTACGAGAGGACCGGGATGAACATACCTCTGGTGCACCGGTTGTCGCGCCAGCGGCACAGCCGGGTAGCTAAGTATGGACGGGATAACCGCTGAAAGCATCTAAGCGGGAAACCCACCTCAAAACAAGGTCTCCCCAAGGGCCGTGATAGACCATCACGTCAATAGGCCAGGTGTGAAAGCGCAGTAATGCGTGCAGCTGACTGGTCCTAATCGCCCAATAGGCTCATTCACACAGCCATACAACATGGCAACATACATGCACAGCAGTCATCCACCTCCACCCTTCTCAAAAAACACACCAACCTCCCACACAGTCCAATACCTCAGGACTGCCTGGATGATCTGGTGGCCATGGCGGGAGTTGAACCACCCGATCCCATCCCGAACTCGGCCGTGAAAAACCCCAGCGCCCATGATACTGTGCCTCAAGGCACGGGAAAGTCGGTCGCCGCCAGATCTTCCAGACAGTCC
>NZ_QEXL01000038.1 GCF_003311635.1 Novacetimonas cocois | reverse complement strand
CGCTGGCCAAAGCCTTAGCGTAGGATTTCGCCCCCTCCCGCAAACGACCCCTTGAGAAACGGGCAAGGCAGGCGGTCGGTCTGGCCCGGAAGATCGGGCAGCGGATGGAGCGGGAGAGGGAAGCCGAACGCCAGAGAAAAGAGTTGGCGCGTCAGACCGAGATCAGACGCCAGCAGGAAATCCGGGCGGCCGAGGAAGCCCGGAAAGCCGCCGAGAAGGACCGCCAGAAGCAGCTCGCCAAGGAGATCGGGGAGCCGACGTTCAGGCGGTCACGGGATCGGGGGCCGAGTATCGGGTTTTGATATATCACTCGTTTGTCTTGTTAAGTGGCAATCTAGCAATCCAAGAGGCAACAGCATTCGTATCTCGGATGTCACCATCATAGTAATATACAGGTTTCCATGGGATGTTTGAGCCGCGCTGACGTCCTCGATATACTTTCATTGGTAGAGATAGAAACACCAGTCCACTTGGTAGCCTGTCGGAACGAGTGTCCATATAAAGCGTGTCTGCACTGGTCTCATAACCAACTTGGATGCCACCAAGTGCCCGCCATAGATCAACGGCGTCAAGACATGCGGAAAAACAACGTTCATCAGTTAGAAGAAAAACCGTAGGATGCAGATGGGTTTCTGGTCTGCTTTTACTCCTTTTGACATCGACCGTGTCTCGATCGGTCCAGTATGGGCGTCCCTGTTGATGTGCTTCAGTTATTCCCGCGATGGTTCGGGTGAACCACGTCTTAACCTCTGGAGACGTGTTCGGGTCTGCATTTGCTCTTTCCCAATTTCTTGACAAAGTCTCAAGATTTCCTGCTGAAGCTCGCCAATCTACTCCATCTGCAGATGGAACCGCTTCTACTGCGTCATGACCCCAGATGATGTTGGCAATTTGCCTAGGCCAGTCTGACGATCCTCCAGTGTTTCCACGAAGGTCAAGCACTAAACGTGGCGAAGCAAGAAGGCTGTTCCTATCGCTTTTTAGTGCGTCAACGGCACTCGTGAGAGCCTGTGCTTCGCTACTTCCGGGTGTTCCATCGAAACCTGACATGGACATCCAGTAAGTGCCATTCGATAGAACACGTAATTCAATGGGAGGTACGCTGTGTTGCGTTGCTATGTTTGAAAGTTTCTCTAATTCTTGTGCCGAGATATTACGCCAATTTAGCTGCAATGTTTGATGATGATTGCCAATCGCGAAGAGACAGCGGCGTGGAAGTTTGATGAATGGATTACCTTGGTCGATAAATAGCCGCCATCCTTGAGTTTGGCGTTTGCTTACTAATTGCCAAGCCGAGGTAAAAGCTCCGACGTTCCGATCAGCTAAGGTTTCGGCAGTAATTCCATCGCATGAAATAAGAACAGATCCTGATTTAATAGGAACGTTTTTAAGATGTGTTAAGACGACTTGCTTTCCTTTATTGTCAAACGACGTAAGAAAACCTGGCCATCGAGATGAAAGATTTGGTGCTTTCTGGGTTGGATAAATTCCGACATGTCCGTCATTAAAACTGGCGGCATAGCTATAGAGTGTCCAGTAATATCCAGAATAACTGTTTACCGTTCGGGCACGCTCAAGGGCTAGATGATAGGCTGTATTGTTGTGTGAGTTAAAGTTCGGATCGAGGGAATTGACTGTGCCTGGGTGATTGGATTCTATGTCGTCATGAAAATATTTGACGTCATCAGTCGTAATTTCTGACCAATTTTTTTCAGAAGAATATACGTATGTTGGAAAAAAACATATTATTGTAAGCATAGACAAATAAATTTTCTTAAATAAAAAACTCATTTATCAACCTTTTTATTCAAAAAAGTAAATTTACTAACGATGGTCGCTGGGTCTGCTAGGTCACTCACCTGACAGGATTGCCAGAACCTGCTGGGCCGGGATGGCGGGCTTCGTGCTGTTCCGGGCCTTTCTGATTGCGACTTTCTTGGCGGCCAGTTCGTCGGAAAGGCTGGTCATGATATGCCCCAATGATCAGGCTTCCGGCCAGAATCCTTCGTCCATCATCTGACTGAAGGACCACGGGCAGGAGGCAGGAAAGGTGCTTTCGGGAAAGCCGGTTTCCAAAGCAGCATCACGGCGGGCACGGCGGTAAGCTGTGTCGATGCTGGCTTCCAGAACACTTCGCAGGCTTGGATTGTCGGCTAGATGATCAGTTAACGCATCGCGAGTATTGGCAATCGACAGACGCCATGAAGCGCCCCGGCGCACAGGCTGGAACTCCCATTTGAGCAGATGGAGAAGCAGCACGGTCAGACGGCTGATGAGTTCACGTTTCTCGGATTTCCCCATGCTTTCGATTTCCTCGGCGATGTGTTCAAGGTCCGCCTCGGATAGCTTTCCGGCGCGTAGCAGTCCGGCCTGCTCGTTGGTCCATGCGTAAAAATCATGGTCGTAAAGGGTGCTGCTCATGACGCACCTCCATGAAGAAGTTCGAGTTGCATGGGTGGCCGGGTCTCCGCGGCTAGGGCCTTGCGAACGTCCAGCGAGCCATTCCATGCCACATGCGGGTTGATGAAATATACGGCTATTCCTCGGCCCTGCATTCCTTCGATCTTACGCCGTTCACGGCGGATTACGCCCATTTTTTCCAACGTTCCCATGATCCGGCTGACGTTGGCGGGTGCGCATCCGATCCGTTCGGCGAGCTGGTCACGAGTAAGCAGAACCTCCCCGGTGTCTTGCCGGAGATTGAGTATTATCAGATCAAAAGCATGACGGACCTGATTGGGTCGAGCATCTGATGGTAATTCGCGGATGGCGTCCCAGATCGCGGCGGTCTGCGTACGGCTCAACATGCTGAAACCTCCCGGCCAAAGCCCTTCGGTGGTGTCTGGTCGCGCGGCCTTCTGTAGCGCGTGTGTGGCCCTTGAGATGGCTATACGCGCCTCTCCGGGCAAATGCTTCAGGAGTTCTGCGGACAGGAGAGAGAGCTGCTCGGCCGCCTGTGCGGCTTCCTCCTGTCCCGACCGCTGTGGTTTGGTGGTGAGGCGCACAATCTGGGCCATGTCTTGCTCCCTGTGGAGAACCCGTTTTTACGTGTCAGGCTATGGCACCAATACGTGTCAGATTCCGACACGTAAAACAATCCATTTCTCCCAGTTTCTTGCGGGGTGTGGCGATCCCTAAGAAAGAGAAAAGAATCTAATCTCTCTGTTGGTCTCTCTTTTTTTGGTGGAAAACTGCCATTTCGGGGTCTGTTCCGGCGCCCTCTGGGCGGGCTACGCCGCTCCCGCTCCGCGCTCGCCCGGACCCTGTGACGCCGGCAGAATCGGGCAAGAGAAAATGGCTCAGGAAGCGATGAAGGGACTGGCCGGCTTTCCCATCCCGGTGACGATCAGGGGATATACCAGCCGCTAAGGTTCCCTTTGGCGTCCAGTTTCGGGAAGCAGACCGTCCGACCCTTCTGGCGTTCCATGGTCCAGCCATCCCCCTTGCACAGGGCCAGCATATCGAGGCTGCCAAGCTGATCGAGGCCATAGGCCCGCTGTCCGGCCGGGGTGTTGGCCCAGCTCGCGGCGGCCTCCTGATTCCGGGCTTTCTGGTATCCGTCCGCGTGCCCGGTGTCCCATCCAGCCCGCTGACCGAAGAAATACCCCCCGCCAAACGCCACCAGAACGATCAGGAAGGCCGTCAGACCCGTCCAGAGTAGAGATGAGCGTATTTCCGTCTGACTGGCCTGTAGCGCCTTCTGTGAGGCCCCTGTGGCCTGTTTAAGCGCGGCCCTCATTTCGGCCGACAGGGTGTGTTCCTGCTGGTTCCGGGCCGCCTGATCGGATCGGACGGCCCGAAGCAGACGGTTTGTCTCTGCCATTTCCCGGCCGAGCTGGTCGAACGCGGCCAGCCCGTCATCCAGCTCGCGTTCGTCGGTCATGACCGGTCAGGCTCCGGCTTCTGCCAGCCCTCGAACGCTTTGTGGTCATGGTCGCGGGTGATGCGTTTCATCAGCTCGTCAATGACCCGGCCGAAGCGTTCATCCTTCTTGGCCGCGTCGATCAGCAACCCACCCAGAATGACCTTGCGGCGGGTGTCCAGTTTGCGTTCCTCTGCGTTCTGTCTAGCGAGCAAAGCCTGATACCGGGCCTTGGCCTGCTCGACCTGCTGTTTTGCCTTTTCGATGGGTGTCATTTTTCCTCCCACCCCAAGTGGGTGCAATGGTCTGTCGTTATTTCTGTTCCCGCGTGACCCTGTTGATGATAGCCGATTTTTCGAAAGTTTCCTTGATTCGTCGTAAAGGCCAAACAACCCTTGTGACGATAGACATAAGGGCGCACTTTAGCATTGCTTCGCAATGCGTGCGTCAGGGACGTTCCTTCCCTGAACCCTTCCTTCTCCCGGTGTCCTGTGGCGATCTATCACCTGTCTGTCAAAGCCATATCCCGTTCGGCCGGTCGCAGCGTCGTGGCAGCGGCCGCCTATCGTGCCGGTCAGGAACTGACGGACGAACGGCAGGGCCTGACGCACGACTACACCCGGAAACAGGGGGTGGAGGATGCGTTCATCGTGGCTCCTGATGGTGCTGACTGGGCGCTGGACCGGAACGCCCTGTGGAACGCAGCCGAGGCGGCCGAGAAGAGGAAGGACGCCAAGACCGGCCGGGAATACGAGCTGGCGTTACCGGCCGAGCTGGATGCGGGCGCACGGAAAGAACTGGCCCGGGATTTCGCCCGTGAGCTGGTGGCGCGGTACGGGGTGGTGGCCGATGTGGCGATCCATGAACCCGGCCGGGAAGGGGATAACCGGAACCATCACGCCCATATTCTCACCACCACCCGGACGGCCGGGGAGGATGGTCTGGGGGCCAAGACGCGGGTTCTGGACGTGGCCAGTACCGCATCGGCCGAGATCGAGCACATGCGGGGGGTGTGGGCGCGCCAGGTGAACATGGCGCTGGAACGGCACCAGGTCGAACAGCGGGTGGATCACCGGAGTTTCGAGCGCCAGGGGAAGGAACAGGAGCCGACCCGTCACATGGGGGTGTCAGCGACCGCGCTAGAGCGTCAGGCGGCCCGCGAGATTCCCGGCCGGGAGCCGGTGACGGATCTCGGGAAGCAGAATGCGGAGATCCGCGAGCGGAACCGGGTTCTTGAGGCGGCCCGTAAGGCCATGGAGAAGGCGCAGGAGCTGTTCTCCGGCCTTGAGGGGGTCGTTTGCGGGAGGGGGCGAAATCCTACGCTAAGCCGAGGACGCGCT
>NZ_QEXL01000037.1:983-5275 GCF_003311635.1 Novacetimonas cocois | reverse complement strand
AAAATGGAATCACAGAGCAGACCTCAATACCAGAGGGTTTTTCGAACCCTCCACCTGCAGTCATGGCAGCCGCTGCTGCATTATGGCACCGATCCCTTCACCAATGGCAGGCGGGCGCAGTTCTCGCGCGTGCTGGCGTTCTGCGTGCGGGCCGACTACCTCAGTGGCGGGGTGGGCTGGCTGGTGGGCACGCTGGGCGTGGCGCTGTTCGGCACGGCCATGGGCTGGCCCGCAGCCGACCAGGGGGCGGCGATGCTGTACATGACCACCATCGCGTTCATGAATTTTTCATGGTCGGCGGGGGTGTTCCGGCTGTGCAATTCCTTCTGGCTCAACATGCTGGTTGACCTGTCGGGCACGTTGGTGCGCACCGTGGGGTCGGGGCTGGGCTTCCTGTATCATATGGGGCTGGATTATTACCTGCTGGTGTGGAGCATGACACAACTGGCCATGTTCACCACCAGCACCGGGCTGGGCCTGCTGCAACTGCGGCTGGCGGGCGGCATCCGCTTCAATCCGTTTGCCCGCCTGGCGGAGGGCGATGCGCCGGGCATCTGGCGCTTCACCCTTTCCACCAGTGACAACCATGTGCTGAGTTCGGTTTTCAACCAGTTCGGCACGCTGCTCGTCGGCGGCCTGCTGGGTCCGGCCGATGCCGCCGTCTATCGCGTCTCGCGCCAGATTGGCGAGGGCATTGCCAAGCCGGCCCAGCTCATGGTGCCCGCCCTGTACCCCGAATTCATCCGCCTGCGTGACCGGCAGGACTGGTACGGCATCAAGCGCGTGACCGTGCAGCTTTTCCTCACGATTGGTGGTTTTTCCATCGCCCTCATGGGGGTGGCGATGCTGATGGGCAACATCCTGCTGACATGGATGCTGCATGTGCACTGGCATGGTGGCCGCCACCTGATCATGCTCATGCTGGGCAGCGCCGTGCTGGGCCTGGGCATCGTGCCGCTCGAACCACTGCTGACCGTGATCGGCCAGGTCTCGCGCGTGCTCCGTACCCGCATCATCGTGACCCTGACCTACCTGCCGCTGGTTTATGGCATGACCCGGCTGTGGCGGCTTGAGGGGGCTGCGGCGGCAGGCGTCGTGGCGGGACTGATCATGTTTGGCATCTGCCTGCGCCCGGTGCTGGCCTGGTTTGGCCAGATGGCGCCGGGCCGTGCACCCGCCCGCCCCGTCACGGCGGAAACACAGGGCGGGGAAGGCGGGACGGGCACCTCCTGATGGACCGCCCCGCTCAGATCAGAAGCTCGCCGTCAGGCTCACATTGAACGACCGCCCCATGCCGGGCAGGGCGCGCAGGCTGCCGGTGGCGGCGTAATCGGCCAGCGACCAGCCGCCCAGCGGCAGTTCGTATTTCTGGTTCAGCACGTTGTCGATGCTGGCATCGAGCGTCATGTAGCGCCAGTGATACTGCCCGCCCAGCCCCAGCAGGGCATAGCCGGGGGTGCGGGGTTCGTTGCGCACCCAGTCCACCGTGTCCTTGGCCTTGACGAAGGTCATCTCGACCCGGCCGCTCCAGTTCTTCCACCGTTCGTTCAGCGTGACGCTGCCATTGGTGGGCATCTGGTGGTACAGCCCCGCGCCATTGGTCAGGTCCTGCCCGCGCACCCAGTTGAGGTTGGCCACGATCTCGCCCCGGCCAAAGCGGGCATTCTGCCACAGCCGGTAATTGCCCGATCCGTTGATGCCGTAGCTCTGGGCATTATGGTTGGCAAAGCCCAGCGTGTAGAACTGCCTCGCGCTGGCAAGGCGGTAGGCGTTTATGTAGTCGTGGGTGTAGGTGTAGTAGGGCTGGACCTTGAGGTCCCACCGGTCGCCATCGGGGTCATGCCAGTCAGCGGTGATGGAGGCGGTATTGGCGACCTCGGGCTTGAGGTCGGGGTTGCCCACGTAGCCGTTGCCATCGCCAAACCAGTTGATCATGCTCGTGACCATGGCCGAGCGGCCCCAGGCATAGCGCTCGTACAGGTTGGGCGAGCGGGTCTTGCGGGCATAGCCGCCCTCGATGGTCAGGTCGCGGCGTGGCTTCCAGCGCACCAGGGCGGTGACATCGAAGTTCACATCCGTCCGGCCCCGGTCGGTGGTGTTGAAGGCATTGGCCGCGTTGATGTTGGCCATGTTCATCATGCTCATGGTCGATGAATAGCCCGATACCGGGCCGGTATTCATCATGACCAGGTCATTGCGAAAGCCCAGCAGCGTGGTCACGCGCGGGGTCCAGGCGGCCTCCCATTCCACAAAATGGCCCAGCCGGTCGCGGTGGCCGTTATTGATGCTGTGATAGGTGTCCGGCCCCATCATCATGCTGCCCGCAACCGGCGGCCACCAGTCATTGAGGCCGGAATGGTCGAACGAACTGCCCAGCCGCAGGGTCTGGCCTTCCGCCAGGGGGATGGTGGCCTTGATGCTGTAGCCGGCCATGCGGGCATTGGTGTTCATGGGCATGTGGGTGGTCTTGGCGCGGTCGGGCAGGAAGTCCATGGCGTGGTCCTCGCGCTGCCAGTAGCCCCGGGCCTCAAGCTCGCCCCAGTCGAACGTGCCGAGATACTTGCCGTTGACGAAGGTGGAGCGGTTGTTCGTCATGTCCATGTACTGGTTGGCAAACCCTTCATGCGGGGTGTCCTGCTGGCCAAAGGTCAGGGCCAGCAGATGGTTGCCCTTGTGCACGCCAAAGGTCACGGCATGGTTGTAGGTCAGGTAGCTTGTCGAGCGCACCAGCCCCGCATCCCCGCCACCTTCATAATCACCCGCCTGCGCGTAGGAGGCATTGTAGCGCAGGCTGAACGTGTCATTGGCCACCGTCAGGCTGCCCGAGGCGCCATACCCGCCGCCATTGCTGCGATAGGTGCCGGTGACATGCCCGGTCACGAGCACCTTGCCATGCCTCGCAAACTGCGGGTCCTTGCGCTCGACATCGATCGTGCCGCCGGTGCTGTCGCCGCCCATGCTCACGGGGGTTATGCCCGCGATGGCGGTGGCGGTGTCCACGCTGTCGGGGTCGATGAAGGACAGGGCAGGGTTCATGTGGTTGGGGCAGCCCGAGGCGATGCGCACGCCATCGACCACGGTGGCCACGCGGTCATCGGCCATGCCGTTGAGCACGGGCAGCGAGGCCAGCCCGCCTGCGGAATACGTGCTGACACCGGGCTGGTTGCGAAACAGGCTGGCGGCATCGGGGCTGCTCAGGCTGGCCGCCGTGCGCTGCGTGGCGGAAGGGGACGCCGCTGAAAGCAGGCGGTCGCCCATGGGGGTGCTGTCCGCCGTATCCTCGATCGAGAGGCCGGGCAGGGTCACGGTTGTCTGGGCGCGCGCGCCCAGCGGGTGCAGGGAGGCCGCCAGCATGCAGCCGCCTGCGGCCACCACGAGGGGGGGGGCCGTTTTTTTCATGGAAGTCACTTTTCATGTCCTGAACAGGAAAACGAAAGACGCGCACGCCCGTATGGACGCGCGGCAGCGCGTGAGTTCAGGAGATGGAAGGTGGCCCGCAGGCCGGGGGCAGCCCCAGCGGAGTGGGAGGGGGCGCGCGGGGCTGGCGGGGTTCGTGCCGGTGGGCGGCCCATGCCATGGGCGGCAGGGGCAGGAAGGGCAGAACCACCAGCGCAAGGGCAGGCAGGTGCAGGAGCGGGCAGAGCGGGCAGCCTTCGGCATGGTCGTGGCCATGGGGGGGCATGTCGCCATGCTCATGGGGCGCGTTCGCCATCGCCATGTGGTGATGCGGCGGCGCTGCGTGGCGTTCTGTCCGCGTTGCGACGGGAGCGATATCGATTCCCGTCAGCCGCATGATGGTGCCGCGCGGCAGTTCGCCGGGCAGGCTGCGGCTTTCAACCAGCAACTGGCCCCATAGCCCCAGGCACGCACACAGCACCATGACCCAGCGGATCACAGGCATGTCATGCATGAAGGGGTGGCGGGCTTGGCCCATGATGGACAGGTTCTTTGCGGTTGTAAGATAAAGGCGGTAACAGGACAGTGTTCTCGGAGGTCGGGGGCTTTTTGTCAAATGACAAGGCAGCCCGCGCCCATGCCCCAATGGATGGAAGCGTGCAGCAGCAGGACAGAACGGCAGGCCGGATTCTTGTCACGTCAACCGGCCCCGCCGGCTGGCGGCGCGGGCGGCTGCTTGCGGGCTGGGCCATCATGGCTGCCGTGCTGGGCCACGGCCTGATTGCCGCGTGGCTGCTGCCCGCCCGCGCGCCCGTGCCCGCGGCCCCAGCGGAAAAAAACAGCATTCAGGTCTTTTTTGACCAGCCCGGGGTTGCACCGCCCCCGCAAGAGGCTAC
>NZ_QEXL01000037.1:0-929 GCF_003311635.1 Novacetimonas cocois | reverse complement strand
AGCCACAGCCACAGCCACAGCCACAGCCACAGCCACAGCCACAGCCACAGCCAAAAGCCGTGGCCACGCTGCCTGCTGTTACCGCCCGGCCCGCCGTGCGCCCTGTTGCGCAATCCCGGTCACCGTCTGCTCAGCCCTCGGCCCAAGCTCGTGTTGCCGCACCGGTTGGGTCTGCCCCTGCGGCAACGCAGAATGGCCCGGCCGTGCCTGGCGCAGCACAGACTGCGGCGGTTGTGCCAACCGCGCCCCATTGCACGCCCCCCGCCTGGCGTTACCCCGCCATGGCCCGTCACATGCATGAGGAAGGCAATGCGCTGGTTGATGTCGTGCTGGGGAGCGAGGGGCAGGTGGTACAGGTCAGCCTGAAATCCGGCACCGGCTATGATGACCTGGACAGCACGGCCCTTGCCGCTGCGCGTAAGGTCCAGTGCACCCCGCAGGGTCGCCCGCTGGAGGGCACGCATGTCCTGCTGCCGGTTACGTTTCGCCTGCATTAATGGTGAAGGGACGTTCGGCAACCCTGTGCAGGCAGCCGCCTATGCGTATAAGAATGTCCGTTTTAAAAAATTAGCGCGCTGCTTGAGGGCGGGATAGAAGGCTGGTTATCATTTTTTTAGGAATATTTTCCGCATAAAGGGTGTGTCGCCGGAAACATGCGTTTTCTGGTGATGGCAGCCCCGATCACGATCGACCATCCATCCTGACGGTCGGGGCTGTCTTAATTTCTTGCATGGCTAAAGTCAGCACATGCTAAGGGCATCAGAATATATGCCCTGTGTAGCCGATCCATCATGTCATTTTATGCTATAAAAATGAATAGGTGATATATATAATGAGATAAAAAAAGATAATATAAACAATCATTCCTAATGCATTTGGAGGGATCGAAGAACCCCTGATTGATGTGCTTGGCCGGTAATTTCTGGGTT
>NZ_QEXL01000036.1 GCF_003311635.1 Novacetimonas cocois | reverse complement strand
GCCGTGCAACTCGTTTCCGCCATCATCGGAATTAACTGACGACACGCCCTAGGGTCTGTTAGGTTTTAATGTAGTCTGCTGTAGTAGCGATGAGAATGATGGAGAGGAAAGATGGCGCTATGCTCTCGTATTGGGTAGCGACAGCCCGCCATTCCTTGAGGCTTGCGTACAGTTTTTCGACCGGATGCCTGAGTCTGTAAACCCTTTCGAGCAGGCGACTTCAGGATCGTTCTTTCTTGGCGGGATGACAGGACGAGATCCTCAGTATCCAGAGATCTTCACCGAATTTGTGCGAGGAATATCCCCGATCACAGACAACATGGATCGATAGATGCACAGATCATCAGGCAAAATATAGGCATACGGGAGTTCGTATGCCTGTCTTGTTGAAAGCGTAAAGGACAATGCTTTGCTATGTCCATCTGCGGTTACGCAGACCCTGGTGCCAAAGCCGATACGTGAACGGCTAAGAGCTTCACGATTCCTGCGGCGCCCATTGTATTTCCCTTTTTGTCAGCCACGGCCGCCTTATGATGAACACGGATTGTCATGCCATCGAGAAAGAGCATGCCCAAGGTCTGAGCCCTGTTTTTGGCTTTTTTAAACAGACATTGCCATACATGAGCTTTGACCATCTGATGAGCAACTGTGCTGCAATCTATCAGAGGATCAAATTCGGGCAGAAGGGTACGCCATTTCGCGCGGTTTTGATGCCGTCAGGGAATCGCGAATATCGTTCGTCGAAGGCCCTTTGGTGAGGTCTTCCCCTTCGGACGGATTTCCTCGATCAACAGCTCCCAGACAGACCAAACCTGATCAGAAAAGACGGATTGCGTCATGCTCATTACAAAAAGCTGTCCATGGGTATGCTAGTCTTTGCTATGGATTCTATAGTTTTCCGTCCAGCAACTTCTAGTGTTTCGCAAAGAGCAAAATTCTGTCCCTCGTGGCCAATTTCTTTAGCCTCATTTTCATGAGTGCGACACCATGTAATTTTTTCTTCCAAGTCTGATAGGTCACTTTCAATAGGAATATAATGTTGCCAAGGCACTAAATTTTTATAGAACCATTGCTCAAAAGGAGACTTAATTTTCAGAACACAAGATCCAAGAAGAAGTTTTTCTAAAAAACTCCAAGCGCAGGCTTGACCATCTATATCTATCAAATATCGATATTTAGCATGTTCTAGCATAGAAATGCCGGGTCTAAAAATGTCTTTTGAACACAGCCATTGTACTGCTTCTTTATGGTCAAAAGGAAATCCTCCCCATGAGTGCATGATAGCAGCATCAGAATTTTGGATATGTTTCATGGTCAAGCAAAGATTAACCCGCGGGATTTGATTTATCTCCGATATTCGCGCACCATTTGAAAGAGTTGGATGAGCTGTACTAGAACCTCTCCAGAATACAATATCTTGTTTTTGGCTCCAGTTTGGCAATTTGTCAGATAAAACAGCGTCACGAATATTTTCGTATCCTCGGCTCTCGAAAAAAAAAGTATCAGGCATAAGCTCTACTGCAGGAGCAGCGCCTGATTTTTTACAAAAAGCCAAAGAGCCTAGATCATGATATATGAAATCATCGTATTGTATTACGTTGATTTTTGAGCAATTAAACTCTCCGTATTCATGTAAAAAATATTTCAGCATATTAATGACAGGTGCCGTTCTTGCATTTGGTAATGATATGCCTTCAGTTCGAAAAGAAATTTTTCGACCTGCCTGAGCCATAATCATCGTTGCATATGACCTCATAAAGTTATCCTTTACGTTGGTTATATTGTAGAAAAATAATATTTTCTTCTATATGCGCAGAATATTTATACAAAGTCCGCTTAAATAAGTCTCTATGACTAATTTCGTTGCGGAAAAACAAATCAATCGAAACGTTAAAAAATATAACGTTAGGGACTTTATGAAACTTTTCTTGTAAAATCAAATCAATAAGCTTTAAAGACGATATAATTTTTTCAGGTTCCCATACGATAAAAACATCTGGAAGGGTTGCTTCTTCAGAGAAGCAATGTAACGAGGCTTCGGAATGAATTTCTTCTGGAAAACAATATTTTTTTAATTTTTGGAGATTATATTTATTGTTATTATTTTGCGAAGTTTCTTTTTCGATCAAAGAGAAACTAAATGTCCTTGGAGAATCAATTTTAGTAAATTGTATGTCAAAAATACTTTCTGAAAGCATCTTTATCAATGTGTAGATGGTTGAATTTTCTCCACCTAAAAAATAGATAGACTTATAATGATGTTCTGTAATTATTTCTTTTAAACCATTTAGACATTCTTCAGACAAACTACTTTTTATGCTGAAGCTTTGAAAAGCAAAGCATAGCCTCCTTCTGTCATTACTATTGCCATGCTCACAAGGCCGATAAAAGTTATCGAAGAATAGTTCTACCTTAATGGCATGTCGAAGATAGATTTTTTTTAGTTCTAGAAATATTTCTATTTTTGAATTACTGTGTGATTTTCGGTCTATAGTTAAACATCCAAGATCTTCGTTGTTCACTATAACTCGAGTTTTTATTCTTTGAGGTGCGAAGATGCCATTTATAGAAAATGTAATACTCTGGGGATCCAAACTCGGTACAATAGGACATATAATGGATGCATAGGTCCCATCATTCCAAACGAAATCTTTTTCTTCATGGCTCCATCCAGCGTAGAGGATAAGGTTTCCTATTTCCCCATGGCCTAATTTATTTTTTGTTCCGACTGGAAATCCTTCAAAAATGTTAGAAGACTTCTCATGTACATTCCCAATAAAATTAATTACTTTGGCTTGAGATGTATTATATAATTTATGTAAAATATCTTCGTCGTAATTAAGATACATATCCGATATTTTTAAATGGGGGTGGATTTTCTTTATGGTTTCTTTTTTATGAAAAAAAAGCTCTTCTGTTCTTATGATCGTTGCGTTATGTAGAAGATTGTCAATTGTACGTAATATATGCGTATCGAGGTCGGTCAAAATTTCATTTTTAGCAGAGGAAATCCGCATAATGTTAATGGAAGATATAATGTCCGGCTTAAAGAAAATAAAATTTAATTCTTTATCTGATATCTCTGCAAAAAATTTCGCCCAAAAAAATAAATTCTTATCGCTGGCTATTATTTTTTTATTAATTTCTTTCGTTGCCCATGCCCGAAATGCCCCATAAGATTTGAAATCTTGATTTGACTTATTGGAAGAAATGATGGTTTTTTTGTCATCTTCATCCAAATCAAGAACATTGTCGATCACAAAATTGCACGTTATATTTTCTAAAAAAATAATTATATATCTATTATTATTCATGCATCTAGCCTTGTTTCCTGAGGGGGCTTTTGTTTCTACAGTTGATTTTTTGCAAAGTTCCATTTCAGTATTTTGAACTAATTCTGCCATAGCAGAGGCAAAGATCTACGAAAGATGAACAGTTCTTAATCACTGAAGTTAAGATTGGTGCTGAAACGATCACAGTAAAGCCTAAGTTCGATCAAGTGTCACATGCAGACAAAGCTCTTTGGGATCGTTGTGCCGGTCCTTTGAGTTCATTTTTCCATATTACCATCACAGCGCGACCATGACCGATAACCATATACAAGACTCGTGTCGAGTGATCATTGGGGTTGAAATAGGACTCGTTCATCGCGACTAGCATATTTCGGATCTTTTGATCTGATGCAATACTCATCGGTCAAAGATCAGACATAGGTTAATGTTGTTACCGCTCAGCATCGGATTGCTCTGCGTGATTGCGTAAGTGATTAAATCAGGCATCGGGCCCAAACGAGCATCTATCGATCGTAAAAACTGCAGCGAGACGGATCGTATAATGTCGAGAATTGACATCAGTGAATGAGATAATCCGTCCCACATTAAGAGTTGTCACCGTACACTTTGCTAAGTAACAAACGAAGCCCGCGTGAAATCTGCTCTGTACTGATCTGAGTTTACCATCATGCTT
The DNA here is from genome assembly GCF_003311635.1 of Novacetimonas cocois. Taxonomy (GTDB): domain Bacteria; phylum Pseudomonadota; class Alphaproteobacteria; order Acetobacterales; family Acetobacteraceae; genus Novacetimonas; species Novacetimonas cocois. Next base: position 1,548 of record NZ_QEXL01000036.1, on the reverse strand, counting down.
GGATTTCAGCTTAATCTGGTCGGCCAACCGTCCAATCACTGCAAACCCCAAACCAGTCTCCACTGCTGAATATTTTATTTATGCATATGTTCTTTTAATATGTCATTACGCTGCGAAAGTAGTTTATCAAAATAGGTAATTGTACGAGTCAAGCCCGTCTCTAAAGAAATTTGTGGTTTCCAACTAAGCTTTTCTGATGCCATCGTGATGTCGGGGCAACGCTGGAGAGGGTCATCTTGAGGAAGGGGGCAATGAACTATTTTCGACTTGGAACCTGTCAAGCGAATAATTTGCTCTGCCAATTCCCTAACCGGAATTTCATGGGGGTTTCCTAAGTTCATTGGCCCGGTAATTGTATCGTCTGTTCCCATTAATTTAATAAAACCTGAAATTAAATCGTCAACATAGCAGAATGCTCTTGTTTGGCTACCATCGCCAAAAATAGTTATGTCTTGATTTTGCAGCGATTGCACAATGAAATTAGATACTACACGCCCATCCTGCGGATGCATGCGTGGTCCATATGTATTAAATATACGTGCGACCTTTATTTTTACACCATGCTGCCTGTGATAATCAAAAAAAAGCGTTTCAGCACACCGCTTTCCCTCATCGTAACATGCCCTTGGGCCGATTGGATTAACATTGCCTCTATAGGTTTCAGTTTGCGGGTGTATTTCTGGGTCGCCGTAAACTTCACTGGTTGATGCTTGAAATATTTTTGCTTTAACGCGTTTCGCAAGCCCAAGCATGTTTATTGCCCCAAGAATGCTTGTTTTTGTTGTCTTCACAGGGTCAAATTGATAGTGTACAGGAGAGGCTGGGCAAGCAAGATTATAAATTTCATCGATTTCCGCATGGAAAGGCAAAGTAATATCATGCCTAACTGCTTCAAATCTTGGATTCTGTAGAAGAAATTCTACATTCTCTTTGCGACCAGTGAAATAATTGTCTACGCAAAGCACATCATGCCCTAAGGTTATGAGCCTCTCACACAAATGAGAACCTAGAAAACCAGCTCCTCCAGTGACTAATATGCGCTTTGTAATAAGTTCCACGGAATGTTTCCTTTTGCCCCACTTGCCTACTCAATTGGAAACAATATCATATTTCTAATAAACGACACAACCTGTTAGAGTCTGCTTTAAAACTGAATTCAATGATTTTAGTTGGCTATGGTTCATAGGTTTGCGACAACCTGATGAGGTCATGATGGCCTAGGTCTGATCGGCATTCACGTTTTATCTTTTTCAGGGCCTATTGGGAATTAACGTGAGTTGATGATTGCGGCTGTGAGATGGATCATGGCTGCCAATGATCTGTCTGTCTTGTCGCTCCGCATGGCGATACGCCTGAACTCCTTGAGTTTGCAGAAGAAGTTCTCGATGAGGTGGCGCGCTTTGAACAGGGCCCCATCGAACGGGCGTCTGTCGAAACGGTTCCTGCACTGGGGAATGACCACGCAGGTGCCTTGCGCGCGTATGCTGTCCACGATCTAGGTCGTGAACTCATAAAAAATTGTTGGTGTTTAGCGGCATGCGTGATTCA
>NZ_QEXL01000035.1 GCF_003311635.1 Novacetimonas cocois | reverse complement strand
TCATGGTTACCCATCGATTCAGAACTCAACACAAAATGCAACTGTAGTGCTAGCACTGACTTGTGCGTCAGGAGGAAGAACGTCCTCATATAGACGTCGGCCTGTCGCCAGACGCCTGCCGAGCGCTTCGATGAAGCCTTCATAACGCTCGGCCGCCTGCGCCCGTGCAGCAGCAGCCGAGCTTTCGGGCAAGGCGGGCGTCATGATCATCCAGAAACGGATGAACTGGGCCAATGTCTCGACGGTGATCCCGGTATCGCGCTCCAGTCGGGACAGGCGTTTATCGACACGGTCCAGCCGTCGGGTCAGTGCGGCCTGTCCGGTCCCCTCTTCAGGAGAGAAAAAGACAGACAGAGCCGTCTCGACCACGAGGGAGCCGGACTGACGGCGACGGGTGGCCGTATCACTGACAGCTTTGAACAGATCGGGATCGAGATAGACCGTCATCTGCTGCTTCTTGCGGGAGCGTTTCATGGTCCACCGATCTCCATCCCATCATCACGGTCAATGGCGGCCAGCCGCGCTACCTTCTGAAGATCCATAAAGTCCCGGTCCCACCGTGTCGTGCGATTGCCAGCTTCGGGTGATTTCGTCTGCTCCCGCGTGTCATCCCTCTCCGTACGCGGTGGAATATCACTCGGATCGGCGTCCGGTGTGCGCTTGTGACCGGCCCCCAGAGGCGTTTCTTCTTCCTGCGTTGACAGTGGGGGGGCGGCACCATGCACCACCGTCTCGGGCAAGGGACGTCTGGTCCAGTCATCCGGTTGTATCGCGGTCGGTGCTGATATCGTTCCTGGTTGGGGCGGTGGCAGTGCGCGCTCCCGGAAACGGGCATCACTATAATATCGAGCTTTCTTCGCACGAACGGGTGGCGTCCCCGCCGCCATGACAATCTCGTCGGTTGGTGGAAGTTGCATGATTTCACCTGGCGTCAGAAGCGGGCGGGCACTTTCCTGCCGCGAAACCATCAGATGCCCCAGCCAGGGTGACAGGCGATGCCCGGCATAGTTTTTCTGTGACCTGATTTCCGTGGCAGTGCCCAATGCATCTGAGACCCGCTTGGCAGTCCGTTCATCGTTGGTGGCAAAACTGACCCGGACGTGACAGTTATCGAGGATCGAATTGTTCTGACCGTAGGCTTTCTCTATCTGATTCAGGCTCTGGGCGATCAGAAAAGCTTTGATGCCGTAACCACCCATGAACGCGAGAGCGCTTTCAAAGAAATCAAGCCGCCCGAGCGCCGGGAATTCGTCCAGCATCATCAGCAGGCGATGGTTATGCTTATGCGCGTTCAGATCCTCTGTCAGTCTGCGCCCGATCTGGTTCAGCATCAGACGGATCAACGGTTTGGTGCGACTGATATCCGAGGGTGGCACGCTGAGATAAAGCGTGGTCGGACGACGCCCTTTGACAATATCCGCAATCCGCCAGGCACAACGCGAAGTGACTTTCGCGACGACCGGATCACGATACAGGCCAAGAAACGACATGGCGGTGGAGAGCACACCAGACCGTTCGTTGGGAGATTTGTTCAGCAGTTCACGGGCGGCGGATGCAACCACCGGATGCGGGCCATCCTTGCCCAGATGCTTCGTCTGCATCATCGCAGCAAGCGTGGCTTCAATTGAGCGTTTCGGATCAGACAGAAGATTGGCAACACCGTAGAGCGTCTTGTCTTTCTCCGCATACAGAACATGGAGGATGGCGCCCACCAGCAGAGAGTGTGATGTTTTCTCCCAATGGTTCCGGCGTTCAAGCGATCCTTCGGGATCGACAAGCACGTCCGCGACATTCTGGGCGTCGCGTACCTCCCACTCCCCCTGCCGGATTTCAAGCAGGGGGTTGTAGGGATCAGAGGCAGGATTGGTCGGATCGAACAGGAGCACGCTGCTGAAACGCGCCCGAAAACCTGCGGTGATCTGCCAGTTTTCTCCCTTGATATCATGGACGATGGCTGATCCCGGCCATGTCAGCAGGGTCGGAATGACAAGCCCCACCCCCTTACCGGAACGGGTCGGCGCGAAACACAGGACATGTTCAGGACCATTATGACGGAGATAATCCCGTCCATACTGCCCGAGAATGACCCCATCGGGATCGAGCAATCCGGATTGCTGCAATTCCTCACGGCTGGCCCAGCGTGCGCTTCCATAGGTTGCGGCCCGTCTTACCTCACGAGCCCGACGAATGGAAAGCGCGACCGCTGCCACAACAGCCAGTACGCCGCCACTACCGGCGATCCACCCGCCCTGATTAAAAATATCCGGGGCATAGGCGTCGTAGACATACCACCACCAGAAAACCATGGGGGGCCAGTAGACAGGCCAATGATGCGCAAGCGTGAATCAGGGCTGACCAAGCTGGGGCTGAAAGCCCAGTTTCCACGCCACCCATTGCGTCGCCATCCACCATGACAGGATGATCATGAGCAGGACGACGCTCACCTGCCCCCATAAAATCCGTGATCCGGACATAGTGCTTTCCTCCATAGAAACCCATGGAAGAAAGGAAACGAAGACACTTAACTGGATTCAATGTTTTCCGCCCTACCTGCGCGGCCCGGCGCAAAGAGGCGTAAAATTGTCGGCGCAAGCGTTACCAGAACCCATTCCAACAGCGTGTCTGGTCTTGGCGACAAAACGCACTAACGGCAGAAGTCCGGACATGTGCTGACCAGCCATGCAGGCATAGTCATACCTCGACGCACAATCTGACCATTCTCGATTTCAAGCACAGGCTCCGGCATAACGCCTGAATTATCGGAGATGACAACACGGTCAGACAGGCCAATAACAGTCGGAAGATTGGCGAGACTGCCAATATATCGTCTGCGAATGGCTTCCGGTTCAATGAAATGTCCACCACCCGCAGCACGTGCCCTGACGCGCTGAACATTCATTTCGACCGACGCCAGAGCAATATATCTCAGCTCGATATGATATCCGGCGTTCCGCGCCGCCGTGATGCGACGGATTACGGAACGGCCAGATAATGTCGTTTCGAGAGAAATCGACTTCCCGGCGGCCAGCGACGCGTTGAATATCTCGATGGCTCGCCGTCCGGCCTCCCTGTCTGCATCGCGCGGGCTGCCTGGGTTGATCCCCCGCGCTATCTGGTCGGGGTCAATGACGATGTCGACCGGCTCAATGTCAGCGCTCGTGCCAACCCGCAGACTGCTTTTTCCGGAGCCGTTCGGTCCTGCGTAAATCAGTAATCGTGTCACGCGGGATAGGGAAAATCTTCGTCGCGGAACTCTTCCAGCGGTGCAAGACGTTCAACCCGACCGCCGGGAAATTCGCGCACAACCCATCCCTTCTGGACATAGGTCATGATCTCGCCGCTCGCTGTCCGGGCTTCCCGTGCCCGCTCGCCAGCAACGCGGACCGCCTCAAAGCTGGCCCATGCATAGTGCTGCCGCTCCTGCATCTTGTATTCGGACATGACGACCCCGTTTATCCATGACGTTCTATGGAGTCACTCATAGCACAATCGTTGTCTGACGCGCAGAGGTCTTTTGCCCAGACGGACATCAGGCCTGCGTTGATATCCCCACAGAAGCCAGAACACCGACCGCTTCCCGTCTGAGCGGTTCTATTTCGTCGAGGGCCGCCAGCCAGAATGTAGCTCCTTGCAAACGTGTCAGGGCGTCCGTGGCTGCCCGCATAGGGTCATCAACCGCACCCTTTTCGAGGATTTCCGCCATTCGGGCGCGCAATGCAATTACGAAATCCCGGACAGCCGTCTTCGCCTCTGGCGTGTCAATCGGGACTCCGAAAGCCAGGTGGAAGCCTACACATCGTCCACGCTCGCTAAAGACTGCGACAATACGGTCGATCAGTTCTCGATAAGTGTGCATCCAGTCGACTGCCGGATCGGGAAGCCCTTCAAAAGTTTCCTTCAGGGTCAATTCGAGAACATCAACGACGAGCGATTCCTTACTTGGAAGACGATTATAAAGACTGGACTTCTTCAGACCGACCCACTCGGCCAGGTCGTTCATCGAAGCGCCGGTGTATCCCCGTTCCCGGAAGAGTTCGCGCGCAGCAATCACGATATCGTCATAGGATGCTTTCATCTTTATTCTTCCATTAAGACCGATCGGTCTGGTTTCCTGATTCCGGGATCATTTCATTCTCAAAGTGTCAGTCCATCGTCAGGAGACTCAGTCATGAAACTCTATGATCTCGATGTATCCGGCAATTGCTACAAGGTGCGCCTGTTTGCAGCCCTTACCGGCATTCCTCTTGACCTTGTGCCGGTTGATTTTTCCAAAGATGAGCAACACAGCTCGTTGTTTACGGACCTGAATCCATTTCAGGAAGTACCGGTTCTCGTCGATGGCGAGACGGTCGTCCGGGATTCTCAGGCCATTCTCGTCTATCTGGCTTGCAGTCTGTCCGACCAGCGATGGTGACCCGATGACAGACGCGTTCAGGCGAACATTGTCGGGTGGCTGTCAGTTGCAGCCTGTGAGATCCGCAATGGGCCGAATGCCGCACGTCTGATCAGGAAGTTCGGTGTCGATCTCGACATGGAGGCCGCCCTTCACTGGAGCACCAAGATTCTTCCAATCCTCAACAAACATCTGGAAAGCCGAGAGTGGCTGGCATCAAGCCATCCTACAATCGCCGACTGTGCAGTCTTTCCTTACCTCTCGGTTGCGCACGAGGGCAGTGTGGACGTAAGGCCTTTCCCCGCGTTAATGGCGTGGATGACACGGGTCAGCCGTCTCCCCAATTTCATCCCGATGCCCGGTATGCTGACGTTACCATACTAAGTTGGCCAGCGAAGCGGGCGATCAAAGCCCGATCCCCATGTCCCGCTTCCGGCCGAACGACCAGTCCACGCCCCCGTCCTCCCGTGCGACGCCGGAGACATGACGTCCGATCTGTTTCTCCAGCGATGGCGTCCAGGGAACAAGCTGGAACCCGAGGCCGCCATCAATCATAGCAAAGCGCCCCGAAGCGAGGGTCAGCCGCTGTCGGTAGGTTCCAGTGACGTACTCGCCGGCCTCAGCACTCTGGATGGGCTGGCCGGTTTCGCGCGCCAGACGCCCGGCCACGTCCCGCATCTCCAGCGCCCGCATGGAGGCGACCATGCCACGCGGATAGCGCACGCGCGCTCCGTCCTGCTGTGCGATCCCCTGCTCGACCAGATGAGCGCTGCGCTGGCGTAGCGCGTCACGCACTTCCGCGCCGAAACCACCCTCTCCCAGCGCCACCGGTTCGCGAGCGACAAGCTGGCGGTCCAGCCATGTCGCGCCCCGCGCCAGCACCTGCTCTCCGATCGGCAGATCGGACCGCACCGCAAGTGTCGCCCGTCGCTGTCCCTTCGCATCCTGATAGGTCCGCAGTTCAACCAGCCCACCGTGCGGCACGTCGCCGGCCGCTTCCAGTGATGGCAGATGGACATGGTGCGTGCGCCCGTCCACGCCGTCGATCACCGCATAGGCACTCCCCTTCAGTTCATCATCCAGACCGCGCGCGACCAGACGTCCGATCACCGGCTCGGCCGGGTCTTCCCCGGCCAGCACCCATGACGACGAGGGCCGTTCGATCCCCTGTTCACTCAGACCACGGTGGATGCGTTTGATGATGTCATTGCGCTGCCCCATCTCGCGCAAGGTGACTTCCGCCGTTTCCTCCAGCCGCCATTGTCCGACCCCGACCTCATGGGCAAGGCCCATCCGTTCCAGTCGCCGCAGCCGTCCGACCTGGAGGGATCGAAGAACCCCTGATTGATGTGCTTGGCCGGTAATTTCTGGGT
>NZ_QEXL01000034.1:3375-6171 GCF_003311635.1 Novacetimonas cocois | reverse complement strand
TCAACGAGCCTGAATCACATCCTGACACTCATATCAATGGGTCCTGAGCCTAGGGGGGTGGTGATTGCACCGTGCCTACGGGTGGTGATTGCACCGTGCCTACGGGTGGTAATTGCACCGTATTAGGGTGGTGATTGCACCGGGATAACTTTTCTGTTCACAGAGAGAGGCCTTCTCCTAGAAACAGTGACAATCTCACTATCTTTTGGAGGCTTTGAGCAGAACAAAAGGGGTGGTAATTGCACCGTGCTTTCAGTGGTGCCACAAATGCCAAAAGGGTGGTGATTGCACCGCCTTCCTCTAACATCGAAGCGGACGCAAAAGGATAGCACTTGCATTATAATTGAACCATTGATGCCGTTGCTAAAAGGGTGGTAATTGCACCGCGATCAGTCGACAGGGCCTGTGGTCAACGGGTGGTAATTGCACCGCTCATTTTAGTCAGATTTTCTGATTAAGTATCTGATCCGATGGTTTTTTGATAGGCGATGATCGTCTGCCGCGGTACGGGCGGCGGTGATGCGATCAGTCTTAGACCCGTCCGAACCTGTTCAAGCCTTGCATCTGGATAAACAGCCGCAACCTGTCGCAATGCGATCAGGAATGCCTTCTTGAAATTCTTATCGTCCGTATATTCCTGCCCAAACTGCAAACGAAGGTTGGCCCAAGTAAGCTTCTCACCAGGCCGCCGCACCCGATGAAGTCGATGGGCAAGCCATGTGTAGATGTCGAGCGCCAAAGCTGAGTGCTGCAAACCCTCAAGTGCACGAGGGTCAAGTGGGACAGCGTTTTCTTTCAATTCCTGCCAGAATTTTTCGGATAGCTCGATCGTACTATCTTTTGCGAGATTTTTGGTCCACGCATCGAATTCATCCACCGGCCGGGCATTCAAATTGCGCGACCCGTAGCCGAGCTTCATTTCACAGGCACACAAGGCATTCATCTGTGCCCGAAATGCCTCACGGGATGGACCATTCTGGCTGATGTTGAGGCGTTTCATAAATTCACTGATAGTCCGCCCGACTGCAACAATACGCGATTTTGTTCGGATCGCTTCGGTGCTAATGTGGAAAAGTGCCAATCGTGGCTTGGTTCCATACGGGACGAAGAGCTTTTCCCAATGGCCATCGTTAAACATTTCTCCCGCTGTAATAAGCAGGGATGCCTTGCCATTGTTTCGTTCAAAGCGAGTTTCTTTTGTCCGTTTACGGGGAAGACCAACCTGACAGAGCACCGTGTGCATGAACTCAATCTCATCAGGCGGAGTTGCTTGAATTTCAGCCGAAAGCTGAATGACACGTGCGGTTGTGGGAGAAAGGACCAGTTCACTCTGTTCTGATGGTGGTTTGCGTTTGCTCATTCGTCCCATCCCGCTCTGTCCCTGCTACGTTGTTCAGCATACGACCAATGACGCAAGGCCTGTTCGTCTTCTCAGCCATTTTTGTGTCATGAGCCGAGATCCCCTTTAGAGAGATATATGCACGTTCAGTGGCTCTAAAATTAACCCAATAAAGTATCATTAATATATTTTTTGAATATTCTTAAAATATCATTTTAACTTTCTTCTAATGCTTTGAAAATTGCCATACTGATAAACGCAGCTCGGCCTGTTCCCATAGCTTCAGCGCGTTCATCAACACGCCGTAACAGGTCTGGAGCAATGGTCAAACTAATCTGGCGTTTATGTCCCTTGGGCAACCCTTTGTCGTATGATGGAGGCTTTGTTTTTCCTGCATCAGGAGCTCCAGTAACGAAAGCATCTGCAGCAGATTCTACCGACGTCGGTTTAGCTTTGCGATGAATTGCCATTTAATCTACCCTTAATATGTTATGAATATTCAAATAAGATTAAAAACGGCGTTTGCAAGTGCAGAGATTTCAGCGATAGCTTTGGGGTCTCGTGGCGTCAGTTCGGAAACAGCCAGACCTGCTCCACCAGCATTACTGAACGCTTTACGGCGTCGAATTGGTATCGGCAGATAAATGAATTGCGGCACATCTTTCACTGCTGCAGCCGCCTCTGCATTATCCGTTGAATGATCTCCTGGATCAGCTTGGTTCATAACAGCTACAGCACGCAATCCATCCCGAACACTTCGTGCTTCATCAATAAGGGCAGCCATGTCGTCTAGTGCCCATACGTCATAGGAACGCGGCGCAAACGGAACCAGAAGCGTATCAGCGAGAATGAGTGCTGCGCGAAGCGCTGTAGAATCTCGGCCGCCAACATCGATGATAATATCATCCCATTTATCACGCTGCTGCTGAACTTGGGCACGTAGATTAGGGCCGTCCGGATACTGTGCACAAGCAATCCCAGGTAGCTTTCCAGCTTCAGAACGAGCTGCGATAGCAGCAGCTGCTGTACCCTGTCGATCACCATCAATCAGCCATACCTCTCTACCAGCAGTGGCACGAATTATGGCGAGTTGAACAGCTAAAGTGGTCTTCCCTACCCCTCCTTTCGTATTTCCTATTGCGATAATCACCTTTTAATCCTTTTTGAATATTCAAAACAACGTATTTTCATATCATAATATGCTTGCCTTTGTCAATCACATAAAATGTGAAATGAATATTCATTCAATCGGAATGTAGGATATTTTCCCAAACGAAATATTTCTCGTTTACCCCCACATTTTCCGTGCGATATCCTGCTCCTCGGCGCCGACGGCATCGGCGTAGATGGCGGTGGTGGAGAGCTGGGCATGACCGAGCCATTTCTGCACCATGTTGAGGGGGATGCCGCTGGAGACGGCGGCAACGCCGAAGGCATGGCGCAGGCCCTTGGGGGAC
>NZ_QEXL01000034.1:3286-3356 GCF_003311635.1 Novacetimonas cocois | reverse complement strand
GTGCACCGCCCGCCAGCCGGTCATGCGGGACCAGGGCCACAGCCGGGCGGCCGCTCCACGGCCCCGCCGG
>NZ_QEXL01000034.1:0-3256 GCF_003311635.1 Novacetimonas cocois | reverse complement strand
GAGGGGGGCACCGGCACGGCGCGATAGATCCCGTCCTGGCGCTTCTTGAGCGTGGCGAACACCAGCACGCCGCCGGCCAGGTCCACCCGGTCCGCCGTCAGGGCGAGGGCCTCGGACAGGCGGCAGCCCGACCAGGCCAGGGTCATGCACAGCGTGCGGGCCTCGCGCGGTGCCGGCTCGGCCGCGCGCAGGAACCGCGCCCGCTCGGCGACCGTGAGGTATTTGCGGCTCCCGTCGCGGTCGAACAGCTGCATCCCGCCGGGGACGCCTGCCGGGGTCACCCGCTGTCCCGGTTTTCGGGTGCCGCTCATCCGGCCGTCCTGTCGCGGTAGCCCCGCCGGCGCTTGGCCCGGAGTTGACGGGCGAGGGCGTCGAGCGCCTGCCCGGCATCGTCATGCAATTCGCATATCTGCCGGCCGGCCGTCCCGATCCGCCCCCACTGCCGCACCAGGGCGGTGCCGCCGAACAGGTCAGGCTGCAGCGACAGATGGTAGAAGCGCCAGCAGTTGGCGGCCGGGTCGACGCGCACCAGCGCCGCCGTTTCGGGGAACAGCGACAACTGGCAAGGCGGCCGGACAGGGGCCTTCGGGGCGCGTTTGGGCATATGATCCCGAAAAATGTAACACATGTCACCCGCCCCGGACAGGAAAACCGCCGCTGACGCGGGGCAGGCCGGCCCGGTTCAGGCCCGGCCTGTTACACTATTGCCCATAGTGTAACAGGGTAGAAGTTTTGCGGCTTATGAAGGCCATCTGGAACATGGCATGCGATCAATGTCACACAACTGTGATTTTCGTTCTATCTTGACTTCGAAAATCCATACCGCATGTTACTTTTTGTTGCGTATACAGATCGAGGAAACATACTGATGCAGACAAATTCTTTTGTAACCCCTGTTTCCGATGTTGAGTTGGATCTCGTCTCAGGAGGATTTCTCTCCTGGACAACCCAACAATGCGTTGGCGCGTTTACTGCAGGTGGTGGCATTCTAGGATCAATCTTTGGCGGAGCTGCAGGCGGCGGTGTCGGCCTCGGTATTGGCGCAGGTCTGGGTCAAGCCATTTGCCCAGTCATTTCGAAATGATAACACAACCATTACTTCCACCCAAATGATGGGAAAAAGAAAATGGATTCTTCTCAAATAAATGGGCTTATCCTCAGCAGTGGTATTATTGCGAGCGTAATCCCGAACAAAGTGATAGCCACTTCTATTGTGGCTATTTGTATAGCTTTTTCTCTTTTGCGCGCCGCTAACATCATAAAAATCTGAAGGCGTAATCTTCGCCGGCATCGATGTCTTGGCGAAAAATGTTGCTCTATGGTCATGCTCGGCTTGCTGCCACCCTCGTGAATAAGATGGGCTAGCACTACAGTTGCAGTTTATTTTCCGGACCAGAAAAACGAAAAAATTGCGGTTTTTCTCGCCGTAGACAGCCTGAAATTCGAGCCTTCTGGAAAGTATGGGAGTCATGAACAATTGGCGAACAAAGGAAATTGCAACTGTAGTTCTAGGCGGTGCCGGTCTGGGTGGCCTTGCATTAATTGCAACACCTGAGATTGCCATATTGGCAGGCCCCTTCTGCAAGGTGATGAAAAATGAGAGTGTTCGATAGCAATATTTTTTCCGGAGTAATCGCAGGTATCACTGTGTTTGTGACACCAAAATTGTTTGATTTTTTTCATTTAAGGCACTCTAATTTCGATGTGGCTGCAGTGCTGGTCGCTGTATTGACAGCGATTGTGTCAATAAGAATGACTCGCAGAAAAGAAAAAATCCAATAACCCAATAAATTTATATGGCTCCTATAGATCACGAACATGCCGATCGCCATCAGGCCGTCCATCACGCTCTGCACCCAATCCGTCGTGAAGGTATCAACAGCGATATGGCGCTTGGGCCGACGATCTTCTTGCCGGCGTCATGACCCCTTGTTTTTATGTGTGGGGCCTTGATGCCTGTCTTATGCATTCAGAGTCGCCGTATGCGACAAAGGACGTAGAGCGGGTGCAGACGGTCGAGTCTGCCGTCATGCTGCCAGCGGCAGAAATAGTAATTCAGCGTGCTGCGCGGCGGGAGGTCTTTCGAGATCGCGCGCCACTGACAACCCGTTCCAAGAACATACATCAGGCCGTTCATGACCTCCCGTATATCCACTATCCGCTATCCGCTTGTTGCCGCCACGCCGGGCAGCCGGGATCAGGGGTTCGATCAGCGACCATTTCCTCGTCCGTCAGATCACTCGGATAGCGAAGCTGGCTCCGGTCATATCGGGCACGGTTGTCGGCGATCCACATCAGCAACTCCTGCAAAACGGGCGCGCTTATAGGAAATTATCAACGATTCCAATGATTTAAAATGATCTTGGACAGGCTTGTCTTATGCATTCCGTGTCGCTGCGTGCGACAAAGGACTGATTTTTCCGGAGTGGCCACCCCGGAAAAATCAGGAAGGGGACGGGTCGGCAACAGGCAGACCGTAATGGGTCGTCTTGAGAGTATGACTACCCCTTCTTTTCCTTGTGTCCTGAACGGATACCCGAGGTTCGGCCTCGGATGACAAGCATAGGACATGGAAAAGATGACGCATCCAGTTGCGGCTTCCAAGGCCGAGTTGCCACACGCATCGATCACAATTGGGATCGATGTATCCAAGGATCATCTCGACGCCGCCCGTCACCCCGGCGGTGATACCGTCCGTGTCGCCAACACCCGCAAGGGCCAGACCGCACTTCTGCGCTGGATCGGCGACATCAAAGCCGTTGCCCGGGTGGTGTTCGAGCCAACCGGCCCCTATCACCGCACACTGGAGGAACGCCTGGCGGCCGTTGGTATCCCGCAGGTCAAGGTTAATCCACGACAGGCGCGTCGTTTCGCCGAAGCCACCGGCAAACTCGCGAAGACAGATCGCGTCGATGCATTGATGCTGGCACGCTATGGTGCCCTGCTGGATCCCGTGGCGCGTCCAGTCCGCACGGATCTACAGAACCGTCTGGCCGAACTGGTGGCCGCGCGCCGCAGTCTGATGCGAGACCGCACGGCAACGCTCAATCGTCTCAAGACCCTCACGATCGGCTTGCTGCAGCGCCACGCGCGTCATCGCCTGCGGCAGATCGAGGCGCAGGTCACATCCCTCGATGCGGCAACTGACGCGCTCGTGGCGGAAGATGCGCATCTGTCCCGGCGCTGGGACGTGCTGGCCAGTATTGGGGTCGTTTGCGGGAGGGGGCGAAATCCTACGCTAAGCCGAGGACGCGCT
>NZ_QEXL01000033.1 GCF_003311635.1 Novacetimonas cocois | reverse complement strand
CGCGCCAGCGCGGGGCCGTCCGGCGTCCCCGCCGCCCGTCACGACAGGCGTCGAGCAGGCCACCGACGCGGCGCGGGCCTGCGCCGCCCGCGCCACCACGCCGGAGGAGCTTCAGGCCGCCATGGCCGCCTTCCGGCAGTGCGGCCTGCGCGATACCGCAACCCACACCGTCGCGCCGCAGGGCCGCGTCGGCGCCCCCGTGATGGTGGTGGGCGAGGCCCCCGACGCGGACGAGGACCGCAGCGGCGTCGCATTCTGCGGCGAAACGGGACGCCTGGTGGACCGGATGTTCGGCTCCATCGGGCTGTCGCGCGACGACCTGTTCCTTGCCCCCGTCATTGCGTGGCGTCCGCCGGGGGGGCGCCCCCCCTCCGCCATGGAGCTGAAATGCTGCCTGCCGTTCATCCAGCGCCTGATCGTGCTGGCGCGGCCGCGACGCCTGATCCTGATGGGCAATATCCCCGTGGCGCTGCTGACGGGCGAACGCATCACGGCGGCGCGGGCACGCGGGAAATGGCGCGATATTTCCATTCCCCGACACGGCGCGGACGAAGGCAACGCTTCCCCCGCCACGCGCGTTATCCCCGCACTTCCCATGCGCCACGCGCAGCAGTTGCGCGCCAGTCCGACAGCACGTCGCGACGCGTGGAAAGATATGCTTGAGTTACGCAAAACCCTGGAAGGGGACGCACACAATCATGACGCGTAATCATGATATATTAACGGAATGCAACCTATGAACAGAAGGCATGTCAACATGTGTTTCAGAACGTGTTTTCAAGGATATATTTCGGTTTCCGCATCTGTTGTGAAATCTTATTGATTAGGGTTGCGCGCAATCGGGTTGCTTTCTTGTGCGCAAGGCCCTAAACCCCGCGAGCCATGCGAGGGATAAACCATACCCCCCCCACCGCGGTGACCGCATTTCTGGCGGGCGCCGCATTCCTGGCAGGAGCGGCCTTCGCGCCGCTTCGTGCCCAATCGGTGGACCCCAGGCCTGATCCGGATGGATCAGCCCACAGCGGCCACAACGAGGAAACAGCGCTCGCGCTTCCCCGCTTCCCGACCAGGGGCGGTGGCAGTGTAAGCCTGCCGCGGGTGCTTACCCCCGACGACGCCGCGCGCATCCGCAAGGTCTTCGCCCTCCAGCGCGAGGGTCGCTTCGACGCCGCCATCAGCCAGACCGCCAGCATCCGCGATGACGTGCTGCTGGGCGATCTGCTGGCGGCGCGTTACCTGAACCCCGCATATCACCCCACCGCCGGACAGCTGCGCATGTGGCTGCGGACCTTTTCCACCCTGGCGGATTCCCCGGCCATCTATGGCCTGCTGGTGGCGCAGACGCCGCGTGGGGCCACGCTGCCCCCCGCGCCGCCAAACATCGCGCTGGGCAGCACACATGCCCCCGCGCATGTCCGCCTGCCGGAGGAGGACGATCCCTCCCTGCGGGTGTTCACGCGCAACAGCCTGCTGGACCATACGGTGCGCGAACGCGCGTCACAGGGCGTCAAGGGCGCGCGCAGCGCCCTGCACCTGATCCAGATCACGCCGGGCCTGAACGACCTGTATGCCGCCCACCTGCGGACCGAGGTCGCGATGAGCCTGTTCAGCGCGGGCGAGAACCGCCTGGCGCTGAGCATCGCGCGCGACGCCTTCACCACGTCCTCCGGACGGCTGGGGCTTGCGGGCTATGTCGCCGGGCTTGCGGCATGGAAGCAGGGACGCCCCGACGAGGCCGAACCCCTGTTCGAGGCCGCGTCGCGCGCGCCCCTCACCCCCGGCAGCATCCGTGCGGGCGCCGCCTTCTGGGCCGCGCGTTCGCATCGCGCGGTGGGCGACGTCGCGGCGTACGAGCCGTGGCTGCACCGCGCTGCTGCCGCACCGCATACCTTCTACGGCATGCTCGCCAGCCAGGCCCTTGGCCTGCGTCACCCCAACCCCGCCCGTCATGGCGGGACGTTCGGCGACGCGCCGTCGTCCCTGTCGCTGGCCGATGACCGCCAGCCCCTGCATGAAGGTACGCCCGTCCTGGGTGAAATCGACGTGGAGGCCGTCGCCGCGACGCCTGCCGGACGCAGGGCGTTTGCCCTGGCGCAGGTGGGCGAGAACGCGCGGGCGGAGGCGACGCTGCGCCGCCTGTGGCCCGATGTGCAGAACGATGCCGCGCTGTGCCACTCCCTCCAGCTGGTCGCGGACGCGATGGGCATGAAGGAGCTGGCATCGCAGATGGCGTTGCTGATCCAGTCGCAGGATGGGGAGCAGTCCGCCCACCAGACCCGTTTCCCCCTGCCGCCGCTGCGCCCGGATCACGGGTTCCGCATGGACCCGGCGCTGGTCTATGCGCTGACGCGGCTGGAATCCAATTTCGACGCCAACGCGGTCTCCGGCTCCGGCGCGCATGGGCTGATGCAGGTGATGCCGGTGACGGCGGGCTTTGTCACCCATAACGGCGGCGATTACGCCGCGCATCCCACGGCGCTGCACAATCCGGGGCATAACCTGGAAATCGGACAGCTGTATGTCCTCTATCTCGCGCAGCTTTCGAGCCAGCATCCGGGACCGCATGCCCCGGCGGGCGGCGACCTGATCCGCATGCTTGCCAGCTATAACGCCGGGCCGTCAGCCATCGCCCGCCGCGCCGCCAACGGCACGGACGAGGTCGATGACCCGCTGCTGTATATCGAGCAGCTGCCCAATAACGAGACACGCGATTACGTACGTCGCGCCTTTACCTATCTGTGGATCTATGCCGACCGGCTGGGCCTGCCCTCGCCATCGCTGGAAACGCTGGCCCGCAATGAATGGCCCGCTTTTGGCGCCGAACAGGGCCTTGCCGCCCGTTCGTCACGCACCATCCACTGATCCCCTTCCCCTGAATGCAGGGGAAGGGCCGGTCCCACAGGCAGCCGCCTTTGGGACCAAAGTTTCTGATGAAGCTTCCCGGGAACCGTTTGAAAAGACAGCCCCGGCAGCCTGCTGAAATCATGAAAAGTTTTTGGTGAAGCTTTTTGCAAAAGCTTCGAAAGACGTCGCCTTTCCAGAAAAAGGCGACACCCAGAAACCTCCGTTCTTTTTTATCAGCAGGCTATTTCCAAACAGCCTCCTGTTATCAATGCCTCAGTTTTCAGCCAGCACCTGACGGCTGGCCCGCACGCGCACCACGCGCCGCCCCTCCATCTCCAGCACCTCGAACAGCCATCCTGAAAAGACCACCTTGTCGCCATTGGCCGGCACACGGCGCAACAGCGCGAGGATCAGGCCGCCAAGGGTATGGTAGCTTCCTTCCGCCGGCAGGTCCGACAGGTCCAGCCTGTGCTTGACCTCATCCGCCGGCATGGAACCGTCAAGCACCAGCACGTCATCATGGGCCAGCCGCTGCGGCGGGGTGCTGCCGGGTTCGTGCTGCTCGCCCACGATGGCCCCGAACAGGTCGGAAGAGGTCACGATTCCCTCGAACGAGCCATATTCATCCAGCACCAGCGCCATGCCCAGCGGGGAGGCGCGCATGCGGTCCAGCATGTCGAATGCCGATAATGTGTCCGGCACGGAGATGGGACGACGCAGCCCCGCCTCGACCGAGGGGCTTTTGCCGTCAAGGAAACGGTCCAGCATGTCCTTTGCCAGGATGACGCCCACCGGATTGTCCACCCCGCCATCGCACACGACAATGCGCGAATAGGTGGTGGAGCGCAGGATCCGCAGCAGTTCCGCGCGCGGGACATGCCGTTCGATCCAGCACAGTTCGGTGCGTGGTGTCATGATGGCGCGCACGGGCCGGTCCGCCAGACGCAGAAGGCGCTCGATCATGTCGCGCTCTTCCTGCTCCAGCACCCCGGCCTGCGCGCCTTCGGCGATATAGGCGCGGAGCTCTTCTTCCGTCAGGGCCGTGCTGGCATTGGCGCTGACCCGCATCAGGCGCAGCACAAGTTCCGATGCCCGCCCCAGCAGCCAGACCACCGGACGCGAAATCCACGCCAGCCCCTCAAGCGGCAGGGCAAGGCGGGCCGCGATCTGTTCGGGCTGGCGCAGGGCGATCTGCTTGGGTACCAGTTCGCCACCCACCAGCATGATGCCGGTGATGGCGCTGACCACGACCGTCATCGAAATTTCGCTGGCAAAGGGGGCAAGGCGGGGGAAATGCATCAGCCAGTGCGTCATCCGCGCCTCGATGCTGGTGCCGCCGAACGTGCCCTCCAGAATCGAGACGAGGGTCATGCCGACCTGCACCGTCGGAAGGAACCCCTGCGGGTCATTCGCCAGTTTCAGGGCCCGGTCGGCCCCCTTGACCCCGGCCTTTGACATGACCGCCAGACGCGCCCGACGCGCGGAAATCAGGGCCAGTTCCCCCATCGCGAAGACGCCGTTAAGGAGAACGAGGCAGAATATTATAATCAGGGAGACAAGCATGATCCCGCGATCGTAGAGCATATCGCGCGAAGCTGGGACACCTGAAATCCTGAATCTTGCGGCATTGCGAATCGGGACTGCGTCAGTCCCGATTCGCGGCATCCGGATTACATCGCCAGATATGGAAATGGCGGGGACATGCCCCGCCATCCGGTCAATGCCATTACTGTCGGCAACACGTCCCTCAGTCAGCAGCCGCCGCAGTTTCGGGCTGGGCCGAAACCTTGTTGACGCGCGGCGGAGTCGCCGGCTTCTTGCGGGCCGCCAGCTCTTCCATCTTCGCATCGACATGCTGCGTGAAGACGTATTCCGCCGGCCGCTGGTTCGCCAGCGAGATTTCCGGCACCATCGGCTTTTCGGTTTCAGGCCCGAACAGCGCGACCTTGGCGATGTGCCACGGGCGACGCACGGCATCCATCACCGCCGTGGATTCGTAGCCGGAATGGACCATGCAGTCGGCGCACTTTTCATAGTTGCCGGTGCCATAGGCATCCCAATCGGTATCGGCCATCAGCTCTTCAAAGCTCTTGGCATAGCCTTCGCCCAGCAGGTAGCACGGGCGCTGCCAGCCAAAGACATTGCGCAGCGGCTTGCCCCACGGGGTGCAGTGATACTGCTCGTTCCCGGCAAGGAAGTTCAGGAACAGCGGCGACTGCGTAAAGCGCCACTTCTTGCCCTTGCCCAGGCGGAAGATGTCGCGGAACAGTTGCTTCGTCTTCTGGCGGTTCAGGAAGTGCTCCTGATCCGGCGCGCGTTCATAGGCATAGCCCGGCGCGGTCATGATGCCATCGACGCCCATCGCCATCACTTCGTCGAAGAAGGTGGCGACGCGCTTGGGGTCCGCGCCATCGAACAGGGTGCAGTTGATGGACACGCGGAAACCACGGGCCTTCGCCTTCTTGATGGCTGCCACGGCGCGTTCGTACACGCCTTCCTGGCAGACGGAGGCGTCGTGCATCGCCGGATCGCCGTCAAGATGCACGTCCCATGAAAAGAAGGGGCTCGGCTCGTAATCGTCGAGCTTCTTTTCAAGAAGCAGCGCGTTCGTGCACAGATAGACATACTTCTTGCGCGCGATCAGCTGCCGGATGATTTCCGGCATTTCCTTGTGCAGCAGCGGCTCGCCCCCTGCCACGGCGATGACGGGCGCACCCGCCTCGGTATCCGCGTCGAGGCATTCCTGCACGGTCATGCGCTGGTTCAGGATCTGTGCGGGGTAATCGATCTTGCCGCATCCCGCGCATGCCAGGTTGCACCTGAACAACGGTTCGAGCATCAGCACAAGCGGATAGCGTTTGCGGCGCGTCAGGTGCTGCTTGACGACGTAGGCGCCCACCCGGACGGCCTGCATAATAGGAACGGCCATGAAACCTCTGCTCCTGCACCGGCGGTCTGACGCCGGTCTTGATTCCAAATCATGTAGTCCGGACTATGGACACGTCCGATCGCAAGAACACAACCCCGACATTTAACAGCCGTGCATTAAGAACATGGCGCAGTTGCGGAGTTGTTACGACACATGAACACTTTCGCGGCTGTATAGGACAAAAAACATCCTGTATTCAATTGCTATCGTGCAGGGTGTGGCGAAATCACAACACACGGGGTTTTAGTATTATCCACCCTTGCCATGACGACCGCAAGGGGCGAACACCTTGCGGTCGTCATGAATGACCATGACCATGTCGCAGGATATCCGATGCCGCGGCCTTCGCCCTACCGTGTTCCGGGCGCGGCCGGGACGCCGGACATTGAGGCGGCCGACCAAGAAACCGGCTCAGGGTCTGACCCGTTTTCCCCGGGACGGATCCCGACAGAACATAAATGGACGCGACCATCATGGACCAGCCGAAGGCAGCACCAACGCACGAAGCCACTTCCCCGTCGGNCCACCCCCGACGCGGAGTCCTGGGGCTCGATCCCGACGCTGGGCCGTTTTGCGCATCTGGACCGGGTGCGTTACCCGCATGACCTTCGCAACCTTTCGGTGGAGCAGCTCAAGGCGCTTGCGGACGAGCTGCGGGCGGAGACGATCGACACGGTCTCGACGACGAGCGGGCATNCTGGGCGCGTCGCTTGGCGTGGTGGAACTGACGGTCGCGCTGCATGCGGTGTTCGACACGCCTGACGACCGGGTGATCTGGGATGTCGGCCACCAGACCTATCCGCACAAGATCCTGACGGGGCGACGCGACCGCATCCGCACGCTGCGCCAGCCGGGCGGCCTTTCGGGCTTCACCCGCCGCAGCGAGAGCGAATACGACCCGTTCGGCGCGGC
>NZ_QEXL01000032.1:5961-6717 GCF_003311635.1 Novacetimonas cocois | reverse complement strand
AAGCGCGTCCTCGGCTTAGCGTAGGATTTCGCCCCCTCCCGCAAACGACCCCATCCCGGCCAGGATCTGGTCTGCCTGCTGGATGTAATTGCCTGGGACATCCCGGAATACGCGCGCGGAGCCGACCGAGGTGGTGATGTCGAGGCCGGCGACATGCGGCAGGAGATCGAGGATGCGGGTCAGGGCTTCGATATCCTGCTGTGTCAGCAGGGTTCCCCCGACCACGAGCAGCTGCCAGGGCCGCTTTTGTGGCAGTGTTCCGGGACTGTCCTTCATGACGATGACCCCTTCTCCAGAACGTCTTCGATGCCCTGCTGCTTTCTGAGCAGGGCCTCATAATGCTCTACGGACATGATGACGAAACGCGGCTTGTGGTGCCTGGTGATGACTACAGGCGCAACGGCGGCTGCTTCGAAAAGATCGCTGGCATTGCGGGTCACGGCGCTCGCTGGAAACGCTTTCATGGAGCATGATCCAGATATGACGGATTATCTGGAATATACAGGAAACCCGTATTTCCTGCCAGAAAGTCGGGAAAAGGAGGCTTGGACGGACGAACAGGAAATGGCCAGCCCATCAATCCCCGACAAGGCCCGCAGAGCACCCTGGGAGGCCGCACAGCGCGCAATTCCCTTATCTCGCCACCCGACCACACAATAACACCTGTACGGCCATCCTGTGGCGTCTGGTGGGCATGTTGTGACACGTGAGCCGCTGAATGATCGCCTGAACGCCGGTAAGTCTTGAGCAGATTGT
>NZ_QEXL01000032.1:3020-5955 GCF_003311635.1 Novacetimonas cocois | reverse complement strand
TCTTCTGGTGTTGCAGGCGTCGGGCGAGCGCGGAGCGGGAGCCCCGTAGGGCGCCAAAGGCGCCGACGCGGGGGAGGANAGGTCTTGGTGGAGAGACGATGCGGGAATGCATCGTCAGATTATGATTTCGCGCCGTAGGCGTGTCCGTTTAGCGCAGCCCTGAAAGGGCGAGCAGGGGGATGCCGGGTGGGAGATCGCGCATAGCGCGATCGGGGCGGCCGTAGGCCGCGAGCCGGCGGGGGCGGAGCCCCCAAGAGGCGGTGCTTGGAGGCAATTTGGCTGCAAATTTCAGGAAATAAAAAGTTATCCACAGCATTGGAGTGTTTAAATAGGTGTTAAAGTGGTGTTACGGATTTTTATAATTCAAATAACATACTGAATAATAAAGGTTTTATCGGGAGATTCTATCGTCCTGTGAATCCACTATGACGATAAACCGAATCCACTATGACGATAAACTGAATCTAATATGACGATAGCGAGTATGCGTAATTGAAATGACGATAAGCTCAATCTGAATCTAAAATGACGATAATTGGCTTGCGTATTTGAAGTGACGATAGTAGCTATCTGTAATTGAAATGACGATAGAATCTTCTCCTTCCTTGTTCGACATTGTGCCTTCTCTGGCTGTGGAAGGTGATGATCGCACGCCCCTCCTTCCAGTCCGCCATCCAAATCAGGATCTATTCATCTGTGACGTGCTCGATGCCATTCCCAAAGATGATATGGCGTCAATGGAGCATCCAGTTTTTTCGCTCTCGACCAAGCCAGACAACCGGATGCGACGCTATGAACACAATGGGAATATCATAGAGATCATCCCGTCTGGCAAAGGGCTGGCAACGATCCATGACAAGGATATCCTAATCTACTGCATCTCTCAGCTCGTTGCGAAAATGAATCACGGCGAACAACCAGGCCGAACACTCCGCCTTCAAGCCTATGACATGCTGGTCGCTACCAATCGTCAAACCAGCGGAGCAGGCTATAGGCTACTGACCGACGCGTTGACACGTTTGCGCGGAACAACCGTGCGAACCAACATTCAAACAGGCGGCATTGAAGAAACGCGAATTTTCGGTTTGATCGAAGAAGCTAGAATCACCCGTAAGACGTTTGATGGCCGAATGCTTGATCTTGAAATCACTCTGTCAGATTGGGTCTATCGTTCAGTCATCAGCAAGAATGTCCTAACTCTTCACCGAGACTATTTCCGACTTCGTAAACCGTTCGAACGACGCATGTACGAACTAGCCCGCAAACACTGCGGTATGAAAGATGAATGGAAGATCGGATTAGAGCTGCTGCAAAAAAAATGTGGCTCAAATAGCCCGCTTCGCGTCTTTCGATCCTTGGTTAAGAAAGTTTGTGCGCATGACACCAGTCATGCTCATTTTCCTGACTATGCCATCACAATGGCCGACGACATCATTCTATTTCGCAACCGTTTGAGCCTTAAAACAAAGGTCGATGTTATCGCCCCTATGAGGGATGCTCCCTACATCGACCCCGAAACCATGCATGACGCTAAAACCGTTGCGCCAGGATATGACATCTATGCTCTCCATGACGAATGGGTTTCATGGTGGCACGACATGGGAAAACCAGAGCTTAAAAGCCCTGCCGGAGCCTTTATTGGCTTTTGTAAAAAACGGCACGAACGCAACCCAATACGCTGATTCCGGCATACGCCAGCAAGTGTACATGCCTACATGCAAACATGACCGCACGTAAACATGCCTACTTGCCCACAGGACTTTCTCCCATCTTGCGTAGCCAGTCGTTAAACGCGTCGGCCATCGCATCCTGTAAACTCATCCCATGCTTTCTGGCGGTCATATGCATGGCAAATGACATTTCCGGACTAAAATAGCCGGTCATGGCTTTCTTGCCCTGACGGCTCGGCGCAACCTGCTTGCTGGCTGTACCAACAACATTGGTAGCAGCAACCTTGCCTTCTGATGCAACTGCAACCGGCGATATTGCGGAATCACGATCCCGCAACGACAGTAGAGACCCCTTCCGGCTCATGCACTAGCTCTCCGCTTCCTTGATGATTGCATGTTTACATGCTTGCATGTCCACTTGTAAAGCAGCCTTACCTCATCAGACGCCTTGCCTTTAGGCTCTACTTCCATTGCAGTTTTCCCTTCCGCCGCAGCATGACGGAAAACTGCACGATCAGCGATAATATGTGGACATGCGTTCAGTCCGTAACTTTGTACGAGTTGTGTGGCCTCCTCATACATACGTGGAGCAGTCGGACTTCCCGCTGTAAAAACGACGAAGGCTGGTTTGCCACGCATTTTTATAAGGCTGGCAGTCGTTTTGATTGCTGCCAGATCGAACGCACTCGGCCGACATGGAATTAATACCAAATCGGCGACTTCAACGGCAGCACTAGCCGCACTATCAGCGTGAGGCGGAGTATCAATCACGATGAACTCAGCACCCTGACTCATTGCCTGTCCGATCTTAGCCGCGAGACGAGGCGGAGCACTGTCAATTACAACCGGCGGAGCATCCTTACGCCATGCGGCCCATTGGCTCGCCGTCGCCTGTGGGTCCACATCAATCACCAATGCTGTATGGCCAGCATCCTCAGCCGCAGCAGCCAGATGCAAGGCCAGAGTGGTTTTTCCAGCCCCACCCTTCTGGCTGATAATCGCTATTGTTGGCATGTGAACGTCCTTACATGACCTCATGTTTGCATGTGGTCATACGTGAAAATCTGCTCTATCTACAAGAGAGAATGACAGAAAATCACTCCCACATTTTCCGTGCGATATCCTGCTCCTCGGCGCCGACGGCATCGGCGTAGATGGCGGTGGTGGAGAGCTGGGCGTGACCGAGCCATTTCTGCACCATGTTGAGGGGGATACCGCTGGAGACGGCGGCGACGCCGAAGGCATGGCGCAGGCCCTTGGGGGAG
>NZ_QEXL01000032.1:2927-2997 GCF_003311635.1 Novacetimonas cocois | reverse complement strand
GTGCACCGCCCGCCAGCCGGTCATGCGGGACCAGGGCCACAGCCGGGCGGCCGATCCACGCCCTCGCCTA
>NZ_QEXL01000032.1:441-2890 GCF_003311635.1 Novacetimonas cocois | reverse complement strand
GAGGGGGGCACCGGCACGGCGCGATAGATCCCGTCCTGGCGCTTCTTGAGCGTAGCGAACACCAGCACGCCGCCGGCGAGGTCCACCCGGTCCGCCGTCAGGGCGAGGGCCTCGGACAGGCGACAGCCCGACCAGGCCAGGGTCATGCACAGCGTGCGGGCCTCGCGCGGCGCCTGCTCGGCCGCGCGCAGGAAGCGCGCCCGCTCGGCAACCGTGAGGTATTTGCGGCTCCCGTCGCGGTCGAACAGCTGCATCCCGCCAGGGGCGCCTGCCGGGGTCGCCCGCTGTCCCGGTTTTCGGGTGCCGCTCATCCGGCCGTCCTGTCGCGGTAACCCCGCCGGCGCTTGGCCCGAAGCTGACGGGCGAGGGCGTCGAGCGCCTGCCCGACATCGTCATGCAGCTCGCAGATCTGCCGGCCGACCGTTCCGATCCGCCCCCACTGCCGCACCAGGGCGGTGCCGCCGAACAGGTCGGGCTGCAGTGACAGATGGTAGAAGCGCCAGCAGTTGGCGGCCGGATCCACGCGCACCAGCGCCGCCGTTTCGGGGAACAGCGGCAACTGGCGAGGCGGCCGGACAGGGGCCTTCGGGGCAGGTCTGGGCATGATTTCCCGAAAAGTGTAACACATATCACCCGCCCCGGACAGGAAAACCGCCGCTGACACGGGACCGACCGGCCAGTTTCATGCCCGGCCTGTTACACTATTACCCATAGTGTATCAGGTCAGAGGTCTGCCACCCCTTGAGACGTTACCACTCTCAATCCAACAGACCAGAGCTTCACGTCCCATTATCGCCGTTTGTTCTCTACGGCGCAGATCCAACAATAACCAAATAGTAAATCTGTTGGGATGACGGCCAGAAATGACGTATAAAATTCTAAAAATATTCAAAATTTATTTGCGCTCTGACCATTTTTAATATTTCCGGTAGGCTGTCGGCTCTTTAGATTTCACTGGGTCCAGGCGGTGCTTTTCAGCCCTATCTAAATGCCGCTGACGCGCATTAGCCGCGCCGTCGAGTGACCGTTCGATCCGCGACGTTAGTATGCCCCAAGATTCATAAGGCGGCGGACAGCGCGTCTCAAGGTCAAACTCGCGGATACATACCAGACCCAACCGAAGACTTTTTTCTACGACGTGCATAAGCATGTTGAAGATATTGACGGCAAGCTGGCCCTCCCGCTCCCACCAGTCATCGACATGCTGGGAGATCTCATTCAGCGAGTCATAGTAGCGAATAAGGGCGATGGCCTTATCGCCGGGGAGATCGCGCACCTGAGGCGCGCTCGGATAAAGCGACGGCATGTAAGGACGGAAATCACCCTTCAGGTCGTTGGTCGTCAAGCCGTTGATCGACGATTCACAGGTGAAATTGACCACCGCGCGGTCGAGGATGTACTGAGTCCGTTCGATCGTGCGTTGCAACTCTGGCGCAAGCGCGGCGATAGCGTCGGCCTCTCTTTCTGCCTTATTCTCTGCATCTGTGCGGCGCTTGTTTAGTTCTGTAATCCAAGCGCCTAGGAGAGAGGTGGTCCCGTCTGTTCGGACAGTTTTTAGGTTTGAATAAGCTATACCTNNNNGGTTGTTGTTATGCCGCCANNCTGACGGCGTTGCTGTTGGCCATCTGGTCCGGGGTTAACCCCGGACCAGATGGTGTCGGCGCGCCATGATACGCCTCATCAGGCGTTCGTCCAGCCAGGGCCGTATGGGGACGTTGCCCGTTATAATGGGTGATCCATTTCGTGAGCCCCACTCGAAGTTCTGATCCGGTCTCAAATGCGTGCAGGTAGACACATTCGTATTTCAACGACCGCCACAGACGCTCGATGAACACGTTGTCCAGCCAGCGCCCACGCCCGTCCATGCTAATGCGGATCTGACGTTCTTCCAGGATACCGGTAAAACGGGGCGTCGTGAATTGTGAGCCCTGGTCCGTGTTGAAAAGCTCCGGGGTGCCGTAGCGCATCAGCGCATCCCGGAGTGCCTCAATACAGAACTCCGNCGTCCATCGTGTTCGACAGACGCCAGGACAGGACCTTGCGCGTGAACCAGTCCATGATCGCCACGAGATANGAGAAATCCCCGTTTCATGGGAATATATGTGATATCGGAACACCAGACCTGGTTAGGTCGATCAATGACCAGATCCCGCAGTAGATATGGATATTTCCGATGCTCCGGATGGGGCACACTCGTGCGTGGCTTCTGATAGATCGCCCGCAGGCCCATGATCGCCATGAGCCGGCGGACGCGTTTGCGCCCCACTTCATGTCCCAGGCGGCGCAGATGCCATGTCATCTGCCGCGAGCCATAATATGGCGTTTCCAGGAACTGGGCGTCGATCAGCCGCATCAACTCCAGATTGGCCTCACTCTGTGGCACAGACCGATAGTAGACGCCCGACCGGTTGAGTCGCAGCAGCGTGCATTGCCGAATTATCGGCAGACA
>NZ_QEXL01000032.1:0-359 GCF_003311635.1 Novacetimonas cocois | reverse complement strand
TCGCCTATCTTCGCGTGCAGTTTCTCCACATCAGCAGGGCTGACCGGGGGCTCAGACGCCGCCTTCCCGGAAAAGGTTNGCCATCCCCTCGATCGCCTGCCGTTTCCACTGGGCGATCATCGTCTGATGCACCCCATGTTTCGAAGCCAGTTCCGCCAGCGTCAGTTCCCCACGGATCGCTTCCAGGGCAACCCGTGATTTGAACTCCGCCGCATACCTCTTGCGCGTAACCTTGCCCATAAAACCCGTTCTCTCTCAGGTCGGATTATAGCTTATTGCCCTGTCCGAAAAATGGGGACCACCTCTTCACCGCCAGATGCCACAGCAGGTGTCGTCACTGAAGCAACAGGAACAAACGC
>NZ_QEXL01000031.1 GCF_003311635.1 Novacetimonas cocois | reverse complement strand
ATTTTGAATCACATTCAGATGCTTGAAAAAAGTATAATTCCCCACAGGCCCTGAAAGAACGCCGCCTTTTTGAAAAAAGGCGGCACCCAGAAACTTTTGCCGTTTTTACGCGGGCTGCTTCGTTTCGTCGTTCGTGCCGCACAGGCTGCGGGGCACGTACAGGCGATTGCCCCCCTCGCGGAACTCTTCCTTTTTCTGTTCCAGTCCCGCCTGCCGGGCGGCGTTTTCGCGCAGGTCGTGGCTGATGCGCATGGAGCAGAATTTCGGTCCGCACATCGAACAGAAATGCGCGCTCTTGTGGGCTTCGCGCGGCATGGTCTCGTCATGGTAGGCGCAGGCCGTATCGGGGTCGAGCGACAGCTTGAACTGATCGTTCCAGCGGAAATCGAAACGCGCGCGGCTGATGGCGTCATCGCGCAGCTGTGCCGCCGGATGCCCCTTGGCAAGGTCGGCCGCGTGGGCTGCGATGCGATAGGTAATGACCCCCGTCTTGACATCGTTGCGGTCCGGCAGGCCCAGATGTTCCTTGGGCGTGACGTAACACAGCATCGCGGTGCCGAACCATCCGATCATCGCGGCCCCGATGCCGGACGTGATGTGGTCGTAACCCGGCGCGATGTCCGTCGTCAGCGGGCCAAGGGTATAGAACGGGGCCTCCCCGCATTCGCGAAGCTGCTTTTCCACATTGACCCTGATCTTGTGCATGGGCACGTGGCCCGGCCCCTCGATCATCACCTGACAGCCATGTTCCCACGCGATTTTCGTCAGTTCGCCCAATGTCTCGAGCTCCGCGAACTGTGC
Organism: Novacetimonas cocois; assembly: GCF_003311635.1. Classification (GTDB taxonomy): domain Bacteria; phylum Pseudomonadota; class Alphaproteobacteria; order Acetobacterales; family Acetobacteraceae; genus Novacetimonas; species Novacetimonas cocois. The sequence continues at coordinate 7,573 of NZ_QEXL01000031.1, read as the reverse complement.
CGCGTCATTCGCATCGGCGATGGAGCCGGGGCGCAGCCCGTCGCCAAGCGAGAACGACACGTCATAGCGACGCATGATGTCGCAGATTTCCGCGAAATGTTCATACAGGAAGCTTTCGCGGTGATGATGCAGGCACCATCCCGCCATGATCGCCCCCCCGCGTGAGACGATGCCCGTGACGCGGTTGGCCGTCAGCGGCACATGGCGCAGGCGCACCCCGGCATGGATGGTGAAATAGTCCACGCCCTGTTCCGCCTGTTCGATCAGGGTGTCGCGGAACACCTCCCATGTCAGGTTTTCCGGCACGCCGCCCACCTTTTCCAGCGCCTGGTACAGCGGCACCGTGCCGATCGGCACCGGGGCGTTGCGCACGATCCAGTCGCGGATGTTGTGGATGTTGCGGCCCGTGGACAGGTCCATCACCGTGTCCGCGCCCCAGCGGATGGACCAGACCATCTTTTCCACCTCTTCCGCCACGGAAGAGGTCACGGCGGAATTGCCGATGTTGGCGTTGACCTTCACCAGGAAATTGCGCCCGATGACCATCGGCTCCAGTTCGGGATGGTTGATGTTGGCAGGCAGGATGGCGCGTCCCGCCGCGATTTCGGATCGCACGAATTCAGGGGTGATGAAGGCGGGAATGCTGGCGCCGAAATCCTCGCCATCGGCGCGGCGTTCCTCGGCGCCCGCCACCATTTCCGCGCGGCCGAGGTTTTCGCGGTGCGCGGCGTAGATCATCTCTTCCGTGATGATGCCGGCGCGGGCATGTTCGAGCTGCGTGACCAGCTTTCCATCCTGTCCCTCGCGCACGGTATGGGGCGCGGGGCAGGGGGGTACAAGCTGGCTGCCGGTGGCGAAGCCGTTATCTTCCGGCCGGACGGCGCGCGGGGTGACATCGTGCGTATCGCGCGCCGCGATCCATTTTTCGCGGATGCGCGGCAGGCCGCGATGCACGTCGCCATGCGGCGGGGAGGCGGTATAGGGGCCGGACGTGTCGTACACGCGTACCGGCGGTTCGTTGGCCGAGGGGTCCAGCGCGATTTCGCGGAACGGCACGCGGATATCCGTGCGTCCGGGGGGCGAGGACCAGGCCTTGACCGATCCCTGGATCGGGCCTGTAGTAACGTGGTCGGGAGAGGAAGGCGGTACAATCTTGTTCATGACAGGATACCTCTGTTTCTCTCCGACAGGGGAAAAGGAGAGAAACCGGAGACCAGCATGCGCGGATCGCGACAGGGGTGTGTTCCGATGTCAGACCAGTCCCTCCGCCGGTATGAACCGGATCAGGTTCCCCGGACGCGGCATGCGCCCGGCAGGGTCCCCGCATCCGCGCCTGATGGCGCGATAGCGGTGTCTCAGCCCCTTTGACGGGACTCCCCTTGGTAAGGGGCAGGATCGGCAAAGCCCCGGTCATTGTCAATCGCCAATGACCGGTGACAAGAGGATGTGAAAAATCCACGCGCACCGTATCAGCATCGGGGCGGAGTAGGATAAAAGGACAGGGAAATCAGGACGGAAGACAGGAAAATGGCATCTTCGCAGATCTCCGCGCGCATCGCACAGGGCCGTGGCGGCGAACCCGCCGATATGGTCATCCGTAATGCGCGTCTGTTCGATCTGGTGACGGGGGAACTGCTGGAGGGCGACATCGCCATCTGCGGCGACACCATCGTCGGCACGCTGGAACATTATGAGGGCCGCCACGTCATCGACGCGCATGGCCGCATCGCGGTGCCGGGCTTCATCGATACCCACCTGCATGTCGAATCCTCGCTTGTCACGCCGTTCGAATTCGATCGCTGCGTCCTGCCGCACGGGGTCACGACCGCCATCTGCGACCCGCATGAAATGGCCAATGTGCTGGGGCGCGCGGCGCTGGACTATTTCATGGAGGCCGCGTCGCGCGTGGCGATGGATCTGCGGGTCAACCTGTCGAGCTGCGTGCCGTCCACCGCGCTGGAAACCTCCGGCGCGTGCCTGAGTGCCGCGGACCTCATCGCCTGCCGCGACCATCCGCGCGTGATCGGGCTGGCGGAATTCATGAACGTGCCGGGGGTGCTGAACGCGGATCCGGCCTGCATGGAAAAGCTGGCGGCCTTTGCCGGGGGGCATATCGACGGGCATGCGCCGCTGCTGCGCGGCAGGGCGCTGAACGGGTACCTGTCGGCGGGGATTTCAACCGATCATGAAGCCACGACCGCAGCCGAGGCGCTGGAGAAAGTGCGCAAGGGCATGACGGTCCTGATCCGCGAGGGATCGGTGTGCAAGGACCTGCGCGCGCTCGCCCCGCTGCTGACGCCCGCGACGTCGCCATTCTTCGCGTTCTGCACCGATGACCGCAATCCGCTGGAAATCGCGCATGAGGGGCATCTGGATTACCTGATCCGCCTTGCGATCGCCCAAGGGGTCGAACCCCTTGCCGCCTATCGCAGCGCCTCGCTCAGCGCCGCGCGGGCGTTCGGGCTGCGTGATCGCGGGATGATCGCGCCAGGATGGCGGGCGGATGTCGTGCTGCTTGACGATCTGCGGGAATGTCGCGTTTCCGACGTGATCGCGGCGGGACGGCTGGTCAATGACGACCTGTTCGCGGCGCGTGAGTGCATCGCCCCAGTGGGCATGAACAGCGTCACGCTGCCTGCCCCGGTGGACGCGGCCGACATGGCGCAGGCGGGCGATGGAAAGCACGCGCCGGTCATCGGCATTATCCCCGGCCAGATCATCACCCGTTTCCTGCGCGCCGACATGCCGGTGCGCGATGGGGTAATCCAGGCCGATCCGCAGCGTGACATCGCGCGGATCTGCGTCGTGGCGCGGCATGGGCATAACGACAATATCGGTCGCGGGCTGGTGCAGGGATTCGGGCTGAAGGAGGGGGCGCTTGCTTCCTCGGTCGGGCATGACAGCCATAATATATGCGTCGTGGGGATCAACGGGGAGGATATGGCCGCAGCCGTCAATCACCTGGAGACGACGGGCGGCGGGTTTGTCGTCGTGCGCGACGGGCGGGTGGTCGCGGACCTGCCCCTGCCGGTCGCGGGCCTGATGAGCGACGCCCCGTTCGAGGAGGTCGCGGCCCGGCTGGAGGTCCTGCGTGCCGCGGCACGTGGCCTGGGCTGCGTTCTGGATGAACCGTTCCTGCAACTGGCGTTCCTGCCGCTGCCCGTGATACCGCATCTCAAGATCACGGATTTCGGGATGGTGGATGTCGATCGCATGGCGCTTGTCTGAACGGTCCTGTCGTCGATGGAACGCGACATGAGCGCACATGACGTCCCCGTACCGGCCCCCGCATCGGCCCCTGTGTCGGCTCCCGCGTCGGACCAGGCACCTGCGGTGCGGCCACAGGCGCTGGCGACGTTGCGCGCCTATCGCGCGGACTGGACCCATTTCGCGGCGTGGTGTGAACGCCACGACGTGCGCCCGGTGCCAGCCGCCCCCGCCGATGTCGCGGCCTATCTGCGTTCCCTGCGCGAATATGCCCCCGCGACGATCCGGCGGCGTCTGGCGGCCATTGGCAAGATGCACCGTTTCAACAACCTGCCGTGGAAAGTCAGCGATCCCGTGATCCGTGCCGCCCTGCACGACGCGCTGAAAGCAGCCGAACCCCCGGTCGCGGCGGAGCCGGAAATCCTGACGGCGGCGCAGTTGCGGATAATGGTGGAACGTTGTGACGCCAGCGCGCGTGGCCTGAGGGATCGCTGCCTGCTGATCTTCGGGTTTGCCGGGGCGCTCCGCCGGTCCGAACTGGTGGGCCTGATGGTGGAGGACGTGGAGGTGACGCACGATGCCGTGCTCCTGCATCTTCACCACGGCGATGCGGAGGAGGAGGCGGTGAGCATGCCGCAGCGTCCGGATGACCCGCTGCTGTGTCCCGCCCGGGCTTTTTCAGCATGGCAGAAGGTGGCGCACCGTCAGACGGGGCCGCTGTTTCGTCCCATCTCCAAGGGGGGACGCGCGGGGGGCAGAGCGCTGACGCCCTTTGCCGTCAACCGTATCCTGCAGCGGCGCGCGGCACTTGCCGATATCGACGCGGCATGCGTCGCGCGCCTCAGCGCGCATGCCCTGCGGGCGGGATACATCATCGACGCCCTGACGCGCGGGGTGGATGCGCAGGAGATACGGCGCCACACCCGTCACCGTGATCCGCGTGGCATGATGGCCTATGTCCGGATCAGCGCGTCATGACGGAAAACCTGCGTTTCCCATGGGCGGACCTGCCCCCGGTCAGGGCGGATGAAACGCCGGATGACATCGCGGAGCAGCCGCAGCCTTCGCCATCGCGCGGGCGGCGGGGGCGGCGTCCCCTGTCCGCGTGGCGCGATACGACGCAGGCGGGACAGTGGCAGTGGTGGCACCTGCTGGTGCATGGGCCGGCGCAGGCGGTGGATGATTTCGCGGTCGCCGCGCGCGGGCCCGGCCTGGTGCCGTGGCCCTTTGATGGGGAACGGGTGGAGGAGGACATGTTCGCGCTGGCGATTGGCGACGGCGCGTCCGAACATACCCGCTGCGGACTGTCGATCGAGGGATGCCGGATACTGGCGCGCCAGTTCCGCGACGCGGCTGAGACCCGGCATGCCCGCAACCTGATGCGCACGGATCGTCCCTGCGTTCTTGATTTCCATGCGCTGGTCCCGGTTCCGCCCGTCATCCTGCGGCTGGGGGCGACCCATCCCGACGCGGTATCGTGGCTGCTGCGGCACTGGGGCACGGCGGAAGCGCCGCGCGGCGTAAGGCGTCTGATGGGGCGAAAGGCCGGGCGTCGCCTGCCCGGCGGCCACAGGCCGGTCGTGTATGGCTTTTTCACCCCGCGCGCGGAGGCCCCGGAACCGCTGGTGGCCGCGTTGCGGGCGCGGTGGCCGGACATGACTTTCGTGCTGTCGCGGCAGGACATGACGTAATGGGACAGTACGACCTGTTCGGGGAAGAGGGCGGTTCCGATCCCATCATCCGTCTGGATGCGTATCAGGGGGGGCTGACCCATCTGCTGGCGCTGGCGCAGGCGCGGCGTATCGATATCCGTTCGCTGGATCTTGTCGCGCTGGTGGATCAGCTGACGGTTGCGATCCGTACCTCGCCCGCCCTTCCGCTGGGGCGCAGGGCGGAATGGGCGGTCATGGTGTCGGGCCTGCTGCTGCTGCGCTCCCGCCTGCTGCTGCCGGCGGACGACCCGCGCCAGCAGGAGGCGACGGACGAGGTGACGCGCCTGCGCGCCCGGCTGTTGGCGGCGGAAGAGGCGGCGCGCGCGGCCGCGTGGCTGTCGGCCCGGCCGCAGCTGGGACATGACATCCATGTTTACGGGGCACCCGGGCCTGACGCCATCGCCGAGGAGCCGCCCGAATGGGAAATCGACAGGATCGAGTTCCTGTGGGGATGCCTTGCGGTCTTTGACGGGAACTGGGGGGTCCCGCCGCCCGAACCCCATTACGTGCCGGTGCAGCTGGACCTGTTTTCGGTGGAGGACGCCCGCGTGCGGGTGCGACACAGCCTGGCGGCGGCGTCGGGTCCTGTCACGCTGGACCGGATGCTGCCCGTTCCCGCGCGGGAGGGGGAGGGATGCCCGCCCATGCGCCGGCGGTCGGCATGGACAAGCACGTTCACGGCCTGTCTGGAACTGGTGAAACAGGGGGAGGCCAGCGCCGTGCAGGACCAGCCGCAACGGCTGCCGGCCTTCTGCCGCACCTGACGGACGGGCATGTAACGGTTTGTGATGCTGCATCCAGTAATGATTTTGATGGCCGTAAATATAAAAGTTGCTGTATGATGCGTTTCACACGATATCCCCATGCCCCGGCGGGCATGCACGTGAACAGTGTGTCCGGGATTCCTGAATAAATCGTGTAATAACGAAAAGTGATGGGGAATCAGCTGCAAAAGCCTCACAAATCGTTTCGGAAAGGCAACTGAAAACCGTATGGTTGTCATTCTGTGCAAGAAACGTGATGGCAGGCCCGGGCCCGCGCGGGCCTGTCCTTGGTAACGTTCCGGGGTACCCGCGCCGCCGGGAGGACGATGCGCGGACATGACGGGATCAACGATGCGCGAAAGTGGGTTACGGGGGATGTCTCGTGCGTGTTTTTTCCATTAATTGTTGTCCCTTAGCTTGACTGCGGCGGGTTTTTGCTCAAGCTGGCAAAATCAGTTTTCATCGGGTGGGGATGACGTTTCCGGTTTGTTATTTTCGGTAATCGATTCACGAACATGGCACGCGTCCTCCCATGCCGTTTCGGCCATGAACAAGGTTGATTTCGGGGAGTTAATAATGTTTATGGATGTTTATGGATAAATCATGATGGACAAGCGACTTTCCTTGCCAAGGAGGAACCGGTTACCGGCTTCGCGACTGTTTGCCAGCCCTTCTGGCCCGTTATCGGTGGCGATCCCTGGGAATTGTGAAAATGACGCTATCCGCCTGAAGGAATGTCGGGGAGACCCAGTCCGATCCTGTCAGGCGTTTCGTGGATATCTGGTCATACTCCCGTAGTGTTTGGTCAAATCAGAACATCAGAAGCTTTTTCTATAACCTCCATCAACTATGCCGTTCTGAATGAGGTATGGGTATGACGTATGCGGAACAGAGTGATAATCGATTACAGAAAGCCATAATATTTGGCGTCGTTTTAATTTTCGAGGGCGCTCTTGTCATGGCGTTGATGTATGGCCTGGGTGCGCCCAAGTCCTCGCCGCCGCCGCAGCGTCCGCCCGTGCAGGCCCGTGTCATCAAGGAGCCGCCGCCGCCGCCGCCACCGCCGCCGCCGCCGCCGCCGCCGCCGGTGATCACGCAGCCGCCGCCGCCCTATATCCCGCCGCCCAAGATCCAGGTGCAGGCGCCGCCGCCGCCGATCAAGCATGTGACGCATACGAAGCCGCCCAAGCCCATGCCGCCGGCAAAGGTCACGCCGCCGCCGTCATCGAACACGCCGGTTTCCGACGCGCCGCCGGTGGCCGATCACATGGCCGGTTCCTCGCCGCTGAACCATGTGGTGCCGGAATATCCGGAGGAGATGTCGGATGCGGGTCGCGAAGGTGTGGTCACGGTTGCCTGTGACGTTGAAACCACCGGCGCCACCAGCAACTGTCAGGTCATGAGCGTGAAGGGTGGACAGGCATTCGCCGATTCCGCGCTGCGTGCCGTGCGTCAGTCGCGTTATGCGCCGGCCGTGAAAAACGGCGTGCCCGTCAAGGAATTCCATCACCTTTATACCATTACCTTCAGCCTGAACGACTGATCGTGGCGGTATCAGCCCATGTTGCGATGCGGGGGCTCGCAGTCCCCCGCACCTTCTAAAACAACACGTCCTGTCTAGAGGATCCTGAGTAAATGATCAGACTGCATCGCAAACACGCTCTCATCACCTCGGCAGCTTTCGCCGCCATGCTGTGCGTTTCTTCCCCGCTGGCGGCGATGGCGCAGGACGCAGCCCAGCCGGCCGATGGTGCTGCCGCCCCCGCGGTTTCCGCGCCGCCGACCGACGGGACGGGTGCCGCTTCGACCCCGGCCCCGGGTGACGCCCCGGCCGCCCCCGCGACGGATGCCGCCCCGGCGGCGCCTGCTGATGCGGCACCTGCCGACGCG
>NZ_QEXL01000030.1 GCF_003311635.1 Novacetimonas cocois | reverse complement strand
GTGAATCACAATGCCCCACTCAGTTCAATAAATTAATAGGTCCTGAACCTAGCAAGCAGGGCATAGGAAAACGGTAGTTCGTGCGTCTGTCCGGGTAAAAGCTTGAAGGACGGCGCCGATCATTAAGGCTGACAGTTACAATCCCATTGTGACATAACCGGCCGAACCCGTGATCTCGCCACGGAACGCCAGCATTTTCCCTACACTGATGCCTTGCAGGTCGCCGTAAAATATTTTGTTGATCGACATACTATCAATTTGGCCCTCACCGTCACTGACCCGCAAGAATATCACGTCGAAGGTGCCCAGAGCTTCATTTTCCATTCTTCCCACCGAAAAGCACGTCCGCTTGTAGAGCTTCTCGTCGCGTTAAGAACGACTATATGAAGCGGTATCTGCCCCTCTATTCCTTCCTGATCAGTTCCAGACCCTCCTCATATGTCGTCACGGGAAATCCAGGAAAATGACGCTTGAATTTGCTTGAGTCAAAAAGATTGTCCTGTTCGTAACGGGGCAACAGTTCCCTGATCTCCCGCACCTTTTTTGAGAAAATGCCTGCGATGATCAGTGGCCATTTTCCAATGACCGAATAGGAAGGGGGGCGTTCAAAAATTCTGCTCGCCATGGTGACAAATGTCTTATAAGTCGGTCGCTCGTCGCAGCATGGCAGATGCCAGGTCTGTCCGAAAGATTCCGGTGTATTACCCAGCGTTGCCAGCGCGCGGCTCGCATCCGGCGTCCAGATGAGGGTCCTGCGGGTGTCGTCACGGACAGGAACCAAGGGCCTTCTGCCTGCTTTCAGCCTGTCAATGATCAGGGCGTTGGTGAAGCTCTGGGTTTTTCCCGGGCCATAGAATTCTGGTGCGCGGGCGATAAGCACCGGAATGTCTCCGCGTGCCATTTCCTGCAACACCATGGTGGCCATTGCCGCGCGCACCCGTCCTTTCCGGCCAACCGGGGCAAAGCGTGTTTCCTCCGTCTGGATCTGGCTGTTCTGCGGATACATGTAGGTATTGTCGAAATAGGCAAAGCTGGCCCCCGCCATCCGGCAGGCTTGCAGGGCATTCCTCAGCATGACGGGAAACTGTTCTTCCCAGAGCCTGCTGTCAGGGGGCAGGCCGGCCGTGAAGTAGACGATCCGGCTGCCTTTGACCGCCTGTGCCGTCTGCCCTGCATCCAGAAGGTTCGCCGCCATGAGAGTATCGTCTTCGTTGACCTTACGAGGATTGCGGCTCACGAGCCGCAACTTCCCCGTATGATGCTGATGCAATGTCCGCGCCAGCTCCGTGGCGATCTGACCATTTGCGCCCAGTATTGTCTGCATGTGAGGCTGCCTCCATAACGTCAGGTAGGTTTGCCCTTACACCGTTAACCTTGAAGTCAGATTTAATGTCAAACCACAGATTGACCTTAAACTGCGCTTGAACGTTACAGGATGGTGGTCAGAAACGCCGCCGCATGAGAGGGGCCAGCCATGAACCGTCGTATCCTTCACGTTGTCACCAACACCGCCCATTTCGGCAATTCCACGCATCCGACCGGATTATGGCTGTCGGAACTGACGCATGCGTGGGACGTATTTGCCGCCAGCGGTCATGAACAACGCATTGTCAGCCCCAGAGGCGGCAAGGTTCCGCTTGATCCGCGTGCATTGAAATGGCCGATGCGCGATGCCTCCACCAAAGCCTGGCTGGCTGATCCGGAAAAAATGGCCCTGCTGTCTTCAACACCCTGCCCCGCAGAGACCAATCCGGGCGATTACGATGCGATCTACTTTACCGGCGGTCATGGCGTGATGTGGGATTTTCCCGACAATGAGGGCCTTCAGACCATCACCCGCGCACTATGGGAAAAGGGCGGCGTGGTCTCCGCTGTCTGTCATGGATATTGCGGGCTGCTGAACACCCGGCTTACAGATGGTTCCTTTCTGGTCCGCGGTCGAAAAATTACCGGATTTTCCTGGACCGAGGAGAGGCTGGCAGGTGTCGCACGCGAAATCCCCTATAATGCGGAAGCGCAGATGAAGGCACGGGGCGCGATTTATGAAAAGGCGCTGCTTCCGTTCATGTCCCATGTCGTGGCGGATGGACGGCTGGTGACGGGACAGAACCCCTTTTCCGCCAGAGCGACGGCAAGAAAAGTGATGGCGCTTCTGGATAGGGCTTAACGGGAAGCCATCTTTTTGCGGCGTCCAGGGCTTACCGACTGGCGGCGGTCCGTCTTATCCAGAAGGCGGATATCGTCCGACGTGACGTCGAGGGCTACGGGGTGTTCCGCAAGCATGTTCGTCAGGACACGATGCGCATTGGCCGCACAGTCCATGTCGTCGGGGCGCGCCTGAATATCCTCGATCAGACGGAGCAGATGCGCCCTGCTATAGGCCAGGCGTGCCTGCAGCGCTTCGATATCCGCAATCTTGCGTGTCAGGGCATCCATCAATGTAGCATGGTCCCAGTGTTCCAGATCAGGGGGCAGCAGGGTGCGGATTTCATCCAGTGTAAACCCGGCCCGCTGCGCCGTTGTGATGAGCCCCAGGATCATCACGGCCTGCTGCGGATAGGTCCGGTATCCGTTGGGCCGACGGTCAACCGTTTTCAGCAGTCCGATGCGCTCATAGAACCGGATTCTCGACGGCGCAAGGCCACTTAGCCGTGCCAGCTCTCCAATCTTCATGATTTACTCCCGGTCATGAACGCAGCTTGACCTTGAAGCTATCTTCAACGTTAGGCTCTGACCAGTATCCCGTTATTGATCGGCAAGGAGGCGTATCATGTCATTCGTCATAACATCTGATGTCGTAGAGATTTTCTACAAGGACTGGGGACCGAAGGATGCCCGGCCGATCGTCTTCCATCATGGCTGGCCGCTCAGCGCCGATGACTGGGACACGCAGATGCTGTTTTTCCTGAACAAGGGCTTTCGCGTGATCGCGCATGACCGTCGTGGTCATGGTCGCTCGGCACAGGTGAGCGACGGGCACGACATGGATCATTACGCGGCGGATACATCGGCAGTTGTTGAACATCTCGACCTGAAAAACGCCATCCATGTCGGGCATTCGACCGGCGGGGGCCAGGTTGCCCGCTATGTCGCGAAATATGGGCAGCCTCAGGGACGTGTTGCCAAAGCCGTGCTCATCAGTTCCGTACCGCCTTTGATGGTCCAGACGGACCGCAGCCCTGACGGCGCACCGATCGCAGTCCTGAACGGACTGCGTACGGGGCTTGCGGCCAATCGCGCGCAGTTCTTTCTGGATATAGCCAGCGGACCGTTCTACGGCTTCAACCGCCCGGGAGCAGAAGTTTCGGAAGGCACGATCCGAAACTGGTGGCGTCAGGGCATGATGGGCAGCGCCAAGGCCCATTACGAGGGTATCAGGGCATTCTCCGAAACGGATCAGACCGAGGATCTGAAGGCCATCACAGTGCCGGTGCTTGTGCTGCAGGGCGATGATGATCAGGTCGTGCCTTACCAGAACGCGGCGATCCTTCAGGACAGGCTGCTTCAGGACAGCACGCTGAAGATCTATCCCGGTTATCCGCATGGCATGCACACGACACATGCAGACGTCATCAATGCAGATATCCTGGCGTTCATTACCGTATGATGATCGCATCATAACGATGTGACGTTTAGCGTCAGCAGGTAGCGTCTGGACTCTCCATCTGCCTTGTTGTGCGTTCAGTTCCCGCAATATCGCCGCGCAGAAATCTGTCCGTCGGTGTCGGCTTACGGTAACGTCGCTGACGGACGGAATGTCTTGAATGAGGCGACTACCGCCTATTCTCACTTTCGGAAATCCGAGCATCCAGAAATCTAAGGGCTATTCACCCAGGAATTCTGTCTTCCCCTTTCTCCCATGTGTCTCTTGAGACACGGTATGTAAATTCCTTCCCGACGACCTACGGGACAGGAAACGCGCCAGAGCTGGCCCGGTGACCAGAACGCAGAAAAACCGAGCGACCTGCATGGCAATGACGAAAGGCATATCCACTTTCGTGGTCGAGGCAATGATGGAGACGGAATCAGCCCCACCAGGGCTGGTTGCAAGATAAGCCGTCAGCAGATCCACATGCGCCAGCCGCGCAAGCACCAATGCAAAGCCGCCACACACCGCAATCAGCGCCAGGATGGAACCCAGCACGCGTGGAAAGACACGTCCGGCATAAGCCAGCACATCTGGCGTAAACCGCATGCCGATGCCCCACCCGACCAGGGCATAGGCCGCGACCAGCAGAAGATGCGGCTGTTCGATCGGCAGATGGGCACCAAGCCTTGCGGCCATCCCGATCCCCATGGGCACAAGCAGTCCCCCGGCCGGCATGCGCAGACGGGTGCCCAGGGCGCTCCCTGCCAGTGCGATCACCAGCGCCAGTAAAGCCCCCTGCCATGAGAGGGTCTGTACCACGACCAGTGGGGCGGACGGCGTTCCGGCCACACGCGCTATAACAGCCGCAATGCCGGCGCAGCAGGCCACGCGCAGATATTGCATGAAGGCGACGAGCCGCATATCCGCCCCATATGATTCCGCCATCAGCGTCATGACCGTGGCCGCACCGGGTGACGAACCCCAGATCGCGGTATTGCCGGGTAGCAGGCGCGAGCGTGTCAGCAGCCAACCGAGAAGGGCTGCCGCAGACAGGGTAGAAAACGTACCGGCAACAAAGACCGGCCAGCTGGCTGCCATCTCGTGAAAGATCGAGGCTGAAAGATAGCTGGCGATCATGACCCCGACCACGCCCTGCGCACCGAGAAAGGCCCAGCGGGGAATACGGACCGCGCCGCCCCGTGTGGCCAGTACGACCGCCGCCCCCAGTGGTCCCAGCAGCGGCGCGGCTGGCAGGCGTAAGGCGGTCAGAAGCATACCGAAAACCAGCGAAAGCAGTGCCAGTAAGCCCCATCGCCCGGCCAGCAGCCATGCGGACGGCCCCACCCTCACCGCTTAACCGCCAAACACGATTGTATCGGAAGGCAGCACGCGTGCGATCCGCGGAAGGATGGAGCGGATGGAAACATCATGAAGGTCTGCTGACAGGCTGGTGCAGAGATCCTCGGCGATGACAATATGGTAGCCAAGTTCCCAGCCATGCCGTGCGGTGGATTCAACGCCGAAATTCGTAGCAATACCGCCCAGCACGACCGTCCGGATGCCCCGCCTGCGGAACTGCAGGTCGAGTTCCGTGCCTGTAAATGCCCCCCACTGATGTTTGGTGATGACGATATCGCCGGGTGCCACCAGCCCGTCGGCCAGGTGCGCCCAGTCCGCTGGCAGCCCGCCTTCTGGCGGGCTTAAAGGCTGGTCGGCCGGACCGGGCGGCGCATCGGCAAAGTCGGGTGCAAACGCGACCCGAACCAGTACGACCGTAGCACCGGCATCCCGGAAGCGGGCAGCAAGCGATTTACCGCTCTCCAGCACCTGCGATGATGGCTGCGGGGCAGTTGGCAGGGCAAGTATGCCATTCTGCAGGTCAATGAGGACAAGGGCGGTGGTTCGCGGGTTAAATCTGTTCACGGATCGGCGCCTTCCGGGATCTGGATACATGGTCGGGTCAAACATCGACCGGTAATGGAAAATCGGTTATGCGAGGACTGTCTCACATAAAAGAAAGTTGAGGGTACCCTCGCATTATGTCAAGCCCGCCCCGTTCATCACCACTCGCACCCAAGCGGCAGCGCGGGCGCGACCGCGTTGAAGCGATCCTTGCAGCCGCGACAACGGTATTTGGCGAGAAATCTTACGAGGCGGCGACAATGACCGAGATCGCTGCCCGCGCCAGCACGGCAATCGGTTCGCTCTACCGTTTTTTCCCGACCAAGGACGTGCTGGCCGCCGCATTACTCGAACGCTACGGCGCGCGGCTCCTACATGCCCTGGATGAGTTGGTCGACCACGATCCGCCGCTGCCGCCACGTGACGCGGCGCAAGGGCTGCTGGACATCATCCAGCGTCTGCGGACGGAACGCTCAGTCGTCCTTTCCCTGCTCGACAGCGGGATTACCCTGCCAGATAGGACAGGAACGCTCCGCAAGGCGCTGATCGGGCGTATGGGTCAGCTGCTGTTACGGCTGGGTGGTTCTCCGGGTCCACATGACGAACGGGCCGTGATGCTGCTGCATCTGGTCAAGGCGATCTTTACCTTGCCGCAGGATCATTCTGTCCCCCGTCCCGCCCAGGATAAGGAAGCCGTCACGGTACTGCAGCTCTATCTGGAACATGCGGCCGCCTCCCGCTGATCCGGGTCAGAGGTCGCTCCGTAACCTCTGAATCCGCACACAGCCGATCGGTATCTCCAGCGGTCGCGTCATCTGAATCGAACGGGTCTGCTTTTCAAATCATAACTGACTGCGATGCGGTAAAAATCGAGCTTTTACTCTCCAACTGTTTCGCGACGGTCAGAGAAACGCATCAAGCCGACGCAGCAATTCTGCCGGTACTTCCCCCTGCGGACTATGACCACAGTCAATAGCGTATCCCCGCACGTCCACGGCTTTTTCGCGCCATGTCTCGACAACATCATATAACGCGCCCACGGCGCCACGCGCACCCCACAGAGCCAGTAATGGGGCCTCAATCCGCCTGTCTGCATCAGCAGCATCATGGACGAGGTCGATGCCTGCCGCAGCGCGGTAGTCTTCGCACGCTGCATGACGCATTGCCGGGTCAGCGTAGCATCGACGATATTCGGCCATGACACGCGGATCGACCGATCCTGGTATCTTGATCTGTCCTGCAATGTGGCTTTCGAGAAAAAAGTCCGGATCTCCACTGATCAGCCTTTCGGGCAAGGAGGCGGGCTGGATCAGAAAAAACCACCAGAAATAGCGTCGGGCGAATTCCATATTGGTCCGGGCATACATCGTTGCTGTCGGTGTGATATCGATCAGCACCAGTTTTTCCACCGCCTGCGGTGCATCCAGCGCCATGCGGTGCGCCACTCGTCCGCCCCGGTCATGCCCGACAACCATGAACCGTTCAAATCCAAGCTGGTGCATGACGCCAACCAGATCAGCCGCCATGGCCCGCTTGGAATAGTTGGCGTGATCCGCCCCACCTTCAGGCTTGGCGCTATCACCATAACCCCGCAGATCTGGGACCACGATGGTAAATCGCTTAGCCAGTGCGGGCGCAACCTTATGCCAGGTCAGATGCATCTGCGGATGACCATGCAGCATGAGCAGCGGCGGTCCGTTTCCGCCAGTAGCCGTGCGGATCCGCACGCCATTCACCTCGATATCCCGCCAGATAAAGTCCGGCAATAAATTGGGGAATTTCCTGATTGCGGTCATGCTTTCACCTGCATTCGTCCAGTGGCACACAGCAAAAAAGCAGAATATCAGGAAAACCAGTATTTCCCCTGATGAAGACCTGTTGATGACCGATCCGCAGACGACGCAATGACTTTCGGCGCCTTGAACGTCATTCACCGCACCTCAAGAGCGTGACTGATATTGTCAAGCCGTCCTGCCAAATACAGAGCACAGCGGCGAATAAGTCATAGCTACCGCCGCAATGATAACATTTACGCTTTTGTCGACATCACCCCTGATCACGAAAGTGGCTATCATCACACGGCTGATGGATCGTGCTCACGGATGTAGCACCGTATAAGCGGCTACGATTAGGTCCGATCCATACCGACATAAAAAGCCGTAAAAGAACGGAAAAAACGCCTGTTAATTCTCCGAAAAACATGGGGTTTCTTGTTCCGCTATCGACGCTGACATTTTGCCATTTATCGCGGAGTGAAGCGCACAGTTCTGTATCGCAACTGGCTGCAAGTTAGGCTGGCCTGAGTTGAATCTGCGAAACTACATTACTGATTTTACTATACTTTATTTTTGAGCCAACGTACGTCCAAAGAAAACCCTACGAACCTGTTGGTTTCGTGGGGTTTTCTTTATGTCGTCTGATTGCGGGGGAAGACAACCAACGATACTTGCGATTGGCGGACCGCGAAATACTGCGCCTCGCCGCATAACAGCATCATCATGCCAAAGCGCATGGACACATCAAACCGGAATCTTTATCAGAAGCAGATTGCCTCGTATATAATCCCATAAAATGGCTAGTTTGTGAGACAATACGTTATATCCGAGGCCACGTTCTTCTCTGCTGCCTTCGATTGGTCCTAGGAGACTGTCGCGCGATACTGTCTCCAAAAGCGCCCATCTCGGCAGGTCCTCCACCCAGACAAAGCTACGCGAGATGGTCGGATCCTCAATCCCGTCCGCCTCTGGACAGATTCAACCCAACAGACTTTCGCGTGGTACCGATCAGAGTCCCTACCCTCCTTCGGTGACTAAACTGCCGAGGCGCTCGTCCGGGGGGGCGCTAGGCTCAGGACTCATTCTTTGAGATAGAAGATGAAGCTTGCTGCGATGTGG
>NZ_QEXL01000003.1:30988-207542 GCF_003311635.1 Novacetimonas cocois | reverse complement strand
CACATCGCAGCAAGCTTCATCTTCTATCTCAAAGAATGAGTCCTGAGCCTAGGGAATACGCCACGGACCCGGATTGATGTAATTGCCCGATGCGAAACCGACCTTCTGGGTAGCGCCTTTGTGAAGCTTTTTATAAAAAGCTTCACAAAAGTTTATGATTTCAGTGAGTTGTCAGGACTGTCTTTTTAAACAGTCTCTAAAATCCACACCCTGCGCATGTCCCATAGACGTCATGGCCTGATACAGGGCGGCACTACCGGCAAGCATGCCAATACGTGTTAAAAGTTGCCTGCGCGTGGGCGCCTTGCGCGGATGAGCGTTTGTCACCAGCAAATTCCCATAACAACAGCCGTGATGCACCTGGCTCCATTGCTCGGAACGGATTCTGTCCGGAAACAATATGAGCGGATATGAAGATCGCGCCTCTCTGGTCTTGGGCGGGTTGCAAAATGATCGCAGAAAATAGCAGGGTGTATGCCCATCATCAGTAAAATACCCATGGCGTGGGCCGTGGGCGTTTTGACTTCAGCTGTCAGACAGGATCAGAAGTTGGCGTTAAGGCGGCCGTAATAATAGCCGCCATACATGGGGATCTGGGCGGAATCTTCATCATAGGGCATGGCGCCCAGTGCATTGAGCGCCTGCGGGACCATGCGCGGACGCACGTTGAATACGTTATTGGCGCCGACCGCCATGTGCCAGTTCTTCTTGAACCGGACGCCGATTTCAATATCCGTCAGCCAGTGTGGCGTATTGATGAACTGCTGCAGGGCGTTGTTGGAGTACTGCAGGGCCGAAGGACCCCAGTCCTGATATTGCATCATGTCACTGGTCTGGCCATAGCGGGTCTGGCGGATATTAAAATCCCAGTTCTTGTAGGTATAATAAGCATTCAGGATGATCTTGCTACGCGGATAATCGGTTGTGATTGCCGCGATGTCAGAAAGGTTCAGGTCCGCGCCGTTATGATGCAGACGGGTGCGGTTGAGGTCGATCGACATCGACAGAGCAAGATTGCCGTATTGATGGAAGCGGAACATATAATCCGCCTTGATGTCCACGCCCTGTGTGCGGGTGCTGGCACCATTTGTGAAATAATCTGCATACACATCGTTATAACCGGTAAAGCCGGTTGGCAGGGAGGCCAGTTGGGCAATGGCCTGCGCCGCGACCTCGCCCTGTGTTGTATTACCGTAAGGGGTAGAGCCGCCGAAATTCGTATCCTGAACGATGCGGTCACGCATATTGATCTGATAGACGTCGGCTTCAACGTGGAAACCATCGACAGGTTCCAGCACGATGCCACCGCTGACGCTGGTCGAACGCTCGGGCTTCAGCTTGGTCGCACCAATGGCCTGGGCCGCTGCCGAATCAGCGGCAAGCAGGCCACTGGCACCGGTAGGTGAAACATTGACGGCGCTAAAATGTGATTCAGCCAACGTCGGGGCACGGAAGCCCGTGCTGATGGTGCCACGAATGGCGATACGCTTGCTAAAGTTGTAACGTGTCGAAATCTTGCCATTTTCCGTGTTGCCCACGTCGGTGTAATGTTCCAGCCGCCCGGCAAAATCCAGTTCCCACTTCCTGGTCAGGCGGAAATCCCCATC
This sequence comes from Novacetimonas cocois, assembly GCF_003311635.1. Taxonomy (GTDB): domain Bacteria; phylum Pseudomonadota; class Alphaproteobacteria; order Acetobacterales; family Acetobacteraceae; genus Novacetimonas; species Novacetimonas cocois. The sequence continues at coordinate 205,935 of NZ_QEXL01000003.1, read as the reverse complement.
CAGGTACCATGCCCAGATGTCACGGTACCATGTGCCAGCCGAACCGGGGGAGATGCCAGCATAACCCTGCGTACCGCCTCCCATGTACGAGACGGGATTACCTGCGGTGATGTTGTAGGATTCCATCCGTTCTTCCGCGCCAAAAGCAAGCGTCATCGGAACAACGTCCCCGATCTTGAAACGACGGCGGAAATCGACGTTGTTGGTCCATTGCACCATGCTGTAGCTTTCAGCCCGCGCCTTACGGGGGCTGGATCCATAATCGGCAACATAAGATGTGTTAAGGGTATTCTTGTTGCCGATCTTGTCGATATCTTCACCATAGGTGGAACTGATATCCCAGTTGAAGCCCATGAAGTTGTCACCCTTCAGGCCCAATGTGGCGGCAAAATCGTTTTCTTCCATGGTTTCCAGTGGTGAGAAACCATAGGGCGCAATGGCTGCGCAGGCCTCGCAGGAGCCACCTACAGTGGGAGTGCGGTAATTTTCATAAGCTTCCGCATGACGATGAGCATAAGTAATCAGCCCGTAAAAATTGATACCGGGCGTAAACTGCTTGCCCCATTCAATCGCCAGGTTTTCACGTGTTTCTTCCGGCGTACTCATGATCTTGTTGGAGCGTTCTGAAATCTTGCCGGCATTGACGCCGGTATAGGTCGCACTGCTGGCATCGGCAGGCTGTGAACCAAGCAGGCGGTGGTCCCGTGCGTTGTTGGCCACGAAGTGATCCGTATGGTACATCTGGCCGCTGATATGCAGGAATCCATCCTGCCCCAGCTTCATGCCGCCATCGGCATTGAGCTGGTAGCCCCAGCCGTCGCCGTTATAGGCATTCGCGCCGGTCTGGCCGCTCAAGTTCAGGCCATGATCCTGTTTCTTGGTGATGATGTTGACCACACCGGCAATCGCATCGGAGCCATACATGGCGGCCGCACCGTCTTCCAGCACTTCGATATGATCGATGGCGTTGGCCGGAATCATATTCAGGTCAACCGGGGTCGAGCCTGAATCCGGGCCTGAATCCGCATAAAGGTTGGCAGTCGTATGGCGGCGCTTGCCATCAACAAGCACCAGCACTTCATTCGGGTTTAGACCGCGCATGCGAATGGCGGAAGTCAGGGCGCCCGCATCGGCCCCCATGGTGCTGACATTGATCGAGGCATAGGTGCGGGTCAGGGCATCAGCCAGGTTCATCTGGCCCGACCGGCGCAAGGTTGCCGCGCTGACAACCGAGACGGGACTCATGCTGTCACGCGCCTTTCGATTCACTGTGTGCGTGCCGGTCGACACATTTATTGTTTCTACTCCGGAACTGTTTACACCTGTGTTGTTCTCCTGCTTCAGGTTTTGCGCAGCACGCGGATGCGTCTGCGCTGTCGTTGCACGACGTGCGCGGGCGGCTCCGCTTTTTCCTGGATTCTGTTCCTTTGTTACAGGATTTCCGTTGGGTGTGGCGGCGACTGCTCCGAAAGAGACAAAAGAGCAGATGGTCGTAATTAGGAGAGAAGTTCGTCTGTTCATGATGCCCCGCGATTCTTCCGTCGATTTACGATAGTAAAAGATATTAACGGGACGTAATGATTATCGAGGGAAAAATACCTATCCCATTTCTTCGATATTGGTACGTTGCTGGAATGCTACACTCTGCCATGTGTCACGTTATACTTACAATTTTAATCACTTAACGAAATAATACTCATAAACGTTGAGTGATTCCGGAAACCGAAGGTGCATTAAGTTAGAATTCCGATTGAGATGTCAGGTGATTATGCGAATGCTTGCAGAGAGATTAGGCTCAGGACTCATAGCCAGAAGATGACGGTTGCGGCGAGGCAGATGGCTGAGAAGAAGACGGTCGGGCATCCGTCGTAGCGGGTTGCAACCCGCCGCCAGTCCTTGAGCCTTCCGAACATGATCTCGATGCGATTGCGGCGTTTATATTTTCTCTTGTCGTATCTGACCGGTTTTTCGCGAGATTTCCGTCCTGGAATGCAAGGCTTTATACATTTCGCTTCCAGGGCGTCCCTGAACCAGTCGGCGTCATACCTGCGATCTCCCAGCATCCATTGTGCTGCAGGAAGACTGTCCAGCAGGGCAGCGGCACCGGTATAATCGCTGATCTGTCCCGCAGTCATGAAAAAACTCAGCGGTCGTCCGCTCTGATCGGTGATCGCATGCAGCTTCGTGTTCATGCCACCTCTGGTGCGGCCGATCAGGCAACCTGGATCCCCTTTTTTAGCCGCAGGCTCGAAGCCGTGCGGTGTGCCTTGAGATACGTCGCATCAATCATGATGGTCTGGGGCCCTGCCTTTCCGGCAGCCAGACCGTCCATCATCCGGACGAAGATCCCCATGGCGCCCCAGCGCTTCCAACGGTTGTAGAGCGTCTTATGTGGACCGTATTCCCGGGGTGCATCGCGCCAGCGCAGACCGTTCCGATTGACAAAAATGATGCCGCTCAGCACACGGCGGTCATCAACGCGGGCTCCACCGTGGCTCTTTGGAAAAAAGGGCCGCAGACGCTCCATTTGTTCGTCCGTCAGCCAAAACAGGTCGCTCATCTCCAGCCTCCTCACAGAGCCTGAATCAGATTTCCGCAATCAAATCAATGGGTCCTGAGCCTAGGGAACCGGCATCCCTTCAGATTCAGCCTTTGCCATGATGTGTCGTCGCATGCCCTGCGGGGACGATCCATCATTCCGGTATGGCAAAAAATGACCTGTTTACAGGACATTCACATGCGCGTGGGGGACAACACGTTTTGGCAATAGCGCTTGAGGTCGGGTTGGTCCGGATATATAAATAACCAGATAGTTATGTATGGTGATGAGAGGTTCCGGTATGTCAAAAACAAAAAGCGCCGCGGACGTCGCCGCGTTGATCGGTGATAACGCCATTGTCGCGGTGAATTCATCAAGCGGCCTGTGCTGCCCCGACGCGGTCCTTGCCGCCATTGGCGAGCGGTTCCGCACCGAAGGCGCGCCGCGCAACATCACGACCATCCATCCCATCGCCGCGGGCGACATGTTCGGCACGCGGGGGGTGGACCACCTGGCGCAGCCGGGTCTGATTTCGCGCATTATCGGCGGGTCGTATCCGTCCGGCCCTTCCTCGGCCGAGCCACCCCTGATCCGCCAGATGCTGGGACGCAACGAAATCGCGGCCTATAACGTGCCCAGCGGCATCATCTTCGATATCCTGCGTGAGGGGGCCGCCATGCGTCCCGGCGTGCTGACGAAGGTCGGACTGGACACATTTGTCGACCCCGCGCAGGAAGGCTGCGCCATGAACGAGGCCGCGCGGGAAACGCCACTTGTCAGCAAGGTGGAATTCCAGGGGGAGGAATGGCTGTATTTCCCCGCGATCCGTCCTGATGTCGCCATCATCCGCGCCAGTACCGCCGATGAACGGGGAAACCTGACGTTCGAGAACGAGGGCGCCTACCTTGGCGCCATGGAACTCGCCCTTGCCGCCCATAACAGTGGCGGCATCGTCATCGCACAGGTCCGCCAGGTGGCGCAGGCAGGCACGTTGCGCCCCCATGACGTGCGCGTGCCCGGCATTCTGGTGGATTACGTGGTCGAAGCCCCGAACCAGCTGCAGACCACCGCAACCCCCTATGACCCGGCGATTTCGGGCGAGGTGTTTCGTCCGCTCGACAGTTTTGCCCTGCCGCCTTTCGACGTGGCCAAGGTCATGGCCCGACGCGTGGCGCGTGAACTGCGACCCGGATGGGCGGTCAACATCGGCTTTGGAATCTCGGCCAACGTGCCGCGCATCCTTCTTGAGGAAGGGCGCCATGGCGAAGTGACATGGGTGATCGAACAGGGCGCGGTTGGCGGGATTCCGCTGCTTGATTTCAAATTCGGCTGTTCATCGAATGCCGAGGCCTTTGTCGCATCCCCCCATCAGTTCACCTATTTCCAAGCCGGTGGCTTCGACATCTCCCTGCTTTCCTTCCTCCAGATCGATCGCAACGGGTCGGTCAATGTTTCGAAACTGTCCGCGCGGCCCCATGTCACGGCGGGTTCGGGCGGGTTTGTCGATATCACGTCGCGTGCGCGGCGGATCGTGTTTTCCGGCTATTTCAACGCCGGCGCGAAATTCGACATTGTGGACGGCAGGCTTGTGATCGAACGCGAAGGCAAAATTGCGAAAATCGTTGACGAGCTGGAGCAGGTCTCCTTCTCCGGTCCGCGTGCGATCGCGCAGGGACAGGAAGTGCTCTACGTGACGGAGCGCTGCGTCATGCAGTTGACCCCGGATGGATTGATGGTAACGGAAATCGCCCCCGGCATCGATCTGCAGACGCAGATCCTCGATCAGGCGCAGGCATCGCTTCTGGTCTCTCCTACGCTGCGTGTCATGGACGCGGCACTTTTCCAGCCTGATGGCAAAAGCCCGTCCCACGCTGCCCGCGTCGCGGCCTGATGGGAAAAGGGGCCTGTCGCGTCATGACGAGGCAGGCCCGTCACGGGCGCGGGAATACGCGATCATGGATGCGCCCGCCCGATCAGCCATGCCTGTCTGCCCCGATGGACCGGATGCCCGGTTGAGGAGAGTTGCCCATGTCGGGTGAGCGTGCGTTTCTGAAACGCCTTTTTAGGGCTGCCGTGGTTGCAGCTGATCCAGAAGTCGTGCTGCGGCCTTTCCTTCCGTCCCCGCCTGCGGGCCGGACGGTCGTGGTTGGCGCCGGAAAGGGTGTTGCCCAACTGGCCCGCGCGCTGGAACAGGCATGGGATGCGCCCCTGTCCGGCATCGTGGTGACGCGGTATGGCTATGGCGTGGAATGCGAACGCATCCGCGTGGTGGAAGCAAGCCACCCCGTACCGGACGCGGCGGGGCTAGAGGCGACGCGGCTGCTGTTTGATGCGGTGGCCGGTCTTACGCCGGATGATCTGGTGATTGCCCTTGTGTGCGGCGGCGGTTCCGCCCTGCTGCCCGCGCCGGTGGAAGGGCTGGACCTGTCCGATGAAATCGCCCTTAACGAAGTCCTGCTGGCGTCGGGCGCGCCGATTTCGGTCATGAACATGATCCGCAAGCAGGTTTCGCGTATCAAGGGCGGCAGGCTGGCGGCCGCAGCATGGCCCGCGCGCGTGGTGACGCTTGTCGTATCCGACATCCCGGGGGATGATCCCGCATTGGTGGCGTCAGGACTAACGGTGCCGGATCCCGGCACGCGGCATGATGCCCTGACAGCCATCGAACGTTATGGCATTGCGGTGCCCCCCGCGATCATGCGCCATCTGCGGCATGCCATGACGGATGCGCCGCGACCTGACGATCCGCTGTTCCAGCGCAATACGGTGCATGTCATCGCATCCGCCGCCCGGTCACTGGAAGCCGCGGCAGAGGCGGCAGCGGCCGAGGGCATCAGGGCGGTGATCCTGTCGGATTCCATGGAGGGGGAGTCACGTGACGTGGCGCAGGTGCATGCGGCGATCGCGCGCGAAATCGTCCTGCGTAACCGGCCGTTTCCCCGACCGGTCGTCCTTCTTTCCGGGGGGGAGACAACCGTGACCCTGCGCGGGGATGGGAAGGGGGGACGCAACAGCGAATTCGCCCTTGCCTTCGCGCTTGGCATCAATGGCATGGCAGGCATTCATGCGTTGGCGGCCGATACGGATGGCATAGACGGGAGCGAGGATAATGCCGGCGCGTTCGCGGATGCCTCCACTGCGTCCCGTCTGTACCAACGTGGCATGGACCCCGCGATTTTCCTGCGTCGCAATGACGCCTGGACGGCTTTTTCCTGCCTGGGCGACCTGTTTGTAACCGGGCCTACGGGTACGAATATCAATGATTTCAGGGCAATCCTGATTTCCTGAATACAGGGCAGCGTTTCTGTTCATATAGAATATAAGAATGTCATATATTCCAGAACAGAAGGATCAGGATAGCAGATATAAAAGATAGAAAAATAGTATAGTTTTATATTTTATATTCATTTGCGCAGTAAGATATTTGATTTCCCTCATGGATGATCACGCGGATGAGAGTGACGGTCCCCTTATCGAAACCGGTTCCGATTACCGGTTTCTGATAACAAGAGGACTTGGTTCATCATGCCGAAAAACGTCGTAAATCCCGAATTCCTTCCGATCCTGGAAAAGATGCCCTCCTTTGACGGGCTGTCTGACCGATCTCTGCCGGAAGTGCGGGAAATTTTCATGACGGCAGTACGCCTGATCGAAGGGCGTCCTCTGTCCGATGTCGAAACACAGGAAGAATACGTACCCGGGCCCGCAGGGGCGCCGGACGTTCGCGTGCTGATTTACCGGCCGCGCGAACGTCGGCCCAACGCGCCTGTCATGGTCTATATTCACGGCGGCGGCCTTGTTTCCGGCCATCCCGAAGTTGACGATCCAAAATGCCAGGTTCTGGCAAGCAAGATGGGATTTGTCGTCGTTTCGGTCGATTACCGCCTTGCGCCCGAGGTCAGGTATCCCGGCGCGATCGAGGACTGTTATGCCGTGCTGAAATGGGTGCATGAAAATGCGCAGAAGCTGGGCATCAATCGCGACAAGGTGGTTGTCGCGGGGGAAAGCGCGGGAGGAGGGCTGAGCGCCGCCCTGTCGCTGATGGCGCGCGACCGCAAGGAATACAGGCTTGCCTATCAGCTGCTGATCTATCCGATGCTGGATGACCGGACGGCGACGAAAGTGGATCCGGCCCCCGACTTTGGCGAATATGTCTGGACGCGATCGGCCAACAAGTTCGCGTGGGAGGCCTATCTGGGGGCTGCCGCGGGCGGGGCTGACACGCCTGCATATGCCGCTGCCGCGCGGGCAAAGGATCTGTCAGGCCTTCCGCCCACGTTCATCGGGGTGGGATCCATGGACCTGTTCCTGTGCGAGGATCTGGACTATGCCCGTCGCCTGATGGCATCCGGCGTCCCGACGGAGGTTTTTGTGGTGCCGGGCGCCTATCATGTATTCGACATGTTCGTGCCCGATGCCGAACTGTCCCGGCGCTTCATGGATGCCTATTGCGCGGGTCTGAAGCGGACGCTGGGCCTGTAAGGGAACAGGGGGCGCGAACAACAGGGCGTATCTGTTGCGATGCGCCGTGAAAGTTCGCGTCCCTGCGTTATTTCCTGCGGGTTTCCATCCGGGCGAAACGGCCCGGATGGAAACCCGTGTCCGGGGATATCAGCCCAGGCGGATAAGCTTGCGGTTGATGAACTCCTCGATCCCCAGGAAGGACAGTTCACGTCCGAATCCTGAATTCCTGATCCCGCCAAAAGGAAGTTCCGGAGCCGCCGCAGTCGCCGTATTGATGAACATCATGCCGGTTTCGACCTGTTCAGCGACCCTTTCGGCCCGCCCGATATCGCGGGAGAAAACAGCCCCGCCAAGCCCGTAGGGGGAGTCGTTCGCCAGTTCAATGGCTTCGTGTTCGCTTGCCACCTTATGCACGACCGCCACGGGTCCGAATATTTCCTGATAGAATACGGGATTGTCCTTTGACACGCCCGTCAGGATGGTCGGTTCCATGAAGAAGCCCTTACGGTCTATCCGCTTGCCGCCAGCCACCAGGGTTGCCCCTGCCTTGACGGCTTCATCGGTCTGCGCAAGTGCTGTGTCGAGCGCCTTTTTACTGCTCATCGGGCCATGGGTGGTGCCTTCGGCCAGCGGATCGCCAATACGGAACTGCGTGATCGCTTTTTTCAGTCCTGCGACGAAAGCATCATAGACCTTTTCATGCACGATCATCCGCTTGGCGGCCGTGCAGACCTGCCCGTTATTGGCGAACCGGCCCCATGTCGCCCATTTTACGGCAAGTTCAAGGTCCGCGTCATCCAGCACGATGAAGGCATCGCTGCCGCCCAGTTCCATCGTGTCTTTCTTCAACGCCGCACCGGCTTCGGCGGCAACGGCCTGCCCGGCGCGTTCGCTCCCGGTCAGGGCGACGCCACGGATGCGGAAATCCTTGATGAGGTCCGAGGACTGTTCGTTGCTGAGGAAAATGTTGGTATAAACGCCTGCCGGCGCGCCCGCGTCATGGAACAGCTTTTCAAACGCCAGGGCGCATTGCGGCACGTTGGGGGCATGCTTGGCGATTACCACGTTGCCTGCCATCAGGTTGGGGCCGGCCACGCGCGCAAGCTGGTAATAGGGGAAATTCCACGGCTCGATACAGTAAATGATGCCAAGCGGCTGATTGATGATCTTGGCATGGCCTTCCCTGACCTTCAGGGGCGTCGGCGCAAGGAATTCTTCCGCCCCCTCGGCATAGAAGGAGAGGATATCTGCCGTGATGTCGATTTCCTCCAGCGCGTCAGGCAGCGCCTTGCCCATTTCCGTGGCAATCAGGCGCGCATGGGTGACGCGATCCCGGCGCAGCAGGTCGGCGGCTTTGGACATGATCTCCTTGCGCGTGGGAATGCTGCGTTTCTTCCAGTCTGTTTTCCAGACATGTTCGGCACGATCAACAATCGCCGTCATCTGCTGCGGCGTATGGAGTTCAAACGTGCGTTCGATGGTTTCCGTTGTCGGATTCAGGGTCTGGTACACGATCATTGGTGCGTTTCCTTGTTATGAAATGGGTAGTCGGTGTAGCCATGCGCGCCACCGCCATACATGGTTGCCGGATCAAGGGAATTGAGCAGCCATCCATGTTCCAGCCGTGCGGGAAGGTCCGGGTTGGCGATGAATTTCCGGCCAAAGCCGATCATGTCCGCCCAGCCATGGCCCAGCACGTGCCGTGCCCTGTTCAGGTCATACCGGCCCGCGCACAGGATGCGGCCCCCGAAGATGTCGCGCACGGTGGCACGGAATGAATCCGGCATTTCAGGCGCATTGGCCCAGTCAGCCTCGGCAAGCGAAACATAGGCAATGCCTGCTTCCGCCAGCACGCGAACGGCCTGTGTATAGGTTTCCGCCGGATTGCTTTCCAGCAGCCCGAGATAGACACGTTCTTCCGTGGTGGTGCCGAACAGGGGAGAGAACCGCACCCCCAACCTGTCTGCGGAGACAACGGCGCGGACGGCCTCCACCACCTCGCGCAGGAAGCGCAGACGGTTGGACAGGCTCCCGCCATAGGCATCGGTACGGAAATTGGCCCGTTCGGACATGAACTGGTTGATCAGGTATCCGTTGGCCGCATGGATTTCAACGCCATCGAACCCCGCGGCCAGTGCATTGCGGGCCGCCTGTGCATACAGTTCGACCATCTGGTGGATTTCCAGGATTGTCAGCGCCCTTGGCGTATCTGGCGGGACAAGCTTTCCCGTGCCCGGCCCGGTTGGAATGAAAACATTTACGCCCGTGGCCGCCACGGCAGATGGTGCGACGGGGGGCTGATGGTCGGGTTGCAGGGCGCGATGGGAAACCCGGCCAACATGCCACAGTTGCGCGAAAATAGGCCGTTGCCTCTGATGAACGGCTGTCGTGACCTGTTTCCATCCTGCGATCTGTTCCGGCGTGTAAATGCCGGGCGTCCATGCGTAACCCTGTCCCCGGGGTTCGATCTGCGTTCCTTCGGTAATCAGGAAACCGGCCTGCGTGCGCTGGGTATAATATTGGGCCATCAGCCCGTTGGGGATGTCGCCGGGCTGCGTGCTGCGGCATCGTGTCAGGGGCGGCAGGAAAATCCGGTTTTCAAGGGACAGGTTCCCCAGACGGACAGGAGTGAAAAGAGAAGATTTCGACATGACAAGCCTTGTTCACAAACAGACACGCAGTGTCTGGCCTGTCCATGAACATTGACCTGTTGGTCCTGCTGCGCAAGAACGCACATAAACCGCCACTAGTGTCAGGAATGATACCATGCCCCGTATCCGCCACACCACGTTGACATGCAGCCCTGGCTGTACGGTGGAAGCCACGCTGGAACTGTTCGGGGGGAAGTGGAAGGCGCTTATCCTCTATCACCTGTTTGAGGACGGGGTGCTGCGTTTTGGGGAATTCCGCCGTCGCATGCCCAATGTCACGCAGCGGATGCTGACCAACCAGCTACGTGAACTCGAAGCGGACGGACTGATTTCCCGCACCGTTTTCCCTGAGGTCCCGCCGCGCGTGGAATATGAACTGACCAATCTGGGCATGACTTTAAGGCCGGTTATCGAGGCACTCAAGAAATGGGGCGATGAACATGCCCATTCCCTGCAGGGCAGGAAATCGGCCGATTGATGCCGGATGGTAAGATGTTTTCCGATGGAAACGGCTGATGAAAATAACAAAAGTTTTTGGGTATCGCCTTTTTTTCAAAAAGGCGACATTCTTCGAAGCTTTTTGCAAAAAGCTTCACCAAAAACTTTTATGATTTCAGCATATTCCGGGACTGCCTTTTCAAACAGTCCCTATGACAGCCGGAGGAGACCAGACGCGATGCCTGATCCCCTGTTTTTCTATCTGTTCCGTCCGGGGATATAGCCCCCGGCACTCAGCCGTTCGAAAAGGTCGAAGAATGAATCCGGGGTGTAGCGATACCCGGTAAAGCCGAACTTCCGGCTCTTGCTCATGTCCGTCACGCATTCGGCAGGACGGCCTAGGTCGGCGTCCGTATGCCACGCCGACGCCAGCCGATGGAGCGTTCTTTCGCGCAGGCCGTATTTCTCAACGATTGCGGTCCAGTCCGCCTCTTTCCCGCTCAGCATCCCTTCCAGCGACGTGGCATGTCCGGGATAGGTCGCGGCCTCGATACCGAACCAGGCCGCCAGTTCAGGCCAGAGCCAGTTCCAGCGGAACACATCCCCGTTGACGACATTGAATGCTTCGTTGCGTCCGGCAGGACTGCTCGCCGCCCACAGGATCTGGCAGGCCAGCTGGCGGGCATCCGTCACGTCCGTCAGGCCGTTCCACTGCATGGGGGAGCCGGGGAAAACAAAGGGCAATCCCGTTTCACGACACAGCGTGGCATAGACAGCCAGCGTCGTCCCCATGTTCATCAGGTTACCGATTGCATAGCCGATGACGGTATGCGGACGATGGACCGTCCAGGAAAAACCGAACTTCCGCGCGGCCTCGAACAGCACGTCTTCCTGATTGTAGTAGAAATTTTCAAGATCGAGCCGTGGCATGACCTCACGGAAAGGTGTCTGCGGCGGCGCCCCCTGCGCATAGGCCTCGAACGGTCCCAGATAATGCTTCAATCCGGTGACAAGGCTGCCGTGGACAAGGGATTGCGGCTTTGGCAGGGTCTCGAACACATTGCGGATCATCGTGCTGTTGGCGACGCAGTTTTCCTTTTCCGTCGCGCGTCGCGTCCATGTCGTGAAAAAGACATGCGTGGGCTCAAGCCCCGCAAGCGCCTGACGGAGCGAGGATGGATCAAGCGCATCCCCGGCCACGGGAATGATGGTGCCCGGCAGGTTTTCAATGCGCCGTGCAAGGCCGTACACGGTCCAGCCCTCCGCAACGAGCCGGTTGGCAAGGTTCTGGCCAACGATCCCCGTCGCGCCAACGACAAGAGCCCTGTGAGACATCTGTTTCCTCCCTGAATGAAACATGGATTTCGCACGTTGTTGGGAAACGCTACAAAACGCAATCCGGCACCTTTTCGTGCCCTGGCCACCCAATGGTTCCCAGGAGTTTTTTACATGGACCTTGCCCCGCTACCCGACATCTACCGCCGTGCGCCGTTTGCCGAGGACTGTGCGCCGCGACGTCTGCTGCGCCTGTTTAGCGGCAAATGGACCACGATGATCCTGCATATGCTGCATCTGCTGGACGGCGCGTCCCGCCCCGGACAGCTTCAGCGGAACATTCCGGGCCTGTCAAAGAAGATGATGACCCAGACCCTGCGTGGGCTGGAGGAAATGGGGCTGGTGACGCGCGAAGTCCTGCAGGTCATGCCGCCTGCCGTGGAATACCGGCTGACCGCGCTGGGACAGCAGTTTATCGAGCCTCTGGAAATGCTCTATCGCTGGGGCGCGGAACATGCGGCGTTACTGGACCGCGTTGACCGGAACGCTGCCATGGCCGCGAGGTAGGGGGGCCAATGCCGGCATAAGGAAAGGTCAGGAAAACTTTTCATGTTTCCCTGCCTTGTTACCGGCAGGGGTTTTCGTCCCATAATGCAAAAACCGCCATTAACGGGAGCATGGATCATGCCGCGTGGTGACAAATCCGCATATACGGACAAGCAGAAGAGACAGGCCGAACATATCGAGGAAAGCTACGAACAGCGTGGCGTCAACGATAAGGAGGCGGAGCGCCGGGCCTGGGCCACCGTCAACAAGGAAACGGGTGGCGGAAAGAAAAGCGGATCGGGACGGGGACATGCCGTGACGCATGAATCCGCCCGCAAGGGAGGGGAGGCAGGCGGTGCTGCAGCCGCGCGACGTCCGGCCGGGGAACGCTCCGCCTCGGCCCGGAAGGCCGCCGAAACCCGCAGGGAAAACGAAAACGGATAGGACGCGGCGCATTCATTGCGCGTACCCTGACCCGGACGTTCGCATATGCGATTAGCACTACAGTTGCAGTTTATTTTCCGGACCAGAAAAACGAAAAAATTGCGGATTTCTCGCCGTAGACAGCCTGAAATTCGAGCTTTCTGGAAAGTATGGGAACCATGAACAATTAACGAACAAAACAAATTGTAACTGTAGTGCTAGCCTTATTATTGACGATCCATGAGGCCATGCGAGCTTCCATGCTACTGCTTGCCGTCTACAATTTACGGACGCGTAGCAAAAAATTTCGACACAGGCACGTTTCCTTCAAGCTATGCTGTGGGTTTTCATCGGCGTGTTCTTTATTTATGCGCCGCATCTTCTCGGATCAGCAATGATCGATTTCGCGCACGTCTCACATTAATCGTGGTACAAATTGCATAGTCTTCCGAAAATTGAGCGAAGCGTTTCCGATGCTTGACTGCTCGAATCAGGTAAGGAAGCTTCAATGTAAGAATTTATGACGTCCCGCAACCTGACAGCGAGGTATCTTGCCGTTCCAGAATGGTCTGGTATGAAGAAAGACGGTCCCGGTGGCGCCCGCTCATGGCGGCCTCTGGTTATGCGGGGTTTTCCTCAATGCTGCGACGTTCTGTTTTGCTGCTGCTGCTCCTGACAGCCGGATTGGCGCTCGATGCGCCACAAGCCATGGCCACAGGGAAGTTTTCGGACGTCCCCATGCCCACCATTATACTGGATACCCAGGGGGCCTCGGAATGGGTGCGCTGCATGCGCGTCACCAAAAACGACATTGCCCGATGCAACGCCATGAGTGCTACCACGGACGGTGGTAAACTGGCGGAACTGTCAGTTCCCACATTTGGGACCCTGCCCTCGGGCACCATTAAGCTGCCATCGGTCCAGAGTGTGCAGACACTTCTGGACACCATGAGCCACTGGCACTTACAGGATATTGCCCGCGAGGTCGCCGCCTATGTCCCACCTCTGAAAGGTTCCGGCCACACACTGCGCATTTTTGTGGTGGGTAACGGGGTTCCGTCATTCAGTGACATGTATGTCCGTCATTTTTCATGGCGGCACGGCATACCGTTTTTGAATGAAACATCCGGCGATCCCGTGATGCTGATTGATGCGCGGCAGGTTGCATCATACGGAAATACCGGGACGAATGCGGCAGATATCATAAAAGATGTTCTGCACCATGAAATATTCCATATCTATTTTTCATGGTATCGTGCCACGGATGCCCGGTGGCAGTCCTTCATGAAAGCCATGACGCCGGAAAGACAGCTTCTGCTGGATGTGCAGGACGAAGGCATTGCCCATTATCTAGGGGATCCTGCCTGGAAACAGACCGGCTTTCCCCGTGCGCGCGGTCAGGCCGCCATGGATACGCTGGGTAAGGTCATCCTTGCTTTCAGAAATGGCACGGTAACGCCAGACATGCTGCAAAAAGCTAATGAAGGGTCATTCTGGGAAAAATATGCCGATATTGCCGGGGGACTGTTTGCGACCGGTATCGATCATGTATTTGGTAAGGCTACTATACGCCAGTCCGTGCAGGACGGCCCCGCCTGCTTCATCCTGAAATATGATGCAGCCACTCGACAGGACCCCAGTCTTCCGCCCTTGACAGACACAATTCGTCAATGGGCGTACCAGCCTGAATGGAGGCTGTAGGGCACCTGCCCTCGCACCTCATGCAGTTTCTCTATGTCAGCCGGACTGGCCGATGCTGTTAACTCGGACTTCCCGAAGAAGATACCCGCCGTCCCCTCGATCGCCAAGCATTTCCATTGGACGATTATCGTCTAGGACCGATCTGGTGCCATCCATAATGCGAGAACCTTGCGCAGGAAGCAGTCCTGTCCGATCAATGCCTGAAAATCAATCCTTAACTGTGGTCCGTGGAAAGCATGGCTGCTGTAATCGGACGCCGTGCCGTATTGAAATCCTTCCACGGATCCGTGTGGAACGATGCGGGACGTTCCAGTATGTCGCTCACCGTGAATTGCGCTGCCCCGGTCAGTGAGTCCAGTTCCGTCCACGCAACCGGCATCGAGATCGGCGCGCCGGCACGCGCGCGTGTCGAATAGGGCGCAACCGACGTCGCGCCCCGTTGATTGCGCAGATAATCAAGCAGTATCTTTCCATGACGCTTGGCCTTGGAAATCGTGGCGACATAGCGTTCCGGGCTGTCGGACGCCATTTCGCGCGCCAGCGTTTGGGAAAAACTCTTTGCCATATCCCAGTCGGCTTCGGGTTTCAGGGGAACCACGACATGCAGCCCCTTGCCGCCGGAAGTCTTGGCGAAGGCAGCTAGGCCGAAAAGGCTGAGGCGCTTACGCACTTCACGCGCCGCCGTGACGATGGCTTCCCACCCAACGCCATCCCCCGGATCGAGATCAATGATCAGTTCGTCAGGCTTTTCCCAGTCATCAGGGGATGCGCCCCACGGGTGAATCTCCAGCGTCGCAGATTGCACCAGCCCCATAAGCCCGTCGAAATCATGGATGCCGATCAGGTGCGCGTCCGCGTTTTCCGTGGGATCGTTCAGCGTCAGAATATGGGCGTTCATGCCCTTCCACGTATTTTTCTGGAAAAAGCGTGGTCCCCCAATTCCTTCCGGACATCGCAGCAGTGCCAGCGGGCGGTCAACAATGAACGGGGTGATACGTGGCCATACGATGGCATAGTAATCGGCAAGGTCTTGCTTGGTGATGCCGGCATCCGGCCAGTAAACCCGCCCCGGATGGGTCAGGCTGATCGCGCCGTGCGGTTCTTTCCCCGAACCGGCAGGGGATGTTTCGGCCGTAGGCATTTGCAAACGATCTCCTGTGCCGCTGTATCATGACCCCACCCGGCGGAGATTGCGTTCGCCGGGCCCGGAAGCACGATATCACCAGTTTCCGTTTCATGGATCCTTGATCTGGATGGGGCGGGTTTCCCTTTATTGCCGTTCTGTCTTGCCCGGCAGCATCGGATGCAGGGCAAATCGCTTTTCCACGGTGCCCTGATGGTGCGGACAGGCATTATCTGATTGCGTAACAGACTGTTGGGAAACAATCTGTTGATTGGAATAAGAAAGTTTTTTTGCATCGCCTTTTTCGGGAATGCGGTGTCTTTTGAAGCTTTTTGCAAAAAGCTTCACCAAAAACTTTTATAATTTCAGTGTGTTGCTTGGCCTGCTTTTCATGATCTCTAAGAGAGACATCCCGCGGGCGACACAATCCATCCGGTCTGTTTTTCCCGCACAAGAATAATCATGTGTGAATTCATCCCCTGAGATTTTTCACCGGCATTTCGACCAGCTGCAGTTGCATTGTCTTTCCACCCTGCCACGCGTTCGCGCCGGGAACGATGTCCGGCAGTGGAATATCGGCACGGTTCTTTCTTTCGCTCTGGGTGGAAATATCGAAACGCCTGTCCCGATCATCCAGCAGGGACTGCCGGATCTGACCATCTCTTGTAAAACCCATCATCAGCTGCGGAATGCCGAAGGGAAAATCAGGATTCCGATCTATCTGCCAGGTGTGCCATGTTTTTCCGTAAGTCGTGACGAGGTCAGCCATGAAAGCATGCTCCCCTAAATCGGGGACATTTGGGGCAACCAGCATGCCGGATTTTACTTCATACTGGTGACTGTGCCACAACTTCTTTTCTTCTTCAGGGAGCGTTTTGAATATTCTTTCGCTGACTATATATTCAATCCCAAGCAGCTTGGCGTCTGTCTGATTTGCTTCATAAATGACGCATTGGTGAAAATCCTCGTTCAGATGCGTGCAGAAATGATTGGCTTCGACCTGGCGGCCCATATCGTCGGCGTAAAAATGAAATCCGTTCAGATACTCGCTCATGGCATCGATCGGTTTCTTGACCTGCAGGGCATCCGCCGCCTTATCAAGAACCTGACTCCGCACGGAATTCGGGCTTCCCGGAACAGGGGACAGCTTCCTGTCCGCCGCGCTGGCCCTGCGTCCGGCGAGGGCCGCAAGAGGGGTCGCGACAAGCGCCGTTGCAAATGTGCGATTGAAACAGCGGCGACAGGTAAGGTTGTGAAGGAACGACATCGGTCCGTCCTTTCCGGCAATACAGGCCGTGATTTGTCCCGCTATAAAGTCCTCCTGCCTGCGGGAGTTGCGCACTCCGGCACCTGTCGGCGGGATAATCGTGACACCGACCGGTCATGGTCCTGATCACGTGTCAAAGAGCCATTCGTGGCAGTGGTGGCCCGGCGTGGCAGTAAATTGATGCGAGGATCAGGCGTCCAGCCCCAACCTCGCGGCCCATGATGCCCATGACCCTGCGCCGCACCGTAATGGATCGCGATGGCCGGATGGGGTGACAGCGATCCCCGGTTCGGATACTGCGCAAAGGCGGGATGATGGGGCGGGTCGCACCCCGCCCATGACAGGCCCCATGAGTGTGTAGGACAGAAAAGCAGTTTCATGGACAAGACACCAAAGCTGATCCAGTCCATCGAGCGTTCGGCCGCCCTTCTGGAAATCATCGCGCAGGCGGGTGGCAGCGCGCGCTTGCGCGAGATTGCCGCGATTTCAGGTATCGAGAAAACGACGGTGCACAATATCCTGCAGACACTTGCCCATCTTGGCTATGTACAGCGGCGGCCGGGTGACATGCGCTACCATCTGGGGGGACGTATTCTCAACCTTTCGCGTATCGTGGGCGATGACCATGCCCTGCGCGACAGGATGCGCCCCACGCTGGAAATCATTGCGCGTGAAAGTGGCGGGACTGTCCATCTGGGCGTGCCCAGCGGGGACAAGGCGGCCTATCTGGATATTATCGACCCGCACGATCCCGACATCGCGGCCGCACGCGTGCAGCGTCGCGAGGCGCTGGAGGGATCGGCGGTGGGGCTCATATTCCTTGCCTTCGTGCCCGGCATGGGCAAGCGCGTGCTGAGCACACGCGCCAACGCACTGGATGCCGGCGTGCGGCACGAGATCGAGGCCGTGCGCATCAAGGGATATGCACTTGACCTTGAAACCTATCGCCCGGGCCAGAACGCGGTCGCGGTACCGTGGCGCGAAAATGGGGAAGTCCGGGCCAGCATCGCGGTAACAGGTCCGTCATCCCGGCTGCCGCCGCAACGTCTGGTCCGCCTGGCCTGGATGATGATGAAGCATGTGGAACGCGCCACGGTTCAGCAATGTTGAACAAATCGGATTTTTCATTATTTGGACGTTACACCTCTGCCCGGTCGCGGTTACCCTGCGCTTTTTTGCGACAGGTTCCGGAATCAGGAAATGAGACTCTCCGACGCGATGACCATGATGGATGCTGCCTTGGCGGAGGCACGCCGCCGTGGGGTCAGTGTATGTATTTCCATCGTGGATCAGGCGGCATGGCCCATGGCGTTCATCCGCATGGACAACGCGCCGCTGGGCGTGATCGACGTGGCGTGCAAGAAGGCCCGCACCGCCGCCCTGTTTCATATGGACAGCGCCGATTTCGCGCGGATTGGCCATCCCGGCGGCGGTGCCTACACGCTGGAGAATACAAATGGCGGCCTGACCAGCTTTGGCGGGGGGCTTGTGCTGAAAGGGGCGGATGGTAGCGTGCTGGGGGGAATTGGCGTATCGGGCGCCAGCACGGAAGATGACATCGACATCGCGCGTATCGCCGCGCAGACCCTTACGGCCTGAATCCTTTTTCCTACCGGATTGTACAAGATGACAGAAAATGTGCCTGCCACGGGCGGTGTTTCGCCCATCGTGGCGCCACATGGCGCGAAAGCCGCCTTTTTTATCCTTACCTTCGGTACATTCGTGGTCGGCACCGGCGAATTCGCCATCATGGGCATGCTGCCGGAATTTGCGGCGTCGCTCGGGCTTTCGGCCGCCGATGCCGGGCATGCCATCACGTCCTATGCGCTGGGTGTCGTGATCGGCGCGCCGCTGATCACCATCCTTGGCGCGCGGCTGTCGCGGCGTGAACTGCTGCTGCTGCTTTTCACGCTGTTCTGCTGCGCCAATCTTCTGAGCGTGGTCATGCCCAGCCCGGAACTGGTGGAGGTCGCCCGTTTCATCACCGGCCTGCCGCATGGCGCGCTGATCGGCATTTCCGCGCTGGTCGGTGCCTCCATGGTCGAACGCAGGCGCCGGGGATGGGCGGTGGGGCGCATCCTGTCGGGCATCGCCATTTCCACGCTTGTGGGCGCGCCATTTTCCACCTTCGCGGCGGATCATTTCGGCTGGCGCATCGCCTACCTCCTGATCGCGGCGCTGGGCCTGCTGACCGTTCTTGGCATATGGCGCTATATTCCTGCCGATGTGCCCAACCGCAGGAATTCGCCTTTCCGCGAAGTAAAGGCGCTGGCCAATACGCAGCTTCTGCTGACCCTGCTGACGGCATCAATCGGTTTTGGCGGCATGTTCGCCATCTATACCTACCTGACCAGCGTTCTGCAGAACGTGACGCATGTGCCTGAATGGCTGATCATGATCTATATGATCGTCTGCGGGGCGGGAATGCTGATCGGGGCGAATGTCGGCGCGTGGATCGTTGACCGTGACCTCAACCTTGCCGCGCTGCTGGCGCTGGCGGGCAGTGCGCTTGTCATGCTGGTCTTTCCTTTCGTGCTGCATGACGAGATGGCGCTGATGCTTGACGTGCTGCTCATCCCCGCTTTCGTGAATGCCCTTGGCCCGGCGCTGCAGACACGGCTGATGGATTTCGCGGGCGATGCGCAGACGCTGGCGGCATCGCTCAATCACTCGGCGTTCAATATCGCCAATGCGCTTGGCGCATCGCTCGGCAGTTTCCTGCTGGCCAACCAGTTCGGCTATGGCGCGCTGGGGATTGGCGGGGCCATGCTGTCGGCCGGGGGGCTGGTGGTGTATGTCGTCGCGCTGGTCCTGCTCAAACGCAGCGGCCAGACGGAGGTGCGGGGGGATATTGACTGAACCGCGCCGCCTTCTGTCATCCGGCAGTTCTTCCCGCATTAAAGGGGAGGGCGCCATGATGGCGGGCATCATTACATGTTTTGACAGACCCCGATCGCAAATCAGGGGGAACTAAACTTACACGGGCGCTGTTTCTGTGGGGAGGTTGGCAAAGGAAGGCCGTTTTTTTCCTTTGCCTGCGGATTAGGGTTTCCCCGACGAAAAGAGCATTGCGGCCATGACCTTCCCCTTCGAAGCCCTGACGGCCTGTGGCGCGGAACTGGAAGAGGAGGCAAGCGCCAATGACGCGCAGGCCGCCTTCCCGTCCGAGGGGATGGGCCGCCTGCGCGAACTGGGGGTCCTGTCCGCATCCTTGCCCCATACGCTGGGCGGGCAGGGGTTCGGCACCGGACAGCAGAATATCATCGGGCTGCTGCATCTCCTGCGATTGGTGGGGCAGGGAAGTCTGGCGCTTGGCCGTATCGTGGAAGGGCACATCAACGCCATTCGCCTGATCGCATGTTACGGCACCCCCGATCAACTGGCCCGTGCCGCTGCGGATGTGCATGATGGCGCCCTGTTTGGCGTATGGGTGACCGAAGGTACGACACCGCTGCGCATGGAACAGGTGGACGGGACCATCAGGTTGCGGGGCGAGAAAATCTTTGCCTCCGGCGCGCGTCATGTCACCCGTGCCCTTGTGACGGCCCGCACGCACGATGAGACGACGCGCATGCTGCTGGTGACGCTGGATGATGGCCGCGATGTATCCCCTGTCTTTGGCGGGCTGTCGGGCATGCGCGGCGCGGAAACGGGACGGTGTGATTTCGGTGCGATGACGCTGCCCCCCGATGCGGTGATCGGGCAGGAGGGAGATTACCTGCGCCAGCCGGAGTTTTCCGCCGGCGCATGGCGTGGCATGGCCGTGGCGCTGGGGGGGATCGAACGGCTGGCGACCCTGCTGCGCCTTCAGTTGGCGGAGCGTGGACGCGCGGAAAGCCCGGCCCAGCAGGCCCGCATCGGTCAGGCATTGATCGCCACGGAAACCGCGTATCTGTGGACCCGAAAGGCCGCGCTGATCGTTGCCACGCAGGACGGGCGGGACGCGGGCGATATCGTCGCCACCGTAAATCTGGCCCGCATCGCGGTGGAACGAGCGGGGCTGGATGTCATCGAACTGGTGCAGCGTGGCCTGGGGCTGTCGGCGTTCACCCGGACAAACGTGGCCGAACGGCTGATCCGCGACCTTGCGACCTATCTGCGCCAGCCCGCCCCGGACGAAACATTGTGCGAGGGGGCGGCATGGTTCACGCATCGCGACCTGCCCCGGATGGAGGACATGCGATGAAGGCCGGTGTCCTGCAGGGAATGTTGCGTGACCTGCCCATGGCGCCGTTATCGGCGATCGTGTCCGGCACGGCCCTGATCCTTGCCCCGCATGCCGATGATGAAAGCCTTGGCTGCGGGGGGCTGATTGCCGCCTGCTGCGCGGCGGGTCATCCGCCGATCGTGGTGATCCTGACCGATGGCGTGGGCTCCCACCCCCATTCACATGCATGGCCCGCACCGCGCCTGCGCGCGCAGCGGCAGCATGAGGCGCAGCATGCCGTGTCCTGCCTCGGGCTTGTGCCGGAGCGCCTGATTTTCCTCAACCTTCCCGACACCAGGGTCCCGCATGAAGAGGTGATGTTCGATCAGGTGGTGCGGGAACTGGCGCGACTGTCGAAAAGTCATGGCTGTGCCGTGGTGCTGGCCCCATGGCGGGCCGATCCGCACTGCGATCATGAGGCGGCGTGGAAAATGGCCGTCGCGTTGCGACAGTCCTGCGGGCTGCGGGTGCTGGCCTATCCTGTGTGGGG
The DNA here is from genome assembly GCF_003311635.1 of Novacetimonas cocois. GTDB lineage: Bacteria > Pseudomonadota > Alphaproteobacteria > Acetobacterales > Acetobacteraceae > Novacetimonas > Novacetimonas cocois. The sequence goes on along the minus strand of NZ_QEXL01000003.1, from coordinate 184,811 downwards.
CTGGCTTATCCCTGCGGAGACGGAAGTGGATCATGAACGGCCCACGGGAATGCGCCTGGACATCGCGCCCTTTCGTGCGGCCAAGGCGCGCGCCGTCGGCATGTATGAAAGCCAGTATGGCAACCTGATTACCGATGACCCCACCGGCTTCAGCCTTCCGAAGGAACTGCTGGAAGCGCTGATCACGGATTTCGAGGTCTTTGTCGACCCATGACGGGCGCAAGCTGGTCGCGTACCGTGTTTGAACGGATGTACGAACACCATCCGGACCCCTGGGGGTTCAGGACGCGGGCGTACGAACGTGACAAGTATCACGCGACACTGTCCCTGCTGGCGGGACGGCATTTCCATCACGCACTGGAACTCGGCTGTTCCATCGGGGTCATGACGGCCCAGCTTGCGCGGCAGTGCGCGCGTATTACGGCGGTGGACGTGGCGGAAGCGGCCCTGAAACGCGCCCGGCATCGCTGCGCCGGGCTGACGGGGATTTCATTTTACAGGGGACAACTGCCAGAGGCTTTTCCGCCCCTGCCGCCGCACGGATGTGACCTGATCCTGATTTCGGAACTGCTGTATTTCCTCACACCACAGGATATCGGGCATCTTGCGACGAAGTGCCTGCATGTGCGACAGGCCGGGGCGCCGGTCATGCTGGTCAACTGGACGGGCCCGACCGATACGCCGTGCCATGGCGACGAAGCCGCCGGTTATTTCATCGATCAATGCGTCGCCGGGGGGATGCGCGTGGTCCATGCCCGCCGTCATCCCCGTTATCGGCTGGATGTCCTGAACGATGCGCCGCATTGCCGGCAGCCGGGGGCGTCACACGCAGGCGGCAGATCGTGGCGCGAGTAACTGGCGCATGATCCGTTCGGCCTGCCGGACATGCAGATCCAGTTCGCAGCGCCTGACGGGCATGCGCCGCAGTTCCGGACCTGTCGCCTCCAGCTGGCTCCACGCCATGCCGAAAAACCGTTCCTGCGTTACCCCGATGACGTAGGGCAGGGGCAGGCCCAGCTGACGGGCCAGACGCCTGCCTGCCTCCTGATACGATCGGGTGGAAGGGTTCATCGCGCGCAGACGGCGCAACGCTGCACGGGCCTGAGCACGATGCAGGCACGTCGTGGCGGGTTCAAGGCTTTCGTCCAGCATTTCATCCTGCCGGATCAGGCGACGCGCCATCGTATCCGCCATGCCGCCGCGCGCGCGTCCGACAGTGCGGCCCGATACGGTTACCATGACATCGGGCGCATGACGGATGGCGGCATCGACGTTCCGCAACGCCATGAGGAATCCACGATCCTCGCCCAGTGGCAGGGGCGGGACGCCGCCCGCCTGCCGCCATGCCCCCACGCGCACGGCGATGCTGGCGCCGGAATGTTCCGTATGGCGTGGCCACGGATCGTGCGGATCGGGATCGATCAGGTGATGGATACGGTCCAGCATCGTGGCATAGGCCATTTCCGCGCGGTCATCCTCATGCAGGCATGCAGGAAGCAGCCGGGCCTCTGCCGGGTCGATAAGTGCCCGCCCGCATACCGCATCGGCCCCGTTATCCAGCGCGGCAAGATTGCGGGCCAGCCAGTCCGGCGCGACAACGCCATCGGCGTCAGTCGTCAGCAGGATACCGTCCGGCCCCGCCATCGCGGCCGCCACTTTCATGGCGTCGCTCCGCGCGGTTCCGGCGTGGGCCACGGGCGGCGGATATGTCCGCTCGACGACGGAAACACAAAAAGGCAGGCATGGAATTGCGGCCTGCACCCGGTCCGCCGTACCATCGGTGCTGTTGTTCACCAGCAGCACGGCATGGGTCAGGCAGGCATCCTGCTGCGCCGCAAGGGCACGCAGGCAGCAGCCGATACGATCCGCCTCGTTACGCACGGGAATGGCAGCGACAAGGGAACGGGCAGGCGACATGGATCACCTGTTGAAAGGGGATGGGTTAACGTCCGGCCGGATGTCGCGGTTGCATGCGTCTGGATTAAGGAATGGCCACGCACCATTCCGGTAATATCCGGCCGGTTTATGCCAGATCTGTAAAAAGCCCTGCAGGTCGGTCCGGTGAACCATGACATGCATGCGGATACAGGGAATGGAGCCATCATTCTGCCTGTCGGTAAATGACATGATTTTCGAAAGAACAAGTCCCATCATGATGGTTCCCGATAATCTGCAGAACATGTGTTCAGAAAAAATGCGTGACCGGGTCATGGAGGTGAGGGGGAAGATGGAAATTCCTGATTATCGCCATCAGTAACGACATATATTTTTTGTCCTGAAATATGGCTTATTTAAAAGGCTTTTTCAAAAGACAGGAATGATGTTCCCCGTTGCATTCAGGGAGTGCCTGTCAATCACCGCGTTGTGAAGGGATCGTTTCTCCGGCTGGTGACGTTCTGCCCCACGGAACCTCCGGAACGGATGTCATGGTTATCCCCGCCGGTTTTTGAAGAACGCCAGGGGGAGGCCGGATATACCCCGGATATACAAGGGTCCGGATATAAAACGCGATATCCAGAACGGAAAAGAAACAGATGGCAGCGCCGTTCAGCCCCCGCGCCAATGTCATCATGACCACATGCCTGATCGGGATCGCCTTTGTGGTCATAAGCGGGTGCATGGTGTGGTTCGCGTGGCCATACACCGATTACGACCGGCATGTGGGATGGACAGTCGAACAGGCCGTTCCATTCAGCCATCAGCATCATGTGGCGGGCCTCGGCCTGGACTGCCGGTTCTGCCACAGCAGCGTGGAACGTAGCGCGCAGGCCAGCATGCCGCCCACCTTCACCTGCATGACGTGTCATTCACAGATATGGACGAATGCCGAGGTCCTGGCGAACGTCCGTGACAGTTTCCTCAGGAATGTTCCGATGACCTGGCAGCGCGTGACCAATGTTCCTGACTATGTCTATTTCAACCACAGCATTCATGTCGCAAAGGGCGTTGGCTGCGAAAGCTGCCATGGCAATGTCGCGGCCATGCCGCTGACCTACAAGGCAAGGACGCTTACGATGCGGTTCTGCCTTGACTGCCATCGCGATCCTGGCCCCCAGCTGCGTCCGGCCGAAAGCATCTTTGATACCGACTGGCATCGCGATGCCGCCACGCCCGCCCCGGTCGCGCTGATGGCGCGGTATCATGTCGGCGGACGCAACCTGACGGAATGTTCGATATGCCATCGCTAGGCCGCGGCGGCGCGGACGCGTCCGATCGGCTGGCGGGACTGTCGGATGGCGAACTGGCCCGGCGGTTCCCAAAACTGGAGGGCGCCCTGTCGCATGCGCTGGACCGCAGGCGTACGCTCAGGCTTCTGGCGCTGGCGCTTGCCAGTGGCGGGCTGAAGGGATGCGACCCGGGAACGCCCGATCGTGGTTTCGTCTCGGCCGTGCGCGCGGCCGAAGGGGTGGTTCCCGGCGTGCCCAATATCTATGCCACCGCGCATGTGCGCGATGGATACGCCGAAGGCATTCTGGTCACCCATCAGATGGGGCGTCCCATCAAGATCGAGGGAAACCCCGCCCATCCCGGCAGCCGTGGGGGCACGGACGTGATGGCGCAGGCCCTGATCCATGATTTTTATGACCCCGACCGGGCGATCGGACCCCTGCATCACGGCATGCCCGCATCGTGGCAGGACCTGACCGGGGCAATGCAGCGGATGCGTTCCACCGTCATGGCCCCGCGTCGTCCCGACGGCATCCGTTCGGGAACCGGACTGCGCATCCTGACGGGCACGGTGACGTCCCCGACCATGGGGCGGGCGATCACACAGGTCATGGAGGCATATCCGGGGGCGATCTGGCATCAGTGGGACGCGATCGGGCGACAGCAGGTCCGTCAGGGGGGGATGCTTGCCTATGGTCAGGCGGTTTCGGTCCTGCCCGACCTGACGCAGGCTGATGTCGTGCTGGCGCTGGACAGCGACCTTCTGGACAGCGCGCCGGGGCATCTTGCCTTTGCCCGGGACTTTGCCATGCGGCGCAATCCCGTGCGTGGGACGATGAACCGCCTGTACGCGGTGGAAGCCACGCCCTCGCTGACAGGCGTGGCGGCGGACCATCGCTTCATCGCGTCTCCCGTCATGCTGGACGAGGTCATTGGCCGGTTATCGGCGGGGCTGCTGCAAGATGAAGCACCATCGGGCGGCCCGGAATGGCTGGGGCCGGTCATGCGCGACCTGCGCGTCCACCGGGGCCGCGCGTTCATCCATCTGGGTCCCGATCACCCGCCAGAGGTCCATGCCACGGTCCATGCCATGAACGAGGCCCTTGGCGGCCGGGGGCGTGTCTTCGATGTCCTTGAACCGCCGGAATACCGGACGCCATCCCCAGCCGACGACCTGTCCACATTGATGGAGGACATGGAAAATGGCCGGGTGCAGGCGCTGCTGATCGTTGATGTCAATCCGGTCCATCAGGTTCCGCGCCTTGCCGCCGCCCTGCGTCATGTCCCCACCAGCATCACCCTTGCGGACCGTCCGCATGAAACGGCCGTCGCCACGAACTGGCACGTTCCGCTGGCCCATGGGATGGAGGACTGGGGCGATGCGCGGGGTCATGATGGCACGGTGGCCCTGATCCAGCCGCAGGCCATGCCGCTTTATGGCGGGATGAACGGGCTGGCGGCGCTGCATGCCTGCGTGGGACTGCCGCTGCGCCCCGCCATCGACATGGTGCGCGCGACGTGGCGCGATTTGCTGCCAAACCAACGGGACTGGCACGATGCCCTTGCCACCGGCGTCATTGCGGGAACCGCCTGTCGCAGCATCGATGCGTCCCTGCATCCAGCGGCCAGCCGGGTTGCGTCCCCGGCGTCGTTTCCCCGCAACGCCGCGCAGCCTGTCCTGCTGCTCCGGCCCGATCCCTATCTGTGGGATGGACGGGGGGCCAACAATCCATGGCTGCAGGAGCTGCCCCGACCGTTGAGCAAGGTCGTGTGGGACAATCCGCTGCTGATCCCCCCCGACCTTGCGCGGGACATGAAGCTGCGCAACGGGGACGTGGTGACCCTTTCACAGGGACAGGCGCGCGCCCGGCTGCCTGTATGGATACAGCCCGGACAGGCGTCGGGATGCGTGGTCGGCCTGCTGGGCTGGGGACGCCGGCATGCGGGCGAGACCGGGGATGATGTCGGGACCGACCTGTATCCCTTCCGCGATGCCCCAGGTCCCCTGCGGATCGAGGTGGCAAAGGAAACCGCCATCCCGGTCGCCTGCACGGAACACCACGCCACGATCATCGGGACCGCGCCATCGGAAATCGCGCGTCACGGCACGCTGGAACAGTTTCGCGACAATCCCGCCTTTCTGGCGGGGAAGCAGGAACCCGATGCAAGCCTGTATCGACGACCGCCCGATGGCCCCGTCGCGTGGGGCATGAGCATCGACCTCAATGCCTGCATCGGATGCAATGCGTGCGTGACGGCGTGCCAGGTGGAAAACAACATTCCCGTGGTGGGACGTGACGAGGTGCTGCGCCAGCGGGAAATGCACTGGCTGCGGATTGACCGTTTCCATGAAGGAACGCTGGACGCGCCCGATACGTTCTTTCAGCCGATGCTGTGCATGCATTGCGAACAGGCCCCGTGCGAAACCGTCTGTCCGGTCGGGGCGACGACACATGATTCCGAAGGCCTGAATGTCATGGTCTATAATCGGTGCATCGGGACCAAGTTCTGTTCCAACAACTGCCCCTACAAGGTCAGGCGGTTCAATTATTTCGCGTTCGCGCAACACGAAAATCGTCCCGCCATCAGCCGCAACCCCGATGTGTCCGTCCGCACGCGCGGGGTGATGGAGAAATGTACGTTCTGCGTGCAGCGCATCGCGCAGGCGCGCATCGCCACGGACCGCGATGGCGTGGCCGAACAGGTGGTCACGGCCTGTCAGGCGGCCTGTCCCACGCGGGCCATCAGTTTTGGCGATATCCATGATCCTGCGGCCGAAGTCACGCGCCACAAGGCCAGCCCCCTAAGCTATGCCGCATTGCCCGAACAGGGCACGCATCCGCGCGTGACGTATGAAGGGCGCATCCGCAACCGTAATCCGGACATCGGATCATGACGCGCGGCGCGGGCATGGCCGTGGACGTGACACAGGGGAATGATCCCCTCATTTACCCGCAGGAAACTCCCGCCTCCCTGACGGAGCGCGTCTGTGTGGCGACCCTGCGCCCGGATGGCGGCATGTGGGCGCCGATGTGGTGGTGGATGTGCCTTGGCGTGGCGCTGCTTCTGGTGGGGATGGGCGTCGTGTCCGTGGCATGGCTGTTCTATGCCGGGCTGGGGATATGGGGAATCGACTGGCCTGTGGCCTGGGGCTTCGACATCCTCAATTATGTCTGGTGGATCGCCATCGCCTCTGGCGGCACGTTCATTTCCGCGCTGTTTTTCCTGCTGCGCGCGCCGTGGCGGACGTCGCTCAACCGGCTGGCCGAAAGCCTGACGTTATGCGCGGCACTGTGTGCGGCGATATTCCCCATCCTGCATCTGGGGCGGCCGCAGTTCTTCTACTGGCTGTTTCCCTATCCCAACACGATGGGATTGTGGGCACAGTTCCGCAGCCCGCTGGTCTGGGACTTCTTTGCCATCCTGGCCTATGTCACCTGTTCCATCCTGTTCTGGTATTTCGGGCTGCTGCCGGATCTGGCAACCCTGCGTGACCGGGCGCAACGCCGGTGGCAGCAGGTGTTCTATGGCGTGCTGGCGTTGGGGTTTCGTGGCTCCGCCCGGCAGTGGCGGCATTACCACCCGGTCTATGGCGTGCTGGCAGCCCTGATGGCGCCCCTGGTCGTATCGGTCCACAGCATTGTCGGCATGGATTTCGCGGGGGGTGCCGCAACGGGGTGGCATTCCACCGAATTCCCGCCATTTTTCGTATTCGGCGCGGCGCTGTCCGGTTTTGCCATCGTGCTGCTTGTAATCCTGCCGCTGCGGCCGGCGTTGGGACTGGAACCCTATATCACCGACCGGCATGTCGATGTGCTGGGCAGGCTGCTGCTGACGAGCAGCCTTTGCGTCGCCTATGCCTATGTCATGGATGTCTTCTCGACATTCTATGGCCCCGATCAGGCCGACCGGACCATGTTCGCCTTCAGGCTGCATGGCCTGTACGCGCCCGTCTATTGGGGCACGATCATCCTGAACATCGTGTTTCCGCAACTGCTGTGGTGGCGCGCGATCCGGTTGAAGTCGGCGGTGGTCTGGCCGATCTGCCTGGGCGTGCTGATTGGCATGTGGCTAGAGCGTTTCCAGATCATCGTGACCAGCCTGGCGCGCACGCAGCTTGTATCCGCATGGGGGCAATATACGCCCACCGTGTGGGAATGGAGCCTGCTGTGCGGCACCATTGGCCTGTTCCTGACGACATTCCTGCTGCTTGTGCGCTTCATTCCCATGCTGGCGATGGCTGAAATGCGTGCGATGCTGGGGGACGACCCATGATCGTCGCGGCATTTATCACCGAATCCGCCATGCATGACGCCGCCGCCGAATTGCGACAGGTGCCGGGATGTGCGGTTGAAACCTATGGCGCGACGCAACCCCAGAATGAAGAGGGCGCATGGTCCATCCTGCCGCTGGTGATGCTGGGCGGTGGCATGGTGGGGGGGCTGGGCGGTTTTGGCATGCAGGCCTATGCCACGACCATCAGTTATCCGCTCGATATCGGTGGCAGGCCGGACCTTTCATGGCCATCCTATATCCCCGCGACCTTTGAACTGGCGGTGCTGGGCGCGGTTCTGGCGGGGATCTTCGGCTATTTCATCACGATGCGCCTGCCGCGCCTGTATGACCCGGTGGATGATGCCGTCGCCATGCGCGATGTCATGGCAGGCGGCCATGTCGTCGTGGCGTGCACGAGCGATATATCTGGCGTGCGTGAAATACTGGCCCGTCATGATCCGCTGTCCATCGAGTTGGTCGGCTCATGACCCCCGCGCGGCACGCCTGCGTCATCCCTGTCATGCTTGCGCTTTTGCTCACGGGCTGTGACGACATGTCGAAACAGCATAAGGAAAACCCTTACGCCAGCCGGGACAGCGCGCCTGCGGACATCGCGCAGGGCAGCGTGGAATATCATGATGCCCCGCATCCTGCTCCTGCGGTGACGATGGCGCTGCTGCGACGTGGGCACAGTGAATATCACGCATTCTGCGTGCCGTGCCATGCGGAAACGGGCGCAGGCGACGGCATGGTGGTACAGCGGGGCTTTCCCGCGCCCCGGCCACTGCTGACAACGGAGGAGGGACAACCCGCCCTGCCAGAACGCCTGTATGGCATCATCACATCGGGGCAGGGGATCATGTATGGCTTTGCCCAGAGGATCGTGCCGGACGACCGCTGGGCCATTGTCGCGTACCTCTTTGCCCTGCGGCGCAGCCAGCATGCCACGCGCGCCGCCATGACGCCCATACAGCAGGCGGGCGCGCAATGAACCGCGCGCGCAACATGACGGCCATCGTTACATTGGCGACGCTGGCGGCAGTCGTGGGGGGGGCTGCCCATATGCCGCATGCGGTCTTTCCGGCGTGGCTTGCGGTCTGTGCCGCATGGGTTGGCTGGCCGCTGGGCAGCATGGCGCTGCTGCTTGTCCATGCCCTGACCGGCGGCCGCTGGGGCGATGCGCTTGGGCCTGCGCTGCGTGGGGGGATCGTGACGCTGCCACTGGGCCTGCTGGCGCTGGCGGGGGTGATGTGGGGCGCGCGCGACCTGTATCCCTGGATGCATCCTGATGGACCACTGTCCAACGGGTTCTACCTCAACGGGTCATTCGCCCTGGGGCGGGTGGTGCTTTATCTGCTGGTCTGGGGCGGGCTCGGGGCCCTGTGCCTGCGGGGTGGGGATCTGGCGCGTGTCGCGCCCGCGGGTCTGATCGCGCTGGCCTTTACGTTCGGGTTTGCCGCGATCGACCTGACGGAATCCCTCGATTCGCGTTTCAGTTCCAGTGCCTATGGGCTGATTGCCTCCGCCGGGGCGGTGCTGGAGGCTTTCGCGATTGCTGTCCTGATGGAGGGAACACGCGCGGCGGGGGCAAGGGTATCGCCGGATCTGGCGCGCCTGATGCTGGGGCTGACGGTCCTGTGGGCCTATCTGGATTTCATGCAGTTCCTGATCATCTGGCAGTCCAACCTGCCGGTGGAGGCGGCGTGGTATGGCCCCCGCCTGCGGGGAACGTGGGGGATGGTGGCCGTCGGGATTGTCATGCTGCATTTCGTGCTGCCTTTCGGGCTGCTGGTTGCATCGCCGCTTCAGGCGCGGCGGGGTGTTGTCCTGACGGTGGCGGGACTGCTGGTGGGTATGGAAACGCTGCGCAACCTGTGGCTGGTCCTGCCGACATGGATGGGCCCTTTCCCGCTGTTCGGGGTTCTGGGCTCGCTTGTCGTCCTTGGCGGGGGAAGCGCCCTGCTGGTCGCGCGACATATGGAACGCGAAGGCGCGACTTCGTCCCGGATGCGGATGGATGGCGCCCATGTCTGAGCCTCATTCACCCGACAGCACGCAGGGGATCCACCATGAAACGCGCGATGTGTCGCTGCGCGCGGTGATCGTGGGGGGCATGGGTATCGGCCTTGCCGTCGGGGGGCTGGTGATGCTGGCCGATGTGCTGTTTCCGCAGGGATCGCTGGACCGTCTGCTCCGCCCGCCATTCCCGGTGATGTCGCGCCCCGCGTTGCAGTCGGACCCCGCGGCCGACATGTCGGCATTCGCGGCGCGTGACATGGCCGCGCTGAATGGTTTCGGCTGGACCGATCCTGCCCACGGCATCGGTCACATTCCCATAGAACAGGCCATGGAGCAGGTCGCGCGCGAAGGCATCCCGGACTGGCCCGCAAAAGAAGGGACAGGACCATGAACGGCTATCCGATGACGTCATGGAAACGCCATGCGGGGTTATCGGCGGCAGTGGCGTGCATGTGGATGCTGATGTGGGCCGTCCCCCTTCGGGCGGAGGAGGGGGCGATGCAGGCGCTGGCCTTTACCCCCCGGCCGGGAAGCACGCTGCCGCTTGATGCCCGTTTTACCGATACAGCCGGACGGGCGCTGCCGCTGGGGGCGTTCCTTGGCGGGCATCCGGCCATCATCTCCATGGGATATTATGCCTGTCCCAACCTGTGCGCGCTCGAACGCGAGGACCTTTTGCATGCGCTGGCGCGCAGCGGCCTGAAGACGCCGGGGGATTATACGCTGGTGGTGGTCAGCATCGATCCGGCGGAAACGCCCGCCGTGGCCCGTCAGGCCCGCGGGGAGGACATGGCGCGTTTCCCCACCAGCGGGGCGGAGGAGGGATGGCATTTCCTGACCGGCGATCCGGCCGGCATCCGGCGCCTGTCGCAGGCGGTGGGGTTTCACGCGCGATATGACGCGAAACTGGGGCAGTATCTCCATCCCATGGGGCTGATCTTCATTACTCCGGCCGGCATGGTGTCCGGTTATGTGCTGGGTGTCGGATACCAGCCGGGCGATGTGCGGCAGGCGCTGGTGCATGCCGCGCGCGGGGATCGTGTCGCGGCATCGCCCATCCTGCTGCTGTGCTTTCATTATGACGAGGTGACCGGACGTTACACGCTGGCGATCGAAAAGCTGCTGCGCATCGGTGGCGTGCTGACCGTGCTTATGCTGGGGACGGTCATGGTGCTGGCCCACAGGCGGCGGCAGGGATGAGCTGGCTTCCCGAAGCATCGGCACATGCCACGCGGATCGATATCCTGCTGGCGGGGCTGCTGCTGATCAGCCTGGCGGTACTGGGTCTGGTGTTCGGGCTGATGACGCTCAACATCATCCGCTTTAGGGTGGGCAGCAGGGTTCCCCTTTCGCATGAGGCCGTGGTCCACAAGAGCTGGCGTTTCGAAATCGGCTGGACCTCGGCCACGCTGGTGATTTTCTTCATCCTGTTCCTGTGGGCGGCGCGGCTGTACGTGGTGGGGTTCCAGCCCCCGTCGGGGGCGATCCAGATCTATGTGACCGGCAAGCAGTGGATGTGGAAGGTCCAGTATCCCGGCGGCCAGCGGGAGATCAACATGCTGCACGTTCCGATGGGCCGTGCGGTACAGCTGCTGCTGACGTCCGAGGATGTCATCCATGATTTTTCCATCCCCGTGCTGCGCATCAAGCATGATGTCCTGCCCGGCCGGTACCAGAGCATATGGTTCGTCGCCACCCGCTCCGGGCAGTTCCGTTTTTACTGCACGCAGTTCTGTGGCATCGGGCATTCGCGCATGACGGGCACGCTGGTTGTCCTCAACAGCACCGATTATGCCGACTGGCTGGATCATACGCCTGCCAGCGGCAGCCTGGCGACGACGGGGGAAATGCTGTTCATCCGCAATGGATGCAGTGGCTGCCACGTCTCGGGGCGTTATGCGCCCGACGCGCATGATACCAGCCGCGCGCCCTCCATGGTGGGGCTGTATGGCAGCATGGTGCCGGGACCTGACGGGCGCCCGGTCAGGGTGGACAGCGCGTTTCTGCATGACGCCATCCTGCATGGCGGTCCCGCGCGTTCGCAACAGGGAAACTATAGCACCGAAATGCCGTCATTTCGTGGGGTGCTGGGTGAGGACGACCTGGCGGCGCTTGTCGCCTATCTCCAGACGTTATCGCCCTCTGCGTCTTCCGGCATGGGGGTGGATGCCGTTACCCCGCGTGAAGGGAACTGAATGTCATGGCACTGACGGCCGATCGCGAACGCAGTTACCTGTGGCAGGATGGCACCGTGCGGTCATGGCTGCTGACGACCGACCACAAACGCATCGCGCTGCTTTACATGGCGTCCATTACCGTGTTTTTCATCCTCGGCGGTATCGGGGCGGCCCTGATCCGCATGCAGCTGGTCATGCCGACGGGCGCCATCCTGTCGGATGAGACCTATGGCCGGATGTTCACCATGCACGGCATTGTCATGGTCTGGCTGTTCCTGGTTCCCTCCATTCCCGTCACGCTGGGGAATTTCGTGGTTCCGCTGATGCTGGGGGCGCGGGACCTTGCCTTTCCGCGCCTGAACCTGATCAGCTGGTACCTGTTCGTCATGGCCGGGTTGCTGGTGGTGTACGGACTGTTCCGGGGCGGGCTGGAAACCGGGTGGACATTCTATACCCCGCTTTCCACCGACTATACGCAGGGGCGTGTGCTTCCGGTCGTGGCGGGCGTGTTCCTGAGCGGGTTTTCATCCATCGCCACCGGCCTGAATTTCATCATAAGCATCCATCAACTGCGGGCATCGGGCATGACCTGGTATCGTCTGCCGCTCATGCTCTGGGCGCTTTATGCCACCAGCGTGATTTTCGTCCTGGCGACGCCGGTGCTCAGCATCACGCTGGTGCTGCTGGCGTTCGAGCATTTTTTCCGTGTCGGTGTCTTTGACCCCACCCTTGGCGGGGATCCGCTGCTGTTTCAGCACCTGTTCTGGTTTTATTCCCACCCTGCGGTCTATATCATGATCCTGCCGGGAATGGGCGTTGTGAGCGAGGTGGTCAGCACCTTCTGCCACAAGCAGGTCTTCGGCTACCGCTTTGTGGCGTGGTCTTCCATTTCCATTGCGGCGATCGGCTTTCTGGTCTGGGGACACCACATGTTCGTGGCCGGAACATCCCTTTACGCTGCCGTCGTGTTTTCCATGCTGAGTTTCCTTGTATCCGTTCCATCGGCCATCAAGGTCTTCAACTGGCTGGGGACCATGCATGGCGGGGCCATCAGGCTGGACGCGCCCATGCTGTATGCCATGGGGTTCATCGGCCTGTTCACGGTGGGGGGACTGACCGGGCTGTTCCTGGCGTCGCTCGCCAGCGACGTGCACCTGACGCAGACCTATTTCGTGGTCGCCCATTTTCACTACATCATGGTGGGCGGCATGGTGTCCGCCTATTTCGCGGGGCTGCATTACTGGTGGCCCAAGATAACGGGGCGCATGTATCCCGAAATGTGGGGGCGGACGGCGGCGGCGCTGCTGTTCTTTGGCTTCAACCTGACATTCTTTCCGCAGTTCCTGCTTGGTTACGAAGGCATGCCGAGACGGTATGCGACCTATCCGGCGCAGTTTCAGGTACTCAACGTGCTGTCTTCCGCCGGGGCAAGCATCCTTGCGCTGGCCTATATACTGCCGCTGATCTATTTCGCCTGGTCGCTGCTGCGTGGCGCGCGCGCGACGGACAATCCATGGCAGGCCACCGGTCTTGAATGGCGGACGTCCTCCCCCCCGCCGACGGAAAATTTTGTCCATCCCCCCGTCGTGACCCATGACGCCTATGATTACGCCGCGCTGGATCAGGCGAATATCGCCGCCCGTCAGGAGGTTCCGCATGTCTGATCATATCACGCCCTATGATACGGCCCTGCATCGCGATGAATCGGCGGTATCGGGCATGTGGCTGTTCCTTGCCAGTGAAATCCTGCTGTTTGGCGGGCTGTTCCTGATCGTTCTGGTCTATTCCCATACGCATGCCGCCGGATGGAATGCGGGCGTGCGGCATACCAGCCTCATGATCGGCAGCATCAATACGGCAGTACTGCTCAGCAGCAGTGCCGTTTTCACCCTTGCCGTCGAAGCCGCGCGGACAGGGGATCACCGCCGCATCATCCATGCCGGGCTGGGTGCTGCCGGACTGGGGATGGTTTTCCTTATGCTCAAAAGCTGGGAATGGCATCTTGAATTTGAGGAACATCTTTTCCCGGGATCGAGTTTTTCCATTTCCGGACCGCATGACGGTGGCGCGCAGTTATTCTACAGCTTCTATTTCATTTCCACCGCACTGCACGGGTTGCACATGCTGGTGGGGATCGGACTGATCCTGTGGATATGCGATCGGACCCGCAAGCAGACGGGGAGGGAAGTATCCACCATCCCCGTTGACATTGTCGGACTTTACTGGAGTTTTGTCGATCTTATCTGGATCGTCCTGTTCCCGGTCCTCTATCTGATCGGGCGGAACTGATGGCGCGCGTCCTGTACTGCTGGATCCTGCTCATGATGCTGCTTGCCGGGGAACTGACCATGGCGCGGCTGGGGTTCGGTTCCGCCGTCTGCGCCTGCGCCGTCCTGATGGGGCTGGTTATCATTTTCGGCTTCATGCGTATTGCGCAGGCGCCGCCCCTGGCCGCGATTTTTGCATTGGGGGGATTGTTCTGGCTGGTAATACTGCTCTCCCTTGGCAGTCTGGACAGTTTTACCAGAACAAATTTCGCCGTGGGCAGCGCCATGTCCTCCCGACCGGACCATGCCCCCGCCTCACCGGATGAATCCCGCTGACGAATATCGGAAAACGCATAGATATTTCAAGATATTGCATAAACGATCATTCAGGATCATCGCATTTCCGACACGCCTTGCGCCATCGGTCCCCACATTCATCCGCCATTTCGCATGATGATGCCCCCCTTGGCGACGAAACGGACCGCGCGCAGGGCGGTGATGTCGTGGGTGGGGTCGCCATCGACCGCGACCAGATCGGCAAGGTAGCCGGGCCGGATGACGCCAAGCCGATCGTCAAGATGGAAGATCCGCGCATTGCCGGAGGTCGCTGCCTGCAGGACGGCGGCAGGGGGCATTCCGGCGGCGACCATGGCCTCCAGCTCACGCGCATTTGTCCCGTGGGCGAAAACGCCGACATCCCCACCGACGCACAGGGTGACGCCCGCCTTTCGCGCGGCGGCAAAGCTCGCACGGCCGGTCCGCACGGACTCCGGGGCGGGTTCCCTGCCGTCCCAGCCGCGATAGCGGGCAATCGCCTCCGTAGCAGCAAGAGTGGGGCAGAGCGCGGTGCCATGGTCGTGCATCAGGCGAAAGACATCCGGCGTGCCATCGGTGCCGTGTTCGACGGTATCGACACCCGCGATAATGGCACGGCGCATCCCTTCGGCCGAATGCGCGTGGGCGGCGACGATCCGCCCGGCCGAATGGGCGGCCTCCACCGCCGCGCGCATTTCCTCCATCAGGAAGGTCGGGCGGCTGGGCTCGCCCGGTCCCCAATGGTAATCCGCGTAAAGCTTGACCACGTCCGCGCCGGCTGCGATCTGCTGCCGGGCGGCGCGGACCAGTTCGGGACCATCCGCCTCCTGCGCACCCTGCGGAATGGCGACGCCAGGTTCAAAACCCTTTGGCCCGTAGGAGCCGGTCGCAACCAGCGCGCGCGTCGCCACCAGCATGCGCGGCCCCGGGATGATGCCCTGTTCGATGGCCTGTTTCAGACCGACATCGGCGTAACCCGCCCCCTCGGTCCCCAGGTCACGCACCGTGGTGAAACCGGCCATGAGGGTCGCCCTTGCCGCGACCGTCGCGCGCGCGGTGCGCAGCGCCAGCGGTTCATGCAGGACCTGATCGTCCCATTTTGCCTCGTCATAGGGATGAAGGAACAGGTGCGAATGTCCCTCGATCAGGCCAGGCAGCAACGTCGTGCCCGGCAGGTCGATCACGCGTGCGCCCGCAGGCGTGCCTGTCGCCGGGCCGGCGGCCGTGATGCGTCCGTCATGGACCAGGACCGTCCACCCTTCGTGCGGGTGGGGATCGACGCCGTCAAATACCCGCGCGGGGCGGATCAGCAGGTCATCGGCCCATGCATCGCCCCATACCGGAACCGCAAGGAGCGTCACCAGCCATGCGGCCAGAAAATATCGCGTGAAATATCTCGTGAAACGCATTGCGGCCCTTCCCATGCGCACGCGCCCCCGATCTTGCATCTCGTTGCGCCTGTGAATAGATTTTTGCCGATGATAACCCTGCCTCTTCGTGTTGCAACCTCCCGCATTCTGTTTCTCGGGGTCCTGTGCGTGGGAATGATTCCCTGCGCGCGGGCGGCCGCGCCCGACGATGCGGCCCGCCTGCAACGCGAGGCGGGCAGGGTGACGATCACCCGTGATGACTGGGGCATTGCCCATGTGCGCGGACGCACGGATGCCGATGCCGTTTTCGGTGCCAGCTACGCGCAGGCGGAGGACGATTTCAACCGAGTGGAGACCAATTACCTCGTATCGCTCGGCCGGCTGGCGGAGGCCGAAGGCGAAAGCGCCCTGTGGCAGGATCTGCGCATGAGGCTGTTTGTCGATCCGGCCGGACTGCAGGCGGATTATGCCACGTCCCCCCGATGGCTGAAGCGGCTGATGGATGCGTGGGCCGATGGGCTGAACTGGTATCTCAAGACGCATCCGCAGGTGAAGCCGCGCGTCATCACCCATTTCGAGCCGTGGATGGCGCTCAGCTTTACCGAGGGCAGTATCGGCGGCGATGTGGAGCGTATTTCGCTGACGCAACTGCAGGCATTCTATGAAAACCGGCCCGTCGCGCCGGACGCGGAAGAACGTGGCGCCAGACCGCGGGAGCCGAAAGGGTCGAACGGGATCGCGATTGCGCCCTCCCGTACGGCGGACGGGCATGCGTTGCTGCTGATCAACCCGCATACCAGCTTCTTCTTCCGCTCCGAACTGCAGATGACCAGCGATCAGGGGCTCAATGCCTATGGCGCGGTCACGTGGGGGCAGTTTTTCATCTATCAGGGGTTCAATCCCCACGCCGGATGGATGCACACGTCAAGTGGCGTCGACGTGGTTGACGAATTCGCGGAAACGGTCACCCACCATGATGGCCGGACCTATTACCGCTATGGCGACAGGGAACTGCCGGTTGAAACCCGCAGGGTCACGGTGCGGGTACGTCTGCCATCGGGCGGATTGGCCGGGCGCGAATTCAGCGTCAATGCAACCCGTCATGGCCCGGTCGTCAGGGCAGAAGGGAACAGGTGGATCAGCACCGCGCTGATGTACCGGCCTGTCCCCGCGCTGGAACAGTCCTTTTTGCGCACCAAGGCAAAGAATTATGCGCAGTTCCTGAAAATATCCGCGCTTCAGGCGAATTCGTCGAATAACACCATCTTCGCGGACCAGAAGGGGGAGATCGCCTACCTTCATCCCCAGTTCGTGCCGCGCCGTGATGACAGGTTTGATTACCGCCATCCCGTCGATGGCAGCGACCCGGCGACGGACTGGCACGGGCTGCACGCCCTTTCCGAACTGCCGCAGGTCATCAATCCGTCTGATGGCTGGGTCATGAACACCAATGACTGGCCCTGGTCGGCTTCGGGGAATGAGAGCCCACGGCGGGAGGATTACCCACGTTACATGGACATGGCCGGGGAAAACCCGCGTGGCATTCACGCAACCCGCCTGCTGGAGGAGGGCAGGGATTTCACTGCCCGGTCTTTGATGAAGGCGGCCTATGATCCATGGCTTCCCGAATTCGCACTGCTGGTGCCCCAGCTTGTTTCCGCATGGGAACGCCTGCCGGCTGGCGCGGCGCAGAAGGCACGGCTGGCCGGGCCGGTCGCGCTGCTGCGGGGATGGGACAATCGGTGGGCTGCGGATTCCACGGCGACGTCGCTGGCCGTATTCTGGGGGGACGGGCTGCTTGAACGGGTGCGTCCGCTTACCACGGCGGCGGGGATCCCGCTTTACGATGGCCTTGCCACGCGCATCAGCGACGCGGAAAAGCTGGACCGGCTGGACGTGGCCGTAAACCGTCTGGTGCATGATTTCGGCAGCTGGCAGGTGCCGTGGGGGACGATCAACCGTTTCCAGCGGATCAATGGCGATCTGGTCCAGCCCTTCAGCGACGCGAAGCCGAGCATGGCCGTCCCGTTCACGTCCGCCATATGGGGCTCGCTCGCCTCGTTCGGGGCGAAACGTTATCCGGGGACGAAACGCTATTACGGCACCAGTGGCAACAGCTTCGTCGCCGTGGTGGAATTCGGCCGCAAGGTCCATGCGTGGGCTGTCTCCACCGGGGGAGAGAGCAGCGACCCGGCCTCGCGTCATTTCATCGACCAGGCACAGCGATACAGCGACGGGAACCTGCGCGAGGTCTATTTCCGTCCCGCGCAGTTGCGGGGCCATGTGGAACGGCGTTACGCCCCCGGCGGCTGAGGCCCCGATTGATGACATCGGTGGCGGCTGGCCATGCCCGCACGTCGTGGGGCCGGGGTGGATATGGGGCGCGTCGCGTGTTTGACTGGGGTGCCGGCCTGACTGGGGCATTGTCCTGATCGGGCGCTGGCAATCTTCATCATGGAACGGGATACGGATATTGATATTGGGTTTCAGGACGCGGTTTTCATTTCCTTTCATAATCGGCGCGCTCTGCCTTGTCGCACCGTTGCGGCAGGCCCGCGCTGATTGCCAGTCCCTGCGCATCCCGCAGCCACCCGTGGCCAATACCACCCATCCGCAGGCCCCGTTCTTCATCGATCTTTCGGGAATGACGCTTGACCGCATGCCGCCACGGCGCGACCCGCACGATGCGCATTACCCCGCCGCGCGCGACCTGCCCGATGGCAGCGTGCCGCCGGTCACGGCCAGTGGCAATTTCGTGCTGGGGCCAACCCATCCGGTCGCGCCCGAATTCGCAACAGCCACCAGCGTGCCGCACGGGCGCGTTGTCTCCTTCACCATGGATTCCGAACACAGCGTCCTGTTCAGGAACGGCATCGCGCGTGACGATCCGGACAACTGTCCCAATGGCGCGATCTATACCGCCCATTCCGAACCCGGCGATCCGTCGGATTTGCGCCTGATGGCAAGCCATCCCGCCCCGTGGACGCGGCAGGTCGATGTATATGTGCCCGCGCAGTACAGGGCGGGCACCAGGGCGCCCTTCCTTGTGTTTGGCGATGGCGGGGCGGATGGCATCTATCCCGGCCGGGACCTGTTCGCGGTCCTTGATGTCCTGATCGCCAGCCATCGGCTGCCACCCATGATCGCGATTGGCGTCGGCGCGGGCGGACAGGACGCGCAGGGCAGCGAGCGTGGACTGGAATATGACACGGCTTCGGGCACCTATGCCGAATGGGTCGAACGCGAGGTCCTGCCGCTGGTGCAGCAGCAGGCCGGGGTAAGCCTGACCCGCGATCCCGACGGGCGGGCCACGATGGGGGTCAGTTCCAGCGGTGGCGCGGCCTTTGGCATGGCATGGTTCCATCCCGACCTGTACCATCGCGTTCTGGCCTATTCCCCCACGCTGACCAATCAGCAATGGCCGCATGATCCGGCGATGCCCGGTGGGGCGTGGCAGTATCATTCCCCGTGGGCGGGCGCGCCAAGCGCGACGGGGAAGCAGCCGGGGGCCGCCCTGATGCCCGATGCGCCCCGCAGGCCGATCCGGTTCTGGTTCGCGGCGGGGGATCAGGACCTGTTCTATCCCGCGCCGGCCATGCCCGATGGCATGCATGACTGGGTACTGGCGAGTGAGAACATGGCGCGGGTGCTGGGCCGGAAGGGATATGATTACCAGTTTGTCCTGTCGCGCAACGCGGGTCACATCGATGGGGCGACAATTGCCCAGACCCTGCCAGAGGCCCTGTTGTGGCTGTGGCGGGACTATACCCCGAAACGGGACTGAGCGACGATCGCGGCAGGGTGGGTGCCTACGGACCCCGCACGGTATAATGGGGATAACCGGCAAGGCGTCGATGCCGTGCCGGCCATCACAGGCCGGGGAAACCCATCCCTGCCTGTTGCCGCGGATCCGACCCATCTTCCATCGACGGGCCGGTCGCGATGACTGCAATGCCCCATTTCAGGAGCCGAAAGTGCATAATCTCGATTTCAGTTCGTGGCACAGCCTTCTGGTCACCCTGATCGGCCTGTCGCTGATTACGCTGATTGGCGTTGGCATCCGGCTGCTGATGATGGTTGTCATCCAGCAGCGTCGCGAACGCATGAACCGCCAGATCAATGAACGCCTGCGGACCCTGATCGCGGCCTACCGGACGCTGGGCGGCTCCTTTACCGGCGATCTGGCGGTCGATCCACGACATCGCCGTGAACTTCGCATCATGCCGGAAGGCGCGACGCTGCCGGGCGATGACGTAACTGGCCAGACGGGGACGCAGGCGGGTTCAGAACGCGCGCGGCGCATCCGCGACGCGGTGGAGGCCGCGCTGTCGGACATCATCCTTCTCGGCACGGAGGAACATGTCCGCTTGGCCGAACAGGCGGCACGGGAACTTGTGGCGGGACAGCGTGTGCATACCCATAACCTTGTCGTCTCGCTCCGCAGTTTCATCCGTAAGGCACTTGATCTCGAACCCATTCCGTCCGACCTCGCCATTCCCATGCAGGGGCCGGTGCGCACGTCGTCATCCGGTGGGCGGGCGAAGGAGGATGGCAAGAAAGACGGGTCGGATAAAGGCGGCGGTGGTGGCGGAGGCGATGGCGGCATGCACGGGTCGGGTGAGATGACGGCTTTTGGTGGCGGAACCGGCACGGACAGCCACGATGCGGCATCTCATCCCGGCCCCTGAGCGGATGCAGGGGGCAGGGGCCCGCACGGGATCGGGCAAGGCGCTTGACCTGAGCATATCGCGGATGCGAATGTGGGGGCAGGCAATGGACTCTGCCTGACTTCCTTTCCAAGGGGTCGAACCGCCCGCAGGGCTGATGATTCCTACCTCGCCACATGGCATGAGAGGGAGGAGTGTGTCTGCGGTCATGGGTCTGTTTTTCCGGAATTCTGGATATGATCGGTCCACGATCCTGCGGGATTGTGGTGACGCTTTGTATCGCGTGTCCGCTCTGCCCGTCCGGGCGGAGTGTCGGCCTTTGGGAAAAGGGATGTTCCATGCCCCCGCATGACGTCCTTATCGCCTCGGATAAATATGGTGCCCCATCGATCCCATCGGTTCAGATACACGTTTCCGATCCTGTCCGGAGCGGAAATGGAAGTATTCCATTGCGATGGAAATCAAGAGAAACAACCGGACGCATCGTAAATAAAATATCCACCAACAGAATTACAATAAACAACAAGATCCGAATGCAACCCAACTTCCTGCGGGAGTACTGATGATGCGTATCCTCGCCATCCTTGATCGTCCTGAAACGGCCATGTTCACGCTTGAGACGGCAAGCGGACTGGCGGACCGGTTGAACGGCCCCGAAATCCGGGTTCTCTGCCCGCAGCCGGCAGGCGATCCGGATTTTCAGTCCCCTGATGAGGGATTGCCCACCCATGAGGAAAAATCCCGCTTCGCGCATGACATCTCCACCCGGGTGGAGGCCCTGCGTAACGCCTTCGATCGCTGGGCGGCCCCTGCGGGACAGTCCCATGGTGCCCGATGGGTGGAAATCGCGGGCGATATTCGCAAGGTCGTCGCGCGTGAGGCAATGGCCGCCGACATGACGGTCCTGAGCCGCCCGCGTTCCGGGGATGCGGATCATGTAACGCTGGCATTTTCCGCAGCACTTTACGACGCCAGGGCGGCCGTGGTGGTCGCCCCCCTGCAGCATCATCAAACGGTGGGCGCGCATCCGGTCATTGCCTGGCATCCGGCCCCCAATCTGGAACGCGCCATGGCCGCCGCCCGCCCCCTGTTGGAAAGCGCGTCCCGCGTCACGGTCATCATCGGGGAAAGCCGGGAAAATGAACAGCCGGACCCGCCCTTTGTCGATGCGTTGCGCCAGCGGGGGATTCCCGTAACGGTTGATCGTTTCATCATCGCCTCGGCCAATGTGGGGGAGGAAATCAGAACCCGCGCCCTGGCGGCGGGCGGTGACCTGCTGGTCATGGGCGCGTACAGCCGCCCGCATTTCATCGAATGGCTTTTCGGCGGACCGACGCGCGACATCCTTGCGCACGGCACGCTGCCCATCCTGACACATCACTGAAACCGCCACCGCAAAAGAGACGGGAGAGAAAACCACCCATGTATTCGAATGTCCTGCCTACCCTCCTGATCGCGCTTGGGGGCGCGATGGGGACCGTCCTGCGCTACTGGGTTGGACTGGCGACCGCACGGTGGAGCCAGTCTCTGCCTTGGGGGACGATCCTGATCAACGTGACTGGCTCCTTCGCCATCGCCTTTTTCGCCGGGCTGACCATGGCGGGGGGACGTCTGCATGTCCCTGAGACAGGCAGGCTTGTATTCATGGTGGGGATCTGCGGCGGATATACGACGTTTTCCTCATTCAGCCTCCAGACGCTGGATCTTTTCCGCAACGGGACGCCGGAAAAAGCCTTTCTCAACATGGGACTTTCCGTAGTCCTGTGCATGATCGCGGTATCGTTCGGCTATTACGCGGCACAGGCCCTGAACCAGGCCGACACGACCATCGGGCATCACTGATCCGCTGTGTTTCGGTGGTTTCGTGCCGCCGGAATCAGGCCACCATGACATGACTTTCCATGGCCGTTTCCCGTAACCTGCGCGACATCATGCGCGGGCGGGTGGTCATTGCCTGAAACCCGGTATGGCCGCTGGAGCGGCGGCTGCGGTTTTTTCGGAATTTGATGTCATCCGATCTCCCCATTCATGCGTTCAGCGTGAAACCGGCCGGAACCAAGGAAACCGGTTGCGGCGGCAGGGAGCGCGATCATGAAAATGCGGGTCGTCATCAGTGGGACGCGTGCCATCCGCTCCCTGCGTGCAGGAAGGGGATCGCAGCGGGGCCGGGTGGAACATGCCGGCACAAGCCGCAGGGGATAGTCCCGGGGCATGAACGCGATTGTCCGTCTGGCGCTTGCCCGTCCCTATACCTTCGTCGTGATGGCGATCCTGATCGCCATTGCCGGCGTGCTTTGTGCCATCCGCACGCCAGAGGACATCTTTCCCGATATCGGCATTCCCGTCATCGCCGTGGCATGGACCTACAGCAACCTTTCGCCGCAGGACATGTCGGGACGCATTGAACTGCCATTCCAGCGGGTGCTGACAACCACCGTCAACAACATCGAACATATCGAGGGGGAATCGCTGACGGGCATTGGTGTTACCAAGATTTTCTTTCAGCCCGGCACCGATGTCCGCATCGCCAACGCGCAGGTCACGGCCATCGCGCAGACGATCCTGCGCCAGCTTCCTGTCGGCACCACGCCCCCGCTGATCCTCAACTACAGCGCATCGACGGTGCCCATTGTCCAGATCGCCCTGTCGGGACAGGGGCTGACCGAACAGCAGATGTATGATTACGGCTTCAACTTCATCCGCAACCGGCTTGTCACGGTGCCGGGGGCCGCGATCCCGTATCCCTATGGCGGACGGGTGCGCCAGATCCAGATGGACCTTGACCCCCGGCAGCTGCAGTCGCGTGGCGTCTCGGCGCAGGATGTCGGCACCGCCCTGAGCAGCCAGACCCAGATCACGCCAGCGGGCTTCGTAAAGATCGGGGAATACCAGTACAATTTCAGGCTGAACAACCAGCCGGTTTCCGTGGAACAGCTCAACATGTTGCCGGTGCGGACGATAAACGGCGCGGTGGTGCGCGTGCGCGACGTCGCCCATGTGCGCGACGGCGCGATGCCGCAGCAGAATGTCGTCCACGTTGACGGACAGCGTTCCGCCCTGATGACCGTCCTGAAATCGGGCGCGACCTCCACCATTTCCATCGTGCAGGGCATCAGGGACATGGTGCCCGATGCGACACGCGGCCTGCCGAAACAGCTCCGCCTCCGCCTTGTCAACGATCAGTCGCTGTTCGTGAAGGCTGCGGTCAACGGCGTCATGCGCGAGGGCGCGATCGCAGCCTGCCTGACCAGCCTCATGATCCTGCTGTTCCTCGGGTCGTGGCGTTCGACCCTGATTGTCGCGACCTCCATCCCGCTGTCGGTCATGGGGGCGATCACGGCCCTGTCCACGCTGGGCGAGACCCTGAATGTCATGACGCTGGGCGGTCTTGCGCTGGCGGTAGGGA
The DNA here is from genome assembly GCF_003311635.1 of Novacetimonas cocois. Lineage (GTDB taxonomy): Bacteria > Pseudomonadota > Alphaproteobacteria > Acetobacterales > Acetobacteraceae > Novacetimonas > Novacetimonas cocois. The sequence goes on along the minus strand of NZ_QEXL01000003.1, from coordinate 161,147 downwards.
TCCTGGTGGACGAGGCGACCGTGACGATCGAGAATATCGAACGCCACCTGGAAATGGGCAAGGATGTCCACGCCGCGATCATCGATGGATCGGGGGAGATCATCGTCCCCGCCTTTCTTTCGCTGATATGCATATGCATCGTGTTCGTGCCGATGTTCTACCTGCCCGGCGTGGCGGGGTTCCTGTTCGTGCCGATGGCGCTTTCGGTCATGTTCGCGATGGTGATGTCCTTTGTGCTGTCACGCACGCTGGTGCCAACCATGGCGATGTTCCTGCTGCGCCCCCATCATGACGAAGGCGGCAGGCAGGGATTTTTTCAGAAATTCCAGAAAGGTTTCGAACGACGGTTTGACGCCCTGCGCACCCGTTACGGCGCGCTGCTTGAAGGGGTGCTGGAACATCGGGGCCGGTTTGTCGTCGGCTTCCTCGGCTTTGCGTTGCTGAGCATGGGGCTGCTGCCCTTTCTGGGGCGCAATTTCTTTCCGCAGGTGGATGCAGGCACCCTGACGCTGCATGTGCGCGGTCCCGTGGGCATGCGCATCGAGGAATCATCGGCCCTGTTCCAGCGGATCGAAAAACAGATCCGCAGGCGGATCGCGCCGGCCGAACTGGACTCGATCGCCGATAACATCGGCCTTCCCACCAGTTCCATCAACACGGCCTATAACGCGTCGGGCACGATCGGGCCGCAGGATGGGGACATCATCGTGGCACTCAGGCCGGATCACCGGCCTACCGGACATTATATCCATATCCTGCGCCGCGAACTGCCGAAACTCTTCCCCGAGGCGACCTTTGCCTTCCTGCCGTCGGACATCACCAGCCAGATCCTCAATTTCGGGGCCCCGGCGCCCATAGACATTCAGGTTTCCGGCCCCAACCCGGCCGATACGCGGCAGTTCGCGGAACGGATCCTGCGCCAGATCCGCCGGATCGACGGGCTGGTCGATGCCCGTATCCAGCAGCCGGGGCATTACCCCGAACTCCGCTTCGATGCGGACCGGACCCGCATCAATCAGCTGGGCCTGACCGAAAGCGACGTGACAGGCAGCATCGCGACCTCGATTGCGGGCACGGTGCAGACCGCGCCGCTTTACTGGGTGGATCCGCACAGCATGGTGACCTATCCCATCGCGGTGCAGATGCCGGAATACCGGATCAGTTCGCTGGCGGATGTCATCGGCCTGCCGGTTACCGGAATTGCGACATCCCAGCTGCAGGTGCTTGGCGCGCTGGGCACGATTACGCGCGATACGACCTCGCCGGTGGAGGCGCAGTACAACATCCGCTCCCTGATCGATGTTTTCGCGGGCGGGGATGGCCGCGACCTTGGCGCGATCGCAACGGATGTGCAGGCGGTGCTGCACCATCTGGAACATGAACGGCCGGAGACCGTCACGGTTACGCTGCGCGGGCAGTACCAGGCCATGACAACCGCATTTTCGGGCATGGGATTCGGCCTTCTGGGCGCGATCGTGCTGATTTACCTGCTGATCGTCATCAATTTCCAGAGCTGGACCGATCCCTGCATCGTGGTCCTTGCCCTGCCGGGGGCGCTGGCGGGCATATGCTGGATGCTGTTCGCCACGCGCACCCCGCTTTCGGTGCCGGCGCTGACGGGGGCGATCATGTGCATGGGGGTCGCCACGGCGAACTCCATCCTTGTCATTACCTTCTGCCGTGAACAGCTGGCAGAACATGGCGATGCGATCCGCGCGGCCGTAACCGCGGGCAGCACCCGCCTGCGGCCCGTCCTCATGACGGCGCTGGCGATGATCATCGGCATGCTGCCCATGGCGCTCGGACTGGGGGAGGGGGGGGAGCAGAACGCGCCGCTGGGCCGTGCCGTCATCGGCGGCCTTCTGTTCGCGACCTGTGCCTCCCTGTTCTTCGTGCCGACGCTGTTTGCCGTCATCTATGACCGGCGTGCGCGCCATCAGGCGACCGGGGCTCATGCCCATGGCTAACGCAGACCGATCGATACAGCATGCAGGACACAGGATACGGCTGCGGTGGATCGTGATCGGCGGGGCCGGTCTTTTTGCGCTCATCCTTGTAACAGGTCTCCTTGAACGTCTGCATTCCCGCCGGCAGCTTCATGCCACGACCATGGCCGCGCTGGTGCCGAGCGTGACCGTCGTCCATCCGGGCGGTCACGCGGTCGATACGCTGGTCCTGCCCGGCATCCTTCAGGCATGGTACACGGCCCCCGTCTATGCACGGACCAATGGCTACCTGCGACGCTGGTATGTCGATATCGGACAGAAGGTGACGGAAGGCGAGCTTCTGGCGGAAATCGATACGCCGGATGTCGACCTTCAGCTTGCCGGTGCGCGCGCGGCGCTGGGCACCCGGACGGCCCAGCGCGACCTTGCGCGCATCACGTCGCGGCGGTGGGACCGCCTTGTCGTGCAGAACGCCGTTTCCCAGCAGGAGACGGACGAACGCCGCGGCAACCTCGCCGCCAGTGAAGCCGCCCGTCACGAGGCGGAGGCAGAGGTCGGGCGGCTGGAGACGCTGTCGGGGTTCAAACGTATCATCGCGCCATTTTCAGGGGTCGTGACCAGCCGCGCGACCGATATCGGCGCGCTGATCGTCGCGGGCACCGCCGCCGCACAGCCCCTGTTCAGCGTATCGGACGTAACCCGGCTGCGGCTGTATGTCCGGGTGCCACAGGCCTATGCCGCGCGGATGCGTGAGGGGTTCGTCGCCCGTTTCACGGTGCCCGATTACCAGGAACGCAGGTTCGAGGCACACCTGCTGCATTCCGCCGACGCCGTTGATTCCCAGTCGGGCACCATGCTGGTCCAGCTTGTCTATGACAATACGGAAAATCTTCTCAAACCCGGGGCGTATGCGCAGATTTCCTTCACGTTTCATGGGCCGGGACCGCAGGTCCCGCCATCGGCGCGCATTCCCGCCAGCAGCCTGCTGTTCCGCAGGGACGGGACAACGGTGGCGCTTGTCGATGATAGCAATCACGTCCATATCCAGCCCATCTCCATCATGACCGATTTCGGAACCGAACTGGAGGTCACCGGCCTGACCCCGCGCAGCAGGGTCATCGACAACCCGCCCGACGATATTGCCGAGGGCGATCCGGTCAAACCGCGTGAGGACGGACATGCGTCCTGAGTGGCGCAGGGGGATCATCATCCTTGTCTCCCTGCTGTGTGGATGCGACCTCTCCCCACGTTACAGAAAACCGGTCATGGCGGATATTCCGGTCACCTTCCGCGAAAGTGGGCCATGGACGCCCGTAACCCCTGCGGACAGCGTGGGGCGCGGCGCATGGTGGAAAATCATGGATGATGAGGAACTGAACCGGCTGGAGGACAGGATCGAACATGGCAGCCCGCAGCTGGCGGCGGCGGTGGCGCGATATGACCAGGCACGCGCGCTTGTCCGTCGCGCGCGGGCCGAGTTCTTTCCCCAGGTCGATGCCACGGCCAGCGCACAGCGCGAACGCGCGCTGTTTCCCGCGACAGGGCGTTATTATGAATATCGTGATTATGACGCGGGCGGCACCATTTCGTGGGAGCCGGACATCTGGGGCCGCATCCGCAACCTGGTCAGGGCCGCGCGGGCCGATGCGCAGGCAAGCGCGGGCGACCTTGCCTCCCTGCGTCTCAGCCTCGAAGGGGAACTGGGTGACGATTATTTCCAGCTGCGCGGCCTCGATGCCCGCATCAGCCTGCTGCACAAGACCATGGCGGCCTATTCTGCGGCGCTGGACCTGACAACGAAACGTTTTGCCGGCGGGGCCTCGAACGAACTGGATGTCGGGCGGGCGCGGACCCAGCTGGCCACGGTCCAGTCCCAGCTGGAACAGCAGGTTGCAGACCGGGCGCTGCTTGAACACGCCATCGCCGTGCTGATCGGTGAACAGCCCTCCACCTTTTCCGTGATGCCCCGCGACGACCTTGTGCCCGTGCCGGTCATTCCCGTCACCGCCCCGTCCCTGCTGCTTGAACGCCGGCCGGACGTCGCTTCGGCCGAGCGGCACATGATCGCGGCCAATGCGCGGATCGGCGTCGCGAAGGCGGCATTCTTTCCCAACATCACGCTGGGTGCGACCGGCGGATCGGAAAGCACGACAAATACGCTGCTGTCGGCGGGATCAGGCGTGTGGGCGCTGGGACCGGCCCTTGCCACGCTGGCGATATTCGATGGCGGGCGGCGGTTTGCCAATCTGGCGATCACCCATGCGGAATATGCCGAAGCCGCCGCGAATTACCGGCAGGTGGCCCTCAATGCCTTTCGCGAGGTCGAGGACCAGCTGGCGTTGCTTAATCATCTGGCCGATGCCTCGGCACGGCAGGATGAAGCCGTCGCCGCCGCCACGCGGACCGATCAGCTGGCCGCCATCCAGTATCGGGAGGGCGCGGTTGACTACCTTCAGGTCGTGATAGCGCAGACAGCGGAATTACAGGCACGCGAAGACCTGATTACGGTCAACACGCGTCGTCTCATGGGGGGGATCGACCTTATCCGCGCCATGGGCGGGGACTGGGGCAGAAGCTGAATGGAACCAGAAGGGCGCAGGCCACGCTGCCATGGCCTGCGGTTGGGCATGAATGTGCCTTATTCCTGAACGGGCACTACCCTTTGGCATGCGCGGGGCGCGGGGGCCTTGCGCGGGCGCGGGGCGACGAACTGGAACAGGGGGCCTGTCAGTATCGTCGAAATGACCGCAAGCAGCATCAGCGACGTGAATGCGAATTCCGAAATCATGCCCTGGGCATGCAGGATCGTGGCCGCCACGATTTCCATCAGGCCCTTGCACTGCAGGAGTGAGCCGATCGCCAGCTTCTGCCGCCCGCTCAGGTCCGCCGCCGGCGCGAACAGATAGACCCCGCCCATTTTGGAGGCGATGGAGATCACCACGAGCATGACGGAGGCAAGGACCGACGGCCATGTCAGGGCATCGCCATTGATGTGCAGGCCGCTATGACCAAAGAACATCGGCGCGAACCAGATCAGGGCGAACGTCCCGACCTTTTCCACCGGCAGGCGCCGGACCCAGCCCGGCGGCATGACGGCCCCGGCGAAGTACGCCCCGATCAGTTCATGCAGCCCAAGCTGCATGCTCGCCCACGAACCCGCCGCCAGATAAAGCGGCAGGCAGCCCCAGATCAGCCACAAGGGCGGATGGCGCAGGTTGCGCGTCGCCCAGCTTCCCATCAGGGCAAGACCTGCCAGCAGGCCGACAGCAAGGAACTGCATGGCGCTCCAGCCATGCAGCGCGGCCGATCCCCTTGCCGCGAACTGCAGGGCGGCCAGCCCGATCCACAGGGTCGCGTCATCAACCACCGCAAGCTTGAGCGCCAGTTGCCCAAGCGGTTTCTGCGCGGGTTCGAGTTCCCGCACCACACCGATCAGAACCGGCAGGGCGCTTACGGCAATGCACAGCCCGATGCCCAGCGCCGCGATCACGCCGGTTGCGTGGGGGGGCTGCCACCCGCGAAGGGGCAGGAAAAACTGATAGATCAGGGCCGAACCGACGAAGAACGGCACCGCCATGGCGACGAACGCCCCGCCAAGCAGCCGCCCGACAGAGGGTTGAGGCACGGACTGCGCAGAAGGATCCTCGCCGGGGTGCTGCCACATTTCCAGTCCCGCCGTAAAGGCAAGGATCAGGACCGCCACCCAGCCGATATCGGTGCCATAGACGGACGGTATCCCCAGCCGCCCGACCGGCAGATGGAAGGCGGCCAGAGTAATGCCGACAAGGATCGGAAGGACAACGATCGGGATGGCGCGCTGCATAAGCCGCCATGCAATCCACGGCAGCAGCACGAAGACACCCGCATCCAGAATAAGCGCCGTAATATCTGACATGATCTATCCTCCCTCGCTTATTGGAGGGAGAGTGTATGTTTTTTCATGCCTGATATGCAAATTTTACATTATTTTGACGACGGGATTACATCCGGTTATCTGTCATGCATCTGAAATAATGCGTTGTTATATATTCATAATTTTCCAACATCCTGAAACAGGTTCACATTTCTGACATCAGGTTTCCGCCTCGCTTTACCCCGGTTCGACCGGATCATTCGCCACGATTTCCCTTTCCGACGGCGTTGCTGGATATGGCCGGGCATCGCCTTCCGCCTGATGGGCGGCACGAAATGATGGCTTACCGTGCTGGTTCGCTGCGGGGTTCCAGCTTCCAGACGGTTTCCACCGCCGGGCAGGTGCCCTTCAGGCCACCGGGGATGTCCTGTCTTTCCAGGCAGGTCAGCTGAAACCTGTCCTCATAATGCCGTCGGACCTCGGCCTCATCGACTGAAAAGGGCGGACCCGGGCGGCATGACTGGTCATAATCAAGACAGATCAGAAGCTGGGATGCCGCATCCGTAATCGAAATCAGGTGCGTGGCATAACCCTGCCTGACAGGCGCGGGCAGGGCGATGAGTGCCGCGCGATCATACACCCCGTCGATAGGTCCCAGCTCATGCCGGGTCAGGTCAAAGAAATCGCCGACAAAAATGCACAGTTCCCCCGCCTCGAAACGCTGCAGCCTGTTCATCGTGGTAATGCGCGGGGTCAGGCCGAGTTCGGCAAACAGCTGCCTGACTGCAATATCGCTCAGTTCAATGCCGCGGACCTGATATCCCTGTGCCAGCAACCAGTGGATATCGAGGCTTTTTCCGCACAGGGGCAGGAAGATGCGCGACCCGGCCGCAAGATGCATCGCAGGGAAGTGGCGGATCAGGAACGCATTGGGCTGGCGTTCATGAAAGCCGATCTCATTGCGCTGCCATTTCGCGTGCCAGAAGGCAGCATTTATCGCATTTTCATTCATGCGGACAGTTTATACGGTGGAAACATAACAGTCACGATAATGGGATCCGCATGGAAACGCAGGCGGATTTATGATCCGGACACAGCTATTTCATCAGCCATTTCATGGGGGCCCCATGCGGACCATGCTTTCATCCTTCCTTTCGCGCTGCTGGCTGATACTCGTCCTGTCCTGCCTGCTTGCCGGGTTCGGGCCGGTGGCACAGGCGCGAATGGTGGCAAGGCCCGTGTCATGGGATTTCGAACATACGCGTTTTGACAGTGTCATCGTCTATGACGATGCGGTCACGACAAAGCGGCCCGGCTTGTTGATGGTGCCCGCATGGTTCGGGGTCAATGACAATGCCATCCACAAGGCTGAACAGATCGCGGGGCAGAGCTATGTCATCCTGCTGACGGACATGTATGGCGCTGGTATCCGGCCGCGCAATACGGCGCAGGCCCGCGCTGCTGTCGGGCCATTGCTGGTGGATCGGGCGCTGATGCGCCGGCGCGTCAACTTTGCATTGCAGCAGTTCCGGGCACAGGTGGATACGGCACCGCTTGATCCGTCTCGCCTTGCGGCGATCGGTTTCTGTTTTGGCGGGGCCGCCGTGCTTGACCTTGCGCGCAGTGGCGCGGCCATTGCGGCGGCCGTGTCGTTCCACGGCAATCTCAGCACGGACAATCCGGCACTGGCGAAACAGATCCATGCCCACGTACTGGCGATGAATGGCGCGGATGATGAGGCAACGGCGCCGGATTTCGGATCCTTCATGCAGGAAATGCGGCAAAGCCCCGCACCGTGGCAGTTCCTGGTGATCGGACACGCGGTTCACTGCTTTACAGAGACGGAGGCGACCGCCACGACGGGACAGTGCCGGTATGATCCACAGGCGACGGCACAGTCCTATGCCCTCATGGACCAGTGGCTGGCGACCAGCTTTGAAAAGGGCGATCGTTAAAAGCTTTACCTGATACGTCGTTTTCCAAAAAAAGTTTTGAAAAACGACGTATCAGCCACGCCATCCCAATCCTTTTGGCAGGGCAAAGAACCCGACCTGACGAAGGTCAGGGACCAGCGATGACCGGCCTGCCGGTTCCCCGTTAATTGTCTCCACGGTGAACATGGCCCTTTTTTCACGTTTCAGCATCAAGGCCAGTGCCGTGAAGGATGCGGAAGCCATGGCCGGGCTACGGGGGACATCCGGGTGGAAATATGTCAGCAGGCTTCGTCCGCCATGCGACAGATAGAGTGTCAGACACCCGTCGCACAGGACGACGATCGCGCCCTTGCGCCGCACCGGTCTTATGCCGGTACCGTGCACGGGCCATGCCAGGATCGTGCCATACGGATTGGCGGGATCCAGTGCGGCGAGGGCAAGTGCGACGGGTTCTGCGGTCGGGGCCGTGGCCAGATCGCGCAGGCGGTCGATCGTCTCGCGATCGGCGAACTGGGCCGCGCCCAGTTCCTCCACGAATCTTCCGCGCAGGACATGTCCCGCATCCTCCATGCGGCGCAGGAAGGGATGCAGCGCCGGAAAGCCGCCATTCACGTCCTCTGCCATTGTCGCTCCGCGGGTCACGATGGCGTATCTGTCCATGATTTTTTCCACGACTGCCAGTCCACGCTCCGTATCGCTGCATGGCCTGTACGGAATCACGGACCAGCGGCCGGGCATCGTGGCGTCTTCGTGTCGTGACGCGCCCTGCAACGCGGCGCCAGGCGGACGAAGGCGCGAGGACGGGGCCCATATCCCGCCATGCCGTCGCATGGGACGTGCTGGCCTGCGCTCTGCCAGCGATGGTCCGCGCGGAGTGACAAGCAACCGTAGCGGCGCGAAGCTGTCCGCCGAGACATAGCCATGCCAGACAAGCCCCCACAGGGCGGAGCGGATATCACTGGTCGTGGCGCGCTCCATTCCGGCTGGCGGCATGGCGTCGGGATGCAGCAGGTCACGCAGCTGACGCACGAAAAAGGCGCCCCCATCCGCCATGATGTGCAAAATCCGGTTCTGGAGCGTGGACAGTTCCTCCGGCGGGACTGACGGGGCGGCGGGAAGCGTCTGTTCCGCGATGTCGCGCAGGTGCAGGGAAACATGGCCGTCATCATCCCCGATGGTCCCGTGCCCAAGCCAGATGACGTCACCGCTGGCAAGCAGGCTGTCGAGCATGTGCGGGGCATAGTCGCGCACGCGCGAAGGCAGGATATGCGTTTCCCACAGGGAGGCTGGCAGGGGCAGGGAGACCAGCTGTTCAATGACGCGGATGACGCCATCAATCCCCTCCAGACATCCGTGTCCGGGAATTGACGCAGCCGCAGCGAAACCGGCGGTTCCGACGGCGGGACACAGGTAATGCCGTTCGGCAAGCAGGCGGACATAGGCCTGTGGCGGCACGGGCCGCGTGGCATCCCGCGCGGCGCGAAGCGAACGCAGGCGGAGACGGCGGAAGACTTTCGCCGATACCCATTCATGTTTCGCGACGGGCAGGTCGCCCACGGTGGCGGGTGCCTCCTCCTCCAGCTTTCTTTCGACCCCGAAATTGCCTTTCAGGACCGTGCCCCGGTCGCTCAGCTCGTTCAGGCCCCTGTCCGCCACCACCGTCCCAAGCCCGAAATGGCTGGCGATTTCGCCGGTGGTAAAAGGGGTATGGGTGCGCGCGTAACGGGCAAGGAGGTCGCGCAGAGGATCATCGGCCGGACGCAGGAACGCATCGGGAATGCCATCAGGAAGTCGTACGCCAAGCGCATCGCGCAGCCTGCCCGCGTCCTCGATGATTGCCCAGTGTTCCTCGCCCGCGATATCGACCGCGATCAGACGCGATGCACGCTGCAGTTCATGAAGATACGCGCCCACATTTCCGGCCTCCGCCTCCGCGACGCTGCGGGTGATGCGCGGCAGCGTCAGCGGCCCGAGTTCACGCAGAAGGTCCACGATCCCTTCCGCGCCGCTGATGCGCCGATCGGGAAGGGTCCGGCCCAGTTCCTGCCCGACCAGCGCCACGACCTCGGGGTCAAGGATTTCGCTGAAATCAACCTGCCCCAGCAGGTCGTCAAGCAGGCCGGTATCCAGCGACAGGACGGAGGCACGACGTTCGGCCAGCGGTGCATCGTCCGAATACATGAACTGCGCGACATAGCCGAACAGCATCGTGGCGGCGAACGGGGAGGGGGTTTCGGTCGTCACTTCGACCAGGGCGATCTTTCCCGCCTGCAGGCCACCCATCAGGTCATGCAGGGCCGTCAGGTCATAGACATCCTGCAGACATTCCCGCGCGGTTTCGACAAGGATGGGAAAGTCGCGATGTTCATGCGCCACCTGCAGCAGCTGCGCCGAACGCAGCCTCTGCTGCCAAAGGGGTGAGCGCTTGCCCGGATTGCGGCGCGGCAGGAGCAGCGCGCGCGCGGCGCATTCGCGAAAGCGCGAGGCGAAGAGCGCGGATCCCCCCACGGCATTTGTCAGGAATCCCCGCAAAAGATCGGGATCGAACGTGAAAAGCCCAGCCCCCGGGACGCGTCCGCCCGCGTCGGGCACGCGCGCCACGATGCCGTCGTCGCTGGCGACCACCGACGGGTCAATCCCGAAGGTCCCGCGCGCCCGCTCCGCCACGGCCAGCGCCCACGCGGCATGGACGCGCCGGCCATAGGGGGAATGCAGGATGACGCGCCAGTCGCCGGTTTCATCGCGGCAGCGTTCGATGACAAGGGTTTCATCCGTGGGCACGACGCCCGTCGCCTCGTGCTGTTCCATCACATAGCGCACGATGTTGGTCGCGGCATTGGCATCCAGGCCAAGCGTCCTGAGCTGCGTGTCCACCAGCCGGCTGGCGGCGTCCTCGATCCCCGTGCGCGCGACGGACGTGTCGAGTTCGCGCAGGAACTGCCCGATCGCCTGCCCCAGTTCGGCGGGACGGCCGGGGCCGTCGCCACGCCAGAACGGCAGACGCGCGGAGCGTCCGGGGGCAGGCACGACGATCACCTGATCATTGGTGATCTGCTGTATCCGCCATGAGGAGGCACCCAGCGTGATGACATCATTCACGCGGGATTCATAGACCATCTCCTCGTCCAGTTCGCCGACCCGGCGCGCGCCGGCTTTTTCCTCCCCTTCGGGAAGCATCACGCTGAACATGCCGCGATCGGGGATCGTGCCCCCGCTGATGACGGCAAGCTGCCGCGCGCCCGGACGCGCGCTCAGGGTATCTTCTTTCCTGTCCCACACCAGCCGGGGGCGGAATTCGGCGAATTCGTCGGACGGATACTGCCCCGCCAGCATTTCAAGCGTGGCGTCGAAGGCCTTGCGCGACAGTTCATGAAACGGCCAGGCCCGCCTGACGGTCGCAAACCAGTCCTCCACCCCCAGCATATCCATCGCGACGGCGGCCACCGTCTGCTGCGCAAGGATGTCGAGCGGGTTGCGCGGCGGGGAGAGTGCCTCCAGCCTGCCTTCGAGCATGCAGCGGGCCGTTACGGTCGCATCGATCAGGTCCCGCCGGGAACGCGGATAGACAAGCCCGGTCGAAAGTCCGCCCACCTGATGGCCCGCCCGGCCGATACGCTGAAGCCCGCTGGCCACAGTGGGTGGCGCGCCGACCTGGATCACCAGATCGACCAGTCCCATGTCGATGCCGAGTTCAAGGCTGGAGGTCGCGACCACGCAGCGCAGTTCGCCGGATTTCAGGGCGGCCTCTATCTCCCCGCGCTGTTCCTTGGATACCGATCCATGGTGGGAACGCGCGATCAGCGGCGTGATCCCGGTCGCGCGTCCCTGCGTTCCCCCGGACCATGACTCGTAATGGACAGGCGTCGCAGGGGACGTGGGTGACTGGGCCTCATGCCGTTCGGCATACAGTTCGTTCAGCCGCGCCGTCAGCTTTTCCGCCAGGCCACGTGAATTGACGAAAACGATTGTCGAACGCCGGGTCTCGATCTGATCGAGGATATGGGCGGTCACGTGGGGCCAGATCGATCCCGTCTGGGCTGGGTGGGACGTGCCGCCGATGGGGCCGCCGGTGGCGGGGATGTCGGCCATATCCTCCACCGGAACGACAATGCGCAGTTCCAGGCGGCGCGACGATGCCGGATTGACCACCGTTGTCGGCTGCGCCCCGCCAAGGAAGCCTGCAACCCGTTCGACAGGGCGGACGGTGGCGGACAGGCCGATGCGCTGCGCCGGGCGCTGCAGAAGGCGGTCCAGCCGCTCAAGGCTCAGCGCAAGGTGGGAGCCACGCTTGGTCCCGGCGACGGCGTGGATTTCGTCGATGATGACGGTCCTGACATCCCGCAGCGTTTCACGGGCATTGGATGTCAGCATCAGGTAAAGGGATTCCGGCGTGGTGATGAGGATATCGGGCGGTCGCCGGACAAGGGCCGCGCGTTCCGACGGCGTGGTATCGCCGGTGCGCATCCCGACCGTTATCGTGACAGGCGGCGCGCCCTGTTCTTCACGCGCCGCACTGACGCCATCAAGGGGAATGCGCAGGTTACGCTGCACATCCGCGCCAAGCGCCTTGATGGGGGAGATATAGATGATCCCTGTCGTCGTCCGGGGGCGTCTGGTGGAAACGGGCGGCGCGGTTTCGCCCGCGCGGAAAAGGCCGTCGATGGCCTGAAGAAACGCGGCAAGGGTCTTTCCCGAACCCGTGGGCGCGATGACAAGGACACATTTCCCCTTGCGGATTTCCGTCCATGCGGCGCTCTGCACCGGGGTGGGGGCGCCAAAGGTGTCACGGAACCATGCGCGCGTCGCAGGCGTGAATGACGCAAGGCTTTCGTGGGAGGTGTCAGGCTGTCGGGTGCGCTTGCGGGAAATGGGTGTGGCCTCCGGTCGGTGTGATCCATGTCGGAACATGGCAATTCGTCATAACATGCGCGGCGTCCGGCATCAGCACCAATCCGGGGACGACGCATGTGTGGGCCACAAGACGGGGGCACGGATTGGAAATCGCTTCTGTCCTCTGATATCCCGGTCGTTCACGAAACAAGGAGAGGTGATCATGCCAAAGGCGATCATGGTGCAGCCGCCCGGGGGATTTGCGAACGTCGGCATCGCCGAGGTGGCATCGCGCGCGCCCGGCCCGGGCGAAATCCGGGTGAGGTTGCATGCCTCGTCCCTCAATTATCACGATTACGCCGTCGTCAGCGGCATGTGGGGACCCACGACGCCACGAATTCCCATGGCTGATGGCGCGGGCGACGTGGTGGAAGTCGGCCCGGGCGTGACGGAATTCGCGCCAGGGGACCGGGTGGTCAGCACATTTTTCCCGACATGGCTTTCCGGTGCGCCAGAAGTCATCGGATTTGCCACGGTTCCGGGGGATGGCGTCGATGGCTATGCCCGTGAAGAGGTCACCGCCGCCGCGACGTCATTTACCCGCGCGCCGGCGGGCTGGAGCCATGCCGAAGCCGCCACCCTGACGACAGCGGGCCTGACGGCATGGCGCGCGCTGTTTGTCGACGACCATATAAAGCCGGGCGATACGGTTCTGGTGCAGGGGACGGGCGGCGTCTCGATCTTTGCGCTCCAGTTCGCGAAGATGGCGGGCGCTACCGTGATCGCGACATCCTCCAGCGGTGAGAAGCTGGAGCGTCTGCGTGAACTTGGCGCGGATCACCTGATCAATTATCGCGAAGATACGACGTGGGGCAAAACCGCGTGGGATCTGACAGGCGGCAAGGGGGTCGATCATATCATCGAGGTCGGTGGCCCCTCGACCCTTGAACAGTCGATGGCCGCGATCCGTGTGGCGGGTCATATTTCCACGATCGGTATCCTCAGCGGGGTTTCGGGCCGGCTGGAAGTCGTGCCGATGCTGCTGAAGCAGTTCCGGCTGCAAGGGGTGCTGGTGGGCTGCCGGGTTGACCAGCAGGCCATGGTGCGGGCCTTTGAAAACTGCGCCATCCGACCGGTCATCGACCGTTCATTTGCGCTGGAAGATATTGTCGCAGCCTTCAGGTATCAGGAAAGCAACCGGCATTTCGGAAAAATCTGCCTGGAATTCTGACCGCGCGTCCCCTGGCCGGGTCATCTTCGGCTTCTTCCTGTTGCCCTGCTGTTTCTTTCAAAAGGAACTGCGGGCAACAGGGCATATCTGGCATGTCCGCGCCGATACCATGTATGACAGGGCGACGGTATTTTATGCCAGCCATTTCCATGAATGGATGCTATATTACTGATATATGCAGAATATTTCCTGAAATCTGATCCCGCATGGCAAAATCGGGATCATGACCTTTCGGCCCCTTGCCCCACCCTCCAGCAGGGAAAGGCAATGCCGCGCAGTTCTGACCTGAATGCATAACTCCCAGTCATAATAACGAATTTCACGTGATATTGAGCGTAAAAGACATTGTTGTACGACCATGACTATATATGGTCGTATATAGACATGGCTGACCAGCCCGCCATCTGTCGCGCAATTTCACATCATGACGGGCATGCCGTGGTCACGGCCGAAGCAATTTCAGGTTGGCCGTAGAAAAAATATCGGGAGGGAACCGTTTTACCATGAAATACCAGACCATAAATCCGTACACGGAAGAAACGCTCAAGACATTCGACCTTCATTCGGATGAGCAGCTGGCGGGCATCGTCGCAACGGCCGACGCCACCTACAGGAACAACTGGCGCAAAAAGAGCTTTGCTCAGCGCAGGGAAGTCCTGCACAAGGCCGCTGAAATCATGCGGCATAACCGCGATGCCTTCGCCACGCCGATTACCGTCGAAATGGGCAAGCTGTTCCGCGAGGCACAGGCGGAAGTGGACCTGAGTGCCGATATCCTTGATTATTACGCGGATAATGCGGAAAAATTCCTCGCCCCTGTCGATCTGAAGGTCAATGATGGGAAGGCGACAATCATCAGCCAGCCCATTGGCATCGTGTTCTGTATCGAACCGTGGAATTTTCCTTATTACCAGCTGGCGCGCGTGGCCGGTCCGAACCTGATGGCGGGCAATGTCCTGATCGTCAAGCACGCGCCCGGCGTGCCGCAATGCGCCGTCATGTTTGAGGAGCTGTTCGCCGATGCCGGCGCGCCCGAAGGAACATATTCGAATGTGTTCATCACCAACGAGCAGTCCGCAACCGTCGTGGCCGACCCGCGCGTGCGCGGCGTGGCCCTGACCGGAAGTGAACGCGCGGGCAAGGCGGTCGCGGCGGAAGCGGGCAGCGCGCTCAAGAAAAACACCATGGAACTTGGTGGCAGCGACGCCTTCATCGTGCTGGACGACGCCGATATGGATGTCGCGGTAAAATGGGCGGTCTGGGGCCGGATGAACAATACCGGACAGTGCTGCGTGGCGGCCAAACGGTTCATCGTGCATGAAAAGATCGCTGATACGTTCGTAGTCCGCTTCAAGGCGGAACTTGAAAAGCTGGTCGTCGGCGACCCGATGGATGAAAAAACGACCCTTGGCCCGCTTTGCAGCGAAAGCGCGCTGAAACTCGTGCTTGGCCAGATCGAGACGGCAGTGGCACATGGCGCGCGCGTCGTAACCGGCGGCAAACGCGTCGAACGGCCGGGCTATTTCCTGCAGGCGACCATCCTTGAGAACATTACCAAGGACAATCCCGCTTTCTATCAGGAGTTTTTCGCACCGGTCGCCCTGATCTTCCGCGTCCCGGATGAGCAGGCGGCGATCGACCTTGCCAATGACTCGCCTTATGGACTGGGCGGTTCCGTCATCACGACGGATATCGAACGCGGCAAACGTGTCGCCAGCCAGATCGAGACGGGCATGGTCTTCATCAACCGCTCCACATGGACGGCGCCCGGGCTGCCTTTCGGTGGCGTCAAGAATTCGGGATATGGCCGGGAGCTTTCCTCACTCGGCATCGAGGAATTCCTCAACAAGAAACTGATCCATACGCCAGCCTGATCGCTGTTGTGCGTGGGTGCGCAGGGGACGATCCATTGATGTCCGTTGCATAACATCAGGCTGTATCAGATGGCCTCCCTGCGACCGGAATCGCGGGGAGGCCAGATGTCCTGAAGTATGAAACAGGGGATGCGGATATCTCCTGATTACTGATCCCATCTCGGGATTACTTTTACCATACCTGTCATCGTATCTTTCCTGCTTGCGAAATATTTTCCCATTTCCCGCCTTGCCCTGCCGCATATTTCACGATGCCCGACAGGACAGGAGACAGCTACATTTCGTCCACGCCCTGCGTGATTGCCTCGCCCGGGCCATTGCATGCCCCCGATGGTGATGTAATCATCACGCCGCGTGGTCTGGATGGGTTCATGAAGGCCGCCTGTTTCTGCGTACCTGCCATCAACTGGCGCGCGGATCCGGGCCATAAGGAACCTTTCCGTGCCGCGCGGATGGCAAGAGTGGAGAATACCATGTCGGATCAGGCATTCGATGTCGTGCTGGCCCGTTCCGGCCGGACCGTTCACGTGTCTGCGGGACAGAGCATCGCAAACGCCCTGCTGGATGCGGGGATTGATGTGGCGGTGGCGTGCGAGGAAGGCATGTGTGGCGCGTGCGTCGTGCCCCTGCTGGCGGGGGAAGCCGATCATCGCGACACGGTTCTGGGCGATGACGAGCAGCAACGCGCGATCGCCCTGTGCTGTTCACGCGCACGCACGCCGTCCCTGACGCTGGATCTGTGATATATATGAGAACGGGCAGGGGTCTATGCGGTCCGGTCCTGCCTTTGCCGTTCATAGACACACAGGTTGAGGTCAACCAGATCCAGAACGGGGGTCGCGACCTGCGCGGCGCGGGCCCGTTTTACCAGATCGCCAATGATCTGCCCTGCCTCCACAGGGGCGCCCTGCATCAGGTCACGATACATGGAAGAGGTAAGGGTGGAGTCCGGCTTCGTCAGCATTCGCACGATACCCTGGACGTTGTCTTCGGGTAGTGGATATCCGGCCGCCGTCGCGATCGATGTGCATTCACCGATGACCATGCGCGCGAAATCAGGGCCGGAAGGCTGGCTTGCGATCTCCCCCACCGTTCCGCGCATCAGGCAGCATATGGCGCCGAGTGACGCCAGCAGAACCCATTTGTTCCACATATCCTGCAGGATATCGGATGAAAGCACCGTGTCGAACCCGGGGGCGGAAAGGGTTTGCACGATCGCATGATCCTGCGGCGTGTCCGCACCGGCCAGTTCCCCGAAGGAAAGCCGTGGTCGTGGTCCCGTCTGGATAATCCGTCCCTGCTGGTCCAGCTTGCTGACGATGAAACATGTGCCCCCCATGACAGCGGCAGGGCCGAACCGTTCTGAAAGCACATCAAGATGCCGCATGCCGTTCAGCAGGGGGATGATGCGGGTGTCGGGACCGACAGCCGGGGCGAAATCAGTCATCGCGGCATCAAGGGAATAGGCCTTTACGCTGAGAAGGACGATATCGTACGGACCGTCAATTTCGCTCGCCATCACCATTTGTGGCCTGACGGTTTCGTCTCCCATGGTACTGATCAGGCAAAGCCCTTCGGCATGGATCTGCTGCCTGCGTCCCGGGCGCACCAGAAAGGTGACGTCATGCCCCGCCGCAACCAGCCGGGCGCCAAAATACCCGCCAACAGCCCCCGCGCCGACAATAAGGATTCTGGATCCCATCAAGCTACTCCCTGTTCTCATGCTGTGTAGTGAAAATCCGGCAATGCCTGTGCATGATGCCTGACATTTACGGATTTTTCAGATGAAATGAAGCTGATGAGCGGGAAAAGGGAAATACCGGACGGGGAGAACGCCAATCCGTCTTGCGCATCGTGCGCTGCGGCAGTTCTTCAGGGGATCAAACACCGGGCGCCACGTTCGTCAGGACCTGCAGTTTCTGAAATTTTTCGTCCGCAAACGTTCAGGACATGGCACGCCGCGCGCGGATACGTGTGCGGGCACGGGTTCGTGTCCGTGCTATGGTCGATGATACAAATAACAAAGGCGGAAATTGCCATGCACGACACTACCCTTTTCTCCCTTTCCGGAAGACGGGCGCTTGTGACCGGGGCCTCCCGTGGCATCGGCCTGACCCTGGCGCGCGGCCTTGGTCGGTATGGGGCGAAAATTGTGCTGAACGGTCGTCATCCCGAACCGCTGGAGGCCAGCCGCGCCATGCTGGCGGATGAGGGGCTGGATGTCGTGACCGCGCCCTTTGACGTGACTGATCAGGACGCCGTCATTGCGGGGGTCGAAAAAATAGAACGCGAACATGGCCCGATTGATATTCTGATCAACAATGCTGGCATCCAGCGACGCGCGCCACTGGATCAGTTCAGCCGGGCGGACTGGGATGCGCTGATCGCCACCAATCTCAATGCGGTTTTCTTCGTGGGGCAGGCCGTGGCGCGGCACATGCTGCCGCGCGGGCGGGGCAAGATCGTCAATATCTGTTCGGTGCAGAGCGAACTGGCCCGTCCCGGTATCGCGCCTTATACCGCGACCAAGGGGGCGGTCAGAAACCTGACCAGGGGCATGGCAACGGACTGGGCCCGTCATGGCCTGCAGATCAACGGTCTGGCCCCCGGTTATTTCAAGACGGAAATGAATGAAAAGCTGGTGGCGGATCAGGCCTTTACCCAATGGCTGTGTCAGCGCATCCCTGCGGGGCGCTGGGGAAATATGGAGGAACTTGTGGGGGCAGCGGTCTTCCTGTCCTCCGACGCGTCAAGTTTTGTGAACGGCCATGTGCTTATGGTTGATGGCGGCATGACCGTCTCCGTGTGAATACAGGCTGGATATTCCACCTGTTTTTTGCCGGACGCGTAAAAATGGGCAGCTTTCTTTTTACGGGCTGCCCAAAAGCCCCCTTGAAATGTTCCGTAATCATGAAGAAGTTTTTGGTGAAGCTTTTTGCAAAAAGCTTCAGGGGAAAGCCGATTTTTTGAAAAATGTGCCCCCAAAAACTTTTGCCATTTCTATCAATGGACTGTTTTCAGGCAGTTTCCTGATCGCGCAGGGATAGCAGGACCTTGGTCGCCTGCCTGCGATCAGGCGCAACGGCAAAGGCTGTGGCGAAATCGCGCAGGGGAAACTGCTGCGTGACCAGAATATCGGCGATTTCGGGACGTTCGGCCAGCAAGGCAAGGGCCGCGTCAAATTCCATGTCGAAACGGAAGGTTCCCCTGAAATCGAGTTCACGACTGATGATCTGTGCAATCGGCACCGCCACATCCCCCGGCGGGAACATGCCAACCTGCACCAGAATGCCACCGCGTCGCGTACGGGCTATGGCCGTTGGCAGGGCGGCTGGCACGCCGGTGGCTTCGAACACGATATCGAATTCTTCCTCCACCGCGACATGGCGGGTGTTGTGCCACGCATCCGCGCCAAGCCTGCCCGCGCGTTGCAGGGGAAAATCCTCCAGATCGGTTGCCACGATCCGTCCTGCCCCGTGATGCGCCAGTCCTGCGACCAATAACAGCCCGATTGGCCCCGCCCCCTGTACCATCACGTCACGCCCCCGCACATCGCCCGCGCGCGCAATGGCATGCAGGGCCACGGACAAGGGCTCGGCAAGGCAGGCCCGGCGCAGATCAAGTCCAGGGGGAAGATGGTGCAGTTGCGTCGCCCTGACGATCATCGCACGGCGAAAGCCGCCGTCGGTATGGGGATCGCGCGCGGCACTTCCCAGAAACTGCATGTTGCGGCACAGGTTCCGCTGTCCCCGCGCACATTCGGGACAGTAACCGCAGGGCCGCGCCGGATGGATGGCGACGGCCTCGCCCACGGCAAAGCCTTTCACATCGCGCCCCATCGCGCCAATGGTGCCTGAAACTTCGTGCCCCAGAACCATGGGGGCGTGCAATACGGACGCGCCGACGCCCCCGTGTGCGAAATAATGCAGGTCGGAGCCGCATATGCCGCCCCAGGCCATGTCCACCCGCACTTCATCGGGTCCGGGAGAGGGCAGGGAGGCCGGGTCCAGCCTCAGGTCATGCGGGGCATGGATGACCAGTGCCTTGCTCAGGGAAAAGGTGGCCTCTTCATACCCTACATTATTATCCACACTATCCACGTTCTGGGCGCTCCCCGCCTGTTACAGGGCTTTCGCCGCGTGCAACCGCCACAGGGCATGGGTTACAGGACGGGAAAGCCATTTCCATGGTTCTTTCTGGGTCAGCGCGGCGACCTCGGGCAAGGAATGGCGAAACGGGCATCGCCATGATCTCCACCGCTCGGCCGCCGCCGCTTCCTAACGAAGCGTCAGGCAATCAGGTTTCCCGTCAGGTGGCATCTTCCCCGTCAAGGCCAGCCCCTTACTGCGCCGTGCGATAGGGGGCGATGCCGCGTCCTTCGTTATTGATATCGACACGATGGCCGACCATGGGCAACGCGCGATGGTGGCAGTTTTCGCGCGTGCAGGCGCGGCAGCCCGGCCCGATGGGAATGATCATACGCGGATCTTTAAGGTCGAGGCCCGCGGAATAGACAAGGTGTTCGGCATCCGCGATGGAACAGCCCAGAACGACCGCAGTCAGGCGCGGGCGATCAAGGTAGGAGATGCTGCTGCGTCCGACGGTGCGCGCGATGTTGAGATAGACGGCGCCATCGGTCGTCTGTGACATCTGGACCTGCACCTGCAGGGGCGTGCTGAACGCACGGAAAATATTCCACAGCGGGCAAGGGCCACCGAAACGGGACTGGGTAAAGCGGTTTGCGCTGAAACTTTTGAGGATGTTGCCAGCTATGTCCGTTTTGAGAAAGTAGAAGGGAATCCCCTCGCTGCCCGGCCGCTGCATGGTGCTGAGCCTGTGGCAGGCCTGCTCGAAACTGACGCCGAAATGGCGTTGCAGCCGTTCCAGGTCATGGCGCACTTCGTGGGCGGTTATACGAAACCGCTCATAAGGCAGCAGCAGCGCCCCGGCGAAATAGTTGGTCAGATAGACACGCGCCAGTCCCCGGGCCTCGCTCTCACGCAGGCGGGAGCGGCGGATGGTGCGCGCGAACACGTCCTGATGTTCAATCTGCCCCAGTGCCTGCGCCATCCAGAACGTACTGCTTTCCGAAGGCACGATGCGCGACAGGAACAGGGTGCGCTGCCGCCGGTCCATCCGCCACATCAGGCCCTTGTGGTTCAGGCTGAGGTCAACCTCGGTGCGGATGCCATGATGGTCCAGCAGGTAGCGGGCAAGCTGCTCCGCCGGGCTGCCGTCATCCAGTCGCATCTGTTCGAACTGATGTTCAGCCGTGCGATCGACCTCGTCAAAATAATTGCGCTGGGCCTGCACCCAGTCACTGACGGCCTCGTACGGCTCCACCCGGTCGGGCGTGCCCGACGCGCCGGCGCGTGGCGGGGGACTGCTGCCGACCAGCGGCGTGGCGGTATGCTCCTGCTGCAGCAGGTAGGCACGGTAAAGCCGGATGAACTGCGCGCACAGATCGGGCGCGACGCGCATGGCGGCCTGAATGCTGTCCAGCCTGACGGCCTGCATGTCAAAGACGGGATCGGCCATTATCTCGCGCAGGGTCTGTATGCCGCGTGTTTCCTCGGTATCGCTGAAATAATCCGCGCCCACGCAAAAGATGTCACACAGCGCATTGAGCAGCGGCAGCGGCAGCGGCCTGACGTCATGTTCGATCTGGTTGAGGTAGCTGGCAGATATGCCAAGCCTTGCGGCAAGGGCGCTCTGCGTCATGCCCGTGCGGTTGCGCTGATGACGGATACGCGATCCGGTAAAGGTTTTGGTGGCGGGTTTTTTCATCTTCGCAATCTTTGCAATTCGCACCGTGGCGTTCGCACCTTTAAACGGCAAAACGTCTTCCGCCCGCAACCGCGATTTGTCACAGTCCGGGACAAGAAAAAGAAACAGGGACAGTACCGATGAAATGCCATGACCGGGCAAAAGCCCCGATGGACGACATGTTTTTGTGGAATTCCGCAATGCGTCCGATGGCATTCCCGACTTGATGCCGGGCGGCACCACGCCCGGCATCACTTTCATCCGTACAAGTCACGCACACCCTCTCCTTTAATTGACTGCTGCGCCGCGCATCGCGGGTGCCGGGGCGGTTGAACGACGGGAAGCAGGTCCATGATCGGCAAAACTTATGATAACGTCTCCATCCTGCCTGTCGCCCATGCGCGGCAGCGTTTTGGGCAACCGGTGGATTACGCGGGCATGTCGCGCATCCACCCGCTGACGCAATATGATCCTCCGGTGCTGAATATCTCCGCCCTGTGCGTTGACCGTCATCTTGGCGATCATGCGGACAGGGCCGCGATATCCTGGCATGGGACGGATGCACGGCCGGACAGGCGGACAATCTCCTACAGGACGTTGCATGAAGAGGTCTGCCGTCTGGCGAATGCCCTGACGGATCAGGGCGTGGAACGCGGCGACAGGGTTGCGATCCATCTGCCGCTGATGGTCGAAAGTATGGTTGCAGTCCTCGCCTGTATCCGTATCGGCGCGGTGCATGTCGTGTTGGGCGGGGATCTGGATGCGCCCACCCTGGCCGAACGGCTGGCGGAATGCGGGGCGGTTGCCGTCCTGACAGACCATGATACTGACGGTATCATAGGGGATATTACGGGCCACACATCGCCGAAAGCCATGCTGGACCGGGCGCTGGCCATCATCGGTTCACGCTGTCGGGTGCAACTGGTCCTGGTTGTCGGAACCAGTGGAACGGACGCGCCGATGAAGCCGGGGCGCGATCATTATTATGATGCCATGGTGGACTGGTACGAACCCGATTTCACGCCGGTGGTCATGTCGCCGGACGATCCGCTGTTCTTGCTCTATCCCCCCGGTAGGTCTGGCAGGAAGCGCGGCGTGACCTATACGGCTGGCAGGTACAGCCGGCTGACCACCTATGCGATGGAAATGCTTGCGCCAAAAGGCAATGTGGAGATTCCCGGCAGCCTGCTCGACATGGCATGGAACGCGGGACAGACCTCGCTTCTGGTCAGCATGCTGGCAAAAGGCGGCACCATTATGCCCCCCGCAGGCAGCGCCCGGCCTGCAGGTGGCTGAACAGGGGACATATGGATCCGCGCGCCTGACTTTCACAATTTTGTTTTCAGCCTGAAAAAACCGGCCCGGCAGGGTGACGTTTGAAGTAAGTCGTCGCCCGTTACCGAACACAGGGCAATAATTAATAAATAAAAATTCAACATTCAGCTGCTTCCCACAACTGACAACAAAAGACACGTCCCCCACGGGGGAAGCGTGCCCATATAATGGAGAGGGCCTGAAATTGTCCCTGTTTATCCAATGAATACCCCAATCGGTTGGGCTTTGATTGGCGCGAGTAACGTGGCACGGCAATGGATTATCGACGCCATTCGCGCGCAACCTGACAGCACGATCCTGAACGTGCTGAGTTCAAGCGAAGAACGCGGCGCCGGATTTGCGGCTGAAAACGACATTCCCGCCCATACGACGGATATCGACACGATCCTGACGGACAGGAAGGTGGATGCCGTCTATATCAGCACCGCCAACCAGTTTCACTGCAGCCAGACACTGGCGGCCGCGGCGGCAGGGAAAAATGTCCTGTGTGAAAAGCCGATCGCCCTTGATGTGGCTGATGCCCGAAAAATGATTGTCGCCTGTCGGGAGGCGGAGGTGGTGCTGGGGATCAACCATCACCTGCGCTGCAATGCCATGCACCAGAAACTGCGGCAGCTTCTGCAGAAAGGGACAATCGGCAGGCTCAATGCCGTGCGGGTGTTCCATGCCAATTTCCTGCCCGAAGCCCTGCATGGCTGGCGCGTCAACGATCCCGACGGGGGCGGGCTGATCCTCGACAGCACGATCCATGACATCGACACGCTGCGTTTCCTGATCGGAAGCAACCCGACGCATGTCATGGCCATGACACAGAGCGGTCGCCTTGCCCACGATGGCGTGGAGGACGGCATCATGGTCGTCATGCGTTTTCCCGGCGATGTGCTGGTGCAGATCCATGGCTCCTATACCGTCCCATTCTCCGAAGGGGGGGTGGAATTCTATGGGAGCGGGGGCGTCCTGATCGGTCGTGACTGCATGAGCCAGCGGCCTGCGGGCCGGCTGTTCATGCGCAACGCCGATGGGGAACGGGAAATACCGTTTCAGCATCACAATCTTTATCACTATGCGCTTTCTGCATTCAGCAGTGCGGTGTGGGGCACGGGGCACCCTGCCGCGACCGGCGAAGATGGCCTTGCCGCCCTGGCCATCGCGCTGGCCATTCGTGAATCGGCCCGTACGGGTCGTCAGATCGAAGTGGAAATCCCATGACACAAGCAGCATTCGGGGCCATCGGCGCAGATGGCCGGATAATGTCTCCCCCGGTCCGCTTTACCCTGACGGTAAGCGAACTGCGTCGCGCGGCATGGACATGCTCGTTGGGAAGTGCGCTGGAATATTATGATTTCGCGCTCTACAGCTTGGCCTCGGCACTGGTTTTCGGGCCACTTTTCTTCCCGTCGACCACGCCGGTCACCAGCCTTATCGCCAGCTTCGCGACCTATTTTGTCGGATTTGCCGTGCGTCCCATCGGCGGAATCATCTTCGGCCGGCTTGGGGATCATATCGGCCGTAAAAAGGTCCTGCTGATGACGGTCACCCTGATGGGGCTTGCCAGCACGGCCATCGGGCTGATTCCCACCTATCAGACAATAGGGATATGGGCGCCCGTCCTGCTGATTACGGCCAGAATGCTTCAGGGACTTGGGGCAGGGGCGGAACAGGCGGGCGCTGCCGTGATGATGACGGAATACGCCCCCCTTGGTCAGCGCGGCTTTTATGCATCGCTGCCGTTCCTGGGTATCCAGATCGGCACGATCATCGCGGCACTGGTCTATTGCAGCCTGCTGTTCGGGGTGACGGACATCACGCATTCATGGATATGGCGGCTGCCGTTCCTGGTGAGCGCCGTCATCCTGGTGGTCGCGCTTTACATGCGCCTGAAACTCAAGGAATCCCCCACTTTCGAGACCATCCAGCGCAAGGTGGCGGAAGAGCGTGAGTCGCTGGTCTCCCTCCTGCGGAGTTCGTGGCGCACGATCCTGGCGGGAATTGGCGTCAGGATGGCTGAAAATGGCGGTTCGTCCATCTATCAGGTGCTGGCCATCAGCTATCTTGTCAATACGATGGGCCTGTCCGGACTGTGGGGGACCACATCGCTGATCACGGCTGCCGTCATCGGTGGCTTTACCGTTCCCGCCGCAGGCATGCTGAGCGACAGGTTCGGGCGGATAAGGACATACCGCACCTTTGCCATCCTGCAGGCCGTGACGGCGCTGCCGGTATGGTATGCCTTCAGCACCGGGCGTCCCCTGCCGGCCGTGATCGCCCTGTCTGTGGCGTTGGGGGTGACCACGTGGGGCATGTTCGGAACGCAGGCCGCGATGCTGCCGGAAATGTTTGGCGCCCGGCACCGCTACATGGCCGTGTCGATGTCGCGTGAGGTTTCGGCCGTTATCGCCGGTGGCCTGACCCCGCTGGTCGGTTCGTGCATCATCAGGTGGGTTGCGACCTTTTCCCCGAACGCGGCGCATCCGGGCCAGATGTCATGGCTGCCCATTTCGGTCTATGTCATGTTTCTTGCCGGCATTACCATCGGCACGACTTTTATTATTCCAGAATGTCGCGACCGTGATCTCGTTGAACAGCACGACATTCTATAGTTCATTTTTATTTCATTATGGAAAATATGTACATGCACACCGTTATGTCGTCTGATGTCGCGCACCTGCTGCAGTCCGTGCGCAATGGAACGGCCACACCACCCGCCTGCGTCCCTGACAGCCTGATCCCGCGCTCCATCGAGGAAGCCTATGCCATACAGGATGAGGTGGGGCGTCATCTCGGGCCGGTTGCGGGATGGAAAGTCGGATCGGAAACCCCTGATTCAGAACCATTCTGCGCGCCCATCCATGCTGCCACCCTGTTCAACGACGGCGCCGTCATCCCGGCCGACCTTTGCCGCCATCGGGGCGTGGAAGCCGAAATCGTCTATCGGTTTGACCGCGCCTTGCCGCCGCGCGCCGGGGAATGGACCCGTGACGAGGTACTTGACGCCATCGGCACGATCCATCCAGCCATCGAGATTCTGGATACCCGTTTTGAAAAACCCGGTTCGCAGCACAAGCTTCTTCACACTGCGGACCAGCAGAGCCACGGTGCCCTGATCGTGGGGCAGGGGGTGACGCAATGGCGCAAATTCACGCCGGTGACGCAACGGGTGGTTTTGGCCATCAATAACCGGACCGTGGCCGACCATGCCGGTGGCAATTCCGCAGGCGATCCCCTGCGGCTGCTGGTGTGGCTGGCCAATCATGCCTCGCGTCGGAAAATCGGCATCTCCGCCGGCAGCGTTGTCACGACTGGTTCAACGACCGGAACCATTTTTGTCGGGCATGATACCGAAATCGAGGCCGACTTTCCCGGTATTGGCAGCGTGCATGCCCATCTTTCCTGAACTGGAAACCTGAAATTATGAAACCAGAAATTCTGCTGATTGAACCGATGATGCCCGAGATCGAAAGACAGCTTGACGCGGCCTATACCGTGCATCGCTTTACTTCGATTACGCAACTGAAGGACATCGCGGGCAACATACGCGGCATTGCGACGGGCGGTGCCACCGGCGTGCCACAGGCCGTCATGGACAGCCTGCCCGCCCTTGAAATCATTGCCATAAACGGAATTGGCACGGATGCCGTAAACCTGACGCAGGCCAAAGAACGCAATATCCGCGTCACCACCACACCGGGTGTCCTGACCGATGACGTCGCGGATATGGCAATCGGGCTGATCCTGTCGCTGTTGCGGGGCCTGCCCGCAGGGGATCGGTACGTGCGTGACGGGGAATGGGGCCAAAAATCCGTCCCGCCGCTGGGACGCAAGGTGACGGGCAGGAAGCTGGGGATTATCGGCATGGGGCAGGTCGGCCGGGCGATCGCCCATCGTGCCCAGGCTTTTGCAATGCCTGTTTCCTATACTGATTTGCGGGATTTCGGCCTGAAGGATCATACGTTTGTGCCGGACCTGAAAACCCTGGCGCAAGAGAGCGAGGTTCTGGTGGTTGCTGCATCGGGTGGCGCGGGTTCGCGACACCTTGTCAACCGCGAAGTCATGGAAGCGGTAGGGCCAGAAGGCTTTCTGGTCAATGTTGCCCGTGGTTCGGTCGTGGATGAACAGGCCCTGGCGCAGGTGCTGGAGGCAGGAAAGCTGGGTGGCGCGGCGCTTGATGTTTTCGAACATGAACCCGAAGTGCCTGCGGCACTGCGCCATTCGGCCCGCACGGTATTGCAGCCCCATCGTGCCAGCGCAACGGTGGAAACACGACTGGCAATGGGCCAACTGGTTGTAAAGAACCTCGCCGCCCATTTTGCGGACCAGCCCCTGCCGACCGCCGTGATCTGAGCAGACGTACTGCGTGCAGGATACGCCCGGCGCGGGCGTATTCACCATATGTTGTCACAGGCAGTCGCACCGAAAGCGACTGCCTCATTCCCGACATCACCCTAAATTCCAAAATAATTTTTCAGTATTGGAAGATTTATTTTCAATACCATAAATGGATTCAACCGGATCAGAATGGATGCGTACGCTCCTTACAGTGGTTATGGCATTCTATCGTCAAAAACTGGTTTCCAGAACAGCAGTCCGGATCATTGCCGTCGCAGGCATGATGGTATGTGGTCAGGCGACGGCGCAGACTTTTCAGGACAATTCAAACAGCGATACCAAGCTGCGCGTGGCGACGCCTCTTATGGCTCATCCGTCGAATTCGCCTGTCGTTCCGGCATTTTCACGACCGGAAGCAATGTTTTCAGATCCATTCGGCATGACGTCATGGCTGCGCGCACGCGGCATTGCCCTGACAATGGATAATACCAATGAATACACGGATGCCGTTTCCGCCCCGACACCCGGTCATCCGAATTACAGGCAGGGATCAAGTAATGCAGGACAGGTCAATACCGCCCTGCATATCAACTGGGAAAAAATCATCGGGCTGAAAGGATTTGCCACCCATGCGCTGTTTACCAGCAGATATGGCACGACCGCCAACCGGATGATGGGTGACTGGCTGGCGCATTCATCGGAAATATACGGGGGCGGTGGAAATGTCGTCGTCCATCTGGTGACGGCGTATGGAGAAGAAAATCTGCTGGGCGGTCGCGTCAGCATTGCCGGTGGCCGGTTGACGGAAATGAGCGAGTTCAGCGCCAGTTCGCTTTTCTGCAACTTCCAGAACAACAGTTTCTGCGGACGGCCCAAGGCAGCCATCGATAATCAGTACATTACGTCCTATCCGGCGGGGGAGTGGGGTTTTCGCGTTCGTGGGCGTCCGTCCCGCTATATCTACATACAGGCGGGCGTCTATTTCGCCGAACGCGGGATTTACGCCAACAGTCAGCATCGGACGGGATTTCATTTCAATTCATCCAATATCGTGGGGCAGCTTGCTCCGGTTGAATTCGGATGGGAACCCCTGTTTGGCCGTCAGCATAAATTGCCAGGACATTACAAGATTGGCGCACAGCTGATTTCCGCCCCCAATCCGGACAATTACTATGATGATGCAGGGCAGCCTTATGCCATTTCAGGAAAAACCGCCCGCAACCACCAGCAGACATGGAGCACATGGTTTGAAATTGACCAGAAACTCCTCCATCATTCCTATTCCAACGCCGAAGGGGGCCTGACCACGATGGCGGGCGTGATCTATAACGATCCGCGCACATCGCTGCGTAATTACGAAACATATGTGGCATTCGTTGATCGCGGCTTTCTCAGAAGCAGGCCCTATGATTCCCTGGGCGTCGTCATGACCTATGTAAAAATTGCTCCGGGTGTTTCGGCTACGGATATGCTGGACCTCAACATGGTGCCGGAAAAAACGGCGCCAAACCATGCGACAGGGGTGCAGGGCCACGCGACCATCTTTGAAACGGACTATCAGATCCATGTCATGCGCGGCGTGGTGCTGGCGCCGGACTTCCAGATCTATTTCCATCCAAATGCACAAAGAAACCTCAAGAACGTGGAGTTCATAGGTTTCAAGTCACAGATACAGATTTTGTGACCAATTCCGGAAAGGCCAGACGCCTCGGAACAGAGGGAGCGCCCGCATCTGCACATGACGTGCTTCACGCTGACAGCCCGCAGCGCAGGCCGTGGCATGTTGCTTCCGGTCAAGGGGACAGACAATGCCATGCCTGTCCCGTTCATTCATCCGTGGGGGTAAATCTGCGCGGAAGGACGCGGACGAACTGGCAACCTCGCGAAGCTATGGCGCCCCCCTGAACGGCGTCATGTCACGGGTCTGCTTCACGTATCCTGCTGAGCGGCGTTCTTTTGCGCCTTCAGCTTCGCCAGTTCCTCCAGATGCGCGCGATAGGCATCGTAATGCTCCGGCGCGGCATGCTTGAAATGCGGATCATCCAGATGCGGCACACGGCCATGATGGCCGAAATTCACCAGCCGCGCCTCCAGAAGGTGGATCTTGCCAAAAAGATCGAACTGGATCGCCAGAACCGCCAGCGACGAACCGGCGAAAGGTCCGATCAGGTAGATCCACAGGTTGGTCCATTCCCCTGCGAACAGGGCGGGGGCAAGGCTGCGGGCAAAATTGACGCTGTTGCCTGACAGCCATGCGGTAATCGGATTCATGACCAGAAAGAAGATCCCGCCAATCCACGGCGTCACGGCCTTGTATCGGGGATGGGCCGCAAGCCAGTAGAGGGTTATGATCAACAGTCCGGTCACCAGTGCCTCGGACCCCAGCGCATACCAGACTGAAATCTTGGTATAGGGAATGGTCGCGCCATAGTGCACTTCGGCCGACAGGTTACGCCATGAGGCAAAAACCATGCCCATGCCATACACGGCGGCGGTCCCGAACAGGGCGCCGATAACCTGCGCGATGGCATATCCCAGGGCGTCGATCCAGACAATTTTCTTCGACAGCATGAAGGCAAGCGTGACGGAGGGATTAAGGTGCGCCCCGCTGATCTTGCCAAACGGCGTCATCGCCGCTGCGGTGCCGGCCATGCCGAAACACAGGCCACACAGCGCCGTCTGGATATTGGGATAGGGGGCAAGCATGCGGCCAAGGAACGTGTCGGGCGCAGTCAGCAGTATGACACATACAAGCCCCACGATCATGAGGACGGCCGTCGCAAGGGCCTCGCACCAGTAAAGCCGCCAGTGAAACGGGCGTTCGGGATGCGGTTCCCCCGACAGGGGGCGGTCATGGAAGTGAATATGGAAATGCGGCCAGTGAATATGCGGCAATCGCACATGAGGAAGATGGAAATGAGGTAAATGCATATGAGGCATATGAAAATGCCGATGCCCGCCATGCTTTTCCGTATCGTCCTGATGTTCTGACATCGCTCTTCTCATGTATTCGTTATGTCATAAAAATATGAATATATCTTATTTTACATTTTGTTTTTTGCATTCTGGTTATAGATTTAGATCATCAGGATATATTTTCAACGTCAATACATCGTGAATATATGACATTCAAATATGAATTATTTCTTATTTATGTGTATGTTTTATTTTAATATGGACGATTAATATTGTAAAAACCTGAATACAGATTCATTCCGGATAAACATCTTCCAAGAATTATACATATACAGATTATTATTTTTCAAAATATGTCCGTATTGTCCTGTATTTATCCAAGCATGACAGATACGGCATGCGTCCGGCCATCATCCGACATCATCACGCGATCGGTACCGCCCAGGATCTTTCCATCCACATCCAGTTCACGGATTCCCCGGCTGACATGATCGGGATTATGGACCCTGATCACATAGCGCGCCGTGCGCCAGAGGATCGTGACGTCGTACCCTTCCCACGATGTCGGGATGCATGGGTCGATCACCAGTTCCTCGCCCTCGATCCGTATCCCCAGCAGGGTTTCGCATCCCACGCGCTGCATCCATCCGGCCGATCCCGTGTACCACGACCATCCTCCCCGGCGTTCATGCGGGGGGCGGGAATAGATATCCGCCGCCACGACATAGGGTTCCAGACGATAAATCTCCGCTTCGTGCAGCGACAGGGCGTGTGTGATGGGCAGGAGGTCATGGAACAGGGCATGCGCGCGGCTGCCATCCCCCAGCCGGGCCACGGCCATGACGGTCCACAGGGCGGCATGCGTGTACTGGCCGCCATTTTCGCGGATGCCCGGCGGATACCCCCGAATATAACCCGGATCAGGACCGGTAACGTCAAAGGGTGGGGCAAGAACAAGGACAAGGCCCGGCGGCTTTCCCGTCAGACGCTGCAGCACGGACTGCATGGCGTGCGTGGCGCGTTGCGGCGCCGCCACGTTGGACAGGACGGCCCATGACTGTGAAATGGCGTCGATCTGACATTCCACATTCGCATGCGAACCCAGCGGCGTGCCATCATCGAAATAGGCACGCAGGTACCAGTCCCCATCCCACGTCTGTTCCAGCGCCTGGGCCAGCGCATCCGCATGGGCCTGCCATGCATCGGCACGCGCATTTTCGTGGCGGGCGCGTGCATGGGGGATGAACGTCATCAGCGTGGTGTGCAGGAACCACCCCAGCCAGACGCTTTCGCCGCGCCCCTTTTCCCCCACGCGGTTCATGCCGTCGTTCCAGTCACCCGTTCCCATCAGCGGAAGCCCGTGTTCCCCCACGCGCAGGCTATGCTCCAGCGCGCGGGCGCAATGTTCGAACAGGGACCCGACCTGCGTCGAGATTTCAGGCACGCTGAAACGGTCATGCTCGCTCTGCGGCAGAAGGGGGGCCTGAAGGAAGGCAAGCGGTTCATCCAGCACCGCCATATCCCCACTGACCCGCACATAATGGGCCACTGTATAGGCAAGCCATGCGCAGTCATCGGAAATATGGGTCCGCACCCCGGCCCCCGTCTGCGGCAGCCACCAGTGCTGGACATCGCCTTCGACGAACTGGCGCGACGCCGCACGCAACAGATGCTCCCGCACACGCGCGGAACATGCGGGGACAAGCGCCATGCCGTCCTGCAACTGGTCGCGAAAGCCGAACGCGCCGCTGGCCTGGTAAAATCCCGCCCGTGCGCGCACCCGGCTGCTGAGCGTCTGGTACAGCAGCCAGCCATTGAGCATGATGTCCATGGCGCGGTCGGGGGTCCGCACCTGGATCGAATGGGTCAGCCTTTCCCACTGCGTCGTGACCTCATGCAGGACGACATCAAGGCTGGTGGCGCGATAATGCGTGACAAGGCGACGGGCCGCGTCCTCGTCCTCCGCTTCGCCCAGCAGGACGACAATCTCCACCCGCCCGTCGGGCGGCAATGTCACGACCGTCTGGACGACCCCGCACGGGTCAATCCCCGCACCGGTCGGGCCATTGATCCCTGCGGGATCGCGCAATGCCGCCGGGGAGTCCAGCGTGCCATTGCGCCCGACAAAGGACGCGCGATCGCCCGATGACGCCGTGCTGTATCCGCCGATGTCCACAAAGGCGACACGGGGGGCGTATGTCACGTCCCACTGGTTGCGCGCGAACAGCGCCCCGGTCTGCGGGTCGATCCGGGTCGTGATGAACGGTGCCGTATTTCCCCGTGCGCGTCCCATCACCCATTCTACATAGGCGGTGATGGACAGGGTCCGCGCGCGCGTGGAAAGGTTATGCAGCTGTATGCGTGAAATCTTGATTGGATCGGTCACGGGCACGTACTGCAGCAGCAAACTGGCAATCCCGTGCGCCACCCGTTCATGGCGGGTATAGCCCCAGCCATGCCGCGCGACATAGGTGGCCCCCGCGTCCCGGCGGGTGGCGGCAGTCGGACACCACAGTTCGTGCGTAGCCTGATCGTGGAAATAGATATGTTCCCCGCAATAATCGCTGACCGGATCGTTCGACCATGGCGTGATCTGATGCTCCCGGCTGTTCTGCGACCAGGTATAGCCACGCCCCTCGGCCGAGACCTGAAAGCCGAAGACGTCGTTTGCGATCACGTTGATCCATGGCGCGGGCGGCATCCGTCCGGGCGCCAGAACCACGACATATTCACGCCCGTTCTCCGCAAAGCCACCAAATCCGTTGAAGAACTCCAGTTCGGGAATGACCGGCGCCCCCGGGGCACGCACGGGTGGCGGGTATGCGGGCACCATGGGCGCGGCACCACGGGGGGGCTGCCGTTCCGCCTGATCCAGCTGTTCCACAAGGGAATGCCGCGCCGAAAGCACCACCCGGGCCGTTGAGACCAGCATGTCGCGCAGGGCGGGGGAAATCAGGTCCGCCCGCAATGTGCGCACCGATCCCCCGCCTGCCGCCGCCCTGGTTGTCGAACGCACCAGGTCATCCAGCGATACCTGAAGATCCTGAAGATAGGAGGAGGGATGTTCGTTCAGGATGACAAGGTCAACCGCCAGCTGCTTCATCCGGAAATATTCGTGGGCCAGCAGCAGGCTGCGCACGATTTCCGTATTGGCATTATCCTTTATCCGCAGAAGGAGGATCGGCAGGTCACCCGAAATTCCCTGTTCCCACAGAACGGGCTGCGATCCTGCCCCCCTGATGATACTGGCGCCCGACGCACGCAGCGACGGCCCCGCGAACAGGATGTGCCCCGCCAGGCGCTGGAACAGGTCGGCCTCGGTGGGGGCGATATCCAGATGCCGCAGCTGTACCTGCGCCTGGGTCCATGCCAGGGTCCGCACGCGTTCGAACGCGGCCTGGTCCCTGTGGGTGTCGATCAGGTCCAGCAGGGCCTGCCGCGATGATGCGACCAGCATCCAGAACGTGATCCGCGCCATCGCGCCGGGCCTGACGACAACCGTGCCACGAATGGAAAATACCGGGTCCAGCACCGTGCCGGTCTGTCCCGACAGCGCCTGACGCGCCATGATCGCGGCGGGGGAGCGGACATCATGTCCACGCCCGATAAAACGCGTGCGGTCGGTTTCCACCTGAACGGGCGTGGCACATACCGCCAGATGCGCGGCCCAGATTTCGGGTTCATCAGGGGTGCGCCGCCGCCGGGTGGCAAGCAGGGCGCCGGATTCAGGCAAATACTCCGTCTGCACGAACAGCTTGGTGAACGCGGGATGCGCCATGTCCGCGTCCTGTGGCAGGAGGGCCAGTTCGGCATAGGACGTGATTTCGACCTCCACCGTGTCGCTGCCGCCGTTGAAAAGCGATACCTGACGTACTTCGGCATCATTCTCGGCAGAGACCATGACCTCCATCGTCGTGGTCAGCGCCCCGTCGCGCCGGGCGAATTCCGCGCGGTCCTCATGAAACACGACGGCGTAATCATCCGCCCGCGCGCCACAGGGCTGGTGCCCGGCGGACCAGACCTGTCCCGTA
The DNA here is from genome assembly GCF_003311635.1 of Novacetimonas cocois. Classification (GTDB taxonomy): domain Bacteria; phylum Pseudomonadota; class Alphaproteobacteria; order Acetobacterales; family Acetobacteraceae; genus Novacetimonas; species Novacetimonas cocois. The sequence continues at coordinate 127,105 of NZ_QEXL01000003.1, read as the reverse complement.
TGGGTGTTGCGCAGGTAGATGTAGGATCCGAAATTATCCAGCGTCGGATCCTCCCGCCACCGGGTCACCGCCTGTCCCTGCCACCGGCTGTATCCCGACCCGGCGGCGGTCAGCATGACGGTATATCGTCCGTTCGACAGAAGGTGGGTCATGGGTTCGGGTGTGTCGGGGCTGCTGTAATACCGTCCGGCGGACGCCGTCTTTGGCCCGGTGGGGGTGGAGATCACCTCTTCCGAGGGAAGGGCGCGCGCGACCGCGCCGGTGCGGGGCGCGCGTTCCTGCAGCAGGAGTTCGGCCGCGGCAATGGCCGGGTCATCGTGGAAACGCGAACGCATGATGCCGTTCATCACCGTGTCGGCGGCGGCAAGGATGGACATCCCCTGATGATGGGCCATGTAGGCACGCACGATCGCCACGCGATGATGATCGGGAACGCGATCGGGGGTATAATCGAGGGATTCGTAAAACCCGTACCGCCCCTGCGCGCCGGTCCTGTCAAGCACGGAAAGGTTGGCCACCGCCTTTTGCGGGTCGATCATGGCGGCCAGCATGGTGGCATAGGGGGCGACGACCATATCCTGCCCCAGGCCGCGTTTTAGGCCCAGCCCCGGCACGCCGAAATTCGAATACTGATAGGTATATTCAAGATCGCGCACGTTATACGCGGATTCCGAAATTCCCCACGGAATGCCGCGTGCCTGTCCATAGGAAATCTGGCATCGCACGATCAGCTTGTTGGTCTGTTCCAGCAGGCTTCCTATGGGCGCGCGCATGACAAGCGAGGGCATGAGGTATTCGAACATCGACCCCGACCATGACACCAGCGCCGCACCATTGCCGACCGGCGTTATGGCGCGGCCCAGCCGGAACCAGTCATTGGCCGGCATGTCGCCCTTCGCAATGGCGAAAAAGACCGCCAGCCGCGCCTCGGACGCCAGAAGGTCGTAACAGTTGGCATCCTGCGCATCTTCGGCAACCACAAAACCGATGGAAAGCAGCTTTCGCGATTCATTGCACAGGAACCCGAATTCCATTTCCTGCGCCATGCGCACGGCCCGATGTTCCAGAACCTCCAGCCGCGCCGCCACTGATGGGCCGGCCACCTGCGTTCGGTCACGCAGGTGGCTTTCGATGCTCCGCAACGCGGCCTGCGCCCAGAAAAGCGGATCGGCCTGCGGTTTCACCCCGTCATCGGGCAATGTGTACCTTATGCCGGCAGCCTGTTTCACGATCGTCCGCGCGCGTTCCAGCAGAAGGGTAAGATCAGCGGCCAGCGCCTTCTGCGGCGCGGAAAGCACCGCGTTCTTGAGACCGGAAAGCGCCCGGACCAGATTTTTTTCAGACGAAGAAAGGGACAGGCGGACGCCATTGCGGAATGTCAGGTCGGTAATGGCGATGTTGAGCGCATCGGAAACCCCCTCGCGCCATGTGGGGGCGGGGGTATCGACATTCCTTTCGCGCCACAGGCGACAGGCGCTTGCCAGCGTTACAAGGTGTCCCGCCATGTTGCCGCTATCGACCGTGGAGACATAGACCGGCTCCAGCGGCGCAAGGTCCGATGTATCGTACCAGTTATAGAAATGCCCGCGATAGCGACGCATTTTTTCCAGTGTGGCGAACGTCGCCTCCAGCCTGTCGAGGGTATCGTTCATCCCGGCCCAGCCAAAGTCACGCGCGCTGACGCCGCACAGGAGGTACAGCCCGATATTGGTGGGCGATGTCCGCCGCGCGAGGACCGGATCGGGATCTTCCTGAAAATTGTCGGGGGGCAGCATGTTGTCCGCGGGCGTCACGAAGGTTTCGAAAAATCTCCAGGTACGCCGGGCAACCATGCGAAGGGAGCGAATGTCGGTGCGCGAGGGACGGGAGCGGGCATATATGACAGGCAGCCTGCTGGCCCACATCGCCACGGCGGGGGACGCGCCCCACAGGAATGTCAGCGGCCCCGCGATAAACAGGCTCCACGGCGCAAGATGCGCGATCACGTCAATGATCCCGAGGGAGAGGAGGGGGGCGGACAGCATCCGTCGATAGTACCCCGCCACCCCCGCGCGGCTGGCTGATATGACCTGTGCCGCGGGAATCCACTGCAGCAGGTAACGCCGCGTGATGAAAACCCGTACCAGCGTACGCACGATCGCATCGCCCATCAGGTAGGCCTGATGGGCCACGAATGTGATGTTGAGGCAGGTCACCACGGCGGCATCGGTCGCATCGGCAAGCAGGACGCTGCCATAGCTGCGCAGCGTTATCCATTCCCGTCGTGGAACGAAATCCGCCAGGACCGGCAGGAAAACCGGCAGCGCCATCATGGACAGAAGGAAGAACGTCCAGACGAATGCGTCATGCAGCGACAGAAGCCAGCAGACGACAAATGCCACCATAAGAAGGGGGGCGCATAACGTCCGGCGCAGGTTGTCCGCCATTTTCCAGCGCGAAATGCCCGACAGGCGGAGCCGTGGGTCGCTGGGACGGCGAATTCCTGAAAAGATCCACGGCAGCAGCTGCCAGTCCCCCCGCGTCCAGCGATGGAGCCTCTGTGCCGCGACCAGATAATCGGTCGGGGCCTCCTCGACCACCTCGATGTCGGAAACAAGGCCCGCGCGCGCGAAAATCCCCTCGAACAGGTCATGGCTCAGCATCGTGGAATCCGGCACGCGATGGGCCAGCGCGGCCTCGAACGCATCAATGTCGTAAATGCCCTTGCCGGCATAAGACCCTTCGCCGAACATGTCCTGATACAGGTCGGATACGGCGGCGGAATAGGCATCGATGCCGCTGGCGCTGGAAAATGCACGCTGGAAAAGGGTGTTCTTGTGACCGACCGGCAGGGCGGGCGTCACGCGTGGCTGCATGATCGCGTATCCCTCGTCCACCCGTCCCGTCATGTGATCGAAACGCGGGCGGTTCAGCGGATGCGCCATCTTTCCGACCAGCCGCCGCACCGTCTCCAGCGGCAGGCGCGTATCGGCATCAAGGGTGACGACATACCTGATATCGTTCGGCAGGACGCGGGCCGGGTCCGCAAGGAAGGTCGTGTCGGTCGACCCGCGCAGCAGGCGGTTGAGTTCATGCAGCTTGCCGCGCTTGCGTTCCCATCCCATCCATGCGCGCTCGCTCCCGCACCATACCCGCCGGCGGTGCAGCAGCACAAAGCGCTGTCCCCCTGCGGTCGGGCCATATTTCTGGTTCAGGCGCGCAATCCCCTCGGTCGCGAGGGTCAGCAGGATGTCGTCATCCGGCGCATGGGCGCTGTCATGATCCGTCCAGTCGCTGAGCAACGCGAAATGGACCGAATCATCGCGCGTGGCCAGATAATGCACCTCCAGCCGCGCGATCAGTTCGGCAACCGTCGCGCGCGTCGTCAGCAGGACGGGTATGACCACCATGGTGCGCAGGCCCACCGGAATACCCGCGCGCAGTTCCAGCCCCGGCAGGGACGTGACCCTGATCGCCTGCAGCGCCAGCCGGTTGATGCAGGCAACGGCCGCGTCGGTCGTGGGAATGAAGGCCAGGAATACCACCAGCAGCACGCCCGGCGGCACATCCGCGACGCGCGGCAGCGACAGCCACAGGGGCAGGGCAAGAAACGCAACCGTAAGCACGGTGACGGCCACGCTGTATCCCGTAATCCCCCACCCACAGAACGTCCGCACCATCCACATCGGCGCAGCCGGCCGGAATCCCAGCAGCCGTTCAAGCTCCGCACGTCCTGCCATCAACAGGTAATATCCCGGATCCCCCCGACGCGGGTCGTCCGCAGAGGTTCCCTGCGCCTGATGCGCAAGCGTGACAGAAGCGCGGGCAATCTCCATTTCCGTATGGGCACAGCCCTGCGAAAGCTCCTCTATCGCCTTGCGATACAGATCCCGGCTGGCGAAGTCCGCCTGTGTGAAGCTGTCATATTCGGCAAATACCCGATCGATCAGGCAGATCTGCTCGAACGCCTTGGTCCAGTCATAGCCGGCGATCAGCCGCAGGCTGGTGATGATGTTGCGGATCGTGGCATTGAACGCCCCCTGTTCCTGTAGGTCTTCGCGCACGGCGGCGTCAATCGTGCTGTCCCTGTCGGCAACCCTCTGTTCCAGCCAGACAAGGGCGGCATCCCTTTCGGGATCCAGCCCGCGCAGGCGATGGGCAAGCCGCGCGGTGAAGGCAGGCGTCAGGACCAGCGGATCGACAGAAGCCAGAAGGTCCGAAATCGAGGGGCGCCCGTTCCTGCGTGCCTCGGCCAGATGGTCCGCCAGCCTGTCGGCCTCATGCCTGCTGGCATTGTTTTTCATGATCGCCGCGACAACCCGGCGCAGGTTTTCAATCAGGACGATACGCACCGTGATGGGCACGGCCCACAGTTCGCCAATGGTCAGGACCTCCACCTCCTGATAGGCCAGAAGATAGCGCCGCAGGGTTTCCGGCTGAAGGTGGCTGTCGGTATGGGCGACAAAGGACCATGCCACGCCGAATATGCGCGGCAGCCCGACAAAGGGACCGTTCGAAAGCTTGGGCAGGCGTGCGTAATACCCCGCCGGAATATCAAGCGCGGTTTCGCGGATCTGCATGTCCACAAGGGCATAGTTATCCGCCAGCCATTGCGCCGCCGGCGTCAGGGGACGGCCCTGCGTGATCGCCCGGGCGATTTCCATGTCGGCCTCGCGCAGGAAGGCGCTGTTATCCGCCAGCCGACGCGATAATGGCTGCCGCGGCCAGCGATGTGGCCGCAATGGCGCGACCTTCTGCGCCACCGCTAGGCTGCGGGCATGATCCTCAAGCCGTTCGACGCCAAAAATCTCGCTTTTGAGGGGGAAGGCATCATCCTGCCATCCACGCGCCCCGCCATGGCGATCCCGGCGCAGGATACGCCGCAGCAGGTCCGCGCCGCCACGCCACGCCCCGGAAGCAGAGGACGGCTGTGGCGTCAGTGTGGGATTCACGTCCATGCCATGCTCCGCAGGCGGCATCGGAAAAAGGGAAGGGGGCGAGCCGTCACCACACAAGACGGCCGCCATCCCGTGATGGCCCTATTGCCGAAAAAGGGTTTTTCTTGTCTTGCTTACATATCCGGAAAGTTTGCGTATCAGCGGCGTGGGCGTATCGGGCCGCGGCGTCTTCATGTCGGGTGGCGATCCCGCCGGTGCGTCGTTTACGGCGGAAGTGTCGCGCCGGTCCTCATTTTCCGGTAATTCCATGATATTTTCCCCAATGATCTTTTCCCCGGCCAGAAAAACGTGGGAACCGCCGAAACGTGGACACCGCCACGGTTGGGTAATCGGGAACTCTGCCGCAAACGCCACGTCCGTTTGGAAGCGTCCTGACAACGCGCAACGCGGTCGCGTGTTGCATGACCATCTTTTCCGCCCGTCTTTCCCGACGGCGATGCAACCGCGCATGAACATTCTCAATGTCGGCGCGTTCAGGTCGCGATGCTGACGCACTTCATGCGCAACATGTTCCCTCATCATTGGAAATGGGGGCGAAAGCACAAGGACGCTTCGCCATGATTACCGTGCATCACCTGAACAATTCCCGTTCCCAGCGCGTATTATGGCTGCTGGAGGAACTGGAACTGCCCTATGAAATACGCTTCTACCAGCGCGATCCGAAAACCATGCTGGCGCCCGCCGCGCTGCGCAAGGTGCATCCGCTCGGCAAGGCGCCTGTCATCACGGATGGGAATGTCACCCTTGCCGAAAGCGGGGCCATCATCGAATACATACTGGAACGTTACGGCAATGGACGCCTGCTGCCGCAGGCGGGAACGCCCGAATGGCTGCGTTTTACCTACTGGCTGCATTATGCCGAAGGATCGGCCATGCCGCCGCTGGTGATGAAACTGATTTTCCAGCGCCTACCCCGACAGGCCCCGTTTTTCGTGTGGCCTGCCGCGAAGCTGATTTCCGGCGGCGTCCAGCGGCGTTTCATCGACCCGCAGATCCGGCTGCACATGGATTACTGGGAAACCGAGCTTCAGACCCATGAATGGTTCGCCGGCCCGGACTTTACGGCCTGCGATATCCAGATGAGCATTCCCCTGGAAATCGCGATAACACGGGCACGCGCCATTGCGACACGCCCCCATGTGACCTTTTTTGTGGAGCGCATACGCGCGCGCCCCGCCTATTGTCGCGCCCTGGAAAAAGGCGGTTCGTACGCCTATACCTGAAACCGCATCGCATTGCCCGTACCTGCCCCGGCGGCGCGTCGGGCATGCGATCAGGTCTGTTCAGGCGAGCGGGGTAAGGCGCCCCGGATTTGCTTTCCAGTCGCGCAACGCTTCCTCGCAATAGGGCAGCACCTCGAATACTGCCATGGCCGTCAGGGCACCTGCGGCATACGGCAGGCCCAGCGGGTCGCGTTTCAGGCGCAGCGGGGCAGGGGGCATGACCCGGCGACCCATCAGGGCCTCCAGCTGGGGCCAGTGCAGGACGGAAATCATCGACACCGCCAGCAGGGGAATCATCTCCAGGAAACTGTGGACATGCTGTTCCACCGGCTGCACATCGCGCCGCGTCACGGCATAACTGACATCCCACATCGCCGTCGCTTCATGCACGAAAAAGGTGGCGATCATCAGCGACAGGACCGGCACGTCGATTTCCAGAAACAGCCCGGCCAGCACAGGCACAGCCGCCTCGCCCAGCATCAGCAGGTGAAGGCCGGTTTCCTTCAGGCCCGTCGTATGCTGGATGTCGGTGCGGCGATGGCACCACCAGTCCGTCAGGCCAGAGGCCAGCCACAGCGGAATGACGAAATACTGCAGCACCTTGCGCACGACGCGACGGGTTTCATCCGTTTCGGCAGGTTCCTGTGTCACGGATGTGCCGCCCGTCGGGGACTCGCCAGTGGCGATGACGATGCGCGACTGGCGTTTTCCCCGCCACCACGCAACCACGCCCGCCCCCAGTGACACGCCCGCCATCGCCAGCGTACCGATTGCATAATATCTGAGAAAAGTCCTGTTTTCCTTCATGTGGCATGCCCCTGCGGCATCTGGGCCGCCGTCGCATGGGATGCCGCATGGGCAGAGGCAAACATCGCCACGATGGCGGGACAGAAGACCTTCAGGTCGCCGGGGTTGCGCGATGTCACCAGCATGCCATCGGTCACGACGTCACGATCAACCCAGTGCGCCCCGGCGTTCGTCAGATCCGTGCGCAGGGAAGGCCAGGATGTCATCGTATGTCCCCGCACGCCCTCGGCATCGATCAGTGTCCATGCCCCGTGGCATATGGCGGCAACCGGCTTGCCCTCCTGCACGAATTCCCGGACGAAGCGCACCGCGTCGCGATCCATGCGCAGGTGATCGGGATTGGTGGTGCCCCCCGGCAGGACAAGGCCGGCGAAATCATGGGCATGCGCCTGTCCCACCTGCATGTCGACATGATAGCGGTTGGTGGGATTGACGTCGGCCTCCATGGCCTGGATTTCCCCGCTCTGCGGTGAAACCAGAACGGTGCGCGCCCCCGCCTGCCGCAGGGCGGCGGCAGGATCGGTCAGTTCCACTTCCTCCACCCCATTGGTCGCAAGGATCGCAATCGCAAGCCCCGCGAGACTGCCGCCGTCACGGCGCGTCACGGCATCGGAAGGCGGGTGCGCCACATGCATGGCGGCGTCTGTCTGGCGCGAATTTCTGAGTATCATGGTCGTCCTCCATCTGCGATGGGCAGGGGATGCCGACAGGATCTTCAGCCTTGTGAATCGACACCCCTCTCATGACCCCAACGAGTGGAGAGCGACGCATGTTCCCTGAAAAATACACAGGCTTTCCCTATGGAAAGCCGACATGCATGCAATCTTCGCTCAGGTTACGAAGTCACGGTGCCGCAGGGCCTGACGGACAAAATCAAGAAAGAACCGCGTCCGCGACGGCAGATGCGCGCGGGAGGGATAGACCGCGCACAGCACGATTTCTTCCCACGCATATGACGTAAGACATTCAATCAGCCGACCGCATTTCAGGTCGTCGGCGATGTCCCACAACACCTTCAGCGCAATGCCGTGACCACTGACGGCCCAGTCATGGACAACCTCGCTGCTTGATGCCGCCAGATGGGGCGTGACATGGATTTCCTTGCGCACCTTGCCATCGTGATAGGCCCATTCGTTGAAAATCCGCTGCCGGCGCAGCAGGCATATGCAGTCATGTTTCAGAAGGTCATGCGGTGTCGCGGGAAGTCCCCTGCGCGCGCGATAGTCGGGAGAGGCACAGACCACGCGGCGGCTGCTGATCAGCGTGGTCGCCATGACCCCCTGATCGGGCGGCATGCCCGCGCGGATCGCGATATCCAGCCCGTCATCAATGACATCCAGCCCCGCATCGGACAGCGTCAGGTGAACGGTCACGTCGGGATATTTTTCGACAAAGGCCGCCACGATACCCGCCAGTCTCTTGCGGCCCAGTTCGGAGGGAACCCCCACCCGCAGCAGGCCGTGCGGAATATCGGCCCGGGCCGTGACTTCCGCCTCAGCCTCCTCGATTTCCTCCATGATGCGCACGGCGCGTTCATGCAGCCGCAGCCCTTCGGCCGTCAGCGCGAAATGACGCGAGGTACGGGTCACGAGGCGGGTGCCCAGACGCGCTTCCAGCGCGCTGAGCCTGCGGCTCATCGCGGCGGAGGACATGCCCACAACGCGCGCGCAACCTGCGATGCTTCCTGCCGCGGCCAGGGTGCAGAAGAATTTCAGGTCACTGATTTCGTCTGGCATGCGCTCTCCATGATTGCGTCTGGCGTACGGTTACCGTGCATGCGCGTGCTCTACACGGAATTGTGCGGATCGGTATTGTGCGCATCCTTTCACCGTGATCGCAATATCGAGTTCTGATGCCTTTTTCCGCGCGCCTTTCCCGTACATCCCCCCGCAAGGTCAGCCTGCATGGCCGTAACCTTCTGGAATGTCCTGTTTTGAACAAGGGAAATGCCTTTGACATGCGCGAAAGGGATCTGTTCGGATTGCACGGGCTGCTCCCGGCCAATGTCACGACGCTGGAACGCCAGGTCGCCCGCGCCACGCGACGGCTTGCGGCCCTGCCGGACAATTTTTCGCGCCATGTTGCGTTGCGCGAAATCCAGGACCGGAATGAAACGCTTTTCTACGCCATCATCGCGCAGTCGCTCGAACACTATCTGCCCATTATCTACACCCCGTGCATCGGGCGCGCCTGCCGGCAGTTCAGCCAGATATGGACACGTCCGCGCGGGCTGTTCCTGAGTTACGAAGACAGGGGGAGGCTGGCCGATATCCTGTCGGACCCGCAGTGGGACGACGTGCACGTGATCGTTGCCAGCGACGGGGGCAGCATCCTGGGCATTGGCGATCAGGGCGCCAACGGAATGGGCATTCCGATCGGCAAGCTGGCGCTCTACACGGCCTGTGGCGGCCTGGACCCGGCATGCGCCCTTCCCATCGAGCTTGACGTGGGAACGGACAATGCGACCCTGCTGGAGGATCCGGATTACATCGGCTGGCGTCATCCGCGCGTGCGCGGTGCGGAATACGACGCGTTCATCGCCGAATTCGTCGAAGCGGTGGAAGCGCGCTGGCCCCATATCGCCCTGCACTGGGAGGATCTGGCGGGCGCGGACGCGCTGCGGATCCTTCATCGTTATCGCGGGCGGATGTGCACCTATAACGATGACATACAGGGCACGGCCGGCGTCACCGTCGGCGCACTTCTGGCGGCAATCAGGGCTGGGGCCGCGCCGGTCGCGCAACAGCGCATCGTCATCTTCGGCGCGGGGGGCGCGGGCTGCGGCATCGCGGACCTGCTGTCGCGCCTTATGATCGCGGACGGCATGGACCCGCAGGAGGCGCGTCGTCGCTTTTTCATGATCGATGTCGACGGCCTTGTCCGGCAGGGAATGGCAGGCATTACCGACGGGCAGCGCCCCTTTGCCCAGCCTGCGGATATCGCGGCGGAATGGCATGTGCGCGATCCCGCCCATCTCTCGCTGGCGGATGTCATGGCGCATGTCCGTCCCACCATGCTGATTGGCACGTCAGGGCAGGGCGGGGCGTTCACGCGCGACATCATCGCCCCCATGATCACGGGAACATCGCGTCCCGTTATCTTCGCCCTGTCCAACCCGACCGCCAATATCGAGGCGACGCCTGCGGATCTGCTGGAATGGACGGATGGTCGCGCCATCATCGGGACGGGGGGACCTTTCGCGCCGGTTGTCTTCAACGGGCAGGAACGCCCGGTGGACCAGATCAACAATTCCTATGTCTTTCCCGGTGTCGGCCTGGCGGTGGTGGCAGGCGGCATCACACGCATGACGGATGGCATGTTCCTTGCCGCGGCCCACGCGCTGGCGGAACGTTCACCTGCGGCACATGCACACGGGCCAGACAGCGCGCCGCTCCTGCCGCCGGTCTCCGAACTGCCCAGGGTCGCTGTTTCCGTGGCCCGCGCCCTGATCCGGCAGGGACAGGCGGAAGGCGTGGCCCCACCCGCCACGGAGGCCGAGACGGAAACCGCCCTGCGAAACGCGACATGGACCGCGCGGTACCAGCCTTATGAAAAGGTGGATGGCTGAGGACGCGCCACCGCCACGCAATGCATTTCCATTACATCAGAATGCGTCATAGCTGATGTATCTTCACCGTTTCATGACGAGTGTGCCCTTTCGTCCGGCATGGACGCGCAATGGGGCCGCCATGATGCAATGGCTGTTCTGCCCCACGCCGCAGGCCGTGGGTTTTGCCCTGCGCAATACGCTGGCCTCGCTCCTCGCGCTGGCGGTGGCGTTCTGGATGGAACTCGACAGTCCCCAATGGGCCGTGGCGACCGTCTGGTCCGTGGCGCAGGTGCGCCGGGGCGAAAGCATGTCCAAGGCGCGCTGGCGGATCGTGGGTACCATGGCCGGGGCGATCGCGGCCGTGGTCTTCATCGCCGCGTTTCCGCAACAGGCATGGCTGTTTTTCCCCGCTGTGGCCATCTGGATCGGGCTGTGCAGTTTCCTTGCGACGTTCAGCCTGAATTTCCGCTCCTATGCTTTCGTGCTGTCCGGATATACCTGTTCCATCATCGCGGTCGCCGCCGCATCACAGCCCGACAATGTCTTTTTCATCGCGGTATCGCGCGCGACCTATATCGTACTGGGGGTGGTGTGCGAGGCCGCGATGGCATTGCTGTTCGCCCATGACCTGGCGACCCGGGCGCGTGCGACAATGCATGCGCGGGTGGAGGAGGTCCTGCACCAGCTTGCGCTGCTGCTGCGCGAAATCGTGCTGCATGACCGCGAGACCCTGACCCATGCGGGCGAGTTTTCGGACATGATGGTATCGGTTCACAGGGGAATAGAATTTCCTGCCATTGAAATGGGGCGCCATTCCCATGCCGGGGATCATGCGCGTGCGGTTTTCGCCAATATTTCCATCATGGTCACACGCCTGTTCGGCCTGTCCGGCGCGGCAGGGCAGGGGGACCCGGTTCTTCTGGATACGCGCGAACGGCTTTTGCGCCTGTGTGACAGCCTGCATTCATGCCGGTTGCACCAGGGCATATTGCAGGCATTGCACGGGGAGGCCAAAGCCCTCGCCACGCTGTTTCACGATCGCGCCCTGTATGACAACAAGGATGAGGCGCGGCGTGTCACCCACACCATGTTGCATGCCGCGATGACGGATCTCGCGCAGGCGCTGGAGCACTGTCAGGCCATTTTCACGCCACCGGCACATGACCGGTTCCGCTTCCGCCTGCCGGGGCATCGGGACCTGCGGCTTGCGCTGTATAACGGTTTGCGTGGCGCGGCGGCCATCATGATCGCCGGCCTTGTCTATGAAGTGACCGCATGGCCCGGCGGGATGGGATTTATCGCGATCACCACGCTGGTATGCGGCCTGTTCGCTACACGGGAAAACCCGGTCGTGGGGACGCTGCGCTTCCTGTCAGGCGCGATATGGTCCGCCGTTGCCGCCGGATGCCTGGACCTGTGGATCGTGCCCTATCTCAGCAATTACGAGGAACTGGCCTTCGTGCTGGGCATATTCCTGTTTGTCGGTGGCCTGGCAAAATATAATCCCGGCACTGCTGGTGCGGCTGCGGCCTACGGGCTGCTGATGCCCAATCTCCTGATGCCGGGGAACCAGTTGCGGGTGGATGAAATCACCTTCCTGAACAACGCACTGCATACAGTGCTGGCTGTCGGGCTGAGCGTGCTGGTATTCCGGCTGGTGCTGCCTTTCTGCGCGGCGGAGGAACGCGTCCGCTTTGCCGCGCATATCCGTGCCGAACTGCGCGGATTGTGTATCATGCCGCTGCCCCCGCTACCCCAATGGTGGATCGGAACCAGCGTCGACCGGATCGGGCGGCTGGTCCGCCATGCCGCACAGGCCGGGGACCGCGCGGCGGCAGGGGAAATCCGCCAGGCACTCATGCTATCGGCGGTCGGACTGAATATCCTGCTGCTGCGTCAGCTGAAACGTGAACAGGATAACGATGCCTCCCACAGCCTTGCCGTGCTGCTGCGGACACTGGCGCGATACCAGCCCGTCAGCCGGCGGGGGCTGGCGATGATCTCCGTCACGCGGCGTCGGTTACGGGCGGCGGCGCAACGTGACGGAGCCGATCCGTGGCTGTTGCAGGTGATGGGATGCCTTGACGGTATTGAACGCACGGCCGCCATCAGCATGGATGGAAACCGGGCATACGTCTGACAATACATCATGACGTCCACGGAATAGACCGGAGATTTGCAAATATTACATTCAGTATTAAAAATACATATGGATTTATCATGAAATCAAATATCCTATCAAATCTGAATGAAAATCATTTTTCACGAAAGATGGGATTTCTTTGATTTCTGTGCCGCATCAGGATGTGCCGGACAGGTGACGTTTTATTTACATGCCCTGCATATCGATATATAACAATCCGGGTCGGAAACAAAAACAAAAGAGAACGGCATGGATAGGATGTTTCATTTTTCGGCGGACATAGTCCTGTTCGTTTTTATTCCTCTGCTATTGTGGCACCTCTGCCGGAAAGCCGTACCGATTGTCGTAATTCCCATTCTGGTGGGGATCGTGATCGCCGTTACAAAATACCCCGTCGGCGCATGGGGCATTCCCTCCCAATATGGCGAAAACATTGGCTGGATCGCCGTGCTCGTGCTTGCCTTTACCGCCGGGCTGGACATGTGGCAGCTGTCCGATGGCACGGATCCCAACCAGACCTTCACCTCGCCATCGCTGGGGCGGTTGCTGGCAAGCGCGCTGGTGGCGCTGGGGGTGCCTTTCTGCATCGGCTCCGTGCTGATCTATTTTTATTTCCTGCCCCTTCACGGGTGGGAGACGCCACACGGCAGCCCTGTCATCGGGGCCATGTCCATCGGGCTGTGCCTTGCCGTCAGTGCCCTGCCGGTGCTGATCGGAATTGTGCGCGAACTTTCACCAGCGGAACGTCCGATGGGTCAGTTGGCGCTGCGACTGGCGGTTGTGGACGACGCCGCATTGTGGATCGGGCTGGCCTGCCTGCAGTTCGCGGCGGAAGGGTCGGATGCTTTCCACGGATGGCGCATCCAGCAGTTCCTGGCCGTTGCCCTGCTGGGCATGCTTGCCCTCATTAGTGGCGCGGCCACACGGCGTCTGCAGCAGCCCCCCATGTGGGTCATCTGGATGTGCGTGCCGGTCTGGCTGGTGGCCGGGGCATGGGCCAGCAGGGAAATCGGGCTGCATGAACTTATCGGGGCTTATTATGCTGGTGCTGTCATGCCCCCCCGATGGGTCCGTCGCCTGCCGGTGGAAAAGGTGGGAACGTTCGCCCTGTTCTGGCTGGCGCCCATGTTCTTTGGCCACAGCGGCATGCACATCAATGGCGAGGCCCTGACATGGCCATCCGTGTTCGCGTCCTTCATGCTTGTCGTCATTTCGATCGGAAGCAAGATGGGGGCGGTCGTCCTTTATCCGCCATCTCCCGACATGTCCCGTTCCGAGGCGCTTGGCATGGGCGCGCTTTTGCAGTGTAAGGGGCTGATGGAAATCGTTGCCGCCACCATCCTGCATGGCAAGGGCATGATTTCGGAATTCGCCTATGCCTCCCTGATGATCCTGGCTGTCACGTCCACGACGCTGACGGGACCCATGTTCCGGCTCGTGATGAAGCAACGGCCGACATGGAAGGATGGGCCGATCGGATCAGCCTGACCGCTGCGCCAGAAGGCCTGCCTGCGTCAGGGCGTCTGCCGCAGCAGCCACGGCGGCAAAGGGTTTGTCCGCCCGTATCGCGATATCCAGAAGCGAATGGCCGCCATCCGCAAGGTTGAGGGTCCACAGCAACGTCATCTGATCGAACTTCGCCCCGCCCGCGTCTTCATCCCCGCCGCCAATGGCCTTGTAAAGGCCCCGGCGTCCCAATTGTGGTTCCCCATAAGGAAACAGGCTGCGTGGCAGGAAATCCTTTTCGATCATCATGACAAGGTCGGTAATAAAACAGAACGAGGCATAAAGCCCGGCCGGCGTGACAAAATCCAGATTGTCGGCGGACGTATGATATTGCGCGAACTGCCCGTTGGGGGAACGCATCAGGCATCCCACCGGCAGATTGAACCCGGGCGAGCAATATTGCCGCTCATCATATCCATAAGGTTCGAACGGCACGACCCTGCCACCCCAGCGCGTTTCCACGAGATGGGCGGCATAGCGGTCAATCGCCGCATTCCCCTGGCGGGATTGCTTATAGGTGGGGGAACCGTCATCCCCCAGACAGCTCATGACCAGACCGTGCCGGACATGCTGCAGTATATGGCGATTACGGGCAAGCCATGTGATGGATCCGATCGTCCCGGGAATGAAAAGGAAACGATAGGACAAATGCCGGCAGGGCATGTTCCGCAGATTGCGGATCAGTTCAATCGCGATTGCGATTGAGGAGGCATTGTCGTTTGCCAGCGAGGGATGGCAGCAGTGAACCGAAAACAGGACCTCGTCGGCTTTTTCATTCAGGGGGTGTGTGGCCGGTATCAGCACTTCCCCGTAACTGAGATGCCCCGGTCCAAGTTCGGTCCGGATATCAACGTCATATTCCTCGTCCGTCAGTTGGGCACGTTGCCTTGCGGAGAGGCAGAATCCCCAGTCATGGTTATAATAGCTGGTGCGATAGGGAATGAGATCCGGCTGATCAGGTAGCCAGTGGAGATGCTTTTCCAGTTCCGTCCGTGAAACCCGTGCATGTATCGGGATACTGTAATGGACCAGATGCAGGTTGCATCGTGCCCAGTCGATCACGATTTCACCATTGGTGCGTCGGATCGTCGCGCTGTTTACATTCCATTCATCCGGCACCGTCCAATCAAGCACCCTGGTCCCGGACGCGACATGATGGATCTGGAAGTCCGTTGTCTGATCGGAAATGTATTCAAGCGTCTGGCGAATGCCCCTGCCGGTTATGCTTCGAAAAACAGGAAATATGTTTTCCACATGACGGTACAGTATTTCCGGCGAGGTCTCCATATCAGGAACATGCCTTTCTGCTGACGGAGAAAAATACAGGGTGCGCGCATTTTCTAGTGCGGCGTGAAGGGACCGCTGACCGGTGCCTGGACCTTTCCGGGCCCTTTCATCACACCCTCCCTGCCTGTCACGCCCCATGTATTGAAAGGAAACTGTACAACGTTATAGGGACTGTTGGACAATATCCACGCATCGGACGTCGGCTTTCCGTTATAACCGTTGACCATGACGAACGATCCGGGGGTCATGTACAGCTGGGACGCTACCATGTTTGGCAAGGCACGCAATTCGATCACAGGCTGGGTGGATGGGCCGATTTCAATATGGCCGTCAAATTCGACCAGCGCGGACAGAATGGCCGTCCTGCCATTATAATCCCAGTGACCGCCAACCCAGTCCATCTCGAACCCGCCTTCGTCATCGATCCCCAACTGATTGTTGAAGACACCGACATCAACGAACGTGATACGTTCCCCTGCGTCCTGGACCGCAGGCATCGTGTATATTCCGGTCTTGTTGTTGAATATCTGGATATGCGACAACCCGAATCCGTAACAATGATTGGCGAACGTAATTCCCCGGCGGAAACCGGAAATGGACATGTTTTCCAATGTCATCGCGGCCGCAAGTATATTGTCATTATGGACGCTGTTGAAAACGATCCCGTCTGCATTTTCGTTTCCGATCAGGCGTATTCCCTTGATATAATGAAGAAATGATCCATAATCGGAAACAGTTTCACTGTCGGTGCTGATCGTCAGCGCCGCTTCGCCCGGAGGCAGGGCGGAAGCATCGATCCGTCCGTCCTGTAACGTGACACGCAGGGGATTGATGAGCACGCCATGAGTCAGATGCACGGTCCGGCCGGACAGGTTGATGATGCATGGGCCATGTCCGCTGTAACAGGATTTCAATGCCGCGGGCAGGTTGGATGCCGCATCCACACCCGTAGATGCGGCCTGCGCGGTTCCCTGTGTTCCCAATAGTCCCGATAGCAGTATCACCGCCATATAACCGAATTTCATGCCGAATGCCTCATTGTGATTTCAATCAGAATTCTTCCCTGATTTTCCTGATCCTGCCGATACGATAGGAAAATATTTTTTCACCCAGCAGGGAGAACAGCAGTCTTGCCCGCTTTTTCAGGGCATGAAACAGGGGAACGCCATAGCTGCTTATGGGAAAGCGACGAAGTTTCTTTCCAAAAGAACTTGATGGAATAAAAAACTTTTCCGGTCGTCCTTCATAGCGGATCGTACTCAGGATATACCGTTTTGTATCGAGAACCGGGTGCATGATCTCGTTTTCCTCAAGAAAATCTGTATCTTCTTCAAGGTAGGCGGGTTCATGACTGTAACGATTCACGTTTACATAACTGGATAGATCCGAAAAGCGATAGCCTGCCTTTCTTATTTCTATCGGAATGAATGCTTCACAATGGGGCCAGTTCTTCAGCATGCCGGCACGAAACTGTTCTGACATTTCCAGACGTCGCCGCAGGAGCAGGGATACGGCACGTCTGGAGAAAATACCGATCTGCAGAAATGTCTTTACCAGCTCCTTTTCCTCATAAACGCCGACACATGATCGAAAAAACCACCATTTATTAAAGGCGCCGCTTGCCGTCACCCCGACAAGATCGCTTCTGTTGTCGTGGACTTTTTTGATCAATTCATCAAAATTCACGTTTCCACGGACATCGTATTCAAAGAGTACATAATAATCATAATCATTATATATATTCATGAAAAAATATAATGCATAATCCACATTATACCACATCAGGTTTCCTTCGCCGCCATCGGCCAGGCCCATTTTCGCGAAATCGGATTCCTGAAACTCAACAACCCGGAGCGTATCTGGAATTCTGGTTTTCCCTGACGTGTTGTTGACAACCACAAACAGGTCGCCCTGACCAATCAATGACTGAAGCCGGAAAAACTGACGCTCGACAAAACTGTCCCATGTATGGGTACGGAACAGGACGGCGTATCGCGGTACATCAACCACAGGATCGGTTCCCTGATGAAATTTCCCAAAGTCATGGGGGAGACTGTGTGTAATTCAGAAAATTTCAACCTGAGGTATCGGGATCACAAATTTCCCACCCCATTCACGGATATAAGACAGGCTGCCGACAATCTCGTTCTTGAGATTCCACGGGAGGATCAGGACAAAATCCGGTTTCTGTTCGCGGATGGCTTCGGGGGAAAGAACAGGAATGCGCGTACCGGGCAGAAGCATGTTCTGCTTGTAGGGGCTGGCATCCGTCGTAAAGGGAATGAGTTCCGGACCAACGCCACAGTAATTCAGGAGCGTATTCCCCTTGGCTGGCGCCCCGTACCCCACCACCACTTTTCCATTGCGATGCGACGTGATGAGGAAATCCAGCAAACCGCACTTTATGTCGATCACGGTTCGCGCAAAATTTTCATAAGTCGCAAAATTCTCGAGCCCGAATTCCTTTTCCTCCGTACAGATCATTTCCACGGCAGGACTTTCCTGCTGTTCTGCATTATCCCTATGTGTTGCAAATACCCTCAGGGACCCGCCATGCGTCGGGAGCTGCTCGACATCGAAAACACGAAGTCCATGCGCGGCAAGGGCACGACGGATAACCTGCAGCGACAGATAAGAAAAATGTTCATGGTAAATGGTATCGAACTGATATTCCTTTATCAGGCGCAACAGATGTGGGAATTCGAATGTCACTATTCCCTGGGGGGCAAGAAGTATCCTAAACCCTTCGAGGAAATCATGAAGATCAGGAACATGTGCCACGACATTGTTCGCAACCATCATGTCGGCCACATACCCTTCCGATTTCAGGCGCGTGGCTGTCTGTGCCCCGAAAAAGGAGACTTCCGTCGCAATGCCTTTTGAGACGGCGATTTCGGCAACGTTGGCTGCGGGCTCTACCCCGAGGGTCCTGATCCCGGCCTCTTTTACATACTGCAGAAGATAGCCATCATTGCTAGCGACCTCAACGACCAGGGATTTTCCATCCAGGCCAAATCGATCAATCTGTTTTTTCACATAATTCTTTGCATGCTGCAGCCAGCTTTCAGAATAAGATGAAAAATAGATGTAATCGCCAAATATGGACTGTGGTGACTCGAATTCCGACAGCTGGACCAGAAAACACTTTTCACAGATAAAGGCATGAAGGGGATAAAATGCCTCCATGCTATTCTGCAATTCCGGTTTGATAAACGAATTCGCCAGTGGCGAAAGGCCAAGATCCACCACACTGCGTTGCAGCGGGGTCGCGCAAAGGCGACAGGCACCGATTGCTGAGTGCGGGATCGCGGAATAAAGCTGCGATTTGTCACGAAGAGGGGAGTGTACCACGTTTTCCATGAGAACCATCCATTATGACAGGTGTGGCTTTGCAGGTTTCAGGAACATCGAAACAACATCAGTTTCAGTTCACCAATGATGCTGGCATGTACGGGGGCCAGTTCAGATCCTTTCCGGATATACAGGAAACAGGACGGGGCCATGTAATGCCAAGTTCCGGATCATCGAAACGGATGCCGCATGCATGTTTTTCTGAATATATACTGGACATGCCATATAATATTTCCGTATTGTCCTCCATCGTCTGGAAGCCATGCGCGCAGCCAGCCGGAATATAGATCATCGTGTTGTTCTGGTCGCTGAGATAGAAACTCTGACACTTCATGTATGTCGAGGATTCAGGGCGCAGATCACAGATGACGTCATGTATTGACCCCCGGATGCAATAAACAAGCTTATCTTCAGCATAAGGGGATTTCTGGTAATGCATCCCCCGCAATGTCCCTGCATGCCTTGTGCGGGAAATGCTGAACTGTATGAACTCAGATTTTATGCCATGATCCATGAATAGATCACGATCGAATATGCGTCCAAAAGATCCTCTTTCATCCTTGTGTTGCGGAAGGATGATTTCCCTGGCATCATTTATTTCTGTTGATTGAAAAAGCATTTATGAGATCACAATCGTGTTATTTGTTGGAGGATCAGAAAACGCTCTATAGTGCTTGCTTAAGCGAAACCTTTCTCAAAGGTTCCGCAGGCATGAAAATATTATCTGCAGCCGGGGCAGGCTTTTTCCCGTAATGGCAGGACGTGGATAAATCATGCGGGCTTCAGTTCCCGACCGGCCGGATTACGATATCCGTGATGTCCGCCCTGCGTGAAAAGGAAAGGCATCCCATAATGATTTCCGCAATATCATAGGGTTGAAGCATCGGGATAATGGCGTCTGGACGTTTTTCTGCCTGCAGGACCTCCTGCTGCATCGGGGTTTCCGTCCTGCCGGGATAGACATTCAGGATACGGATGCCTTTTCCCCGGACCTGGTCCCTCAGGCGGCCAGCTTCCTGTTTTAATGCATGTTTACTGGCGGCATAGGCATCCGTGTGAATGCGAGGTCCCATGATTGCGGTTGAATTGATGAACACGATCTCTCCGCCTCCGGCTTCCAGGGCAGGCAGCAGCAGGTTCGACAGCCTCAACGGAGCATGGACGTTAACCGCCATAAGACGGTCGCGGACATCGGGGGAAATGCGATCAACGCTGTCCGCACAGAAAATACCTGCGGCATGGACCAGCACCTCCAGCCTCGGGATGTCAGAGATGAAAGGGAGGAGGGCATTTTCGTTTGTGATATCCACAGCCCATACGCTGACCCGTTCATTTCCAAGGCTTTGAGCAAGTACCTCAAGCATTTCTTTCCTGCGCCCGACAAGGATGACGTGAAACCCTGCCTGATGCAGCGCAAGGGCAACCGCCCGGCCAATCCCGCTTCCCGCCCCGGTGATCAGGGCCGTGCCATTGTCAGGAAATTCATATTCCAGAAATTTTCTTTCCGATTTCATGATGGCTGAATTCCTGTAAGGAAGGGCAGGGAACCTGAAATACAGGCGGATATTCTTTTTCTTGAATTCCAATATGATGAACGCGGGAAAACAGAAGATTTCCTCCGGGTCTTCGTGCCGGAGCTGCCTATTGCAGAAGACATGTTCGCGGAATTTGTTTTCCCGTCGATAAAACTCAGCCGACATCATAACGTTCCTGATCCCAGCAAAAGGAAAATGGGGCTTCGCATGCATCGTCAGGTCCTGTTCGCTGATGTTGCCTGCATGAAACGGCATGTGCCCCGGGTTCCCCGCCCGATCTCTGTGTCATGGGGATCATTCAAGACGAATTATTTTTTCATCATCTGAGCCGGGAAGAAAAAGTCCATGCGCATACTTGTGGTAGGCAATATGGGGTATATAGGACCAGTCGTCGTGCGGCACCTGAGGACGCGCTTTCCGGCCGCACACATTACCGGATATGACCTCTGCCTTTTCGGGCAATGCCTGACCACGCATGGACCCTTGCCGGAAATTGCCCTGCAGATGCAGTATTTTGGCGATGTGCGCGATATTTCTCCGGAATTCCTGCACGGGGTGGACGCGGTCATTCATCTTGCCGCCATTTCAAATGACCCGATGGGATCGCGCTTTGAGGAGGTTACCGACCAGATCAATCGTGGCGGCAGTCTCCATCTGGCCCGGATGGCGGTAAAGGCCGGCGTGAAGCATTTCGTTTTTGCCTCCAGTTGCAGTGTATATGGCGTGGCAAGCGGCCCGGCCCGGAAGGAAACCGACCCGGTGGAGCCGCTTACGGCCTATGCGCGTTCCAAAATAGAGACCGAACAGGCGCTGGCGGAAATGGAACTGGGCGATATGACCGTCACATGCCTGCGTTTTGCCACGGCATGTGGTTTTTCCGATCGCCTGAGACTGGATCTGGTCATCAATGATTTTGTAGCCAGCGCCCTGACAACCGGCGAAATCGTCGTCCTCAGCGATGGCACGCCCTGGCGCCCGCTGATTCATGTCCGCGACATGGCGCGTGCCATTGAATGGGCGGCCACGCGTCGTCAGGGGCTGCCCTTCATGGTGGTCAATGCCGGGTGTGACGAATGGAATTATACGGTCCGTGACCTCGCGGAAACCGTCGCGGAGTACATTCCCGGCACGAGTGTCAGCATCAATACCGACGCCCCCCCGGACCGGAGATCCTATAAGGTGGATTTTTCCCTGTTCCGCACCCTGGCGCCCGATTTCCTGCCGCAGGTCAGCCTGGCGGAAACGATTACCGAACTGGTCGCGGGATTACGCAACTTAGGTTTTGCAGACAGGAATTTCAGAAATTCCTCCCTGATCCGGCTTCATGCCCTGAAATACATGATCGATGCCGGATATCTGGGAATGGACCTCCGGTGGACCGCAAGCGCCTGAAAGGGACTGCCCACCTGTTGCCGCATATCATGTCAGGATGGAACTCATGACGCTTTTTCAACCGATGTTTGCTACTTTCTGGGGAGGAGGGGCGCTTTCCGCCTATGAAGCCGCCTGCATCAATTCGTATGTGGCGCATGGATACATATTCACGGTCTATAGTTACGAAGCGATTGAAAACCTGCCACCGGGCGTCGTCAACGGCGACGCGCGTGAGATTACCGATCCCGCCAACATGACGCGTTTCAGGATCCGGGGGAAACCCAACCTCAGTCACTTCTCGGACCTGTTCCGTTATGAACTTTCCCGCAAGACCGACAATATCTGGGTTGATGCGGATATGCTGATGCTGCGTCGCCTTGACCTGCAGCGCTGGGATCTGCTGATCGCAAAGGAAGACCCCGTATCCATATGCGGCGCGATCATGCGTCTGGAACGCGACAATCCGAAGCTGGACAAGCTGGTCGAGGAAACGCTTGCGTTACGTGACCGGGATATGGTGTGGGGGGCGACGGGTCCCCGCCTGCTGACATCTCTGTTTGGCCGTCAGGCGGTCATGCAGGATTCCTATGCGCCGCAATATTTCTTTCCGATCCATTTCCGTGAGGCATGGAAAATGCTGCTACCGCAGTATCGGCAGGAATGCGAAAAACTGTGCGCATCGGCCTATACGCTTCATCTGTGGAATGACCAGATGGTGCGTATCGGCATATGGAAACGCTTTGCCCCGCCGCGCGGCTCCTTCCTTGCCGAATGTTTCGCCGCGACGGACGGGCTGCGTTTCTTTGAAGATTTCTACCCCTTGTCGGTCATGGAAAACATGGTCTCCAACTGGAGATTCCGCTGCGAGGGAGGGGAGATTGGCATGGGACAATGGCTGCGCCGCGCGTTGCCGAGCGTACGGGTGACCTGGCGCCGTCGTCTCAACCTGCCGACATAGGATCACCCCGGAAAAGCCGAACCGCCCCCTTCGTCAACGGGACGGGAATTACAGGTCGTCCAGCTTCATATGAAGCCTGTATGGAGAATATTGGTCATGAAAGCCGTTATCCTGTCCGGTGGTTACGGAACCCGTCTGATGGAAGAAACCGAAAGCCGTCCCAAGCCGATGGTTGAAATTGGTGGTCGCCCCATATTGTGGCACATCATGAAAATTTATTCCTGTGCGGGGATCAATGATTTCGTCATCCCGCTCGGGTACAAGGCGGAAATGATAAAGCAGTATTTCGCGCATTATCATCTTCTGTCCTCGGACATCACGGTCGACATGCAGTCCGACAACATCATCACCCTGCGGCGCAACGCGGAACCATGGCGCGTGACGCTGGTTGATACGGGCCTTGATACCATGACAGGCGGTCGACTGCACCGCCTGCAGCCCTATCTGCAGGATGAGCCGTTCTGCATGACCTATGGCGACGGGGTCGCGGAAATAGATGTCCGCACGACCATTGACTACCATCACAGTCATGGACGCATCGCCACGGTCACGGCGGTCAGGCCGCCCGCGCGTTTTGGTACCCTGGAAATCGTCAATGGCTGCGTTAACGCCTTTCGTGAAAAACCGATTGAGCAGGGATACGTCAACGGGGGATTTTTCGTGCTGTCCCCATCCGTGTTCGAATACCTTGAGGATGACGAGACCGTTTTCGAACGCGGCCCCCTGGAACGCCTGGCCAATGATGGACAGCTGATGGCCCTGAAACATGACGGGTTCTGGCATTCGATGGATACGCTGCGTGACAAGCGCCATCTGGAACATCTGTGGGCGACGCACAACGCGCCGTGGCGGATGTGGTGATCCGCCATCCGCATGAGACGCGCGTCCCCACGCGAGGGTGAGCATCAGGGGGATGGACATAGGGATGTCGTGGCATGCTATGATGGCGTGTTCCATCCGTGGGACCATGATGTAACCCCTTAGGTGACAGGGAAACGGACGTGAGCCGGATCGGCAAGGGAAAATGGGGACGCATGCTGGCCTGCCTGATGTTTCAGGTGGGAATGCTGTTTTCTGTCGCCATGCCCTCGCACGCCATGTCCATCATGCCACATTCCCCCGCCATGCATGCCACCGCGGCCATGCTCCCGATGGACATGGCAGTAATGGCGGCAATGCCGGACCTTCATGCCCATGCGTCCCGATGCCATCATGACAGCCCCTGCGGCGGTCCTGCGGCCAGCCATCACGGGGACGATCATTGCTGCCTGCAGGGGGCGAACTGCGTGGTCAGCTGGGCTGTCGCGCCATCTTTCTCCATCCTGTCGGCCCGGTATGCCAAGACGGTGATGTTTGGCGTCACCGATATTGCCGGGGGCGGGGGGATGACTTTCGCCCCGGCACTTCCGCCACCCAGAAAAGCGGCCTGATCCTGTTCTGACCGTTTCAGGGCCGGTTGCCTCGCGGTGACCGCTTCCGTGCTTTTTCTGGCGGACGATTACTCATGACTTTTGCATCCCATGCGGGACGCGGCGTGCTGACGCGCCGGCGTTTCGTGGTTGGCGCGGGCCTGTGGGGCACGGCGCTGACGCTTGCGGGGCGAAGCACATATGCACAGACGCCCATGTCCGGGCAGCCTGCGGCCGTGCCTTCCACCCGTTTCGACCTTACTATCGACCCCATACATGCCAACGTCACGGGCCATCGGGTCCGCGCGGTAGGGGTCAACGGCGCGACCCCTGCTCCCATCCTCCGCTGGCGGCAGGGGGACACCGTTGAACTGAATGTCACGAACCACCTGCACGAGGACAGTTCGATCCACTGGCATGGCATCCGCCTGCCGGCGCGCATGGACGGCGTTCCGGGACTGAGTTTCGCCGGAATTGCGCCGGGCCAGACCTTTACCTACCGCTTCCACCTGCATCAGAGCGGCACCTACTGGTACCACAGCCATTCCGGCTTTCAGGAACAGACGGGCCTGTACGGGGCGATCATCATCGACCCCAGACAGGGCTATGACCATCATTTCGACCGGGAATACGTGATGGTCCTGTCCGACTGGACCGACGTGGACCCGAAGGACATCATTTCCAACCTGAAATTCGACAGTGATTATTACAATTTCCGGCAGCGGACGGTCGGCACCCTGTTTCATGACATGCGTCACAAGGGCATCGCCGCGACCATTCGTGACCGGCTGCGATGGGGGGCGATGAACATGGCCCCGACCGATATCCTGGATGTATCGGGCATCATCTATACCTACCTGCTCAACGGACAGTCGCCGCACGCCAACTGGACCGGGCTGTTCACGCCGGGGGAGCGTATCCGGCTGCGGTTCATCAACGCATCATCCATGACGTTGTTCGACGTAAGCATTCCGGGCCTGAAAATGACGGTCATCCAGGCCGACGGCAACGACGTGGAACCGGTTGCGGTCGATGAATTCCGCATTGGCACGGCCGAAACCTATGACGTGCTGATCTCCCCGGACGGTGCTGGCCCCTATACGGTCTTTGCCCAGGCGGAAGACCGCACGGGCTACGCGCGCGGCACGCTGGCAACGCAGCCCGGCCTTGCCGGTCCGGTCCCGCCCATGGACCCGCGTCCCTTGCGCACCATGACCGACATGGGAATGGGGAACATGCAGGGCATGGGCCATATGGATCATCACGCGATGGACCATCATGCGCCGTCTTCGTCCCACATGGATATGCCGGGAATGGACATGGATCATATGGACATGAAGGGCGGCAAACCTGCCCCCGCGCCGCGACTACACCCGGGGGTGGAGGTCCAGAGCATCGCAATGATGCCCATCAACCGCCTTGGCGAAGCGGGCGACGGGCTGGATCACAATGGCCGTCGCGTCCTGACCTATGCCGACCTGCGCGCAACGATTCCGGGGGCGGACCCGCGACCGCCCTCGCGGGAGATCACGCTGCACCTGACCGGCAACATGGAACGGTTCATCTGGGGTTTTGATGGCAAAAAATTCTCCGAAGCCCCGCAAATCTACCTGCAGGTCGGCGAACGCGTCCGCTTCATCCTGATCAACGACACGATGATGGAACACCCGATCCACCTGCATGGATTATGGAGCGAACTGGAAAACGGGCAGGGGGAATATCGTCCTTATAAACACACGGTCATCGTAAAGCCGGGAGAGCGGCTGAGCTACCTTGTCACCGCCGATGAACCGGGGATGTGGGCCTATCACTGTCATCTGCTCTATCACATGGAACTTGGCATGTTCCGCACGGTCGTCGTGTCATGACGCCGCGTTGCCGTCGGATGGCAATGGTCGTTCTGACCGGGGCGGGGATCATCGCGGCGCCATCCGCCCATGCGCAGATGGCGCCCGCCATGATGCAGGGAAACACCATGACCACCACATCAACCCCGGCACCCGCCGCCTATGTCAACGGGATGCCGCCGGTGATGGACCATAATTCCTATGTCCATGCCCTGCTGGATGAATTCGAAGCCCGCTATAGCGGGAATGGCGGGGAATTCCGCTATGACGGGGAAGGGTGGTTCGGCACCGATTACAACAAGCTGTGGCTGAAATCCGAAGGCACAGTCGGCACGAATGGAAAATTCGGGGATGGCGATCACGAGGCCCTGTATGACCGTGCGATCTCGCGCTATTTCGATGTCCAGACCGGGGTCCGCATGGACATCGACAACGGCCCGACCCGTGCATGGGGCGCCGTGGGGATAGAAGGGCTCGCGCTCTATTTCTTCGATGTGGAGGCCACCGCCTATTTCAGCGACCGGGGCGTCGCCGGGCGGTTGCAGGGATCGTACGATCTGCTGCTGACCAACCGCCTGATCCTGCAGCCGCAGGTCGAACTGAATTTCTATTCCCAGTCCGATCCGGCGCGGGCAAACGGGGCGGGCCTGTCAAACATCGATACGGGCCTGCGGCTGCGTTATGAATGGCACCGCAAGCTCGCCCCCTATATCGGCGTCACCTACAGCGGCACCTTCGGGCAGGCGACCGAACTCGCCCGTGCGCGGGGGGAACGCGACCTGCACGACCTGAATTTCACGTTCGGCCTGCGGACATGGTTCTGACCAGATGTCCCCTGAAATACAAATAAGGATGCCAGCATGAACAAATCCGTCCCGACACAATTCCTTTTCCTGTGCATGGCGGCTGCTTCGGTCTGCGGCGCAACCGTGGCGACAGCGGCCCCCGATCCTGCGATGCAGATGTCGGGAATGCAGGATATGTCCGACATGCAGGGCATGGACGACATGCCCGGCATGAAACACAATTCCCCCAAAAAGACGGTTCCCGACAGACACCAGCACTCCGCTCACGCGATGACAAAGGAGGGCGCTAAACCCAGCCATGCAGAAAAACCGACCACCCCGGCCGCCACAGGCCCGTTGGGCATGCCCGAGGCGGTGCGCGAACGCTGAGGCATCCGGCGAAAGCCGGCGGACTGGTTAAAAACAAAGGACTGACGAAAACATAAAAGTTTTTGTGCCGACTTTTTTCAAAAATGAAGATCCTATTTGAAGATTTTTGAAAAGATTTTCACCAAAAACTTTTATTACTATTCCCAGACAGCTTTTTGCTGCGGCAGGAAGATGCACCAGCGACCATAAACGGGTATAGAAACCCCTTGCGGCAATCCATCATTGGCAAAGGACGCGCATGCCCCGTTCCATACTGCTCAAGAATGTCCTGATGCTCGTGACGATGGATGAACGGCGGCGCGAGATTCCGGGTGGCTGGATCCTGATACAGGACCGGCAGGTTGCCCGGATCGGCACGGCGGACGAAACGCCGCCCGACGCGACCGAAATCATCGACATGGCGGGGCATGTGGTCATGCCGGGCATGGTCAATACCCACCATCATATGTACCAGACCCTGACCCGCGTCATTCCCGGCGCGCAGGATGTCTCCCTGTTCGGATGGCTGAGGACGCTTTACCCCATCTGGGCCGGTCTGACGCCGGAAATGATCCGTGTTTCGACCTGCACCGCCATGGCCGAACTGATACTGTCCGGCTGCACCACCACCAGCGATCACCTCTATCTGTTTCCCAATGGCAGCCGTCTGGATGACCAGATCGAGGCCGCGGCCACGATGGGCATGCGTTTTCACGCCGCGCGGGGCGCCATGAGCGTGGGCGAAAGCCGTGGCGGCCTGCCACCGGACAGCGTGGTGGAGGATGAACGCGACATCCTGCGCGACATGCAGCGCGTGGCGGAGACGTATCATGACCCGTCGCGCCTTTCCATGCGGCGGATCGTGCTCGCCCCCTGTTCCCCCTTTTCCGTCAGCCGCGACCTGATGCGCGAAACAGCCGCCCTGGCACGCGCGACGGGCACGATGCTTCATACCCATCTGGCGGAAAACAAAAGCGACATCGATTACTGCCGCGATGCCTTTGACATGACCCCGGCCCAATATGCCGAAGACGTGGGATGGCTTGGCCCCGATGTCTGGCATGCCCACTGTGTCCGCCTCGATGATCCGGGAATCGCGAAGTTCGGCGACAGCGGCACGGGCATTGCCCATTGTCCGTGTTCCAATATGCGTCTGGGATCAGGTATCGCGCCGGTGCGCCGGATGATGGCCCACGGCGTCAATGTGGGGCTGGGGGTCGATGGTTCCGCCTCCAACGACAGCAGCCATATGCTGGCGGAGGCACGGCAGGCCATGCTTGTCTCCCGCCTGCGCGACAATGACGACAGCATGCCGATGATGCGCGCGCGCACCGTGCTGGGACTCGCGACACGTGGTGGGGCCACGGTCCTGGGGCGCGATGATGTCGGGCACCTGTCGCCCGGCATGGCGGCCGACCTGGTTGCCTTTGACATGCGCGGAATCGAATATGCAGGTGCCCTGTCGGATCCGGTGGCGGCGCTGGTGTTCTGCACGCCGGGTCATGTGGCGCTGTCGATCATCAATGGCCGTGTCGTGGTCCGTGACGGGCATCTTGTGACCTGTGACGTCACGCAACTGGCGCAACGCCACAACAGGCTGGCCCATACATTGCTGAACGAAAGTCCCGGCGCATGAAGATGGCCGCGCGAAGCTGCAAACGGCTGTAGCCGATCCCTGAAATCACGCGGATGGACACAAGGCGGGGGGACGCCTATTGAGGCGCCATGTCTTCCATCACGTCCCCCCAGAGCATACGGCTCGGCATAGATTTCGGCACCACCAACACCGTCGTGGTCGTGCTGGACGAACACGGACGGCCCTGTCCGGCACGCTTTTCCTTTCCCCATCATGCACCGTCGGAGACATGCCGCTCCCTGCTGTGCCTGTGGCAGGAGGAAACGCAGCCACGACGCGCCACCCTGCAGGAGGCCATCGGCGCGGCAGCCATTGACGCCTATCTGGAAGATCCGGCGGAAAGCCGCCTGATCATGTCCATGAAATCCTATCTGGCGCAGGCATCCTTTCGCCAGACACGGCTGCTGGGGCGGGTCATGACACTGGAAATGCTGATTTCACGTTTCCTGACATGCATGATGCGCACCATCGGAATCGACCCCGCGCGTGTCAGCGCGACGGTCGGGCGTCCCGTCCATTTCGCGGGGGACGGGGTGGATGACGCCTTTGGCGAACAGCGGCTGCGTGACAGTTTCAGCGCGGCCGGGTTCGGACACGTCAACGTGGCCCTTGAACCCGAAGCCGCCGGCTGGCGCTTTGCCCAGCGGCTTGATGCGCCCGCAACCGTGCTGGTCGGGGATTTCGGCGGCGGGACGAGTGACTTTTCCATCCTCCGCTTCGACCCGCGCGCCACCTGCCGGGCAACGCCGCTGGGATATGCCGGCGTCGGGATTGCGGGGGACCAGTTCGACTATCGCATCATCGAACATGTGATCGCCCCGGAACTTGGCCGTCACGCCACCTATCGCGTCATGGGTGGCGAACCGCTGCCCGTTCCCGTGGAATGGTATGCCAGCCTTGGTCGCTGGCACCGTCTGGCCCTGATGCGCACGCCACAGACACTGCGCAATATCGCCGATGTCATGCGCACGGCGTCGGAACCTGAAAAGCTTCAGGCGCTGATGCAGGTCATCGACGATCAGCAGGGGCAGGCCCTTTACCGGGCCGTCGGGGCGGCAAAGCGGGAACTGTCCCACGCCGATCGCACGGTCCTGAAATATGCGCATCGCGACATCTACATTCACCGTGAAATCACGCGCGCGGAATTCGAGGACTGGATCGCGCCCGACATCGCGCGCTTTGACGAAGCTGTGGAGACCGCCCTGCAACGCGCCGGCCTGCCTGCCGGCGCGATTGACCGCGTCTTCCTGACGGGAGGGACCTCATTCGTGCCGGCGGTGCGTGATCTGTTCATCCGCCGCTTCGGCGCGGAGCGCGTGGATACGGGCGGCGAATTCGTCTCGGTTGCCGAAGGGCTGGCGCTGATGAATGGCTGACAGCCCGTGCCGCCGGTTGCCAGGCCGGGCAGGGATGACGGCTTGACACAAGGAGGGGAGGGGAAGGGAAGGCGCCCGGTGCCTGCCTGCGTCCGGGACGCCTGAAATATTATCGCACCTTATGTTTATTATATCCGTACAATCCTTCCCCCGGATGCGCGGAACGCCACTTCGGCCATCCGGTCTCAGCCTGAATGGGCATCATAGGTCAGCCGATAGACCGCCCCCGCCTGATCGTCGCTGATCAGCACGCTGCCGTCAGGCAGTGGCTGCACATCCGCCGGGCGGCCCCATGGCACCTGATTCTGCTCGAACCCGTCCACCAGCGGTGTTGCGGGACCGACGCTGCCCCCCGCGCCGAAAGGAACCGTGACCACCCGGTATCCCGACAGGCGGGAGCGGTTCCACGATCCGTGTTCCGCAATCAGCAGGCTGCCCCGGTAGGGGGCCGGAAACATCGTTCCCTCGTAAAACCGCAGCCCAAGTGCCGCGACATGAGCACCCAGCCCCAGTACAGGGGGCGTAAACTCGCTGCATGGATGCAGATGGCCATAGGTCGGATCGGGGATGTTGCCCTGATGGCAGTAGGGAAAGCCGAATGACTGCCCGACCTTGTCAAGCCGGTTCAGTTCATCATTGGGCACGTCATCGCCCAGCATGTCGCGCCCGTTGTCGGTAAACCACAACGTTCCCGTATGGGGCTGCCATGTGAAGCCCACGCTGTTGCGGATGCCATAGGCAATATCCTCGCGGTCCGTGCCGTCGGGATTCATCCGCATCAGCTTGCCAAGGTCATGTCCCACCTCGCACACATTGCATGGCGAACCGATGGGCACGTACAACTTGCCATCCGGGCCGAACGCGATGAACTTCCACGAATGGTCCCCGGCGCGATAGGGCAGGTTGTCCGCGACCGTTTCGGGGGCCGGCGGATGATCCAGACGGTCCTCGATCCCGCGCAGGACGACAATGCAGCGCGTGTCCGAAACATAAAGGTCGCCATGGAAAAAGGCGACGCCCGCAGGAAGGTTCAGCCCATGGGCGATCACCCGGACCTGTCGCGGATGGGCCGGATCACTGTCCCCCGTCAGGGCATACACCTTGCCCGCCCCCATGGAGCCGAGGAAAACCGTGCCCTTTTCCCCCAGCGCGATTTCCCGCGCACCCGGGACATGCGTGGCATAGGTCGCGATATGAAACCCCTCCGGCATATGGAGGTCCTGGAGTTGCGGCGCCGCATGGCCGCTGATGCTCCAGCAGGATGCGAGCAGCATCATGGCAGGCAAGACCCCGCGGCGGGCAGGATTCCGGAATGTCATGGCTGTACTCCTTGCATTGGCAGTTCAGGGATGGCGACAAATGTAGAAAGACCTTCATATGCAGGATATCGGGAAAATGCATAATCCCGGCAGACATGAACGACATGGAGCAGACGTGACATCCCTGTTTGAAACAGCCGCCCCACGCCCCCTTGCCGAAGCACTGCGTCCGGGACGGATGGAAGATGTCATCGGGCAGAAGCATCTTCTGGCCCCCGATCGTCCAATCGGGCGGATGCTGGCGTCCGGCCGGCTGTCCTCGATGATTTTCTGGGGACCGCCGGGCACTGGGAAAACCACGCTGGCGCGCATCCTGGCCAGCAGTTCCGGCATGGCGTTCGAACAGATTTCCGCCGTCATGTCGGGAATGCCCGACCTGAAAAAGGCGCTGGCGAAGGCGCAGGCCCATCGGCAGCAGGGACATGAAAAGGGAATGGTCCTGTTCGTCGATGAAATCCATCGCTGGAACAAGGCGCAGCAGGATGCGCTTCTGCCGTTTGTGGAGGATGGAACCGTCGTCCTGATCGGCGCGACGACTGAAAACCCGTCATTTGAACTGAACCGCGCACTCGCCAGCCGGGCACAGGTCATGGTTCTGCAACGGCTGGAGATGGAGGATCTGTCAACGCTGCTGACACGGGCGGAGGCACATCTGGGACGGGAGCTTCCCCTTGCGCCGGAGGCCCGCGACGAACTGCTGCGCATGGCCGACGGGGACGGGCGTTACCTGCTGGTGATGGTGGAGGCGCTGGCGGATCTTGCGCCGGACTCTCCCGTCACCGCGGAACAGCTTCATACCCTTGTCCAGCGCAAGGCCCATGCCGGGGACAAGGGATCGGACATCCACCATGCCCTGCTGTCCGCATTCCAGAAATCAATTCGCGGGTCGGATGTGCAGGCGGCACTGTACTGGCTGGCGCGCCTGCTGAAAAGCGGGGAGCCACCACGCGCCATCCTGCGCCGCCTGATGGTCATGGCGACGGAGGAGGTGGGACTTGCCGACCCGCGCGCCATAGAACAGGCCGCCGCCTGTGCTGCGGCATTCGAACGGGTGGGAGAACCCGAAGGGCTGCCGGCCCTTGCGCAATGCGTGGGGTATCTGGCGACCGCAATCAAGTCGAACGCGATTTACAAGGCCTTTTACGCAGCGATGGACCTTGCGGAAACCCATGGTTCCATCCTGCCGCCCAAACATCTGATCAATGCCCCGACGGCCCTGATGAAGGCGCAGGGTTTCAAGGATGGATACCGCTATGACCATGATTTCCCGCATGCCTTCAGCGGACAGCAGTTTTTCCCCGACGCGCTGACCGGCCCCAACAGGCCGGATCTCTATCGTCCCAATGAAAGGGGATATGAACGCGATATCATAAAGCGGCTTTCATGGTGGGATCAGCGCCGCCAGTCATGACCATTCAGTCCGGGTCCCGAACGCGGAACCGTCCCGCGAAGACAAGTTCTGAAAGAGGACGGCGGGTGGAGGGGGCCTCACGCGCCCGCAGGGAGTCGGGCAATATCTCCGCCTCGCCCTGCCGGCCTATGACAAGGGCGGCGTTGAGGGCATGGTCTTCGGGAAGCTCAAGGCCCGAACGCGCAAGGTCATGGTCAAACCCGCTGATGGGATGGCCGGCCCATCCTGCCCGGCTCAGTTGCAGTTGCACCAGCACGGTCGCGGCACCCGCGTCAAACGCGTGGGTGGGGGAGGGAACGGGCTCCGCCCTGCCTCCGCCCATGACCGTATGCGACGCGACATAGACCAGCGCCGACGCATTCTGCGCCCAGGCATGGTTGAACGGGATCAGCCATGACAGGAACCGTTCCCAGTCCGGGGTATCGCGACGTGCGTATATGAAGCGCCATGGCTGGGAATTATAGGCCGAAGGCGCCCACCGGCCTGCATCCAGAAAGGAAAGAAGCTCGGCTTCCGTGATGGGGGCGGGCGTAAAGGCGCGGGGGGACCAGCGATCGAGGATAAGGCGATCGACGTCGGTATCAGAATGGCGTTCGGGGGCTTCGGTCATGAGGGATCACCTGCAATGGTTACATGGGTAATATCTGGTTTTCATGACAATTACTTCACAAACGATATTCTTAAAATAACTATGTTTCATGGTTATTCATGTGCAGGATCTTTCATCCCTCAGACCCTCCACATTACGGGACAACATTGACCATCCCTCAGATCACGGAAGAAGCGGAAAATCACGGCGCATATGGCAATCTTCCGGAAATCCGTGTAAATGTGGGGATCAGTTTTTC
The DNA here is from genome assembly GCF_003311635.1 of Novacetimonas cocois. Classification (GTDB taxonomy): domain Bacteria; phylum Pseudomonadota; class Alphaproteobacteria; order Acetobacterales; family Acetobacteraceae; genus Novacetimonas; species Novacetimonas cocois. The sequence goes on along the minus strand of NZ_QEXL01000003.1, from coordinate 93,434 downwards.
CATGCACATGTTACAGGATATCATCAGAACATCCGTTATTTTTCCTGAAAACAGGATTCCATCAGAAGTATTTCCAGAACGATTACATCATCAGGATCCACGCACAATGAATGAAATGCCCACAAAGACGTGTCTTGGCGAACTGACCGGAGAAGAGGCACGCGACGTGCTGTCGCGCAATCCTGTCATCATCCTGCCCCTTGGCAGTCATGAGGATCAGGGCCCCTTCGCGCCGATGGGCGATTACATGTGCGCGGACGCCGTGGCGTGGCGCGTGGCAACGGCGGCGACGGACCGTGGCATCGCCACCTATGTCGCGCCCGTGCTGCCATATGGCGGGGCGGATTTTTTCGGGAGCATGATTGGCGGCATCGCGTTGCGGCAATCCACCCTGCGCGCCGTCCTGACGGACATGATGTCCTGTCTTGTGCGGCAGGGACTGACACGTATCGTGATCTTCAATGGTCATGGCGGAAATGCGCAGGCCATTCATGATGTCACGCTGGCCCTGCGGCAACAACATGGGGTCGTGATCCCGTGCGTATATCTGTGGAGCATCGCAGCAGGGATGTTGCCCGATGTGATGGAAGACGCCGATACGGCGAAACGCTCCGCCGGTCATGGGGGTAATCCGCTGGCAAGTATTGCCATGGCGCTGTTTCCCGACCTTGTCCGTCAGGATCTGGTCCCCGGCCCTGCTGTTCCGCCCCCGTTCATGGGGATGCCGGTCAATGGTTTTGCAACGGTGAAATTTGACGGTGCCAGCATCAATTTTCCCCTTGAGATCAATGAAATTGCCGTCAGGGGCGTCGCGAATGCCGACCCGCGACTATGTTCCCCGCAAACAGGGAAAAACTGCTTGATCGGCTGACAACGCTGGGCGTTGACCTGCTGGCACATCTTGATGAAGAAAAATGGGGAAAATGATCCGTCATGGGATTGTCTGAAAACAATTACACGAATGAAAAATAAAAAAAGTTTTCGGATACCGCTTTTTCCGGGAAGGCAACATTTCCGAAATTTATGAAAAAATATTCATGAAAATTCCTTATAATTACAGGAATTTTCCAATACGGATTTTCCGGAATCCTCCAGGCGCACCATGCGGCGCGGCCGTGTCCGGAGGTTCCCTTCTACAGCATATTCTGGACGCCATGCGTCTGTTCCAGACCGTCGATCAGCATCAGCATCTCGCGGGGTGGCGGTTCATGTATGATGAAATCGAAGCAGGCATGCAGTTCACGCCTTACCCAATGAAACAGTGACATGTTTTCTGCATGCACGCAGAGGGGGAAATCCATGACACTCCCTCCTTCTTTCTCCTGAGACCTGTTTCATGAAGCGTGTGAACGAAAGCAGGGTTTCATGACAGGAAATCCAGCTAACCCGTCATGGCGTCCGTTTCCACCCCATCCCACAGCCCCTTCAGCAGGGACAGTGAGTGGCGTCGGGCGGCATGATCGTATATCGGCATCGCCACCATCAGTTCGTCGGGGCGATGGCGCCGCATGAAATCCGTCAGGGACTGGCTTACGCGTTCCATCCCGCCATGAAACGTGTAACGCAGGACCTGTTCCAGCATGGCCCGTTGGGCGGGATCATATTGCAGGTGCGCGTCCGGCGGCGGGAATGCCGTGGGCCGGCCGGAACGCAGCGCCACGAAATACTGTTCAAGCGAGGTGAACAGCAGCGCGGCCGTCGCATCGTCATCGGCGGCAATGACGTTGACGCACAACATGACATGGGGTGCCTGCAGGTATCGCGACGGGACAAAGGCGTGCCTGTAAAGGGCGACAGCTTCCTCCATCATCGCGGGGGCGAAATGGGCGGCAAACGCGAATGGCAACCCCAGCTGGGCCGCAAGGTGCGCGGAAAACAGCGATGATCCCAGCAGCCAGACCGGCACGTCCAGCCCTGCGCCGGGAATGGCGACCACGCGCTGTCCTGTCTCCACCGGGCCGAGATAACGCAGGACCTCCTGAACATCCGCGGGAAAGCGGTCCGCCGCAGCCGGATCGCGACGCAGGGCGCGCATCGTGGCCTGGTCCGATCCCGGCGCACGACCCAGCCCGAGGTCTATGCGCCCCGGATAAAGGCTTTCCAGCGTGCCAAAGGCCTCCGCCACGGCCAGCGGGGAATGATTGGGCAGCATGATCCCGCCCGCGCCGACACGGATATGCCGTGTGGCGCCAGCAATATGGCCGATCACCACCGCCGTCGCGGTCGAAGCGATGCCGGGCATGGCATGATGTTCCGCCAGCCAGTAGCGATGATACCCCAGCCGTTCCGCAAGGCGCGCCAGATCGACACTGTTGGCAAGCGCGCCAGCCACGCTGCCGCCACGGGTAATCAGGGACAGGTCAAGGACAGAAAGGGAAGTCATGGGCATCTCCGTCCATATTGGGGAAAGGCGGCATCAGCGAAAGTCAGGACGCCGGAGGTCCGAGATTGGAGGATCCCCGTTCCACAATAACGACCTCATCGCCTACCGCAATGACGCCCTCCTGCCGGACGAGGGCATTCTGTCCGAACATGATGCCATCCGCCACGTGGCGAAACCCTGCAAGCGTGCGTAACGGTTCTCCCTTTTCGGGGATCTCGCCCGTTTCCTGATCCACGGTCGTCACCTTGCACCGGCTACAGGCCTTTGCGACGGAAAGTTCCACCGCGCCGATCCGGATACGCCGCCATGTATCCTCTTCCCAGGGCTCCGACCCGGCAATCACGATGTTGGGGCGAAAGCGTTCCATCGGCACCGGATGGTTCATCCTTGCGTTCAGATCGGCAAGGGAGGATGTCGCCGCCAGCAGCAGGGGAAAGCCATCCGCGAACGATACGGGATAGATACCCACCGCATCCTTCAGCCGCGCGGACCGGGGATCGCGCATGAACGCCAGCCGGCACCCGTGCCCCAGCGCCTGCGACAGCCACCCGGCAGCATCCTCTCCCGCATCATGGGCCTGCACCCTGTCGCCCCAGACCTCGACGTTGAGGACGGGGGCATCCGGCGATGGGAACGTGATGCGAAGATCCTCCATCCGTCCATTGCTGATGACAAGTCCGCCCTCCATGGGCTGCACCATCAGCGTGGCCATGCGGGGATGATGGCGCTGCGTCAGGAACTTCCCGGTTGCATCCGTCACGACCCAGCGGCGATCCCCGCATGGTCCCCACGGGTCCACCCTGAACGATTGCACGGCGCAACGATGCAGGCTTTTGACAGGATATATGTAAAGGGAATGGACATGGGGCATGGTCACGATCCTATCGGCCGTCGCGCGAACCCCCAACCGAAAACAGGCGGCGTTGGTCCGGCCCGGCAGGCAGGGCCTGCGTGCGCGCCCTGTTTTTTCCTGCACCACTGGCGTCTATGACGCCCCCGGCCAGCATGTGGGCGGTGTGGACAAGGGCGAAATGACTGAACGCCTGCGGAAAATTGCCCAGCTGCCGCCGCGCGACGGGATCATATTCCTCGGAAAACAGGCCCAGATCATTGCCATAGGTCAGCAGGCGCTCGAACAGGGCACGGGCCTCATCCATGCGGCGGGACATGATATAGGCGTCACACAGCCAGAAACTGCAGGCAAGGAAGGCGCCCTCTCGGCCTTCCAGCCCGTCGGCGCGCACCCCTTCGGGAAGGTAGCGGTAGACGACGTTGTTATGCAGCAGTTCGCGTTCGATCCGCGCGACCGTGCCCTGCACGCGCGGGTCATCGGCGGGCAGGAAGCCAAGCAGCGGAATCTGCAGCAGGGAAGCATCGACGCGATCCGCCCCGTAATACTGCACGAAACTGTTGCTTTCTCTGTCGAATCCTTTTTCACAGACCTGGGCATGGATTTCCTCGCGCGCCTGCCGCCATGTGTCGATCGGACCTTCCAGCCCGAAATCCACGGCGCTGGCGATGGTCCGGTCGAATGCGAACCAGCACATCATCTTGGAATAGACGAAATGCTGCTTGGGGCCGCGAATTTCCCACAGGCTGGAATCCGGTTCCCGCCACAACACCAGCAGGCGATCGGCGATGGAACGCTGGAGCGGCCATATCGCGTCCATGTCGGGCAGCCCGTCACGCCGCGCCGCGTCGAACGCCCCCAGCAGCGATCCATAGACATCCAGCTGCAGCTGTCCGTGGGCGGCATTGCCAATGCGCACCGGACGGCTGTTTTCATATCCCGCCAGATGGTCCAGCGTCGTTTCCGTCAGGCGGCGTTCCCCATGCAGCCCGTACATTATCTGCAACCCGTCCGGCGCCCCCGCCGTCGCCCGCATCAGCCACCAGCGCCACGCGCTTGCTTCCTCCATGTATCCGGAAACGGTCAGGGCATGCAGCGTCCAGACCGCATCGCGCAGCCAGCAGTACCGATAATCCCAGTTGCGGCTGCCCCCTGGATCTTCGGGCAGGGAAGTGGTCGGGGCGGCGACAATGCCCCCCGTCGGATGATAGGTAAGCGCCTTGAGCGTCATGAGCGACCGGCGCACGTTTTCCGCATAGGGGCCTTCATACGTGCATTGCGAGGCCCATAGCCGTCCCTGTGCCTCGGTATGGCGCAGCAGGGCATAGGGATCGCGCGGCATGGGCGGGATCTTGTGGGATGGAAACCACTCCAGCGTCGTCGCAACGCTCTGCCCCGCGACGATGGTGAAATCCGAAGTGGTGGAGAAATTGGCGTTGCTCAGGTCCACGCTGCTGCTCAGGCGGATCGCGTCCGGCCCCGCGAAAGCGAATATCGCCCCCTCGCGCCGTTCTACCCAGGGGATCCATTCCCCGTAATTGAAGCGCAGGCGCAGCTCGGCCGAAAAACTTACCGTTCCCTCGATCCCCCGAATGATGCGGATCAGCTCATGCAGGTCGCCATCGACCGGCGTGGGCATGAAATCCTGCACCACGGCACGCCCCTGCGGCGTTTCGATCGTGGTTTCCAGAATCATCGTGTCCGGCACGTAACGGCGGGAAATGCGGGCCGTCGGGTCGGTTGCGCGCAGGACCCATTCGCCATTTTCCGGGGTCCCCAGAAGGGAGGCAAATATCGCCTCGGAATCGAAACGCGGCATGCACAGCCACTCGATCGTGCCGTTGCGATGCACCAGTGCTGCGCTGTGGGTGGAGCCGATCATCGCATAATCCTCAATCCGGCGCGAGGTGACTGAAACAGGCGACATGCATGGCCCTCAGCTGGATGGAGACGCGTCGCGCACGGGCGCTGCGGCCTCGTCACGGGTGGCGTAATCCAGCATGGCGCGGGCGATTTCACGTTCGCCCATGATGACCAGGCTGGCGCCATATTCGGAAAGGTAGTCGGCGGCGCTGTCGAAATGCGCCCGGGCGACGATATCAAGCTGGGGGCTGAGGCCTCGCGCCTGCTGTATGATTTCCCCGGCCTCGAACGCATCGGGAATGGCGACGATCAGGATGCGCGCGCGATCCAGCCCGGCGAGGGGAAGAAGCCCCGGATCGGCCGCATTGCCCAGCAGCACCGAGATCCCCCGCTCATTCAGCGCATGGACACGGGTATCCCCCGCCTCGATCACCAGCAGCGGGACATGACGCGCGCGCAGTCCTTCCGCCACGAGGGAGCCGACACGCCCGTACCCGATCAGCACGGCATGGTCATGCAGCATCGCCATGCTTCCGTCGCGGCCTTCCTGTCCCATCCGCAGCCATTCGCGCCGGTCGAGCATGGCATTGATCTGGTTGACGATCGCAATGACGACAGGGTTGAGCAGGATCGATACGATCGACGCCCCCAGCACCAGATCGTGCGCGCGCTGCGCCAGCAGCCCGGACTGCACCCCAAGGGCGGCCAAGATAAAGGAAAACTCCCCGATCTGGGCCAGTCCCGCGCCAACGCCAAGAGCAGTCTGCCACGACTGGCGCAGGCAGCGCAGGATGATGACCGTGATCGCCGGGGTGGCGATCATGATGACCCCAAGCGTCGCCAGCAGGGGCAGGGGGTCGTGCAGCATGATCCCCGGATTGAACAGCATGCCCACGGAAATGAAGAACAGCACCGCGAACGCATCGCGCAGCGGCAGCGTTTCCGCGGCCGCGTGCTGCGAAAGTGGCGATTCACTCAGGACCATGCCTGCAACAAACGCCCCCAGCGCGAAAGAAACGCCAAAGACCTCGGTCGCCGTCATCGCGACGCCCAGCGCAATCGCAAGCACACACAGGCGAAACAGTTCCCGCGATCCGGTATGGGCGACGGAATGCAGCATCATCGGAATCAGCCGCCGCCCCACCAGCAGCATGAGCGCGATGAACGCCACGACCTTGCCGATCGTCACCCCGATCGCCAGCGCCACCCGCCATGGATCGACCATGCCGGCCGGCGCATCCGGCCTGAGCAGCGGCGCCAGAACCGGCAGCAGCACCAGCACCATGACGGTCAGCAGGTCCTGTATGACCAGCCAGCCCACGGCGATATGCCCGCGCTGGCTTTCCATCAGTCTCTGTTCCTGCAGGGTGCGCAGCAGGACCACCGTACTGGCGATCGCGACCGTCAGGCCAAAGACCAGCCCGCCGCCCCATGACCACCCCAGCGCCCGCGCCAGCAGAATCCCGCATATCGTCGAAAGGATCACCTGCGTAAGCGCGCCCGGAATGGCAATCGCGCGCACGGATACCAGATCATTGATGGAAAAATGCAGCCCCACCCCGAACATCAGCAGGATGACGCCAATTTCCGCCAGTTGCGGCACCAGTTCCTGATCAGCCACGAAACCGGGGGTGAAAGGACCGATGATGATCCCGGCCAGCAGATACGCCACCAGCAGCGAACATCCGATCCGGTGGGCGATCGTCCCCAGTATGAACGCAAGACCCAGACCGATGACAAGGATCGTGACAAGGGGACTTCCGTGCGGCATGACCTGCTGATCCCTTGAAACCGGTTATGTCAGACTGCCTCAGGACTAATCCGGATGCGTTTCGTGCAGCCCCATCCAGCCGGGATGGCGCCGTTCGATCCATTCCAGAATGCGCGCCATTCCCCGACGCAGAAGGGGAACGTCCTCCGCCAGCAGCATGAGGCCCAGCGGGGTCATCCACAGGCCAAAGACCGGCAGGATGGCAAGGAATCCCGCCGGTACAAGAATGATGCCCACCGGCATGCGTATCCAGCGCGCCGACGGGCGACGCAGCCTGTGGACGACAGCCTGAAGCCGCGACGGAAGACGACGGACAAGAAGGTCCATCCGCCGTTCATAATCCTGATGAAAGGTTTCACCGGATGACGCGCGTCCGGGCCCGGGCTGCCTCATATGGTCTTCATGCCTTTCAATCCTGTATCAAAACGGTTCAGTGGGGCAGGTTACGCGCCATTTCCAGATGGGATTTCAGCGTCGGCAGCGTCTTGGCGGCCCAGTTTTTCAGCTCCGTATTTTCTCCATTATCGGCATAACGCTGGAAAAGCGAAATGGCCGTCTGGTGGGCGCTGATCTGATCTTCCCGGTAATGCTCCTCGAAACTGTTTCCATGCAGTTTCCTGAGCTTGTCAAGCATGGACATGTGCGAACTGTCCAGCGTTGTGGGCAGGTCCGCCTGAAGGTTGCCGCTATGCACCATTTCCTTCAGTTGTCCCGATGTTTCCTGATGGTCGGAAATCATCCGCGCCGCGAATGATTCCAGCGCCGGGACATGCTCGGTCTGGGCAAGCTGGCTCGACTGGATTTCAAACTGGTCGCTGATCGCGACTTCCTTTATGAAATCCGCCGTATTGGGCGCCATTCCCAGAAGGGAATTCATGCCCGTCTTTTCCGGGACCGACTGTGCCAGCGCGGAAGATGAGCACAATAGCGCGGCGCAAAAAAACAAGGCTTTTTTCATGACTATTCCTCCGGTGTGTCATGTAAAAAGCCTTTGAAAGGTCAAAAGTTTTATTTATTTTGTCATAACGCGAAATTTAATCATCCGTTTTTCATCGCCATTTCACCCCACCAGTTCCGGTTTGAGCACCGGCCGCCGCGTCAGCCAGTAACCGGCCTGCATGCATGGATATTCGACCAGCCAGAAACATGCCGTCGCCCCTGCTATGGAAACCGGCAGTGCAAGCACCAGCCATGCCCATACCGGCATGATGGCATTCAGCGCGTACGCCATGGACAGGACAATGACCAGATGGCTGAGGTACAGGCTGTATGAAATATGTCCCAGCCCCTGCATATGGGATTTCTGCAGATACCCGCATATCCTTTCATTATGCAGCGCCACACAGATCGTGGCCACGGAACCGATTGTGGTACAGACAAGCCAGATCAGATTCCTTATGACGCCAACGGCATTTTCCGGTCCGATTGCCGGCACGCCAAGAAGGATTATCGCCAGGGGAAGGACGGCATTACGGACCATCGAAGATCTTGATCCATAAAAAGTCCTGATATTTTCCCTGAACTGAAAAAAAAGAATCCCCACGACAAAAAGCGGAAGATATTCAAAGGTGAATATGAGGCTGTTCGTGAAAGTTGTGGGCGGATTCTGCCCCACGCTGTTCAGAAACATGCTGGCGGCAAAATACAGGATCATGACAGCGGCAAGCGTCTGCGCCCGGTATTTTTCCATCAGGACGAAAAGGACCGGGAAAATCAGCGAAACCCGCATTTCGATGACCAGCGACCATGCCGGGTTGTCAAGGCTGAGCAGGGGAACGGTGCCCGTCATCAGCAGATGCCCCATGATGACCTGCTCCGTGGGATAGACAGACCACGGGCCGTTCGAGAACCATTCGCTCACTCCCGTCAGGGGGGCCTTTTTTACCAGGACCAGCATAAGGGCCGCAAACAGGATGATGGCGACAAAGGGAAGATATATCCGGCATATCCTGCGCACGACAAAACGTTCGTAAGACGCCATTCCGTGCCGCGATATGGACAGGGACAGGACATATCCACTCAGGACAAAAAAAAGCCCCACTGCTCCCGATCCGGAAATCAGAAGCCGCAGGGGCGTAAAGTGGAACAGGGTTTCAAGGTTGAAAGAATGTCCCATAAGCATGGGAAACCTTACCGCCTGCGTTTTCCATTCATCTGGCATGATCAACCAGAAATGAAAGAATACCACGATCAGGGCGGCGATGCCGCGCACAGCATCAAGCTCCGTTTCACGACGCACGTTTTCCTCCATATTGATGGGTTTGGTCACAAAAAACGCGACATTACTTCTGATTTTCATGAATATTATTTGTGGAATCGGTGTGGTCAGATGTCCTGATGAAGGCAGTTTACATGTCATGACGATTTTCAATCGCCCATGCCATGTCCCGTGTTTCCACGCGGACTCGGTGCCACAAAAAAAACATAATTCCATATTCAGCGAAAAACCACTTTATTTGCGTTTCTGCTGACACACGTTTATTTTTACGAAATGGCAACAAGAATCCGTATCATTTTAATTGCCATTTTATTTGTTTCGATATCGTTTTTATAAAAGAGAATCCTGTATCCGACATCTCTCTTCAGTATTCATCCATCCTGAAACAGACACTCCACCGGGACGATTCCATGAAGAAACGATAGTGAAAGATTGCTGTTTTCTTCATGACTCCTGTTTTCATGCAGTATGCTCCGCCACGCCCCGCGTCCCGTCAGCGGCAGGATCAGATGCGTCTGCGCCAGCATGTCGGTATCAAGCCTCAGATCATGGGGGGAGGGAACCAGCCCCCATGAATGACGCATGACAACCGTCAGCAGGGATCGCTGTTCGTATCGCCGCACAAAGGCAATGACATGTTTCCTCGCCGGTCCCGATACCTCGACCTGTTCATAGGATCCCGCCTGAAATAAAAGGGGATATTCCGCCCGGAATTTCAGAAGGCGGTGGATGAGATGAAGCTTGATTTCCCCCGTCCGCCATCGTGCCGCCAACTGCTGCAGGGATGTCGCGTCCCGCAGGGATTTTTCACGAAGGTCATAATCAACCGGCCGCCGGTTATCTGGATCCACAAGCGTGAAATCCCATAATTCCGTTCCCTGATACAGATCGGGCACGCCCGGCAGGGTATAGCGCAGCACGACCTGCGCCAGCGCATTTAGCGCGGCGGCAGGTGAAATCGTGCCAACCAGCGTCTGCATGTCGATCAGGAAAGTCCCTGAGATCGCCGGATCCAGCAGATGGTCAAGAAACGCGTGGCATGCATTTTCGTATTCCGTATCAGGATCCGTCCAGCTGGTATGGCGCTTTGCCTCGCGCAATGCCTTGACCTGCCATGCGGCCATGCGCTCCTGAAAATCCTGTCGGGCCGCCGCGTCCGGCCACGGTTCCAGCGGCCATGCCCCCAGCATCGCCTGATACAGGATCAGTTCGTCCGCGCGGTCCGGCATCATCCGATGCTCGCGGCAATGGGCATTCCCCACGATCCACTGATTGACCAGCGCATGCCACTGTCCGGCAATCCCGCTCAGCACGGCGATACGCATGCGCGCATCTTCGCCGCGTTTATGGTCATGTGTCGCCGTCGCCAGAAGCGTATCCGGAAACATCCTGTGGCGACGCAGGTTTTCATCATGGAACCGCGCCAGCGACAGGCAGATCCGCCCCGGGTCGGAACCGACCTCATTACGTGACAGCAATCGCCCGTATCTGTAAAAGGCCGTGTCTTCAACGGATTTTGCGGCAAGGGGCGCCGTCAGATGCTCAAAACGTTCCTGCGCATTACATACCGCGGCATCCTGCCCGCCAGTCCTGCCAAGGATGGTCGCAACCCATTCCAGAACATCATGATATGACGTCAGAAGATCGGAACGGGCGGCTTTTGCCGCGATGTTGAGCGTCACATGATCCGCATGATGGCGTTCATGACCGTTTTCTGAAAAATATGTTCGATAGTAATGGAAGTTCATCAACAGGGCCTGCAGGGCGATCCCGATCCGCTCCATGCCATGATCGCGGGTATCGATATCCGCCGCCGCGATCATGGCTAGCCGGGTCTGCAGGCCGACCATCTCTGCCGGGAATGTATTGCGCAGGATCAGGAAACGGGCGTTGTGTTCCGTCATGGCAAAGGTGGGGCTGTCACTCACATGGTCGCGCCACAGCCCGTCAAGCACCGCCGTCCCCGCCGCGTCATGCAGCACGGCGGAAACCTGATCCATGAAGTCGTATCCCGTCGTCCCGTCGACATTCCACGATGAAGGAAGATGTTCGCGTTCATGCAGTATCTTCTCGACATGGATGGACAGGCTGTCAGGCGCGGTCGGCGGACGCAGGTGCCGCACGGCCGACAGGCATTGACGCAGGCGATGGCAATAGGAGGCCGGACGCGTCAGCCCATCGATATGATCGACCCGCACGCCATCGATCAGCCCGTCCGCATACAGGTCGATGACATGACGATGCACGGCATCGAACACGTCGTCATGTTCGACACTCAGGGCCGCCAGCCCGGTGATATCGAAAAAACGTCGCCAGTTGATGAGGTCCGGCGTCGTCCGCCACCATGCCAGCCGATAGGACTGTCGTTCCAGAAGTTCATGCAGGCGGGTCTGTCCGCAGGCGCCAGCCGGATCGTACTGGTCAAGAAGTGCCGCGATCGCGGCCTGTCCCGTCTCCGACCGGCTCCACGCCACCAGCCGCGACAGCACGCGACAGCATGCCTGCGTGCGGGTGTCGTCGGCGCTCAGGGCAGAAAGCTCCTCGCACAGCCCGGACGGCGCCTGCACGCCAGACAGCATGGCGCCGTAATCGCGCGGGCAGAGCGGGAAACGATGTTCGTGATGGTGGATGAAGAACATCCCCGTCGGCGCATCAAGGCCAAGGCGCAGCATCCCGTCCTTCAGCGCCTTCCCGTATGGACGGTCAAGAAACGGGACAAGGATGCGCCCATGCAGCCACGGCGCGAAAGCATGCCAGTCGATGTCGAAGAAATGGGCATGACGACTGTCGCGCCCCCATGCCAGCACATCTTCCCACCACCGGTTGCCCGAACCGCCCACGGCCATGTGGTTGGGCACGATGTCGGCAATCAGTCCCATTCCGTGCGCACGCAGGCATGCGACCAGACGACGCAGCGCGTCCTCCCCCCCCAGTTCCGGATTGACGCAGCCATAATCCAGCGTGTCGTACCCATGGGTGGAACCGGGACGTGCCTTCAGGATAGGGGAGGCATAGACATGGCTCAGCCCCAGACGCGCGAAATAGGGAACCCGCGCCGCCGCGTCGTCAAGGGTAAAACCTGCATGCAGTTGCAGCCGGATGGTCGCGCGCAGGTCGTTCATGACATCTCGCGCCCTTTACGCACCAGCGCCAGCCTGGCCGCGACCTCCGCATCCGACAGGATGGGACGGGAGGAAGCGGGATAGCGACGTCGCCAGTTGGGATGCCCGTCAACCGTGCCTGGCAGGTTGGGCTGCTCGATCAGGCCAAGTGCATCTTCCAGAGGCAGGATCACCAGCTGCGCCGCCGTCATTCCCAGAAACCGGGCGGCGGCATCCACGACTTCCTGCGCCCCCTCGGGCGTGATGGACGGGACGGGGACCGATGGCCCCTCCGCATGCAACGCGCGCCACAGTCCGATGCGCTCCGCCTCACGTTCCGCCCGCATCGTACGCAGGCTCCGGCGCAGGCCAACCTGCTTCAGCCGCTCGCGCCAGTCGATATCGGTTCCCAGCCACCATCCGGCCACGGTCGGCAGGTCATGCGTGCCCGTCATCCCGACAGAGCCGGGGGACCATTCCCCGGCATCCATGAACGTCCCGTCCCTGTGGCGCTGGAACCACAGGACGCTCATCCCCATGATGGAATGCCGCCGTGCCTCACGCCGGAAGGCAGGGGCGACCGTGCCCAGATCCTCGCCCACCACGATGGCCTCGTGACGCAGGGATTCCAGCGCGATCAGGCGCATCAGGTCCTGCCCCGGAAAGGCCAGATACGCCCCGTCGGTCGGCGCACCGCCCTCGGGAATGATCCACAGGCGCTGCAATCCCATCACATGATCGATCCGCAGGCCGCCGCCATGCGCGAAACCCGCGCGCAACGTCTGGATGAAAGCCGCATATCCATGCCGACGCAGCCCGATGGGGGAAAAACCGGTCAGCCCCCAGTTCTGTCCCATCGGGCTGAGGATATCGGGCGGTGCCCCGATCGACAGGCCGGTCAGGAACTGATCCTGCTGCGCCCAGCACTGGCTTCCTGTCGGATCGACGCCAATTGCCATATCCATGATAAGGCCGATTTTCATTCCCGCGCTACGTGCGCCTTCGCACGCGCGACGCAGGCTGGTGGCCGCCATCCATTGCAGGAATTCATGAAATCCTACCTCGGACGGATTGGAACGCGCGAATTCTTCCACTTCCTCGCTGTCGGGACGGTGCAGGGGGGATGGCCACATGCGCCAGTCCCCGCCTTTCGATCCTTTCCCGATTTCATGCGCGTGCAGGGCCTCGAAAATGGCATGACGTCGCAGGGGATCACCACCACGCGCCACGAAATCGGTCATGGCGACGGGTGGTACAGGGGCGATGACGTCATCATACAGCCTGCGCAGCAACGCCATGCGCAGGCGGGCGGCCTGTGGCCAGTCGATCAACGTCGCACTTTCCAGACGCGCCAGGTCGTCGCCCATGTCCTTTTGCGCATGCATCGCCATGGTGATGTCATGGCCGCTGAAAACACAGCGCGGATCGGCAAGCAGCACGTTGAGGAACAGGCGGCTGGACGGGGAATAGGGGCTGTACTGCTGTGGAACGGCCGCGAACATCGCATGGACCGGACTTACCGCCAGCGCATCGGCCCCATGCGCCACAGCCTGGCGGGCAAGCGATTCAACCGCGCTGAAATTCCCGATCCCGCCATCATGCGTGGTGCGCAGGCCGTATATCTGCGCCGCCAGTCCCCACAGGCGCGGACGATCGCTGCCCGCCCGCATCGCGACGTTGCAGCAGCGCGCGGGCGCCGCGGCAAGCGTCGTCACGGCATCGGCGACATGCAGCCGGTGATATCCGGGCTGCGGCACGGCAGGCAGCCTGCAGGTGCCATCCGCCTGCGCGCGCAGGAATCCCTCCAGCGATCCGCCATCCTCCAGCTCCAGATGGAATGTCCCGCTTCCGCGCAGCACATCACCGGGCAGGGGGGTGGGACGATCAACCTCGGTCACGACAAGCGGAGGCAGGACGGGCGTTTCCTCAAGGGTCGCCTCTTCCTTTTCCAGCACCCGCAGAAGATGGCGCAGGTTATCCGTACTGACGTGATGCCTGTGCCCCGCCGCATCCTGCCAGCGTGAACTCAGCCCCAGGGCGCGCAGCCGCGCGACCAGCACACGTTCATCCATGCGCGCCCTCCGTCATGAAAACCCTGACGCCGTACGCGGGCAGGTGTTCCTCCGCCACTTCGCGGGGAGGAATGGCGCACAGCAGCCGGTCCGCACAGGGCGGGATATCCGTTACGGGCGCGGCACCCAGATTGAGCAGGATCGTCAGGATCGCGTCATCGTTCATGCGCCAGCGCGCCATGACCGCCGCGGGTCCCACCGCCTGCGCATCAAGCGCGTGCGCGCCACGCAGGCGCGGGATGATCCATTGCGCCCGCAGGGCAAGCAGGCGCGTGGTCAGGTTGATACGGTCCTGGGCCGCGGTCGAAAGACGATCCGACTGCAACAGGCGCGAGGCCTCGAACGTCGCGGGATCATTGGGGTCGGGAATGGTTTCGCATTTCCGTGGATCGGAAAAATATGAAAACGCCGACAGTTCCCTGCGCCGGCCATCACGCACGATATGTCCAAGCGCCTCATTATGGCTGGTAAAGAACAGGAAGGGGCGCGTGCTGCCCCATTCCTCGCCCATGAACAGCATCGGGATCTGCGGCGACAGCAGCAGCAGGACATAGGCCGCCCGCAGGGCACGTGGGTCCGCCAGAACATCGAGGCGTTCGCCAAAGGCGCGGTTGCCGGTCTGATCATGGTTCTGCAGGAACAGGATGAAGCTGGTGGCGGGCAGGTCGCCGCTGGGGCTGCCACGCGGCGCGCCGGTCACGGGTTCGACCTGCCCCTGGAACAGAAAGCCATCACGCAGCACGGTTGCCAGTTCCCGCGCCGTGCCGGTTTCAAAGTTGCCGTAATATCCCTCGGTTTCCCCGGTCAGCAGGACATGCAGGACGTTATGGCCATCGTCATTCCACTGCGCATCGAACCCGCATCGCAGCAGGTCCGCGTCATTGTTGCGGTTTTCCAGCATCAGGTGAACGCGTCGCCCCGGTTCAACCGTACTGCGCACGCGCATCAGCAGTTCCACCAGCCAGTCGCGTTCCGTGATCGCGTCCACCGCATCGAGGCGAAGCCCGTCGAAACGGTATTCCATCAGCCAGTACAGCGCATTATCCAGAAAATAGGTCCGCACCTGCGGCACGCTGAAATCAATGGCCTGCCCCCATGCGGTATGTGACCCGGCGCGGAACACGGGGGCCGCGTACTGCGCCAGATAATTTCCGTCAGGGCCAAAGTGGTTATAGACGACATCAAGGAAGACCATCAGCCCGATCCGGTGGGCGGTATCAATCAGGGTCTTCAGATCGTCGGGCGTGCCATACGAAGATTCCGGCGCGTAAGGCAGCACGCCATCGTACCCCCAGTTGCGCCCGCCCGGAAATTCCGACAGCGGCATCAGTTCGACCGCACTTACCCCCAGCGCCGCAAGGCGAGGCAGATCATCGCACAGGGCCCGAAAGCCACCGGCAAGTCCGACATGCACCTCGTATATGACCGTTTCTTCCCATCTGCGTCCGGTCCACTGCGTGCTGCGCCATTCATGGGCGTTGGGATCGACCACCATGCTGGGGCCGTGCACGTCATCCGGCTGCGCCCGTGACGCCGGGTCCGGCACCAGAAGGTCCGGGCCAATGCGATAGCGATAGCGCGTGCCCGCGCCCACCGGGGCGATACATTCAAAGAACCCTTCGGCATCCTTGCGCATCGGAAGCGGTGGCTGCCCGTCCTCGATCTGGAGGGAGACGTCATCGCATGACGGGGCCCACAGCCGGAACAGCGTGCGCGACGGATCCAGCATGGTCGCCCCCATCGTGGTGCGAAAGGCGTGACGTGTGCTCATGATGGCATTTCTTTCGCTACGCCTTGTGGCGTGAAAGACAGGAACAGGATGGAATGGGCCGCGACACGCACCGTGCGCGCCATCCTTTCGCCCGTCTGGGGGCCGGATGGCTCCGCGCTGTCAAGCAGCAGGCGCCACTCCCCATCATCCGGATCGGGCAGCGTGCACGTGGCATCCTGAAAACCGGGATTAAGCAGCAGGAACGTGACATCCGGCGCGCCAGCAGGACGACGGCAGGCACGACGCAGGCCCAGCACGCGATCATTGGGATCGTTCCATTTTTCCGGCGTCATGGCCGTGCCATCGGCGGCATGCCACGAAATGTCCGTGATATCGGGGGAGGGGCAGTGCCGGTCGTGCCAGAACGTGTCGCCCCGGACCGATGGATGCTCCTGACGCAGGGCGGTCAGTTTCGCGACATAGGCCTGCATTTCGCGGCCCTGTGGTTCGTCGGCCCGCGACCAGTCAAGCCAGCTTGTCGCGTTATCCTGACAGTAGGCATTGTTGTTGCCCTGCTGGGTCTGTCCGAATTCGTCACCCGCCAGCAGCATGGGTGTTCCCTGCGCCAGAAGAAGCGTCGCCAGCATGCCACGGCGCACGAGTGTCCGGGTCCGGCTGATTCCCGGATCGTCCGATAGCCCTTCGACGCCCCAGTTCGCGCTCAGGTTGTCGGCATGCCCGTCCCGCCCGTCTTCGCCGTTCGCCGCGTTATGGCGTTCGACGTAGCTGACCTGATCCATCAGGGTGAACCCGTCATGCGCCGTCACGAAATTGATGGAGGCACACGGACGTCGGCCGCGACGGTCGAACAGGTCCCCGGATCCGGACAGCCGCACGGCCATGTCGCCACGCTGCAGTTCGTCGCCGCGCCAGAACCGGCGCGTGGTATCGCGGAAACGGTTGTTCCATTCCGCCAGCCCGGGCGGAAAATTGCCCAGCTGATAGCCACCCGGCCCCGGATCCCACGGTTCCATGATCAGCTTTAGCCGGCAAAGCACCGGATCCTGCCGCAGGGCGTCGAAGAACCCCGAACATGGATCAAAGCCATAGGCTTCACGCCCCAGCGTGGTGCCAAGATCAAAGCGGAAACCGTCGATATGGAAATTCACCGCCCAGTAGCGCAGGGAGTCCATCACCATCTGCAACACGCGCGGGTGCGAAAGGTTCAGCGTGTTCCCACACCCCGTATCGTTGATGAAATGCCGTTCGTCAGCGGGGACCAGCCGGTAATACGTGGCATTGTCCAGCCCCCGCCATGACAGCGTCGGCCCCAGTTCGTTTCCTTCGCAGGTGTGGTTATAGACCACATCCATGATGACCTCGATCCCTGCGGCATGCAGGCGCCGGATCGCGGCCTGCATTTCATGCATCGACCCATCCGAAAGATAGGCCGGATGCGGGGCAAAGAACCCCAGCGTGCTGTAGCCCCAGTAATTGGTCAGCCCGCGTTCCAGCAGGAAACGGTCGCGCGCGAATGCCTGCACGGGCATCAGTTCCAGCGTCGTCACCCCCAGCTTTGTCAGGTATTCGATCGTGGCGGGATGCGACAGGGCGCGGAACGTGCCGCGTTCGGCCGGCGGGATGTCATCGCGCAGGATCGACATGCCACGGACATGGGCCTCCATGATGACGGTATGTCCCCACGGCACGGCGGGCAGGCGGTCCTTTCCCCATTCAAATCCGCCGCCGCTTACCACGCATTTGGGCATGGCCTGTCCACTGTCGCGACGGTCAAAGGACAGGTCGCCACGCGGCCCGCCGATACGGTATCCAAACAGCGCATCGGACCAGACCAGCGAACCGTGCAGCCCCTTTGCATAGGGATCAAGCAGCAGCTTGTGCGGATTGAAGCGGTGCCCGCGTACGGGATCATAAGGCCCGAAGGCGCGAAACCCGTACAGCAGTCCCGGGCGCCCTTCGGGCAGATATCCGTGCCAGACCTCGTCAGTATATTCCGGCAGGCAGAAACGTGCGACCTCCCGGCGGCCCGCCTTGTCGAAAATGCACAGGTCCATGCGCTGCGCATGGGCGGAAAACACGGCGAAATTGACCCCCAGCCCGTCCCACGTCGCCCCCAGCGGATAGGGACTGCCTGCCTCCAGCCGGGTGGGCCATGTCGTCATGACAGGTCGGCCTCCGCCATGCTGAGATACAGTACGCCCAGGGGCGGCAAGGTCAGGACGCAGGAATGTTCAAACCCGTGCGCCCCATGATCGTGCGCATGCACCCCGCCCGCGTTCCCCACGCCGGCGCCCCCATATTCAACCGCGTCGCTGTTGAGGATTTCACGCCAGTACCCCCGATAGGGCACGCCGACACGGTAATCATGCCGGACCACGGGCGTCATGTTGCAGATGACCAGCACGGGGGCGCTGCCGACCGTATGCCGCAGCCACGCGAAGACGCTGTTCTGCGTATCGTCGCGAATCACCCATGAAAACCCGTCAGGCGCGCAGTCGCCACGATGAAGGGCGGGATAACCACGATAAAGGCGGTTCAGGTCCCCCACCATGCGCCGCATTCCGACCGGCGCGGGCAGGCGCGACGAATCCCAGTCCAGCTGCCCTTCGGGATTCCATACGCTTTCCTGCGCCAGTTCCAGCCCCATGAAGAGCAGTTTCTTGCCGGGCCATCCCCACATGAAGGACAGGTAGGTCCGCAGGCACGCCTGTTTCTGCCACGCATCCCCGGCCAGACGCGACAGCAGCGACCGCCCGTCGCGCATGCCGAAGGAATGTGCATGACAGAGGATGAACTTTTCGGAAAATGCCGTATCGGATCCGGCAATGATGTCCCCGTGAAATCCCCCGCGCCATAACGGGTCGCGCTCCATATAGGCCGACAGCACCCGCGGCAGGGCGGTATTACACTGAAAGGAAAATCCCATGCCCCCCTGCGTCACGGGCACTGTGACGCCGGATGTGGACAGGGTATCGGACGCGATGACAGCAGCGCCCGGCACGCGCCCGGCAATGGCTTCGTTGAGTTCACGCAGGAAAACGGCCATTTCTTCCTGCCGGTCCGCCGAAACAGGCTGCGTATCCACGCGCAGCCCGTCAAGGTGGTAACGCTCCAGCCACATCAGGGCGCTGGAGATCAGGAAGCCGCGGACTTCGCGACGGCCCAGATCATAAAACAGCGGCCTTCCTTCCGTCAGGGGACCGGCGGGGGGATGCGGATGTTCATATAATGCCGTTCCATCGAAACAGGCATTCCCATGCATGTCGGGGGGAAGGCGATCAGGCATCCAGTCAAGGATCACCCCCGTCTGCATGCCGTGACATGCATCCACGAAACGCGCGAAGCCTTCGGGCGCCCCGTGCCGCGCCGAAGGACAGAACAGTCCCAGCGGGGGACAGCCCCATACCCAGCCGGACGGATGTTCCATGACGGGCATGAGGCCGATATGGCTGAAGCCCCCGTCCCGCGCATGTGGCAGCAGTTCACGCGCCAGATCATCCCATGACATGGTAAGGGCGGGATCGCCCGTGGGACGCCGCCACGATGGGGCATGAACCTCGTATATCGCGATGGGGGCATCATCGGACTGCCTGCAGCCACGATCGCGCATCCACTCCCCGTCGGTCCATGAAAAAGGGGAGGGGGCGACAATGATCGACGCGGTGGCGGGCGGGATTTCGGCGCACAGGGCAAAAGGATCCGACTTGTGCGGGCCAATGCGTCCGTTATGGTCCAGTATTTCGTATTTGTACCGCTCCCCCGCGCCAATTCCGGGGATGAATATTTCCCATATGCCCGCCTCATGCCGCAGTCGCATCGGATGGCGGCGCCCGTCCCAGATATTGAAATCCCCCACGACCGATACACGTCGCGCATGCGGGGCCCATACCGCGAAACGCACCCCCGCGACGTCCTCGACCCGCATGGGACGTGCGCCCATGACCTGATCCAGCCTGCCCGGCCGGCCAGACAGGAAGAGGTCCATTTCACGTTCACTGAGCAACAGGGGAAAGGAATAGGGATCCGCCGTTTCCTCCACCCCGTCGGCCCATGTCACCTTCAGCCGGTAGGCCGCCCCTGCGGAAATATGCCCTATGTAAAGGCCGCCATCATCAACGCGGCGCATCGGGCGTTCAGCCCACCCGCCATTGCGTCGCGCGACAACCAGACGCACCCGGCGCGCATCGCGATAAAAAACGCGGATGATATCAACAGACCCGGCATTATGCCGTCCCAGGATGGAAAACGGATCGCCACAGGTGCCATCAAACAGCGCGCCGGTTCCATCGGGAATGGCATAAAGGATTTTGTCATCCGGTCTGGGCATTACTTTGCAATCCGCCGCCATTTCGAAAACAGTCGCGTAAAAGAAAGGAATATCGCGAACTCAATGCGGGATTCTGGTGCGTGGTCTGGGCTGGCGGGCAATCGCGCGCCGCGTGGACTGACCGTCACGACGCAGGGGAACCACGTTGTCATCGCCGCGCACTTGTGGTCGGGCGTGCGCGACAACCGCACGGAACAGGTTGGCATATTGCGCCGCCTTGCCACACCACGAAACGTCATAGGCGATGGCGTTGCGTTGCAGGACGGACCAGGCGGCCGGGTCGCGAAAAACCGTGCGCGCGCGCCGTACTTCCGCGACAAGGGACTGCGCATCGACAGGGGAAAACAGGAAACCCGTCGCTGCATTGCCCGCGATCGCCGCCGCATTGGCATCGACGATGGTATCCGCCAGCCCGCCCACGCGGGATGCGATCGGCACGCTGCCATAATGGCACGCGCTCATCTGTGTCAGGCCGCACGGTTCGAAACGCGAAGGCATCAGCATGGCATCGGCCGAGGCCGGCATGCGATGGCCCAGCGCCTCGCTATATCCCAGATGGCAGGCAAACCGCCGGGGAAAACGGCGCTGCAGGGCGGACAGTTCGCGCTGGATCGGCAGGGACCCGCTGCCGACCACGACAAGCTGCGTATTGTCCTGCAGGATTTCGTCAGCGGCCTGTGACAGCAGATCGATGCCCTTTTGCATCGTCAGGCGGCTGACAATCCCCAGAAGGAACGCATCCGGATCCTGCGGCAGGCCGAATTCCGCCTGCAGCGCCCGTTTGTTCGGCCTGCGTCCCGCAAGATCGCGCAGGCGATAGGGAAAATGGACGTCGGGATCATGTTCCGGGTCCCATATGTCGGTATCGATCCCGTTCAGGATGCCCGTCAGGACACGCGCGCGTGTCCGCAGCAACCCGCCAAGCCCCATCCCCCCCTCGGGCGTCTGGATTTCACGCGCATAGGTGGGCGATACGGTCGTAATCCAGGCGGAAAAATGAAGCCCGGCCTTCAGGAAACCGATATTGCCGTAATATTCCACTCCGTCGACACACATGGCCCGATCCGGCAGGCCAAGGCGGGACAGGGCGGAAGGCGGAAAACAGCCCTGAAAGGAAAGGTTATGGATCGTCTGGATGACAGGCGGCGCGACAGAGCCATCATAATGCAGGTATGCCGCCGTCAGCCCGGCCTGCCAATCATGGGCCTGCACCAGATCGGGACGATATCCGTCAATCATGCCCTGCGCGATGTGTGCGGCCACGCGCGCCAGAACGGCGAAACGGATATCGTTGTCGGGCCAGTCATTTCCATCCGGCCCCATATAGGGATCGCCGGGACGGTCATACAGGGCGGGCACGTCGAGTATGAAAATATCATTTCCGCATAAGTAACTTTCCCATATCGTCCCGGAATGTCCCAGCACGTCCGAAAAGCGCGCAGCGCATCGAGGGCTTCCCATGGCCGACAGAAGCGCGGGATATCCCGGCACCAGCGTGCGTGTCCTGATCCCGTGGCGGGCCAGCGCATGGGGAAGGGTGCCGACAATGTCGCCAAGTCCCCCCGTTTTTACAAAAGGAAACATTTCCGATGCTACGGACAGCAGTTCCAACGGACAGGCTGGATGCGTACTGGCAAAATTCATCCGCGGAAGGCCCCCATTGCAAAAACCGTGGAACAGTCTGTCTTCGTGCAACGCAGGCTGACTGCTGCGGTGCGGCAATCACGGTTAAGTGATGGATAGGGGATGGGGATATTTACATAATATTTCCTGAATTTTATTTTGCCTTCAGATTAATTTATTAAAAGTCATATTAATTAATACTTGAAAAAAGGTCTTCTCCTGAAATTTTGGGCCACATGCCGGAATAATGGAAACCGGCTGACATCTGCATGATTATGGCAGTAATTCCCGATGATCTGCGTCAATTACCACGCAGGACAGAAAAAGTATAAACACAGGGTATGACCAATTTTATGGAAATGTGGATATGAGCATGCATATTTAAACTTGTCATTCTGGCGACTGTTGCGAAACAGACACATCGTTGTATTTCAACATCGCCTGCACGCGGTCCATCGCTTCCACCCATGGCCATTCCCGCAGGTCCGCGAAAAAATACATGAACTGCCATTTCCCGTCTCGACGCAGGCACATTTCATCATGTACAGATCGTCATTGAATGAATGAGATATTCCCGTGATCGTCCAGGCGGACACCCCACATACCCAGAATCCTTTCACGGAGACACCTAATGTCCACCAATATCAGTCCCCTGGCCGGGAAACCCGCACCGGCATCCATTCTGGTCAATATTCCACGCCTGATGACCGCTTATTTCACGGGCAAGCCTGATCCGAAGATCCCGACCCAGCGGGTTTCGTTCGGCACATCGGGACATCGCGGCTCCTCGCTGAGCAACAGCTTCAACGAACACCACATCCTTGCCATCAGCCAGGCCATCTGCCTTTACCGCGCCAAGGCGGGCATCACCGGCCCGCTGTTCATCGGCATCGACACGCATGCCCTGTCCGAAGCGGCGCTGGCCAGTGCGCTGGAAGTGTTCGCCGCCAATAAGGTGCAGGTGATGATCGATCAGGATGGCGGCTATACCCCGACGCCCGTCATCTCACACGCGATCCTGACCTATAACCACGGCCGCAAGACCGATCTGGCGGATGGCGTGGTCATCACCCCGTCGCACAACCCGCCTGAGGATGGCGGCTTCAAATACAACCCGCCCAATGGCGGCCCTGCAGATACCGATGTCACCACCTGGATCCAGAACAAGGCCAACGAGTTCCTTGAGGCCCGGATGGAAGGCGTGCACCGCATCGCGTATGCGCAGGCCCTCGGTTCCCCGCATGTCCACAAGTATGATTACATCACGCCCTATGTCGCTGATCTGGAAAATGTCGTCGATATGGCGGCCATCCGTGAATCGGGCGTGAAGATCGGAATCGACCCGCTGGGCGGTGCCGCGGTTCATTACTGGAAGCCGATCATCGAGCGTTACGGCATCAATGCAACGGTCGTCAGCGAGGAAGTCGATCCCACCTTCCGTTTCATGACCGCCGACTGGGATGGCAAGATCCGCATGGACTGCTCATCACCCTATGCGATGGCGCGCCTGATCGACCTGCGCGATAAATTTGACGTCGCGTTCGCCAACGACACCGATGCGGACCGTCATGGAATTGTCACCCGTACATCCGGGCTGATGAATCCCAACCATTACCTCT
Organism: Novacetimonas cocois; assembly: GCF_003311635.1. Taxonomy (GTDB): domain Bacteria; phylum Pseudomonadota; class Alphaproteobacteria; order Acetobacterales; family Acetobacteraceae; genus Novacetimonas; species Novacetimonas cocois. The sequence goes on along the minus strand of NZ_QEXL01000003.1, from coordinate 69,875 downwards.
CGGCGGCAATCTCCTACCTGTTCAACCACCGGGCCGGGTGGGGCAAGGATGCCGGCGTTGGCATCACCCTCGTCAGCAGCGCGATGATCGAACGCGTCGCCAACATGCTGGGCCGCAAGTTCGTGGAAATGCCGGTCGGGTTCAAATGGTTCGTCGACGGGCTGAGCAACGGCTCCCTGGGCTTCTGTGGAGAGGAAAGCGCGGGCGCGTCCTTCCTGCGCAACGACGCGGGCGCATGGTCCACGGACAAGGACGGGATCATCCTCGGCCTTCTGGCGGCGGAAATCACGGCCAAGACAAAGCTTGACCCCAGCCAGATCTATACGCAGCTGACCCAGAAGCTGGGCACCCCGTTCTATGCCCGCATCGATGTCGCGGCCGATCCCGAACAGAAGGCGCTGCTCAAGAAGGTTTCGGCCGATCAGCTTGCCTATCTGACCGAACTGGGGGGACAGCCCGTGCGCGCCAGGCTGACAAAGGCGCCGGGAAACAATGTTGCCTTTGGCGGCATCAAGGTCACGGCGGAAGATGGCTGGTTCGCGGTCCGTCCGTCCGGAACGGAAAACGTTTACAAGATCTATGCCGAAAGCTTCATTAGCGCGGATCACCTCAAACAGATCCAGCAGGAAGCACAGCAGGTCGTCTCGACCCTATTTGAAAAGGCGAAAGCCTGATTATACAACCGGGCCACGATCGTGGCCCGGTTTCGTGTGACATGACACCCCGCCGCCATCGCCGCGTCATGCACGCGGCCCCCGTGGGTCAGGCGGGGTGAATGCTTTTCAGGCCCGACAGGAAAATCCGGACGGCCATGCCTGTCCGCTGCTGGATGGCATCGCAGGTAAGGGGCTTTTGCGCACAGCCCAGCGTTTCGAAAATGAAATCGCCCACTGTCATCCCGAACAGCATTTTTCCCCATGACCGGACGTTGGTGCGGGCATATCCGTGCTGCCTGCAATAGGCCTGCAGCCACGTCTCCAGCGCATTGTCGTCACCGCCGGTTTCCAGCGTCGCGATGATTTCGCGCACATCCTCCGACTCAGAACTTTCCGTGATGATCGCCCGGATCAGGGAAATACGGTCCGGGCGCAGGATCGTGCGCGCCAGATCGATCAGCAGGCTGGTCAGTTCCTCTTCCGCCGTCGTGGCCTCGGGCGCCACCTGTGGCCTTACATCGAACAGGCGATCACGGATCAGGATCTGGAACAGTTCCAGCTTGGACGGAAACATCTTGTACAGCGTACGCTTGGACATGCCCGAACATTCGGCCACCTTGTCCATCGATGCACCATGATATCCGTGCTTTTGCAGGACTTTACACGCAGCCTCCAGGATACGTTCACGCCTGACGCATTCCTCCATCTCCGGGGGGCGGCCGCAACGCGGCTTTTCCTCGGCAGGGGAGCAGACTGCATCCTGCAATTTATGGCTGTTGCTGTTTTCCATCACCTCGCCCAGTTGCGTACGCCCTGTCACCACAGACGGCTTGACCGCCTTATGAAGACGATATAGTTTTCATTCCCTAGAAAACCAAGTGGTTTCTTTTTCCTTCCGTCTCCCTCGGGCACGTCGTGCATGCTGCATTCTGAAACAGGATTTTTCCGATGTCGTGGCAGACAGACTGCAAAGGCAAGGTCAAAACTTTGAAAAGCCAGCGTTATTTTCAGGCCATCGCCCCGGCCGCTGTCCTGCTTGCCCTTGCGGGCTGTAACCGCAGGGGAGCCCCCCCTGCGCCGCCCCCGCAGCAGGTCACCTTTGTTACGCTCAAGGCGCAACCCGTTGAAATCACCACCACGCTGCCCGGTCGTACGGAGGCCTTTGAAATCGCGCAGGTCCGCCCGCAGGTCAGCGGCGTGATCGAACAGCGCCTGTTTACCGAAGGTTCGGACGTCACCGCCGGACAGCAGCTGTACCAGATATATGCCGCCCCGTACCAAGCCTCCTATGATTCGGCAAAGGGGCAGCTGGTGCGCGCGCAGGCGGCGGAGATGACGGCGCGCGCGAAACTCAACCGCTACGGACCGCTGGTGCGCGCCCATGCCGTCAGCCAGCAGGATTACGACGATGCCCTTGCCGCCGAAAAGGAAGCGCAGGGCGAGATCCTGACCGCGCAGGGGCAGGTCGAACGCGCGGCCGTCGATCTGGGCTATACCAAGATGTATGCCCCCATCACCGGACGGATCGGGCGATCGCTTCTGACGGTCGGTGCGCTGGCAATTGCGAACCAGAACAGTAACGTGGCAATCGTGACGCGGCTGGATCCCATCTATGTGGACGTCAACCTGCCGGCCACCGAACTGCTGCGTTTCCGCCGCGAACTGGCACAGGGACGACTGCAGCGCAACGGGAACAACACGGCAAGCGTGTCGATCCAGCTGGAGGACGGGACGAAATACGAACATCCCGGCAGCATGGAATTTTCCGAAGTCAACGTCGATGAATCGACCGCCACGGTGATCGTGCGGGCAATCATGCCCAACCCGGACAAGCTGCTTCTGCCGGGCATGTATGTCCATGCGCAGCTTAAGGAAGGCACCGACCCCAGGGCGCTGCTGGTGCCGCAGCAGGCGGTGCAGCGCAATTCGCATGGCGACCCGCAGGTCTGGGTCATTGATGCCGCCAACAAGGTCAGCCTGCGCCCGATCACGGTCGGGCAGGCCATTGGCACGGACTGGCTCGTGACCGACGGGCTGAAAGGGGACGAGCGCGTGGTGGTCGAAGGACTGCAGAAAATCCACCCGGGCGACACCGTCACGCCGCTCGATGCGGCCGCCCCGGCCAAGGCAGGATAACGCCCCATGTCGCTGTCGCGCTTTTTTATCGACCGGCCCGTCTTCGCATGGGTGATCGGCCTGATCATCATGCTTGTCGGCGGGGTCTCGATCTTCCGGCTGCCCATCGCGCAGTATCCCAGCATCGCCCCGCCACAGATCGCCATATCGGTGACCTATCCCGGCGCGTCCGCCAACACGGTGAACGATACGGTGGTGCGCCCGATCCTGCAGCAGATGTTCGGTCTGGACCATCTGGAATACATCTCCGCGCAGTCCTACGCATCGGGTCAGATGGAAATCGACCTGACCTTCGCGCAGGGCACCAACCCCGATATCGCGCAGGTGCAGGTGCAGAACAAGCTGCAGCTGGCCCAGCCACGCCTGCCGCAGGAGGTCACCGCCCAGGGGCTGAGCATTACGAAGGCCGTCAAGAACTTCATGATGGTGATCGCCTTCATTTCCACCGACCACAGCATGAGCGGCGCCGATATTGCCGATTACGTATCGTCCAATATCTCCGACCCGCTCAGCCGTGTCACGGGCGTGGGCGACCATACGCAGTTCGGCTCCGAATATGCCATGCGCATCTGGCTGGACCCGAACAAGCTGTACAAGTACGGCCTGACGGTAGGGGACGTGCAGACCGCGATCCAGACCCAGAACATCCAGGTTTCGTCGGGTGAACTCGGCGGGGTGCCTGCGGTCAATGGCGCACGTCTGGACGCGACCATCATCGGTCCGACGCGCCTGAGCTCGCCCGAGGAATTCGGCAGGATCCTGCTGCGGGTGCAGCAGGACGGATCACAGGTGCGCATCCGTGACGTGGCGCATGTGGAACTGGGGCCGCAGACCTATAATACCTATTCCGCCTATAACAACATGCCGGCATCCGGCATGGCGCTGAAGCTTGCCCCCGGGGCGAACCAGCTCCAGACCGAAACGGCGGTGCGCGCGCAGATCCATGAGCTGGAGCAGTTCTTTCCGCCGGGGCTGAAGACCGTCTATCCGCTTGATACCAAGCCGTTCATCGTCCTGTCGATCCAGGAAGTGGTCATCACCCTGGCCGAGGCGATCGCACTGGTGTTCCTGGTGATGCTGGTGTTCCTGCAGAACTTCCGCGCGACCCTGATCCCCACGATCGCGGTTCCGGTGGTCCTGCTGGGGACGTTCGGCATCCTTGCCGCGCTGGGTTTTTCCATCAATACCCTGACCATGCTGGCGATGGTGCTGGCGGTGGGCCTGCTGGTGGATGACGCCATTGTCGTGGTCGAGAATGTCGAGCGCGTGATGACGGAAAAGAAACTCTCCCCCGCCGAAGCGGCGCGCCAGTCGATGGATGAAATCTCGGGGGCGCTGGTCGGCATCGTGCTGGTGCTGACGGCGGTGTTTCTGCCCATGGCCGCCTTTGGTGGTTCGACGGGCGTGATTTACCGGCAGTTCTCCATCACCATTGTCGCGGCCATGTGGCTTTCGGTCGTGGTGGCCATGATCATGACGCCCGCCCTGTGCGCCACCATGCTCAAGCCCGGTACACATGAAAAGACGACGGGGGCCGCGGGCTGGTTCAACCGGCATTTCACGCGCCTGACCAATGGATACCAGAACGGCGTGCGCCGCGTGCTGGGACATACGGGCCTTTCCATGCTGGTGTTCGTGGTGATCACGGCGGGCGTGGGCTGGCTGTTCATGAAGCTGCCGGGCGGCTTCCTGCCTGATGAGGACCAGGGCCTGATCTTTGGTCAGATCACCATGCCGCCCGGCTCCACGCTGGAGGAAACGGCGGCCGTCAACACCAAGGTCAGCGATTACATCCTCAAGACCGAAGGCCGGAATGTCGAATCCGTCTATGCCATGAACGGGTTCAACTTTGCCGGGCAGGGCCAGAGTGCCGGCGCCTTCTTCATCCGGCTCAAGGACTGGGACGAACGCCCGGCGGCGTCGCAGACATCGACGGCGATTGCCGGGCGCATCATGCAGCATTTCTGGGGCGACCCGGTGGCGCAGATCTTTGCCATCAACCCGCCTGCGGTTCTGGAACTGGGCAATGCCACCGGCTTTGACCTGGAGCTGGAGGACCGTGGCCACGTCAGCCATGCCCAGCTGCTGGCGGCGCGCAACATGGTGCTGGGGCTGGCGTCAAAAGACCGCCGGCTGGCGGCGGTGCGCCCCAACGGCATGGAGGACGCGCCACAGTTCCATCTGGATATCGACCGCGAAAAGGCGAACGCGCTGGGAATCAGTATCGCCGACATCAATACCACCATCGAGGGCGCACTGGGTTCGATCTATGTCAACCAGTTCATGCGCGATGACCGTGTGAAGCAGGTCTATATCCAGGGCGAAGCGGATTCCCGCATGATCCCCGACGACCTGAACAAATGGTATATCCGCAACGCCACGGGCGGCATGGTACCATTCAATGCCTTCGTTTCAGGACAGTGGATCGTGGGGCCGCAGAAGGTCGAGGATTATAATGGCCTCAACGCCTTTGAAATCCTCGGCCAGCCCGCATATGGCTACAGTTCGGGTGACTCGATCGAGGCCATGAAGGAAATCCTTGCCAAGCTGCCCCCCGGCATCGGTTACGAATGGACCGGTCTGTCGTTCGAACAGATGGCATCGGGGTCCTCCACCGGGCCGCTCTATGCGCTGGCGCTGGTTGTCATCCTGCTCTGCCTTGCCGCCCTGTATGAAAGCTGGGCCATCCCGTTCGCCGTGCTGCTGGTTGTTCCGCTGGGCGTGCTGGGGGCGATTGTCGCGACCCTGCTGCGTGGCATGGCAAATGACGTCTATTTCCAGGTCGGCCTGCTGACCACGGTGGGGCTGGCGGTCAAGAACGCTATTCTTATCGTGGAATTCGCCAAGGCGTTTTTCGAAAATGGCGCCACGCTGGAAGAATCCGTGCTCGAAGCCGGGCGTGAACGCCTGCGGCCCATCCTCATGACCTCCATCGCGTTCGTGGTCGGCGTGTTTCCGCTGGCGATCGCAACGGGCGCGGGTTCGGCCGCGCGTGTGGCCATCGGCACCGCCGTGGTGGGGGGCATGCTGACGGCGACGCTGCTGGCTGTCTATTTCGTGCCGCTGTTCTTTGTCGTGGTCCTGCGCCTGTTCAAGGTGCGCCGCCTGAGCAAACGCGCGCAACCTACCACAGCCCCTGAAATCCCGGGGGGAGAACACTGATGAACAAGTCTTCCCTTCGTGGTGTGGCGCTCGGCGCCATAACGGCGCTTGTCACGGGGTGCACCATGATCCCGCATTACAAGCGGCCCGTGGCCCCGGTTTCCAAAAGCTGGCCTTCCTATGCGACCACAAGCCAGTCGGTCATGGAAAACACGCTGGCCGCCGACCTAGGCTGGTCGGAATTCTTTACCGATCCGCGACTGAAGGCGCTGATCGCCATTGCCATCCGTGACAATCGCGACCTGCGGCAGGCCGCGGCCAACGTCCGCCGCGCGCAGGGGCAGTTCGACATCCAGCATGCCGGACTGTTCCCCCAGATCGGCGGCAATGGGGGCGCGATGTTCCAGGGACCGTCCCGCGCTGCGGGTCTGAGCTTCGCGCCGGGTCTGGACGCCGGGTCCAACCCGCCCATGTTCAAATATTTCAACATGGGCATCGGTTTTTCGTCCTATGAAATCGACCTGTTCGGACGTATCCGCAGCCTCTCCCGGGAGGCGGCCGAACATGCACTGATGCAGCGCGAGAATGCGCGCGCCATGCTCATCAGCATCATTGCGCAGGTTGCGAACGCCTATATCTCGTGGCTGGGGGATCAGGAGGCCCTCAAGCTGTCGGAAGCCACCATGAATTCGCAGAAAGCCACCCTCGACATGGTCCGGGCCAGGTTCGAGCATGGGGAGGCAGACCAGCTCACCCTGCGGCAGACCGAAACGCAGGTGGAACAGAGTGCTGCCTTCATGGCGGATTCACAGCGCCGGGTGGAGCAGGATACGAACCTCCTCACGCTTCTGATCGGCGCGCCAATTCCGGACAACCTGCCGCCGCCGCGTCCATTCGGTCAGCAGACCCTGATGCAGGACCTGCCACCCGGCCTGCCGTCCGACGTGCTGGAACACCGCCCGGACGTCATCGCGGCGGAACATGACCTGAAGGCGGCCAATGCCGACATCGGCGCGGCAAAGGCGGCGTTTTATCCACGCATCACCCTGACGGCATCGGACGGCATCAGCAGCCTGCAGCCACATCGCCTGTTTACGGCGGCCGGGACCACATGGGGGGTTTCCCCGCAGCTGCAGGTCCCACTGCTGAGCTGGGGACAGAACAGCGGTAACCTCAAGGCGTCGCGCGCGGAACGGAACGTCAAGGTCGCGGCCTATGAAAAGACGATCCAGTCGGCATTCCGGGAGGTGGCCGATGCGCTGGCAGGGCGTTCGGCCTATCATTATGAAGGCGAGCAGGTTGACCAGCTTGTCACGTCCTCGGCCGATGCTTACCGGCTGGCGAAGATGCGGTACGAGGCCGGGACGGATTCCTATCTGACCACCCTTGAATCACAGCGCTCCCTGTTTCAGGCCCAGCAATGGCAGATCTTCGTGCTGGTTTCGAAATACCAGAACCTGGTCACGCTTTATCGTGCGCTGGGGGGCGGATGGACTGAAAAGACGGTACAACAGACCGCCACGGCATCCCCCGGATCTTCTGACAGGAAGAAAGGATAGGGAGGGGACGTCCGTCATCCTGTTTCATGGATGCGGCAGATAAAAAAAACCGCTGACGATCGCAAAAGATCGTCAGCGGGATCGGTCTGACTGCCTTTTTTTCGGGAAATACAAGGATCATGGAAACCCTGTATCGATGTCCTTTCCCTTAGGGACTGGGTGAAAAGGCAAGCCCGACAATACAGAGATGCCGCCTTTTGCGAAAAAAGGCGGCATCCAAAAACTTTTGTTATTTTTTAGCAGGTTGTTTCCAGACAGCCCCTTATCCGGATTTGCCGGAACGTACTGGCGGCAGGTGATCTTTCAGATAACGCATGCGGGCGATCGAAACATTGGCGCGCAATATCGGATCCGAAAGCATATGCGTCCCCGGCAGCAGCATCAGGTCATACGGACGTCCCGCCGTGATCAGGGCACGCGTCAGTTTCAGGGTATTGATGAAATAGACGTTATCGTCCGTCACCCCGTGGATCAGCATCAGGGGACGGGACAGGTTTGCCGCATATGTCAGAACATTACTGGTCCGGTAGCCCGCGACATCCTGATCCGGCAGACCGAGATAGCGTTCGGTATAGGCGGTATCGTAATCGGAAAAATCGACCGGCGGCGCGCCGGCCACGCCCGCGCGGAACAGTTCGGGATGCCGCATGACCGCCATGGCGGTGAAATATCCACCGAATGACCAGCCATAGACACCAACACGGTTCATATCCATCTCGGGGAACTTCTGCCCGAGGGCCTTCACCCCGGCGACCTGATCCTCCAGCGGCGCATCGATCAGGTCATTCCTGATCGCGCGTTCCCAGTCCCGATCACGACCCGGCGTGCCTCGGCCATCCAGACTGACGACAATGAAGCCCTGATTGGCCAGGCACTGTTTTTCCGCATGCATGCGCGGCGCGCGCAGGACTTCCTTGTATCCCGGCCCGGCATAGACCGACAGGATGACCGGCAGGCGCTGCCCGCGGCGGAAATTGACGGGCCTGACGACCATCGCGTCATATCCCTGCGCCCCGACCGTCAGGAACTGCATGTTGAATGCCGGAAGGGCCTGCGCCACGTCGGGCAATGTCGCCGTTATCCGGCCGTCATGGTCCCGCAGCGCGACATGCACGCTTCCATCGGCGGCATTGAACCGGTCGATAAATGCGTCATGGCGGTCCGATGCGAAATGCACCTGATGCAGCCCGGCATCCGTCGCCAGCGGCGTTATCGCCCCGGTATCCAGATCCTGCCGATAGACGGCCGTTCCCATACGATCCGGCGTCGCCGTAAAGGTGATCGCATGATGCGCCTCGTCAACATCATCCAGCGAGGCAAACGGCAGGTTCGCAGGCGTCAGCACATGGTCGAGCGTACCGTCCGCATGCCGCATCTCCAGCTGCCATTTCCCGCTGCGTTCCGATGCCCACAGGAAATGCTGTCCGTCCTTGAGCCAGTGGGGCAGGGACAGGCCCGAGGTCCGGGCAGTGGGCGCGATATTCACCCATGCCGGATCATGTTCCGCCAGCAGTTCGGTCGTCCGCCCCGTGCGCGGATTGACATCCAGCACGCGTTCCTCGCTCTGCGCGCGGTTCATCACCACCAGCGACAGCCGCCCGGTCTCCTTCGACCAGACCACGCGCACGACATAGGGATAGGCGTTGTTGTCCCAGCGTATCCAGCGGGTATGGCCACCATGCCGCTTTATGATGCCCAGACGTACCCTGGCGTTCGGCGTGCCTGCCTTGGGATAGCGAAAGGCAACCGGCGCCGTCGCGGGATTTTCAGGGTCCGCAATGTAATGCTCCTCCACCCCCGAAAGGTCCGCTTCCTCATAGACGAGGGAACGGCTGTCGGGCGACCACCACATGCCGTCGTGACGATCCAGTTCCTCGGCCGCCGCGAATTCCGCCACGCCATGCGTCAGGTCCGGCTTGCCGCCGTGCGTGACCCGATGGGACTTCCCGCTGTCAAGCGCTATGACATGGACATCATTATCCTTGACCGCGGCGATATAGCGTCCATCCGGCGACAGACGCGGCGCGCCCCACTGATCACCCGGCAGCGCCGTAACGCCGTGATCGGTCAGGTTCACCTTCAGCAGCCGCCCCGCCTGACTGGCGATGGCGGACCTGCCGTTGTCGGCCACTTCGAACGCGGTCACGCCAGTCATCGTCAGGCGTGCGCGTTCGCGCCGGGCCTTTTCCTCCACCGACAGGTGTTCGTCCTTTGACGCCACATGCGTCAGGGCCGTTTCCTGACCGCTTGCGATGTCATAAAGCCACAGCTGCAGGGCGGTATCGCGTGGTCCACTGCGCAGGAACAGCGCGCCACGCCCGTCGGGCGTGAGCGTCGCGTTACGTGGCAGACCCAGCGAATATCCCTGCGTGGCGGCACTCTGCGCAAAACAGTCGAGCGAGGTATCGGCCGCCCGCGCCCCGCCATGCCATGTCGCCAGCAGCAGGCTTCCCATCAGCAGGTTGCGTGCCGACTGCCTCATTGTGCAATCGTCCGGGGCTTGAGGATATCGGCCAGCATGTCTGGCGTATTGGCGATACGTTCCAGACGGGGATAACGCAGGCCTCCGTGATAGGGGATGGAAACCGTCTTGTAACGGTCACCCGCGCGGATCAGCAGGCGGATCGGCGCACTTCCTGCCGCGGTCGCCGCGGTGATCGCATCCGACAGGGTATCCCCATCATATGCCAGATCGTTAACGGCCACGATTTCCTCATCCATCGTCAGGCCAGCCTGCCATGCCGGGCTGTTCCATTCGACGTTCAGCAGCTTGCCCTTCTGGTTGATGGCGAAGCCGAGGGAGAAGGTGTAATCGTTCATTTTCAGCAGCGCCTGACGCGCCGACTGGTAGGCGGAGGGCTCCTTCGCGTAAACCAGCCTGTAGCCACCGCGCGCCAGCCCCTCAAGCGGCGCGTGCTGGGTCACCACATCCACGCGGTCATGCAGGAATTTGGCCCAGTCGTACGGCTGCACCGCGTTGAGCGCGGCAATCATGTCCTCGCGGCGGTAGGTATGCGTCACGACGCTGCCGTCATCAACGCCAAAGAACTGCCGCGCCACGTCATCCAGCGAATGCTGCCCGTGCGAAAGCTGACGCAGGAGAGTATCGGCCTCCAGCCACAGCAGCTGCCCTTCGGAATAGTAATCCTCGCTCCGCTGCCAGCTGCGCCATGACAGGGAGGTACGCCGCGCGATCACGGGATCATTGGTCGTATCGACCAGCGGACGCCACAGCCGGCCGGCACGCCCGTCATAGGTCGCCGCCACCAGCGCAATCGCATCAAGCACCTGCGGCTGGGTCATCAGGCCACTGCGCGCGGCGAGGACATATCCCCAGTACTGGGTCTGCCCTTCGTAAATCCACAGCAGGGAGCCGCGATGCGGAGTATTGAAATCGGCCGCCCACAGATCCTCGGGGCGACGGAATTTGCCGTTCCACGAATGGGTGAACTCATGCGGCAGCAGATCGCGGAAGGGGAAGGTCTTGTCCCACTTCGTGAAGTAGCCACGCGGACCGCTGTTTTCGCTGGACTGATGGTGTTCAAGCCCGATACGGCCCAGTTCTTCCGTCAGGGCGAGCAGGAAGTCATAATGTTCGTAATGGTGGGAACCAAAGACCGCATTGGCCTGCAGGACCAGGTTACGGTGCGCCTGGATCTGGTCCGGCGTTGCCTCCAGTTCCTCGGGGCGATCAGCTATGACGTTAAGGGCCACCGGCGCGCCATGGGCGGGCGTCAGGTCGAAACGACGGAAGTAATGCCCGGCGAAAACGGGCGAATCAACCAGACGGTCAAACGACGTATCCTGAAACGTGACGCTGTCCCCGGCGGCAGCACCCGCGCGCGGGCGCAGCGCGGTGCCATACTGCCACCCATGGGGCAGGACCAAGGTGGGGGACACCGTTATGTCGCGGGTATAATATCCCGCCGGATACAGGGCGACCGCGTTCCACTGCACATTGAGCATATCGGGCGTCATCACCACGCGTCCGACCTCTGGCGACACGGGGGTCAGGATCTGGAAATCCAGCGTTACGCTGCTCGTGCCGGCGGATACCGGAATATGAAAGGCACTGACGTCAACCGTATCGCGAAGCCATGCGACCGTCTGGCTGCCCGCATGGACGGACAGGCCGCCAAGCTGCGTGATCGGGCCGGTGGGGGAATGATCGCCGGGCAGCCACATCGGGTAACGGACCACCAGATCCCCGCCATGGGCGGAAAGTTCGGACGGGACCGGAACCGTTTCATGAACATTATAGATGTGGCGGGCAAGGTCGGTTCCGTCCACCTTCAGCGTGATGGTGCCCGGCATATGCACGTCACGGGCGGGGGGAACCGCCGGGGGCAGGGCGAGCTGCTGCGGAGCGGCCGCGCGGACCTCCGCAGCGGCTGCATTCATTGCCACGAAAACCGCCAGTCCTGACAGGCCTGTCAAAAGAATAGACCGCAAAACGCATACTCCAGAAATATTGCACAGGTCATTCCGAACATCAGAAACCGCCCTCCCTGACGGAACAGGGGAAACATTCCTGCTTCCATCAGGAAGGGGCGGCCATCACATTCGGGTAATTACCAGATTTTCACACGGGATTCCGGCTTGATGTACAGCGACTGTCCCGGCTGGACATTCCATGCCTTGTACCACGCATCAATGTTATGCATCGGCATGTTCACGCGCGCGCGCGGCGGGGAATGCGGATCGGTGATGACGCGCTGGCGGATCGTGTCATCACGCAGCTTTTCACGCCATACCTGCGCCCAGCCGAGGAAGACCCGCTGTTCGCCGGTCATGCCATCGATGACCGGTGCCTTCTTGCCCTTGAGGGAGGCATGATAGGCATCCAGCGCAAGCGTCAGCCCGCCAAGGTCGGCAATGTTTTCGCCCATCGTCAGCTTGCCATTCACATGCACGCCCGGCAGGACCTCGAACGCGTCGTACTGGGCCCCGAAACGCGCGGCAAGCTGGTTGAAGCGTTCCTCGTCCTTTTTGGTCCACCAGTCACGCAGTTGCCCCTTTTCGTCGAACTTGCGTCCTTCATCGTCAAAGGAGTGGGTCATTTCGTGGCCGATCACGCCACCGATCGCCCCGTAATTGACCGCCATGTCCGCCGACGGGTTGAAGAAAGGCGGCTGGAGAATGGCGGCCGGGAAGACGACTTCGTTAAAGACCGGATTGTTGTAGGCATTGACCGTCTGCGGCGTCATGTCCCATTCGTCACGATCCACCGGCTTGCCAAGATGGTTCAGCCAGTAATTCCACTCAAACGCCACGCCCCGCGCCGAATTGCCATAGGCATCGTCCTTGTGGACGCTCAGACCACTGTAATCACGCCACTTGTTGGGATAGCCGATCTGGATCGCGGAACTTTCCAGCTTGCGGATGGCGGCCTTGCGGGTTGCCTTTTCCATCCATCCATTGTGCTTGAGACGGATCCGGAACGCAGCCTTGAGTTCCTGTGTCAGGCCCACCATCTTGTCGTGATAGGGTGCCGGGAAATACCGGCTGACATAGACCTTGCCCAGCGCCATGCCCATGGCTTCGCTGGTCGCATGTCCGGCACGCTTCCACCGCGCGGTCAGCTGGGGCTGTCCCGACAGGACGCGGCCATGGAAATTGAACGACGCATTGACGAACGCGCGGGGCAGGACCTGCGCCGCATTGTCGGCAAGGTGGAAAGCCAGCCATGCCTTCAGCGTCTTCATGTCCGTCTGGGCAAGGATATGCGCCTCGGCCGTGATGGCTGAGGGTTCGCCGACAATGATGTTGTCCGAATGAATGACGGCATCGGGAACGCCTGCGGCCTGCAGATAGGCCAGCCAGTCGAAACCAGGCGCCTTTTCCTGCAGGGCGGCCAGCGTCATGGGGTTATAGATCTTGTCGGGATCGCGCATGTCCTGGCGCGCCCAGTGCGCCTGCGCCAGCGAGGTCTCGAGCTTTACGATCGCGCTTGACGCGCCGCGCGCATCCGGCCAGTGGATCAGGTTCAGAACCTGCGACACATAGTTCTGGTAGGCGGTCTTCTTGGCCTGCATCTCAGGCTTGAGGTAATAATCCCGGTCCGGCATGCCCAGGCCAGCCTGATCCAGCGTCAGGGCGTATTTCGTGGGCGTACGGGCATCGGGCTGGATGCTCAGCGCGAAAGGCGTGAACTGGTATCCGTACTGCGCCGTGCCCGACAGGGTGGCAAAATCGGCGGCACTTCCGATCGCGCGGATTTTCGACAGGTCGTCGGAAAGGGGACGGATGCCCCGCGCCTCTATGGTCTTTTCATCAAGGAAAGTTGCGTAAAACGTTCCCAGCTTCTGTTCGATGGTCTGGGGATCCTGCACGGGATGGGCCGACAGTTCCTCCAGAATGGTTTTCACCCGCGTGCGCGACAGTTCCGCCAGTTCGTTGAACGGCCCGTACGACGTCATGTCAGGGGGAATGACGATATTGCGGACCGCCGTGCCATCCGCATATTCGAAAAAGTCGTTTCCGGGTGCGACGGCCGCGTCACGACCGGCAAGGTCAAAGCCCCAGCTTCCGAAATTTTCGGCCACGTTGCTGTCCGAAGCGGCAAAGGATGTCCCCGCGCCGCAGGTCGCCAGCAACGTGGCCCCCATCAATCCGGCGCGTATCGTACGTCCTGTCTTACCTGCCATTATATCTCTTCCCTGTTGCGAGAGCATGATTGAGCCGCGACATTTTGACCTCAAAATGGAATCACGACAATACGCCCACACATATAAGAAACCTGAAGTTCACATCGGGAAACGCATATCTGAAAATGGGACGTATCATATTCAAACAACAGACTTTCCACCCGGCGTGAGGATTCCACGATCATCATTATCCGTTGTTGATTCGTATCGATAATCACAAAAAAAAGCGCGACCCGTTCCCGGATCGCGCCATGATCAGAACTGCGCGGAGACAGATCCGAAGAATTCTCGTGGCGCCGCCACGTAAAGGATGGGATTGTCATCCCCCTTGAGGCTCGCGGCCCCATACACGCCGCCGATGTAATTCTTGTTGAAAAGATTGGTAATCCCGAACGTCGCCTTGATGTTGCGGGCAAACCCGACCTTGCCAAAATTGTAGCTGCCGTTGAGGTTTGACGTCCAGTAAGCCGGGATATACTGGTCATTCAGATAGGTGAGGGGACGCCCGCCCGTATAGGTCGCGTTGAAGTTGAACATGGCGCGACGCCAAGTATAGCTCAGGTTCGCCTTGTACATGAACTTGGGATAAAAGACCTGATGCTTTCCCTTCAGGCTGGTGCCATCAATGCTGCCCTCGTAGGTCGCATCGTTCCAGCTGAAGCTGTTCGTGATCTCCAGCCCCTTTACCGGACGCACGGCCGCCAGCACGTCAGCGCCATTCATTGATTCACGGCCAACGTTTCCGACCTCACTATACTGATTGGTGGTCGGGCCAGATGTAATGGTTGCCAGACGGTTGTAATAATCCGTGTGGTAAAAATCGACGCTGGCGGTCAGCATCTTTGAATTGTAGCGATACCCCACGACATAGTTCCAGGTCCGTTCCGGACGCAGCGTTTTCTTGTTCGCATTGAAAACCGACTGGGCCGGGTTGGATGCACTTCCCAGACCACCCCAGACGGTCCCGCTGCTCTGCTGGGTGGAATAGTCATACGCACGCATGTTTTCGGCGATATCGAAATAGATTTCGTGATTCTGCTTGAAATGATAATCCCAGTTGAAATGCGGCAGGAACGCGTTCGCTGCGGTCATGCTGCCATTCGCCGGATGACTGTAATAGGTGTTCCAGTCCGCAAGGCCGGCCGTATCATCCATCTTCGTGCCGCCATGCGTCGTCTGCAGCAACGACCGGAAACCGGCGTTGATGGTCATGCCGGGAATGATATGATAGGTATCCTGCAGGTAAAACTGGAATGTATTGGTATTAAAGGCATCCGAATACCAGGTAGATGCCTGACTTGCCCGGAAATCGCCAACCGAATTATGGGCCTGGTCCACGCCGTCTTCATACAGGCGCATCGGGTACGAATAATCAACGTTTTCATACCATATGCCGGTCTGGATATCGTTATCGTGGACCTTGATATCAAAACTCTGGGTAAAGCCGATGCGTTGCGTGCTCATGTGGCCCGTTTCCATCGCCATATCGACGCCAGAGGTTGGCGAGACGAGGTACGGGTTTGTGCCACTATAGTCGCCGCTGGACACATGGGCATAGGCCACGGTCTTGGACGTCACATTCGGGAACAGCTGGAAATCCGCCGTGACAGCCGACAGGTAATTACGCTGCGTCTGCGTGCCGTCATAGGCATAATCGCCGATTTCGTCATTCGTCAGGATGCCCTGAAGATTGGCCGGAACGCCACCATTCTGGGCATAATAGGCGTATTCCTTGGCCAGGGCGTAATTGGGTTTCAGGAAAGTCGTGTTCC
Source organism: Novacetimonas cocois (assembly GCF_003311635.1). Classification (GTDB taxonomy): domain Bacteria; phylum Pseudomonadota; class Alphaproteobacteria; order Acetobacterales; family Acetobacteraceae; genus Novacetimonas; species Novacetimonas cocois. The sequence continues at coordinate 54,003 of NZ_QEXL01000003.1, read as the reverse complement.
GGCCCTGTGTTTCCCAAAGACCCTTTGTCAGGCCCATGTAGTTGTACTGTTCAAAATTGGAATAATCGAAAATCGCCGTTATCTTGCCCCGATCCCCGACAGGCTGGACCAGCTTGAAATTGGCCTGCTGTTCCAACTGATAGCCAAAGCCTTTCCACAGATCCTGATCGGTCCGGGCATAGGACGCATAGAATTTCGTGCCGGTCGAATTCAGGACGCCACTGTCAACGCGGCCGAACGTGCGGAAGGCGTTATAGCTGCCGAACGTCTGTCCCACACGTCCGCCCGCCTTGCTCAACGGATCGGATGTGGTGTAGGTCAGCGCCCCGCCAAGATTTTGCGCGGATGGCGTATCCACGGCGCCAGCCCCCTGAGAGACCGTCATGCCTGAGAGGTTTTCCTGAATGACGGCTTCATCAACGGTCAGGCCGTTGATGTTTCCGAACCCCTGTTCGCCCATGGGAATGCCATCAAGGGACGCGCCGACCTGATTACGGCTGAACCCACGGATATAAAGGGTATTCGCCACGGTATCGAGACCAAAGGCATCATCGGAAGCGAAGCTGACGCCGGGCGTTGTCATGGCAAGGACCTGATTGGGGCTCGTGCCTTCGACGAAATGGTCCATCTGCTGACGCGTTACCGCCTGCACCGCCCCGTGGGAGCGGATGCGCGACACGCTGACCTTCAGGGTCTCGGGGGCTGAATGGGGAGTAGCCGTACTCTGGCTACGGGCAGGGCGGCCATGCACCGCCTGTCCTCCAGCCGGCCGATGAAGACGATGGGCTGTTGCAGCAGTGGATGTGGTCTTTCCTGCCTGCGTCGCAGCCATGGCGGCAGACCCAACCGACAGCAGCCATAAAAATGCAGAGCCTGCCAGCACTGGCCGACAGGACAGACGAATTTTTTCCCGCCTCGCTATATTTGGCATAGAGGACTTTTTCCAATCACAGCCATGACGTGATGCCGCATCGGATCACTCCGTGTCCTGCACCGTCATATTGTTGATATTCACGCCACGGCGTGAGGAAAAAGTACGGAACGTCTTACTCATTATCCCCCCTCGTACGGCATTGCCGGCCACCGCAGCATGATTTCACGATGAAAATCATTACAGGGTCAGAAGAGGGAAGATTCAACGCAGAAAAAAGACAGCACCAACCAAACGCGCCTTTTGTGTTCAAAAAGCAACATCCGTCAGTCTATCTTGCAAAATATCAGATGCAATTTTCATGGATTTTTCCGCACCATGCTGGCGCGAGAAAATAACCTGTTATCCGGCTGTTATTTTTATCCCTTCCAAAATATGCCTTTTATATTTTTCAATCATATCAGAGAACCAAATCAAAAAGAAAGATAAATTCTTATTCCACAATCGCATCAAAACGATGCATCGGCTTACCGTTTTGAAAAAACAACGTTTTTTCCGTTAAACCAATATCCTTCCTGCCACAAAAAATTCACAAAAGCTTTGTTTTGTGACGTCCTGCGCCCGAACAGGGCTAGCCAACAGGGAAAAAGTAATATCCTGAACATCTTATGAAATTTCCACGAACATAAAATATGAAAAATATGTTTTGAAGTTAATGATATTGCAAACTTAGCGAGGCGGCGCACTTTTGCCCGTGCTCGATTCATTTGAATTTCGATTTAATACGCACGTCTTGGCAAAAATATCGAATGAACAATTTGCTTCCTCGATGCTCGAAAAATAGCCGAGCACAGCTTTCAGATTGTTCAGTTGCCAGAGGGAAGGGAAAGGAAGTCCCTGACAGGAGAGAAAAAGTATCTTTGCTTATCTCGATCCCGGGATCGCCCGTCGCAATGCCGGGTCTGTCGCGCCAGGTTTCTGTCTGTTGTTTCCACCCATCCAACTCGTCGCTGGGCAGGCGGCCGGACCTTCATATGAACGACCCGGTCGATCCCGCGTTTCAACGGGGCATGAAAGAAAACAAAAATAATCCCGGGCTTTCGATCGCTCGAAAACCCGGGATATTTCAACACATTCCGATCAGAGTTTTACGTTAACGCCGAACTGGAACGAGCGGTAGATGACACCCTTCTGCGACCAGGAAGAGTTGTAGAGGTAGGAACCATAGGTTCCGAAGTCATACGGAGAGCGGAAGCCAAGCAGGTTATACACGTTGGCATAAACCGACCAGCGACGGTTGATGTTGTAGTTAACCGTCAGATCCACATCCCAGTAGTTCTTGACATGGCACTGGCCCTGCGGTGAGAAGGAGTTAGCGGACGGCACGACCGAGTTGGCGCACGACCCACGGGTTCCAGGCCCCGTCGCATCTTCAGCAACGGTCTTGTAGCCACTGGTGTAGTACACGGTCGGCGTTACGGACAGGTTCCTCCAGCTGAAGGTGTTCTGCCAGTTCGCACGCCAGCGCGGCGTTCCCGAACCCGAGGTGATTTCCCACGGACCTTCAGTTCCCGCGAAGTGTTCAACCTGGCCATTGGGCAGGGTCAGGTTAAAGCTGCGGACATACGTCGCTTCACCACGGCTGTACCAACGGATGTTATGCAGGAAGCCCGGCAGACGACGGCTGGCGTCGATATGCAGGTCAACACCATCGGTCGTGAGCTTGTTGGTGTTGACATAACCCATGTTGATGATGCCCGGACGGACCGGAGCATTCGGGTGCAGCGTATCAACCACGTCAGGCGTGACCGTAACACCGGCCGGCAGCGCCTTGCCCGTCACGTAATCTTCCGCAACCGTATCATACGACACGGGGTTGGGGGCGATGTAGTTAGACTTCTGGATGTAGTAGTAGTCCGCCGTCAGGCTCAACCAGGGGAGGGGACGGATAACCGCGCCACCCGTGAAGTTGGTGGAGATTTCAGGCTTGAGGTCAGGGTTGCCCGACGTGTTCAGCCCCATGCTGTAGGACTGTGCATACGAGTCAGCCGTCCCGTTGGCGTTCAGATGCTGGTTATGCCACGCAGGATCCTGAATGGTGTAGTTCACGTAACCAACGTTCGCACCGCCCGTTTCCGCGAAGCTGGGCACGCGGAAGCCGCGGGAGAACGTGCCGCGCAGGGTGAACTGCTTGACCGGCTTGAAGTTCACGCCAACCTTTGGCGAGAAGTGGCTGTAGCCTTCCGAGTAATGGTCATAACGACCAGACACGTCGACGTTCAGCATCTTCACGATGGGAATGCCAACTTCGAAGAAGCCGGATTCAACCCAACGGCTGCCGTAAGCATAGAACGGGTTGATATAGCCCGCGTACTGCGCCCCGGGATCGGACGGGTTTGATTCGTTCGCGCTGGGATCGTTCAGGGATTCATAACGGACGTTGGCCCCGATCGCGAGGTCAACCATACCACCCGGCAGACGGAACAGGCCCTTGCTGAGCGAAACTTCGCCCGAATATTCCTGCGTCTGGGCATGCATCACGTTCTTGGGCGCGATCGAATTCAGGACCGACTTCGAATTCGCGGACGGATCCATGAAGTTATAGGTGCCGTTTATGATCGCATCTTCGATGCCATTGATCGTCGGAACGCCGGTGATGGTCTGTTCCAGATCGGTGTTCATGCCAACAAAGTTGGCATCATATTTCCAGTCCGAACCCCAGTTGGAATGCGCGGTGCCGTTATAACGCACGGACCCACGGAAGTTCTGGCTGTACTGGCTGGTTCTGGGAACCATGCCGGCAAAGGCATATTCCATTTCCGCCGCCTTGCCCTGGGAGGCATACGGATCGTTGGGGTTGAGCTGACCATTGGGCAGGTACGCCGGAATGGGCACGCTCAGCGTATTCGCCAGTTTCGACTGGGTGTAGTTACGCACGGTGTCATAGCTCAGCGGATCGCCGGAATACTGCGACAGGGCCTGCGAGTAGGTGAACATCGCAGTCAGCTGGGAATGCGAGGTTACGTTGGCGGTGAAATGCGCCGTGGCTTCGATACGGCGGAGCGACGGGGCGATCTGGCTGTAATCATGGACGCTGTCCACAGTACAGGTCGTGCTGGTGGAACCAGCCGGCGTGCCCGTGACATAGCCCGAAACCTGCTTGCCCCTTGCGCAACCCGCTGACGGGTTCAGCAGCTGCCATGGGCCCGTTCCGCTGTTGCCGCCATCGCTGGGACGGACAACCGGGGTCGTGGTCGCACCGAAGTTCTGGATCGAGCCATCGGACCCAAGGGCGTTGGTGTCACCGTTGGTGCCGCCGATACCGGTCAGGTTGCTCGAGCTATAGGGATAACCGACCTGACGGTTATACAGCGCGTCATCCTGCTGATATTCGGAGTTGATGTAGAAGTTGTAACCATCGCGCTCAAGGTCGCCATGACCATAGGTCGCGTAAAGACGCTGATGCCCCGCGTCCCCGCGCTGGCTCACGCCGCCTTCGGCATTTCCTTCAAAACCCTGGATTTCCTTACGGGTAATGAAGTTGATCACACCCGCGACGGCGTCAGCACCGTATGTCGCGGAACCACCGTCGTTCATCACGTCGATCGTCTGCATGATCGAGGATGGCATCCAGTTGGTGTCGACGAAGTTACGTTCGCCGTCATCCGACAGCGGGTAGTAGGAAAGACGCTGCCCGTCCATCAGGACCAGGGTGGAGTCAGTACTCAGTCCACGCAGCGACGGGGCCGACGCGCCACCGGCGAACGCGCCGTTGGCCGAGAAGGCGTTCGTCAGGTTGCCCGAGCCGTTGGAAGCCAGAAGCTGCAGGGCGTCGGTAACCGTCTTGATACCACGCTTCTGCATGTCGCCAGCAGTGATGTGGGTAATCGGCGATGCGCTCTGCAGGTTGGGATCATGCAGCAGCGAACCGGTCACGACGATGTTTTCGGAACGCGGAGCAGGGTTGCCGGAAGCATCCGCCTGTGCCTGCGAAACCGCGGCCGCACCGGTGGAGGTCGCGGTGGTGCTCGTCGAGCCCGCGTTCGTAGTTGCCTTCTTTTTGCTTTTTTTGACAGTCACCTTGTTGTCGGTGGTTTTCGACGCAACCGTCTGGGCCTGGGCATAGGCCTGCGGCCACATCAGGACCCCCAGAGAAACGTAGGCCAGCAAGAAACGTGAATATCTAGAATCTATCGACAGCCTGCGTGATGATTTGAACATTAGCAATTCTACTCCCTACGACATCCAGTCGACAGCTAACACATGCATACAATTTGCGATGCGCCGATGGGCGAATTATCGGTGTTCTCATTACACAGTCGAAAACAATCCCGTTCAATAAGAATATACTAAAGTGTAACCTTACCCCACATTGTGTTGCTCAAAGACAACACAATGTGGGGCACTCTTTTAAGTTTACATTGGTTTTTATTTAACGTTGTTGGACTGCATCCACTCCGTCAGGTCAGTACGTGCCCGGCCATAGATCTCGGCGTTGGACCGTATCTTGTCCGCAGCCTGCCGTGCTGCAACGAGGCTCCCGCGTGAGGAGTTGCTTGAAGGATTTGCCAGAAGGGCGGTTGCGATATCAGGATTCACGCTCTCCCCCGCCACGGCGGGAAGCAGTTTTTCCTGCGACCAGGGGGCCAGAAGCTTCCTGATGGCATCCTGATTCTTCAGGACGATATCCCACACCTGATCGGGGTGCCCGCTTCTGCGCGCGACCGTGGCCAGGGACATGACGATGCGCCCGTTGGGAATGATGCCACTATAGGCCAGGGCGACGCTGCGCTGCATCAGCGCGGGATCATGCGCCGAAGCCAGTGCGCCGAAGAAACGAAGTTTCTGTTCGGTGTCCGGCGCCTTGCGGATGACCTTCTCGATCTGGTCGTACGTTTTTTCCGTCGCCTCGCTGCCGACGATAACGGCAACCGGCTCAATCAGGCTGGACGGCAGGGAGTTCTGGTTCTTGAGATATTTTTCGAACCGGACCTGCGCTTCGGCGATGATGTCGCGATCCCCGAACTGACCCAGTGCCCGAATCACGCTCGGCCGCAGCAGCGTGTCGGTAAAGGGTTCGTCCGCGCGTACGTTCCAGCCCAGACGCTGCATCTGGCCCTGCAGGACGGAGCGGGCGAAATCATGGAACTGCGCCTGCGCCGGCGTGCCGGTCATCATGGTGTCGAGCGCCATCAGGTGCGAAATCGTATCCTGCCAGACGGCGATATCGTTTTCATGCGTGGCGGGCAGGTTGGCCACCAGCGACAGATAATCCTTCAGCGACGCCTGACCGGACTGGAACAGGGCGAATTCGTCGCCAAGGATGTTGGCGCGGTCCGCCGGCCCGAAAGAGGCGAAATCCTTCTGCAGCAGCGCAAGCGAGGCCGCGTCATAGCGCGTGCGGTAATACCCGTTTTCGCCAAGGTTGATCTTTACCGCCTGGTCACATCCCGCGACGCGCAGCGTGACGGGGGACTTCCCGAGGACGATTTTCTGCACGTTCGCGTCCGTGGCGGTACCGGCGACAACGGGGACCTTCCACTTCAGCGGCGCGGCATGCGGGTCATGGATGCTGAACCGCCCCTGCGTCAGGGTCAGGACCGTGTTGCCACCGACACAGCGGCGCGCCACGTTGACCTGCGGAATGCCGGGCTGTTCCACGAACGTGCGGGCAAGGGGGCCGACATCCTGTCCCGAAGCATGCGACAGCGCCTTCCACAGGTCGTCGCTGGTGGCGTTGCCATAGGCATGGGCCTGCATGTATTCGCGCATGCCGTCGCGGAACCGGTCTTCGCCCAGCCAGTTCTCGATCATGCGGATGACCTGCTCACCCTTCTGGTAGCTGATGCGGTCGAACGCGCTGCTGGCTTCGCTGACATCGTGAATGGTCTGCTGGATCGGATGGGTGGTCGACTGCGCATCCAGCGCCATCGCCGCTTCACGATCGGAATGCTGCCGGGGCCAGATTTCCCATCCGGGATTGAAATGATTGGTGGCCTTTGTTTCCATCCACGAAGCAAAACCTTCGTTCAGCCAGATGTCATTCCACCATCCCATGGTCACAAGGTCGCCCGACCACTGGTGCGCCATTTCATGCGCCACCACCAGATAGACCCATTCCTTGGTTTCGGGAGAACTGTGCTTGGGATCGAAAAGGACCGCATTGTCGATGAAGGTCATCGCGCCCCAGTTTTCCATCGCGCCGGCTTCGTAATTGCCGGGAATGGCGATCAGGTCCAGCTTGGGCAGGGGATATGAGACACCGAAATACTGGTTATAGTACGGCAGGATCGCGGTTGCCGCACCCAGCGCGTATTCGCCCTTCTTTTCCTCACCCGACGGGGCATAGACATTGATGGGGGTCGCGCCAGCCATGCCATGCACCGCGCCCAGATCGCCCGCAACCACCGCCAGCAGGTAGCTGGACATGCGGGGGGTCGTCGCGAAATTGACGTATTTCGTGTCGCCCTTTTCCTTGGAAACCGAGGTGACGGGCATGTTGCTGACAGCGGTATAGGAACGCGGTACCCGCACGCTCAGCTGATAGGTCGCCTTGAAGGACGGCTCATCCCAGCTGGGGAACATGCGACGGGCGTCGGCGACCTCGAACTGGGTCACCAGCATCCGCTTCTTCTTGCCCTTTTCGGTGCGGTAGTCATCGTAATAGATGCCATTGGGCGTCTGGGGGATCGGCCCGCTGTAACGGATGGACAGCACGTGCTTTCCAGCCGGAAGCTGTCCCGGCACCGGAACGGTCAGCGTGGCGGTCTGCGCGGTTTCGTCCTGAGTGACCTGCAGCGGGGTGCCATCAACCGTGGCAGCCTCCAGTTTCAGTCCCGCCTGGTTGAGCACGATCCGTCCCACCGGGCTTGTCACGGTAAGGTCGATATCCTCATGCCCCTTCAGCACGAGGGCCTTCATGTCCGTATCGACACTGATGCGATAGGCTGACGGAACGACGCTCCGTGGCAGGCCGCCCGGCGTCAGATCGGAAGAAGAAGCGGGAGCGGCTGCCTGGGACGGGGAAACGCATGCGATCCCCCCTGCGACCAGGGTAAATACCGACAATATATGACGCATTGAAAATTTACCTGACGCGTCGTCATCTGCGAAACGCACAATATCTCTCCTTGCGGAATGTCATTTCCATTCCTGTCATAGACATAAACCGTTACGGTTCCATATTTTTTTATGTGAAATTCATTAAAATAAATACAGCTCCGCCCGCGTGTTCCGCGAAATCCGGCCGTCCACGACCTTTCATCGCAGGCTTGTGTTCCCGTTTTCCTCAGGGGCCAGCAGGGCAGGCGCGCGCCATTTTCCGATCTTGTGGACAGGGGACGTTTTGACCGTTCGGAATAACGGGTTGCTATGATAAAGGCAGTGCTACAACAACGTCCCATGGGCAACAGTGGAGTGGAATGACGTGACACGGCTTTCCTGGCGGCGGCTGCCGTCGCTGGCAATCATGATTGCATGCGTATCAACCGGCGCGATGGCCGACAGGTCATACGCGGCGGATGCAACTCCCGCGCCGTCGAAGGCAACGTCGCCCGATGCCGCGGCACTGACGGTACAGACCGGCAACGACATTCCCGCCCATGTGGTTTTCCCTGACAGCGCACGCAACTATATCAAGCGCGACGTCATGATCCCGATGCGTGACGGCGTGAAACTGCATACGGTCATTGTCATTCCGAAAGGGGCCACGCAGGCACCGATCCTGCTGACGCGCACGCCCTATCATGCGTCGGCCCGGGCGAACCGCATTCCCGACGCGCCGGACATTCGTTCGATTCTGCCGCAGGGGGACGATACGTTCGTCGAAGGCGGCTATATCCGCGTCTTTCAGGACATCCGCGGCAAATACGGGTCGGAAGGGGATTATGTCATGACCCGTCCGCCGCGCGGCCCGCTCAACCCGACCAAGACGGACGAGACGACGGATGCGTGGGATACGATCGAATGGCTGACCCATAACGTGTCCGAAAGCAACGGACGCGTCGGCATGCTGGGATCGTCCTATGAAGGATATACGGTGGTCATGGCGCTGCTGGACCCGCATCCCGCCCTGAAGGTCGCGGCCCCCGAAAGCCCGATGGTCGATGGCTGGATGGGCGACGACTGGTATCATTATGGCGCGTTCCGCCAGGGTGGCCTTGACTATTTCACCATGCAGATGACCGAACGCGGATCGGGGAAGGCCATTCCGCGCATCGACCATGATGATTACACCAATTTCCTTGCCGCCGGTTCGACCGAGCAGTTCGCGCATGATGCCGGACTGGATCAGTTCCCGTGGTGGCAGCGCATGCTGGCCCATCCCGCGTACGACAATTTCTGGCAGCAGCAGGCCCTTGACCATCTTCTGGCGCAGCGCAAGGCGACGGTTCCGACCCTGTGGGAACAGGGGCTGTGGGATCAGGAAGACATGTGGGGCGCCATCCATGCGTGGCAGGTCCTTCAGGCCACGACGCCTGCGGTTCCCAATGTCCTGATCATGGGTCCATGGCGGCACAGCCAGGTGAATTACAACGGCTCGTCGCTTGGGCCGCTGCAATGGAATGGCGACACCGCCGCACAGTTCCGCCACGACGTCCTGCGGCCATTTTTTGATCAGTACCTGCGTCCCGGCGCGGCCTCGGTCCACCTGCCCGAAGCGATCATCTACAACACCGGCAAAAACCACTGGGACTATCTCGATCGCTGGCCGCTGGCGTGCGACGGACATTGCCCGCATCCGCTGCAACCGTTCTTCGTGCATGCGGAACATGGCCTTTCCACCCGTCAGCCCGATCATGAGGAACAGGCATCGGACCGTTATGTGTCCGATCCGCAGCATCCCGTGCCCTTCATCGCGCGCCCGTTCTCCTTCGTTTCCGATTCAGATCGATGGAAGACATGGCTGGTGCAGGACCAGCGCCAGGCTGAAAGCCGCCCGGATGTCCTGACCTATGAAACGCCGGTCCTGACCACCCCGGTCAAGGTCAGCGGCGTTCCCGTGGCGGACCTGTATGCCGCCACCACCGGCACGGATTCCGACTGGGTCGTCAAGGTCATCGACGTCAACCCGCCGACCACGGCCGACCGCCCGGAAATGGGGGGATACGAACTTGCTGTTTCCATGGATATCTTCCGGGGCCGCTACCGGCAGGACTTTGCAAAGCCCACCGCGATCACGCCCGGTCAGGTGACGCGCTACCGCTTTACGCTGCCAGCGGTCAATCACGTCTTTGAACCGGGCCACCGGATCATGATCCAGATCCAGTCCAGCCTCTTCCCGCTGTATGATCGCAACCCGCAGAAGTTCGTCCCCAATATCCTGAAGGCCCACAAGGAGGATTACACCGCAGCCACGCAGGACATCTATCATGACCGGGCGCATCCGACGGCGGTATGGCTGCCGGTCGTGCCCTGAGTCCGGCCAGATGCAGATTCCCGACGTCAAGGCGGACATGAAGTCCATGTCCGCCACCGACAGGTCCGCCGCCTTCCGTGTCGTCCTCGCCATCGAGATATGGGAGCGGTTTGGCTTCTATGGCATGCAGGCGATCCTGCTGCTCTACATGGTCCAGAAACTGGGCATGCACGACACGCAGGCCAACATGCTGTGGGGCAGCTTCGCCGCCATAACCTATGCCGCCCCGGTGATGGGGGGATGGCTTGGCGACCGGGTGCTGGGATCGCGCCGGACGATGCTGGTGGGCGCCATGGTCCTCGCGACCGGCTATCTCCTGCTGGGCGTGATGAGTGGGGACGCCCATTCCCTCTTTCTCGGGATGGCGACCATTTCGGTGGGCAATGGCCTGTTCAAGCCCAATTCGTGCAATACAGTGAACATCATCTATCGTGACGAGCCACAGAAACTCGATGTGGCCTTCACGATCTATTACATGTCCGTCAATATCGGATCGACATTTTCGCTGTTCCTGACCCCCTGGATCCAGCAGGCCTATGGCTGGGGCACGGCCTTCATATCCTGTGGCCTGGGGCTGCTGCTTGGGATTGGCGGGTATTTCCTGCGGCAAAAGCGGCTGTCGTCCATCGGCACGGCGCCGGATTTCCAGCCCGTCCCCATGCGGCGTACGGCGATGATATCCGTGACGATGTTGCTGGCCGTTGCGGTGATCGCGCATATTTTTGAATCCAGTTCGATCCAGGGCCTGCTGGTCATCGCCTCCGGCCTGCTGATCATCGCGGGATGGATCGTCCTTTATTTCAGGGTGGCGCCCCATGAACGGCCGGGCCTGAAGATCATATATCTGCTGATTTTCGAGGTAGCCCTCTATTTCGTTTTCTATCAGCAGATGGTCACGTCGCTGACCCTGTTCACGCTGCGCAATGTGGGCAAGGATTTCACCCTGTTCGGGCTGAACCTGTTTTCGCTGTCGGCCGGACAGTTCCAGGGGTTCAATCCATTATGGATCATGCTGGGCACCCCGCTGGTGATCGGGACTTACAACTGGCTGAGGCGGCGCGATGCCGATCTGAGCATCGCGGGGAAATTCGTGGTCGGGTTCGCCTGTGTCACACTGTCCTTCGTGATCTGGTGGCTCAGCGCGCGCATGTCGTCCACCCCCTATGTGTCGCCGTGGTGGATGCTGATCGGATACGGCCCGCTTTCCATCGGGGAACTCATGCTTAACAGCCTCGGCCTCGCTGCCATCGCGCGGTATGTTCCCGCACGCATCAGCGCCCTCATGGCGGGCTGCTTTTACGTGATGATCGGCTTTGCGATGTATGTCGGCAGCATGGTCGCCAACATGGCCGCCATTGACAATGCCGGGGGAAAAGAAGCCGACCCCGCGCAGACACTGGTAATCTATGGCAGCCTGTTCCGCGACCTTGCATATGTGGCGGGCGGGGCGACCCTGATCTTCGCGCTGCTGCTGCCGCTGGTCAGGAAATGGGAAAGCGCGCACGCGCGGCAGGTGACGGAGCAGGGGTAGGCAGCCCGGTCAGAGGCACAGCATACGGTCAAGAAAGGCCCGTGCGCGGGGGCTGTCGGGGGAGTGAAAAAAGGATGTCGCGGGGGCGGTTTCAAGAATCTTCCCGCAGTCCATGAACATGACGCGATCGGCCACGTGCCGGGCAAAACCCATTTCGTGCGTGACAAAAACCGTCGTGATCCCCGCCGCGCACAGGTCGTTTATGATGTTCTTCACGTCGCTGATGGCCTCGGGGTCCAGTGCCGCGGTCGGCTCGTCAAACAGCATGATTTCCGGCTGCATGCACAGGGCGCGGGCAATGGCGACGCGCTGCTGCTGCCCGCCCGACAGTTGCGCGGGATATTTCCCTGCCTGTTCGGCAATGCCCACCTTTTCCAGAAATTCCAGGGCAAGGTTGCGGGCATCCACGGGGGCCGCATTGCGCACGATACGCGGGGCCAGCGTGCAGTTGTCCAGTACGCTCAGATGCGGAAACAGGTTGTAATCCTGAAAGACCAGCCCGACCATTCCCCGCAATTTCACCAGATCCGTATTGCGGTCGATCACCTGTCCATTGATTGACAGGGTACCGCTGTCATGGACCTCGATCCGGTTGAAACAGCGGATCAGGGTGGACTTGCCGGCCCCCGATGGCCCCAGGATGGCTATTTTCTCGCCTTTGCGGATTTCAAGATCAATACCATCCAGCACGGTGAAATCACCATGATACCGGCTGAGCGCACGAGCCTGCAGCGCGACCGGCCGGGGCATCACGGACGTGCCCGGGTCATCTTTCATGTGCGTGCCCCATATTCCATCCGAAGCGCCGTTCCATCCATCTCTGCACCATGATGAAGGACAGGACCATCAGCAGATAATATACAAGTGCGGCCGCATAATACTCCGTAAATTCAAAACTGCGCGCCACGTCCATCTGGGCTACGGAAAGCAGTTCGTGCAGTGAAATGACGGAAGCCAGGGACGTGGTCTTGAGCAGCGTGATGAAATCATTGACCGTCGGGGGCAGGGCGATCCGCAGCGCCTGCGGAAAAATCACATAACGATAGATCTGCCGCCCACGCATCCCCAACGCGCGCGCGGCGGCAACCTGTCCCGCATCGACGGAGGCAAGGGCGGAACGGTTGATTTCAACCTGATAGGCGCTTTCGTTAAGTGAAAGGGATATCCATGCCGCGAAGAAGGGCGTGAACCAGGCATGCCGGAAAACGGGACAGAACTGCGGCAGGGCATTCCACACGAACAGCAGCTGCAGCAATGTCGGCACGGCACGGAACAGATAGACATAAAGATGCAGGAACGAGCGCAGCAGCCCCGCCCGCCCATCAAGGCGGAGCGCCATGGGCACGGAAATTACGATGGCTGTCGCATGCGACGCCAGCGCCAGCCCAAGGGTCAGCGCCGCGCCACGCAGGAACGACAGCGACGTCAGGGCACTGAAAAAGTCATGCCATGCGAAAACGGCATCGTGGCCGGACGACAGGGCTGTGGCATCGCCAGCGACCAGCGACCACCTGCGGGTGATTGCATTGAGCTGCCCGTCGCCAGACAGGCTGGCAACGGCACGCTGCAGGGCATCGCGGTCGTGCGGATCCTTGTGGATATATAACGCGAACTGCCGGTAATCGGGATCATCCGCGCGCAGGATGACATGCACCCTGCCATGCAGCTGTTTCTGGCGGAAAGATACCTCCACGTCCTGACTGATGAAGGCGAAATCCCGTTCCAGAAGCACCTGCTGCACCACGGCGTCTTCGGTCGGATACTGGTCTATTTCAATGGGAAGGCGATGCCGCGCAATCAGGATTTCATTCTGACGTTCAAGCATCGCGGCGTAACTTGTCCCTGCCTGCACGGCGACATGCTGCCCCGAAAGATCCGCCATGCCGGCGATCGGGACCGCAGTGACAGGCGCGACAACCACCATTGCCGTATCGAGATAGGGCACGGCGTCAAAGTTTCTTTCCCGACTGGGCAGACGCGCGACCCCGCTGGCAACCAGCGAGCACCTTCCGGCCATCAGCGATGGGAACAGGCCGGTAAAATCCATGGAAGAAATTTCAAGCCGCGCATGCCAGTACGTAGCCAGCGCGCGGGCAAGGTCGATATCCACCCCGGCAGGAACATCCCCCCCCGCATGATCCATGAAAGTCATCGGGGGAAGGACCGGGTTGGTACACAGCGTCAGGACGCCGTCATGGATGAAATCCGGCATGTCCACGGGCTGCGCCATGACAGGACGCACAAGCAGGGACAGGAACACGAAGAAAGGAAAGCAGAACGAGCAGACGTCCGTGATCACGCGACAGACGGAATATTTCAATACGATTCTTCCAGGATCGTACGGAAGGTTTCGATCATCAGGCTGGTGTCGGGGGAAGGGCGCACCAAGAAATGGAAACTGGTCATCAGGCGCAGGCTTTCAGGCCCGATATGACGCAGCAGCCCGTCCTCGACCAGGGGACGGGCATAGGCCTCCGGCAGGAACCCGATATAGTTTCCCGACAGGATCAGCAGGGCGCGCGCATCGACGTTTTCCGCGCCGGCGCAGAACGTCATCTGTCCCTTGATCCTGTCCCACGCGGGGGAGGAGACCGCGCTGGAAACCTCGATCATGCGCTGCTGCGTCAGAGTTTCGAGCGTGATGTCCTCTTCCGGCACATCGGCAAGCGGATGGCTTGCGCCGCAATACAGGCCGAGGGATTCCGTAAACAACGCCGTGCTCTGCAGGTCCGGACGATGGGGAGCATGCAGCACGATCCCCGCGGTGGCGCGTCCGTCAAGAACGGCAAGTTCCACCTCCCGCGGGGAGGCCGAACACATGTTCATGAAGACCGACGGGTTGCGCGAGGTAAAGATCTTGATCGCGCGGATGACCGCCGTTTCGCCATGAATCAGGATGTTATCAGGCATATAGAAGGAAAAACGCCCTGACAGGACACCGCTTGCGCTGTTGATGCGCTGCTGGAAACGGTCGATGTCCGACAGAAGTTCCTCCGTCGCCTCAAGCACCATGCGTCCTTCGCCCGTCAGGGCGAAACCACTGCGCCCACGCTGGCACAGCTTTATGTTCAGGCGGTTCTCGAGCGCCGATATGTCAATACTGATGGAAGACTTGCTTTTACCCAGCGCGATTTCGGCGGCGGAAAATCCCCCGCGCTCCGCCACGGTCCGGAATACCCGCAGCAGACGCAGATCAACCTCGGCAACCTGACCGCGAAATCCCCCGGTTCTGCGCCGTTTTGACGCCCGGCGCTGCCCGGAAGGCTGGGGTGGGGAAGAAAGAGTGGTCGGTTGGGCTGTCATGTGCGTCGGGATCCGTCCATGTTACCTGCGGCGGCTCTGTCTGAATGGGTCCAATCGGAACTATGTTACCTGAAAGGTGCCATAATCGTCTCTTATCCCTCTTCGTTTGTCCAGAGAGTGCAACAATATATTTCTGGACACAAACAAGTTTTCCGGTTCCATAAATTAATGGAATTTCAAAGTGAACTCGTTATCATTTTTATCCCGTCACGTTCCGGACACTGATAGCGTTTCCCCCTGCACGGAAAGCAGTCTGCTGTATCTGTTGAGGATTTTCATGTCATGAGAGCAAACCGCTGGTTCATTGACAGCGAAAGCGGAAACCTGTCGGATGTCCTTCTCTGCCGACCGGATCATTATTCGTGGATCCCCAGTAATGACATCGCAATCCAGACCATGGCCGAGGGACAGCGCGTCAATCATGAGGTCATGCTGTCACAGTTTGATGAACTGGTGGATGCCCTGCGCATGGCGGATGTCGCCTGTCATTTCCTGACGCCCCGAAGCGGGATGCCCTACGAGGTCTATACCCGCGACAGTTCCCAGACCACGCCGTTCGGCACGGTCGTCACCAACATGGCCCGCCCCGAACGCCGCCCCGAAGAGGCGCAGGTCAGGCAGTTCTATGGCCCGGACGAAATCTGGAAAACCTGCACGCAGGGCCATATCGAGGGCGGCGACATACATTTCATACGCCCCGGCCTGCTGGTGATCGGCGTCAGCGGGGGACGCACGGACGAAGCGGGCGCACGCGAATTCGCGCAGTGGTTCACACAGGAAGGCTGGACGTGCCGGCTAATCCGTTTTCCGGCGCATTTCCTGCATCTGGATGTCATTTTCACCATGGTCAGCGACGATACGGCCATCGCCGTCACGGACGTCCTGCCGGATACCGACCTGCAATGGCTGCGCGAACAGGGCATACAGTTGCTGCCGGTAAGTTACAAGGAAGCAATGAATGACATGGGATGCAATGTTCTTGCCCTTGGCAGGGGGCGGGTCATAAGTCCGCATCACTGCACCCGCATCAACCGGATGCTGCGGGCCGAAGGAATCGAGGTGCTGACACCGAATCTGGATCAGTTTTCACGCGGCGGCGGTAGCGTGCACTGCATGACCATGCCCCTGCGTCGGGACTCCCTTGCGACATGATCATTACCCATATTGCATGGTAGTACATAATTTATGGAATGTCTCCGCCACATCCGGCGCAACCATGAAAAAGAAAATGGCATGTCACGCCTGCCATTGCCGGGCGTCGGCAAATGACCGTTTCATGACCTGTTACAACACCGTTTTCACAATGAATCTTGATCGTAACGAATAACCTTGCATGATGCGTGAACCTGTATATGGATCGGTGCCACCTTCTGCCCGTGTCCTGTCATAACAAGGAACGCATATATGAATACACATGCGACTTTGTCGGCCGATGCCCGACGCGACCTGTTGGAACGTGGATATTCACGTCGCCAGTTCGGTCGTATCGGCGCGCTGCTGGGGGCAGGGATGGCACTGGCGTCGCTGCCGGGCAGGGCGGCGCAGGCGCGTGGTGTTGTCGCGTCGGCAGGCAATAACGAAGGCAAAGTGTTAATTGACAGTAACGAATGGTGGACCGGCCCGATGGAGGAAGGCGTGCGCGCCGGTTCCGCCATGGTGGCGCGGGGAAATCGTTACTGGCCTGGACATCTGCGTCAGGACCTTATCAACGCGGTGGCGTCGGTTGACGAAGTACCCGCCGATCACATCATGCCGTGGCCGGGATCGGGCGATCCGCTGTGCCGTGCGATTGTGACCTTCTGTTCCCCGCAACGTGGACTTGTGACCGTCAATCCCACCTACGAACCTTCGTGGGAAACGGCGGAATGGCTGAAGGTGCCCCTGACCAAGGTGCCGCTGCGTCCCGAAAACAACTGGCGGCCGGATGTCCGCGCCATGCTTGCCGCCAATCCCCGGGCCGGGGTCTATTACATCTGTTCGCCCAACAATCCCACCGGGACGCTGCCCCCGATCGAGGACATCGCGTGGCTGGTTGCCAACAAGCCTGCCGGTTCGATCGTGCTGGTGGATGAAGCCTATATCCATTTCGCCGGCACGCCCAGCGCGGCCTCGATGGTGACGGCGGGCAAGGATGTTGTCGTACTGCGCACCTTCTCAAAACTGTTCGGAATGGCCGGTCTGCGTCTGGGGCTGAGCATGGCGCGCCCGGACCTGCATGAGAAAATGATGCGCTATGATGGCTTTGCACAGTCCTTCATGCTGTCGACGGTGGGGCTGGCCACCGGGCTGGCCAGCATCACGCGGGCGCAGGAAATAGCGCAACGCCGCGCGCAGACCACGGAAATCCGTGAAAAGACCCTCGCGCATCTGCGTCAGCGGGGCATATCCTATATTCCCAGCACCGCGAACATGTTCATGGTGGACTGGAAACGCCCCGCGCAGCCGGTGCGCGAGGCAATTTCGAAACAGGGCGTCGTGATCGGGCGCAACTGGTCCATATGGCCGAACTGCTCGCGCGTTACCGTTGGCTCCGAAAGCGACATGCGCAGTTTCTGCAACGCCGTCGACGCGGTCATCGCCTGATCCCACGCGCACGAAACCGAAGGGCAACAGGCCCATGTCCACCGCCATGCCAGCCGCGCACCCTTCGTCGGAAAAGGAGCTCAGGCAGGAACTCGCCGCAGCCTACCGGCTGATAGCCCATTTCGGGATGACGGATCTCGTCTATACCCACCTGTCGGTGCGGCTGCCCGGTCCGCAGCATACCTATCTGGTCAATCCCTATGGGTTCCTGTTCGAGGAAATCACCGCAAGTTCGCTGGTGACAGTGGATGCGGACGGCCACCCCCGGCAACCTACGGCATGGCCCATCAATCCGGCCGGCTTCGTCATCCATTCCGCCATCCACCGTGCCCGTCCGGACGCGGCCTGTGTCATGCACACCCATACGGTCGCGGGCATGGCGGTGGCGGCACAGGATCAGAAGATCCTGCCGGTCAACCAGATCAGCATGGAATTTCATGACCGGATCGGCTTTCACGCCTATGAAGGGATTGCTGCCGACGACAATCTGAGCGAACGCGAACGTCTGGTTCGCGACCTTGGGCAGCATCACGGGCTGATCCTGCAAAATCACGGCCTGCTGACGGTCGGGCGCAGCGTGGCGGAATGTTTTTACCGCATGTATTATCTGGAACAGGCATGTCGCATCCAGATCGCGGCGCAATCAACCGGAATGCCGCTGCATTTCCCGTCCCGGGACAGTATTTTACGGGCACGACAGCAATTCGAGGACGATACGGACCAGGGGCAACTGATCTGGCAGGCGCTGATCCGCAAGCTGGACCGTGAACAACCGGATTACAAGGACTGAGGACGACCTCGCGCCCTGTCGCGCCATCAGGGCGATAAACGCGGCAACCTGACATTCCATTCGCCTGCGTCATGCCGACGCGCAGGAATCGGATGCATCGACCGGCATCGGTTCGGCACAGGACCGGAATGGAAGTCGACGCGTCATGGCGATGCCGCGACCATGATCCCTCCATCACGCCAGGATCAATACCCCTGACGGGCAGGGGACGGACATCGCCAGCCCCGGACCATCTTCAGCTCATGATCCGGTGATCGATCTCCTCCGATCGGGGCGCGGTCATCCCTGTACCATGAAAAATTGTTGTTACCACAACATATAGCATGTTGCATATTTGCGGACCGTCGCGTTGAATGGGCACAGACCAGCGTCTTGAGGCACCGTGCCATGTCCGACAGCCCATCCGTGCCCTCCACCCCCGGCTGGCGCTTTGCCCGGCGCACCAGCAACAGCCCCAGCCTGCCGGATGTTCATGGCAGCATTCATGTCCCGGAGGGCACGGCCCCCTGGTGGCGGCGCTTCGCGGCGTTCGTGGGGCCGGGATACATGGTTTCCGTCGGATACATGGACCCGGGGAACTGGGCGACGGACCTTCAGGGGGGCAGCCTGTTCGGATATCGGCTGCTGTCGGTCATCATGCTGTCGAACCTGATGGCGATCCTGCTTCAGGCACTGGCGGCCCGACTGGGAATTGTGACCGGGCGCGATCTGGCGCAGGCCTGCCGCGACCATTTCCCCCCCGTGGTCAGCCTTGCATTATGGCTGTCCTGCGAGCTCGCGATCATCGCCTGTGACCTGGCGGAGGTCATCGGCACGGCGGTCGCACTGCAACTGCTGTTTGGCATTCCCCTGATCGGGGGAGCGATCCTGTCCATCGGCGATGCGTTCCTCGTGCTTTTGCTGATGCGGCGCGGCTTTCGGTATCTGGAAGCATTTGTCATCGGACTGCTGCTGGTGATCGCGGGCTGCTTCGTGGTCCAGCTTGTCGCTGCCGTTCCATCGCTGTCCGCGATCCTGCGTGGCTTCATGCCGTCACCACAGATCCTGACCAACAGTTCCATGCTGTATGTCGCCATCGGCATCATCGGCGCGACTGTCATGCCGCATAACCTGTACCTGCATTCGTCCATCGTGCAGACCCGTGATTTCCAGCGTACCGCCGCCGGACGCCGGGACGCCATCAGGTGGGCAACGCTGGACAGCACCATCGCCCTCGTGCTGGCCCTGTTCATCAATGCCGCCATCCTGATCGTCGCGGCGGCGGCGTTCCATGCCAGCGGGCATCAGGACGTGGCGGAAATTTCCGATGCCTACCGCCTGCTGTCCCCCATTCTTGGCGTAGGAATCGCCTCGACCCTGTTCGCGACGGCACTGCTGGCGGCGGGCACCAATTCCACCGTGACGGGAACACTCGCCGGACAGATCGCCATGGAGGGGTTCCTGCACCTGACGCTTCCCCACTGGGCGCGCCGCCTCCTGACGCGCGGCCTTGCGGTGCTGCCGGTCCTTGTCGTCATACCCCTGTATGGCACACGCGGGGTGGGGGAGCTGCTGATGTTCAGTCAGGTCGTTCTGTCGATGCAGCTGCCATTCGCGGTCGTACCGCTGGTCATGTTCGTTTCCGATCGGGAAAAAATGGGGGAGTTCGCCATTTCCTTCCCGATGAAGATTTTCGCATGGATCGTTGCAACGACCATCCTCGTTCTCAATTTCAGGCTGTTGTGGGACACGCTCGCGGGACAGCCATGAAGGGCACATGTGGCATTTAACATTCGGGCAAAGGAAGGATCATGACAGAGCGGCATCGTGACATCGCCCCGGCAGTCATCCCGCTTGGCGGTCGGCATGCGGGTCCGGATTACTGGTCCGGGCATCTCGTCATCATCGTGATGGCCACCCTGTGCGTCATCACGCTTTTCGTCGTGCAATAAGGGCGGCCGCCTTCATCAGGCCGTGGCGGCCTCATGCCGCATCGGAACATGAAACGAAATGCCTGCTTCTGGACGTTCGCCTGCATGTCGATTATTTTCCGTTCCACGCCGGAGCCGGTTGAGCATCTGCTCCACAAACGCATACGAGACGGAAGAGCTGATGCCTGGCACATTTTACGACCTGCTTCTGAAGAACGGGACGGTTGTCCTGCCTGACCAGACCGTGGCGACGGACCTGTTCGTGCGCGACGGGCGCATCGCCCGCATTGGCGGCACGGGGAAGGCCGGGCGCACGATTGACTGCACGGGCCTGACCATCCTGCCCGGCGTGATCGACACGCAGGTCCATTTCAGGGAACCCGGTCCCGGCGATGCCGAAGACCTTGAATCCGGCAGCCGTGCCGCAGTGCTGGGCGGTGTGACCGGCGTCTTTGAAATGCCCAACACCCAGCCCCCCACCGATACCCCCGAGGCCGTCCGGAACAAGCTGGCGCGGGCACATGGCCGGATGTGGTGCGAGCACGCTTTTTATGTCGGCGCCACGACCGACAATGCAGACCGGTGCGGCGAACTGGAAAAGCTGCCAGGCACGGCGGGCATCAAGATTTTCATGGGATCCTCGACCGGTAGCCTGCTGGTTTCCGACGACCGGATTCTGGAGCGGGTCCTGCGCTCCGGCTCCCGCCGCGTGGCGATCCATGCCGAGGATGAGGCACGCCTCCATGAACGGCTTTCCCATCGCGTGGAGGGGGATCCGTCATCGCATCCGGTCTGGCGGGACGAGGAAACGGCGATGTGCGCGACCCGGCGCATCGTGCGGCTGGCGCGCAGGACGGGGCGTCGCATCCATGTCCTGCATGTCACGACGCCCGCGGAACTGGAATTCCTGTCCGCGAACAAGGATATCGCCAGTTGTGAGGTCACGCCGCAGCACCTGACCCTTGCCGCCGAAGATGCCTATCCCGAACTGGGCACGCTGGCCCAGATGAACCCGCCCATCCGCAACCGCGCGGCCCGCGACGGGCTGTGGTTCTGGATGGGGCAGGGGGTGCCCGACATCATCGGCTCCGACCATGCCCCCCATACTCGGGCCGCGAAGGAACGGGCCTATCCCGCGTCTCCGTCCGGCATGCCGGGGGTGCAGACGCTGCTTCCCCTGATGCTTGACCATGTCGCCCATGGGCGGCTGACGCTACGCCGCGTGGTGGACATGACATCCGCGGGTCCGCAGCGCCTTTTTGGACTGGTGCGGAAGGGACGTATCGCTGTCGGATATGACGCTGATTTTTCCATCGTGGACCTCAATGCCCAATGGGAAGTCAGGCAGGACTGGCTGGCCTCGCGCTGCGGATGGTCACCCTTTGTCGGGCGGACGCTGACGGGACGGCCGGTGGGCACCATCATCCGGGGCCATACCGTCATGTGGGAAGGCGAACTGCCGGGCATGGCCATCGGCGAGCCCCTGCGCTTCGAGGCCACGGACCGGCCGCAGGCCACCTGACCGGCCCCCATCGCGCATCCATGGCGTACTCTGGCCGTCATGGATGCGCGCCAGCCTGATCCCGCCTTGCGTCATGTCCACCATGTCCCATTCCGCACCGATAACAAGGACATCAAAATCAATAAACAATTGAACATACAGACATGTCCCTGAACGATTTTTTCAAGATGGAACGGAATAACGCAGGATCATCGGGCCATCATGTCAAAAGCCACATGCGGATGGTTTCATGCGCGGCCGGGATATTCCTTATTCTGGGCTGCGCGATGGAACAGGGCAGGGCCCAGCCTGCAACGCCTGATGTCTCGCACGAGATAAGCGCCCTCCAGACGGCCATGAAGGCCGAACTGGGGACGCAGATCGTACGGACCAGTCCAGCCATTACCAGCCACAGCCTGTCGCTGGCGAAACAGCTTCTGGACAATGCCCATCTCTGGCCCGACAGCCCGCAGGTCATCCTGGTGGTGGACCGTTCCGAACGGGTACAGAGACTGTGGGTTACCGTTGGGGGAGGGGACCTTGATGCCCTGACCTCCCTTGGCTCCGTGCGCGTCAGCACGGGACGCCCCGGCCGTGCGGAGCATTTCCGAACCCCGGTCGGTATCTTTACCAATGACGGGCAGATTTATGGATATCGCGCGCAGGGCACGAAAAATGAATTCGGCGTCAGGGGCAATGGCGACAAGGGCATGCGGGTATGGGATTTCGGATGGCAGACGACCGAGGACTGGCGCAAGAAAGGCGCGGTTGCCGTCGTGCGGCTGGAAATGCATGCCACCGATCCGGACCTGCTGGAACAACGGCTGGGTCGCTCTGATTCCGAAGGGTGCATACGCATCCCCTCTCGCTTCAATACATTCCTTGACCGTCACGGCCTGATCGATCGCGATCTGGATAACCTGATCCGTGACGGGCATGAGGCGCGTGCCCTGCAGGCGTTGCTGGGGGCGGGGCATGTGTCCGCCTCCCTCGCGGGGGACAAGGTTGTGGTGGTCGATTCCTCGCAGGTGGACGCACCGGTTTCCGATCCGCAACTGGCACGCAAGATACAGGACGATTTTGCAAAGTTCCTTGCACAATCGGCAAA
>NZ_QEXL01000003.1:0-30862 GCF_003311635.1 Novacetimonas cocois | reverse complement strand
TCCTGCTCCTGCTCCTGCTCCTGCTCCTGCTCCTGCTCCTGCTCCTGCTCCTGAAGAAGGTCAACCTGCGGACGAGGCGACCACAACCCTCTGATCCTGAATTCGTGAAATAAATATTCCATCATGCATTGTATTTCCCAATGCATGCGGTCTGTCATGCCAAATATCAGGGGAGGGTTCATCTCATTCCATCTGAATGATACTTCGATATTTTCAATTCCGATACTTCCAGCACAGATTTCCCCATGGACAGGTTTCATCCGACAACCATGGCGCACTGTCATCGGTCAGGATATCGACCACGATCTCTCCCACAGACATGTCCGGACAGAGCACGGATCATTTCTTTAATGGAACATGATTCGGGAGATTCTGGAAATTCATTAGAAATTCGTAAATACATGTCAAAAATCTGTAACACGATGCTTCTTTGAACAAGGAAAACCCACATCCGGGATACTGGCTGATCATGCATGTCAATCGCATGCAACGGCAGAAAATAAAAAACGGAAATATTTATTTTTTCGTGCCTATATCTTCATGATTCCCATATTTAATCTGAAATTCCTTCGTTAGATGTACATCTGGTCTATTTTTTTGATTGACGATCCATTGAAGCAACGTTATGCCGTTGCGAAATTTTAACTTACATAATACATCAGGAAAAGATCGGTAATGCGTGACTTTTACAGGATTGGCGCAAAAACTTTTTCCATCCTCTGCATTTCCGTTTCGATTTCGGGATGTGTGACGGACCAGTCAGGAAATACCGCCCAGACCGGAACGGAACCCGGTGTCCACACCACCCGCAATCATGTCGTGGCTGGTCTGGCAAGCCTGATTGGCGGTGAGTCCTTTGGTTCCAGCATCGGCAACATGCTCGACAACATGGATCGCAAGGCACTGGCCCGCAAACAGCAGCAGCTTCTGATGGCGCAGGGCGACAACCGCACGGTCACGTGGCAGTCGGACCATTCGGCCATGCGCGCCACCATCACGACGTCGAACACCCGCCAGGAAGAAAAGTCGATCCGCATCGTTCGTAACGCGAATGTCGCCGCGCCCGGCTCCATTCATGCGATTGGCGCGCGTTATCAGGTGACGTCGGCAGCGCCCGTCTATCTTTCGCCCTCCACGTCCGCAACCGTCGCCATGACGCTACCGACGCAGTCCACCATCATGGTGGTGGGTCAGCTGACAGGGCAGAACTGGATGCTGGTGTCACAGCAGGGGCGTGCGATCGGATATGTCACGACCTCCGCCCTACATCCCATGACGGCGGCCAGCCATCACGCGGCCAGCAGCAGCGGCACGTTTGACCTTGACGCCGCGCCGTCTGCCCCCGCCAGCAAGACCGTGTCGTCCACCGTCAATGCAAGCGTCACCTGCCGTGACCTGAAAACCGTTGCCACGGACAAGGGAAAGTCCAGCACCGCGACCGAAACGGCGTGCCGTTCGCCGCAGGGCGTATGGGAACTCAACTGACGTGAGGAGCAAGCGCATGATCCGGTCGGTTCTGCATACCCCCGGCGCGCGCCAGCGCCTTGTGGCCGGGGTGGCGCTGGCAATGGCGTTGATCCCCATGGCGGCACGGGCGGATGATGAAGCCCTGATCGCACGTTCCAGCGCCCGCCATATCGAGGTCTATGCCGCAGGCGGTGCCAATTGGTGCCAGCCCAGCCTGCACCTCAAGATGGTCCTGACAAGCGAAAGTGCGGACAGGGGCAATCCCGGGGCACAGGTCGCGCTTCTGGACAAGATGCGCCGGGAATTCGAACAGACCTGTCCAACGGCGGAACGCGCGGACGCCAACGTGACCGAAGATGGAAACATTACCGGCCGTTTCCATGCGGAACGCAGCTCGGGCTGGACTTTCGCGGCAGTGACGCCTCCCGCGACCACACCTCCGGCACCGTCTTCCACCGAGCCACCGCCGCCATGGGCGCTATCGCCTGACGGCAGCGCGCCACAGAGCGCGGACGCCACGCCGGCACAGCCAACGCCTGCCGCGGCACAGCCCGCACCGACACCGGCGCCAGCACCACCGCCCGCCGCGCCATCCATCACGATACCGCCCGCAGGTGACCAGAATTACTGGGGCTACCTGCTGTTTGCCGGTAAAAATGATCCTTCATTCTTTGCCAATGCCGATGTCCAGCGCTGCTGGGCGCAGGGCCACATGCAATCCGAATGGTTCCGCGCGGGCAGCGACGATTTCCGCCAGCATGAAATCATGGAAAAAGCCGGACAGGACATGCAGGCCCAGAGCAGCGGAATCGGGCCGAACACCATTTACGCAAGTATCGAGACAGAATTCGGGCATTACGATTTCCAGACGGGAACGTTTCCCATCGAAATCCGCGGGGATACGCTCAACCTGTCAGGGTCCTGCGCGGGCGATGGCATTCCCTCGCGCATTCCGCTGCATGCACCGGACATGCAGAGCATCACCGGCTTTGCAATGTCGCCGGAGGATGCGCGTAATTTCGAGCGCAAACGCGAAAACTATGGCTGGATGAATCGTCGCATCTGGGTCTTGATGGCTTTCGAGGTCGATCCCAAAAGCGCCAGCGGCAATGGCAACCAACCGGCATATTCCGCCACGCTTCGCGGGTATGCCGTCTATGGAAACAGCCATATGGAAACGCCGATTTATCAGGCGGGTCCGGAACAGATCGCGGCACAGCGCGCGCAGGCGGCGAAGATCGCTGCTGAAAAGCGGCAGAAAGAGCTCATGGCCCGTCGGGACAGCGAAATCCAGCAACTGTCCAACGCTCCGCCGCCGGTGCGCATGGCGAACTGGATCAACGATGACAGACCGGTCGAGCTGTTCCGTTCGCTCAACAATATCCGCGATACCCGTTTCGCATCGATGCAGAACAATGGCAGCCCGGTGGAGGCCAGCTTCCTGGTCCAGACAGGCGGGTCGGGCCACAAGGATGTCGCCACCACCTGGCCCGGTCATCTTGACCTGACAATGGCGGATGAAAAGGCCACCTTCGGGGATGCCGGCTGGTATCTGGTCCGTGGCACCCTTTCGACCCCCACGACGGGTGATTTCCCCGACGCGCAGATGACGGTCGTGCGTGCGTATGCCTGCAAGCAGGCGCAGTGCGCTGACGCAACCGACCCCACGGAAATCGAAAACCGCAAGATCGCCAATGCCACGCAGGCGGCAACGGGCACTCCGGCGCCCTGATTTTCCTGAATCCGGCCTCTCCCGCTTCTGACACCAACCGTTATGTTTTTTTCCTGACAAGGACCAAATGCAATGAAGAGCCTCCTGTCCTTCAATACGCTTATTACGCCCCAGTTCATGAAGATATTCTATTATATCGGCGTCGTGAGCTGCGTTCTGTCCGGACTGGGCACGTTCGTCGGAATACTTGGACTTTTCATCAATTCAGCGGAAATGCTGGGCCAGTCCACGACGCTGGCCGCCCTTGCCGGTCTGTTCATCGGGGGCATCGCCGCCCTTATCATCACCGTCCTCAGCATCATCCTGACGCGCATTGCCTGTGAAACCGTGCTGGTGGTGTTCATGATCCGTGATGAACTGGCATGGCAGCGCGAAAACGCGCAAAAGCGCGTCGCCTGATCCGACAGAGCATACAAAGGGACGATGACGGCAATGCTGACCCCCGGCACACCTCCTCCGCCAGGCGCTGCTGCGCTTGATTCCTCCATGTTGCTGCCACCTCTTGGCGAACTGCTGCCGCCAATCAGTCCCCTGATTCCCCCCGGGACCCTGCTGGCACAAGGCGGGATCGCCCAGCCTGCCGCAGGCGGGGACATGGGCGCCACGCTGAAGGCGGATGAAACGCTGGAACAGCTGGGGAAAGGGCTGAAGGATTTCTCCACCCGCACCTCCAGCTTCGTCGCGTCGCAGGCGCCCAGGGTCCGCGCGGCCCAGCGTTCCGCCACCGAATACATGAACAAGGCGGCCCATGAACTGGGCAATGCGGAAAACCGTCGTTCGTTTGTACAGAAGTATCGCCGGTGGCTGATGGCCGGGGCAGGGGGCATGGGCTGCCTGCTGCTGGCCGGATGGGGCATGATGCATCATCTGGCGACGGAAAAAGCGACGAAGTCCGTCCATGACGCCCTGCTGTCCGCCAACCTTCTGGACGTGGTGCAATATGATGGGGTCAGCGCGTCTCCGTTTGGCACCGTGTGGCTGTCGAATGTGAAATGGCACGTGACGCCGAATGCCGACATCACGATTGCCAGCCTTGGCATTTCCAATATCGATACGGGACATCCGGTTCCGCACCATCTGGATATCTCGGCTTCGGGAATGGATATCCCGGTCCAGAAACTTCTCAACAGCGGATCGGGCATGATGATGCCCGATGTCCTGAACAGGTTTGTCCACGCGACGGCGCGCGACGGATACAACAACCTGCGCGGTTCGTTTGAACTGGCCTACAGGCTGCAGGACGCCAAATCGTTAATGGATATCCGGACCAGCGCCACGCTGGATGATTACGTAAGCTGGAAAGGCCACGTTGAACTTTCCCAGTTCTCGTCAGTCCTGCTCGATCCTTCGCTGTTTGCGCTGCTGTCGCCGAATAAACGGGGCATCAACGGGTTTCTTGTCTTCAACATTCTGCAGAACATGTCCCGGGTCAGCATGCAGAACGAGGACATAACGCTCGACACGACGCCACAGGCCCGGCGGGAAAAGGAACTGCCCGGCACGCCGCTTCCCGTGGATGAAGCGAATGCCCCCAAGGACGCGATGATTGCCATCAAGGAGAACCAGGCCCGTCGGGCAGGCCTGTCGGATGATCAGGCACATCTGGCGGCCCTGCTGGATACGGACAATCTTCCGGACTTCAACCTGAAGTCGGACAGCAAGAACGCCGTGCCGCTCAACGAACTCAAGGACATGAATCTGCCTGAGTTGATGCAGCGCCTCAACGCCACGCTCAGCCAGCTGTAAGGCGGTCCGTTCCCATGCGTCCCCCTGCAAAGCGTCGCGCAGGGGGCGCCATGTCACGTATCCACCCGGCCGGGCGACATGACGGCAGGAAGGACGCAGACCTTCCCCGTCCCGCATCATGTTTTCATGTTCCGGGAAAGGCCACCCTTGTCCACACGGGGGGCACATCTGCCGCATATCGGTACCCTGGCGGACACGCCGGGTTGGCCGGTTTCGGCATGAGGTCATAACATTATATTCTGAAATATGTTTTTGAATATAAATAACCGATAATCATATCCAAACTGTTCTCGTCTGTCTTATATGCGTCGGAGCCATATTGGACGGATGACAATCCCTGTTTTCATATTACAGTCGCAACGACACCAGTATGAAAGAGGCCATTCATGCAGATCACGGCAGTCAGTGATATCGACGGTCAGCGCAGCCGCAGGGGCGCTGACATCCTGCTCGAACTTCTTGAAAGCGAGGGGGTCAGATATATTTTTGGCAATCCCGGCACCACTGAACTGCCGCTGATTGATGCCCTGCAGAAACGCCCCGACCTGCATTATGTCCTTGCCCTGCAGGAAGCCAGCGCGGTCGCCATGGCGGATGGATATGCACAGGCCGCGGGACGTCCGGGCTTTCTGAACCTGCATACCGCGGGCGGCCTGGGACATGGCATGGGCAACCTGCTCAACGCCAGCGTGTCGCAGACGCCGCTGGTCGTCACGGCGGGTCAGCAGGATTCACGCCATACGATTTCCGATCCCCTGCTGTTTGGGGATCTGGTCAGCATCGCGACACCCGCGGTCAAATGGGCGCAGGAAGTGATGCATGCGGACCAGTTGCCGATACTGGTGCATCGCGCGTTCAACGATGCCATGGCGGCACCCACGGGGCCGGTGTTCCTGTCATTGCCCATGGATGTGATGGAGGAAATGAGCAACATCGCCTCCACGCCGCCCTCGCATATCGACCGGCAGTCGATTGCGGGCGGCCTGCCGGAACTGGCGCAGGCGCTGGCGCGGATCGCACCGGGACGGCTGGGCATCATCGCGGGTGATGAAGTCCACGCCGCCGGCGCCTCGGCACAGGTCGCGGCGGTGGCGGAGCTTCTGGGCGCGCCCGTGTTCGGATCATCCTGGCCATCGCGCATTCCCTTTGCAACGTCCCATCCGCTGTGGGAGGGGAACCTGCCGCCCCGCGCCGCGGATATCGCGGCGAAACTGGGGGATTATGATGCGATTTTCGCCCTCGGCGGCAAATCCCTGATTACCATCCTGTATTCCGAAGGCTCCGCCGTGCCGCCGGGCTGCGCGATCTATCAGGTCTCAGCCGATATCGGGGATCTGGGACGTACCTTTTATACGCCGCTGTCGCTGGTCGGGCATATCAAGTCCTCGCTGGAGGCGTTTTTGCCCCTGCTGGAACAGGCCACTGCGGCAAACCGGGAGGCTTATGCCAAAAACCGCAAGAAAGTGGCCGACCGGAACGCAGGCCGTCGCCACCATGCGG
The DNA here is from genome assembly GCF_003311635.1 of Novacetimonas cocois. GTDB lineage: Bacteria > Pseudomonadota > Alphaproteobacteria > Acetobacterales > Acetobacteraceae > Novacetimonas > Novacetimonas cocois. The sequence goes on along the minus strand of NZ_QEXL01000003.1, from coordinate 24,417 downwards.
TCGAAACCGCGCTGCAGCACATGGATGATCCTGTCATCGCCCCCTGTGTCGCGGCCTATGAGGCCGTGCGTGCCATTGGCCCCGATGTCGCAATTGTCGATGAAGCCATCGCCACGTCCTCCCACGTGCGCTCTTTCCTCGACAGTGACTGGCCGGCGCAGTACTCCTTCCTGCGGGGCGGCGCGCTGGGATGGGGCATGCCTGCGGCTGTCGGTGCGTCACTGGGGCTGGGCAGGGAACCTGTCGTCTGCCTTGTGGGGGACGGGGCCTCGCTCTATTCCCCTCAGGCGATCTGGACGGCAGCCCATGAAAAGCTTCCCGTCACCTTCGTCATCATGAACAATCAGGAATATAATGTCCTGAAGGGCTTCATGCGCCGGCAGACGCATTACGTCTCCAGCCGCAATGGCAATTACCTTGCCATGGACCTGAATGACCCGGCCATAGATTATCAGGCGATGGCGACCTCCTATGGGCTGTCGGCCATCCGGGTTACCCGTGCCTCCGACATCGGGCCGGCCATCCAGGCGGGGATCGCGTCAGGCCGCGCAAATGTCGTGGAGATCATGATCCGGGCCGAATAGGACAGGTGGACAGCAGGATTGCGGAAGACCGGTTGTTTTTACCGGCTGGCTTCTGCAATCCATTCCCGCGCGGCACCCCCGATATGATGGAAAGCAGCTATTTGCAAAATGGGGTTTCCACGGGTTGCAAATTCCCGCATTGCGGTGTCCACATGGCATGTCAGGCGACTGGAGATCCCGTATAACAGGTGATGGTAGCCATTTCCGGCCGCATGAAAGGCGCCCAGCGCATGCCACGCGCAAGGAGATTGTAAGCTGCTTCACCACATGGACTCCCTGTTCCAGCATTACGGATACGGCGTAATCACCTTCGTCGTCATGCTGGAAAGCATGGGCCTGCCGCTGCCTGCGGAAACGCTGATCATCTCGGCCTCGCTCTACTGCGCGGCCACCCACCACATGAATATCGGATGGGTGGCGGTCGCCGCCATCATCGGCGCGATCATAGGGGACAATATCGGCTACATGATTGGCCGGGCCGTGGGCATTCCCCTGCTGCAACGTTACGGCATGCGGATTGGCATGACGCCGGACCGCCTGCTGCTCGGCAGGTTCCTGTTTCGTCGCCACGGCAGCGAAATCGTCTTTTTCGGCCGTTTTATCGCCGTCGTGCGCGTGTTCGTGGCGCTGCTGGCGGGCGCAAACCACATGACGTGGCCGCGTTTCCTGATTTTCAACGCTGCTGGCGGCATCTGCTGGGCCGGTGGCTATGCCATGCTGACCTATTACCTGGGCCACAAGATCATGCAGTTGTCCGGCCCCGCGAGTGTCATCGGCGTGATTGGCGTTGTCGCGGGCGTCGGCGGTTCGGCCATTTTCCTGCGGCGGAATGAAAAACGCCTGACGGAAAAGGCAATGCAGGAAGCACGTGACGACATGAGCAGCAGCGACAAAAAATCGGGCACACCAAAGTCACAGTGAACGAGGCAGGTGTACAATTTGCCTTCGACGCACAGATGACGATATGTTACAACAGGTAACATGAGCCGTAAGCATATCAGGTTGAAAATCATCACGTTTCCATCCAGCGCGAGATTGCCATGACGGATCCGTTTCCATCATGTTCGACACGGCACCCGCTGGCGGTCATTACCGGCGGGGCAGGGGGAATTGGTCGCCTTGTGATCAAGGGCCTGCTTGGGGCCGGATACCATGTCGTTGCGATAACACGGCGCGGGCAGATCCCGACGCTGCCGGATTCACCTGACCTGACCATCCTGCGCTGCGATCTGGGCGATACGCAATCCATTGTTCCCGTCACGGCGCAAATCCGTGCCATGGGCGCGCCGGTTCAGGTGCTTATCCACTGCGCGGGCGTGATCGTGCCGCAAACCGTGTCGGAACTTGATGACGCGGCCGTCGCGGAACAGATGAAGGTCAACCTGCAGGCCCCCGTCATCCTGACCACCCATCTGCTGGATCTGATGCCGCGTGGGGGGCACATCGTATTCGTCAATTCGATGGCGGCCATCGTCCCGCTTGCCGGAAGCAGCGTCTATGCGGCCACGAAATTCGGCCTGCGCGGCTTTGCCCTGTCCCTGCGCGAGGAAGTGAAGTCGCGCGGCATACGCGTGTCGTCCGTTTTTCCGGGCGCGGTCGACACCCCCATGCTGCAGCGCGAGATGCAGAACGGCGGGTCGGCCCTGAATTTCGTGACATTGCCCGTTCAGCCGCAGATCATCGCCAACATCATCCTGCGTACCCTGCGCCGTGGCAGCCGGGATGTGTTTGTTCCGTCCTCGGACGGGATTTTTGGGCAGATCCTGCTGATCTTCCCGGCCCTCTGGCAACGCCTGCTGCCGATCATGCTGTGGATCGGGGAAAAGGGACGGCGGAAATACCTGCATGCCCGCAGGGATGATGAGGCAGACCTCACCGACCATCCTGCCTGAGGTTCATATTCCGCCTCAGATCGTAAGGTCGATCATCCGCTTGACGGCATAGATATGGGTGGAGGCGCCCAGCACGACGAAGACATGCCACAATACATTGGAAAACGGCATGTCTTCGTGATTGTAAAATACCGTCCCGATGGAATAAAACGCCAGACCGAGAATAATAAGCATCACCACCTGAAATGGAAGATGCCAGAAGACCGGATCGGGGCACAGGAAAAACATCCATGCCACGGCCAGATAGGGGATGACCTGATATTTCTGACTTTTGGCAAACCAGAACAGTTTCATGGCCATTCCCGCCAGTGCACACAGCCATAACAGCATGCAGAACCACAGGCTGAGCGCGCCGCTCCCCCCCATGATGATGAAGGGGGTATAGGTGCTGGCGATCGCAATGAAGATCATTGCCTGATCCACCCGCTGCAACCCGCCCTTGAGACGGCAGGCCGGACAGAAATTATAGGCAGCCGAACAGAAACAGACCAGGATCAGGCAGCTTCCGTAAAGGAACACGGACTGACGCGCCGCCCAGGATGCATCCCGCGGCACGGAAGTACCCAGCCATCCCGCGCCGGCGACCATGACGGCGACCCCCACGATATGGACGGCAAAATCCGCCACACGTTCGAACAGGGTATAGGAAGGAAAGCGGGCATTTATTCTCATGGCCGCGAATTATATCCCAAATACGTCCCGACGCGACACGCGGCAGCCATGCACCATCTGAATGAAACAGGCACGCCTGCCGACATTCGTTGCATCAACATGCCGAATTGATCTGGAACCGATATGGTTTTCAGGGATCTTTTTGATATCATGACATTTCATGCTCCCGCGGAAGAAGGTTTCCAGACACTTATGAATTTTCATGAACGTTCAGGGAGATACCGTCTCCTGCTTCTGGGCTGCATGGCCTGTATCGCATCCGCCCCTTCCGCGTGGGCACGTGAGAAACATCCATCGGGCATGACATCCAGGGCTCCGGCGATTTTCATGCCCCAGCCGATGCCTGACCGGCCAACCGTTTTCCGCTCCGCCGCGGGGGTGCCGGGCCATGCCTACTGGCAGAACCGGGCGGACTATGCCATTCACGCCACGATCACGCCCGAAACCCGGACCCTTTCGGGGGAGGAAACCATCACCTACACCAACAACAGCCCGGACGGGCTGGATGAGGTGTGGCTGAATCTGGACCAGAACATCTATCAGCCCGGCGCGCGGTCCCAATTTGCATCCGACCGCTTCTCCGCCTCACGCACCGATGGTGTCCGGATTGAAAAAGTCGTCGTGGAATATCAGGGAATCAAAAAAGAGATCAGCCCGGTCATCAGCGACACCCGCATGCAGCTGCGCCTGCCCGCCACGTTGCGGGCAAAGGGGGGACGGGCGCGGATCCATGTGACATGGCATTACGTCGTTCCCGGACCGTGGGGGGGACGCACCTCCGTCACGCCAAGCAGAAATGGCGATATTTATGAAATCGCGCAGTGGTATCCGCGCATGGCGGTGTACGACGATATCCGGGGGTGGGACACCGCGCCGTATCTGGGGCAGGAATTCTATCTCGAATATGGAAATATTGATTATCGGGTCACGGTTCCGTGGAATTACACGGTGGCCGGGTCGGGCACGCTGCTCAACCCCGACAGGGTGCTGAGCGCGGTCGAACGCAGGCGCCTGTCACAGGCCGCCCGCAGCGACACGCGCGTCATGATCCGCACCGCGCAGGATGTCACGGACCCGGGCAGCCACCGTCACGACCACGGAAACGCGACATGGCATTTCCGCATGGACAATACCCGTGACGTGGCCTTCGCCGCATCACCGGCATTCATCTGGGACGCGGCCCGGATGAACCTGCCATCGGTACGCGGCGTGACAAAGGGACCGCACCTGGCCATGTCGGTCTATCCGGTCGAAGGGGTAGGGGCCGACGGCTGGGATCGCTCCACCGAGTATGTGAAACACGCGATCGAATATTTCTCGGCCCAGTGGTATCCCTATCCCTGGCAGAACGCGATCAATCTTGGCGGCCATGGGGCGGGGATGGAATATCCCGGCATCGTGTTTGACGGGATGGAGGATCGCGGTCCCCAGCTGTTCTGGATCACCACGCACGAGCTGGGGCATGGATGGTTCCCCATGATTGTCGGATCCAATGAACGGCGCAACGCCTTCATGGACGAGGGATTCAACACCTTCATCGACGTCTATGCCTCCGACCATTTCAACCACGGGGAATTCGCGCCCAAGAAGGACAACGAATTCGCGCCCCAGACCGGCAATCCCGCCGACGATATCGTGCCCCTTTTGCGCGACAGGGACGCCCCGACTCTCATGACGCCCTCAGACCTGGTGCAGGAGAAATATCGCCACCCGGTTACCTATTTCAAAGGCGCGTATGGCCTGAAGCTGCTGCGGGAGCAGATCATCGGGCCGGAACGTTTTGATCCGGCATTCCGGCGCTATATCCAGGTCTGGGCCTTCCATCATCCCACCCCCTCGGACTTCTTCCGTTTCCTCGGCAGCGAAACCGGGGAGGACCTGTCATGGTTCTGGCGGGGATGGTATTTTGAAAATCAGGCCCCCGATTACGCCTGCACGGCGATCCATCCCGACACGAACGGATACAGGGTGACGGTCAGGAACAAGGGGGGCCTGCCAATTCCGGTCGTCATGCAGATGACTTACATGGATGGTTCAACACAGCGCAGGACCATCCCGACCGAGGCATGGTACCAGCACGACGCCATCGATGTGCCGGTCACGACCCATGGCGTGCTGAGGACGGTCACACTCGACCCCGATCATGCCATTCCCGATATCGACCGCACCAACAACACCCTGCGCGCGCCCTGAACGGACATGAAAGACGCGCCTGATTTTCAGGCGCGCGATCAATGTCGGCGGAACCGCAAGGGGGATTTCATCCATCGCATCGCCTGTCGCGATGAAAAATCCCCCTCTACGCCACGGTCCTGCCCGGAACGCATGCACTGCCGTACCTTTTATAAATCGACGACACATTGACGTGAACCTGATGCCATCATCCGCAAGGATGGATCATGATGGGACACAGGGACAATCAGCCAATCATCCGATATATCCGGCATTCCGGGGGCGCCTTGGGGCAACCTTGGGACAGGCCCGGATTTAACATCCCGGTATTTCCTTTTTTCCATTCGTGGCGAAAGGCAGCAGTTGAACGTGACGCTTCCCCGTAAATCCATCGGCCTGCTCCGCACCTCCCTTTCACGTCGCGTCGTGCTTCAGACCGGTGCAGCAGTTACCGGGATGGTGGATGTTTCCCTGTCTTCGGCACGCACATCGCCGGGCCGGGCCATACGATCGGCCCGGCCCGTATCCAGCAATGCGCAGCATGGGATCGCGGTACGGCTTACGATCAACAGGACGGCCCGCGAGGCTGAGGTTGATACGCGCACCACGCTTCTCGACCTGCTGCGCGAGCATCTGCATCTGACAGGAACGAAAAAGGGGTGCGATCATGGACAGTGCGGGGCCTGCACCATCCTGATGGACGGGCGACGCGTCCTGTCCTGCCTGTCGCTGGCCGCATCCCATGACGGGGCGGAGATCACCACGATCGAGGGACTTGCACAGGACGGCCACCTCCACCCCATGCAGCAGGCCTTTGTCGATCATGATGGCTTTCAGTGCGGATACTGCACTCCGGGGCAGATATGTTCGGCGATCGGCATGCTGGAGGAATGGAAGGCCGGCTGGCCCAGTCTGGTCACAATGGAACAGCCGGAACGCCATCCCCATCTGGACATCGCCGACCTGCGCGAACGCATGGCGGGCAATCTCTGCCGATGCAGCGCCTATCCCAACATTACGGCGGCCATCCTGGATGTCGCGGAACATTCGGCATGAAACCGTTTTCCTATGCACGCATGACCACCCTGGACGCTGCGACGCGGGAAAAAACCACGGGGGCGACCCTGCTGGCAGGGGGGACAAACCTGCTGGACCTGATGAAGCTTCAGGTGATGCAGCCAGATCGCCTGGCCGATATCAACCGGATCGACGGATTGCGCGACATCACGACCGATGATGCGGGCAATACGCATATCGGCGCGCTGGTCACCAATTCCGACGTGGCGGCGCATCCGACGATCCTGCGCCATTACCCCGTGCTGGCGCATGCCATCCTGGCGGGCGCATCGGGGCAGATCCGCAACATGGCCACGACCGGCGGGAACCTGCTGCAACGCACGCGCTGCGTGGCGTTTTACGATACCGCCGCATCATGCAACAAGCGCCAGCCGGGCACGGGATGCGATGCCATGGGCGGGGGCAACCGGATGAACGCCATCATCGGCGGCAGCGAACACTGCATCGCGGTCAATCCGTCCGACATGGCGGTCGCGCTGCGCCTGCTGGACGCACGCGTCCGGACGCGACGGGCAGGGGGCGCAACGCGCGAAATTCCCATGGCCGACTTTCACCTCCTTCCCGGTGCCACGCCGCAGGTGGAAACGGCATTGCAGGGGGATGAAATCATCACGACCATCATCCTGCCTCCCGCCCCGCCGGGACGCCATGTGTATCGCAAGGTACGCGATCGCGCGTCCTATGCATTTGCGCTGGTTTCCGTCGCCGCGATCATGCAGGCCAGCGACGGATACATGCGCACGGTCCGCTTCGCCCTTGGCGGGATCGCCCCCCGGCCATGGCGTATCGAGGCGGCGGAACAGGTCCTGACGGGACAGAAGCTGTCCCTGCCTGTCCTGTCGCATGCGGCGGACATCGCACTGTCCGGAGCGCAGGGCCATGGGGATAATGATTTCAAAATCCCGCTTGCGCGACGCACGCTGATCCACGTCCTGTCCACGCTGGCGCGGGGGACTGAAGATGAATGATCGCGTCATGCCACCAGCCGACATGCCCGATACGCCCACCCCGCTGATCGGGGCGGGGATGCAGCGCGTGGAAAGCGCGCTGAAAGTCCGGGGCGGGGCACGCTATGCCTATGAAATGGACGCCGCGACATTGGGCGTCACGACGGAGCCCCTTGTGGGTGTCATGGTGCTTTCGACCATCGCGCGGGGCCGGATCACTGCGACACGGACCGCAACGGCCCAGGCCATGCCGGGCGTGCGACTGATCATGACGGCGGACAATGCCCCCGCGCAGGCGCCATGGGGGCCGCTGGTTGCCAAAGACCGCTTCGCACGGGCGCAGCCTGTCCTGCGGGGAACGGATGTCCATTATTATGGCGAGCCTGTCGCCCTTGTCGTGGCTGACACGCTGGAGGAAGCGCGCGCGGCCGCCATGGCCGTCGATGTCGGCTATGACAGGCTGCCGCATAATGTCCTTCTGGACGCCGCCCAAGCGACGGAGCCGGAATTCCTAAACGGCTTCAAACCGGCCAAAACGGAGTTCGGCGCGTTCGATACCAGCTACGCAGGTTCCGAAATCCGTGTGGAGGCCATATACGAAACCCCGCACCAGAACCATGCACAGATGGAACCCCATGCCACCACGGCCGTATGGCAGGGCGATACGCTGATCCTCCATACCTCGGCACAGAATCTGGTCTCGATCCGCAATGGCATTGCCGCGACGCTGCAGATCTCGCCCCATCGCGTCCGGGTCATCAGCCCATATGTCGGCGGTGGGTTTGGCGGGAAACTGCCCTATTTCGCGGATGCGATCCTGGCCGGGCTGGCGGCGCGGGCCCTGGGCAAACCCGTCAAGGTCGGCATGACCCGGCCCCAGATGTTTTCTGCCACGACCCATCGCACCGCGACCCGCCAGACCCTGCGCATCGGCGCGGACCGCTCCGGTCGCCTGCGCGCCATCAGCCATGACGCGCTGTCGCACTGCGCATCGTTCGATAATTTTGTCGAGGATACGACCACCATTACCCGTGGCCTGTATCGCGCCGATGCCATCCGCACGACGGCCCACCTCAACCATCTTGACCTGCCACGGTCGGATTCCATGCGCTCGCCCGGCGACGCCGTGGGGATGATCGGGCTTGAATGCGCCATGGATGAGATCGCGCATGCCACCGGCATCGACCCGGTGGAGCTGCGGCTGCTTAACGATACGCCAGACGATCCTACCGCCCGCAAACCCTTCAGCAGCCGTCACCTGAAGGAATGCCTTGAAGAAGGCGCGCGCCGTTTCGAATGGGCGGCGCGAAATCCGCTTCCGGGACAGACGCACGAAGGGGAGTGGCTGATCGGGATGGGGATGGCCAGCGCGATGCGCTACAACCTGCTCAAGCCCTGTCAGGCGCTGGCGCATCTCGACGCCGGGGGGAACCTGACGGTGCAGCTCGCCATGACGGATCCGGGCACGGGCACCCAGACCATCCTGACCCAGATCGCGGCAGCCGCCATGGGTCTCCCGCCCGCGCAGGTCCATGTCGAAATGGGCGATACGGCCTATCCCCCCGCGCCGGGATCTGGCGGATCGTTCGGGGCGGAAAGCGCGGGTTCTGCCGTGCTGCGCGCCTGTGAAAACCTGCGCGAACTGCTGTTGCGGGCCAGCGTCACGGACGAACGCTCCCCCCTGCATGGACTGCCACTGGAACAGCTCCATCTTGGCGGCGGGAACATCCATGCCGGAAACCGGCATGAAGCCCTTTCCGCGCTGATGGCACGGGCATTTCCCCACGGCGTGGACGCCCACGGACAGATCGAAGCCGACGCGGCCTCCCTGAAATGGTCACAGGCCTCTTTCGGCGCGCATTTTGTCGAAGTGGCGGTCAGCGCCATTACGGGGGAAACCCACGTGCGAAGGATGCTGGGCGTCTTTGCCTGCGGGTGCATACTCAACCGTCGCACCGCACGGTCGCAGTTGCTGGGCGGCATGGTCTGGGGCGTGTCGAACGCCCTGCATGAGGGAAACGCCCCCGATCCCCGCACGGGACAGTTCATGGCGCATGATCTGGCGAATTACCATGTTTCCACGCATGCCGACATGCCCGAAATGGACGTCGTCATGATCGCGGAAGATGAACCCGTTTCCAATCCCCTGCATATCAAGGGACTGGGGGAGGTCGGGATATGCGGGGCGCCGGCGGCGATCGGCAACGCCATCTTCAACGCGACGGGAATACGCGTCCGCAGCTTTCCCATTACGCCAGACCGGCTGCTGCCGCACCTGCCTGCCGTCACCGTATAGAACGGAAAAAGGGACACGCCGGAACGTGCCCCTTCTTCATTTCACGCAACAGGGAAGGACGGTTCGTCGCTCAGCGCTGCTGATAGAGCAGGCGGGCGCGGATCGTTCCCTTCAGGTCCCGCAGCATGGACAGGATGCGGTTGTCCTTCTCCACATCGCCACCCGTATCGGCTTCGACCACCACGTATCCCAGTTCACCGGCGGTCTGCAGGTACTGGGCGGTGACGTTGCAGTCCTCGCGCGAGAAGATCTCATTGATCTGCAGCATGACGCCCGGCGCATTGGTGTGCACGTGCATGAAGCGGGTGCCGTGCGGATTTTCCGGCAGCTGCACGGTAGGAAAATTTACCGCCCCCAGTGTGGAACCGATATCGGAATATTCCAGCAGCTTGCGGGCCACTTCCTGACCGATCCGTTCCTGCGCCTCGGCCGTGGAACCGCCGATATGCGGCGTCAGGATGACATTGTCCAGCCCGCGCAGCGGCGTCTCCAGGCTTTCGCCCGCGGCCTTGGGCTCCTTGGGGAACACGTCGATCGCCGCGCCAAGCAGATGCCCGTCCTTGAGTGCCGCGGCAAGGGCGGACAGGTCCACCACGTTCCCACGGGCATTGTTGATCAGGAAGGATCCCGGCTTCATCGCGCGGATCTGCGCCTCGCCCATCATGTTCGCGGTTTCGGGCGTCTGCGGCACATGCAGACTGACGACATCGCTCAGCGCCAGCAGTTCCTCCAGCGTCGCGACGGGGTGGGCATTGCCGTGCACCAGCTTGTCAATCACGTCGTAATAGAACACGCGCATGCCAAAGGCTTCGGCCAGCACGGAAAGCTGCGACCCGATGGAGCCGTATCCCACGATCCCCAGCGTCTTGCCACGGACTTCCCAGCTGTTGTGCGCGGACTTGTTCCATATGCCCTCATGGCATTCGACCGACTTGGGAAAGATCCGGCGCATCAGCATGACAATCTCGCCCATCACCAGTTCGGCGACGGAGCGGGTGTTGCTGAACGGCGCGTTGAAAACGGGAATGCCGCTTTCACGGGCCGCGACCAGATCGACCTGATTGGTGCCGATGCAGAAACAGCCAATGGCGATCAGGCGGTCCGCGCCCTCGATCACGTCGCGCGTCAGCTGTGTGCGCGAACGGATCCCCACGATATGCACCCCCTCCAGCGCCTTGCGCAGGGCTTCGCCTTCGAGCGCGGTCTTGAGGCGGGTAACGTTCTCGTACCCATTTTCCTTGAGCAGCGCGACCGCGCTGTCATGCACCCCTTCGAGGAGGAGAATGCGGATCTTGTCCTTGGAGAGGGAAAGATGGCTGACGGAGGGCTGAGTCATGTCGAGTGCTCACGCTTGTTCGATCAAAGGGATGCCCTATCTGATTGCATGGCGCATGGCTAGGGCGGTTTCACGCGGGACAGGGATTAAGGAAGGAATAATGTCCTAATCCGCCAGCAGGTCCCGGACGGAGGAAAGCAGGGCCGGGTTGCCCAGCGCCAGGACGGTCCCGTCGCCATCCAGCCGCAGGGGCTGGCCCGCCCAGTCGGTCACGCTGCCGCCCGCGCCCTCGATCACGGGAACAAGGGCGGCCCAGTCCCACGGCTTCATGGTGCATTCGGCGATGACATCCACCTGTCCCAGCGCCAGCAGGCCATAGGCATAGCAGTCCCCCCCCCACGAGGTACGCTTGACGGCATGCGACAGGCGATCCCATCGCGCCCGATAGGCCCCTTCAAGGATTTCCGGCGACGTGCAGGACAGTTCGGCCCGATCCAGCGCCGGGCAGGCCCGCGTTCCCGCCTGCCCCGGAAAGGACGAGACATAGCGCGTGCGTTCGCCCCGGATCCCGATCCACCTTTCCCCTGTAATCGGCTGGTCAATCACGCCAAGCACCGGCACCCCCTCATGCAGCAGGGCGATCAGGGTGCCAAAGGTGGGACGCCCGGTCAGGAACGCCCGCGTGCCATCGACAGGATCGATCACCCAGCGATAGGACGCACCGGCGCGTTCCAGCCCGAATTCCTCGCCCATGATCCCGTGTTCCGGCAGGCGTTCGCCCAGAACGGCGCGGATCGCGCGTTCGGCGGAACGGTCGGCGATGGTGACGGGACTCTGGTCCGCCTTGTCATCGGCCGCGACGCCCACACGGAAAAACGGCCGCACGATACACCCGGCCACGTCCGCCGCCGCCTGCGCCGCGTCCAGCAACCGATCGCGTTGCGGCAATGATCCGGACATCAGTTATCCCCATCATGAAGCGAGCGGATGAACGCCACGAGATTGGCGCGTTCCACCGGTGAGGAAACGCCCGGGAAGGCCATCTTGGTGCCCGGCGCGAACGCATCGGGCTTCCTGATCCATTCCGACAGCAGGGCAGGGGTCCAGACGTCTTTCTTATGCGCGCTCAGGGCTTCGGAAAATTCGTAGTCGGGGATGTCGCCTACGTGCGTGCCCATCACACCAAACAGGTCCGGGCCGATGACGGACGGACCATGCGGGGCAAAGCTGTGGCACATCCCGCACTGATGATCCGCCAGTTCGCGTCCCTTTGCCACGTCCGCATGCGCCAGCAGCGTCTCGATCGGGGGATCCTGTCCATCGTCGGGCGCGGATTGCGGCATAGGAACCGCCGTCTGCGCCGCGGCGTGATGGGGCACAAGGATATCGCCCAGAACCCAGCTGCCGCCGAATGCAACCGCCGCAACCAGACAGGCTGCCCCCATCTGGTTAAGCCGTAGAGTGTTCATACCTTAAAGACACCTTTCGTGCGCGGTTGCATGACTTTGCTTCATTACCTAGACTGCCGCGCAGCTTATGTGAAGCATCCACAAGCGCGCACGTGACGTGTCGCCTCAGATGAACCGATGGGCCAAAACCTGATTTCATGAACCCGATTGTCATAATACCGGCCCGCATGGCGTCATCGCGCCTGCCCGGAAAACCCCTGGCCGATATCGCCGGCCGCCCGATGATCGCCCATGTTCTTGAACGCGCCCTGGCTGCCGGTATCGGGCCGGTGGCTGTCGCGGTCTGCGACGCCGCCGTTGCCGAAGCGGTCAAAAAGGCCGGGGGAATGCCCGTCATGACCGATCCCGACCTGCCATCGGGTTCGGACCGTGTATGGCAGGCGCTGGAGCGGATTGACCCGGCGGGCCAGCATGACATCGTCATCAACCTTCAGGGTGACCTGCCGGAGGTAAGGCCGGATATCCTGCACAAGGTCCTGCAGCCCCTCGACGATGCCCAGGTGGATATCGCCACGCTGGTTGCACCCGTCCGCGACGCGGCGGAAGCGGCGGCAGAGTCCGTGGTCAAGGTCGCATGCGCCTTCGACAGTGGCGCGGACATCGCGCGCGCTCTCTATTTTTCCCGGATGGCCATTCCGTGGGGACCGGGGCCGTTGTGGCACCATGTCGGCATCTATGCCTATCGCCGCCCCGCGCTGCAGCGATTCGTCAGCACGCCGGAATCCCCCCTCGAACAGCGAGAGCGTCTGGAACAGCTTCGCGCGCTGGAGACGGGCATGCGCATCGGATGCGCCCGGATCGCCCAGGCACCCTTTGGCGTGGATACGCCCGCGGACCTTGAACGCGTCCGCGCGACGGCCCGGCAGGCCACCTGCGCCCTGACATGACAGACGCGCACGCCACGGGAATCATCGCGTTCCAGGGAAGGCCCGGGGCCTATTCCGATCTTGCCTGCCGCGAGGCCCGGCCAAGCTGGACGACATTGCCCTGCGAAACCTTTGCCGACACGATCGCCGCCGTGCATGACGGCCGGGCGGATGCGGCGATGCTGGCCTGTGAAAACAGTCTGGCGGGGCGCGTGCCCGATATCCATGCGCTGCTGCCCCAGTCGAACCTGTTTATCGTGGGCGAACATTTCCAGCGCGTCGAACATTGCCTGATGGGCATTCCCGGCACGACCCTGCAGGATGCGCGCCGCATCCACACCCATCCGGTCGCCATGGCGCAGATCAGGGGGCTGATCCGCGAAACGGGCCTGAAGCCCGTCGTGGAATTCGATACGGCGGGATCCGCGGAACTGGTCCGCGAATGGGGCAGAAAGGAAGACGTCGCCGTGGCCTCGTCACTTGCAGCGGACCTGAACGGGCTGGTGATCCTGCGCCACAATGTCGAGGACGCGGCCCACAACACGACCCGTTTCTATATCGCCGCGCGCACGCCGACCGAACTGCCCCGTGGCATCCGCGACAGCATGACAACGCTGCTGTTCAGGGTCAGCAACCAGCCCGGCGCCCTGTACAAAGTCCTGGGCGGGTTCGCCACCAACGGGATCAACATGACCCGGCTGGAAAGCTACATGCTGGAGGGATCGTTCGCCGCCACGCAGTTCCTCCTCGACGTGGAGGGACACCCGGATGACCCCGCACTGTCCGCGGCCCTGCGGGAGCTTTCGTTTTTCGCCGAACAGGTCGATCTGCTCGGCGTCTATCCCGCGTCCCCCTTCCGCCACGACAACGCATCCCCGCCGCCATCCGGGACGCCCGTCATGAAATGACAGGACGATCCAGATCGGGGTGCTTTGCCATTCCCGGTCCCCGTACCTATATGTGAGGGGACAGTCGCGGTCGGGGCCCGTATCCCGCCCACAGAGTTCAGACAGAAAAAAGATCCTTCGCCATCGCGCTCCGCTCGCCTGAATCCGGATGGCGGGATCTGACAAGCAAGTGGAAACAACCATGTTCAAGGGTTCCATTACCGCCCTGATTACGCCAATGAACCAGGACGGGTCGCTCGACCTGGCTTCCATGGGTGGCTTCATCGACTGGCAGATCCAGCAGGGAAGTTCCGCGCTGGTTCCTGTCGGCACCACGGGCGAAAGCCCGACCCTTACCCCCGAAGAACATGCGCAGGTGGTCGAATTCACCATCAAGACGACCAATGGCCGCGTTCCCGTCCTTGCCGGCGCGGGCTCCAACAGCACGGCGGAGGCCATCAAGATGGCCCGCGATGCACAGGCGGCGGGGGCTTCTGGCGTTCTGGTGGTCGCCCCCTATTACAACAAGCCCGTGCAGGAGGGGATCTATCGCCACTTCATGGCGGTGGCCGACGCCATTACGATCCCGCTTATCCTGTACAACATTCCCGGACGCTCGGTCATCGATATTTCGGTGGAGACGATGGCGCGGCTGGCGAAACACCCCAATATCATCGGCGTCAAGGACGCGACGACCAACCTGATGCGGCCGCTGCAGACCCGTCATGCCATCAGTAAGCCGTTCATACAGCTTTCGGGCGAAGACGCGACGGCAGTGGCGTTCCTGGCCTCTGGCGGGGATGGGTGCATCAGCGTGACCTCCAACGTCGCCCCGACGCAGTGCGCCGAAATCCAGGCCGCATGGAACGATGGGCGCGTCATGGAAGCCATGGAAAAACATGACCGGCTTTTCCCGCTGCATGAGGCCCTGTTCTGCGAAAGCAATCCCGTGCCCGTGAAATTCGCCGCAAGCGTGCTGGGCCTGATGGGGGAAACCTGCCGCCTTCCGCTTGCCCCCCTCAGCGACGCGTCACGCACGCGCGTCAAGGATGCCATGTCGATGGCGGGATTGCTGGACTGATCCATGGCAGCGAAACAGAGAAACGGCAGCGGCATGATCTCCACCGGGATCGCCGCGCAGAACCGCAAGGGTCGATTCAACTATACCATCCTTGAAACCCTGGAGGCCGGACTGGTCCTCAAGGGGCCGGAGGTCAAGAGCCTGCGGATGGGGCGCGCCACCATTACCGAGGCCTATGCGGCCGAACGGGACGGTGAGCTGTGGCTGTTCAACAGCTATATCCCAGAATATCAGGGCGGGATCCTGTCGCGCTTCGAACCCCGTGCCCCGCGCAAGCTCCTGCTGCATGGCAAGCAGATTGACCGGCTGCTGGGGGAAACAGCCCGTAACGGCGTTACCCTTGTCCCGCTGGACATCCATTTCAACAGCCGTGGCATTGCCAAGCTGACGCTGGGAATAGGGGAGGGACGCAAGAAAGCCGACAAGCGCCATGCCATCGCGGAACGTGACTGGCAACGCGACAAGGCGCGGCTGATGCGCAACAAGGGACGTGAGGACTGAGGGTAACCTTCCGTCCAGCGGGCATAAAAAAACAGGGCATCCCGCAAGGGACGCCTTGTTCTGATTCCTGCGTGGCCTGATGTTTTCCATCAGGCCACGGGAAAATCAGTCAACGCTGATGGCAGCGGCTTCCGGACCCTTCTGGCCCTCGACCACCTGCACGTTGGCCGTCTGGCCTTCGGCAAGGCTGGTCAGGCCCGAACGTTCCAGGGCGGAGGCATGCACGAAGATGTCCTTGCCGCCGCTTTCGGGCGTGATGAAGCCAAAGCCCTTGGTGGCATTATACCACTTCACGACGCCGCGCATGTCCTGTGCCTGCGACAGGTCGGGAGCCGGACGACCGGAGCGGGAGAAGCCGCCACCGGCACGCGGGCCACCAAAGCCACGGGGCCGTTCCGGCTGCGCCGTGCTTTCGTCAACGGACACCACGGCGGCGACCTGACGTCCCTTCGGGCCCTGACCGATACGCACGACAAGCGTGCTGCCGGGGGAAACCGTCTCGAAACCGGTGGGGTTCAGTGCATTGGCATGCAGGAACACATCACCCGATCCATCCGACAGTTCGACAAAGCCGAATCCCTTTTCGCTATTGAACCACTTGACAGTGGCACCAATCTCCGGCCCGGATGCGACGATCTGCGGACCTCCGCTGCCGGCAAAGGGGCGACGGGGTGCGCTGGCACGGTCATTGAATGACGGTGCCGACATGAAATCATCGTCAAATCCGCCGCGGCGCGGTGAGCGGGAGCTGCGGTCGGTCCTGTTACTTCTCAACGGTCGTAATCCCGAGGTCTAGGTGGCGGGTCCCTGTCTCGGGAAGCCGCCGATATGAAAACGCTTGTTCGCAGAATAGAGTTTTGCCTGTCTGGCACTGCCGTGATTCAGGCGGCCCGCCGGGAAACATATTCTCCGTCCTGTTTTTGATCCTAGCATGAACTGCATCGGTATCACCAACATCTAAAGCATATTCCGAGCGCAGGATTCCACAGCATTTTTCGACTCTGAACAATTTTGTGACAAACCGAGGGTGGCGAAGCGGCATTAACCCTGTCAGGAAAAACCGTCGCACCACTTTCCATCCTGAATCACCGCCATTTTTCCGAGACTGGGGGATATGCCTGACATGAACCCGAGCGCATCCAGAAAGCCCCCCGGGGGGCGCGGACGGGGACGGCCGCGCAAGGACGTCTCCGAACAGCATGATATCCGCCAGCAGCTCATACAGGCGGGGATCATAGCCCTGACGGAAAAGGGATTTTCAGCAAGCGGACTCGACGACATCCTGCAGGCCGCCGACGTGGCGAAAGGCTCCTTCTACCATTATTTCAAGAACAAGGAGGATTTCGGCATCGCCGTCATCGAAAGCTATGCCGGGCATTTCAATGCAAAGCTCGACAAATGGCTGGGTGACGGGACCTATCCTCCCCTGCAGCGCCTGCGTCATTTCATGGAGGACGCCAAGGCCGGCATCATGCGTCACAGCTACAGGCGGGGCAGCCTGATCGGCAACCTGGGACAGGAACTGCCGATTCTGCCACCCTCGTTCCATCAGGAACTGCGCAATGTGCTGGTGGGATGGGAGCGCCGCGTGGCCGCATGCCTGATGGCCATATTCGACACGCCATCGCCTGCCTACAGCCATATCTGCCTGCGCTGGGCCGAATTCTTCTGGATCGGATGGGAAGGGGCGATCCTGCGCGCGCGCCTTGAGCGGTCCGTCCAGCCGATGAGCCTGTTTTCGGACATCTTCCTCGAAATGGTGGAAACCGAATGCGGCCTGAAGGACATAGCCCCGATCTTCAGCCCGCCTTCATGATTTTCTGCGCATCGGTGCGCGAGAACAGTTCCAGCAGCATCCCGATGGCCGCATGACGCCTGCGCACGCCGGGCGCTCCATCCTCCACGACACGCCGGGCATCCTGTGCCGCCGCACGCAGCAGCTGCTCGATATGCACGCCTGCCGCCATGCGGAAATCCGGCAGCCCCGACTGCCTGTGTCCCGCCAGATCCCCGCCGCCGCGAATGCGGAAATCCTCATCCGCGATGACAAACCCGTCTTCCGTATCGCGCAGCAGCGCCAGACGACGCCGCGCGGTCTGGCCCAGATGGCTGTCATGCAGCAGCAGGCAGAAGGATTCCGCCTGCCCGCGTCCCACGCGGCCACGCAGCTGATGCAGCTGCGCAAGGCCGAAACGCTCGGCATGTTCGATCATCATGACCGTCGCGGAGGGGATATCCACCCCGACCTCGATTACGGTGGTCGCGACGAGGATGCGGGTCCGGCCACTGGCAAAGGCACTGATCGCCTCCTCGCGCACGGCGATGTCCTGCTGACCATGGGCAAGGCCGACAAGATCGCCGAAATGTTCACGCAGCATCGCATAACGTGCTTCCGCCGCGGCGATATCCAGCGCCTCGCTTTCGGAGACGAGGGGACAGACCCAGAAAACCTGCGCCCCCCGGTCCAGCGCCCGTCGCAGGCCCGCCACCAGTTCGGGCATGGCCGACAGCGCATGCAGGGAAGTACGCACGGGCTTGCGTCCCGCCGGTTTCACGTCCAGGCGGCTGACCTGCATGTCCCCCCACTGCGTCAGCAGCAGGGTGCGCGGGATCGGGGTCGCCGTCATGACCAGCATGTCGGTCCGGTCGCCCTTTTCACCCAGCATCATGCGCTGCGCCACGCCAAAGCGATGCTGTTCATCAATGACGACAAAGGCAAGGTCGGCGAATTCCACCTTGTCCTGAAACAGGGCATGCGTGCCTATGACAAGTGGCGCGGCACCGGTGCGGATGTCTTCGAGCGCCTGCCTGCGCGCACGCCCGCGCACGGATCCGCTCAGGAACGCGACCGGCACCGGCGACAGTTTCTGGAATGTCGCCAGATGCTGCCGCGCAAGGATTTCGGTCGGCGCCATCAGCACGGCCTGATGCCCGGCCTCCACCACGCCCAGCATCGAGAGCAGCGCCACCAGCGTCTTGCCCGCACCCACGTCCCCCTGCAGCAGGCGCGTCATGCGATGAGGGGCGGCAAGGTCGCAGCCGATTTCTTCCAGCACGCGGGTCTGGGCGGTGGTGGGTTCGTGACCAAAGCGCGACAGGGCGACGCCACGCAATGCGCCCGTACTGGCAATCGCGCGGCCGGGACGTTCACGGTTGTCCATCCGGGCACGCGCCATCGCGATCTGCATCGCCAGAAGTTCGTCATAGGACAGGCGGGCCCGCGCACGCTCGCTCGCGGCGGTATAGCGATCCCCTTCCATCAGGTCGGGAAAATCCGCAGGACGGTGCAGTATCCTCAGGGCCTGCTCGAAACCCGGCCACTTGCGCTGCCGCACCATGTCCGGGTCCAGCCATTCCGGCAGGACGGGGAACCGGGCAAAGGCCCCCTGCAGGGCGGTGCGCAGGTGGCGTGGAAACAGCCCGCCCGTCAGGGGCCAGACCGGGTCCAGCAGGGGAATCGTGGTGGCCTGTTCGGCAGGTACCATGTAATCGGGATGCGGCATGCTGAGGCGATCGCCAAAACGTTCCAGCATGCCGGACACGCATATCTGCATGTCCACCCGCAGCCGCTGCGCCTGATAGGGGGAGAAGAAAACCAGTTCCGCCTGACCTGTCCCATCGCTGACGACAATGCGCCACGGCTTGCGGCCGCGACTGCCCTCCGGGGCGATGATCCGCATGACCCGTGCGCTGAACGTGCAGACGCGGTCGGCCTGCGCCTGTGCAAGCGCGGGACGGTAACGCCGGTCCACCAGCCCGTCAGGCAGGTGGAACAGAAGGTCGATCACCCGGCCGCCACGCGCCACGCGCCCGATCAGGCGCGCAACCGACGGGCCGATGCCCGGCAGGGTATCCACGCCGGCCAGCAGTGGCGCAAGAAGCGCGTCGGCATGTTCGGGCAGGGAAGGGGAACAGGGTGACACGCGTCGGTTCATCCGGCAGGTTGGCATGCTGGTCGTCCGGGCTGACAGACAGCCCGGGGACGGCTATAGGACAAATGCGTTACAGAACAAAACGCAACCATGACGGGGTGGAACGCAATGCAAACCAACAATCCTGATATGTCGCACCTCGATCCGCGTCGGCGCCGTATCTATTACCGCGCGGTGCATCGGGGCACGCATGAAACCGATGTGCTGATCGGCGGCTTTGTCGCCCCGCGCCTTGCCACCATGACCGATGCCGAACTCGACGCGCTGGAAGAGGTGATGGAGCTTCCCGACGCCGACCTCGCCGACTGGCTCAGCGGTCGCCGGCCCATCCCGCCGGAGGTGGACACCCCCATGATGCGCGCCATCCTGGCGGACGCGAACGACCCCGCGCGCCTGGCCGCGATCCGAGGTCCCAAATGAACGAAATCCGCGCCGCGCGACAGACATCCGGCCTGACCCAGATATGGGGCGTGCCAGAGGGATATGACGCGTTTCTTCTCGCCCGCCGCATGTCGGAACATGAGGGCCCGCTGCTCCATGTCGCGCGCGACGACGCGGAAATGGCGCGGATTGGCGACCTGCTGTCCTTTATCGCCCCCGACGCGGAAATCCTGCGTTTTCCGGCATGGGACTGCCTGCCATATGACCGGGTTTCGCCAAACCCGGCCATCGTGGCCGAACGTGTCGCGACCCTGACGTGCCTGCTGGAAAAACCAAAACGTCCGCGCATCGTGCTGACGACGGTCAATGGACTGATCCAGTGCGTCCCCCCGCGCCGCGCGTTCGAGGGACAGTCGCTGAACATCGCGACCGGGGAGGCGCTGGATCAGGAATTCCTGATCGAACTGCTGATCGCCAACGGCTACAACCGGACCGACACGGTCATGGAACCGGGCGAATTCGCGACGCGCGGGGGAATTTTCGATATCTTTCCGGCGGGCGAAACCGAACCCGTCCGCCTTGACCTGTTTGGCGACGAAGTGGAAAACATTCGCGGATTCGATCCCGCGACACAGCGTTCCACGACACAGAAGACATCCCTTGTCATGCGGCCCGTGGCTGATTTCAGCCTGGACGCCGACAGCATCTCGCGCTTTCGCACCGGCTGGCGCGACCTGTTCGGTCCCGCCGCGGCCGAAGACCCGATGTACCAGCACGTTTCCGAGGGGCGGCGGCACGCGGGGCTGGAACACTGGCTGCCCCTGTTCCATGAAAACATGGAAACGCTGCTGGATTACCTGCCGGGCGTTTCCATCTCGCTGGCGCATCAGGCGGAAGAGGCGTTTACGGCGCGGCTGGAAATGATCGCGGATCATTTCGATGCTCGCCGCCAGCTTACCCGTGAAGGGGAGGTGCCGTATCGCGCGCTGCCCCCGCATCTGATGTATCTGGATCGCAAGGCATGGGATGCCATGCTGTCCGGTCGTCCGGCGATGGTCTTCATGCCCTTTGCACAGCCTGACGGCGCCCCCGACATCGACGCGGGCGGACGACCGGGCCAGATGTTCGCCAGGACGGCAACCGACGGGATGCGCGAAAACGTGTTTCCCATGCTGGGCGCGCGCATGAATGAATGGGCGCAGACGGGACGGCGCACGTTCGTGACGGCATGGAGCCGCGGGTCCGCCGAACGGCTGGGCGTGCTGCTGCGTGAATACCGCCTGCCGGTGCAGTCATTCGCGACATGGCGCGAAGCCGCCCGCATGAAGGTAGGCACGATCGGCCTGCTGACGCTGGGGCTGGAACGTGGATTCGTGGCCGACGACATGGCCTTCGTCTCCGAACAGGACCTGCTGGGGGAGCGTATCTCCCGCCCGCCGCGCCGCCGCAAGAAGGCCGACCAGTTCATCGCGGAGGCGTCGGAGATTGCCGAAGGCGACCTCGTGGTGCATCAGGATTACGGCATCGGCCGCTATGACGGGCTGGAGACGATCGGCGTGGGATCCGCCCCGCATGACTGCCTGCGCCTGATTTACGACGGCAATGAAAAGCTGTTCCTGCCGGTCGAAAACATCGAACTGCTCAGCCGCTTCGGCTCCGAACAGACCGGGGTCGCGCTGGACAGGCTCGGCGGCGTGTCGTGGCAGTCGCGCAAGGCGAAGATGAAACAGCGCATCCGCGACATGGCGGGTGAACTGATCCGCACGGCGGCGGCCCGCGCCCTGCGCGAGGCACCGGCCCTGACGCCGGCCGAGGGGCTGTGGGACGAATTCTGCGCCCGCTTCCCGTTCGTGGAGACCGAGGACCAGTCACGCGCCATTGCCGATGTCCTTGACGACATGGCGTCGGGTCGCCCGATGGACCGGCTGGTGTGTGGCGACGTCGGGTTCGGCAAGACGGAAGTCGCCCTGCGCGCGGCGTTCGTGGCCGCCATGTCGGGGGGACAGGTGGCGGTTGTCGTGCCCACCACGCTGCTGGCGCGACAGCATTTCCGCACATTTTCCGCCCGTTTCGCGGACCTGCCGATCAAGGTCGCGCAGCTGTCGCGCATGGTCACGGCCAAGGAAGCGACCGCCGTGCGCAAGGGACTGGCGGATGGCACGGTCAACATCGTGATCGGAACGCACGCCCTGCTGGCCAAGACCGTCAAATTCGCGGATCTCGGCCTGCTGATCGTCGATGAGGAGCAGCATTTCGGCGTCGCGCACAAGGAAAAGCTCAAGGCCCTGCGTGAGGGCGTGCATGTGCTGACCCTGTCGGCCACGCCGCTGCCACGCACGTTGCAGCTGGCGCTGACGGGCGTTCGGGAAATGAGCCTGATCGCGACCCCGCCGACGGACCGGCTGGCGGTGCGCACCTTCATCATGCCCTTCGACAGCGTCGTGATCCGCGAAGCCATCCAGCGCGAGCGTTTCCGTGGGGGGCAGGTGTTCTGCGTCGTGCCGCGCATCGAGGATCTGGACCGCATGGCGACGCGGCTGAATGAGATCGTGCCCGACGCCCGGATCGTGCAGGCGCATGGCCGCCTGACACCGACCGAGCTGGAACGGGTCATGACGGAATTCAGCGATGGCAAATATGACATCCTGCTGTCCACCAACATCGTGGAAAGCGGGCTGGACATGCCTGCGGTCAACACGCTGATCATCCATCGCGCCGACATGTTCGGGCTGGGACAGCTCTATCAGCTGCGCGGACGCGTGGGGCGCGGCAAGCAGCGTGGATATGCCTACCTGACATGGCCGCAGACGCATATCCTGTCGGCTGCCGCGCAGAAACGGCTGGAAGTCATGCAGACGCTTGATACGCTGGGGGCAGGCTTTACGCTGGCCTCCCACGATCTGGACCTGCGCGGGGCGGGGAACCTGCTGGGCGACGAGCAGTCGGGACATATCCGCGAGGTCGGGATCGAGCTTTACCAGCAGATGCTTGAGGATGCGGTGGCCGACCTGCGTCATGAAAAGGGACGGCGCAAGGCGGAAGATCGCGACTGGACCCCCAACATCATACTGGGCCTGCCGGTCCTGATCCCCGATACCTACGTGCCCGACCTGCCGGTGCGGCTGGGGCTTTACCGACGTATTTCCGCCCTTGCCAACGACGCGGAAATCGAGGCGATGGAGGCGGAACTGATCGACCGTTTCGGCCCCCTGCCGGACGAGGTCCGCAATCTGCTGGATGTCGTGGCGCTCAAGCGCATGTGCCGGGCTGCGGGCGTGGAACGGCTGGAGGCTGGGCCAAAGGGCATGGTGATCCAGTTCCGCAACAACAGTTTCGTAAATCCCGCCGGCCTGGTCACATGGATTGCGCAACAGAAGGACAGCAAGGTCCGGCTGCGCCCCGACCACAAGCTGGCGATCATTCGCGAGATGACCAACGCACAGCGCATCACGGAGGCCCGCAGGGCACTGGGTGCGCTCAACAGGCTGGCAGAGGACACGGCCGCCTGATACGTCGCAGCCTACCGCTGGGCATGCAAAGGGGATGAAGGGAGATGATATCCTTCGTCCCCTTTGTGTTTTGTGAGGCAACGCCGGGACATCCGGTCGTGGTCATTATGATCTTTATCTGAAACAGGCTCACGGCAGGAAAGCATCGCCATATCCCAATGGGTGATGTGCCATTGCCGCGCGATGAACGGCTTCATTCAGGACGACGGATACCGATATGTCCCGGATTGCCACCGGATGGCTGCAAACTGTTTTTGGATATTAAACAAGGCGGTCCACCATGCCGCGCCTTACAGCATTACTTCGGAAATGGCATATCCACATCGGCAATGCATGGCCATGGCGGGGCAGTACCATACTTCATCTGTCCGTCCCGGCGGGTTACCACATATAAATCTTTTCACCTTCACCGTTTCGAAATCAGATCGAAACTCCTGCCGCCCGCTGAAATGAACCGCATATTATATTTATGTGACAACCTCGCATATCTACCGCCACATGGACACACGAATTCTGAAGTAAATATTGAATATCTCCTTTTATAAACAGCACATTTTAAATTCTGAATACATCGCGAAACCTCTGGAAAACAGTCGATTTCACCCATGAATCTGCCGGGATGGGAAGATTGATTCCATGGTTTTTGTCACTTGACGGTAATTTAAAAATACCCCATAGGTACAGGAAAGGCGTATTCAGGGTTCCACATGATGAAGAAATCGTTTGGGGTTAGTCATGGTTGCTTCCAATATCTTTGGAAGCAGGCTTGAAAACGACCGATCGGTTTGAAAAATCAGAAAGAGCTTCTGCCGGTTTTAAATCCTAGGCTCAGGACTCATAGCCAGAAGATGACGGTTGCAGCGAGGCAGATTGCC
>NZ_QEXL01000029.1 GCF_003311635.1 Novacetimonas cocois | reverse complement strand
TGTGAATCACAATGCCCCACTCAGTTCAATAAATTAATAGGTCCTGAACCTAGGTATTTCATCTCTCTCTCCATTCCAAGTAAAAATTAATATGTGGCTGATGAGGATGTTCTTGAAGCTAAGTAGCGTTCATGTCAGTGTTGACTGTATGTCCACACCGTCATTGTCTCCGGGCCTTCTTCAGCTTTTGTGGTTCGTGCGCATCGTTGAAGCAGGCTCATTTGCAGAGGCTGCTCGCCGTGCGGGAGTCACAACATCAGCCATGTCAAAGGCCCTGACCCGGTTTGAACAAAAGCATGGTGTTCGTCTGCTACACCGCACGACGCATGCCCTCTCGTTGACGGATGAGGGTGACCGTCTGCTTGGCCAGGGTCGTCATTTGCTGGACAGTCTGGAACAGATTGAAACGTCACTCGCTGAATTGGGAAACCAGAGTGCCATCGGGCGTGTCCGGATCACCGCTCCAACAGCCTTTGCGCGCACCTGTATAATGCCCGAACTTCCTGCGTTCCTGCATGCGCATCCGGAAATCAATATCGAGATCCAACTCGGGGACGAAATGGCGGACCTCGCCACACGTGGCATCGATCTTGCTATCCGCTCCGGTAGTCTCGTCGGTCTGCCCGGCCATATCTCTCGCAAGCTATACTCATTCCCCTGGATAGCATGTGCCACCCCCGAATATCTTCGGCTTCATGGCGTGCCAGAAACACCGGAGGATCTGGCAGGACACAGGCAGATCGGCTTCAGGAACAAGGGGACAGGCCAAATCGACAACTGGCGCTTCATGTCACCGGTGGACGGAAAGGCCATACGTCATGTTCCCCGGCCAAAGCATGTCTTCGACGATGGTGAGGCCGCCTGGAGCATCGTTCGGGCCGGGTTCGGCATCGGATGGGCACCTGCGTGGCTGGGTCTTGATGATCTTCGCAGTGGCCATGTCGTCGAGATATTAAAAGACTGGCGGATCGCTGAGGCGCCTCTTTCTGCCGTACGTCTGGAGAAACGCCATACGCCTGCGCGCACGCAAATCGTTATGGACTTTCTTGCCGCCCTGCCTTCGACATGGCAGATTTAAAAGTGAGGGCGACTGCCGCCTATCTGCCAAGTGTCGTCAAACAAACGGACGACCTCGGGCGCGGGATTTTCGCTTCGGGCCTATACCGGTTCCCCAAGATGTTCCCGCATCCATTGAGTTTCCTCGCTGGGGCTGCGGCGGAAATGCCGCCTGAAGTCCCGGCTGAACTGGGCGGGGCTGGCATAGCCGACTTCGGCTGCAATCGCAGCAATCGATCCCTTACGCCGCGCGATCATCAGCCTGGCTTCGTGCAGCCGTAGGGCCTTGATGTACTGGATCGGGGTATTCCCGGTAAGGGACTTGAAGCCAGCGTAATAGGAAGGAACGCTCATACCGACCGTTGCAGCAAGCTCCGGTACCGACAATCCTTCATTGTAGCGTTCGCGGATGAGCGACAGGCTTTGCACTATCCTGCCTGTCGCGCCGTTGCGACGCAGCGCCACCATCAGCGAGCCACCCTGAGGACCGATCAGGACGCGATAATGAAGCTCGCGCAGTAATCCCGGTCCAAGAATGGCGAGTTCCTGCGGATGATGGAGAGCATGAAGCAGACGCTGGAGCACGTCAGCAATGGAAGGCACCATCCGGCTTGAAACCAGACTTCTTGCCTTCTCCCTCTCGTCATGACCGAGTGGCCCTTCCAGTATGGTCACGATTTCAGCAGCAAGATGTAGGTCAAAATCGAAGTAGATGGCAAGCAGAGGCTGACCAGGGCTAGCCTGCGAAGCCATGCGAAAAGGCACTGGGACTGAAACGGCAAGATAATGGTCTGCGTCATAGCGGTAGACCTCGCCATTGAGGAAGCCCTGCTTGGAGCCTTGCAATACGAAGACCGCACCGGGGCGATAAAGGACCGGCACATCTTCAAGGATGGTCTCGGAACGCAGGATGCGGATACAAGGCAAGGGCGTGGCGTTGTAGCCATGTCGCGGTGCAAGCCTGGCTGCCAGCGCGAGGAGCGGAGAGGATGCGGGGTGAGGATTCATAGGATCGAGCAAGAATATCAGAGGAACTGCAATAGCGAACGCATCGGTATGATATTATTGATCAAGGCTTGAATGCAATCAAGCAGAGCAGTGCCATGCCAGAGCAGACTTTTTTCATCACTGGTGCCAACTCGGGGTTGGGGTTTGCCATCGCCCGAGCCGCCCTTGATGCGGGCCACAGGGTAATCGGGGCAGTCCGGTCAGAAACCGCAAGGGCCTCGTTACTGGAACGACTACCGCATGCCCGCGTGGTCCTTTGTGACGTGACCGCGTTCGACCGTATTCCCGCCGTCGTCGCACAGGCAGAAGAAGACCACGGCCCGGTCGATGTGCTCATCAACAATGCTGGCTACGGGCATGAAGGCGTTCTGGAGGAATCCCCTCTCAAGGAAATGCGCCACCAGTTCGACGTCAATGTCTTTGGTGCGGTTGCGGTCGCCAAAGCCTTCCTGCCACGTTTTCGCGAACGGCGCAGAGGGTTCATCGTGAACGTGACATCAATGGGCGGCCTGATCACAATGCCCGGCATAGCGTATTACTGTGGCAGCAAGTTTGCCCTGCAGGGGATTTCGGAAGTCATGCGCGCGGAAATGGCGCCCTTCGGTGTTCATGTTACGGCGCTGTGCCCCGGATCATTCCGCACGGACTGGGCCGGGCGTTCGATGGTCAGGACCAGGCGCTCGATTGCGGACTACGACACTCTGTTCGATCCGATCCGGGCTGCTCGACACGAAAAGGACGGCAGGCAGTTGGGCGACCCGGCGAAACTTGCCGCCGCAGTGCTTCAGCTTGTTGCATCGGACGCGCCCCCACCGCAACTACTTCTGGGCAGTGATGCCCTGCGTCTGGTGCGTGAACGTATCTCTCGCCTGGAAAAAGAAATTGCGGATTGGGAGGACTTGACCCGATCGACGGACGGCTGACGTTTTCACACGCCACTGTTCGCTGATGGTGGTCCAAGCCTGACCACGCTCTGCGCCATGTTACTGGGATGGCGGCTGTCACAGGCTGCCACCCTGCCCTCCGCCGAAACGCTCACCCTTCGGGCCGCGAGCCTGCGATCAGAACATCAACGAGACGTTTTGCACGCGGCTCCCAGCCGGGACCTGTCGCGTAGTTCGAGACGCCACCGAGGGCGCACAGCAGGTCTACCGGCTCGATGTCAGGCCGGATGTCACCGCTTTGCGTGGCACGGGTAACAAGCCCGCCAATCGCGGCGGTGAGAACGGTGCGGGAATCCGCATAGATCGCATCCGTCCCGCCAATAAGGCTGTTCAGCGCGGGGGCGATCACCTGCTTGGTCGCGATGTAATCCACAAACAGGTTCAGCCAGGCGCGCAGCGCTTCAACGGGCGCATGCGTCTCCGCCAGACGGCTGGCTGCCGCGGCGAGCCTGTTCAGTTCATCACGATAGACCGCCTCGATCAGGGCGTCGCGATTGGCGAAATGGCGATACAGCGTGCCAATCCCCACACCGGTCCGCCGCGCAATTTCATCCAGGGGAATATCGATTTCGCCTGATCCAAAGGCAGTCCTGGCCGTTTCCAGCAGGCGTTCGCGATTTTTGCGTCCATCGCTGCGCGGCCTGCGCTGGCGCGTCTGGTCCTCTTCCACGTCTTTCCCTCTTGTTAAACGGATGAATGCTCCGTATATAAATAAGCGGAGCATGCTTCCACATAACTCCCCGGGTGCCCATTCCGCAAGGAATGGCGTTCCCTTCATGCTGGAGGCCTATCATGGCACAGACTATGACACAGCAGTTTGGCGCGACATCCACAACCGAGGATGTCCTGCACAATGTTTCCCTTGCCGGAAAGCGCGTCCTTGTAACCGGCGTTTCAGCCGGACTGGGCGTTGAGACGGCGCGTGCGCTGGCAGCCCACGGGGCCACGGTTGTGGGGGCCGTACGCAACCTTGCAAAGGCGGAACACGCAACCGCACAGGTACGGCGTGATGCGGAAAAAGGCGGCGGATCGCTTGAACTGCTTGAACTTGACCTTGCCGATCTCGCCAGCGTTCGTGCCGCCACGGACCGCCTGAATGCGGCAGGCAAACCGTTCGATCTGGTCATTGCCAATGCAGGCGTGATGGCCACCCCTTTCGGGCATACGAAAGACGGGTTCGAAACCCAGTTCGGCACCAATCATCTGGGGCATTTCGTGCTGGTCAACCGGATTGCCGGCCTGCTGCGGGCAGGCTCCCGCCTGGTCAATCTTTCCTCCGCCGGGCATCGCTTTTCGGATGTCGATCTTGCCGATCCGAACTTCGCACATATGCCGTACGACCCCTGGGTTGCTTACGGCCGCTCAAAGACCGCCAATATCCTGTTCGCGGTTGCGTTCGATGCCCGGCACAAGGCGCAGGGCATACGGGCCACTGCCGTGCACCCCGGCGCGATCATGACGGAACTCGTGCGTTATCTGCCAGAGGGCGCACTGGAAGCAATGGAAGCGCAGATCAACGCGCAGGCTGCTGCCGCAGGCAAGCCACCATTCGAGTTCAAGACAGTTCCGCAGGGCGCTGCGACCTCTGTATGGGCTGGCGTCGTTGCAGCCGCCGATGCGGTAGGCGGCCATTATTGCGAGGACTGCCACGTCGCACCGGTCATTCCCAATGACGCGCCAAAAGGGCTGCTTGATGAGGGTGTCCGTGCCTATGCTGTCGACCCGGCACATGCCGAAGCATTATGGGCAAAAAGCGAGGAAATGGTCGGAGAACGGTTCGCGGCATAATTTCCGTCCGCATTCCAGCCTGATCTGAAAAGAAATCTGAAAAGAAACCTGCTGTCTGCCAGATCAGGCCCTCCCCTATGAATGAACTGACCATTTCCTGCCTGTCGATCCGCTTTACATGCTTGGGAAATCGGTAGGTTGCGTTTCCTTTGTCATTCTTCAGGCTGCTTTCTTTCCACCTACAGGAAGACACCGGTATCGACTTCATCAAGCAACAGTTTTGCTTCAGTGCTGTCCGCCCTTTGTCCGGGCGTCAGGGAAAGGGGGCATCTGCAGCCGACCCCGGGAACATCAACCTGTACAGGGCGGAGGGGCGCTGCGCTTGATGGTCAGTTGAACAAGCATCCGGATGAATGAGTAATCAATTGAAAGGACAGGCATATGCCTAAAATCTGGTTTGTAACCGGCAGTTCACGCGGTCTTGGCCGCGACATTGTCGAGGCCGCCCTTTCGGCCGGTGATAGCGTCGTTGCAACGGCGCGCAAGCCCGCTGACCTCGATGCGCTGGTCGCTCAATATGGCGAGCGCATATTGCCCCTTCCCCTTGATGTTACCGACGCCAAAGCAGCCCAGGCTGCTGTCCTGCAGGCAAAAGAGCACTTTGGTCGCATTGATGTCGTGGTCAATAACGCAGGCTACGCCAATACTGCTTCGATCGAAGACATAACGATCGAGGACTTTACCCAGCAGGTCCAAACGAACTTCTTTGGTGTCGTCTATGTCAGCAAGGCTGTTCTTCCCATCCTGCGCGAACAGGGGCACGGCCATATCTTCCAGATAGCTTCTGTCGGCGCGCGTATCACGGTTCCCGGTCTGGGTGCCTATCAGGCCGCCAAATTCGCGGTGCGTGGCTTCTCTCTGGTTCTGGCGCAGGAAATGGCACCGCTCGGCGTCAAGGTCACAACGATCGAACCGGGCGGGATCAGAACTGACTGGGCTGGTTCTTCCATGAAAATCCCGCCAGTCAGTGCACCCTATGAACAGACAGTCGGGGCCTTTGCAAAGAGGATACGTGAGGGTTCAGGCCATCAGAGTTCGGACCCCGCCAAGATCGCCAGCCTGATTGTCGGTCTGGCAAACCGGGAGGACACGCCGATGGAACTGCTTGTTGGTGTCGATGCGGTTGAATATGTGAAACGGTCTGACGAAGCAGTGACGGAGAATGACCGTAAATGGCACGACCTTTCGATCACGACCAAGGCGGACTGATGTATGATGTCTCTCCGGTTAGCAAAAGCTAACGGACGGATAAGTTAGGCCTCAGGAACGTCGGTGCCGGTTTCGATCGCATGATGAGGCGGGTCGGGACCGGCCTTTTCAAAGTCCGGGTCACTGATCGGCAGTTTTGCCCGGGCAAAGCTTCAGCCTGTCAATCAGCCACCGACCCGCGCGCCCCGGCGGCTCGGCCGTGGGATAAACGACCGTCATGGGCATATCCACTCCCCCTTGGGAGATGCTGTCGATACGGAGTTCGACCAGCCGGCCGCTTTCGATATCGGCCTGCACTGTGTGCGACGGCATCCCGCCCCAGCCCAGGCCACCAAGAAGAAAATGATGCTTGGCGTAGAGATCCGCGAGCCGCCACGTCAGTGGGGACATGATGCCGCGTTCCTTGCCAGCAGATAGATTTGTGCGGTCGGTCAGCACAAGCTGGACGTGGCGGGCCAGTTCTTCCTTGGGAATGATACCATCAATCCGCGCCAGAGGATGGTCATGGGCTGCCACGATCAGGAAACGGATGTCCCCCAGCGCCTCGCTGGACATGGAAGCGGGAACATCGGGCAAAGGACCGGCAATGCCAATGCTGGCCCGCCCATCGAGAAGCGGCTGAAACACGCCGCCAAGGGCTTCGACATATAGCCGCAGGGGTGTATGCGGAAATGTCTCGCGGAATTTCGCAGCCACGGCTGTAATGCGGTCCATCGGGAAGAACACGTCCACCACAACCGACAGTTCGGGTTCCAGTCCCGACGACATGCCCTTCGCCCGCGCCTTCATGAAGTCCACATTCGCGACCACGCCGCGCGCATCGGCCAGAAGCACCCGACCGGCGGCAGTCAGTTGCGGGTAACGACCCGCCCGGTCGAAGAGCACGATCCCCATCTGTGCCTCAAGTGTTGCGATCATTTCACTGACCGCTGATTGCGACCGGTGCAGCAGCCGGGCCGCCGCTGAGAAGCTGCCTTCATCGCTGGCGGCAATGAAGGTGCGCAGTTGATCCAGTGATACGCCGTCCAGCATTGGGCTTCCCCGATCCATCGTTTCATCCGGTATTATATATCGGAATATAGCGACTTTATAGATGGATGAATCCATGGGACATGCTGGATCATGTTCAGGGCAATCAGAAATCTATTCTCGGGGCGTAACAGAAAAGCCCTGTCCAATTCCTCTGCGGAGATGACCACAATGAAGATCCTGCATATCGATTCCAGTATTCTCGGCGACCATTCTGTCAGCCGCCAGCTTTCGGCAGAAACTGTGGCGCAGCAGAAAGCCGCACACCCCGACGCCACCGTCACCTATCGGGATCTTGCTGCAAGTCCCATCCCCTATCTGACCGGCGAGCATATGGCGGCATTCCAGGGGGCGCTGGTAACGGACGCCGCACTCGCCGATGATCTGGAGACCGGCAACGGGTATATCGATGACCTTCTGGCCGCTGACATCATCGTCATTGGCGCACCGATGTACAATTTATCTATTCCCGCCCAGCTCAAATCCTGGATCGATCGCGTGGTCGTCGCGGGCAGGACGTTCCAGTATGGCGCGGCCGGCCCCGAAGGTCTGCTTCCAAAGGGCAAGAAGGCGTTCATCATTTCGACGCGTGGCGGGGTCTATACCGGGGACAGCCCGGCCGCCGCTCTGGATTATCAAGAGAAGTATCTCGGCACCGTCCTCGCATTCATCGGCTTGACGGATGTCACCTGGATACGCGCTGAAGGACTGGCGCTGGGGCAGGACACAAAAGACGCCGCCATTGTGCAGGCCCAGGGCAAAATTGCCGGTCTTCCAGTCTGAATACCTTTTTATTTCACAGGAATACGCTCCATGATCAAACGTCATTTTGCCACGTCCGACCTTATGGCGGCCGTCGTATTCAGCACGGTTTCACAGGCTTCCGCCCAGCAGGTTGCCAGCCCCGATCCGTCGGCGGTGAAGGCTGGCACCTATAAGGTCGAGCCCTATCATACGCAGGTCGGCTTTACCCTTTCGCATATGGGCTTCAGCAATTTCTCCGGTTTTTTCACGGGCGCATCCGGTTCGCTTACGATTGATCCTGCCCATCTTTCGGCCACCAGCCTTGATGTCACCATTCCGGTGCAGTCAGTCGATACCACAGTACCGAAGCTGGATGCCGAGCTGAAAAGCGCGCAGTGGTTTGATGTAGATAAGTTTCCCAACGCGACGTTCAGATCAACCCGGGTTGTCCGGACCGGTGCGAATACCGCGAACATCACCGGCAACCTGACCCTGCACGGCGTGACAAAGCCGGTCACGCTCAAGACCCGTCTGGTCGGCAGCGGGACCAATCCGCTCGACAAGATGTTCACCGTGGGCTTTGAAGCGACCGGCACGATTGCCCGCAGTCAGTTTGGCGTCAAACAGTACGTGCCGCTCGTGGGTGACGACGTGACGCTGACGATCGCCGGCGCGTTCGAGCTTCAGCAGTAAACCGATGGCAGCGCCATGGTCTGTCGAGCGATATACGCGTCTGGCAATCATCCTTCACTGGATCATGGCGCCTGATATCAAGTTCCTTGTTCGGTATCCCGGCTGTTCTGTACGGAGCGGTACCATGGTTAGCCGGAGCCAGTTGCTACCGTAACCCTGATCCTAGATGACTTCTTCCGTTCCTTCCGGCGGGTCCGCCAGCAGGGCATTGGCCCCTTTGAAGTCATTGCCCTACCCGGCTACTATATGAAGGCAGACCGGACGGCCCAGACCATTACACACGGCATGCAGCTTTGAATTCAGACCGCCCTTTGTGCATCCGATATGGCGGGGAAAGCCTCTTTTTGAACAGGAACACTGCCGTCCTGTGCGCCTTGAGGTGTATCGCATCGATCATCAGACGCTTTGAACGACCAGCCTGCTCTGTCAGGACTGCGAAAATCCGGTCAGAGATATCCAGGCGGCTCCAACGGATAGAACGGTTGCATAAATTCTTGCGCCGACCATACGCTTTCGGAGTATCCGTCCACTGAAGCCCGTTGCGGATCACATAGACGATCCCACTCAGAACCCGTCTGTCTTCGACACGCGGAACACCGTGTGCCCGAGGAAAATAGAGATTGATTTGCTCCTTCTGACGCTTGGACAGCAAAAACATATCACTCACAGGCTTACCTCCTGTCGGCAAGTCCGTGAACCACAATAGTCTTCTCAATTAAGTGAATTAATAGATCATGATCTTAGGGCGTCGACTCATAAACCCCGACACCAGATTCTCGCCGCGACGAGCTTTA
>NZ_QEXL01000028.1:1232-15729 GCF_003311635.1 Novacetimonas cocois | reverse complement strand
TGGAATCACAGAGCAGACCTCAATACCAGAGGGTTTTTCGAACCCTCCATCTGTATCGATCATTATTGCACGGATTGTATGGTATATGGTCGAATGGAATATCATCGAATGTATGGAAATTCCATCCCATGTCAGCATACCCCTATCTCGCCCACTGGAAAGAAGAGATCAGCCGGAGTCCGAACGCGATTTACATGACGCTGGCCGATGCCCTGGCGCTTTCCATCCGCAAGGGCGACCTGAGGGAAGGCGACAGGTTGCCACCACAGCGCACGATCGCGGAGTATCTCGGCACCAATCTGACGACCGTGACCCGGGCCTTTACCGAGGCCCGCCGACGCGGCCTGATTGACGCAACGGTCGGCCGAGGAACCTTTGTCCGTGTCGGCGCGGGGGAAAGCCACTGGCGCCATACGGGACCGGCTGTGGTGGATCTGACCATGAACCTGCCACCGATCCCGCAGGAACCACCGCTTCAGCGGATCATCCAGAGCGACATCGCAGCCATCCTGAAACAGCAGGATCTGAACAGCCTGATGTCCTACCGGGTGACGGGTGGCACACAGGAAGAACGCCAGCTTGGCGCGAAATGGATCGCGCCCGTCATCGGTCAGCGGCGAACGGATGAAATCCTTGTCTCACCTGGTGCCCAGAGCGCTCTGGCGGCCACTGTCAGCACCCATACCCAGCCGGGCGATGTGATTGTCACCGACCGTATTGCCTATCCCGGCATCCGGACCATCGCGGCGCAGTTCGATCTTATTCTGGTCGGCGTGGACAGCGACATGGACGGGATGATGCCGGACCAGCTCGATCGCGTCTGCGCCGAACATCATCCCCGGATGCTCTACTGCATTCCGACCATCCACAATCCCACCACGGCCACGATGTCCCTGCAACGACGCAAGGATATCCTGAAGGTTGCCCAGCATCATCATCTGCATATTGCCGAGGATGACCCCTACAGCCTGCTGATGGACAATCCGCTACCGGCGCTGGCAGCACTCGACCATAGCCGTGTCAGCTACGTGGCTACCCTTGCCAAGACGCTCAGTCCGGGCCTGCGCATCGCCTATGTGGCCTTGCCCAATGCGGACATGACCCGACGGGTCGCGGCGGCCATCCGGGCCATTGCGCTCACCAATGCCGGTCTGCTCAGCGCGCTGACGGCGCGGTGGATGCAGACAGGGCAGGCGCATACGATCCTGCACGCCATCCAGAAAGAACTGCGCCTGC
This sequence comes from Novacetimonas cocois, assembly GCF_003311635.1. Lineage (GTDB taxonomy): Bacteria > Pseudomonadota > Alphaproteobacteria > Acetobacterales > Acetobacteraceae > Novacetimonas > Novacetimonas cocois. The sequence continues at coordinate 14,493 of NZ_QEXL01000028.1, read as the reverse complement.
GCCAGTCCATTGCCCGCAGGGTGCTGGGGGAGGGGCATTGCATGAACCCCGACGGGCCGCATGTGTGGCTGAAACTGCCGGACTGGTGGGGCAGTGCGGATTTTGTGGCCTATGCCCGCAGGCGGGGACTGGCGCTGGTGCCCAGCACCGTTTTCACCATCAGTGGCGAGCCGCCGCAGCGGGCCCGGATTGCATTGGGCAGCGCACCGGATGCTGCAAGCCTTGAGGAATCCCTGCATGGCGTGCTGTCGGTCCTGCAACACAAACGCTCACCCGGCTTTGCCGATATTGTGTGACCTGCGCGCAGTGTCTGGAATCGATGGGACCATCTGATTCCGGGGCGCGCCATGCGGGCACACGGAAAAACAAAAAGGCACTTCATTCACGACTGCGTGATTATAAAATCAAGCTAAAACAGACCTTTATGGATACACCTTACGATTGTATGGTTGTCGTATATTTCTTGTATGCCTCTGTCGTGGCAGGATGGCGGCATGTAATCTGATTTGATCCGTTTGTACCTTTTTCATAAGGCATACAATATTTTGGCTCTCTGCCATCCCGTGCCACGTTCGCCTCGGCAACGCGGTCAGTCCCGGCTCCCTGCCGGAGACCGCAGCACACGGGAGAGATACCATGCCGAAAGTCGAACACGCTCCGTACAAAGACGGCGACTGCTTCGTCAATTATGAAAACAAGGTTTTTGAGGACGTCAAAGCCCAGCCCGGCGAAAAAGCCCTCATCACCTTCCACACCGTCGCCAATGAAGGCTCGGTCGGGTTCGTCAACCTGCTGCAGGCCACCCGCCTGATCCGCAAGGGCTTCGAGACGTCGGTGCTGCTATATGGACCGGGTGTCACCCTTGGTGTGCAGCGCGGCTTTCCCCGTCTGGGTGACGAAGCCTTTCCGGGGCACATGAACTGCAACAAGCAGATCGCAAAAATCCTTGAGGAAGGCGGAAAGGTCTATGCCTGCCGCTTCGCGCTTCAGGCCCTCTACGGCTACGGCGAGCAGAACCTGATCCCCGGCATCACGCCGATCAACCCGCAGGACGTGCTCGACATCATCCTGCTGGCCCGGCGCGACAACGCCTTCATCCTCAATACCTGGACCCTCTGAAGGCCGAAGGGAGGACCGCAAGCCATGTCCCGTATCGTTCGCGCCGCAGCCATCCAGATCAGCCCCGTCCTTGGTGACGATGGTCTGGGAACTGCCCGGAAAGTCTGTCAGGCCATCCGCGAGGCCGCCGAAAAAGGCGTGAAACTGGCGGTCTTTCCCGAAACCTTTGTGCCGTACTATCCCTATTTCTCGTTCATCCAGCCGGCTTTCCGCTTCGGTGGGGAGCATCTGGCGCTTTACGAACGCGCCGTCGTCATTCCCGGTCCGGTCACCGACATGGTGGCCGAGGCCGCGCGCCAGACCGGCATGGTCGTGGTGCTGGGCGTGAACGAGCGCGATTTCGGCACGCTCTACAACACCCAGATCATCTTCGACGCCACGGGTGAAATCCTGCTCAAACGCCGCAAGATCACGCCCACCTACCATGAACGCATGGTCTGGGGGCAGGGCGATGGTTCCGGGCTGAAAGTGGTGGAAAGCGCTGCCGGTCGCATTGGCGCACTGGCCTGCTGGGAGCATTACAACCCGCTCGCCCGCTACGCGCTGATGACCCAGCACGAGGAAATCCACTGTGCCCAGTTTCCGGGCTCGCTGGTCGGGCAGATCTTTGCCGACCAGATGGAAGTCACCATCCGGCATCACGCGCTGGAATCCGGCTGCTTTGTGGTGAACGCCACGGGTTGGCTCACCGAAGAGCAGATCAAGGAAATAGCCCGCGATCCCGCGCTGGAAGGGCCGCTGCGGGGTGGGTGCTTCACGGCCATCGTCTCGCCTGAAGGGAAGCTGCTCGGTACACCACTGACGGAAGGCGAGGGGATGGTGATTGCCGATCTCGACTTCGCCCTGATTACCAAGCGCAAGCGGATGATGGATTCCGTAGGGCATTACGCACGGCCCGAACTGCTCAGCCTGCTTCAGGACCGGCGGCCCGCCCGCACCGTTCATTACGTTGGGGAAGCCAATCCGGTTCCCACATCTACAGATGAGGCTGCGTCATGACCATTCCGACGCTCGGTACACTTTCTGGTCGCAAGCTCGTTACCGACCTGCAATCCTTCGGGCTGCAGATCGGTGAGCAGACCGGCGGCATTGCCCGCAAGGGAGGCGCCGGTCCTTCGGATCACAAGACGATTACCATTGCAGGCCAGACCGTCATGGTCCCGGTCTATACATCCGGCGCGCGGCATTCACCATTCCAGGCCAGCCCGCCGGACCAGCACGGGGCCAGCACGCTGCTACGCGATGGGCAGACACTGGGCACGATCCATTTTCCGGCCGCCCCGCGCTTTTACGGACTGAGCACGGCGGACGGCATTCCCTACTGGAAGATCGCCCTGCTGCATGGCCGTGACACGCTGGCGACCACGGTGCACCAGACCTGCATCCGCTATGCCGACCGGCGCACCTCCTGTCAGTTCTGCGCCATCGGCCAGTCGCTGGAGGCCGATCGGACGATCGCTTACAAGACACCGGCGCAGCTTGCCGAGGTCGCCAAGGCCGCCGTGGAACTGGACGGCGTGCGCGACATGGTGCTGACCACCGGCACGCCCAATGTGGTTGATCGGGGTGCTGCCGTGCTGGCGGAATCAGCCCGTGCCATTCGGGCGGCTGTGGATCTGCCGCTTCAGGTCCAGTGCGAGCCGCCGCGCGATCACGACTGGTTCCAGCGCCTGCGCGACGCCGGGGCCGACAGCCTGGGTATGCATCTCGAAGCCGCAACACAGGCGGTGCGCGAGAAGATCATGCCCGGCAAGGCCACGGTCAGCGTGGATCGCTATATGGACGCTTTCGCCAGCGCCGTGCCGGTCTTCGGGCGCGGGCAGGTCAATACCTACATTCTGGCCGGTCTTGGCGACAGCGCCGCAGATATTCTGGCTCTGGCCGAACGCCTGATTGCGCTCGGGGTCTATCCCTTCGTGGTGCCGTTCGTGCCGATTTCCGGCACACCGCTGGAAAATCACGCGCCGCCTTCGGCCGATTTCATGAAGTCCGTGCTTGCCCCGCTGGGGCGCATGCTGCGCGAGGCGAACATGAAATCCACCGACATCCGGGCCGGGTGTGGCCGGTGCGGCGCCTGTTCCTCCCTTTCGGCGTATGAACAATGACCATGATCCTCGAAGGGGTGGAAGACCGCCCGTTCATCCCCACGGAATATGTCGTGCGCCTTGCCCGCACGCCGTGGGAACGCGCAGGATATCACGCGCTGCGTCACGAAGTATTCTGCACCGAACAGCATGTTTTTGCAGATGACGATCGCGATGCGATTGATGCGACCGCCATTCCCATCATCGGAGCCTGCTGCATGGCGGGGATGCCGGACCGGATCGTGGGAGCGGTGCGCATCCATGAGGCCGAGCCCGGCGTGTGGCGCGGTTCCCGCCTGGCCGTGCATGAAGATCATCGCAGGCTGGGGCGGATCGGGGCGGAACTGATCCGCATGGCGGTCAGCACGGCGCACGGACTTGGAGCCAGACGGTTCCTGGCCCAAGTGCAGGAACAGAACGTGCTGTTCTTCCGCCGCCTGCACTGGAAAAGTCTCGGGGCCCTCACCCTGCATGGGCTGCCACATCACGACATGCAGGCCGACCTCTCACGCTATCCGGCGCATGGGCTGGACCAGACCTGGCTGCTGCGCCCGCAGCCTCGTAACCGGCAGGTGGCATGATGGCACACGAACTGACGACACTGCTGCGCACGCTTCGACACGGTCGGGCCCTTGCGGGCAAACAGGATATTGCCGAAACCGTCGCAATTCTTGGTCGGGATACAAGCGATGGTATCCGCCTAGGAGATGACTGTGCTGCCATACCGGATGGCGATGGCTATCTCCTGCTGGCCAGCGAGGGGTTTCAGGACAGCTTCGTGCGCGCCATGCCGTGGTTTGCCGGCTATTGCGGCGTGATGGTCAATATCAGTGACATCGCGGCCATGGGCGGTCGCCCTGTGGCTGTGGTGGATGCGTTGTGGAGCGATACATCCGAGGCGGCCGCGTCCATTCTGACCGGTCTGCATGAAGGTGCGCGCACCTATGGCGTGCCGGTTGTCGGCGGTCATACCAACATGCGCAGCACCCATAATTCGCTGTCGGTGGCGATCCTTGGCCGTGCCCGTCATCTGCTGACCAGTTTCGATGCCCGACCGGGCGAAGTCCTGATCGCCGCCATCGACCTGCGCGGCCGCTGGCACGACCCGCACCCGTTCTGGGATGCGAGTTCCGCACTGTGTCATACTGAGGGGGCGGCACGCCTTCGGGGTGATCTCGATCTCTTGCCCGGCATTGCCGAGGACGGGTTAAGCCGCGCCGCCAAGGACATCAGCATGGCCGGACTGCTGGGCACCGCCCTCATGCTGGCAGAATGTTCGGGTATCGGCATGACCATCACGCTCGATGACATTCCACGTCCCGACGATGCACCAATGGAACGCTGGCTGTCCGCATTCCCCAGCTATGGCTATCTGCTGACGGCCCGGCCCGAGGCGGCCGGGGCAGTCATGGCCCGCTTTCATGGGCGGGGCATAGCGGCTTCTGTCATCGGTCAGTGTGACAGCACGCAGCGGCTGGATGTCACATGGGCGGACGAGAAGGAAACCTTCTGGGATCTCGCCCGGATGCCTCTCATGGGGTGTGCGCCATGAGGCTCTCCATCGGCATCCTGACCCATTCCACCAATCCGCGTGGCGGCGTGGTGCATGGCATGGCGCTGGCCGAAGCCCTGTGCGACGCAGGCCACGACGCCACGCTCATCGCGCCGGATGTAACCGGGGTCGGTTTCTTCCGCAGGCCCCGCTGCGCCACAAACTGCATCCCGGCTGTGCCCGAGCCCGACCTGCCAACGCTGGTGGAACGCCGTATTGGCGAGATCAGGGACGCCCTGCGTGGGCAGCCTTTTGACGTGCTGCACGCACAGGACCCGATCAGCGCCAATGCACTGGCCGAACTGGTGGAAGAGGGGCGGATACCGGGCTTTGCCCGCACGGTCCACCATCTTGACCATTTCACGCACCCGGTCCTTGCCGCGCGGCAGGAACGGGGGATCAGGGCGGCGGCCGAACTGTTTACCGTCAGCACAATGTGGGAAGATGTCCTGCGCAACGACCATGGCCGCGAAGCCCCGGTCGTGGGCAACGGGGTTGATCCCGTGCGCTTTTCGCACGTCCCAACCGCGCATGATGCCGCGTTGCGGGCGCGGTATCATCTGCCTGCCGACCGTCACCTGATCCTGTCCGTGGGCGGGATCGAGCGGCGCAAGAACACGTTGCACCTGCTGGAAGCGTTTGTGGCCCTGCGCCGCGAACGGCCGGACGTGCATCTGGTTGTGGCGGGCGGGGCCTCGCTGCTGGATCATTCCGCCTACCGCACCCGGTTCACGACGTATCTGCGCGAAAGCGGTGCAGCCGATCATGTCACCATCACCGGGCCGGTTGCGGATGAGGACATGCCCGCCTTCTACCGGCAGGCGGACGTGCTGGCCTATCCGTCCATAACCGAAGGGTTCGGCCTGTGCCCGCTGGAGGCGCTCGCGTGTGGCACGCCAGTCGTTGTGCCGGAAATCGCGCCCTTTACCGAGCATCTTTCGCGGGCAGATGCGCTGTGGTGCGACCTAGCGCGCCCCGACACCCTGTTTCTGGCCTTGCGGGATGCCCTTGGCGCCCAAAACCGCGAACGCTTCCGGGCCAGCGGCCCCGCAACCGCCCGCCGTTTCGACTGGGGCCGCGTCGCCAGTCGGCACCTCCCCGCATACCGGCGTCTGGCGGCGCGGTCGCGCACCGATGCCATTGCTTCAGGAGTTCTTTCACCATGCCCGAAATGACCTTTCGCGTGCGCTGGCCCGATGGGAAGGAGACTGACTGTTACTCCCCGTCGCTGGTCATAAGGGACCACTTCACGCCCGGTCGGGATTATCCGGTCCGGGAGTTTCTTGAAAAGGCGGACACCGCCCTGACGGACGCCAGCGAGCGGGTTCGCGCCCGCTACGGCTTCCCATGCAGCCGCGCCCTTGGCCAGCTTCAGGCCATAAGGCAGGCCAGTGCGCCCTTCCTGAACCAGTCCGACGCGCAGGTGCGCGTCCTGTCCTTCAGTTATTGAGACGAAAAGAACGATCATGACACAGAACGAGAAAACCATCCCCGTCATCATCGTGGGTGGCGGACAGGCCGGGCTCTCCATGAGCTGGTATCTCTGCCGCGAGAAGGTGGAGCACATCGTCTTTGAGGCAAAGACGGCCTGCCATTCGTGGGATGATGAACGCTGGGACAATTTCTGCCTGGTCACACCGAACTGGCAGTGCGAACTTCCCGGTCATCCCTATAAGGGGAAAGACCCGCACGGCTTCATGGTGAAGCAGGAAATTATTGACTACGTGAAGGGCTTTGTCGCCTCCTTCAATCCGCCCCTGCGCGAGCACACTGCCGTTACCTCCATCACCCGCCATGAAGGTGGTGGCTACCGCGTGGTAGCAGGTGGTGAGACGTGGCACGCAAAGCATGTTGTCATCGCATCAGGCGCATATCAGGATGCGGTCATCCCCGGCTATGCCAGCGCGATCGACCCCGCCATCCGTCAGGTTCACTCGCAGGATTACCGCAACGCGGCCCAGTTGCCGGAAGGGGCTGTGCTGGTCGTGGGCAGCGGCCAGTCCGGCGCGCAGATTGTCGAGGACCTGTTTCTTGAAAAACGCAAGGTCCATCTCTGTGTCGGCTCCGCCCCGCGTGTCTCGCGTTTCTACCGTGGTCGCGACGTTGTGGACTGGCTTGCGGACATGCACTTCTACGACCTGACGGTAGATAATCACCCTCTGCGTGACGGTGCACGTGACAAGACCAATCATTATGTCACCGGTCGAAATGGAGGCCATGATCTTGATCTGCGCCTCTTTGCAAAGAAGGGCGTTGGCCTGCATGGCACGCTGGAGACAATCCGCGATGAAATGGCGCACTTCGCGCCGGATCTTGCGGAAAACCTTGATGATGCGGACAAGACCAATGCCGACATCAAGAAATCCATCGACGCCTACATCGCCCGTGAAGGGATCACGGCTCCGACCGAATCCCCTTATGTGCCTGTGTGGGAGCCCGATGGCAGTAACACGCCGCTGGACCTGAAGGCGGCCGGGATCACTTCGATCCTCTGGTGCATCGGCTTCCGCCCGAACTATCGCTGGATCGACGTGCCGGTGTTCAATGGGGCAGGCAAGCCGGTCTGGCATCGTGGCGTGACCGATGCGCCGGGCTTCTACTTCCTCGGCCTGCCGTGGCTGCACACCTGGGGATCGGGGCGGTTCTCAGGCGTTTCGCGTGATGCCGCGTGGCTGGCCAGCCAGATCACCGGCAAAGACGTGCCTGTAGCCTGAACGGAGTAAAGCGCCATGCTTCCATGGACAACATATGAGGCGATGTATGACGCGGCCACAAGCCAGCCAGAACAATTCTGGCTGGAGGCGGCGCAACGCATCACATGGAAGCAGGCACCTGTGAGCGCATGCAGGACACGGGCGGATGGCTGGCATGACTGGTTCCCCGACGCCACGCTCAACACCTGCCATAACGCCGTCGACCGGCATGTAGCGGACGGACGCGGCGGGCAGGCGGCGCTGATCTGGCATTCCTGCGCCACGAAGGAACGGCAGGTGGTAACCTACCGGGAACTCCAGGGCAGGGTGGCCGGGTTTGCCGGCGGCCTGCGCGCGCTGGGGGTGGAGAAAGGCGACCGCGTCCTGATCGCCATGCCCACCATGATCGAAACCGCCATCGCCATGCTGGCCTGTGCGCGGATCGGGGCGGTGCATGTGGTGGTTTTTGCGGGTTACGCCGGACCTGAGCTGGCTCGGCGGATTGATAGCGTGGCGCCGAAAGTCATCATCATCGCCAGTTGCAGCTTTCAGGGGCAAACCACCATACCATCCCAACTCGCCCTGAATGAGGCGCTAGCCGAAGCCGAGCATAAACCCCAGGCCTGCGTGATCGTGCAGCGAGCGACCTGCCCGGCTCAGCTTCTGCCGGAACGGGATCACGATTTCCATACGCTGGAACAGTCCGCGCCGGCAGAGCCGGTCATGCTGAGATCTGAAGATCCCCTGTATATTCTTCATACATCCGGCACGACAGGTCATGCGAAGGGCATCGTGCGCGACAATGGCGGGCATGCCGTGGCCCTCGCCCTGTCCATGGAGCTGATCTATGGCTGCGAACCCGGCGATACGTTCTTCACGACATCGGATCTGGGCTGGGTGGTAGGCCATTCCTACGGGGTCTATGCACCGCTGCTCAGCGGCTGCACCAGCGTGATCGTGGAAGGCGGCGCATCGGCTTCCGCCATCCGCGCGCTTTGCCATGAGCACGAGGTGAAATGCCTGTTCACCACACCCACCCAGATGCGCCTCATGCGGCAGGAAAGCCGCAACCTGTCAGGGGCCATCCTGCCTGCACTGGCCCGCATTTTCGTGGCCGGGGAGTATGCGGACCCGACATTGCTGGAGTGGGCACGATCCTATTTTTGCAAACCCGTGGTCAATCATTGGTGGCAGACCGAAACCGGATGGAGCATCACCGCGCATTTCTTTGGCCTGCCCGAGCGTGAGCCGGTTGCGCTCATGAACGACATCGGGCGGCCTGCACCGGGATTCCGTCCGGAAATCATGCTGTCCATACCCGGTGAACAGTGCGGCGAAATTGTCCTCTCCCTGCCGCTGCCACCCGGCTGCCTGGCTGGCGTATGGAAGGATGGAGCGATCCATGTTCCTGCAGCTTACCTGGACGAGACCGGCCAGTATTATCGTACCTTTGACGAAGGTATGATCGAGGCCAGCCGCGCCGTGCATATGCTCGGGCGTTCCGATGATGTCATAAAGGTCGCGGGCCGGCGAATTTCGGGCGTACAGATCGAAAAGATCATCGCCGCCCATCCAGAAGTTCATGCCTGTGCCGTAGTGGCCACCCCTGATGAACTGAGAGGCCAGCGACCTGTCGCCTATGTAGTACCTAACTCCGGCGTAGAAGGCAGACCTTCTTCCGAGGAGATAATCGGACGGGTCAATCACGCACTCGGTCGCTGGATTGGCCTTAAGGAAGTCCGCTTCGTCAAACATCTGCCAACAACGGTTTCAGGAAAGATCACGCGGAAACGCCTGTTGGTATCTTAACGTTATCAGGCTCGTACCAGATCATTCTTACGGAAAAATGGTGAGCTCAAACAGACAGTCCGGAGACTCTGCACTTATCAATATGTCATGGTTAAAGGATTATTAGAAAGACGACAGAATGGTAACTGAAGGCGTCTTCAAAAATCAAAAAAATAACAGATGCCTACATCTATCAGACAGTGCGAATATTCCAACAACAAAACCGTCTAGCAGTCTGCATTTATTGAAATTTTATATTTCTTATAACTGCGACTGAATCAGGATTTGGGGAATTACCCATGCAACCATCTCACGATATCGCGCTGCTTCTTGCACGCTTCCAGTTCGCCTTTACCGTAGGCGTCCATATTGTTTTTCCTGCCTTTTCAATCGGCTTGGCAGCCTATCTGGCCGTACTGGAAGGATTATGGCTTAAAACCGGCCGTGCGGCCTATCTTGATCTCTATCGATACTGGATCAAGATATTCTCGATCGTCTTTGGGATGGGCGTCGTCTCCGGACTGGTCATGTCGTATGAATTCGGCACGAACTGGTCAGTTTTCTCGCGGAAAGCCGGGCCTATTACAGGTGTCCTCCTATCGTATGAAGTCATGACAGCCTTCTTTCTCGAGGCGGGCTTCCTAGGGGTCATGCTCTTTGGCATGAACAAGGTGGGACGCGGCCTGCATTATGCAGCAACATGTTGTGTCTCGGTCGGCACACTCATCTCGATGACATGGATCCTGGCATCAAACTCATGGATGCAGACGCCGCAGGGATACACGATTGATGCTGCTACCGGTCGCTTCATACCTGCGGACTGGCTTGCCATCATTTTCAATCCCTCTTTCCCTTTCCGGCTTGTGCATATGGGTCTGGCGGCCTTTCTTTCGGTTGCCTTTATAGTAGGGGCGACAGGGGCGTGGCATCTGCTCAAGGCACGCCGTGCGGGCACCCAGGCAAGCGAACCAGTGCGCCTGATGTTTTCCATGGCGATGTGGATGGCAGCCTTCGTTGCCCCTCTGCAGGTCCTCGCCGGTGACGCCCACGGGTTGAACACGCTCAAATACCAGCCGGTTAAAATTGCTGCGATGGAAGGGGACTGGGAGTCAGAAGCACGTGCCCCTGAACTACTGTTCGGTATTCCCAACATGAAAACCGAACATACGGATTATGCCATCAGGCTGCCGCTGGCCGGGTCGCTCATCCTGACACACAGCCTGAATGGCAAGGTACCGGGCATGAAGGATTTCCCGCGTGACCAGCGTCCGCCTTCTCCCGTGATCTTCTTTTCCTTCCGCATCATGATTGCGCTGGCGATGCTTATGGTCATTGTCGGGTTCTGGTCACTCTGGCTGAGGCACAGAGGAACTCTGTTTAGCAGTCCGGGATTTCATCGGGTCGCCGTATGCATGGCACCGGCCGGTTTCATCGCATTGCTGTGCGGTTGGGTGACGACCGAGGTTGGGCGTCAACCATGGACCGTTTATGGTTTGCTCAGGACATCCGATAGTGTTTCCCCGATTGCTCTGTCCAATATGGCGCTGACGATGACCGTCTTTGTTGTAGTCTACGTAATCGTATTTGGATCAGGCATCGGCATTCTGGGCCGCCTGCTAGCACGCGCACCACAGGAAGGAGAGCATGAGACCAGCCCCTCTCATGCCCCGGATATTCTAGCCACAAGCACTCATCCCAAAGTCATCAATCCCTCTTCTGGCGAAGGAGCCTGAACATGATGGACGTCGCATACTGGCTTCCGATCATATGGGCCGTTATTCTGGTCGCTGCGATCACCATCTATGTCGTCCTTGATGGCTTTGACCTTGGCATCGGAATGCTGTTCGCCGTGGAACGGCATGAAGGCCGCAGGGATGTGATGGTCAACACCATTGCCCCTGTATGGGACGGAAACGAAACGTGGATGGTCCTTGGTGGCGCTACGCTTTACGGGGTCTTTCCTGGGGCCTATTCAACCCTGCTTCCCGCGTTTTACCTGCCGATCGTGCTCATGCTGGTTGCCCTGATCTTCCGGGGTGTAGCCTTCGAATTTCGTATCATGACACGCGGGACTGGACGCGAAAAACTGTGGGACGGTGGCTTCATGATTGGATCGGGAATCGCTGCTTTCTGCCAGGGCGCAATCCTCGGCGGAGTTGTTCAGGGAATCAAGGTCGTGGATGGAGCTTTTGTTGGCAGTTCAATGGACTGGCTGACCCCATTCAGCGTGCTGTGCGGACTGGCCGTCATGTGCGGTTATGCCCTGCTCGGGGCAACTTGGTTGATCTGGCGCACAACCGACGTGCTAGAAGCTTCCTGCCGCAAATGGGCGAAGCTGCTGGCAATCGGGTTGTTTGTATGCATCGTCGCTGTCAGCCTGTGGACGCCTATGTTGCACGCACCCTACCTGCGACGCTGGACCGAGTGGCCCAATATCGTATTTGTCGCACCCGTTCCCCTTCTGGTAATCGCACTAGGTTTTCTACTGACCATCGGTCTGCGTCGTGGGCATTCCAAAGGACCCTTCCTGTGTGCTCTCGGTTGGTTCTTTCTCTGCCTGTCCGGACTCGGGATTACGGTATGGCCGTATGCTGTTCCGCCCGGGTTGACGCTGTGGGATGTATCATCCCCCCCATCCAGTCAATTTTTTCAACTGGTCGGCACCGTCATCTTGCTGCCGATCATCCTGACCTACACAGTCTACTCCTATCGTGTGTTCCGGGGAAAGGTAACGGAAGCAGATGGCTATCATTGAGATTGTACAGGGCAATGGGGACAACGCGCCCCGGCGCCTTAGCCAGCGTATAGGTTGGTTCATCGGCATATGGACGCTTAGCACAGCAGCGTTATTCGCAAGCGCACTACTCGTTCACATGATCGTACCAAAATGACTAAATCTGTGGTTGTTCCGACAACCACAGATTCATTTTTTAACATTGATTATACCCAGTTAAATTCTTCCCACGATCTTATTGAGCCGTTTAGCGGCGATCTTTTGCCTGATTTCGGGTCGCCGGAAATAAATCGGTATCTCACAGAGCAACGGGCCGCCGTCCCATGCTGTTGCCATGATCCGCATTGAACTAGGGCGTTTCGTCAGTTAAGCGGGAGGATTATGCCGCTTGTACTCCCGTTTGATCTGTGATGTTTTCTTCCTGTTGATGGGACGGGAAGAGTGTGAATGCGACGGTATGGTCTGAGCGACAGTCAGTGGAAGCGGATAGCTCACGCGAGCCAGGCCATGCGTGCAGGACGACTGGTCATCATGGTGGACGATGACAGCAAGTAGAACGAAGGCGACGTGGTCATGGCGGCTCAATTCGTGACGCCTAAGCGGCCCAGAAACATAGCGAAACGGCCGACATCGCGAAGGTAATTGCGTTGCGTTCCCTGGGAGAACCGCCGCACCGCCATGTCATCAAGCAGGCGCTGGCGAAGGTGACTGATTGCAGCAATGCACAGGGACTCCGTTATCATCCGGGCTCCTTTTGGTGGGAAAAAGCCAGAGTGCTTGGCCCGATCAGGACAGTTACAAATAAAATAGATCTCTCACGCCGTGGTGACAGACTTCCATGTCACACCAATCCCGCGCAGCAGGTTCGTTCATTCAACTGATCGGTGCATGCGCGGACACTGCTCAGATCGGCAAGGTCCAGGGCAACCAGTTCAGATGCTCAGCCTACGCGTTCTACCTCAAGTCAGACGAGGTGGTAGGCCTCCTGTTGTATTCCACATGAGGCTTCCCAAATCCTTAGGAACTGCGTTTTTTAAGAAGGATCTGTCATGCCCAGCCTGTTTGAGCCGATTGAACTGGGAAGCATTTACGCAAAAAACAGAATTCTCATGGCGCCGCTGACACGTGGCCGGGGCACCCGCGAGCATGTACCCACTCCCATCATGGCCGAATATTACGCGCAACGCGCTGGGGCCGGTCTGATTATCTCGGAAGCGACAGAGGTGGACCCGTCCGTTCGGACAGTTTTGTGGGCTTGATAAGCTATACCCNGGTTGTTGTTATGCCGCCA
>NZ_QEXL01000028.1:376-1226 GCF_003311635.1 Novacetimonas cocois | reverse complement strand
GGCGTTGCTGTTGGCCATCTGGTCCGGGGTTAACCCCGGACCAGATGGCGTCGACACGTCATGATACGCCTCATCGGGCGTGCGTCCAGCCAGTGCCGAGTGCGGACGCTGCCCGTTATAATGGGTGATCCATCCGGCAAGCCCGGCCCGTAGCTCCGATCCGGTCTCGAACGCATGCAAATAGACGCATTCGTATTTCAGCGACCGCCACAGACGCTCGATGAACACGTGGTAGGGCCAGCGCCCGCGCCCGTCCATGCTGATGCGGATCTGACGCTCTTCCAGGAGCCCGGTGAAACGGGGCGTCGTGAACTGCGACCCTTGGTCAGTATTGAAAATTTCCGGAGCGCCATAGCGCGTGAGGGCATCCTGTAGCGCCTCGATGCAGAACTCCGCATCCATCGTGTTCGACAGACGCCAGGACAGCACCTTGCGCGTGAACCAGTCCATGATCGCCACGAGATAGAGAAATCCCCGTTTCATGGGGATATACGTGATATCGGAACACCAGACCTGGTTAGGCCGCTCAATGACCAGATCCCGCAGCAGATACGGATATTTCCGATGCTCCGGATGAGGCACACTCGTGCGCGGCTTCTGGTAGACCGCCCGCAGGCCCATGATCGCCATGAGCCGCCGGACCCGCTTGCGGCCGACTTCATATCCCAGGCGGCGCAGATACCATGTCATCTGCCGTGAGCCATAATATGGCGTTTCCAGGAACTGGGCGTCGATCAGCCGCATCAACGCCAGATTGGCCTCGCTCTGTGGCACTGGCCGATAGTAGACGCCAGACCGGTTCAGATGCAGCAGCAGGCATTGCCGGACAATGGAAAGGCGCGGTCGCTGT
>NZ_QEXL01000028.1:0-314 GCF_003311635.1 Novacetimonas cocois | reverse complement strand
TCGCCTATCTTCGCGTGCAGTTTCTCCACATCAGCAGGGCTGACCGGGGGCTCGGCCACCGGCTTCCCGGAGNGCCATCCCCTCGATCGCCTGCCGTTTCCACTGGGCGATCATCGTCTGATGCACACCATGTTTCGACGCCAGTTCCGCCAGCGTCAGTTCCCCACGGATCGCTTCCAGGGCAACCCGTGTTTTGAACTCCGCCCCATACCTCTTGCGCGTAACCTTACCCATAAAACCTGCCCTCTCTCAGGTCGGATTATAGACCCAATGACCGTCATTTGCCTCGCCTTCCGAGGTCAGGAGGAGCGTAA
>NZ_QEXL01000027.1 GCF_003311635.1 Novacetimonas cocois | reverse complement strand
GTGATCGCTCTGGAAACCGCCGTGAAGCATGAGCCGGAGATCCGGCAGGCCCTTTACGGGCTGGAGGGGCCGGCACGGGCGCGCAGGCTGGTCGAGGGGCTGGAGCATGAGGACAAGGTGCGGCATTCCCCCGAGTTGCGGGCGGCGCGGTTCGTGAAGGCATGGGACGGGCTGAGCCGCGAGCAGCAGGGTGTGGCGCTCAAGGAGCTGAAGCGGGACGCGCAGCTTGAATCCCTCCTGCGGCAGAAGGGGCATGAACTGGGTGTCCGGAAGGGATCGACGCTCGATCACGGATTGCAGCCGCAGCGCACGCGCTCGCTGTCGCGCTCCAGGTCGCGGGATATGGATATGGGGATGTAGGAGATTTTGATTTACGTTAACCAGTGACGTCATATATGGTGTCACTATGCGTGTTGTTCTTGATACGGATGTTGTTCTTTCGGGATTTATGTCACCGGATGGAGCGTCCCGGCAGCTTTTGCTGGGGGCCTTGGATGGGAATTTCAGTCTGCTGCTCTCCACGACCCTCCTGGTCGAATACGAGGCGGTGTTGCGTCGCTCTGAAAATCTTTTTCGAATGGGCGTTCAGGGAGATGAAGTTCTGGAGGTTCTTGATGGACTTGCAGGGTGTTGCGTGCCGGTTTCTTTTGATTACAGGTGGCGACCGACAGGTGCGCATGGTGATGATGAACTTGTGGTTGAGACAGCGATCAACGGGAATGCGGATGCGATCGCCACGTTCAATCTGAAAGACATGCAGCGGGCCGTATCACGGTTCGGTATTCCAGCAGTGCGGCCAGGTGTTCTTTTGCGAAGGATGAGAGGATGAGTAGCAGTAAAATCCAGCTTCGGCTTCCGGAAGATATGCGGGAAGCCGCAACGCGTCAGGCGGCGCTTTCAGGTGTCAGCATGAACCTTTTTGTTGCGACGGCTGTTGCGGCCCGGCTGGGTGGGCAGGCAGAAGCGGAACGGTATTTTTCCGCACGGGCGACACGGACCACGCCTGCCCGTGCGAAAGCTCTTCTGGAGCGGATCGGAACAAGGGGGCAGATCAGGGACGATGATCGTCTGGACGTGCCGGAAAACTGAATCTGGATGAGGGGATGTCGGGTTTTTCTGGAATGATATCGGAATTATATTTATGATATCACTCTTGGAAATTAGGAGTTCTGCCATGTCCTCTGTGGTTATTCGCAATCTTCCGGAAGAGACGCATCGGGCGCTGAAGGCGCAGGCCATGCTGCATGGGCGCAGTACGGAAGCAGAGATCCGGACCATTCTGGAAGCGGCCGTCCGGCCGCCGCAGCGGGTCCGGCTGGGATCGCTTCTGGCGTCCATCGGTCGGGAGGCCGGTGTGTGTGATCAGGATATTGCGGCCTTGCAGACCCGCGATCAGACCCCGGCCGAGCCGATGTCCTTCGAATGATCCTGCTCGATACCAATGTGATCTCGGAGCCGTGGAAGTCCGTCCCGGAGCCGCGTGTTCTGGCCTGGATCGATGGACAGGCGATCGAGACGCTTTTTCTGTCTGCCGTCACGGTGGCGGAACTGCGTTTCGGGATCGGGGCGATGCCGTCTGGTCGGCGGCGTTCTGTACTGCATGAGCGGCTGGAACAGGAGGTATTGCCCCTGTTCGCGGGGCGTGTCCTGTCGTTCGATCTGGCGGCGTCTCAGGCCTATGCCGAACTGATGGTGCGGGCCAGATCAGAGGGCCGCGCAATTGGCAAGGCAGATGGCTATATTGCTGCCACCGCTGCATCCCGAGGTTATGTCGTGGCCAGCCGCGACGTGTCTCCTTTCGAGGCGGCCGGTGTGCGGGTTCTCAATCCGTGGGAGGAGACCTGATGTCCTGCGGCATGCTTGAGAGCGGATGATTTAATGTGTATTATTTCTATTGGAGATACACATCATGCGAACAAACATCATCATTGACGATGCCCTCATGGCTGATGCGCTGAAGGCGTCTGGCGTCAAAACCAAGAAGGAAGCGGTCGAACTCGGGTTGCGGACGCTGATCAGGCTGAAGCAGCAGCGGGAACTCCGTACCTTGCGGGGAAAGCTCGACTGGCAGGGTGATCTTGATGCCATGCGTTCTGACGCATGATTCTGGTGGATTCCTCGGTCTGGATCGATTTCTTCCGGGGTACGGTGACGCCCCAGGTTGATGTTCTGGACCGGCTTCTGGGAGAAGAACCTGTCGCCATTGGGGATCTGATGATGACGGAAGTTCTCCAGGGATTTGCGAGTGAGCGGGATTTCAACAAGGCACGGCGGATGCTTGGTGCCCTGGACCTAGTCGAGATCGGGGGACGTGATGTCATGATCGAGGCGGCACGATATTTTCGTGACCTGCGCGCCAGAGGCATCACCATCCGGCAGACCATTGATACCCTGATTGCCACACGATGCATCGTAAGCGGGTATCGGCTCCTTTACAGTGACCGGGACTTTGATCCGTTTGTGACACATCTGGGGCTGGAACGGGCTGCCTGATCGGGGGGGCAGGCTACCGGGGGAGGTATGTTGTGCAGGAAAAAGAACAAGCCATTTGTCAGGAGACAGCACATCTTCTGAGTAGTCCGCGTAATGCGGAAAGATTGCGACGGACTATTCAGAACGCGGCTTCAGACAGTCGGCCCAACAGGCTTACGCTCCTGGCAATGGAAGACGGGCGAAGGCGGCTGCTTTTCGGGAAGCAGGAAAGGGCCGGAACGCAAGAGGCTGGCCAGGATGATGATCGTCTGGACGTGCCGGAAAACTGAATCTGGATGAGGGGGGCTTTCCATCATGAGCGAGACGGATCCGGCAGCCCGTGCCTTTGAGGATCTGTGCGCCGAAATGACGGTGCTCCGGCGCAGTGTGGAAGCGTTGCCGCAGGCATGGCGGGACAACCGGCCGCCAGATTACACGGAGGATCTGGCCCGTGTCGTGAAGGCCATGAATGCAGTTGGTGCGCGAATGGAGGCGATCGAGGCCAATCCGACGCTGAAGATGACGCCCCAGGCGTATGGGCAGGGGATACGTCAGGCGGGGCTTTCTGCCAGTCAGGAGATGCAGGCAGCGTTTCAGAAAGCGATAGGTGAGGTTCAGGGGGAACGTCGGGTTCTTGCCAATATCATTGGTCAGTCCCGTCAGCAGGATCGTCAGAACTGGTGGCTGTTAGGGGTGGGTCTTGCCTGTCTTGTTGTAGGGATCGGGTTATCGCCTGTGCTGGCGTATCTCCTGCCTTCTTCTATCGGGACGCGGGTGGCATCCTTTATTGTCGGGGAGAAAGATCGCTGGAACTCTGGGGCCATGATGATGGCGGTCAGCAATCCTGAAGGCTGGCAACGTGTACGTGAGGACAGCCAGTTGGTTGAGGCCAACAGAGACAGGATTGCAGCTTGCCAGAAAGTGGCCTCGGGTCAGGAAAAAACTCAGAAATCCTGTGTCATCACCATTCCGGCACAACAGGAATAGTTTTGAGGGATAAAAGCCGACAGCAGAATATGACATGTCAAAGAAACTGGATTTCTTTGACGGATCATCCTGACGTGTTAGAAAAAACGCACATTGCTACCACGTCAGGATGTCATGTTAACGCCAACCTACCTTATTCGGCCTTTGCCGCCTCAGGCGGAGATAGAAACGGTTCCGGTTCTCAGGGCGTTGGTCGAGGCCAATAAGGCTCTGGCGGAACTGAAGGGTCGGGCGGCAACCATTCCCAATCAGGGGATCCTGATTGATACGCTGGCTTTTCAGGAAGCCAAGGCGTCCTCGGAAATCGAGAATATCGTCACCACCCAGGATGAACTTTTCCAGGCGGATCTGTTTCCTGAGGGGCCGGACTCAGTGGCGGCCAAGGAAGTCGCCCTGTACCGCGATGCCCTTCATCTTGGGTTTCAGCAGCTGAAGGAAACCGATGGGTTGATCCTGAACAAGGGGCTGATCGCGATTTTCCAGAGGCTCAAGAAGCGGGGAGATGGGTTTCGAAACACCCCGGGAACGGCCCTGAAGAACGAGCGCACTGGGGAAGTAGTCTTTGTGCCGCCGCAGGATGGGCGGGAGATTATCCGGCATATGTCGGATCTGGAGCGGTTCGTGAATGATGACGGGCGCTGTGATCTGGATCCGCTTATCAAGATGGCCCTGATCCACCATCAGTTTGAGAGCATCCACCCGTTCCCGGATGGGAATGGCCGTGTCGGGCGGATCCTGAACGTGTTGTATCTGACCCGGACTGGCCTCCTGGATATCCCGATCCTCTATTTGTCGCGCTACATCACCCGCCACAAGGATGAGTATTATCATCTGTTGCAGAAGGTGCGGGATGAAGGCGCATGGGAAGCGTGGATTCTCTACATGCTGCGTGCCGTGGCTGAGACATCCAGGATCACCCTGGAGCTGATTGAAGGCATGCGGGCGCAGATGGCCACCATGAAGCAGCGGATGCGCACGGAACTGCCCAAAATTTACAGCCAGGAGTTGCTGAACAACCTGTTCCGGCATCCCTACACGAAAATCGAGTATGTTCAGGCGGACCTGAGTATCGCCCGTCAGACGGCAGGGAAATATCTCGACCAGCTCTCAGAGAAAGGCTTGCTGTCCAAGCACCGCTCAGGGCGGAGCAATTATTATATCAACGCACCTCTGGTCCGCCTCTTCCTGGAGGTGTCCGGTGGCGCATGAAATGTATGATCTGTTTTTCGAACGTATGGAATTTTACGCATGAATCCCGTTGAGATTGAAGAAGCTGTCTCCCGGATTGCCGAGGCACCTTTTAATCCCGGGGAATTTCCATTCGAATTCCTGCAAGCGTTCGGAAACCGCGATGTCACGATCAAGCGGCTCCGTAAGGATAACCGCTCGGACGTTTCTGGAGCGGTGCTCCAGCGCAACAACATCCATCTGGCCGTTTGTCCTGAGGGGCATGTTGCCCAGACCCTGAACCTGCTGAGGGAAAGCCCCAAAACCCAGTCGGCCAAGGCACGGTTTCTGTTGGCCACGGATGGAGTGACGTTTGAGGCGGAAGACCGCACGGAAGATGAGCACATTACAGATGTGTTCACGCATCTGGCTGATCGGTTCGGGTTTTTCCTGCCCCTGGCGGGCATTACCACCGTTCAGAAGATCAAGAACAACCCGATCGACGTTAAGGCTACGTCACGCCTGAACCGTCTTTATGTCGAACTTCTGAAGGAAAACTCCGACTGGGCAACGGAAGAACGCCGTCACGACATGAATCATTTCATGGCGCGTCTCATTTTCTGCTTTTTTGCCGAGGATACCGGGATCTTCCTGAACAATCTGTTTACCAGAACCATCCAGACCATGACGGAAGGGGCCACGGATCAGACGCATGAGGTCATGGCCGAGCTGTTCCGGACGATGGATCTGGATACGCGCAATGACGATCGCGAAAAGGGCGGGGTCAAATCCTGGGCCAGGGATTTCCCGTATGTAAACGGAAACCTGTTTTCTGGAGCAACGGACTGCCCGAAATTCAGCAAACTGGCTCGCACCTATCTTCTGCGTGCAGGGGAGTTGAACTGGGCGCAGATTAACCCGGATATCTTCGGATCCATGATCCAGGCTGTGGCCGATGAAGGGGAGCGCGGTGCGCTGGGGATGCACTACACCAGCGTGCCCAACATTCGCAAAGTGCTGAATCCGCTGTTTCTGGATGGCCTGCGTGAGGAACTGGAAAAGGCAGGCCAGAATACCCAGAAGCTGCATGCCTTGAAAGAGCGTCTGTCCGGCATTCGGGTATTCGATCCAGCCTGTGGATCGGGCAATTTCCTGGTGATTGCCTATAAGGACATGCGGGACATTCAGAGCGAGATTGATGACCGGCTGAAGATAGAGCGGGCGGAACGGAAATCCGTCATCCCTCTGGCCAATTTCTATGGCATCGAGATCCGTGATTTTGCGGTAGAAATCGCGCGCCTGTCGCTTCTGATTGCTGAGTTCCAGAGTGACGAAATCCATATCGACCAGAAACAGGCCCGCCTGAATGTGCTGCCCCTGAAGGATACGGGGCATATCATTTGCGGGAATGCCCTGGAGCAGGACTGGTTTGATGTTTGTCCGCCTCAGGAGGGTTCTGAAACCTATATCTGTGGCAATCCCCCGTATAAGGGTAGTCAATGGCAATCGGCTGAACAGAAAGCGGATCTGGAGCAGATTTTCGGGCAGCGTACGAAATCTTGGAAGTCTCTGGATTATGTTGCGGGCTGGTTCATGAAGGCTGCGGATTATGGCCAGAAAACGGGTTCTTCCAGCGCATTTGTAAGCACGAATTCCATCTGTCAGGGACGGCAGGTTCCCATTCTCTGGCCTCTAATATTTTCTCAGGGTTATGAGATCAATTTTGCCCATACATCGTTCAAATGGGCCAATCTGGCGGCTCATAATGCAGGTGTGACGGTCGCTATCATTGGGATTGCTCCTGTTTCAGAGTGCTCCAAAATTCTCTTTTCTAATGGAGCAGACGGGAAAACGATCCGGCAGGAGACAATGCATATCAATGCCTATCTAGTGTCTGGTGTAAACGTGGAAATTGAGGCCAGAACAAAACCGTTAGCTGATGTTTCCGAGATGCAAGTAGGCAATCATCCATACTATGGCACGGCACTGATATTCTCGAATGACGAGGCTAGATCAATTATTGAGGGAAACCCAGCGGCGTCGAGATATATCCGGCCACTCTATGGTTCCAAGGAATTCATCTCAGCCTCGCCACGTTCATGCCTCTGGATTCAAGACAACGAGGTATCCGAAGCTCTGACGATACCGCAAATTGCTTCGAGAGTTCATGATGTGGCAGTTGCGCGGCGAGCAGCTAAACAGGACAAGTCAGCGCAAAAGCTTGCCAACACACCATATAAATTTAGAGAACAAATCGCGGCCACTGATCATATAATTGTCATACCAAAAGTGAGTTCGGAGAATAGGCCATTCCTTCCCGTTGGTATGCTTGGCGCAAATTGTATTGTTCAAGAGAAAGTATTTGGCCTTTACGACGTATCTATTTGGAATATGGCGCTGATTGCCTCTCGCCTTCATTGGGTGTGGATTGGTACAGTTTGCGTCCGTATGCGTACGGATTTTTCATACTCTAATACTTTGGGCTGGAACACCTTTCCTGTTCCGGCTTTGACAGAAAAGAACCGTGCTGATTTGACCCGTTGTGCCGAGGATATACTTTTGGCGCGTGAGGCACATTTCCCAGCCACAATTGCCGATCTGTATGATCCTGACAAGATGCCAGACAATTTGCGGGCTGCCCATGACCGCAATGATGAGGTGCTGGAGCGGATCTATATCGGTCGGCGTTTCCGCAATGATACGGAGCGTCTGGAAAAGCTGTTCGACCTTTACAGCAAGATGATCGCCAAGAAGGGCGGCAAGACGAAAAAGACGAAGGACGCTGCCTGAGCTATGACGATCAATCCGGTTATTCCCGCTGTTTCTCTGCGTACCGGCCAGACAGGTCAGTCTGCCAGAACCAATGAACTGGGCATGCGTCCCATGCAGGAAGCAGTTTATGAGAAACGTGGCGAGCAGTATCTTCTCATCAAGTCACCGCCCGCTTCTGGTAAATCCCGTGCCCTGATGTTTGTTGCTCTCGACAAGCTGGCGCATCAGGGCGTGAAAAAAGCCCTGATTGTCGTGCCGGAACGCTCGATCGGGGGCAGCTTTATGAGCGAACCGCTGAGCAAATTCGGCTTCTGGGCAGACTGGATTGTCCAGCCGAAGTGGAATCTGTGCAACGCTCCTGGTTCAGATGAAGGACAGGTCGCACGGTCCAAGGTCAAAGCTGTTGGTGAGTTTCTGAAGAGTGAAGATCAGATTCTTGTCTGCACCCACGCGACGTTCCGGTTCGCTGCGGAAGAACTGGGTATCGCAGCCTTCGATGGGTGTCTGGTGGCGGTTGATGAATTCCACCATGTCAGCGCAGACCCGAAAAACAGGCTGGGATATTATCTCAATCAGCTGATTGCCTGTGGGGAAACGCACATTATTGCCATGACCGGCTCCTATTTCCGTGGAGATGCCGTTGCTGTGCTGTCCCCGGAAGATGAAGGGAAATTCGAGACAGTCACCTACACCTACTATCAGCAGCTGAACGGGTACCAGTATCTGAAAGAGCTGGATCTGGGATATTATTTCTATACCGGCTCCTATCTGGATGCGATTGACCGGGTGCTGGACGGCACGCGCAAAACGATCGTGCATATTCCCAATGTCAATTCACGCGAAAGCACGACCCAGAAGCACAAGGAAGTCGAGCATATCCTGTCCGTCCTGGGAGACTGGGAAGGAGAAGATGAAGAAACGGGCTTTCATCTGGTGCGTCGTGCCGATGGCCAGGTGCTGCGTATTGCCGATCTGGTGGAAGATGAGCCTGTGCGGCGCAACAAGGTTGTGTCCGCCCTGAAGGATCCGGCGCAGAAGAACAACCGCGATCATGTGGACATCATCATTGCACTGGGGATGGCCAAGGAAGGATTTGACTGGATATGGTGTGAGCAGGCGCTGACGGTCGGATACCGCTCCAGCCTGACCGAAATCATTCAGATCATTGGCCGCGCCACTCGCGATGCGCCTGGAAAGACGCGGGCCGAATTCATCAACCTGATTGCCGAACCGGATGCGTCACAGGAAAAAGTGACGGATGCGGTCAATGACATGCTCAAGGCCATTGCCGCCAGCCTGCTGATGGAACAGGTGCTGACCCCGCGTTTCGAGTTTACGCCGAAGACCGCAGAAAGTGCGCCTCTGGATGGCTATGACTATGGGGAAGAAGGCTACAAGCCAAACGGCACGAATGTCGGGTTCAATGAGCAGACCGGCCAGTTCCATATGGAGATCAAGGGGCTGGTTTCCCCCAAAAGTCCGGAAGCGCAGCGGATCTGCCGGGAAGACCTGAACGAAGTTGTGGCCTCCTTCGTACAGGACAAGCCGTCTCTGGAGCATGGTCTGTTTGACGAGGAGACGGCTCCTCAGGAGCTGACACAGGTCAGGCTGGGGAAAATCATTCGGGATCGGTATCCCGAGCTCTCTGATGAGGATCAGGAGGCCGTGCGCCAGCATGCCGTGGCGGCATTCAATCTGACCCAGAAGGGACAGAAAGCAGCGGAAGAGGTCACGCAGGCAGCCGGGGGAGAGGAGAAGATTGGTGGCAATACAGCCCTGATTGAGGGGATGCGGAAGATTGCCATGAATGTCCGTGATCTGGATATTGACCTGATTGATGCGATCAATCCGTTTGAGGAAGCCTACAAGATCCTGGCCAGGAGCATGAATGCAGAGACCCTCAAACAGGTTCAGGAGGTCATTGCCGGTCGTCATATTGCTCTGACGATTGAAGAGGCAAGGGACCTGGCGAAGCGCGCCCTTCTGTTCAAAAAGGAGAGGGGACGCCTTCCAGAGCTGACATCTCCCGATGCGTGGGAACGTAAGATGGCAGAAGGTGTGGCGGTTCTGGCGCGTAAGATGGCAGAGGAACGGGCGAATGGCTGAACTAAGTGATGAAGAGCTTCTGGCCGAACTTGGTGTCTCGCTTGAGGTCAAAAAGAAGGCTGCGCTGACCGCCGAGGAAGAGCGGATTATTGCCGGGTTTGAGGATATCTGCCGTTTCTATGAGGAACACGGGCATGCGCCTGCGCATGGAGAAGACAGGGATATCTTTGAACGGCTTTATGCCGTGCGTCTGGATCGGATCCAGGCTTTGGAAAAATGCCGGTCATTGCTGGCACAGCGCGATCCGCATGGGCTTCTGAGTGCTTCCGGGACGGACGCTGAGAATCCTGATCCCGATACGCTGGACGATGATGCGCTTCTGGCTGAACTGGGGATTGAGGCCGAGCCAGCGGCTGATTCCATTACTGTCCTGAAGCATGTGAAATCACGCGCAGAAGTGCGGGCAGCGGAAGAAATTGCCAGCCGCGAACCCTGCAAGGATTTTGAAACCTTCCGGCCTTTGTTCGCTCAGGTGCAGGAGGATCTGAAATCCGGCGTGCGGGAAACACGTCCCTTTGGGCAGGAAGCCGGTATTCGGCAGGGAGAATTCTTTATCCTGAAAGGGCAGATGGTTTACGTCGCGCATGTCGGGGAAGAGTTCGAGACGGAGTACGGTCGCAGAGACAGCCGTCTGCGGGTTATCTACGACAACGGGACCGAAAGCGATGTCCTTCTGAGGTCGCTCCAGCGGGCGCTCTATAAGGATGAGGCTGGCCGTCGGATTACAGATCCGACTGTCGGGCCTTTGTTCGGGACAACCGTGGAGCCGGATGATCTGGAAAGTGGCACGATCTATGTGCTGAGAAGTCTGTCAGATAACCCGTATATCGCGCAGCATCGTAACCTGATTCACAAGATCGGTGTGACGGGAGGCGATGTGAAAAAGCGGATCGCCAACGCCAGGCATGATGCGACCTATCTGCTGGCTGATGTGGAGGTCGTGACGACCTACAAGCTCTTCAACATCAATCGCACGAAGCTGGAGAAGATCTTTCATAGGGTTTTGGCTCCAGCACAGATTGATCTGACGATTCAGGATCGGTTCGGGCATCCAGTGCAGCCGAAAGAATGGTTTCTGGTTCCGATAAATATCGTGTCTCAAATAGTGGATAAAATATCAGATGAAAGTATTGACGGTTTAATTTATGATCCAAAGACGGCTGGTTTGGTAAAAGCATAATGGCATATGATGTCGGCTTACGCCTACATGTCAGCCGCTCAGGTTGCCGTCCTTGTTCCCATATAGCCGACATAATAGTTCCACCATCAGGCGATGTTCAGAGCAACCGTTTTAGGACCGCTGACGATTGCAGGCTCGCTAACGCCCCCTAGCGAACTTCGGCTTCCAGCTCTCCTCAAGTGTGGCATCTTCGTCGTCCTCATCCGGGTCGAAATCGACGGAGAGTTTGTCTGAAGACAGAACTGTGAGCGTGAAGCCGTAAGACCCCAGCCCGATGACCTGTTCATCGAGGGCAGGGTTTCGGTCGGTGTCGAACCAGTCGCGAAGGCGACACTCACCTGTCGCCTGGCGGCCCGCAGCCACATTACTAGCGAGCGCGTTGAAACGGGCTGTCGTCGAAGATCTAGGCAGCCGGGCTCCCTTCGGCAAGTAGATGTTCTCCCCGAGATCCTTGAAGCTCTCCGAGCGAAAGGCGTAGCGCACTGCGGTGCCTTCGCTGACAATGACACAAATCGGGAAACGAGCGCACTGCGCGAGGCGGATCGCGGCTGCAGTTATTGAGACCTCCGCTGAACCCGCCAGTTCGCGGATGCCCTGAAGGCCGACCTCGGACTCTTCGATGAGCTTGCGCACGAGGAAGTCCGGCATGAGCAGTCCGGCCGCGAAATGGTCGGCCTCAAGCTCGATGGAACGTGCACCTTCGCTGAAGCCAGCCTTCGAGAAGTGCTGCCCACCACTCTGCATAATTTGTTCGGGATGGTTGGGTAAGCAGTAATGGCCCAGTTCATGGGCGATACTAAAATTTTCAAAGCCGACATTCTGGTGCTCTGAGGAGTAAATGAGCAGAGGCTTTGGTTCCATGAAGATAAGCGCCCCGGAGACGCCCTTCATCCCTGGAGGCTTTTTCTCAACGTGCAATTCTTTGCGCTCCGCGATGATCAGTGGCTTCACCGGAAGAGACGTGAACCCCTCGTCGCGGGCGACTTTCTCACCCGCTTGAGTCGCCATTTGCAGACGGAAGTCGGCCATTATTTTTTGCCTTCCCCAGCCAATTTGTCGATCAGCCCCTGAACGTAGTCGCGATCGCCCTTGGTGAGTTTTTCCTCGTTTCGGAACGCCGTCATCGCCTTAAAACCCATGAGATAGTCGGACGAGACATCGAGCGCCTTCGCCAGCCGCCGCACGTTTTCGAATGAAGGCTTGCGCCGATTGGCTTCAAAATGGGCGATGGCCGACGGCTGCATTTCCGCTCGTTGGGCGAGTTCGGCCTGATTCATGCCTTGGCGTTCCCTCGCCTCGCGAAGACGAACGGCGAAGATTGAGTCCGAACTTGACTCGGTCATGACGACTCCGTATAGTAAATATGTCTTAAGCGTAATTTTGATCAAATGCGGGTCTTTCCTCTGTGCGACCCATTAGAGTGACGATATCGTCAAGATAGCAGTACGGAACGTAACTACGTCAACCCGATAAGGAAGTTTCGCCATGTCCAAAGACAAGATCTTCATCGAACCCCGCTCCAACGGTGGCTTCGGCGCCAAGCACGAACACGGCCAACGCGCTGTGGTCACTGCCCCTACCCAGGGTGCTGTTATCAACGAAGTGAAGCAACGCTACCCGGACGCAACCGTGCACGTCGCTCGCGTGCGCAATGTCAGCCCCGGTCCCGACAAATTCCGTAAGGTCTAGAACATGGCAAGATGCACAGCTCCGGTGGAGGGACATCGCTCATCCAGCGCCGCGGCGGCCTGTCCTGCATGTCGTGGTAGTTGGGGTCGCTCCAGAGGCTATGGCGGTTACAGCAGTTTCGGGGGGCCGTCATACTCGCTCCCGTCCTACACCTCGTCGAATAGCGTGGGGGGCGGCCGGAGTAGTAGCGGATCTAAAAGTAGCACCAAGCCGCGCTGGTCCCGAGCAAGTTCAACCATTATTTACACTCCGGAGCAGGTGCGCACGCTCACGCCGGTCCGTGAGAACGTCGAGAGGCGAGCGTCCGTGCCCGAGCTTCGGGACGTTTTCCTTTGTCATGCATGGGATGATCGTAAAGAGGCCGCCAAGGAGCTTCACGATCTGCTTGAGGCGGCGGGTGTTTCGGTCTGGTTCAGCGAGAAGGATGTGCTGCTCGGCTCGACGTTGCTCCGTGAAATCGATAAAGGTCTGGCGAAGTCGCGTGTCGGAATCGTGCTGGTGACCCCTTCTCTGCTGCGCCGCGTCCAAGGGGAGGGTATCGCCGACAAGGAGCTTTCGGCGCTCCTAGCACGTGACCTGCTCGTCCCGATCGTACACGGAACGACGTATGAAGCTCTCCGTGACGTGAGCCCATTACTCGGCTCACGGAGCGGACTGAACACAGCAGAAGATACAATGGCAACTGTCGCAGCCAAGCTCGCCGAGTTGGTTTCGTTGTAGCATAGACGTGTTGTCGGTTGCTTGGCGAGATTCGGCGGGACAGGCTTGCGGCGCACTGCACCAAAGTTATCAGCCGGAATGTTTCAGACTTACTTCGACCACGACACGCCATATTCTGACAATATGTACGCTATGATGGATTGAAAGCACGAGATGAGCGCAAAGGCGGATCTAGGCAAGCAGTTCACAGGGTTCAGGCCCAAACGCGTCTCGAGCTACATCAAAGAAAACCCGCACATGGCCGTCTCGATCGGCCTGTTCTGCGGCGGGGGTATAGCCCTCTGGCTGAACGTCACGCCGCTAGCAGGTTCCCTGTTTGGCGCAGGCGGAGCGCTCCTAGGCGCCTGGATCACCGAACTGAACAAGCGCCGCACAGATGCGGAGGATAAGGCGGAAAAAGAGACCAGCGCTATCGCCGCGCTTGCTCCAGAGCTACAACGCACGATCGAACGGGCTCAGTACATCCTCGACCGCGCGGTGGTGAATTTCATGTGTGAATCGTCGGTCAATGGCTTGAAGACCAACGACCTGCAGGCGGACTTCCGACCTTACTTGCCGACGCTCTATCCGAGCGCGCCACAGGTGCGCGATCTCCCCGGCGAGAAGGCTATTGCCCTTGTCCGCTACTATGACTCGTTAAACGAGATCTCCAGGCACGTCGACGACTGGTGGGAGCGGGAGGGTCAGCTTGCCGTCAACATCTTCAATGTGCTCATGCACGCCGCAGAGAAGAGTCTCCAGTTGGGCTTGGCATGTGTCCGCGAGTTCGATCTCGAGACGCGCTTCCCGCCGCCTTATGAATCCTGGGGCACACTGACGTCGCGGATCGAACGGTCGCTCGACAATGCGGCTAACACGCGTCAACACCATTTGGATCGGGCTGAGAAGCGCAGCCTGGACCCGATGAAATCTAAAGAGCCGACGCCCTACCGCAAATATTAGAAATGGTTGGCGCCGCGAATGAGCCCTGAGGCCTTTAGGCATTCTTGACGTCGTTGCTGGCGACCATGCCGGTAGATTTGCAGTTTGGTTGTCGTGGGATCGACGTTGTCTGGTTGGTTAGTCGTGCTGCCCCAAAACCGACATTCCGTTTTCCCCCCCATTTCTTCCATTCAAATTAGGTTGACCCAAATAGTCTATAGTCATATTGGGACAAACTGGAGCCACGGTGTATCAAGGGTTGCATGGTGGTTTTTCCGGAAGGGTTCAAATGGGACAACGCGCGGTCATCTATTGCCGGGTTTCCACGGCCGATCAGTCCTGCGCGCGCCAGAAGGACGAACTGAAGCGGTTTGCTGAACGCGCGGGCTATGAAGTGCTGGACGTTTTCATGGAGACCGGCTCTGGCGTCCGGGTGGATCGGGCCGAGCGTCGAAAGGTCATGGCATTGGCCCAGGCCCGTGAAATTGATGCCATTCTGGTGACGGAGCTGTCCCGCTGGGGGCGCTCGACCATTGATCTCATCTCCACGCTTCAGGAGCTGGAGAGTTATCGTGTTTCCCTGATCGCCATAACAGGGATGACGTTCGACCTGGCGACACCACATGGACGAATGCTGGCGACGGTTCTGGCCGGGATTGCTGAGTTCGAACGGGATCTGATTAGCGAGCGGGTGAAGTCTGGTCTGGCAGCTGCCAGGGCACGCGGGAAGGTTCTCGGCCGACAGAAAGGAGAGCGGCCGAAGTCTGACCGTCTGGCTCCGAAGGTTCTGGCGCTGGTGGCGGAAAAGCGGAGTTATCGGTGGATCGCCCGCGATCTGGGAATCAGCAAGAACACTGTTGCTGCCATTGTGCAAAGGGAAAGATAACACATCGTCATGTTTATATGTTAACACAAAAACATGATAGCATTCTATAGGCGCTAACGGCATCGATCTGAGACATGAGAAATGTTTGGTTCGATTAAATCGTCGGTTTTTTTTGAGGAAGATATTGAGTTATCAAAATAACATGGTAATTAGTTAATGTGTTAACACGGAAACATGGTGGCATGAAAACAATCGCGATCATTAGTCAGAAGGGAGGCGCTGGGAAGACGACGCTTGCCCTGCACTTGGCTACTAGTGCCAGTGCCGCTGGATACGTTTCTCTGATCCTCGATACCGATCCACAGGCGACTGCAAGTTCATGGAAAGCGTGGCGGGGGGATGTCGAGCCTGATGTAGTGGATTGTGCGGCTCACGCCTTGTTATCAAGAAAGCTGGAACAAGCGTCCGAACTGGGCGCAGAACTATCGATAATAGATACCCCACCACATGCCGATATTATGGCGCGTGAGGCGTGTCGCATCGCTGATTTCTTGTTAATTCCGTGCAGACCACGTGCTTTCGATATGGACGCTGTTAGAACAACGGCGGAACTTGTGAGAGCCAGTGGTAAGCCTGCCTTCGTGATTTTTACTGCGGGTCCTCCTCGTGCGCCCCAAGTTTATAAGGAGGCGGCCGAGGTTGTGGCGCAGTTTGGTATCCCTGTTGCTCCTGTTGTTTTGCCGGAGCGTGCAGTTTTTCATCATAGCGTTGGTTCCGGTCGTACCGCGCAGGAAGCGGAGCCAAAAAGCAAGGCTGCTGCTGATATAGCACTGTTGTGGAATTGGGTGTGTGATCAAGTTAACATGCCATCACACAAACAAGATGACACAAAAACACGTTAGAAATTTTCTAAGTTAAGGACATACGGCATGAGTCGGTTTGCTGGTCTCAAAAAGACGGTCGCGCCATCGGTTGTGGAACCGACAGCGCAAACGGTGGTAGAGAAAGCTCGCCCACGTAATCCGAGAGAAGGTAAGCGGGCTGTGGTGGGGTATTTTTCTCCAGCAGTTAGCAAGGGACTACATCAACTTGCGCTTGATACCGATACAACTATTCAGGGTTTGATCGGGGAGGCCATTGATGACTTGATGCGTAAGCACGGTCGTCATCCTTTTGGAGAACGCTGATTATCTATTTAGATAGATTATGCTTGTATATTTGTACAATCAGGGTTGACCACGCTTAGCAAACCACGTCTCGCAGAATTTGATGAAATGCCGCTCAGGGTTCTTCGGAGCGATCTCGTTATCACCCAGCCACATGCGCCATTCTCTTTCGAGATGATGCACATCCCACCCTGGCGCGATGTTCCGAGCGTCCCCGTAAATGTCAGGGTCGAGCGCACCCATCCAAGCCTCGGCTGCTGGTTCGGCAGCTTTCATTGTGCCGCGATTGATGAATGTTACCATGTCTTTCTGAGGATCGAATTCGACACGGTAATCCGGTAGATGATCGCTTGCAGCGAGGTTCTTTATCATCTGTCGGAACAATTTTTCTGGGCTTTGAGAGCCTGATTTTTTCAGTAGGATCTCAAGAGAGGCTTTCCATGCCGCTTGCTGACCGCAATGTTTGCGGGCAAGTTCATAAACACGTCGTTCCAGCGGTTTGCGTAGCCGGAAATAATCACGATGCAGTGTCAGAACATCATTGCTCTTAATTGCGTTAAAGACCCAATCCGACAGCTTGATCTCGCAATGCAATAGGCGACCGTCGAGGCCAAGTTTGCGGCGGATGGATGAAGCGTCGATCAGGCCAAAACCGTCCACCTGTTCTTCGTCGCCTGTGACAATGTTAGTGCGGATACGTGTGCCTTCAAGGCGGTCGAGGGCTTCGATAAGGGCTTTGTAGTCTTTACCTGCCGTACCGCGATTGGTGAAGATGAGTAAGTCCCGGCTGCTGATCCGCACCCGTTGCGATACTTTTTCCCCGGCCTTTAGTTTCGCCATGATCTGCGAAATACAGTAGATCAGAATATCTTTATCGTAGATTGTAGCAAGGCCCTTCACGCTTGGCGTGATTTCCAGCCATTGCCCGTTATGTTCATAGCGACGAACTGAAGTCTCAGGTTTTTTCGACAAGGAATAGAACGGATGCTCCATTTGCGGCATCACGTCCTTAAGCACGGCATCTGCCACGTCGCAGATGAATAAGTCATGCTGCGGATGACGCTCCGGCAGGAGGGCCTCATGAACAACAGGCAGATTCGGGGTTTCAGATACCATAGCTCAAGTTCGGGGTTTTACATACCTGCGTCAAGTGATTCGGGGTTTTAAATACCGAAAACCGAGATTCGGGGTTTTAAATACCGAGATTCGGGGTTTTAAATACCGAGATTCGGGGTTTTAAATACCAAACCGGAGAAAAATCCAGAAATTCCGATTTTATATCAATGTATTAGATGGATACTAGAATCGCTTAACACAGAATCTAACACCTATTTAACACCCTCTTTGACCATCTGATCTGTGGATAACGCACAAACTTCGAAAATTTCCAGTCAAATTGCCTCCAAGCACCGCCTCTTGGGGGCTACGCCCCCGCCGGCTCGCGGCCTACGGCCGCCCCGATCGCGCTTCGCGCGATCTCCCACCCGGCATCCCCCTGCTCGCCCTTTCAGGGCTGCGCTAAACGGACACGCCTACGANCGCGAAATCATAATCTGACGATGCATTCCCGCATCGTCTCTCCACCAAGACCTTCCTCCCCCGCGTCGGCGCCTTTGGNNGGGCTCCCGCTCCGCGCTCGCCCGACGCCTGCAACACCAGAAGAACCGGGCAAAACCGTAATCTGCTCAAGACGCGCCGGTGTTCAGACGATCATTCAGCAGCTCACGTGTCGCAGCATGCCCACCAGACGCCACAGGATGGCCGTACAGGCGTTATTGTGTGTGGTGGCTATTGGAGTTGGTAATAACGGGAATTGCGCTTTGTGTGGCCTCCCAGGGCGCTCTGCGGGCCTTGTCAAAGATTGATGGGCTGGCCATTCCCTGTTCGTCCGTTCAGGTCTCCTTTTCCCGACTTTCTGGCAGGAAATACGGGTTTCCTGTATATCCCAGATAATCCGTCATATCTGGATCATGCTCCATGAAAGCGTTTCCAGCGAGCGCCGTGACCCGCAATGCCAGCGATCTTTTCGAAGCGGCCGCCGTTGCACCTGTAGTCCTCACCAGGCACCACAAGCCGCGTTTCGTCATCATGTCCGTGGAGCATTATGAGGCCCTGCTCAGAAAGCAGCAGGGCATCGAAGACGTTCCGGAGAAAGGGTCATCGTCATGAAGGACAGTCCCGACAGCAGCACCAATCCCGGAATACTGCCACAGAAGCGGCCCTGGCAGCTGCTCGTGGTCGGGGACGGGGGAACCCGGGGTCGTTTGCGGGAGGGGGCGAAATCCTACGCTAAGGCTTTGGCCAGC
>NZ_QEXL01000026.1 GCF_003311635.1 Novacetimonas cocois | reverse complement strand
ATTTTGAATCACATTCAGATGCTTGAAAAAAGTATAATTCCCCACAGGCCCTGCAAAAGCTTCGAAGAACGCCGCCTTTTTAGATGAAAGGCAGCACCCAAAAACTTCTGTTATTTTTCAGACAGTCTTTTACCCATTATGCCCGCCGACCGGGGGATGGGACTTCAGGTAATCCGCAATGGCCTTCGCTGCGCGGACAGAACCCCCAAGCAGGGGCTCCCCGAAGGTTTCGCGGAACAGTTTTTCCTGCAGGGGCCGGTAAATCGCATGCCGTTCGGGGGCCCGCAATATGGCGGGCATCAGATCCTCCGGCTCCTCGACCACATCGCCAAGAGTCCAGTGCAGGAAATAGGGATCATCACGCCATTTGAGTTTTCTGGGGTTCAGGAAAACACATGGCCGAGGTTCGGCAAGGAATTCATAGACCTGGCTGCTGACATCGCCAACATAAATGGCCGCCTGTGAGGTATAGGTCATGTCCAGCATGGCAGGCGATCCGGTATCCACCAGAATATTGCCACGCGCCTGCTGCTTCAGCCGCCGCGCCCTTAAGCCAAATCCCTTATGGAAAACCTTGATATGCGGCGCGATCACCAGATTATAGTCATGCCGGTCTGAAAATCCCCTGATGATTTCGCCCATGCATGCCTTATAGGATGTCAGCTGCCGCTGGTAATGCGGGTTGTACAGCACGAATGGCCGGCCATTCCTGAACAGGACCGGGCTTTCCTTTTTAATGGCCTCGAAAACATCGAATTTCGGATATCCGACGACAGCATAATGTCCCGGCCGGATGAGGTTTTTCTGTTTGAAATAGTTTTCGATCTTCACCCCGGGAAACAGCGCCAGATCGAAATCCCTGACATGGTGGTCATCATTGACGTACCTGTCGCCCGCCCCATGCATCAGCAGTATCAGGGCCGGGTGGCGAAGCCCCATGCTCTTGAGAATACCTGCGGTATATTCGGTGGCGACCACGGCATCGTACTGATTGAGTTCATCGACATTTTCACGCAGCACAAGGATGCGTTCCTGATCCAGCCGACGGAAAGTCTTGAGCGTTTTCGCCTTCCACGACTTGCGAAACTGCCTAAGCTGCAATGCAGGGGCATGCATCGCGGCCCGGATACG
The DNA here is from genome assembly GCF_003311635.1 of Novacetimonas cocois. Classification (GTDB taxonomy): domain Bacteria; phylum Pseudomonadota; class Alphaproteobacteria; order Acetobacterales; family Acetobacteraceae; genus Novacetimonas; species Novacetimonas cocois. Next base: position 20,028 of record NZ_QEXL01000026.1, on the reverse strand, counting down.
TTCCAGATGCTGTACGGTTTCAGGAAAGCTGTAGTATTCCGTTACATCGAAATTGAATTCTGATGAAAGGGCGTCGGCGACAGATGCAGTGTGATAGCATTGATAGGGTTCAGCTATGTAAATGACGGCAATTTTCATTGTTCTCTATTTATCGCATTCAAACCCAGGGACAACTTCATACCCCACGCATCACGTATTCAGTGCCCTCAAACGCTGCTCACCGTCCTCCACCACCCGGACAACGTCAACCCTTGTCCCGATGCAAAAGGGCATTGCCCGGTTGCGGATAACGGGAGGCATCCATCCTTGCCTTTCCCCTGCACAGGAGAGATGAACAGGACAGCGCCCGCTATATCCATGTGACAGGATGGCGGGGAAAACGATCAGATTGTGTGGAGAAGAAATCCCGTGGTGGGCGCACAAGGGCTCGAACCTTGGACCCGCTGATTAAGAGTCAGCTGCTCTACCAACTGAGCTATGCGCCCACGGGGTTTCCCTTTCGGGTGAGGGGCTTTTACCAAGACCGCACAATGACGACAAGGGGTTTTTTCAATATTTTTGCCCACTCCGGGTTTCTTAGGCCCCGATTACCGCAAATCAGGGTATGATTGCGCTTGTTCTTTCTTTGTTCCTGATTGCGTGTCGATCACCTCGGCATCACACGGTTCATGCCCCGGCAGCGATCATGAAAACCCGGTGGCATGGCGAAAATCTGGCGAACGCATGTCGGGCATGAGGCCAGTTCCTCCGCCCGGGTCCATGACGTTCCATAAAGAACTGCCTGAAAATGAAAAAAGTTTTTGGGCGCCGCCTTCCATCTAAAAAGGCGGCGTTCTTCGAAGCTTTCTGCAAAAAGCTTCACCAAAAATTTCTTTACGATGTGCAGGGCGCTTCGCGGATGGTTCTGGGCATCCCCTGCCCTGCTACGCCTGCAGCAGTTTCAGCAGGCCATCGAACTGGTCAAGGGATCGGTAATCAATCCGCAGGGAACCTCCCTTCCCGTCGAACGTGATATGGACCTTCAGCCCCAGCCGGTTGGTCAGGTCGCGTTCCAGAGAACCGATTTCCGGGTCTCTGGAAGCCTTTTCTTCTTCCTTGCCTGCAACACTCCGCTTTGCATCGGTCTTTTTTGACAGGGCCTCGGTCTGGCGGACATTCAGCCCCTGCTTGAGCACCACCTTCAGGGCGGCCACGGGATCGGGATGCGCCAGCAACGCACGCGCATGCCCTGCCGACAGTTCCTTGGTCCGCACGGCCTCCCGCACGGGGGATGGCAGTTGCAGCAGGCGCACCATATTCGCGACATGGGGACGGGACTTTCCGATCGCGCCTGCCAGTTCCTCCTGCGTCAGGCGGTAATCATCAAGCAGTCGCTGAAGTCCCTCTGCCTCCTCAATGGCGTTCAGGTCCGCGCGTTGCAGGTTTTCCACCAGCGCGGCGGCCATCGCATCGCCATCGTCCAGCGCACGGATATGGACCGGAACCTCATGCAGGGAGGCAAGCTGCGCCGCGCGCCAGCGTCGCTCCCCAGCGATGATCTGAAAGATATGGGGACGATCGGGATGCGGGCGCACCAGGATCGGTTGCAGGATGCCGCGTGTGCGGATGGAATCCGCCAGTTCCGTCAGGGCCTCCGGCTCCATATGCTGACGTGGCTGGAACGGGCCGGGTTCCAGCACGTCAACCGGCAGGACCGACCCGCCATCCATGCTCTTTGGCGGCTCCAGCCCCGGCGCGGGATTGAGCATGTTGACCTGATCGCCCAGCAACGCGGCAAGCCCGCGACCCAGACGGGGACGGGCGGCATCCTTTTTCGGTTTCATCCCTGCTTTTTCCCTTTCCTGCCCGTCTTCAGCGCCAGCCGCGAAATCACCTCTTCCGACAGGGCCTTGTACGCCTGACTGCCGGATGAACGGGCATCGTACACCATGACGGCCTGCCCGTGGCTCTGCGCTTCTGAAATGCGGATGTTGCGCGGGATCACCGTCTCCAGCACCCGATCGCCAAAGAAACCGCGCGCATCGGCGGCCACCAGTTCCGACAGGTTGTTGCGCCGGTCATACATCGTCAGGACGATCCCCTCCAGCTTCAGACCCGGATTGAGGGACTTGCACAGGCTGTTGACCGTGCGCACCAGCTGGCTGATGCCTTCGAGCGCAAAGAACTCGCACTGCAGGGGCACGATCACCGCCTGCGCCGCCACCAGCGCATTAAGCGTCAGCAGCCCCAGGCTGGGGGGACAGTCAATCAGGATGACATCATAATCCCCCCCGATGCGGGCAATGGCATCGCGCAGACGGAACTCCCGCCGTTCCGACATCACCAGTTCCAGTTCCGCGCCCGCCAGTTCCGTATCGGCGGCAATCACCGACAGACCCGGAACCGACGATTCCTGAATCAGGTCGGCCGCCGGGACATCTTCGCCAATCAGCGCATAGGTCCCGCGACGACGGTTTTCATAGCCGATCCCCAGACCGGTGGAGGCATTGCCCTGCGGGTCGATATCGATCAGGAGAACGCGAAACCCATCGGCCGCAAGACCGGCGGCAAGATTGATGGCAGTTGTGGTTTTTCCGACCCCGCCCTTCTGGTTCGCAAGGGCGATGATACGGGGGGCATGCACGGCCTTATCGGCCGGATGCAGGGTTGTGGTCTGTGACACGCCTTATATCGCTCAATTCAAGAATGACACCATCCGCATCAGTGCGGCTTGGAATTCGGGTCACCGCCATGCGCCAGTCGGCATTGGCGGCCTTCAGCTCCTCATCTGCGTTCTTTCCTTTCAGAAACAGGCAGAACCCTTCGCTGTTCAGAAAACGTGCGCTCCATTGCAGCAGCTGCGGCAATGGGGCCAGCGCCCGCGCCGTCACGACATCGACCGGCGCGACATCGGCGGCCTCGATCCGGGTGGCGATGACGCGGGTGCGCACCCCGGCCACCCGCGATGCCTCCCGCAGGAAGGCGGCCTTGCGCTGGTCCGATTCAATCAGCGTAACCTGCGCATCCGTCGCCATCGCGATGACCAGGCCGGGGAATCCCCCGCCCGATCCCATGTCCACCAGACGCGCGCCGGACGGGATCCGTGATGCAAGCTGCAGGCTGTCGGCAATATGCCGTGACCACAGATGCACCAGATCGCGGGGGGAAACCAGATTGATGCGCGCGTTCCATCGCGTCAGGAGGTCGGCATAGGCCACCAGCCGATCGCGTGTTTCACGTGAAACACCCGCAAGGATGTCACCCTCCATCGCGTCGTTATATCCCATGGCCTCAGGCCACCTGCCGCACGTGCGACAGGACCGCCACAAGCGCCGACGGCGTGATGCCGGGAATACGCTGCGCCGCGCCGAAAGTCACCGGCCGTGCCTGCGACAGGCGTTCCTGCATCTCGGCACTCAGACCACCGATTGCATGATAATCCAGATCATGCGGCAGGGTGATCCGTCCATCCCCCGCCAGTTGCCGGATTTCACGTTCCTGCCGCGACAGGTACCCGCTATAGCGGGCTTCGGTTGCCACATGCTGGCGCACGCGCGGCGACAGGTCCGCAATCCAGGGCGCTACTTTCTCCACCATTTCCATGGAGGCCCCGGTCGCCATCACATCCAGCAGGGAACGCGCGCGACCATCGGCGGAGACCGCGATTCCTTCACGCCGCAGGGCCTCCGGCGGGTAGCTTTCATTGCGGGCACGCTCCATCGCCGCGTCGATCGCCATGCGTTCGGCATCAAAACGCTGCCGTCGCGACGGGCCCACGCAGCCCCATTCGATCCCCAGCGGCGTCAGGCGCAGGTCGGCATTATCGGCCCGCAATGTCAGGCGATATTCCGCGCGGGAGGTGAACATGCGATAGGGTTCAGACACCCCCTGCGTCGTAAGGTCATCGATCATGACCCCGATATAGGCTGTGCCACGATCCAGCGTAACCTCCGCCTGTCCCCCTGCCCGCCGCGCCGCGTTGATCCCGGCAAGTATGCCCTGCGCCCCGGCTTCCTCATATCCCGTGGTGCCATTGATCTGCCCAGCAAGGAACAGCCCGGACAGGGATTTGAGTTCCAGCGCCGGGGTCAGTTCGCGGGGATCGACATAATCATATTCGACCGCGTAGCCGGGCCGGACGATGCGGCACTGCTCCAGCCCCGGGATGGAGTGGAGCATCTGGACCTGCACATCGGCGGGAAGGCTGGTAGAAATCCCATTGGGATAGACCAGTTCGCCGCCCGGATTCCCCGGCAGGGCTTCGGGTTCGAGGAAAATCTGGTGGCTTTCGCGCTGCGCGAAACGCACGACCTTATCCTCGATGGAGGGGCAGTAGCGCGGTCCGCGTCCCGAAATCGCGCCCCCATAAATGGCCGACAGGTGCAGATGTTCGCGAATGATTTCGTGCGTGCGCGCCGTGGTGGCGGTGATGCGGCATGAAACCTGCGGATTTGTAATCGCGTCGGTCATGCGGCTGAACGGTTCCGGCACGACATCGCCCCGGTCCTCGGCCAGGGCGTCCCAGTCGATGCTGTCACGGGCAATGCGCGCGGGGGTCCCGGTCTTCAGCCGTCCCATTCGCAGGCCCAACGCCTGCAGCCGTTCCCCCAGCCGACGGGCCGGGGCCTCCCCCACCCGTCCGGCGGGCTGACTGTCATACCCGACATGGATGACGCCACGCAGGAACGTGCCTGCCGTCAGCACCACGGCACCGGCATGGAACACGCGCCCGTCCTCGCACACGACGCCCCTTGCCGCGTGACTGTCATCAAGCAGCAGGTCGCCGGCCGCGCCCTCGACAATCTCCAGACCCGGCGTTTCGGCAAGCAGGTCCATAATCGTCTGCTGGTACAGCGAACGATCCGCCTGCGCGCGCGGCCCATGCACGGCGGGTCCCTTTGAACGGTTCAGCAGCTTGAAATGGATGCCCGCCCGGTCCGCCGCCTTTCCCATCAGGCCGTCCAGCGCGTCGATTTCGCGCACCAGATGCCCCTTCCCGATTCCGCCAATCGCGGGATTGCACGACATCACGCCCACCGTCGCCCGCCGGTGGGTCAGCAGCATGGTCCGCGCCCCGCAGCGCGCGGCGGCGGCGGCGGCTTCACATCCGGCATGGCCGCCGCCGATCACGATCACATCGTAAGTGGCGTTCACCTTTTATCCGCTCCCGCTTTGTCTCTACTTGCCGATGCAGAACTGCCCGAACACCGTGTCCAGCAGCGCCTCGACATCCACCGCGCCGGTCAGGCGCCCCAGCGCGCGCATCGCCAGCCGCATTTCCTCGCCCCGCACCTCCGGCCAGGCATCATCGCCGGCACGGTTCAGGTGATGGACCGTCTCCTCGATCGCGGCACGGTGTCGCGCCCGCGTCAGGGGGGGTACTGCGCGTCCCTGCGTCAGTTCCCGCGCACGCCGCGCCAGCATCGCGCGCAGGACCTCCATGCCCTGCCCGTCGTGCACGCTGATCCCCATGATGCCTGCGGGTGCCGCGACCTTGTCCACCTTGTTGCAGACCAGCATGCAGTCGGGCTCGACCTTATCCGGTACCGTCGCGCCTGAAAATAGATGTATCACGCAATCGGCCTGTTTCACGTGAAACAATGCACGTCGCACGCCCTCGGCCTCGATCTCGTCCTCGGTTTCCCGCAGACCCGCCGTATCCACCAGCGTCACCGGAACCTCCCCCAGCACGACGCGCGCCTCGATCGCATCGCGGGTGGTCCCGGCGCGGGAGGAAACAATGGCGGCCTCGCGCTGCGTCAGCGCATTCATCAGACTCGACTTGCCGACATTGGGTTCCCCCACGATCGCGAACACCAGCCCGCGACGCAGCCGCTCCCCCTGGCCGCCATCATCCAGATACGCGCGCATCTCATCGCGCAGATGGTCCAGCGTGGACACAAGCTCCTGCTCCACTTCCGGCGGCAGGTCTTCGTCGGGAAAATCGATCAGGGCTTCCTGATGCGCCAGCGCGGTGCGCAGTCGCGCGGCCCAGTCCTCGTACAGGCGGCTCTGCGCACCCTCGGCCTGCGCCAGCGCCTGCCTGCGCTGCGCCTCGGTCTCCGCATCGATCAGGTCGGCGATGCCTTCGGCCTGCACAAGATCAAGCCGCCCGTTGGAAAATGCGCGACGCGTGAACTCCCCCGGTTCGGCGGGACGCGCACCCAGCGCGACCAGCGCATCGGCCACCCCGTCGATGACGGCAGGTCCCGCATGCAGGTGCAGTTCCGCGCTGTCTTCGCCCGTATAACTGTCTGGCCCCGGAAACCACAGGACCAGCGCCCGGTCCAGCAGGACATCGCGCCCCCCCGCCGTCCCACGCCGCCACACGCCGCGCAGCGACGCACGACGTGGCTTCGGCAACCGCCCGCACAGGCTGCGCAGGATGTCGCCACATCCCGCGCCACTGATACGCATGACCGCGATGGCGGCACGGCCCGTCCCGGTGGCAAGGGCGAAAATGACAGGAAGCGCGCCGTCGCCGCGCCGGATGAAGGAGGTTTCCATTGCCGCTGCCATTGTGGTTGCTACCATTTCCTATGTGACCGGGACGGGTTATCGTTCACCTCCCTGTCATGATCAAGGTGACTCATGCCCCAGCTTTCCCTCCATTCGCCCACTGGCCCCCTGACCGTCTCGGCCGAAGATGACATGATCGTGGCACTCGACTGGGGCTGGGGCCGGGATCAGGACGAAACCCCGCTGCTGCGACAGGCATGCGACTGGCTCGATTCCTATTTCGATGGCGATGCCACCCCCTGCACGCTGCCGCTGGCCCCTTATGGCACGCCACAGCAGGTCGCGGCATGGACATTCATCCGCACCATCCCGATGGGACAAAGCGTATCGTGCGCCGAGGTCGCGCGACAGGCCAATGTCACGCCAGCGGATGTCGTGGCCGCATGCAGTGAAAACCCCATTCCCATCCTGATCCCCTGTCACCGCGTGGATATGGACGGTTGCGCGGATTACGATCCCCAGACCTATCCGGGGGATGGCGGGGCGACGGACCGCCTGTTCCTGCGTGAACTGGAAACCCGCGCGCCAGACACGATCTGAGGGCGGTCAGCATCTTTTATCGCAAGGAGTCCGCGTCCATGAACACCGTCATCCGCATCCATGAATATGGCGGCCCCGAAGTCCTCACCGCCGAAGACATGCCCGTTCCCACACCGGCAAAGGGCGAAGTCCTGATTCGGCAGGAAGCGATGGGCGTCAACTTCATCGACACCTATTACCGCAGCGGCCTTTACAAATTCCCTTCCCTGCCTGCGATCCCGGGCATGGAGGGCGCTGGCGTCGTGGAGGCCGTCGGCCCCGAGGTCACGGATCTGTCGGTGGGCGCGCGCGTGGCCTATCCCCTCGCGCTTGGCGGATATGCGCATTACCGCGTCATCGCGGCAGACCGGGTGGTGCCGCTTCCGGACGCGATCACGTCCAGGACGGCGGCTGCCATCATGCTGCGTGGGCTGTCGGTGCACATGCTGCTGCGGCAGGTGCATGAGGTCCGCAAGGGCGAGAACATCCTTGTCTATGCCGCTGCCGGCGGGGTCGGGCTGCTGATGTGCCAGTGGGCGCGCCATCTCGGGGCGCGCGTCATCGGCGTCGTCTCGACCGAGGAAAAGGCCGAACTGGCCCGCGCCAACGGGGCGGCCGACGTGCTGGTCGGCACACACGACATCCCGGCGCGTGTCCGCGCGCTGACCGATGGCGCGATGGTTCCCGTCGTCTATGACAGCATCGGACGCGCGACGTTCGAGGACAGCCTGAACTGCCTGGCCCCGCGTGGGCTGATGGTCAGTTACGGCAATGCGTCCGGCGCGGTGACGGGCGTATCCGTCGGGACACTGGCCAGCCATGGCAGCCTGTATCTGACGCGCCCGTCGCTGGGCACCTATATCGCCGGGCGCGAATCCCTGACGGCCGGGGCGGCGGAGCTGTTCTCGCTGCTGGAAAAAGGCGTGCTTGTCCCGCGCATCGGACAGGAATTCGCCCTCAGGGACGCGGCACAGGCGCATATCGCGCTGGAATTACGCGCAACGACGGGCAGCACGATCCTGCTGCCGTAGGTCGCAGGCAAGGTCGGTCCATTTCAGTGACCGCCTGAAAATAATAAAAGTTTTTGGGTGCCGCCTTTTATCTAAAAAGGCGGCGTTCCTGAAGCTTTTTGCAAAAAGCTTCACCAAAAACTTCTTTATGATACGCAGACCGTCTCTGAAGGACTTCTGAAACGCGCCCTCAGAAACGACGGGTGATTTCGGCGTACATCTCTTTCACCCGTTCCCCGTACGCCGTGAGGGAGAATTTGTCCGCCTGGACCGGACCTTCGGATTTCAGGCGCTGATACAGGGCGTCATCCTGATCCAGCAGGCTGATGCCATCGGTAATGGACGCGGCGTCATAGGCATCCCTGACCATGACCGCGCTGTTCCCCACCACTTCGGGCAGGCCCCCTTCATGCGATGTCAGGACGGGCGTGCCAAGGAACATTGCCTCCAGCGCCGGCAGGCCGAACCCTTCGGTCAGGGAGGGAAACAGCAACGCGCGCGCGTGGCGCACCAAGGTAATCAGGCTGATCTGCGGCAGGTAATCGAACAGCACGATCCGCCCTTCATCCACGCCATGCTGCAGGAAGCGGAGTTCGTTTTCATTCTTCCATGCCATCGCACCCACGATGACCAGCTTCCGATCCGTCTGGCTGCTCAGGAAGCCTTCGATGATCCGGCCGATATTCTTCTTGGGCTCAAGCGAGCCATAGAACAGGAAATAACTTTCAGGCTTCAGACCGAATACCCCTTCAAGCTCCTCGCGCGTTTCCTCGTCGCTTCTTTTCATGAAGACGGGATCGGGCAGGAAGGACTGGTACGGGTTGTAGATGCGATCCGCCATTTCGGGGAAGAACCCGGCGATATCCCTGCGCGATGCTTCCGACACCGTGCAGATCGGCGCATTGAGGGCGCATATCTTTTTCATCAGCCTGAAATGATAGGACTTGTCATCCAGCGTGGTCTGGGGAAAGCGCAGGGGCACCAGATCATGGATCGTATACAGGTTGATTGCCCCTTCCACCTGTATCGGCAGGGGATAGGTCCAGTGCATGATGCGCGGCGTGTCCGGCAGGCGCAGCGGAAGGAAATTCCCGGTCGTACGGAAATACCGCGACGCGCGGGCGAAAATATCCTGCGCATTGAGGATACGGTCAAAGGCGGGCAGGCGGTTGAGGAAGCTGCGCTGGTCCACCCGGCCGGTCAGGCTGATTTCAAAGGGATGATTTTTTCCAAAGGACGCGATCTGGTTCCGGATCCAGCGGGGAATCTTTCCCTTGCGACGCGGTGCCCTGTCATCGTTGCCCAATATGTTGAAGAACATGACCTCCCGCAGCTCGGGCGAGACCTTGTGCGAGATGTTCATTCCATACAGGACATCCACCGGATGCCCGAGGTTTTTGACAACGTGGCTGAGCGTACGGGCGTAGGTGGCGATTCCCGTGCCTTTCGGGATGGCGAGATTGAATCCATCAATACCGACACGATACATCGCGTGATCAGACAAACTGTTCAATTTTTCCACCATTCCCCTTCGGATGGACATCTTCTGGACACCTGCCGCCCCTTATGACGAACAGGGCACGATATTCCTGACATGATGTCAGTAGCATGTCTGCAGGCGTCTTCCACAATGCGCATGCCATCAGGACGCAGGTCCGCAGGTCCGCAGGTCCGCAGGTCCGCAGGGTACCTGCCACGTCCGGGAACCGGAAAATCATGAAGAAGTTTTTGGTGAAGCTTTTTCCAAAAAGCTTCAGAAGAACGCCGCTTTTTTAGATCAAAGGCGGCACCCAAAAACTTTTATTACTTTTTATCAGACGGTTAGCTTCGCATAGGAACTTATGCGCGGATCCCGGGATCAAAGCCAGAAGTCACGGACCTTTTGAAACCGGTTTCAGCCTATGTCGCGATCCAGCCATCCTGCTGCAACGCCACACCCGCCAGATAGAGGCTGCCGCAGATCACGACCCGCGCGGGGGGCTGATGGGGCATGTCATGCGTCAGGCGTTCCAGCGCCTGTTCAATGGTTGGCCCGGCGATCACGCGCCCCTGTCCCGCCGCGATGATATCAGCCACCGGCAGGGCAAGATGCTGCTCTGGCTCGGCCACGGCCTGCGCGCCCGCGACATGGGGCAGCAGCGGGGCGAGGAAGCCCGACGCATCCTTGGTCTGCTTCATGCCGACAATCAGGTGGACCGGACGATCCCCCCACCCTTCGATCACCTGTGCCAGTGCATCGCCCGCGCCGGGATTGTGACCGCCATCCAGCCACAGCTCCCACCCTGCGGGCAGTTTCCGCGCCAGTGCCCCCTCCAGCCGCTGCAGCCGCGCGGGCCAGTGCGCATTGGCGATTCCCGCCCACGCCTGCGGCGGCAGCGACAGGCCACTGGCCCGCAATGTCGCAACCGCAAGTCCCGCGTTATCCACCTGATGCGGCCCCAGCAGGCCAGGACGCGGCAGGTCTAGCGTCCCTTCCCCATCGCGATAGGTCAGTCGCGTGCCATCAGGCGATGGCGTGATCGACCATTCATGGTCACGCCGCCACAGCGGGGCATCGCATTCGTGCGCCACGCGGGCGATGACGGCCATGACATCGGCCGGATGGCGTCCGGTGGCAACCGGCACGCGGGCCTTGATGATGCCGGCCTTTTCCATCGCGATCTTTTCCAGCGTATCGCCAAGGAACGCCTCATGATCCATGGAAATGGAGGCAATGGCGCAGGCGGCGGGCCGCGCCAGCACGTTGGTGGCGTCGTAACGTCCGCCCAGCCCGACCTCGACAATCATCAGTTCGGCCGGATGGCGCGCGCCCAGCACGAAGCCTGCGGCCGTCAGCACCTCGAACACCGTGATCGGCGCGCCGTCATTGACGCGCTCGATGTCCTCCATCACTTCGGCCAGTTCGGATTCGGAGACAATCCGCCCCGCGATGCGGAAGCGTTCGGTCACGTGCACCAGATGCGGCGACGTCATGACATGGACGCGCCATCCCGCCGCCTCCGCAATGGCGCGGATCAGGGCGCAGGTGCTGCCCTTGCCATTGGTGCCCGCCACGTGGATGACGGGCGGCAGGTGGCGTTCGGGATGGCCCAGACGGGCCAGAAGCTGTTCCAGCCGCCCCAGCGACAGGTCGATCAGTGCCGGATAGAGCTGGTTGAGCCGTTCGAGAATCGCGCCGGTGCGCCCGGCGAATTCAGGACCAAGACCGGACGCGGGCGGAGTCTTCATGATGGACCGTACAAATTACGCCGCGGACGGCGTGATGTGGGCGTGGTTGAGCTGCCCGATCAGGGTGCCAAGGATGGTGGGTAGTTCGGAACGCGTGACGACCATGTCCAGCATCCCGTGTTCCAGCAGGTATTCCGCGCGCTGGAACCCTTCGGGCAGCTTTTCGCGCACGGTATCCTGGATCACGCGCTGTCCCGCAAAACCGATCAGGGCATTGGGTTCGGCCATCTGGATATCGCCCAGCATCGCGAACGACGCCGAAACGCCACCCGTGGTCGGGTTCGTCATCACCACGATATAGGGCAGCCTTGCCTCCCGCAGCATCTCGACGGCGATCGTCGTGCGCGGCATCTGCATCAGGCTGAGCATCCCTTCCTGCATGCGCGCGCCGCCAGAGGCGGTAAAGACGATCAGCGGCGCCTGCTGGAGGATCGCCAGACGGGCGGCGGCCAGGAAAGCCTCGCCCAGTGCCGCGCCCATCGTACCGGCAATGAACTCGAACGCCATGACGGCGACGACCGCATCATGGCCGCCGATGCGGCCATGCGCCACGGCCATGGATTCATCAAGCTGCGATTTGGCGCGTTCGTCCTTCAGGCGGTCGGTGTAACGCTTGCGGTCGCGAAAGGACAGCGGGTCCACCGGCGCCTTGGGCAGTTCGATGCGGGTATATTCCCCATTGTCGAACGTCCATTCCAGACGCTGCTGCACCGTGGCGCGCATGTGGTGGCCGCAATGCGGACAGACATTCATCGCGCGCCGCAGATCCTTGACCAGAATCATCTGCTCACAGGATTCGCAGTTGGTCCACAGGTTGTCCGGCACTTCCCGCTTGAGCAGGCCACGGATCTTGGGCCGGACATATTCGGTCAGCCAGCTCATGTTACCTCTCCCTGACGTACGTCTATCCGCCTGCTCCATACAGGCAGATCGCATGTTATGCCAGATTCACGTTCATCGACGGGCGGAACGGACCGCATCGGCCAGCCCGCGCAACTGTGCAAGAACGTCGCGCACGGTATTTTCCGTGGCGTGTCCGTCCTTATCCAGCGTCCCGGCCAGCGTATTGAGCAGGGCCGAGGCCACGACGGCCCCATCGGCTGCGCGCACTGCGCCCGCAGCCTGTTCGGGGCTGCGGATGCCAAAGCCGATGGCGACCGGCAGGTCGGTCGCCGCCCGCAGGCGCGGCATCGCGGCGGCCAGTTCATCGGTGCTGGCGGTGCGCGTGCCCGTAACGCCGGTGATGCTGACGTAATACAGGAAGCCCGATGCCCCATCGAGCACGACCGGCAGGCGGGCGTCCGGCGTGGTCGGCGCGACAAGGCGGATGATGTCCAGCCCGTTCGCCGCCGCGGGTCCGCGCAGCAGGTCGCCTTCCTCCGGCGGGACATCGACGATGATCAGCCCGTCCACGCCCGCGCGGGCGGCATCGGCGCAGAAACGTTCGTGGCCATAGGCCTCGATGGGGTTGAGGTACCCCATCAGGATGATCGGCGTCTGGCTGTCATCACGCCGGAACGCCGCAATCATCTCCAGCACGCGGGGGATCGTTGCCCCGCCGCGCAGGCCACGCAGCGCCGCCTTCTGGATGGTCGGGCCATCGGCGCTGGGGTCGCTGAAGGGCATCCCCACCTCGATCAGGTCCGCGCCCGCCCCCGGCATGCCCTTAAGCAGCGCGAGCGAGGTTTCGTAATCCGGGTCGCATGCCTCCACATAAGGGATCAGGGCGCCGCGCCCCTCCTGCTTCAGGGCGGCGAATCGGCTGGCAATACGGCTCACAACGACACTCCCAGATGCGCGGCAACGGTAAAGATGTCCTTGTCCCCCCGGCCCGATACATTCATTACGATGATCCGATCCGGCGCCATGGTGGGCGCCAGCTTCGCGACATAGGCCAGGGCATGCGCGCATTCCAGGGCGGGGATGATGCCCTCGGTCCGGGTGCAGAGCTGGAACGCGGCCAGGGCCTCGTCATCGGTCGCGCCGACATATTCCGCCCGTCCGATATCGTGAAGCCATGAATGTTCCGGGCCGATCCCCGGATAGTCGAGCCCCGCGCTGATGGAGTGCGCCTCCGAAATCTGTCCGTCCCCGTCCTGCAGCAGATAGGTGCGGTTGCCATGCAGCACGCCAGGACGGCCGCGCTGGATGGAGGCTGCCGTCTCCCCGCTGTCGAGGCCACGGCCGGCTGCCTCCACCCCGATCAGGCGCACGGACGGATCGTCAAGGAAGGGATGGAATATCCCCATCGCGTTCGACCCGCCGCCAATGGCCGCGACAATCGCATCGGGCAGGCGGCCTTCGGCCTCGAGGATCTGCTGCTTCGTCTCCACACCGATGACCGACTGGAAATCGCGCACCATTTCGGGATAGGGATGCGGCCCCGCCACCGTGCCCACAAGGAAATAGGTGTCGCGCACGTTGGTCACCCAGTCGCGCATCGCCTCGTTCATCGCGTCCTTCAGCGTCCCCGCGCCAGCCGTGACGGGAATGACCTCCGCCCCCAGCAGGCGCATGCGGAACACGTTGGGCTTCTGCCGCTCGACATCCGTGGCGCCCATGTAGATCGCGCATTTCATGCCAAACAGCGCGCAGACGGTTGCGGTCGCGACGCCATGCTGTCCCGCGCCGGTTTCGGCCACGATCCGGGTGCGCCCCATGCGACGCGCCAGCAGGATCTGCCCCATGACGTTGTTGAGCTTGTGCGAACCCGTATGGTTCAGTTCCTCGCGCTTCATGTAGACACGCGCCCCGCCCAGTTCCTCCGTCAGGCGACGGGCGAACCACAGCGGGCTGGGACGGCCGACGTAGTCCTTTAGGTAATAGTCGAGTTCACGCTGGAACTGCGGATCGGCCCTGGCGGCCCTGTAGGCCTCGGTCAGTTCGAGGATAAGCGGCATCAGGGTTTCGGCGACGAAACGGCCGCCAAAGATGCCAAACCGCCCATGGGCGTCCGGGCCTGCGCGCAGGCTGTTCGCGCGGGACGGCGGGGCCGGGGATTGATCTGCGCTCAACTTCGCTCTCCAGGGGGAATAAATTCGTGCAGGGCTCGATGACGGTATATCGCACGCGCCCGCGCGATGATACGCCTACGGCGTTCTGGACCCGATGCCGGAAAAAAACCAGAGCTTTCGGTCATGACCCTCCCTGTCATGATTTGACATGAAGCACGTTGTCCCGATGATAGGCCGGGACCCGACATGATTAATGAGGACCGCTGAATGTTTCTTGCGCACAGGCCCGGCTCGCCCGCCCGGACGATCACGAGCGAGGCTGATGCACAAGAGGTCAAGGACGCCCCGTGGCTCGACCTGCTTGACCCGACCGAGGACGAGCAGGCGCTGGCGGCGCGGGTCACGGGCCAGCGCATTCCTACGCGCGCGGAACTGGACGAAATCGAAAGCTCCTCACGGCTGTTCATGGAAGATGACGCCGTTTACCTGTCCACCCCGCTGGTGCGCCAGATCGGCGACGATTTCTTCGTCTCCCCGGTGGGGTTCATCCTGATGCGCGACCGGCTGCTGACCATCCGCTTCACCGGCTTTACCGCCTTTGACGTGGTGGCGCGCCAGGTCGCGGGGCAGTCCACGCGCCTGTCGGGCGATGAATGCAGCACATTGCTGCTCGAGGCGGTTGTCGATCGCCTGGCCGATATCCTGGAACATCTGGGCCAGTCCCTTGATGGCATGTCAAAGGATGTCTTCCAGTCCGAACATGGCGGGATGCGGCGGATGGACGGCCTGCTGCGCAGCATGCTCAGCCGCGTGGGACGTTCCGGCGACCTGACGTCATCGGTGCGCGACAGCCTGCTGGGGCTGGAACGCATCACCATCTTTGTCACGGAAAACAAGAAGCGCGACCTGTCGGACAAGCTGCAGGGGCGGCTGGCGACTGTGGAACGCGACATCAAGTCGCTGAATGACTTCGTATCGCAGACTTCCAACAAGGTGCAGTTCCTGCTGGATGCCACGCTGGGGTTCATCAGTATCGAACAGAATAACGGGATGAAGCTGCTGACGGTCGTCAGCTTCATCGGCGTCGCGCCCACGCTGGTGGCCGGTATCTATGGCATGAATTTCCATGATATCCCGGAACTGAACTGGAAATATGGATACTGGTACTCGCTGGCCCTGATGGCCGCCACCGTGATCTTTCCGCTGCTGTGGTTCTGGCGCAAGGGATGGCTGGGAAAGTAATTACAATCCGTATTGACTTTTTATCTGCTTTGCGATAGACGACAACGCATGAGCTACGTGGCCTTCTCCGGCCATCGGGCCTTATCCTTGTAAGAATGTAATATCCAGGTCGCATTTCTGACTTCGTGAGCAGATGCCAGGATGTGACAACCACCCTTCCGCTGTCACATCGGATATTATCCATTCCCCTCCCCTGAACTGCCAGTCCAAGGCAACGCTTGCATGCATCTCGCCGAACTCAAGGCCAAAACACCTGCGGACCTTCTGGCTTATGCCGAAAGTCTGAACATTGAAAATGCATCGTCCCTGCGCAAGCAGGAATTGATGTTCACCATCCTCAAGACCCTGGCAGAGAACGACCAGGCGATTTACGGGGATGGGACACTGGAAATCCTGCCCGATGGCTTTGGCTTCCTGCGCTCGCCGGAAGCGAATTACCTGCCCGGGCCCGACGACATCTACATCTCCCCCAGCCAGGTGCGGCGCTTCGGCCTGCGCACCGGCGACACGGTGGAGGGACAGATCCGCGCCCCGCGCGACGGGGAACGTTATTTCGCGCTGCTGAAGGTCGATACGATCAACTTCGAACCGCCCGAAGCGGTGCGCCAGCGGATCAATTTCGACAACCTGACGCCGCTTTATCCCGAACGCCGCCTGCAGATGGAAGTCGAAAGCTCCGCCGTCGGGCCGGCCGATGGTGCGGCAAAAGGCAAGGGCAAGGGACAGACCCGCGATTTCACCCCCCGGGTGATCGACCTCGTCTCCCCCATCGGGATGGGACAGCGCGCCCTGATCGTCGCCCCGCCGCGTACCGGCAAGACGGTGATGCTGCAGAGCATCGCGTCCTCCATTTCCGCGAACCATCCCGAAGTGTTCCTGATCGTGCTGCTGATCGACGAACGCCCCGAGGAAGTGACCGACATGGCCCGCTCCGTCCGCGGGGAAGTCGTGTCCTCCACCTTTGACGAACCGGCGACCCGCCACGTGCAGGTGACCGAGATGGTGCTGGAAAAGGCCAAGCGCCTGGTCGAGCACAAGCGCGATGTCGTCATCCTGCTGGATTCGATCACCCGTCTGGCCCGTGCCTACAACACGGTCGTGCCTTCGTCGGGCAAGGTGCTGACCGGCGGCGTGGACGCCAACGCGCTGCAGCGGCCCAAGCGTTTCTTTGGCGCCGCACGCAATATCGAGGAAGGCGGGTCGCTGACGATCATCGCAACCGCCCTGATCGATACCGGCAGCCGCATGGACGAGGTGATCTTTGAAGAGTTCAAGGGCACCGGCAACTCCGAACTGATCCTTGACCGCAAGCTGGCGGACAAGCGCACCTTCCCCGCCATCGACATCACCAAGAGCGGCACCCGCAAGGAAGAACTGCTGGTCGATCGCGCGGACCTGTCGAAGATGTGGGTCCTGCGTCGCATCCTTGCGCCGATGGGCACGATGGACGCAATGGACTTCCTGCTCGACAAGCTGAAATACAGCAAGACGAACAAGGATTTCTTCGACGCGATGAATACCTGATCATCCGGGATCAGCTCTCTTTACGTCATGAACACTATGTGATTCCAATCCTCTATGGAGGATTGGAATGAACAGACTGCCGATGCTGAGCCGCAAGCAAATGAAAGTTCTGCAGCCATTATTGCCCCGTGCGCGGAGTTTACGATGTGAGAATGGCCGTTGGGTCATCAGCGGGATTATTTATGTGATCCGTAACGACCTGCAGTGGGGAGATACTTCCAAAGGGTTCGAAGCACACAAAACCCTATACAACCGGTTCATCCGCTGGATGCAAACGCGGCATTTTCGAGAAGATTTTCATATCCCTGGCAGCACAGGCCTGCGTTCTGGAATGCCTCATGATGATCGACAGCACACATCTCAAAACGCACCGTACGGCAGCCTCACTACGTAAAAGGGGCAGTCTCCGGCAGGATCGGACGAATACGCGGCAACACGCGGCGGTCTGGTTTCGAAGCTTCATGCCGTCTGTGACGATGTGGGGCGCACCATTGCCATGCTTCTGACGGAAGGCCAGATGAGCGACCATCGCTGTGCCCGCATCCAGCTGCCAGTCCTGCCAGATGTCCAGTATCTGACTGCAGATAAGGGCTATGACAGTGCCTACTTCCGTGAGGTTCTCGCTTCGCGTGGTATTGCGCCCTGCATTCCATCAACAAAAAACGCAGGAAACGACTGCCTTACGATCGGCATCCTTATGGGAAGTGACACAGGGTCGAGAACCTTTTCGGGAAACTCAAGGACTGGCGTCGTATCGCAACGCGTTACGACCGCTGCGCCCACACTTTCTTCTCAGCCATCTGCCTCGTAGCTACCGTCATCCTCTAGATGCCACAAAAAGTCCTGACCCTAGCCGCTTATCGCCCATATATACAGATTGACGTGGAAATCTACCCCAGTCGTCTTGCACATCACACAAGACAGTATTTATACAAAATCTCTAAAACTCCAAAAACAAAAATTCTATATAGTGTTTTAAAGCTTAAAAAATACAATATTATATAATAAAAATATACGTGACGTCAGCGCATTGATCATGTAAATATATATTATCATGTGTTCCATTGCGATATGGCTATGATAAGGTTGATACTACTGTCAATGCATATTTCGTCTGAAGTTGACGGTTTCATATGCTAAAAATTGAGGATTATATGAAAATCGCGGTTGTGGGCTTAGGATACGTTGGTTTATCAAATGCAGTTCTACTAGCTCAGCATAATAACGTAACGGCTATCGATATTAATACCACGCGCGTCAAGATGGTCAACGCGCACAAATCGCCGATCATTGACCGAGAGATCGAGGATTTCTTGGCTACACGGGAACTCTCCCTAAAAGCAACAACCGAGCCCGTAGAAGCCTATCGTTCTGCCGATTTTATCATTGTAGCGACCCCCACAAATTATGATCCTCAAACCGGTCATTTTGATACGTCTTCTGTGGAAAAGATCATTTCTCAGATCATACATGTAAATAAATCGGTGACCATTGTCATTAAATCCACAGTCCCGGTAGGCTTCGTTGAAGACATACGGTCGAGGCTGCACACCGATCAGGTGATTTTCTCGCCTGAATTCCTGAGAGAAGGGCAAGCACTGTATGATAACCTTCACCCATCACGAATCATCGTTGGCGAACGTAGCGAACGTGCTCACCGTTTTGCGGAGCTCCTGATCCAGGGAGCTGAAGACAAAAATGTCCCAATTTACTTGACAGACCCTTCTGAAGCCGAAGCGATTAAACTTTTCGCGAACACTTATCTCGCGTTACGTGTAGCCTTCTTCAACGAACTTGATAACTATGCACTTTCTCGTAATCTAAACGCACGCCAGATCATTGATGGCGTTTGTCAGGATCCACGGATCGGGCAACATTATAATAACCCTTCATTAGGCTATGGCGGTTATTGCCTGCCTAAGGATACTAAGCAACTGCTTGCAAATTACGCTCAGGTGCCGCAAAATTTAATTTCAGCGGTAGTTGACGCAAATCGCACGCGAAAGGACTTTCTGGCTGAACAAATTGTCGCCAAGCAACCTAGGGTTGTGGGAATTTACCGACTGGTGATGAAGGCAGGCTCGGATAATTTTCGGCAAAGTTCAATTCAGGGGATTATGAAGCGCATTAAAGCCAAGGGGATTGAGGTCGTCGTTTATGAACCGACCTTGACAGAAGATTCTTTCTTTGGTTCGCGTGTTATAAATGATTTACCCAAATTCAAAGCACTATCTGACATAATTGTGGCGAATCGACGTAACGAAGAACTCATCGATGTTGAAAATAAACTTTTTACGCGCGATATCTTTGGCAGCAATTGAAGAATCCGTCCTATTGTTTGTTTGACTGTCGGGTTGTGAGATATCATGGGAACAAAATATCTTTGGCAGTTGTCGCCCCTGCTTTCCATTTCAGCATTAAATCCTGAAATGATCATTGATACATTTAGACCCGTTCATGAGACCAGACGCATCTCCTGTTTGGACTGGAATTGCGCACTCGATGGAAGCGTCCGGCGCAACGCGGCCTAGTAGGGCCCGATCAACATTCAGGCCATCCAGATCATGACTGAGGCGAGGCGAACAAAGCCAGGGAAATGGATGTTGCGGCGATCATATCGGGTGGCAAAGCGTCTGAAGTGCTTGAGGCGGTTAAAGCAGCGCTCGATACGATTGTGTAGCCTGTAGGCTCTGATATCGTACATTATAATAATCCTGCGGATGCAGTCGCAGGGAATGACAGCTTCTGCACCCATCCAAGCGACAAGGCCGCGTAAAATACATTGCTGTCATAGGCATTGGCGACAATAACAGCCGGCCCTTTCTGACCTGCAAGCAGAGCCTGCACCTGGGTGACATCGCCAACCTACCCAGTGGTAACAACGAAGCGCAGCGGGCGGCCCAGCGCCTGATCTTTGCGCTCCCTTTTTCGTTCCCGCTGACGTACCCCCCCCCCCCCCGAAAATGTGCCCATTTTAAAGACGGATACGGACGGATGAAAGTAACCGGCCGCTCTGGGCCGCCTTGATTATGCGGCCTGTCTGTGCAGTGTAT
>NZ_QEXL01000025.1:3278-21435 GCF_003311635.1 Novacetimonas cocois | reverse complement strand
CGGCAATCTGCCTCGCTGCAACCGTCATCTTCTGGCTATGAGTCCTGAGCCTAAAACCGATATGATTCCCGTTATCTAAACCGATAGGTTTTTCCGGTAGTTGTCCGATAATTTCTAACGGAATTGTGGAAAAATATAAGGCTATAAGAGTAAATCTTGATCTAAATCTCCGCCTCTTGGGGGCTGCGCCCCCGCCGGCTCGCGGCCTACGGCCGCCCCGATCGCGCTTCGCGCGATCTCCCACCCGGCATCCCCCTGCTCGCCCTTCCAGGGCTGCGCTTAAGGATACGCCTACGGCGCGAGATCATAATCCGACAATGCGTTGCCGCATTGTCTCTCTACCAGCAGCTTCATCTCCTGCGTCGGCGTCTTCGANTCCCGCTCCGCGCTCGCCCGACGCCTGCAACACCAGAAGAACCGGGCAAGACCGTAATCTGCTCAAGACGCACCGGTGTTCAGACGATCATTTAGCAGCTCACGTGTCGCAGCATGCCCACCAGACGCCACAGGATGGCCGTACAGGCATTATTGTGTGTGGTGGCTATTGGGGTTGGTAATAACGGGAATTGCGCTTTGTGTGGCCTCCCAGGACGCTCTGCGGACCTTGTCGCGGATTGATAGGCTGGCCAATGCATATTCACGTCATAAGCGCGGATGGGAAAGCGGTGATTGAAATTGGCAGGAAAGCCCGACTGATACGGGCAGGTGGCATGAAAGATAAGGTCATACAGGAAGCCCTTGTCATCGTGCAGGACCACGCTGAGATGCTGGCTGAAGCATGGGAGAAGATACATGGCGAATGACATGAACTATCAGGCCGCTCGTGAAGCAGACGCACTTCATAGAGCGGCAATTCCTCATGCGGTCTCCGTACGGTTTATCCGTGCTCGCCGCGCTCTTCACGTCACGCTCTCCAACGGTGTTGAGATGAGCGTGCCTGTGGCTCTGATACAAGATCTGCAGGACGCTTCTCTGAATGATCTGGCCGAGATCGAGATCACGCCACTGGGTAATGGCCTTCACTGGCCCCGTCTCGACGCCGATGTTCTGGTCGAAGGTCTGATCCACGGTATCTACGGTTCCCGAAGCTGGATGGCAGCACAGATGGGACGCGTGGGCGGATCATCTGTCAGCCAGGCAAAGGCGGCGGCGGCACGTCGGAATGGTGCTAAAGGCGGTCGGCCAAGGAACGTCGCGTAAGATAGTCACCGCCTTTCAGGCGGTAGGGAACTGTCGTGCCACATCTGCTCGCTGCAACGACCATTCTTGCCGAAAGGGTGGACCGATACGGTCTACCCTTTGGCTGAAGCGGCTCGGGTTTTCCAACCCCTTTGGGCATGCCCGCACCAACGGTGCAATGGTGTATGAGAGCGCGAAATCCAAGGGGGACACCCCGGGGACTGCCAGGGGGATCGTTACAGGGGAAGATGTAGGGATGGAACGGGGACCGCCGGTTTCTAATGACGTTGCATTTGTGTAGACAAATGTCTATCTTCCCTGCATGAAGATTGCGGGTTTCGACTGGGATGACGGCAACTGGCCGAAATGTGGCAAGCATGGGGTCTCCCGTGCGGAAATCGAGCAGGTCCTGCTGGGAGAACCTGCCGTCATGGCTGATCCTTATCCTGGTGAACCCCGGATGCGGGCCATTGGCAGGACTGAAGCCGGACGTTACGTTTTTCTGGTCTTCATGTTCAGGACGATCAGCAGCCAGACCCGGTTACGTCCCATCAGTGCCCGCTACATGCATCAGAAGGAGATCGACCACTATGAGCAGCAAAAATAGGTCCATGCCCTCGCTGCACAGTGACGAAGCGGCCGAGGATTTCGTCGCGACCGCCGATCTGACCCGGTATGACCTGTCCGGTTTCAAGCCCATGCGCTTTGAGATCGAACCCAAGGCGGCTGCCCTCAACATGCGCCTGCCGGCGTCCTTGCTGGACGCCGTGAAAGCCAGGGCGAAGGCAAAGGGTATCCCTTACACACGCTATGTGCGGATGCTGCTGGAGACCGATGTCGCACAGGCGCGGTAAAGTGTATTCAAACCAGAATAGGGGAGATCGGGCGATGTAGGTACGCCCGGAAATCACTCCGTGCGTCATGGAGGGGAAGCTCCCATGTCTCGCACCTATCATCACAGCCGAAAACACGGCCGGGACCATCGCTGGGCCAACCGGCCGGATCGCTGTGGCTATGGAGGCTCACGTGATGCCTCTGAATCCCCCAACTGGTACAGCCATCTGCACGATATCTGCCCTGGCCGTCATCATGACAGGCATATTGCCCGCCTGGTCATCAAGGGCGCCCTCGATCCTCTCGAGGCGGTCTTTCCGTATACCGGAACCCGGCGGCCCCACGAATATTACTGGTAACCTTCAGCGCGGAATGAGAGATCATTCCCGCGTTCTGTTTCTGCCGGAGTTGAGGTACGATTATTCTCTCCCAGTTGCATTATGGGAGTACAGAGTCAGCACGCGATCTATGGAATGCCAGGGTGCGTGGCCTGCCAGTCATCATGGGCCGCCTGCATCCTGATCCACAGATCAGGGCCATTGCCCAGCAGTTGACCCAGTCGTTCCGCCAGTTCGGGTGTAATGGGTTTTCGGGTCGCCAGGATCTCGTGGAGATGCGGACAGGATATGCCAAGGGCCTGTGCAATTTCTGACGTCTCTATGAAGTAGGCAGGAATGACGTCCAGCCGTAGCAATTCCCCCGGATGGGTGGGGCTACGGTGCCTGTCCCGTGTCATCATGATCTCCTGGCGTGAGGCTTGGATGGGGGCAATGCCCTATGCATCAGCGTTCCCCCTTCTGCTGGAATGGGACCATCCTATTGGCCCGGTTCTGGCATGGGGAGTGGGTGATCGGTGCCCAGGCTGTCAATCCAGGCATTGGCTGCTTCCGCACTGACCACACGGCCCGCTGCAATTTCTGCCAGTGCCTCACGCGTGGCTGCGTCCTTTTTCGCTTCCCAGTCGCGGTCGAATTGGTTTGTATCCGTCGCCATGTTCGTTTCCTTTCCAGGCTGCGGCCTGTTGCAACGATTAAGAGCCAGTTTCCTCAACGGGCATGAGGAATTCAACAGGGGAAATGTCCAGCACGCAGGCCAGTTCATAAAGGGTGACGACCGTTGGATTGCGAACCCCTTTTTCCAGGCCGCTGAGATATTGCTGGCTGAAGCCTGACCGCTCGGCAACCTGTTCCTGTGTCAGACCTTTATTCCTTCGGATGCGGGAAAAATTCCATCCCACAAGGCGTCTCATGTCCATCAGGACATGCTGGCGTCTTACATACTATATTTTTATCAACTATAGTATGTAAATGCCCATTCAATGTCATTCCCCTGGATATAGAGAGGCCAAGATGTCTGACTGCCACCCCGTTTCTGCCCCACGGATCTGCGTCCTGTCAGCTGCCGGTGGGTGTGGGAAAACCGTCATTGCCTTTCATCTCCTGGCACCTTTCCTCCTCAATCCCCTGCTGGTCTGCGTCAAGGAACGGATCGACTTTTCTGGTGGCCTCAGCCCGGATAACCTTCTGCTGGTCCAAAATGGGGACTTCGGGGTGGTTTTTGAGGAACTCACCCTGAATCAGGGCCGGCCCATCATCATCGATATTGATATGACCGCCCTGGAGGCTACTTGCACGAAGATGAAGCGCTTTTCTGGTGCTGACGAAGATATCGATGTCTTCCTGATTCCCTTCACGCCTGAGGTCTACAGTATACAGCGGATGATCTGGACGGTTCGGAAGCTCCGGGCTTGCGGTATTTCCGGACAGAAAATTATCCTGGTTCCCAACCGGCTGCAGGACAGGACAGTGTCCTCGCCGATCGAAGACGTGATGAAAATCTGCGAGGGGCCTGATGCTCCGCGTTTTTTCTGGGATGTCTTCGTGGAAGAGGACGAGATCTATAACCACTTCTTCAGGAAACAGGCTTCCTTCAGGTCGCTTCTGCCTTGCGAATTCTATCGTCAGAAGGCACGAGACAGGCACGCGACGCGGGAAGACCGTCAGAATTATGCATCCTATGCCGCTCTGGCCGCCAGGGCCGAACTTGTGAAACCCCGGCTGAAACAGACCTTTGCCCGTCTCATGGTCCATATCTCTCCAGGGATGGCTGCAGCAGCCTGACAGACCACCTCCTTGGCCCGGAGCGATCTTCTATTGCCATGGCTTTGGCAGGGGGAGAGGGTTATCCGTCGCGAAGCTGGCGACCCATGCCTTCATGGCCTCCCCACTGATCAGCAACCCGGCCTCTCCCCGGGCGAGGGATCACCGCTGACAGATCTTAATTCCAGACATGTTTTCGACGTTTGCGGCCATTCTATCGTATCGGTAACCCGACTATGGTCAGGACAGGCGTGACATGGGGATGGGTTCATTCTGTCAGAAGTTCGCAAATCGGCATTCATCAGGCGTGGCACCAGTTTCTCGTTTGGGCAGACAGCCTATCCCGACGAGGGAGAATTCCGCGTAACCAGTCGCGCTTATGCCTGTCTGCTCCTGCTGGAGACAGGCACCATGAGCACCGTGATCGATGGCGGCAGGCGGGAACTTCATGCGGGGGAATGTGGCATCTTCATCAACACTACTGGCCGACGTTCCACCTATGCACCGGGCAGTCAGGTTCAATGGTGTGAAACGCCGCTGCTGGAGGTACCGACCCCTATTTGCCGTGTGGCGTTGTTCAGTCGGGATCGGGTTCCCGGCGGGGGCGGGAGTATTTTTTCATCAACTCTGCCGCCACATCCTTCGCCCCAATCAATTTGCGTTTCAGAGCTTCGGGTGAGTCATCCCCCGCGTTGCCAAGGTCGGGTCGGGGAGGTTCCGGCGGTTTGGCCGGGGTCTCCACTGTGGTCGGTTTTGGTGCTGCCTCTGGTGCCGGTGCGGGGGATTCCACCGGGGCGATATTGGATTGTGCAATCCAATTTTCTCCCTTTTCCCGGCACTCTTTCCGCACCAGTGATAACCCGTTGCGGAATGACCGCGCGTTGATAGGGATTCCCATTTCTTCGGAAAACATTTTGGCAATGCTTTCGATGGTGCATCCCGTCCGCATCAGGTCTTCGATCCGGCGCAGTTCCAGCCGAATTATGCCCCGGAGCTTTTGTCTCTTGGGGCCTTGCGTCGTCACTGTCTCCCCCCTCTTGTCGTCGATGTGGTGAGCCTATCGTGGGGGTTCTGTCCGCACAAGTCTTTTTCTGTGCATTCGGTGACATTTCGGTGTTCTTTTGGTTATTTTTTGGTGACGGTCCGCATTTGTGGTGACATTTAGGTGACTTTTTGGTGTTCTTTTGGTGATGATCTCTTTCGTTTGGTGATATTATGGTGATGTTTTGGTGATCTGGCGCTTCGCGCTTGAATTAAGACTATGTTTTAGGGTTTCGAGTAGGTTTGAGGTATCCTTAATCTGCTTGAAAGAGGGGTTTTTGTCCTTAATCTGGGCTATACACAATACGCAGTCCAAATGGACTGTAAGTAATTGATAAATAAATAATTTTTATTTTTCGGATTAAAAAAGTGTTCCTTTCGTGTTCCGAAAAAGAGCTGTAGATCGCATTAAACAGCCATTCTCATGGATACTTGGTGTTCCGTTCCTGCATCAGAATAAAAAGGGAAGCAGAATTCCTTGCGATCTTCCCTTGAGACCAGACGCACATAAGCAAGGCTATGAACGCCTCTGTTGTCTGTCTGGTCAAATGACAGAGGCAGTAAGGAACGCGAACTAGGTATCTGGAAGGGGGTGACGCTCAAATCACGGAATCCTTCACGTCATTGAGGATCGTCTTCGTCTTGTGAGCGTGGGGCGGAACATGCACCGCATGGAATGCAGGTGGCTGGAGCTGGCATCTAACAGAATGTCAGATGGAGAGGCCGTGCCACCGGAGCTGGCCGGGGTCATGCTGGAAAGCCTCATGCTCCTGCGCAGCATTGTAAGCCCGGCAAAACTGGATGCCGCCAAGGCGGATGTGAAACGGTCTGATCTTCCCGTCTGGAGCTTATGAGGGACGTTTCCAGACTGATGGTCATTGCGGCTGCATGGAGACTGTAATCTATCAGCCGCAGGGGCCGTCATAAATCGGCTTACAGCCGGATATCGATTGATCTTCAAGGTCATGCGAAAGGGATTGGAGGCTGTAGGATTATGCTAGAAAGATATCATATTATTAAATATGATATCGATCTTGAGAAATGGGGAGTCCTGTCATGTCCTCTGTCGTTATTCGCAATCTGCCGGAAGAGACGCATCGGGCGCTGAAGGCGCAGGCCGTGCTGCATGGGCGCAGTACGGAAGCGGAGATCCGGATCATTCTGGAAGCGGCTGTCCGGCCGCAGCAGCGGGTCCGGCTGGGATCGCTGCTGGCAGCCATCGGTCGTGAGGCGGGTGTGCGTGAGCAGGATGTTGCGGCCTTGCAGGTTCGGGATCAGACCCCGGCCGAGCCGATGTCCTTCGAATGATCCTGCTTGATACCAATGTGATCTCGGAGCCATGGAAGCCTGTGCCGGAGCCGCGTGTTCTGGCCTGGATCGACGCCCAGGCGATCGAGACGCTTTTCCTGTCAGCCATTACAGTAGCGGAGCTGCGTTTCGGGATCGGGGCCATGCCGGCCGGTCGGCGGCAAGCCGTTTTGCAGGAGCGTCTTGAGCAGGATGTCCTGCCTCTGTTCGAGGGACGTATCCTGTCGTTCGATCTGGGGGCGTCACAGGCTTACGCCGAACTGATGGTGCGGGCGAGGTGCGAAGGACGGGCAATCGGTAAGGCGGATGGGTATATCGCCGCGACGGCTGCATCCCGTGGTTATGCCGTAGCCAGCCGGGACGTATCGCCTTTCGAGGCTGCCGGTGTACGGGTTCTGAACCCTTGGGAGGATGCCTGATTTTCAAGACAGATCCGGACGTTAAGGATCTGTGTGTCGAGCAGGATATGATGTGTCAAAGAAATTGCGTTTCTTTGACGTGTCATTCCAATGTGTTCAAAAAAACGCATATTGCTACCACGTTGGGATGTCATATGAGCGGCACGCGCCCGTCTGAAGCGTGTGCCCTGTCCATAGTCATTTTCGTCTGGGAAATCCGTTTGGCTCAGCTCACCAGGAAGGCTTCGGCCATTCTATCCAGATGGGCCTTGTGGCGTTCCCAGTCTGGCATGATCCGGTCCATAAGCTGCCAGAATGCCGGTCCATGGTTGTGTTCCCTCAAATGACACAGTTCATGCACGATCACATAATCGATGCAGTCCCGAGGCGCCTTCACCAGATGGGGATTGAGGGTAATTACCCCACCGGGCGAACAGTTGCCCCATTGCGTGCGCATGATCTGAAGTTTCAGGGCGGGTTTTTGCACCACCCATAATGTTGAAGGCAGCATGGCATCGAGCCGCCGTTGAAAGACGGCCTGGGCCCTGTCGAAATACCACAGGGACAAAAGCGCGCGGATCCGCACGACCTGCCTTGTCTGTACCGAAATCTCCAGCCGTCCGCGCAGCATGCGCACCGTCTCGGGCTGATCTGGCTGATGATGGACCTTTAGCAGGTGGCGACGACCAAGATAGAAATGGCTTTCACCACTGGCATAGTCGCGCGGCGTGACATGGGCCTGGATCTGGCGGAAATCACGCAGTTTCTGCCAGATCCAGCGTGCTTTCTGTTCCAGGGCCTGCTGCAGTTTCTCTTCAGGCGTGTCGAATGGCACGACGGCCTGCACCCGCAGGTCGGGGTGGACCTTGACCACAAGGGTCGTTCCCGGCCGGGAACGGGGCAGGAGTTCGACCCTGATCTTCTCTCCGCCATATGTCAGGAACCGCTCGTCCGGCATCAGGCGCGCTGTTCCCCGGCTGCCGGCCCGGCCCGCATGATCTGGATGACCTGCGTGATGATTTTCTGTGCCTGATTTACGCCAAAACCGGCTTTTTGGCCGATGGCGAAAAGGAGGGGCAGCAATTCCTGGTGAATGGTCTTTTCCATGTCGGTCTGGCTGAGCGAGTTCTCCCGCACGGCCCGATCCACGATCCGGTCAATCTCGAACGCCAGATCGATCCAGCGCTGCTGCTCTTCGTCGGTCTGCTTGTGATTGAAGATGGCCGTCAGCGTCTGCAGGAACACGCCGTAATAGGCCTGGGCATGCCGGTGGCCTTCGAAGGCGGATGGAATGTCTTTCAGTTTCCGCTGTGCAACCTGCTCCTCGAATTCCTGGAACAGCATGAACTGCTTGAGCGGGTGATCGAACAGGCGCTCCGCCTCTTCAATAACCTGACGCAGCAGGGTGGAGAACGCCTCCTTGGCATAAGGATCGTCCTGCATGTCATGGGTGATCATTTTCGTCACGCGCGTGCGGATCAGGTCCGTTTCGTTGCGGGTCTTGTCCTCGGTCCAGTCTTCAGGCTGACCGTCATCGGGTTTCTGGCCCATCTTGCCGACGGCATACAGCCCTTCGGAATCATGCACCTTCACACCCGCCACATGCCGGTCCAGCAGCTTTTTCACCTGCTCGGCATACTGGTCAAAGTCCACGGTCTCGCCGGTATCGTGCAGGATCCACTGACGCAGGCTGCTCATCTGCTTCAGGGTTTCCTTGTAGGTGTTGCGGTCCTTTTCGGTGAAGCTGGTATCCTCGAAGAATGCGACCGACTGCAGGGCCACCTTGAGGCAGGCGGAAAACTTCGTCAGCGCCTCATAGAAATCATCGCGGCGCTTGAGGTTCACATCCACCATCTGGCCGTGCTCTTCCACCATACGCGGCATGAGCACGGCACGAAGCTGCTGGGGATCGCTTCTGTTCTTCACGCCGTCAAAGATGGCCCACAGCGCCTTATGTAGCGCCGGGAGTTCGCGGTATTCGGTGCTCATCTGGCTATACAGCCCGGCAATGTCCTTGGGATCATATCCACCGACATTATCGGCCGCGAGCTGGTCATAGCGCGCAAGTGTCGTGTCCAGCTCCGCCAGAATGCCGCGATAGTCGATCAGCAGCCCATGTTTTTTCTGGTCATGCAGCCGGTTCACGCGGGCAATAGCCTGCAGCAGGTTATGCTGTTTCAGCGGCTTGTCGATATACAGCACGGCGTTTTTCGGTTCGTCAAAGCCGGTCAGCAGCTTGTCCACCACAATGATCAGCTTCAGGTCGGGATCCTTTTCAAAGCGCTCGATCACGCCCCGTGTATAGTCATCCTCGCTCTGCTTGCCGACAGTCTCGACCCACCATTTCTGCACTTCGGGCTGTTTGCCCTCATCGACTTCCGAATGGCCTTCCCGCGTGTCAGGCGGGCTCATGACGATGGCGCTTTCAAACAGCCCCACTTCATCCAGATACTGCTTGTAGCGGATGGCCGAGAGCTTGCTGTCGCAGGCCAGCATACCCTTCAGGCCCTCATCAATGTTACTGTCAAAATGCGTGGCCAGGTCCATGGCGATCAGCCGGATACGGTCATCGGCCTTATAGACCTGATTGGCACGGGCAAAGCGTTTCTTGAGGTCTGTGACCTGTTCTTGCGTCAGGCCCTGCGTAATGCGGTCAAACCACGCATCAATGGCTTCATCATTGACGTTGAGATCAGGCTTACGTTCCTCATAGAGCAGCGGCGTCACCGTCCCGTCCGAGACAGCCTGCTGCATGGTGTAGGAATGGATGATCTTCCCGAACCGGCTGGTCGTCTCGCTGCCCTTGAGCAGTGGCGTGCCGGTAAAGGCGATGAAAGCGGCATTGGGCAGGGCATGCTTCATGCGGGCATGGTTTTCCCCGCCCTGGCTGCGGTGCCCTTCATCGACCAGCACGATGATATCCGGGCTATCATTATGACATTCAGGATAGCCCGTGGCGGTGTGGAATTTATTGATGAGCGAGAAGATGATCCGCTCCTGCCCATGCCCGATCTGCTGCGCCAGCCGGCGGCCGGACGTGGCCAGGGCTTCGGCCTTGTCCTTTTTGTCCGCCAATTCGCCGCCAGTGGAGAATGTGGTGCTGAGCTGACGTTCCAGGTCCTTGCGGTCTGTGACCACCAGAATGCGGCACTGTTTGAGGTCATTATCAAGGATCAGCGCCCGGCTGAGGAATACCATGGTAAAGGACTTGCCTGAGCCGGTGGTGTGCCAGATCACGCCGCCCTCTCGCCCGCCATCTGCCCGGCGGGTCTTGATGCGCTCCAGCAGGCGCCTGATGCCGAAGACCTGCTGGTAGCGGGCAACGATCTTGCCGTTCTTGCGGTCCACCAGCGTGAAGAATCGCGTCATTTCCAGAAGGCGTTCGGGGGAAAGCAGGCCGATCAGCAGCCGGTCCTGATCCGTAACCGCCAGCGGGCGGGATGCCCAGTCCTCGAACCATGCCCGATCGGATGGTTTACGTTCGGCAAACAGCACGTCGGTCTGGGCGGGGGAGAGAGATGTGTTCTTGAGGTTATGCATCCGGCTTTCGGCGATGTCCTCCTCTTTCCAGCTTGCCCAGAACTTCTTGGGCGTGCCGCAGGTGCCATAGCGTCCGTCGTGCCCGTTGATGGAGAGCAGGAGCTGGCTGTAGGCAAAAAGCTGCGGGATTTCGTCCTTGAACTGGTTGCGGATGGTCTGGGAAATACCGGCGGCCACGGTCGGACCCTTGCCCGGCTGGCCACCGGGGCGTTTGGCCTCAATTACCGCGAGTGGAATACCGTTGACGAAGCAGACAATGTCCGGTCGGCGAGTCTGGATCAGGTCCGTGCTGCGCAGGACGCTGAATTCTTCGGTGAAGGTAAAGCTGTTGTTCTGTGGGTTCTGCCAGTCGATCAGCGCGATGGTCGGGTTGGCTTTGCGCCCGTTGATGAACTCGGTAATGGCAATGCCGAACAGCAGATGCGTGGTCATCTTCTCATTGGCGTCCCGCAGGCCGGAAACAAAATCCGGGTGCGTGACGTGAGAGACCAGTGTGTTGATGGCCTGATCGGACAGGCCGTGCTCCTGTCCTTCAAACGTAAAGCGTCGCTTTTTCAGCTCCGCCCGCAGGAGTGTGTCGAGCACCACGGCATCCTGTTTACCGCCCCGCAGGGCCAGCGCCTCGGATGGTGGCAGAAACCGCCATCCGAGGGTGCTGAGCAGGGCCAGTGCCGGAAGCTTGGCACTGTATTCTTCCTGAAATTTCGGGGCAGAAACCATAATGTTCAAATATCCTGTAAGCTGAAAATATCTTAATCGACCGTCACGCGGCGCTTGCCCGTGAGAAGTTGCTGCATCAGGGCTTTCTTCTCCTGACGCAGGCGCGAAAGGTCGGATTCAATCGCCGTGATTTCTTCGTCTGCTGTCGTCAGGACGGCGGCGATGGCTTTCTGCTCGGGGGGTGATGGGAGATTAATTTTGATTTGTGAAAAAGCGGACCAACGCAGACTGCCACGTCTATCTACTGAAGAATTGGTAGCTGCAGCGAAAATCTGACGATAGTGATCTGTTTTTAGAACTGCAAAAACAAACAACGGATCAGCGTTTTTGCCCATTGAGAAAACAGTATAAATCGGGCTTACGATTGCATCGTCATGAATATTTTGTAGTCCTATGGAACCTTCTTCAATGTGATTTGAAGGAAATCCAATCTGATTTCTTGATATGATTTTATATCCTGACAGGTCGTCACTATAAACTTTCTTATTGAAGAAAGATAAAGAATCAACAAATCCTTTTGTTTTAGTGCAGGAAATAACCGGATAATTCTTTCTGTTTTTATTCCGAATGGAAATTTCTTTTGCAATATTGCCAATAGTTGTTTTTTTCCATTCCCCCGTGAACCCCGGCAGGCGTTTTTTGCCTGTGAGGAGTTGCTGCATGAGGGCTTTTTTCTGCTGCTGGCTGTTGGCCAGAAGCTTTTCAGTTCCCTCAATCGCACGATCCCACGTCGAGAGGATCGCCGCGATCTTCTTCTGTTCGGGGAGAGGAGGGAGGTTTACAACTTGAGTATCAATATCTTGCTTTTTGACATGAACAAGCGTGGCTTTAAAGCCATGTGCTTGCCCTTCAATTTTGTCAGTAATGGATCTCAGGATCAGATAAAGCCAATTTTTATCTACTTTGCCTTTTGAGAAAACCTTAAATATGTGCTGATTGAGAACGCCTTGTGGACCGTTCCATATAAAAGGGCCGAACGAGACACCTTTGCTTCCTGCCCAAGCAAAAAGAATTTGGCCTGGGTTCACCAACCATTTTTCGAGTGGTTTTCCAGAGAAATAGTTAAAGTTGGAGCTACCATTTAAATTTTGGATACGGATAATTGGGAGGCCTTTAGTGTCCCATTGATGGGGTTTAAACCCATTTCCATTTTGCAAAATGCAAATATCAGAAACCGTTTTACGTTCCCACCCATCAGGAAGCATAACCCAGCTCCTTCAGATAAGCGTCCATCTGTGCTTCCAGCTTCGCCAGTTCTGCCTTGATCTCCGCCCGTTCCTTGCGCACGGCGTTCAGGTCGATGTCCTCTTCTTCCTCAAACGTATCGACATAACGCGGGATGTTCAGGTTGTAGTCGTTCTCTTTGATCTCGTCCGGCGTGGCGAGGTGGGCATATTTATCCACGTCCTTGCGGGCCCGGTAGGTGTCCACGATCTTCGTGATGTTCTCTTCAGTCAGCAGATTCTGGTTCTTGCCTGCCTTGAACTCGCGGCTGGCGTCAATGAACAGCACGTCCTTCGTCTTGCGGTCCTTGCGGAAGATCAGGATGGCCGCCGGAATGCCCGTGCCAAAGAACAGCTTTTCCGGCAGGCCGATCACGGCATCCAGCAGGTTTTCCTCAATCAGCTTCTGGCGGATCTTGCCTTCCGAACCGCCACGGAACAGCACGCCATGCGGTACCACCACGCCCATTCGGCCGGTGCGCTCCTTCACGGTGGCAAGCATGTGCAGGATGAAGGCATAATCACCCTTGGTCTTGGGTGGTACACCACGCGCAAAGCGGTGATGCACGTCGTCCGCTGCCTCGTCATGGCCCCATTTGTCGAGGCTGAAGGGCGGGTTGGCTGTCACCACGTCAAAGCGCATCAGGTGGTTCTTGCCATCCAGAAGCTTGGGGCTGCGAATGGTGTCGCCCCATTCAATGCGGTGGTTGTCCTCGCCATGCAGGAACATGTTCATCTTGGCAAAGGACCAGGTGGAGCCAATGGCCTCCTGCCCATACAGGGCGTAATCCCGGCTGCCCTTGTGGTGCAGCGTGACCTGCCTGCCGCATTTCATCAGCAGGGAAGCCGAGCCACAGGCAGGGTCGCAGATGCTCTCACCCGGTTGCGGGTTTAGCAGGCGGGCCATCAGTTCGCTGACTTCTGGCGGGGTATAGAATTCACCTGCTTTCTGGCCACCGCTGGCGGCAAAATGCTTGATTAGATACTCATAACTATTGCCGATCACATCCAGATTGCCCACGCGGGACGGGCGCAGGTTCAGTTCCGGTTTGGCAAAGTCCTCCAGCAGGTGGCGCAGGATGGTGTTCTTCTGCTTCTCATCGCCCAGTTTATCGGAATTGAAGCTGATATCCTGGAAGACGCTCTTGCCTGCATCCTTCAGCTTGGTGCCGTTGGCTTCCTCAATGGCATGCAGGGCCTTGTCGATCCGCTCACCATTGCCGGGGGTGTTGCGTTCTTTATAGAGCGTATAAAAATCGGTGCCTTTGGGCAGGACAAAGCGCTCCTGCGCCATCATGGCTTCAATCAGTTCGGGATTATCGCCAAATTCTTTTTTGAAATTATCATAATGATCCTGCCATACATCGGAGATGTATTTCAGGAACAGCATGGTGAGTAGATAATCGCGGTATGTATCGGGACTGACCGTGCCACGGAACGTATCGCAAGCGCTCCATAGCGTCCGGTTAATGGTGTCCTGGCTGATCTGTTCGGTCACGGGAATATCCTGTCTGTAAATCGCAAAAATGGGTCAGTGGGCCATAAGGTCGCGGGCAAGGCCGGTCATGATCTGCTGGTTGCTCTGCATTAACTGGTGCAGCAATTGCGTTTCGTGCCGCATGGCCTGTGCTAGCCCAGTAATCTGCTGCTGACGGGGCAGAGGCGGGATGGCAATGGGAATGGTGTCAAGAACGGTGCGGGAGATATTGCGCACAATGCCGGAACTCTGGGCCTGCTGTTCCAGATGGCGCTGTGCTGGTTCCTGGTTGAGCCACCACGCCACATAGGCGGGCAGCACATCGGCTTGGTGTATGCGCAGGACAAAAAAGTGCGGTGCGGCGACGGCCTGGATGTCCCCGATGGTTTCATCAACCAAGGTCGCGCAGGACAGGTTACCACGCGTGGGGAATAGAATATCGCCGGGTTTCAGCCAGTCCGGTTTCCGCTTGCCCGGCAGTTCCGTGCGGACGCAGCTGGGCCAGTCTATGCCATCCGTGCAGGAGGTATCGCGCATCTGCACCACGGCAGTTGTCGTGCCGGGGATTGGCTTGATTCCTGTTCGGAATGGGTAACCCAGCGAAACTTCAGCGATTGCGCCCAAAGTATTTTTTATGCACCATCTCATTGGGTGCATATAGGCATGATGAAATTGTGCTGTCAACAATTTATTATGCACCAACGAATTTGGAACAAAATATAAAGGGGCAAAAGTTCTTTTTCATGATATTTTGTAGAGGTGGCCCCGTTTTTCAGACAGGGCGATAAGCTATACTCCGACCTGAGAGAGGATGGATTGGCGCACGCGTAAGGTGCTGTCTTGGCGTCTGTCGAACATGATGGATGTGGAGTTCTGCGTCGAGGCGTTCCGAGATGCGCTGGTGCGATACGGCCTCCCGGAGATTTTCAACACAGACCAGGGTTCACAATTCACGACGCCTCGGTTCACCGAGGTCCTGGAACGACGATAGGTTCGCATCAGCATGGATAGGCACGGTCGCTGGCCGGACAACGTGTTCATCGAACGTCTGTGGCGGTCATTGCAATACGAATGCGTTTGTTTGCACATATTCGAGACCGGATCGGCGCTACGGGCCGGGCTTGCTGGATGGATCGCCCATTATAACGGGCAGCGTCCGCACTTAGCACTGGCTGGCCGTACGTCCCATGAGGCGTATCATGACGTTCCGACGCCATGTGATCCGGAGTTACTAACCCCGGATCACATGGGCCAACAGCAGCGCCGTTAGAATGGCGGCATAACAATAACCGGGCATAGCTTATCAAGCTCACAAAACTGTCCGAACGGACGGGTCCACCTCTGTTTGTCCGAACCGTAGGCATAACGCGAGTCACCATAAGGATCGGGCTGGCCAATATCATCTATAATATACGCCGATTTTTCCTCCTGGAGCGCAGTAATGCCGCCGCGTAGCAATCCAGAGCATGAAACCATCACTCTGCTCAAAACGCAGAGCGAAAATCAGATCCAGGAACCAGCAATCAACACGCCAAAAATCTGAAATCAGGTAAAAGAGAAATCAATACAACAGTTCTTCCAACCATCCAACTGGCTTGTGCATCTGTTTTCAACAAAATATGACTGTTACGGTTGCTTGCTGGTGGTTGTTCTCCCCCTTCACCTGAACCGGAGTTTTCTGCCCTGATGTCTGTTTCCTCTGCCGTATCGCGTGAAATCCGCCTGTTCCTGTCCTCGACCTTTCGCGACATGGAAGAAGAACGCAATTACCTGATGGCCCATGTCTTTCCGGTCTTTCGGCAGGACTGCATGGCGCGGCAGGTGACCCTGACGGAAATCGACCTGCGCTGGGGCATTACGGAGGACGAGGCGAAGAACGGACGCACGGTGGAAATCTGCCTTGATGAGATCGAGCGCTGCCGTGGCGTCAGCCCGCCGCCATTTTTCATTGGTTTCCTTGGCGAACGCTATGGCTGGGTGCCGGAAAAGGAAGATCTGGCCCAGTACTGGGACGCACACGAAGCCTCCCCCTACGCCGCGACGATCCGCAAGGCGCTGGAGGAGGGGATCAGTGTCACGGAACTGGAAATGCGCGTCGCGCTGTTCGATGGGAAAGGACCGCTCGACACCCCGCGCGAACGGATTTTCCTGCGCGACCGCGCGCTGACCGACGCCATCGCCCGCAAGGCCGGGATGGAACCGGACGATGTCGCGTTCTACGACCCGGCAGGCGGGCGGCTGGAGCATCTGAAGCAGGTCCTGCGCGCTTCTCCGGCCATGGGGCTGGATAACTATAAATCGATCCGGGAATTCGGTGACGCGGTGCTGGCGTACCTGCGGGCGGAACTCGACCGGTTTTTCCCGCTCGACGCCGTGCCCTCGACCCTGACCCGCAGCCTGAAGGCGCAGGCCGCCTATGCGCGCTCGCGCCGCCATGCCTATGTCCCGCTGGGCGATATGGAGGACACGGTCCTTGCCGCCTTCCGCGCCGCGCGGGGTGTGGCCGACAGCCATCCCATCGAAATTGTCGCCCCGTCGGGCATGGGCAAGAGCGCCTTCCTCGCCCATCTGGCGACGCGCTTCACCGGCGCGGACCAGGCCACGGTGTTCGCCCATTACACCGGGGCGGATGGCGACCTGCATCTGCCCTGGTGGCGCGACCGGCTGATCGCCTTCATGCAGGAGGCCGGGCACCTCGTCTCCCCCGTGCCGGAGGATGGGGAGGGGCGCTGGGCCAGCCTTTATGCGCTGTTGGCGGAGACGGTGAAGGGGCTGGGTCAGCCGCTGGTCCTGCTGCTCGACGCGCTCAACCAGATGGAGGACCGGCAGGATGCCATGGCGCGTCTCGACACGTTGCGCCTGCCACAGGGCGTCGTGCTGGTTGCGACCACGACGCCGGACACCAGACTGAAGAACGCGAGCATTATTGCATTGCCCGCGCTGGATGAAAGCCTGCGGCATCGTGTCATCACCGCGTTTTTCGAGACCTACCGCAAGCGCCTGTCCGATGCGCAGATCGCCCGTCTTGTCGCCTGTCCCGCATGCCAAAGCCCGCTGTTCCTGCGGCTGGCGCTGGAGGAACTGCGGCTGTATGCGCGGCACGAAACGCTGGACGCCAAAATGGGCGAACTGCTGGCGTGCGGGGATGCAGGCACGCTGTTCGCGCATATCCTGTCCAGCATGGACGCCGATTTCCGCGACGTAGACCATCCCGCGCTGGCGAGTGATGCCGCACGGCTGATCACGGCCTCCTGGCGTGGGTTGCGACAGGCGGACCTGTCGGCGCTGCTGGCTTCCCCCAATGATCCGGTCGATCCGGCGGATGGTCGCCCACGCCTGCCCGCGCTGGTCCTGGCCCCCGTGCTGGCGCGGCTGTCGCCTTTCTGCCTGCATGATGACGGACGCCTGCTGCCGATGCACGCCATCCTGCGTCAGGCGGCGTTGGGGAGCGCTGCGGAGACAGAAGCGGCACGGCACGCCCTGCTTCGGCATTTCGAGGGACAGCAGGACGCGGATGCGATTGCGGAGCAGGTGTTCCAGTTCCAGACCCTCAGCGACCGGGACGGCGTTGTCCGGACGCTGACGCCCATCCCGGCGATAATGACGCTGTTGAATGCCTATCACCGCCTCCTGCGCGATGCGCTGTCGTGGCTGGGGGCGAGCGATGCCAAAATGATGCCTGCGATCGGGGTGCTGGCGGACAGGTGGAAAGCGGGGCTGTCGGCATGTGAAGAGATGCCGGTCTATGCTGATGCAGTTACAGTATGGTTCACCAACCAGAGCTTTCTGAACCTGGGAGTCGTCTGGGCCGAAAGCCTTGTGGCATGGGAGACGCAACATGGTGGTGTAACGGCAACCAGCGCGAACAATCTGGCGGTTCTTTACAAGGCACAGGGTCGGTACGAGGAAGCGGAGCCGCTGTATGTCGAAGCGCTGGCGATCCGTCGCAAGGCGCTGCCGCCCGGGCATCCGTCTATCGCGCAGAGCCTGAACAATCTGGCGGGTCTTTACCAGGCACAGGGTCGGTACAAGGAAGCGGAGCCGCTGTATGTCGAAGCGCTGGAGATCACCCGCAAGGCGCGACCGCCCGGGCANTCCGTATCTTGCGGCGAGCCTGAACAATCTGGCTCTTCTTTACCAAGATCAGGATCGCTATGAGGATGCGGAACCGCTGTATGTCGAAGCGCTGGGGATTTTCCGCAAGGCGCTGCCGCCCGNCGGATATCGCGACAAGCCTGAACAATCTGGCGGGTCTTTACCAAGATCAGGGTTGCTATGAGGATGCGGAACCGCTGTATGTCGAAGCGCTAGCGATCCGTCGGGAGGCGCTGCCACACA
>NZ_QEXL01000025.1:3151-3256 GCF_003311635.1 Novacetimonas cocois | reverse complement strand
TCTTTACCAAGATCAGGGTCGCTATGAGGATGCGGAACCGCTGTATGTCGAAGCGCTGGAGATCAGCCGCAAGGCGCTGCCGCCCGGGCATCGGGATATCGCGCA
>NZ_QEXL01000025.1:0-3144 GCF_003311635.1 Novacetimonas cocois | reverse complement strand
TCTGGCTGTTCTTTACTATGCACAGGGTCGCTACAAGGAAGCGGAGCCGCTGTATGTCGAAGCGCTGGACATCCGTCGCAAGGCGCTGCCACACAGGCATCCGTCTATCATGACNGAGCCTGAACAATCTGGCTGTTCTTTACTATGCACAGGGTCGCTACAAGGAAGTGGAGCCGCTGTTGGTCGAAGCGCTGGACATCCGTCGCAAGGCGCCGCCGCACAGGCATTCGGATATCGCGAGGAGCCTGGACAAACTGGCGTCNTCTTTACTATGCACAGGGTCGCTACAAGGAAGCGGAGCCGCTGTTGGTCGAAGCACTTGCGATCTGGCGCAAGGCGCTGCCGCCCGAGCATCCGTCTCTAGCGACGAGCCTGAGCAACCTAGCATCTCTTTACTATATACAGAGACGCTATAAGGAAGCGGAGCCGCTGTACGTCGAAGCGCTGGACATCATCCGCAACGCGCTGCCGCTCGGGCATCCGGATATCGCGACAAGCCTGAATAATCTGGCTGCGGTTTATCGTGCCACAGGACGGGAACAGGAGGCCGAACAACTGCTTGCCAGCCTGACCGAACCGCACGGATCATAAGGATCCCGTA
The DNA here is from genome assembly GCF_003311635.1 of Novacetimonas cocois. Taxonomy (GTDB): domain Bacteria; phylum Pseudomonadota; class Alphaproteobacteria; order Acetobacterales; family Acetobacteraceae; genus Novacetimonas; species Novacetimonas cocois. Next base: position 2,543 of record NZ_QEXL01000025.1, on the reverse strand, counting down.
GGCTAGATTCCGCACGCATTGGCGAGACGGACCTGATATCCGGGAAATGTCCTGTTTCGATCCCCTCTCCGTACAGGAACGGGATCGAAACAACATTATTTTATTCATCCAGCCACAAGAGTTTTTCTGTAATGCCTGCTTCCGCCTCTTCTGAAAAAAAACTCCCCCTTTATGGCATTCCCATTACGGTCGGCGTGACCGGACATCGTAACCTGAGCGATCCTGACAAGGTCAGGGAAATCCTGATAGGGCAGATGGAGGCGATCAGATATCGTTTTCCCAACAGTCCGCTTCGTGCCCTGTCGGCGCTAGCAGCGGGGGCGGACTGTCTTTTTGCTGATGTGGCGTTGAGTCTCGGATGGGAACTCCATGCTGTCCTGCCTTTGGAAATTGATGATTACCTGCATGATTTTACCGAACCGGATAAGGCGATATTCAAGGACCTGCTTGACAAGGCGCAGACATGTCAGGTGATCCCGACCGTGATTCCCGGTTCGGAGGCGCAGGTTGAATATCCCCTCAAGGAAGGCCCGGACAGGATCTATCGCGATCTGCAATATGCCTCTGTCGGGATCCATATCGCACAGCGCAGCCACATCATGGTTGCCATGTGGAATGGCAAGCAGCCCAACGGATTAGGGGGCACCGCGCAGATCGTCAACTTCCGGGAAAATGGCTTCCTCGAGCCCATGGTCGGCGAGACCATGCCCGAAGGGTTCTGCGTTGACATGCTTCCGACCGTGGTACCGCAAAATCCGCTCTATCCGCCGGATATCGGACTGGTTTGCAAGATTTTCTGCGCCAGGACAAATGACCCTACCCTAGGCGAGGGGAGGAAGCCGTTCGAAGTGGAATGGACGGAAGGGCAGCGTAAATGCCTGTCTCTTGACGAGATTGCAATTGGTGTATCTTCGGAAGGAATTCTTGCCGATCTTGACAGGATCGCCACATGGAACGGGGTTGTGCAGGACGATCTTGTCAAACGCGGGGTACCTCCCGCGCCGAAGGATTATCCCCAATACCAGACCAGACTTTGCGTCACACGAGAAGTCCTTGATCGCAATATCACCGAAAAGACCAGCAAAGTCCGTAAAAATTTCGGCTGGCTGTTCATCGCCATGGGATTGACCGTCATCCTGACGAACCGTGCCGCCGGTGATCCCGCAATGTGGGTCAAATTTTCCCTGGTTGGTTCGCTGGTCAGCTTTTTTCTGATTCTTGCGTTTGTCAAATTCTCGAACTGGAAAACCCTGAGGGAAGATACGATCTACCTGCGGGTTCTGGTCGAAGGAATGCGGATTCAGGATTACTGGAACCTGCTTGGTATTCGTGATGGGATCTTTCTGCAATATCCGCCCACTCACCATCACCATGACATGATGAGTTTTGTGCGGCGTGCCCTGCAGGGGGGGAGCCTGAGTTCGTACACGGATGATGACTATGCCGATAAGCTGGAATATGTGCGCCGCGAGTGGCTTCAGGGGCAGATAACCTATTACGATCAGTATAAGATCACCCCCGACCGCAAGAAACAGAAGTTGATTAACAGGTCGGCGATCGGGTTGTTCGGCCTGAGTGTCATCAGCCTGGTCATCATCACGCTTCACGTCACGTTCGGCTTCCTCGATATCACGACGCAGCCATGGGCGGGAACGCTGCTGTCCGCGCTGGAACATATGGCGCGGCTTGGCATGGCCATGGCGATCATCCTGCTCAGCTATCTGGAATTTTCTGGTCTGACGGATGATCTGGCGGATTATGAGATGATACTTGCCCTGTTCAAGCGTGCTGATAAACGGCTCAAGCATCCCTTTGGCAAGATGACCAATCTGCCGCCGCAGATTGTGCAGGGGCAGCAAAGGGCGGTATTGCGCAGTCTTGGGTGCGAGATCCTGCGTGCAGACAATATGCGCTGGGCCGAACGCGCGCTGCGCAAGAAGATCAAGCTGATACGCGGGATCTGATCTGAACGGGAAAAGCAGTTCCCAAAAGTATTGCGAATCCAAAAAGAGGTTTCTGCGTAATATTTTTCAAAGTAACCATCTGGGGAGAGATGCGGGCATTTTCAGGCTGAGATGATATTGTGGTCCTGGTGACGGGCTTCCCAGTGACAGGGCAGGAGTTCGTGGAGGCAGCGCGTTCTTCACTTGTTCGATGCACCGCAGATGCGGGGCCTGTCCGCCGTGGCCTCCTGATAACCTCGAACCTGTCGAGGGCCAGTGCTCCTACGCCAAGTTATGGGACACAGTCGATCCGGTCGGACTCTACTTTTAAATGGTTACATTTCCGGGGCGCACGTCAAAGGCGGACGCTCGTTGACTGTGAGAGAGCGGAAGCCGGTCGATATTAATCAGGTGGAGAGCCTGATTGATATGGTGCAACGCCTGAATGAGGCCGGTATCGAAATTCCGGCCACCCTGTCACGCAAGACCACTGGCCTGTTGAGCAGGATGGCAACCGATATCAAAAAAGGAGTAAGTTTTCGTGAATAAGGGGTCGTTTGCGGGAGGGGGCGAAATCCTACGCTAAGGCTTTGGCCAGCG
>NZ_QEXL01000024.1 GCF_003311635.1 Novacetimonas cocois | reverse complement strand
GTGAATCACAATGCCCCACTCAGTTCAATAAATTAATAGGTCCTGAACCTAAGCACTATCCGTATAATCCCGTAATGCAAATGCGCGGACGAATGATCGTCAAGCGACATTTTCACAAGCATATATTAAAACTTGATACCTGATCTGCTGAACGTCGGATTTGCGGGCTTCCTCAGCCTTCTTTTCCTGTTCCATGCGTTGTCAGATCTTCCGAACCGGACAGACAGCGCAGCCGTGTGCATTTTGGGGTAGGGGAACAGTTCCCGCGCTTGCGCCACGGTGTTGCGGGCTGCTGGGTGTCCCTGATTTTCGTGTCAGTCAGCATGCCGTTTCTTTCCATACCCGCTCCCTGACTGTTTCATACCCGCTGCATACCCGCCTTTTGTTGGGGTTGCGTGATACAAAAAGGGAACAATGGAGATGTAAAAAACACAAAAACCGCTGGGAAACCAAGACTTCTGATACAGCGCGATGCCGGGTGGTAACGGGATATGGCGGATGGGGTGGGATTCGAACCCACGGTACGGTTACCCGCACGCCAGTTTTCAAGACTGGAGCCTTCAACCACTCGGCCACCCATCCATCGCAAGGCAGGTTTACTGCCTGTCCTTGGCTTATGATGTAAAAAGCCTTCCATTGCAAGTGGTGGGCGGCGCAAGACTAACAGATTGAAATATAACAATTACTTTGCCGAAGCACATGGGATGGCTGTGGTCGGGGGCATATTCCTGTCCCCTGCGGGAAATGTAATGTAGGTCCCGCCGGGGAAAGTGTGGAATACGGAACGTGGCGATTCCTGCCAGGTGAATGGCCTGTTTCATCCATATGCGGCTGTTTGTGCCGATCGAATTTCTGAAAGTGTCATGCCCGATATCATCAGCGCCCGTCGGCTGTCCTGCGCCGCATGGATGAAACGTCTGGCGGTCTGGGGAACATTTACGTTTCCGCTTCTGCTCTGCTACGCGCTTGCCCCGTCTGAAATCCTCATGTGCGTGATTGCGGGCGCGTTCCTTGTGCGCAGCGCGCTGTGCCGGGAATGGGGGTGGCTGCGTCAGCCATGGTTTGTCTTCTCCCTCCTGCTTGGCATGGACCTCGTGCTGGCGTCGGCACATGTGGGGTCCGGGCACGCGGTGTTACAGTCCGTGCTGCTGGTGCGATATCCTGTCTTTGTCGCGGCGATGGCTTATTGGATCCTGACCGATCCACAGGACAGGCGGCGGCTGAGGGTGGCATATGCCGTCGTGGCGCTGTGGATTGTCGCGGGAAGCTGGCAGCAATATATCTGTGGCCGCAACCTGATGGGATATAGCCGGTGGGAAGACGGCGCCCTGCTGGGGCCGTTATGGGCGCCGCGCGCGGGGCAGGCGCTGTTCATGACCGCCTTTGCCGGGCTGATGCCCGCCATTCTTTCCCTTGCGCAGCGGCGCAACCGATCCGGCCTGGTGTATGCGGGGTGCATTCTTGTCCTGCTGGTCCTGACATTCCTGCTGATTTCGCAGCGTATGCCGACCCTGCTGTTCCTGTTCGGGACGCTCTGCCTTGCGCTGCTGGTGCGCTCACTCCGGATGCCGTTCCTTATTGCCTGCCTGATCGGGATGGTGGGGATCGTCCTTTCGCCCGTGGTCGCACCGCAGGCGTACAACAAGCTGGTCATCAGTTTCGAACACCAGATGCACCATTTTGCCGACAGCCCGTATGGAATGCTTTTCATCAGGGCGATGGTCATGCTGAAGGATCATCCCTGGGTCGGGTTCGGTTATGACGGGTTCCGCATCAACTGTCCCAATCCTGCCTATTTCCACGGCCTTCCGGCGCTTGGCATTCCCGATGGCCCGCATGGCGGGGCGCCCGGCTGCAACCTGCATCCCCATAATTACTATCTTCAGGTCGCAACGATGGCGGGCTGGCCGGGATGTGTCCTTTTCTGCCTTGTGGTGGCATGCCTGCTGCGTCCCATGGCAGCGGTGCTGCGGCGGGGGCATATGACCGCCGGGCAGATGGTTCCCTGCGTGCTGGCCTTCGTCATCGTGTGGCCCCTGCAGTCCACCAGCTCATTCTCGACCCAGCCGACCGCGGGATGGGTCTTCCTTGCGCTGGGATGGGCGCTGGCGGTCTGCACTCGGGAAGACGGCGACGGTTCCGCCGTGACGCGGGCCGGCCATGGTATGTCATCTGCCTGAAAATCAATGGGGGTGGCCTTGGCCGGGTGAGCGTTTTACAATACGTCGCGATGGATATCATTGCCTCAGGCCCGATCACGACGCACCTTGTGGGAATTCGCCGCCCTGACTGGTGGCAGGAAACAAAAGCAGGTGTGATTATTTCCCCGTCCGTTACAACAGAGACATTCCGGCCGTATATGCCGGGCCTCAGGATATCTCATGGCGGTTGAGGATACTGCCACGCTGAGGCGTATATTTGGCAATACCGGGTTTCTTGTCGCGGGCCGCGCGACGAATGCCGTGTGCAGTTTCCTGTACATGGCATGGGCCGTGCGCGCGCTGGGGCTGTCGCAGTTCGGCGTCCTGATGCTGGTGACCACGTTCGGGTCCGCCATTTCGGCCGCCACCCACCTGCAATCGTGGCAGCCCCTGCTGCATTACGGCACCGAACCCTTCCAGAAAGGGGATCTGTCACGTTTTAACCGACTGCTGTTTTTCTGCATGCGCGCGGACCTGCTCAGCGGGGCGGTGGGGTCACTGGTCGGGATGCTTGGCGTGTGGCTGTTTGGCACCTCCATGGGGTGGCCACAGGCGGATCAGGCGGCCGCCATGTTCTACATGCTGACCATTTCGTTCATGAACACCGGCTGGTCCACCGGCGTATTCAGGCTGTGCAACGCTTTCTGGCTGAGCAGTGCATGCGACCTGTCCGGCGTGGCCGTGCGCATGGTCGGCACGGGGCTTGGCCTGTGGCTGCATCTGGGGCTGGATTATTTCCTGCTGGTGTGGAGCATGACCCAGCTGGCCATGTTCATCACCAACAGTGTCATGGGCTGGTGGCTGCTGCGTAATGACGGCAAGGTCGGGACCTTCCGGCTTTTCCATCCGATACGCATCACCGACGCGCCGGGAATATGGCGCTTTACCCTTTCGACCAGCGGCAATCATGTCCTCGGGACCGTCTTCAACCAGTTCGGGACCCTGCTGGTCGGGGGACTGCTGGGGCCGACGGATGCTGCCGTCTATCGCGTGTCGCGCCAGATCGGTGACGGGATCGCAAAACCGGCGCAACTGATGATGCCCGCGCTTTATCCCGAGTTCATCCGCCTGCGTGAAAAACACGACTGGTACGGGCTGAAGCACGTCACGCTGCGCCTGTTCATGCTGATTGGCGGTTTTTCGCTGGTCCTGATGGCCTTTGCGCTGGTGGCGGGCAACACGTTCCTGACATGGATGCTGCAGGTCCACTGGCCGGGTGGCAGCCTGATGATCATGCTGATGCTGGGCAATGCCATCATGGGGCTGGGGATCGTGCCGCTCGAACCCCTGCTGACGGTGGTGGGGAAGGTATCGCATGTCCTGATCGGGCGCATCGTCGTGACGATCACCTATCTCCCGCTGGTCTATGTCATGGCGTCGAAATGGCATCTGGCGGGGGCAGCGGCGGCGTCCGTGGTCGCCTCCCTGATGATGCTGCTGATCTGCATGCGTCCCGTGATCGTCTGGTTTTCGAAGGTCGCCCCCGGCCACCGCCCCCGCGAAGTCACGGATCACTGACATTGCCGCCCGGCGGAAAGGGCAGGGGAAATAAATTCCGGCCGCGATGGCGGGGGATACTTGCAATCCGGGCTGAAAACCGCCATATCGCGTCGTGCCGTGGCCTGAATGCCATGGCAATTCGCACGTGAAGCATGAGCCTCTGGTGTCCCGCGATGGACCGGCGCTTCACGGAGGACAAACCAGAAGACAAGGATTGAGCCACAATGGCCATGCCTGAATTCACAATGCGCCAGCTGCTTGAGTCCGGCGTGCACTTCGGTCACCACACCCGCCGCTGGAACCCGCGCATGGCGCCGTTCCTGTTCGGTGTGCGCAACCAGGTTCACATCATCGACCTGCAGCAGACCGTCCCCATGCTCGATCGCGCGCTCAAGGCGATCCGTGACACCGTCGCGGGCGGTGGGCGCGTCCTGTTCGTCGGCACCAAGCGCGCGGCGGCCGACCAGATTGCCGAAGCGGCCAAGCGTTGCGGACAGTACTATGTCAACCACCGCTGGCTGGGTGGCATGCTGACGAACTGGAAGACGATCACCGGTTCGATCAAGCGCCTGCGCGGCATCGACGAAATGCTGGAAAACGGCACGCAGGGTCTGACCAAGAAGGAAGTTCTGGACATCACGCGCGACCGTGAAAAGCTGGAACGTTCGCTGGGCGGGATCAAGGAAATGGGCGGCCTGCCGGACATCCTGTTCGTGATCGACACGAACAAGGAAAAGCTGGCGGTTGAAGAAGCCAACAAGCTGGGTATCCCGGTTGTCGCCGTCCTCGACAGCAACTCCGACCCGCGTGGCGTGACCTACCCCATCCCGGGTAACGATGACGCCATCCGCGCGATCGCCCTGTATTGCGAACTGGTGTCCGGCGCGGTGCTGGACGGCATTTCGGCGGAACTGGGCGCATCGGGCGAAGATTTCGGTGCGGCGGAAGAACTGCCGGTCGATCCGGCGATCGAAGTGGCCGCGACCGAAGCTGCGGCAGCGCCGACGGCGACGCCTGCGGCCTGATGGCCTGATCGGCCACCGGTCCCGCATGGGGCCGGGCGGTCGAACGGGTCGGACTGCGGCCCGGAGAATACCGGATTACAAGGATGCGCCCTGCCACAGGCAGGGCGCATGCCTGTCGTGAGGAGATAGAGATAATGGCGGCAATTACCGCAGCTCTGGTCAAGGATCTTCGTGAGAAGACCGGCGCCGGCATGATGGATTGCAAAAAGGCGCTGACCGAGGCGCAGGGCGATATCGAGGGCGCGATCGACTGGCTGCGCAAGAAGGGCCTGTCCGCCGCGGCCAAGAAGTCCGGTCGTGTTACCGCCGAAGGTCTGGTTGGCGTCGCATCCGCCCCGAATGCCGCCGCCATGGTCGAGGTGAACGCGGAGACGGATTTCGTCGCGCGCAACGAACATTTCCAGAAATTCGTGACCGAAGTGGCCGAAGCGGCCCTGAAGGTTGGCGAGGATCTGGAAAAGCTGAAGGGCGCCGTCCTGAAGAGCGGTCGCACCGTTGCCGACGAACTGACGCACCTGATCGCCACCATCGGCGAAAACATGTCCATCCGTCGCGCCCGCGTGCTGAAGGTGCCGTCGGGCGTCGTCGCGACCTACATCCATTCCGCCGTTAGCCCCGGACTGGGCAAGATCGGCGTTCTGGCTGCTGTGGAAGCCCCGAGCGCCAGCGAAGCGCTGGAAACGCTGGGTCGTCAGATCGGCATGCACGTGGCGGCAACCCGTCCCGCGTCGCTGGATATCGATGGCGTCGATCCCCAGGCGCTGGAGCGTGAGCGCGCGGTTCTGGTGGAACAGGCGAAGGCATCCGGCAAGCCGGAAGCGATCATCAACAAGATGGTCGAAGGCCGCATTCGCAAGTTCTATGAAGAAGTCGTCCTGCTGGAGCAGGTGTGGGTGCATGATGGCGAAAGCCGCGTCCGCGCCATAGTTGAAAAGGCAGGCGCGAAGCTTGTCGGCTTTGATCGCTTCCAGCTTGGTGAAGGCATCGAGAAGGAAGAAAATGACTTTGCCGCCGAAGTGGCAAAGGCTGCCGGTCACTGATTGATTGCCGGGTTTCTTCGGCATTCTGAACGGGGCGGGGGTTTCCTGATGGAATGGGAAGCCCCCGCCCTTGTGCTTTCCGCGACGCCTTATGGCGAAACCAGCATGCTTGTCCATGTGCTCACGGGGGAACATGGCCTGTATCACGGCATGGCGCGTGGTGGCGCATCGCGGCAGGGACGGCCGATCTGGCAGGCCGGCAACCTGATTACGGCCCGGTGGAATGCCCGCCTTGCCGATCAGCTGGGCGGTATCCGCGGGGAAATGGTCCATGCCTCCGCCGCGCGGCTGCTGGATTTTCCCCTGCAGCTTGCGATGCTGGCCTCTATGTGCGCGCTGGCGGATGGCAGCCTGCCGGAGCGCGAGGCACATCCCGCCGTTTTTCATGAACTGACCCGGCTGCTGGCATGGATCAGCCTGGACCCGATCGGCACGGAACAGGCCGCAATGGCCGCCCTTGTCCGGTGGGAGGTCTGTCTTCTGTCGGAACTTGGCTTCGGGCTTGACCTTGGCGCCTGCGCCGTCAGTGGACAATCCGACAACCTGAAATGGGTCTCCCCCCGCAGCGGGCGCGCGGTCAGCGATGAACATGCCGGGCAGTGGCGTGACCGCCTGCTGCCTCTTCCCGCGTTCTTGCTAGACCCGTCACAGGATGGCACGCCTGTCCAATGGCGGGACGGATTACGCCTGACGGGACATTTCCTGGCCCGTGACGCATTTGGGCAGCGTCATCGTCCATTGCCCGCCGCGCGTGTCCGGTTGATGGACATGGTCGCGAAAATGGCGGAAAACGGAGATCCGGCAGTCCCATCCGAAGACGTGGAATAGTTTTACGGCATTGGGCCATTGGACAATGCCTTCGTTTTCGCTATCTGTTCTCCCCTGCAGGAGGAGTTTTCATGTCTGTCGATGTCACGCGTGGTCATGTTGAGGATACAAAACTCGTCGATGCGCTGAGCGAGCGCTATCTGGCATATGCCATGTCCACGATCATGTCGCGTTCCCTGCCGGATGTGCGCGACGGGTTGAAGCCTGTTCATCGACGCATGATTTTCGCCATGCAGCAGTTGCGGCTGGATCCGACCGCCGGGTTCAAGAAATGCGCGCGCGTGGTGGGCGATGTCATCGGTAAATATCATCCGCATGGCGATGCCTCGGTTTACGAGGCGCTTGTCCGTCTGGCGCAGGATTTCGCCGTGCGGTACCCCCTTGTCGAAGGGCAGGGGAATTTCGGTTCCGTCGATGGCGATAATGCCGCGGCGATGCGATATACCGAAGCCCGTCTGACGGAAGTGGCCAAGGCCCTGCTGGAGGGCATCAACGAAGACAGCGTCGATTTCCGTCCCACCTATGACGGGGAGGAGCATGAACCCGTTGTCCTGCCGGCGGCGTTCCCCAATCTTCTGGCCAATGGGGCGGCGGGCATTGCCGTCGGCATGGCCACCAGCATTCCGCCGCATAACGTGGGGGAAATCTGCGATGCGGCCATGCTGCTGATTCGCAGGCCGGCGACGACGACGGCTGAACTGCTTGACGTGATGCCCGGTCCTGATTTCCCCACCGGCTGCACCATCGTGGAGGAGCGTGACGCCATTGTCCGGGCCTATGAAACCGGGCGTGGCAGCTTTCGCATGCGCGCGCGCTGGAGCGTGGAGCAGGGGCGTTTCGGCACGTGGCAGATCGTGGTGACCGAAATCCCCTATCAGGTCCAGAAATCGCGCCTGATCGAACAGGTCGCGGACCTGATGGAGCAGAAGAAGCTTCCGCTGCTGGGCGATATCCGCGACGAAAGCTCCGTCGATATCCGCCTGGTGCTGGAGCCGAAATCACGCGGCATCGAACCCGAAGTCCTGATGGAAACGCTGTTTCGCGCAACGCCTCTCGAAAGCCGTTTTGGCCTGAACATGAACGTGCTGGGCGCCGATCAGGTGCCGGGCGTGCGCAGCCTCAAGGACGTGCTGCAGGCATGGCTTGACCATCGCCATGACGTCCTGTTGCGCCGGACGCGCCACCGGCTGGAGGCGGTGGACCGGCGGCTGGAAATCCTTGACGGATTTCTTGCGGTCTATCTGAACCTTGACGAAGTCATCCGCATCATCCGCGAGGAAGATGACGCGCGCGCGGCCCTTATGGCGGCTTTTGACCTGAGCGAGCTTCAGGTGGAAGCTGTCCTGAACATGCGCCTGCGCAGCCTGCGCAAGCTGGAAGAAACCGAAATCCGCAAGGAACATGCCGCCCTGACGGAAGAGCGGACGGGCCTTCTGGCGCTGCTGGACAGGGAAGGACTGCGCTGGAAACACATCACGTCCGAAATCAGGGCGATCCAGAAAAAATTCGGCAGTGGCGCGCTGGGCGCGCGTCGCAGCACATTGGCCGCGCCGCCGGCGGCGATCGATATCGCCGCCGCCCTGCCGGTGGATCGCGAGGCGCTAAGTGTCATCCTGTCGCAGAAGGGATGGATCAAGGCGGTGCGCGGACATGGCATCGACCCGGAAAGCCAGAAGTTCAAGGAAGGCGATTCCCTTCGCCTGATCGTGGAATGCCAGAGCACGGACCGGCTTTGCTGTTTCGCAACCGATGGTCGGGCCTTTACGTTGCGGGCCGCCGACCTGCCGCGCGGACGTGGCGACGGGCAGCCGCTGCGGCTGACGATCGAACTGTCCAATGAGGAAGATATCATCACGCTCTTTCCCGTGAACTCCGATCATCGTCGCCTTCTGGCCTCCAGCGCCGGGCGGGGCATGATCGTGCGCGAGGAGGACATGGTGGCCGAAAAACGGACAGGCAAGCAGGTCCTCAACCTCAAGGACGGGGAAAGCGCCCAGATATGCGTGCCCGCCCAGGGGGATCATGTGCTGGTGATCGGCAGCAACAAACGCATGCTTGTCTTCCCGCTGGAACAGTTGCCGGAAATGACGCGTGGCCTTGGCGTGGCATTGCAGAAATACAAGGAAGGCCATCTTCGCGATGCCGTCGTGTTCGCGCAGGCACAGGGCGTGGCATGGCCCGATCCACAGCGGGTGCGCACCATGGCGGACCTGAAGGACATGATGGGCAAACGTGGCGACGTGGGTCGTCCTGCGCCGGCATGGGCGTTGCGCAGGCCGCGCAAGGCCGACTGAATCATCATTGTCGCCCCCCGCCCGGTCAGTTAGGGCAGGGGCATGACATGGATTGTCAGGAATGCATTATCCAACCGTGACCGGCAGGACCGGCAGGAAATGCGATGTGTCGGCCTGCGGTCCAGACAGTTCGGTCCAGATGCCGCGTCGCATGATTTCGGCGGGGCGAAAACGCGATTTGTAAGCCATCTTGGGGCTACCCTTGATCCAGTATCCCAGATACAGGCAGGCCATCCCCATCATCCGCACCCGTTCCACCAGATGCAGGATGGCATAGGTCCCCAGCGAACGGCGCGGCATGTCGGGTTCGAAAAAAGTATAGACCGCCGACAGGCCATCCTCGACCCGGTCCAGCAGGCTGACGCAGACCAGCTGACCATCGCGCGCCCGGAATTCGATCATGAAGGTCCGGATGGGCGTATCCTCGATCATGTTGCGGTAATCGGCGACGGTCATGGCCGCCATGTCGCCATTGCCATGTCGTGACTGCTGGTATCGACGGAACAGCGCGAACTGTTCTTCCGTCGCACGCGGCAGCACGTCCATGGCGCACAGGTCGCGGTTGCGGCGGAATACGCGCTGCTGGGTGCGGTCGGGCTGGAAACGGCCGACCGGCAGACGGATGGGAACGCAGGCGTTGCATCCGGCGCAGACAGGGGCATAGGCGATCGTGTGGCTGCGTCGGAAACCCGCACCCGACAGACGGTTGTGAAGCTGCTCCGCCTGCGGACCCGTGATATCGGTCACGACCTTGCGTTCCATGCGATCCGGCAGGTAGGGGCAGGGCATCGGTGCAGTGGTATAGAACAGCTGCGGATGCCGTGGTGATGTATGGGTCATACGTTTTCACCAGCAAATTACGACGCCCGTTTTCGCCTTTCCGGGGATATCGCCTGTTGGAAAAGGCGGGATGGAAAGGCGAAGGAACAGAACTACGGGGTTGATGATAACGTATCTCTGGCGGGTTCGCATTACAAACCGCAATGGCGCTGCGATCACATCTCTTTTGCGACGCCGCGCCCGGCTGGCATCATCAGCCTTTCAGCAGAAGGCGCGCCGCATCCAGGGCGAAATAGGTCAGGATCCCGTTGGCGCCAGCGCGCTTGAAGGACAGCAGGCTTTCGAGAATCGTCCGGTCCCGGTCTAGCCATCCGTTCTGGATCGCCGCCATCATCATCGCGTATTCGCCCGATACCTGATAGGCAAAGGTCGGGACCGCGAATTTCTCGCGAACCTTCTGGATAATATCCAGATAGGGCATGCCGGGCTTGACCATGACCATGTCCGCCCCTTCGGCCAGGTCCAGCGCCACTTCGCGCAGGGCTTCCTCGCTGTTGGCGGGATCCATCTGGTAGGTCTTCTTGTCCCCCTTCAGCAGGCCGCCCGATCCCAGCGCGTCACGGAAAGGGCCGTAAAAGGCGCTGGCGTATTTCACGGCATAGGACATGATGCGCGTATCCACCATGCCCTGCGCATCCAGTGTTTCGCGGATGGTGCCGATACGCCCGTCCATCATGTCCGACGGCGCGATGATGTCGATGCCGGCTGCCGCCTGATTGAGCGCAAGGTCCTTCAGAACCTCCACCGACGGGTCGTTGACGACATATCCGTCGACAATCAGGCCGTCATGTCCGTGGCTGGTATAGGGGTCGAGCGCGACATCCCCGATCAGGCCGATTTCAGGGAATTCCTGCTTCAGCAGGCGCGCGGCCCGACACATCAGGTTGTCGGGGTTCATCGCCTCCGTCCCTTTTTCATCGCGCAGTTCGGGGGGCGTGATGGGAAACAGCGCAAGGGCAGGGATATCAAGTTCAGCCGCCGGCGCCACGTGGGCGGCAAGACGATCGAGGCTGACACGCTTCACGCCCGGCATGGACGCGACATCGGTTTCTACGCCCGTGCCCTCGGTGATGAAAATCGGCCAGATCAGGTCATCGGTCGTCAGCGTCGTTTCGCGCACCAGGCGTCGCGTGAAACTGTCGCGACGGTTGCGGCGCAGGCGGGTATGGGGAAAGCGACCGATGGTCATGAAATGCAGCCTCCTGAAAAAACTGGCCGGAGTATGGGACCCGACCGGCGCGATGCCAAATTATGATGCGTTAACGCGCCGGTCATGACTCATGTCCGCGTTGCCTGCGTGTCCGCGCGTTCCCGCTGGCCCAGCACGCTGTTGTTCCGCCCGTAACAGAAATAGATCACCATTCCCACCGCCAGCCAGATCACGAGACGTATCCACGTCAGGCCATCCAGCGACGCCATGACGGCAAGGCACGACAGGATGCCGAGCACGGGAATGACATAGCCCCCCGGCACCCGGAACACGCGTTTGCGGTCTGGTTCATGGATCCGCAGCATGATGACCCCAAGGCACACGATGGCAAAGGCCAGCAGGGTCCCGATGGAGGTCATGTGCGCAAGCTGATCTATGGGCAGGAACGCGGCGAAGCTGCCGGTCAGCAGCATGAAGAACAGGTGCGAGTAAACCGGCGTCCTGCGCACCGAATGGGTCACGCTGAACATGCGCGGCAGCAGCCCGTCGCGCGACATGGCATAGAAGACGCGGCTCTGCCCCAGCAGCAGCACCAGCAGGACCGACGTGAACCCGCAGATGACGCCCGCCTTGACCGCGACCTTCAGCCATCCGAACGGTGTCTGGTCAATGGCTGTCGCCACCGGGGCGGCATCGTTCAGCATGTCCTTGTAATTGACCAGTCCCGTCAGGACGAATGAAAACAGCACATAGGCCAGCGTGCAGATCAGCAGGCTGCCCAGGATGCCGATCGGCATGTCGCGTCCGGGATTGCGCGTTTCCTGCGCCGTGGTCGATATGGCGTCGAATCCGGCATAGGCGAAAAAGATCGTTCCCGCCGCCCGCATGATGCCCGACAGGCCGAAATGACCGAACTCCCCCGTATTGGGCGGAATGAAGGGGGAGTAGTTCGCCACCTTGATATAAGGCAGGCCGAACCCGATCACCGCCGCGATGATCAGCAGCTTTATGACAACGATGACGCCATTGACCCGCGCGGATTCAGAAATTCCGCGTATCAGCAGCAGCGAAATGGCGACAATGATGAACGCGGCAGGCAGGTTGATCAGCCCATGCGCCTGCGTGCCATCGGAAAGCACCACCGTCTCGAACGGCGAGGCGGTAAGGCGGGGCGAAATCATGATTCCCCATCCCGCCAGCAGTGACGCGACATAGCGCGACCAGCTGACGGAGACGGCCGCCGCCCCCACGGCGTATTCCAGCACCAGATCCCATCCGATGATCCATGCCACCAGTTCCCCCAGCGCGGCATATGCATAGGTATAGGCGCTGCCGGCGATGGGGATCATGCTGGCCAGTTCGCTGTAACACAGCCCGGCGAAACTGCATGCGATGGCCGCCAGAAGATAGGACAGGACAACCGCGGGACCCGCATTGGTGGATGCGGCGATGCCCGTCAGGGAAAACAGGCCCGCGCCGATCGTCCCCCCGACACCCAGCGCGATCAGGTTGACCGGCCCGAGAACCCGTTTCAGCCCCCCGGCGGAGGCGGCCTGCACCGAAACGTCCTGCCGACGCAACAGCGAAGGCAGGAAACGGCTGCGTACAGCACGGGTCATGCGGAGTATTTCCCGCAGGTCACGACATACGAAAGGATCAAATCAGGATGCTCCGTCATTTTGGCGTTGTCTAACCGCCACGATATGGCACATAGCAACGCTGTATCCATGCCCTCTTGCAAAAGGAAGGCATCAGCCGTCTTTAGACGATGGAGAATTATAACGGTGTCGGACCCTATGAACCAGACAGGCCTGAAGCAGTTTTTTCGCAGCCCCCTCGGCGAGGCCGATCCTGCTGTCGCCAGTATCATCGAGGCGGAAAAGGTCCGTCAGCGCGATGGTATCGAACTGATCGCCAGTGAAAACATGGTGTCCGCCGCCGTCATGGCCGCGCAGGGCAGCGTCCTGACCAACAAATATGCCGAGGGCTATCCCGGCCGTCGCTATTACGGTGGCTGCGTCGAGGTGGACAAGGTCGAGACGCTGGCCATCGAGCGTGTGAAAAAGATGTTCGGCGCCGAATTCGCCAACGTGCAGCCCCATTCGGGCGCGAACGCCAATCAGGCGGCGTTCATGGCGATGGTCAGTCCGGGCGATACCGTCCTGGGCATGAGCCTTGCCGCCGGGGGACATCTGACCCATGGCGCGGCCCCGAACTATTCCGGGAAATGGTTCAATGCGGTCCAGTACGGGGTGCGCAAAGAAGACGGCCTGCTCGATTACGAGGAAATGGAGCGTCTGGCGCGCGAGGCGAAGCCGAAGCTGATCGTCGCCGGTGGCTCGGCCTATCCCCGTATCATCGATTTCGCCCGTTTCCGCGCCATCGCGGACGAAGTGGGCGCCTTCCTGATGGTGGACATGGCGCATTTCGCGGGTCTGGTCGCCGCCGGGCTTTATCCTTCGCCCGTGCCGCACGCCCATGTCGTCACCAGCACCACGCACAAGACCCTGCGCGGGCCGCGTGGCGGCCTGATCCTGACCAATGACGCCGATCTGGCCAAGAAAATCAATTCGGCGGTGTTCCCCGGCCTGCAGGGTGGTCCGCTGATGCATGTCATCGCGGCCAAGGCCGTCGCTTTTGGCGAGGCCCTGCGTCCCGATTTCGCGGATTACCAGAAGGCCGTGGCAAATAACGCGCGGGTTCTGGGCGAAACGCTTGTGGAACGCGGTTTCGACATCGTCACTGGCGGGACGGACTGCCACCTTATCCTTGTCGACCTGCGTCCCAAGGGGGTTACGGGCCGCGCAGCGGAACGCAGCCTTGAGCGTGCCGGCATCACGGCCAACAAGAACGCCATTCCGTTTGATCCGCAAAAGCCCGCCATTACCTCCGGCATCCGTCTGGGAAGCCCGGCGGCCACCGCGCGTGGATTCGGCGCGGCTGAGTTCCGTGAGGTGGGGCTGATGATCGACGAGGTTCTGACCGCCCTTGCCAAGGCCGGGGAGGAAGGTTGCCCCAAGACCGAACAGGCCGTCCATGCGCGCGTCAAGGCGCTGTGTGACCGTTTCCCGATCTATGCCTGATTTTTCCTGACCGGCGGGGGCGCGGAGGCAAGATGTCCTTCCCTGCGTTCCCGCAAGTCTCCTGAAGACTGTTTTAAAATAACCTGTAATTTCAGTGTATTGCTGGCCTGTCTTTTCAAACGGTCTTCTCAGGACTGGCCCGTCATCTGCGGATCATGCCGGGCCAGCCGTAAGGCCGTCTGGCCCCGGCCGGGCCGCAGGTTGGGCATGACCAGCATGCAGTTGTCATAGGGCGTGCGGATTTCATCATCGCCATCACGCGCGAGAAGCGTGCCGCGCCGGGCGATGATTTCCCCGCCCGCGAAGGGCGTGACAAACGCGAAGCGTGACGAATGGGCGCGGACAAGATCCGTCACCACCATGCACCGTGTCCTTTTTTTCACCGTTGCCCCGCCACCGGATTGAGACGCGGTGGATTGCGACATGAAGCATGACGGGCGCAGGACGGCCCGCACGGCCTGCCGCGCCGTGTCGAGCGTGCGGCGCTGCCAGTGCTGTCCCGCCTCCAGCAGGCAGGCGCGTGCTGTGGTGGCGGGTGAGGCAAAGCGTTCGAAATCGATCAGGCGCGTGCCGTCGGCATGTCCATCATCGGCAATGATCAGGTCTGTTGCGGAAATCTGGCGACCAAGGGCGATGCCGCGCGGACCACGTCCTGACAGGACCAGCGGCCTGCCGGGCCACAGCATGGAATGCAGGTCCACCAGAATGTCGGCCGTGCGGATGACCGGCAGGATCTGGCGCGCGCGGTCCAGTTCGCAGGAGGAACGCGTGCCCTGCAGCCTTTCGGGGGACCAGACGCGGTTCATGTCCTCGTCCATGAAACGTGCTGCTATGGGATGGGCAGGGTCGAAGTGATCCAGCGCGGTCATGTTGGCGAAAATGACCGACAGGCGACCCGACAGGGGACGCAGGCGCGCGCGCAGGAATTCATCCATCACGATCGCCCCCGTATATTCGTTGCCATGGATCAGGCACACCACGACAACGTGCGGTCCGACGCGACGGCTTTCGAAATGCATGACGCCGGGAATGCCGCAGTTTCCCTCCCGCCAGGGGGAGAGATCCGGCGGCATGATCTCGACCTCGAAATGGGGCAGCGGGGCAGGGGGCGGGGGCAGTGTTTCCATGAAAACGCCGCTCCGGCGTGTCCTGACCGGTATTATCTGGGGTGGACGGGCGGATTTCATCGGATCGGCCCGCCCCGCACGACAGAACATGCGGCATCCATACGACGTTGACTGGCGACGTTGACCGGGGCCGGGGCATGAATCATGGGACCGAGTTTATCGCCTTGGGGCCATGCCGCAATCCGTGACATGTTCATTTATACGCCATTGGTCCCCGGTGTGTTCATCGGCCCGGTTCACGCACCTGCCTTCATGTTCACGCAGGCGGTTCGACGGCCTTCAGCCTTGCCCCCGTGACGCGTTCTATGTCCTTGAGCATCTGCCGTTCATCGGGCGCGCACAGCGACAGGGCGCTGCCCTGCCGTCCCGCGCGCGCGGTGCGTCCGATGCGATGGACATAGGATTCGGGCTGTCGGGGGATGTCATAGTTCACGACAAGCGTGACATCCTCCACATCGATGCCGCGTGCCATGACATCCGTGGCGATCAGGACATCCAGCCTGTGCGCCCTGAAATCACGCAGCGTCCGTTCGCGTCGCGCCTGGGTGTGCCTGCCATGCATGACCCCGCAGGGGATGTCCCGGCCCAGCGCGTTCATCAGGTCATCCGCCTGCTGCTGGGTATGGGTAAAGATCAGGACACGTCGCGCCGCGTGGGAGGAAAGGAAGGCAACCAGCGCGGAAAGCTTGCGCCGGAGGGGGACGAACATCACCTGCTGGCGGATGCGGGGCGGGGGGGCCGATGTGGCATCGACTGTTATCCTTACCGGCCTGTGCAGAAGCTTTCGGCCAAGGGCGATGATCTCGTCGGGCATCGTCGCGGAAAACAGCAGCGTCTGGTGGGTGACAGGCAGACGCGACGCGATGTCCAGCGTATCCTGCGCAAAGCCCAGATCGAACATGCGATCCGCCTCATCCACGACCAGGGCGGTCGTCGAATCAAGGACCACGGCCCCCTCGGACAGCAGGTCTAGCAGGCGGCCCGGCGTGGCGACCAGTACGTCCGCCCCATCCTCCAGATCCCGCATCTGCCGTGCCTTTGGCAGGCCGCCGATGGCTACCGTGACGCGCAGGCCCGAGCCCCGGAAGCATGCCCGCCATGTACCGGCGGTCTGGTTCGCCAGTTCGCGGGTCGGGGAAAGGCATGCAATGCGCACGTTGCGGGGACTGCGCGCCTGTGGCGCAGCCAGCATGCGCTGCGTCAGGGGGGCCGCGAACGCAATGGTTTTCCCCGTTCCGGTGGGTGCCGCGCCCTCCACGTCGCGACCCGCCAGAATCGGCGGGATCGCCTGAAGCTGGATGGGGGAAGGGATACGTACCCCCATGCGCGACAGATTGTCGGTCAGGGGCGCGTTCAGGCCGAGATCGGCGAATGAAGGGGAAGGATCGTCGCTCATCATGCCAAGCCATACAGTGCTTTGTGCCGCGTGGAAAAGGGAAAGGGATTGACGCCGTGATTCCGCCTGCGCCAGATGCGGGGCATGATGTGTCCTTCCATGGATGATGGCAGCCCGCGTGATCCGGTGGGGGTCATCGCCGAAGATTTTGCCGGCATGAAATCCCAGGCGTTCGGGCTGGCGCAGCGCGCGGGACTGCATCCCGTCCTGTGCCCGGTCACGGTCCGTGCCGGCTGGCGAAGGCTGCCGGCGTCATGGTGGCCGATGCCGCTGCGTGCGATCCGCCCGCTGGACATTCCGTCCGGCTGCATGGAACCGTCCGGCCTGATGATCAGTATTGGCGGGACGGGCGGGGCGATCGGCGCCGCCCTGCGTGCACGGGGCGGTCGGGTGGTGCAGATCCAGAATCCGCGCATGCCGCTGCGCCGGTTTGATCTGGTGATTGCCAACCGGCATGACGAAATCTCCGGCCCGAATGTCCTTCTCTCCCGCACGGCGCTGCATGGCGTTTCCCCCGCCCGTCTGGCGGAGGCACGGCGCATATGGATGCCGCGCCTTGCGCATCTGCCCCGTCCGCTGGTCAGCGTCCTGGTCGGAGGGGGGAACGGGCGTTTCAGGCTGGGGGCGGATGAAGCCCACGCCATCGCGGCGCAACTGGGGCGGATGATGGATCGCGATGGCGTGGGGGTCGCCGTAACCCCGTCGCGTCGGACCGGGGTGCAGGCACGCGAAATCCTGTCACGCGCCCTGTCGCCCAAGGAGGCATGGGTGTGGGACATGACAGGCGAAAACCCCTATCTGGGCCTTGTGGCCTGTGCCGATGCGATTGTCGTGACGGCCGACAGCATTTCAATGGTGTCGGAGGCGGTGGCGACCGATGTGCCGGTCATGGTGATCCCGCTGCCGGGCAGGTCCCGGCGGATCGGCCTGTTCCTGAATGACCTGTCGCACGCGGGGCGCATCCGCATGTTCGATGGCCGCATGCAGGACTGGAGCGTGCGTCCCCTGGATGATACGCAACTCATGGCGGATGAGATGCGTCACAGGCTGCAGCTAAAATGACGTACGAATAACACGTGTTTTCAGAAGGTAATTGTGACATAAGCAGACATGCTCGATATCCGCACCTATGACGCACGCACCGGCGGCAATATCGCCTACAAGGCATTTTCCCATCCGCTGGCGGCCGAGCGACTGGCGGCGCTGGTGCGCAGGTTTCAGGCGGAAGGACCCATTGCGATCTATGATCCGGCGGGGCATGCGCGGACCCTTCTGGCGCTGTTGCCCGGTGACATCCCGATCGAGGGAATTTATGTCCATGACAGCCTGAAAATCGGTGAACATATCGCGCAGCAGCATGTGGCGCGTCCCCTGACGGCATTGCCGCAGGCACAGGTGCGCGCGGTATGGGCGCTCGATTTCGAGCGTGAGCGGGTCTGCGCCCGGCTGCGCGATATCCTGCCGGCGGAGATGGAGATCTTCACACTGTCAGACATTCGGTTGCCCGATGATATGCTGACGGTAAGGAACACCTATCTCGACCGTCTGAATTTCGCGGTCAACCATGCTTTTTTCCGCGATGCGGACGGGCTGTCCACCCGCGTGGTCACCACCAATTACTGGGCGCGTTACGGGGCGGGAAGTGTCCGGTTATGGCTGCGGCTGTTTGATGAGGATGGCCGTCCCCTTGCCACCTGGACCGAAGGCCCCTTTGCGCCGGATCAGTCGATCGTGCTGGAAAGCGGCGCGATCCGGCGTCGTTTCGGCCTGGACGCGTTCGTCGGGCAGCTGTTCATTCACGTGCTGGATGTCGCGGGACATGATGTCGTGAAATACGCCCTTGAAATTCAGGGGACAGGCGCGCGCGATACGCTTTCCGTTACGCATGACGCCAATGCCTGGCCCGCGCAGTGTTACGCCAACCTGCCTGCCCCGCGTGAGGGGGAAAAGGTGATCCTGTGGGTCCAGAACAGCCATGCGGTATCCATTCCCGCCGGGACAATGGGACTGAACCGCATGGGGCGCGGCAGCCGGTTTTCCATCGACTGGGCCGTTGGGCCGTATGAAACCGTTGGCCTGTGCATAAATGACTGCCTGCCGGACATGCGCTGGCCCGGACAGCTTGAATTCCATAGCGGCCAGCATGTCGTGCGGCCGCGTTACGAAATCCGCTCGGGTGGTTCGAACCGTATCGCGCATCTGAATGTTGAACGTGCCGATCTGGTGGCCGATCCGCATATCGCCCATCTGCCCCCGGAATTTTTCGGGCGCGGCTATCTCCTCCCGTTTCCCGTTCCCGATCCCGCGCGCTACATCACGACCGTGCAGCCCACGCCAATGTCGCAGGCGCTGGGCACCATGCCGGTGCGTATCGACTGTTTCGATCAGGAAGGACGTCAGGCCGGATCGCGTTTCCTGGGATGCCTGGCGCGTGACCATGACGTGGCGCAGGACCTGTCCGCCATTACGGGCCAGGCGGGTCATGGCGAACTGGTTTACGATTTTCGTGACGGGGGGGAGGCGGACGGCTGGCTGCATGCGCTGATAAGGTATGAGGACCGCCAGACGGGCCATGTCGCCGAAACCAGTTTCGGGGCGCATATTTTCAATACGGTCATGACATACCGCAATGAACCGCAGTCCTATTCCGGTCCGCCGCCGGGCCTTACCACGCGCCTGTTCCTTCAGGCCGGGGCAGGATATCCGCCCTGTTTCTGTCACCTGATCTATCCCGTTTCCGGGACATGGCATGCCGCGTCGCGGACATTGCTGGTCCTGCATGATGAAACAGGCTGCAGGCTGGACGAAAAACAGATCAGCATTCCCGCGCGCGGATCGGTCACGCTCTGGCCCCATCGCATTTTCGGGACAGACGCCATCGAACGGGCGGGCAGCGGTGGATATGTCATGATCCGGGACACATCGTGCCGCCTGTTCGGATATCATGGCCGCATGCAGGAAGACGGCACCTTCTCGCTCGACCACATGTTCGGATTCTGAAGGGGCAGGGACAGACCTGCGGCGCAGGGCAGGGTATTGCGCTTTTCACGTAACCCCGCCATGCCAATGCGTTTCTTATCCATGTGTCACGGACACGATAGGATGACGGGATAACAAAGGACCATCAAGATGACCGATTCACATACACCTTCCGCCACCGAACACCTTCAGAAGCTGGCGGCCCGTGGGCATCATGAGCCCAAGCTGCTGACTCGTGAAGAAATCACCATGCTGGCCGCCCATGTCGGTAAGGAACATGCCGGCGTGGAAAAGGAGATCGCCAAGAAGGCCGAGCACAACCCCGAAGGCGTGACAGCGGAAGAACTGCGTACGCTGTGCAGCCACATCATGGGCGAAAAGAAGGTCCGCTGATCCGGGACCTGTGTGATCCGTTCGCGTCAAGGGAGCGGATCACGCGATTTCATAGGGCGACGGGACCATCATCGGACTGGACGTTGTATCCACGAATGATGGACAAATGACGGATACGCCAAAGTATTCGCAAGGCAGAATTCGGACACGAACCAGAAATGCCTGTTTCGTCTGCCGTATCTGAATTGTATGGGAAAGTTCCGGATGGTGGGTGCGACAGGGATTGAACCTGTGACCCCCGCCGTGTGAAGGCGATGCTCTACCGCTGAGCTACGCACCCATCCGTGTCGGTGACGTGTTATTAGTCGATCCTTTATCAGGATGCAAGCACCCCGGCGCAGGATTTTTATCTTCGCGCCGGACGTCGAAGGCGATAGGCAAGGGCTTCGGCGATATGGGGCTGTCCGATCTCTGCCACGGCCGCCAGATCCGCGATTGTCCGCGCCACGCGCAGCAGTCTGGTGTAGCCGCGCGCCGACAGGCCCAGACGCTCCGATGCCATGACGGCGTAATCGCGCGCGGCGGACTGGATGGGGAACAGTTCGATACTGGCTTCCGCATTGCGCAGGCCGTCCTGCCGGCATTTCTGCCGTTCACGGGCTGCGGCAACCCGCTCCGCCACGATGGCGCTGCATTCCCCCCGGGCCATGCCCGCGATCTGGCCCAGCGGAACGGGTTCGACCCTGACGCACATATCCATGCGATCCAGCAGGGGGCCGGAAATGCGCGCCTGATAATCCTCCCCACATCGCGGGGCCTTGCGACATTCCTGCGCCGCATCACCCAGATAACCGCAGCGACAGGGATTCATCGCCGCGACAAGCTGGAAGCGGGCAGGGTAGGTCACATGGGCGGCCGCCCGCGCGATTGTAATGGACCCGGTTTCAAGGGGCTGGCGCAGTGTCTCAAGCGCATGCCGGGAAAATTCCGGAAATTCATCCAAAAACAGGACGCCGCGATGCGCCAGACTGACTTCGCCCGGTCGCGCCCTGGTGCCGCCGCCACTCAGGGCTGCCTGACTGGTAGAATGATGCGGGTCACGATAGGGCGGGCGCACGATGGGATGACCATCATGCAGCATGCCGCTGACGCTGTGGATACGGCTGACCTCCAGAATCTCTTCCGCCGTCAGGTCCGGCAGGATACCGGGCAGGCGGGCGGCCAGCATGGATTTACCAGCACCGGGTGGACCCGACATCAGAAGGGAGTGCCCGCCCGCCGCCGCGATTTCCAGCGCGCGCTTGGGGCTTTCCATGCCCCGGACATCCGCCAGGTCCAGTTCTGGCGCCGGTGCGACCTGTCTTGTGGGGATCGGAAGTTCGACCGGCGTCAGGACCTGATGGCCACGAAAGTGATTGACGAGGGCAGGGAGGCTGTCCGCGGCAAGGATATCCATGTCCTCGCTGGCCCAGCGGGCCTCCACCCCCTGGGCACGGGGACAGATCAGGCCCAGCGACAGTTCATGGGCGCTGATCCCGGCCGACAGCACCCCACGGACGGGATTGAGGCCACCATCCAGCGACAGTTCCCCCAGTGCGGCATACCGCGCCAGCATGTCATAAGGCACGACCCCCATGGCGCAGAGCAGGGCGAGGGCGATCGGCAGGTCGAAATGCGATCCTTCCTTGGCGAGGTCTGCTGGCGCGAGGTTTACGACAATTCGCTTGGCCGGCAGCGACAGCCCCATGGCGGACATCGCGGCGCGCACGCGCTCACGCGATTCTGCCACGGCCTTGTCCGGCAGGCCCACGATCAGGAATGATGGCAGTCCTGATGAAAGTTGCACTTCGACCTTAACGGGTGTGGCATCAATGCCACAGAACGCAAAGCCATGGATACATGCCAGTAAAGTGTCAGCCATCAGTCAGAATTCAATCCGTGCGATCAGTGGAATTCCATGATGCAGGAATGTGGCGCCAAGCGCCAACCCGGACATCCTGCCTGACAGATTTGTTGGCATAATATATATTATAGAACTTTCGGAGCAGCCCGGGCGGGAGGCAGTCCGCCGTGCGGCCATGTCGCACAGGACGCCAGTTCCTGATCCGGCATCCTGCCGGTTCCGGGCATTGTTCCTTATGCCTATGAAACCGGCTTTCGCACATTATCTGCGCAGGCCCGTGATGGCCTGAACCCGCTGCAGGATATCCATCCCCGTTTCGGTAAAGGCCTCGGGACTGAACTTGGTACAGACGAACTCCCGCGCCTTCTGTCCCATGGCATGCAGCTGTTCCGGTTGTGACAGCGCACGGATCAGCGCATCCGCCAGTGAAGGCGGATCATACGGGGCGGCGCACCAGCCGGTCCTCCCCTCCTGGATGGAGTAATTCATTTCCCCTACCGTCGTGCCAACGACAGGAAGTCCGGCCTGCATGGCCTCATGCATGGCGATGCAGAACCCTTCCCACCGCGAGGGCTGTACGTACATATGCTGTGACGCCAGGAAATCGTGCGTATCGCTGACAAAGCCGGGAAAATGGATCATGTCGAGGCCATGGGCCCTGCAGCGGTCCTCTATGAAGGTGCGATGCCGTCCCTCGCCATGGACCGTGATTTCATACGGCGGCAGTTCGACCCCTCTTTTCCTGATCAGGGCCAGCGCGGCGCACAGATCGCCATAGCCCTTTTCGCGCGACAGCCGCCCCAGGGAACCTATCCTGATGATCTCTCCCCTGACCCAGGCATGGGCATGGGGGGCATCCGGGGTCGCGCGAAAGATGGGCCAGCATGCCAGCCGGTCTTTCGGGACGCCCAGGCGTTCGTGGGTCAGTTCCGTGACGAACTCGGAATCCCCGACCCAGAAACATGACAGCCGTCGCATGGATTGCAGCAGTCGAAGGTTGGCAGGTTTGAGAAAGGCGGAATGCTGCCAACTGACCACCGGCCAGCGATGGCGCGCGCCCACTATCTGTCCCAGCAGGGCCGAACGGATCAGCGAAGTCCACAGAAGGTCGGGGCGCCATTGCGTCAGCGCATGATTGAGCCAGCGGAGCGTGCGCACATGCTGCGTTTCGGTAAACGGGCAGATTTCGACGCGCAGCCCGGCCTCCTCCAGTCGGGGAAGCGCCAGTCCGTCGCGGCGCGACAGTACGAATATGGAGACCTCATGCCCGGCCTGACGAAAGACGGAAGTAATTGCGGGAACCGGAAAAGACGCGCCACCGCCTTCAAGGGAATTTATAATATAGGCAATGCGCATTACTCGTCAGGTTCCTGCCACAGGTTGTCGATGCGCGGTTTTAGCAAAAACGGCGCAAAAAACACTACTGACTGAACGACAATCGGTCATGTCACGTTATGAATCAGAGTCTGTCGTTCATGAACAAAGGAACCTGTCGGAACACACACGCGGCTTTTTCGCACTATGCGGCCATGAGGAGCGCTCGCACGGAAAGCCGCCCTCCCCTGACCGGGCGTTTTCCATTACTGGCCAACGGACCGTTCGCGCCGGTTTTCCATGCAGATAACGTCCGGACATGCAGTTTTGTCTGTCTGGATGATCATTTATGATTTTATAATGGAAATGGCTGGGGGACCTGGATTCGAACCAGGGCTGACCGGGTCAGAGCCGGTAGTTCTACCGCTAAACTATCCCCCAGCAGGTCTGCCCTGATCGGCAGAAGCGCTGTCGTTGCGGTGAGGGGGTGATAGCATCGGGCCCTGGGGCGCGCAACCATCTTTTTTCGATCTTTTCACACAATCACATATTTGACTTGCGTTTAACGCAGGACAGTCCCCACAATGACGGAATGCCTTGAAGGGCAAAGGATTGTACGGATGCTGCACAACGTTCCCCACCCCGCCGCACAGGAACAGGGCCAGATGTTCGGGATGTCTGATTTCAGGCAGCCATCCTGTTCCGCCCCCCTGTACGCGGCACTGGATCTGGGAACGCATAATTGCCGCCTGATGGTTGCAGCACCGGCGGGGCGTGGCTTTCGCGTCATCGACAGTTTCAGCCGTGTCGTAAGGCTTGGCGAAGGGCTGCATCGCACGGGACGGCTGGGCCACGCGGCCATGGAGCGCACGGCCGAAGCCCTGCGGACATGCGTCGCGCGGATGCGTCGCGCGGGTCTGAGGAAATATGCGGCCATTGCGACAGAAGCATGCCGCCGTGCCGAGAATGAGGCTGCTTTTCTTGAATCCATCCGGCATGAAACGGGGCTGTCCATCTCTATCATCTCCGCGCGTGAGGAAGCTGAGCTCGCCCTGACAAGCTGCGCCTCGTTACTGCATGACGGGCGCTTCTCCCCGCTGCGGGAGCGTGCGCTGCTGTTTGATATTGGCGGCGGGTCAACGGAAATCGCGTGGGTGCGTACCGATCATGTCCGGACACGCCAGTCGCTGATCGGGTATCTGAGCCTGCCGATGGGCGTCATCACCATGTCGGAACAGATGGGGGACGCAGCCTTTACGCCCGACGGTTACGCGGCGATGGTCGCGATGGCGCGTACGCAGCTGGAGGAATTCGAGAAGGTTCATTGCATCCGGCGCGAAATCGCGGGCGGCAATGTCCTCATGATGGGAACAAGCGGTACCGTGACAACCCTGGCCAGCGTCGCGCTGGGGCAGGTTCGCTATGACCGCGCCACGGTCGATGGCGCCACCCTGCCCATGAACCGGGCGCTGGAGGTCATCAGGACCCTTAATCGCATGGATCTGGCGGGTCTGTCGGCCCATGTGGGGATCGGGCCGGATCGCGCCCGGTACATCATGGCGGGATGCGCCATTTTCGAGGCCATCCAGCAGGCATGGCAGGTGCCGGAAGTCGTCGTGGCGGATCGAGGATTGCGTGACGGCATGCTTTTGCGCATGATCGGCAGGACTTCGCGTATCGCCTTTCAGCCGGTACCCCCTTCCTTTTCCCATGTCCGGCCCCGGATGCGCCCGACGAGCGATACCTTTACATGAAAAGACGACCAGCAGATCAGAAGCCCCGCGTTCCCGGAAAATCCCGTTCCAGCAGCCTGACCCCCGGCGAATCCCTTGCTAGCGCGGATTCGAGCGCCGTTCGTTCCGCCCGCAACCAGACCGTTACCGTCAAGAAGGCGCGTGGCCGCACCACGGCGCAGCACCGCTGGCTGCAGCGGCAGCTCAATGACCCCTATGTTCAGGCGGCACAGAAACAGGGATGGCGATCCCGCGCGGCGTTCAAGCTGATCGAGCTTGATGACCGCTTCCATCTTCTCAGGCCCGGCATGCGGGTGGTCGATCTTGGCGCGGCCCCCGGTGGCTGGGCGCAGGTGGCCGTCAAGCGTGGGGCCAGCCATGTGGTGGGGGTTGACCTGCTGCCGGTGGACCCCGTGCCCGGCGCGACGATCATCGAGGGGGATTTTAATGACCCGGACATGCCGGAACGGCTGACGCAGCTGCTTGACGGACCGGCGGATCTGGTGATGTCGGACATGGCCCCCAACACGACGGGCCACGCGCCGACCGACCACCTGCGCATCATCGGCCTTGCCGAACTGGCGCTTGATTTCGCGGTCCGGATCCTGGCCCCCGGCGGCAGCTTTGTTGCAAAGGTGTTCCAGGGTGGTTCGGAAAAGCAGATGCTCGAGGCGATGAAGCGTTCGTTCGGACAGGTGCGTCACGCCAAGCCCCCGGCAAGCCGCAAGGAATCCAGCGAACTCTACGTGATCGCCACCGAGTTCCGGGGGCGCGGGGCCGAAGAGGCCTGACCTCCCCCGACGGGATCGGGGGAGGATTGCGGTGTTACGGCGTATTCCACAGCCACGCCGCGCCACGGACGCCCGAACTGTCGCCATGCATGTTCTTGACAATCGGCGTATTGCAGTTGGGCGTGATGGCGTAACGTCGCATCAATGGGGGGACGCGTTCATAAATCTCCCCGATGTTGGAAACCCCGCCCCCCAGCACGATGACGTCAGGATCAAGGAAATTGATCGCCAGCGCGCAGGCGCGGGCCATGCGTTCCATGTACCGGTCAAGCGCACCGATGGCCGTTATGTCGCCGTTTTCCGCGGCATCCACGATTCCGCCCGCACTGCGGTGGCCCGGACCTTTCCAGTCCTGCGCCAGGGCGGACCCGCTCAGGAAGCGCTCCATGCACCCTTCATTCCCGCAGAAGCACTTGGGCATCGGGAATTCTTCCAGGCGCGGCCACGGCAGCGGCACATGCCCCCATTCGCCCGCGATGTGATGCGCGCCGATGATCAGCTGGTGATCCGTTACGATCCCCGCGCCCATCCCCGTGCCGATGATGACCCCAAAGACCGTCTTGTACCCCTGCCCCGCCCCGTCGATGGCTTCGGACAGGGCAAAGCAGTTGGCGTCATTTTCCACCCGGACCTTCCGGCCCAGCGCTTCTGTCATGTCCCTGTCGAGCGGCTGGTTGTTCAGCCACGTGGCATTGGCGTTCTTGATGACATGCGTGTCAGGGCTGATGGAGCCGGGAATGCCGATTCCCACGGTCCCTTCCCCGCCCAGTTCCCCATCAACGCCGGAAATCAGCTCGCACATGGCGCGGATGGCGCCGGTGTAATTGCCCGGGTTGGTAATGCGGCGGCGGATCAGTTCCTTGCCATCATGACCCAGGGCCGCAATTTCGATCTTGGTGCCCCCAAAATCGATTCCGATACGATAAGGCCCCATCAGCAGCTACTTTCATGCGTCATGATTACATCCATGGCTTGTTTTCTTTTATGATCCGATCTTGCTCAGACTTCAAACCCGCCCTGTCCCGCATGCCGGAGGGCTCCGTATCAAAGGAAGAGACGTGGCATGAACGAAATCCTACTTGATGCACGCGGACTGACATGTCCACTCCCCGTGCTCAAAGCGAACCGGATCCTGCGCGGCATGCCCGCCGGCGGGCGCCTGCGTGTCATGGCCACGGATCGGGCGTCAGTGGCCGATTTTCAGACTTTCTGCCGGGAGACCGGGCATGCGCTGATCGCATTCGGTGAAGAGGGCGGAACCCTGTCATTTGTGATCCGTCGCAAGCAGTCTTCTGAAAATAAATAGTTTTTTGTGGATTTGCATGGGCATTGGCATCTATCCATGCGCAATGACGCGCCGGTCATGCCCGTGACGCGGTGCAATCCGTTCACATGCCCCTTGGCAGAAGCCTGCTCAAGGTTGTAATTCCTGCGCCACGAGATGATGAAAGTGTGACATGCCGATGACAGATGAACTGACTTCCCTTTCCTTCGAGGACGCGCTTGCCGAACTGGAAGGCATTGTCCGTCAGCTGGAAGGCGGTCAGCTCAGGCTGGAAGATGCCATCAAGGCATATGAGCGTGGCGCCGTCCTTCGACAGTATTGTGAGACCCGGTTGAACGAGGCCGAGGCCCGCGTTCAGGCGATTATCCAGCGCGCCGATGGCACGCTGGATGCGAAATCTATGGATTGATGCGTCAGATGAGCCAAACAACAGCACCCTCGCCCGAAAAAGACGGCCAGGACCGTATGGTCCGTCTGCGCGCGTCCCTCGCCACGCGGGCCGAGGCGATCGAACATGCGATCGATCGCCTGCTTGCCCCGGTAAAGGGCGGGGAAGCACGCCTGATCGATGCCATGCGCTATGCCACCCTTGGCGGGGGGAAGCGTCTGCGCGGCTATCTGGTGGCCGAGGTCGCGAGCATGTTCCGGGTGGACGGGGACGCGGCCTATCGCGTCGCCGCGTCGGTGGAAATGCTGCATGCGTATTCCCTGGTGCATGACGACCTGCCGGCCATGGATGACGATGACCTGCGCCGGGGGCAGCCTTCCACCCATCGCAAGTTCGACGAGGCGACGGCCATCCTTGCCGGGGATGCCCTGCAGACGATGTCGTTCGGCATCCTGGCCGACCCTGCGACCCATTCCGACGCCGGTGTGCGGATCGAGCTTGTCACGGCGCTGGCCGCGGCCTCGGGCGCTGCAGGCATGGTGGGCGGCCAGATGATCGACATGGAAGGCGAAGGCCGTTCCCTGTCGCTGGAGGAAGTGGCGCGGCTGCATGCGCTCAAGACCGGCTGCCTGATCCGTTACTCGGCAGAGGCCGGGGCGATTCTCGGCCAGGCCGGGGCTGATGTGCGGGAGAGAATCGCGGCCTATGGGCGCGACCTTGGCGCGGCCTTCCAGGTGGCGGATGACGTGCTGGACGCGACCGCCAGCGCCGAGGAACTCGGCAAGACGGCGGGCAAGGACGAGGCCGCGGGCAAGTCCACCTATGTCGCCCTCCTCGGTGTCGAGGGTGCTGCGCGGGAGGCACGCCGCCTTGCGGAACAGGCCAAGGCCCATCTGGATATCTTTGGATCCGAGGCGGACCGCCTGCGCGATCTGGTGAATTACGTGGTAGAGCGCAGGAACTGAGTGCATGACTGATACCCNCCACCCCCGACGCGGAGTCCTGGGGCTCGATCCCGACGCTGGGCCGTTTTGCGCATCTGGACCGGGTGCGTTACCCGCATGACCTTCGCAACCTTTCGGTGGAGCAGCTCAAGGCGCTTGCGGACGAGCTGCGGGCGGAGACGATCGACACGGTCTCGACGACGAGCGGGCATNCTGGGCGCGTCGCTTGGCGTGGTGGAACTGACGGTCGCGCTGCATGCGGTGTTTGACACGCCCGACGACCGGGTGATCTGGGATGTCGGCCACCAGACCTATCCGCACAAGATCCTGACGGGGCGGCGCGACCGCATCCGCACGCTGCGCCAGCCGGGCGGGCTTTCGGGCTTCACCCGCCGCAGCGAGAGCGAATACGACCCGTTCGGCGCGGC
>NZ_QEXL01000023.1 GCF_003311635.1 Novacetimonas cocois | reverse complement strand
CGTCAGGCTCATAACCTGAAGGCCGCAGGTTCAAATCCTGCCCCCGCAACCAACGACGCTTGCGAATGACCATTCGCCACATTTCGCCGGGATCGTAGTGTGCGGTTCCCCGCAACCAACGATACTTGCGATACGAACGCATCAAGAACGCCACAGTCCGGATGGACCGTGGCGTTTTTCTTGTGCGACGCGAACTGCAGGATCGCTGCCAGATCGCCGCGCAGGATGATCGTCAGTTCGCCGTCGGCCGGTTGGAGCGTGATCTGCGAGACGAGCGTGCGCAGACGCTCGGCCGCCTCCGTCTTCGTCTCTTCGGCCTGAAGGCTCTCATAAAGAGACGCGATCCGCTGCTGGTAGATCTCCGCCATGTTCGGATGGAGAAGGGGAGGCGGCTCCTCCGCGTTGGCCAGACGTTCTGTGAGTTCGATCTTGCGAGCTTCGAGCGCGCCGATCTTATCCTTGAGCTTCGCACCCGGAACGCCGTCGAGGATGGCCTGAATCGCCTTGTCCAGTTCGCGATCAATGCGAGGCAGTTCGTTCCGCATTGCTGCGAGATCGGCACCAAGTTCCATGCGCAGTCGGTTCACCTCGCGGGTGAACTCGTTGCAGAACTCCCTGAACAGGTCCGGTTCCATCAGATGCGTGCGCAGCCCACTGAGGACCGATGCTTCAAGCGCATCCCGACGGATGTTGAGCCGGTTATCGCAGGTGCCCTTGTTGCGTGCTGTCGAGCAGCCGAGCAGATCCTTCGAGATCATGCTGTACCCGCCGCCACAGCAGCCGCAGCGGATGAGCCCGGCAAAGAGGTGGCGAGGACGGCGCCGGTGATTGAGGGCTTCGTTGCCCCGTGCCGGCTGGCTGAAGGTTGTTTCGGCCTGGCGCGCCTTCACGGCATCCCATAGATCCTGCTCGATGATCCGCAGTTCCGGCACCTCCTGGATGACCCATTCGGATTTAGGATTGAGACGGGAGACGCGCTTGCCGCTATCAGGATCCTTGAGATAGCGCAGCCGGTTCCAGACCAGGCGTCCGACATACATCTCGTTGTTGAGGATGCCGGTGCCACGTTCCCGATTGCCGTGAATGGTGGATGGTCCCCATTCGTGACCCTGTGGACCCGGAACGCCGTCCCGGTTCAGTTCCATGGCGATCGTGCGCGACGACTTGCCCCGCGTGTAATCGGTGAAGATCCGTCTGACCGTACGGGCCTCTTCCTCGTTGATGGTCCGGTCGCCCCGGATGCGCTCGCCTTTCGCATCGAACTGGCGCACGACATCATAACCATAAGAGTTGCCACCGCCGGACTTGCCGTCCTCGACGCGTCCGCGCAGGCCACGGCGCACCTTCTCGGCCAGATCCTTGAGGAACAGGGCATTCATGGTGCCCTTGAGGCCGATGTGCAGGTGGGTGACGTCGCCCTCGGAGAGGGTGATGATCCGTACGCCGGCGAACGTCATCCGTTTGAACAGGCCGGCGATATCTTCCTGGTCGCGCGACAGCCGGTCCATGGCTTCGGCCACGATGATCGTGAAGCGACCGCGCGTGGCGTCCTGGATCAGTTCCTGAATGCCGGGGCGGAGCAGGGACGCACCGGAGATGGCACGATCCGTGTAGCTATCGACGATCGTCCAGCCCTGCTTCTCGGCATGGAGCCGGCACAGCCGAAGCTGGTCCTCGATCGACGCGTCGCGCTGGTTGTCGGATGAGTAGCGGGCGTAGAGCGCGACCTTCACAATCCTATCTCCCTATTCCTGGAGATCGCGTCGCCTCGCGGCCTCCACTTCAGCGTTGACGAAATCCCGTGCGGCCTGACGGGCCAGAAGCCGGACCAGACTGACCAGCCGAGGATCGGCTCCACTGCGTAATGGTGTCACGTTGGCGTCCGGGGCGTCGAGAATGAGCCGCACCTTGCCCGCTATCGTATCGCGTTGGCGTGCCATCTTCCCGTCCTTTCTGCATGGACCCGTGGGTGGTTCTGAACGCACTGTGGAGATCGAACGGGAGATGCGCGAACAGAAAAATACACGGAAACAAGGAGATGGATCGTCCGAAGAGGGCTTCGGGATAGTCACGAACATTCGCGGCTATCGTGGTCGGCATCATCACAAGATGGTGATGGAACGACTATAATAGTCGTAATTTATCGCGGTGAGCGTCGACTCGCAGGTTGGTTGATACGGGTTTGCGTTCCGTAAAGCCGTATCTACGCGGTTCCGTGGATGTGATCTGGTGTCTGTTGGGCCAGGAGAGAGGAAGAGGGACGTGGGGTTTTTCGTGACGGATTAGGGGTGGGAGAGAGGCTTCCGCCCGTCCGTCACGGAGTGTTCTGCCATGGCGAGCGCCATCCAGAAAATCGCCCTCAATGCGTCCCGTGATATCCCCTTCAACAAGCTGGTGCTGTCGCAGTCCAACGTGCGGCGCGTGAAGGCTGGCCTGTCGATTGAGGAACTGGCCGCCGATATCGAACGTCGTGGGCTGCTCCAGAGCCTGAACGTCCGGCCCATTCTTGACGATGCCGGTGTCGAGACCGGTACCTTTGAGGTGCCCGCCGGCGGTCGACGCTTCCGCGCCCTTGAACTGCTGGTGAAGCAGAAGAAACTGGCGAAGACCGCCCCGGTGCCCTGCGTCCTGCGCGAGGCCGGATCGGCCATTCTCGCCGAGGATGATTCCCTGGCGGAGAACGTCCAGCGCGTGGCCCTGCATCCGCTGGACCAGTTTCGCGCCTTTCGTGACATGCTGGAGAAGGGCATGTCCGAAGAAGAGATCGCGGCCGCGTTTTTCGTCGTGCCGGCCGTGGTGAAGCAGCGACTGCGCCTGATGACCGTATCGGACAAACTGCTCGATATTTACGAGCAGGATGGCATGAAGCTCGACCAGTTGATGGCGTTTTCCATCAGCGATGACCACACCCGTCAGGAACAGGTCTGGGAGATTATTGCCCAGAGCCACAATCGCGAGCCCTATCTGATCCGCCGCATGCTGACGGAGAAGACCGTGCGGGCGTCGGATCGCCGGGTACGCTTTGTCGGGCTGAACGTCTATCTTGTCGCCGGCGGTGCCGTCATGCGTGACCTGTTCGAGGCAGACGATGGCGGCTGGCTGCAGGATCCGACCCTGCTCGACCGGCTGGTGATGGAGAAGTTGCAGGAAGCTGCCGAACAGGTCCGTGCCGAAGGCTGGAAATGGGTCGAGACGGCGCTGTCCTTTCCCTGGGGTCATACACGGCACTTAGCGGAGATCGACGGTGTGCCGGTGGTGCTCTCGGAAGAAGATGCCGCGCGTCTGATCGGGCTGCACAGCGAGCAGGAAGCCATTGAGGCGGAATACGCGCAGGCCGATGAATTCCCGGAAGAAATCGACGCGCGCCTTGGCGAGATCGAACAGGCCATTGAGGCGCTGGAAGAACGCTCCGTTTCCTTCGAGCCGACAGACAAAGTGCGGGCAGGGGCCTTCGTCAGCCTGGACACCGACGGCACGCTGCTGGTCGAGCGGGGCTTCGTCCGGCCGGAAGATATGCCGGTCGAACCTGAAGTCGATCACGACGAATCAGACGGATATGACGAAGCCATTGACCATCGCGGCGATGGCGACGATGCCGAAGGGAATGGGAGGGAAGGCGCACCCGACATCGAGCCCGAGGAGGAAGACGGCCTGAAGCCGCTTTCCGACCGCCTGCTGACCGAACTGACAGCCTGGCGCACGCTGGCGCTGCGGGATGCGTTTGCCGGCAATCCCCACATCGCGCTGACCGAATTCCTGCATACACTGGTGCGCGATATCTACTGGCAGGTCTCGGGCGCGGACTGCCTGGAAGCCTATGTCCGGGAAATTTCCCTTCCGGTTCATTCCCCCGACATGCCGGGCAGTCTGCCGGCTCATGCGCTGCGCCAGCGCAACGAGGGCTGGAAGCACGATCTGCCGGAGGATGAAGACGCCCTGTGGCGCTGGATCGACGGACTGGACGACACCAGCCGTCTGGCCCTGCTGGCGCATTGCCTGTCTTTCGGGATCAACGCGCTGCATGAATCGTCTCATGGCCCGTCTCTGGCACGCAGCGTCAGGGAACGGCTGGCACGAGCCGACCGTCTCGCCACCGCGCTCGCGCTCGATCTGGCCGAAGCGGGCTGGCAGCCAACGGTGGAGAACTATCTGGGCCGCGTCACCAAGGCCCGTATTCTCGAAGCCGTACGCGAGGCGCGGGGAACTGAGGCGGCTGAGCGTATCGTACATCTGAAAAAGAACGACATGGCGCAGGCGGCCGAAAGGCTGCTTGAGGGCGCCGGCTGGCTACCGGAGGCCCTGCGGACGGCGCATGCGCCGGAGCGAACTGAATGGGAGGAAGAGGCGGCGCGTATGATCGATAGTCCTGATGCGGTCGCAGCCGAGTGAGATCTGTCGATGAATATCATGGGCGGCTTCCGATCTTCGGGAGCCGCCTTTTGTATTGGACGAGACTGTATCCGGGCACAGCCGTTGCAACGTACACCCGGGTTGGTGGCCGGTTGGAGTCAGTGACGGGTCGCCGGGTGCAGGTGTCGATCCGTTTCAAGGCTAAGGGCTGCTGGCCATAAGGGCGTTTTGGTATAGAAATCCCGTCTGCTGAAGCCGGTGCCTGTTCGGTGCTCGTTGAGCAGTCCTGCCCAGCACAGCGGTCGCAGGACATGGACGTAAAGACTGGCGGTCAGCTTGAAATCCCGGCGACGGATATCTTCTTCCTCGCCCCCGTAGAGAACCGAACACAGCCGCTCTTCGGTGACGGCAACCTGAGCTTCGATATTGATGACGTTGAGAAAGATATCCCAGTTGCCGAACAGTGGTTCATCGCTTCGGGTATAAGGGCTGTGGTCGATGACAAAGAGAAGATGGGTCGTCAACAGCATCCAGAGCCGGGCTGGCTCCGATCTGAGCTTTCTCGCCAGGTCGGTCAGTCGCAGGGTTCCCTTGAAATGCCGTGCGAGCTTCGCACTGAGCAGAACCTCATGCAGGATCACCAGCGGCGGAAAATCGTGTTCATTGAGAACTTTGTTGACGGCATAGAGGTCTTCGACCGTATAGCCGGGCCAGTCAAATGCCTCGGCCGCCCATGCGACAAAATAGCGTTTCAGCGCCTTGCTGGGCGTGAGGCCGATCGGGCCGTGTTTCTCAATATAGCCAATCGTCAGCAGCGCGGCCTTCAGGATGAGGGCATGCGACAGGGGATGGTCGTTATCGGGCGAACGAAACGGATTCATTACGTAAACAATGAACCAGGCAGGTGCGAGTTGCCAGCCTGGCTTTGCGACGTAGGGACGAATTCCGTCCTGCATCTTTCATTGTAATGTCGGTTGTCGCCTCAAGTCAGACATCGAAATGGTGATGGTGGCTGCCCGAAAGCAGACGTTTTTAGGTGAACCGCGATAAACCGCGTTTGGGACCTAACCGACCGACAGCTTCGGAGCGCCTCGCCGCAAATTCCGGACGCTACACGGAAGTGATTAGCGATCCTTTGGCGCCCTCATTCCGCACAGTGCGCGCCCCGGAGGTGGGACATGATCACCGCCGCTCGTTCAGCCTTATCGTCCCCTTTCATTGAGATCACCAACACAATTGATCTCTCGGGAGCCCATCTTGCGATAACTTTGTTTGTAAGCGTATGTTATTTCTGGTTTAAAGGGGGGCGGGGGATTGGCAACTTTGATTGCAAATTCTGATTTTAAGTCGATCGCGCCGAAAGCGATTTCGGAAGTCGCTTCAGCAGATCATGTGCAGGCCGGTCTACCGATCCCGAAAGCCATCCGTGTGCAGGTCTTTTCTCCGGATGACTGGGAAGGCTTCACGGAGGAGTGGGCGAGTTCGCTCAAGGGTTATGCGATCGTGCGACGCTTTGCGGGCGCTGGCGACATGGGGCTCGACGTCACCGGTTTTACCGCCGCCGCAGGGTTCAGCGCTCCATGGGACAATTACCAGTGCAAGCGTTACGATCATCCGTTACGTCCTTCAGATATTCATGTCGAAATCGGGAAGATCATCTACTATTCGTGGCTCGGTGAGTTTACCGTGCCGAGAAAGCACTACTTCGCCGCAAGCAAAGACGTCGGCACAACCGCTGCAAAACTTCTCCTTGACCCGATGAGTCTGAAGGAGAGCACCCGGGACGCCTGGGAAAGGCAGTGTCGGCACGAAATCACTAAGACGGCAGATGTGGCACTTACGGGCAGTCTTCTCTCCTACTTCAATGCGTTTGATTTCTCGATCTTCGGGTCCAAAAGCGTATTGGAACTGATCGCCCAGCATGAAACCACCAAGTTCCATGCGATCCGTTTCGGCGGCGGCCTTCCAGCACGCCCAGCTTCACATGTTCCGCCGGCTGAGCCTGCTGAACACGAGAGCCGGTATATTCGGCAACTCCTCAATGCCTATGGGGACCACCTAGGTGAACAGTTGCCGGACGTTACCGCCCTCGCTTCGAAGCAACCGCTTCACCGTGACTTCAGCAGGCAACGTGAACGCTTTTACAGCGCGGAAGCGCTAAGGAATTTCTCGCGGGACACCGTGCCTGAAGGGACGTTCGACGCTTTGCAGGAGGAAGTCTTTCAGGGCGTCGTCGACATATGCGAGGGTTCGCATCTAACAGGGTTCGAGCGTATGAAGGCGACCGTGTCGCAAGCGGCGCAGATTGTTTTAACGTCCAATCCATTAGCCCCCGCCACACGCGTTCAGGACCGGCAAGGCATTTGCCACCAGCTTGCGAATGAAGACCGGCTTTATTGGATACCGACTGATGAGTAAGCGGCTGAGCCCGTTTAACAGCCCTTTGGAAACGGGCGTGCGCGCCCTTGCGATCTTGGAGGCTGCCCACCCGAATGGCTGCGATTTGCAGCGGCTTGTCGAGCTTGATTACCTTGTTGTGCATTCCAGCGACGCTGGAGGTCCAGACAGCCTGCACGTGCCATTGCCGATGCGCGCTGGCGAACTTCTGGTTCGTAGGGAAATCATTGAAAAGGGATTGCTTCTGATGGCGAGCCGGGGGTTGGTCGAGCGGGTAGCGCGCCCAGATGGGATACTTTACCGTGCAGGCGAGGCTGCGGCACCTTACATGGCAGCATTGAGTGCACCATACTCGGTTGAGTTGAGGGCGCGAGCGGCCTGGGTTATTCAAGCATTTGGCCATATGACCACCGATGCGATCCGCACGATTACTCAGCGTTTCTTTGAGAAATGGACTAGCCAGTTCCAGCCTGGTCAGCTTCGAGGGCCTCGCGTATGAGTGGCTATCTCCGTCTGGACAAACTGGGTTTTTCAGGCCCCTCTAAGCGCGCTGAGATTAGCTTTTCTCGTGGCGTCAACGTTATCTGTGGTGCATCGGACACCGGTAAATCCTTTCTTGCTGAGGCGATCGACTTCATGCTCGGCGGCTCCGACCTGAAGGAGATCCCGGAAAGGGAGGGCTACAGTGCTTTATATCTGGGTCTGTCCGGTCCCGAATCCGAATCATGGACTTTCGAGCGTGCGATCTCGGGCGGGAATTTCATTCTTCGCCAAGGCGATACCGCACATACGCTACGTCAAGCGCATGCACATGAGCGCATTGATAATGTGTCAGGATTTCTGCTCGAAAAAATAGGCCTCCTCGGCAAGCGGATCCTGAAGAGCAGCGCGAAGAGCACGACCAACAGTCTCAGCTTCCGCAACCTAGCCCGCCTCGTAATTGTGCAAGAAGGTGAAATTCAACACAAGGGATCGCCATTCTGGGGTGGGCAGTACACCCTTAAGACGGCCGAACTCGCCACCATCAAGCTGTTGCTAACTGGGATCGATGATTCCGCTGTTGTGTCCGTCACGGCTGACGAGCCAGACCAGACAGGACAGCTCATGCTGCTCGACGAACTAATCGCGGATCTCGCGTCGGAAATTACCGATATGGGAGAAGAGAAAGCCGAGCTGGAAGCGCAACTCGAAAGGCTCGAAACCTCCGCAGCTGAACATCGGAACAGCGTGGCAGACGCGCAGCTGAACCTCGAAGATCGGATGTCTCAGCGCCGCGAGCTGGCAAACCAATCGCGTGAAATTACCGACCGGCTCGACGAGATTGGTGAGTTGCTCGCCCGCTTCGAACTTCTTCGGGAGCATTACGCAGTTGACCGTGATCGCCTGCAGGCAATCCAAGAGAGCGGCACATTATTCGCCTACGTCGAGCGCGTGGCCTGTCCGCTATGCGGAGCAGGGCCCGAAGCTCAGCATGCCGACGCTGATTGCGACGGAAATGTCGCGGAAATCGTTGAAGCGGCGACGGCCGAAATTGGAAAAATCGAGCGACTCTCTGAGGAACTCGCCTCCACAGTAACCCAACTGCGGGCCGAAAAAGATCACCTCGAAGATTTGCAGGCAACGGTCGTAGAAGCCTACGCTACCGTCGATGGCGACATCCGGCAGACTATGGCGCCCGAAGTGGAAGCTGCTCGAGCAAAGTTCACCGACATCATCGAGACGCGGTCAGCCGTCCGTGGATTTTTGGCTCTTTTTGATCGGCGAGACAAGCTCGAAGCACGCCGCGCAGATCTGGATGATGTCGCGGCCGAACCTGCTGAGAAGACCAAGGTCGCAGTCGGATTCTCAGAGGCTGTCGCCCACCGATTCTCGTTGAAGGTCGAGCAAATTCTCAAAGCGTGGAATTTTCCTGGTGAATGCCGTGTCCATTACGACAAAGATGCAAGTGATTTTGTCATCGACGGAAAACCAAGAGGAAGTCGCGGTAAGGGCTTGCGTGCGATAACGCATGCCGCCGTTTCGATCGCCTTGCTTGAATATTGTCAGGAACATGGTCTGCCGCATCCAGGCTTTCTAGTGCTGGACTCCCCGCTTCTAGCCTACTTCAAGCCTGAGGGCGATGAGGATACCGCGCTACAGGGTACAGATCTGAAGGAGCGGTTC
Source organism: Novacetimonas cocois (assembly GCF_003311635.1). Lineage (GTDB taxonomy): Bacteria > Pseudomonadota > Alphaproteobacteria > Acetobacterales > Acetobacteraceae > Novacetimonas > Novacetimonas cocois. Next base: position 23,388 of record NZ_QEXL01000023.1, on the reverse strand, counting down.
TACAGCTATCTTAAGGCACACCATGGCGATGGCAGCCAAGTAATAGTCATTGAGAATCAGCATCCACCTGACAGCGAACTCGAGGGGTTGAATCTTACGATATTCACAGGAAACCCGACCGAAGGTCGCTTCGGGCTTTTGTGAGTCAGACTATCGACGAACGTTGGCCGTCGCGCAGTCGTTGCTGTGTGATCGGGTATGGAAGCTACAGGTCCGCACTTGGGAGCTCACAATTGGACGCTAAACGAATGGGATGGACCGGTAAGCTCCGTGAACCTGAGTGCTGCGAATGACTGCTTTCGGCTATTGCTTCCCGATATCAGACATTCCGTTCGCCCCCAATTCGCCTGTCTGCTAAAGCGAACTAGAACAGAAAGTCGACAGTCGCCTCATGTCGGACGACGAATGGTCATTTGCTTTCTTCCGGAAGTAGACACATAGTCCTTGCCTCTTTGAGTGTTTAGCTTCTAAGTAATGATCGGATTCGCCGGAATTTTTTGAAGGGTTGCCAATACGCTTAAGCATCTAGGTTTTTGAATTATCGCTAATTTCGTACAAAACACTGCATATGGTTGTTGTTTTGCCCGAGCGTTCGCGGTCGGCCATCATATGAAGAAATCTAGGAAAAAATAATTTGAAAAATAAAACCTAATCTTCAAGGTATAAAAAGAATATTTTTAGTATGAGGAATAATAATCTTGGTTGTGTTTGAGGCAATGCATGAACAATCCTCAGGATTGGATTTTAAGACTCTTATCGAGGCAAATGTAAGTGTGCCCATAGCGTTCAAGGATCTCGTCTCACTGAAGAGCTGGTCAGAATCAAATAATTTATCAATTTCCGAAATTGATGATGACAATGATAAAATTGGATTAATTATTTCCGGAGATATATCAAGCGGTCAGGATAAACTTAGCTACCGACAAATATGGGTCGACATCAACAATGATAAATATAGAGAACAATTAATCATAACCGCGAGTAATGTATTTGGCAAACGTCTCACTTTCAATGGCAGGGACGCCGACCACGCTGTAGGGCGTTCTAGAATTAAAGCGGCATGGCCCAATGCATGGATAAATCTAGTATTTGTTGAAAGGGGAATAAATAGATCTGTTGGGTCAATGCTTGAGAGAAGTATTTTAACTCCTACAGAAGATTATGTAACTCTTAACTCAGAAGCGATTCTGAAAATGTTTTTCGAGAAAACGGAGCGTCTATCCGTTATAAATATTTGCTCCTACCTCAAAGAGGCAAGAAACGCATTCATCGTAGCTGACGATACTATATCCAGATTCAAGATAGGAGAAATCAGCCTGGCTCATGCTAAGTGGGAAATAAATATGCATAACAACGCTACTGCTTTCTTCGAAAAAATTTCTGAAAAATATGATTGTGAAAATTGTTTTCCTGAATTGATAGATTCTTTTTCTTTATAAAGATCAGCAGTAATATCATATTTTATTGCAATATAAATTGGCACCACTCAGCAGTAGGACTGCTGAAAATGTCCGCATTTGACGTTAGACAGCAGAAAAGCTGACAGACCGTTCTCCTGAAGAGTTTCGGGCGCCGCGAGGCGTACGAAAGTCTGGGAAGACCGAACCCGCGACACCGGGACTCAGTTATGGGGAATTTGCAACTGGCGCCACCCCGGAGGAGAGGCTGAGCGAGAGCATAAAGGTGCGTATGTGGAACTGGAACGGGTTTTTGTGATCGGATCTGCATGATGCGATGACGGAACTGGCGGTGCAGGCAGCGATTTTCCCGGGTTTTCCAGTGATGCGTACAGGAACCTCGCTTTGCCGGAGCGGAGCTACTCCGGCATCGGGATCGGTCATGCTGTGGTCTCTGCGGGCTATCATGGTGATCCCCCGGCCGGATCAGTCGCCGGTGGCGGCCCTCTGGGCTGGTACCAGCGGGGAAGGATCTGGATAACAACCATTAGTCCGCCACAGCATGGGCAGGGCAGTGGCGTGACCGGTTCGGGCTCCGGGATTTCTGCCGCTGGCGTGGGTATGACATTCAGCAGTTCCCGCACCCGGGCGAGGCTGGCCTTGCGGCTGGAACTGGCCAGCAGGCCATAATGGCGGATGCGATGAAATCCCCGTGGCAGGACATGCAACATGAAGCGACGGATGAACTCATCCGTGGCGAGCGTCATGACCTGCTGCTGGTGGGCCGTGTCCCGCCTGTAGTCCTTGTAGCGGAACGTCACGCCGTTTTCGTTGAACGCCAGGAGGCGGCGGTTCGAGATGGCGACGCGGTGGGTATAGCGCGACAGGTAGGCCAGCACCGCTTTGGGACCCGCAAAAGGTGGTTTGGCATAAACAACCCAGCGCCTGCCGCGCACGGGGGCCAGATACCGCAGAAAGGTACGACGGTCTGCGAGAGGGGCAAGACGGCCCCGGAAGGCCAGCCGGTCAGCATCGAAAAGCGCAAGTAACCGGGTGAGGAACAGACGACGAAACAGCTTGCCCAGCACGCGAACGGGCAGGAGGAAGGCCGGGCGCGACGAGATCCAGCGCTGGCCATCGGGCGACAGGCCGCCGCCCGGCACGATCATGTGCACATGGGGATGGTGGGTCAGCGCCGACCCCCAGCTGTGCAGCACGGCAGTGATGCCGATACGGGCACCCAGATGCCGGGGATCGGCGGCGATCGTCATCATCGTCTCCGAGGCAGCCTGGAACAGCAGGGCGTAGAGAACGGCCTTGTTCTGCAGCGCGATGTCGGCGATCCGCGCTGGCAGGGTGAAGACGACATGGAAATACCCGACCGGCAGCAGATCGGCCTCCCGCTCGGCCAGCCATGTCTGCGCGGCGTTCCCCTGGCAGCGCGGACAGTGACGGTTGCGGCAGCTGTTATAAGCGATCCGCCAGTGTCCACAGTTCCCGCAGGCCGCGACATGACCACCAAGGGCCGCCGTGCGACAGTGTTCGATCGCCGACATGACCTTGAGCTGCTGCAGGGGGAGACGGCCGGCATGGGCTGACCGCCAGGCAGGGCCGGCAGCCCGGAAGATATCTCCCAGTTCGAGGGAGGCGGACATGACCGTACCCACCGAAGCTCGGAGATCAGCCGTCGGGCCTCGCCTGCGTTGTCGCCAGCATACCCAGCCTGTCGAGCGGACTGATGACGGCCCGCACGGTCCGTGTCGCAACTTTTGTATAAAGGGCCGTGGTTTCCAGACGGGAATGACCCAGCAGAACCTGGATCACCCGGACATCGACACCATCCTCAAGCAGGTGCGTGGCAAAGCTGTGCCGCAGGGTATGAGGCCCCACACGTCTGGTGATCGCAGCGGCCCGCGCCGCATCGACAACCACGCGATGGAGCTGCCGTGTGCTGATGGGTCTCATGGTGTCCTGCCCGGGAAACAGCCAGCCACCCGAATGCATCACACCCTGCTGGCGTCCGGCCTTCCACCACTCCCGCAGCAGGGGCAGAAGGTCTGCCGGAAGCATGGCGTTGCGATATCGTCCCCCTTTGCCCCGTTCGACCCTGAGCAGCATGCGCTCGCTGTCGATATCACTGATCTTGAGAGCTGCGACCTCGGCCACCCGCAGGCCTGCCCCATAGGCGACCGACAGGGCGGCCTGATGCTTGAGGCATACGGTCGCGTTGAGCAGCCGGGCAACCTCGTCACGGCTCAGCACGACGGGCAGGTTGCGGGGCTGCGCCACCCGGACCAGCCTGCGTGCAAGATCGGGGCGGTCGAGTGTCTGGGTGAAGAAAAACCGCAGCGCCGACACGATGGCGTTCATGGTCGGTGTCGGCATGCCCGCCGCGTTCTGTGCGATCTGGAACTGGCGCACATCCTCGGCTGTTGCCGTATGGGGTGAGCGACCCAGAAACGTGGCGAAACGGCCGACATCGCGAAGGTAATTGCGCTGCGTCTCCCGGGAGAACCGCCGCACCGCCATGTCATCAAGCAGGCGCTGGCGAAGGGGACTGATTGCAGCAATGCACAGGGACTCTGTCATCATCCGGCTCCTTCTGGTGGGAAGAAGCCAGAGTGCTTGGCCCGATCAGGACAGTTCCAAATAAAACAGATATCTCACGCTGTGGTGACAGACCTACACACCGCACCAATCCCGCGCAGCGGGTTCGTTCTGCCCCCCATTGCTGTCGTGATTTCGGGTAGGTGACGGGAACGCCGTGTTCCGGGATGAGGGGCTGGGTATTTCTGGGGTTGTATGGGATCCCGCGTGGGAAGTGGTGATCAGAGGAAGAGGTCGGCTTCGCCTTCTGTGCCGAATAACCGGCATTAGAGGAGAGTTTTCCATGACCACGACCACCATCCTGCCCCCTGCGTCCCGTGGTGCTGCGTCCGGCGGCTTTAAGATCGATCCGTCGCGCGGCGAACGCAGCGCCCGCGTCTCGTCCGAATGGTTCTCGCGCCCCGACGACGAGCGTTACCTGTCTCTGTCCGATCTGCACGCCGCGACCCTGGCGCGAGCAGATCGGGCCACGGCCCGCACAGTGGAAAGCCGCGCCATTCGCGTGGAAGCATCCCGCGACAATGCCGAGCGGCTGACGCTCACCGTGCCGGGACAGAATGAGCCGATCGCGCCCACACACTGGTCGTTCGGCCAGATGTGCAGCCTTGTCGGCGCGCCATCGTCGTACCTGCGCAATCTTCCAGCGCCACTGGCAGCGATCAACCTGCAGCATGGGCTGCTGTCGCACCGCGCCGAACTGGTCAAAACGCTGGAGACGGAAGACGGGCGCGTCGAGCTGCGCGCTGTAACCGGTCCAGATTACGGTCGCATCTGGGACCACGAACTGGTGGGCGCGGTGCGCAAGATCGCGGGGGACGGCACAGGCGATACCAACTGGAAGGTGCCCGGCGTCATCGACTGGGCGACCATGACCCATAATCCGTATGTCGACGTCACCAGGGAAACCACGACGCTCTACGCATCAGATCGCGACGTGTTCCTGTTTCTGGTCGACGATACGCATCCGATCGAGGCCGGACGCCTGCCCAATGGTGACCCCGATCTCTATTTCCGGGGTTTCTACGCGTGGAATTCGGAAGTCGGCAGTAAAAGTCTTGGTATTGCGTCATTCTATCTGCGGGGAGTGTGTCAAAACCGCCTTTTGTGGGGCGTGGAAAATTTCGAACAGATCACGATCCGGCATAGCAAGTTTGCAGCCTCGCGTTTCGTGCATCAGGCGACACCGGCCCTGCGGAATTTCGCCACGGCCAGCCCGGCGTCGTTTGTCTCCGGTATCCAGGCATCCCGGCAGGCACTGGTCGCAAAAACCGACGAGGATCGCGAAAGTTTCCTGCGTCGTCGTGGGTTCTCGAAACCGGAAACTACCAAGATCATCGAAACCGTGCTGCATGAGGAGGGGCGCAAGCCCGAGAGCGTGTTCGATTTCGTGCAGGGGATTACAGCGCTGGCTCGCACCAGGGCCAATCAGGATACGCGGCTGGATCTGGAAGAGAAGGCCCGCAGGCTGATGGAGCGTGCGTCCTGAAAGCCGCTTCTCCGTCTTTCCGCCAATACGTTTTTACGAGCCCGGCCACAGCGCCGGGCTTTTTCGTTTCGGGAGTTCTTCCGATGGCTGATTTCTTCACGCATTTTTCCTGCGTGCTCGATGTGGGCACAGTGGACAATGCCGCAAAGGCGCTCGACCTCTATAATGAATTCATGGACGAACTGGCGGCGGAAGACCCACCCTCTGACGGTTTCATTCTGTCGATCGTGCCTGAATATGGCGGCACCAAACTCTGGATGCACGACGAGCAGACCGGCGATCCGCATCAGGTCGTGGAATTCGTGCTACGCTGTGCGCGAGCATTCCGGTTGCGGGGCCGATGGGGGTTCCAGTGGGCGAATAGCTGTTCACGTCCCCGGGTGGGCGCGTTCAGCGGCGGCGCGCATCTGCTTGACCTTGGCAGGCGCAGGACGATGTCATGGATGACCACCGATCGCTGGCTGGCGATTGCCCTGGATGGAGACGATCCCGACACAGGAGGGCAGGGGTAATGGCCTCGCATGATGCAGGCGATCTCGCCCGTCGTCTGGCGGAGAACGCAGAGGCGGTGTGCCGGCGGTATCTGTCCGTCGGTCGCCGTCACGGCAATTACTGGCTGGTCGGTGATGTGCGCAACACGCCGGGGCGGTCGCTGTTTGTCCGGCTGCATGATACCGCCAACGGCAGGGCAGGTAAGTGGACCGACGCACAGTCGGGCGAACATGGCGACCTGCTCGACGTGATCCGCGAAAACCTCGGCCTGGTGGATTTCTGCGACGTGGCCGATGAGGCGCGAGCGTTCCTCAGCCTGCCGCGCCCCGATCCGGTACCGTTATCGCGGGATCGTCCTGCTCAGGAACGCGGACCGGCCAGTTCTTCCGAAGCGGCTCGACGGCTCTGGGCCATGTCCGGACCGATCGCGGGCACGTCAGTAGAAGCGTATCTCCGCAGACGCGACATGACGCTTTTGCACGGAACCGGAGCCCTGCGCTTCCATCCACGCTGCTTTTACCGCCCGGACGAGGACAGTCCGACCGAGACCTGGCCTGCCATGATCGCCGCCGTCACCGATCTCGACGGCACGCTGACCGGCGTCCATCGCACCTGGCTGGCGGCGGACGGCCGCGGCAAGGCGCCGGTCGACCATCCGCGCCGCGCCCTGGGCGGGTTGCTCGGCCATGCCGTGCGCTTCGGGGTCGCGTCTGACGTGCTCGCCGCCGGGGAAGGCATCGAGACGGTCCTGTCGCTGCGGCAGGTTCTGCCCGATCTGCCGCTGGCCGCATGCCTGTCCTCGGCGCATCTCGCCGCCATGACGTTTCCGCCGACGCTGCGCCGCCTCTACGTCCTGCGCGATGACGACCCGGCCGGGGATCAGGCGCTGGCGACGCTGCAGGCCCGCGCGGACGACGCCGGGATCGAGCTGATCGGCCTGTCACCACGGCTTGGCGATTTCAACGACGATCTCCGTGCCCTTGGATCCGGCGCGCTCCGGGCGATCCTGCATCCGCAACTCGCGCCAGCGGACGTGGCACGGTTTCTGGAGAGCATTGGCACCTGAGTAGGCCGGGAAGAAGGGAGCGGGCGGTGTTCCGTTTTCGTCTGACGGTCTTGTTGTGCCCTCCTATCAGGCAGGTCCGCGCCTGCAGCCTTTCTGGAGGGGAGCGGGCGTCAGCCGGGCCGGGCCTTCAATGGCGGGGACCGGCTATTTTCCGTCGCGCCCCTTGGGGGCGCTTTACATCGCGAGGCAAAATAGCCGGTCCCCCTGCCATCCTCCGCTGCGCTGCGGCCGCGCGTATCGCGCGGTTCCGGCCCGTCCCTGGTCTGCCGCTGTCCGCCCCCGGAAAGGCCGCGAAGGGCGCGGCCGGAGACCTGGGAGGACCGCATCATGACCCGCACCGATGATTTTGAACCCGCACACGCCGCTTCATCCACCGCCCATGTGCTGGCTGAACTCCAGATGTATGGCTACCGTCCTTTCGAGGACGAACCGGACCCGCGGCCATTGCCCGAAGCGCCCCGCATCGGTGGCGCGGTCGCCGACATCTTCGACGCCATCGCCGCGATCCTGACCGACACGCGGCTGGAACCCGACCTCGAAACCCTGCTCTGGTCCACGGTCAACATCTTCCACCGCATGGTCGGCCAGGTGGAGCGTGAGCTTGACCGCAACGAGCAGGCGCAGAAACGCAGCCAGCAGGAACAGGATGGCAGCGAGATCCGCTCGGTGGAACTGGAGCGACTGATCGCCGAAGGGCTGACCCTGATCGAGCGCCGCAACGCCTACGAGATCTTCCGTGATGAGGCGCAGGAGCAGTTCGAGCGCCTGACCATGAGCGCGTGGCGGCCGAAAACCGGGTCGCTGATCTCACGCGGGACCATGACGGCCTCCATGATCGACAGCCGCGATTTCCTCAACGCCCGACGTCGCGCTGAGGGCGAATTGCTGGTTCCGCCCGGCCCCAAGGTGGTCGTGACCGGCGGTCTCGACTTCGACGACCATATCCTGATCTGGGACCGGTTGGACAAGGTCCGGACGAAGCATCCTGACATGGTGCTGCTCCATGGCGGTTCGCCCAGGGGCGCGGAATTCATTGCCTCGCGCTGGGCCGATCACCGGGAGATCGTGCAGATCGCCTTCAAGCCGGACTGGACGAAGCATGCCAAGGCAGCACCCTTCCGTCGCAACGATGCCATGCTCGACACCATGCCAATCGGCGTCATCGTCTTTCCCGGCACCGGTATTCAGGAGAACCTGGCCGACAAGGCGAAAAAGCTCGGTATCCCGGTCCTGCGCTTTGGAGGCGGCGCGTGAGCGCCATCTTCAGTCCGGATTGCCCGTGACGGCGATCCGGGCGGAACGGGCATAGAAGGCCAGTTCGGTGTCGCCGGGCACCAGAAGATCGAGCAGGCCCTTCATGTCCTGCATGTCCGAATAAGACTGAAACGGCCCTGGCTGCCGCTCGATCGCCAGCACTGCAATGGCGAGCGCCTTTTTGACCAGATGCAGCTCGCGCCCCGTGATTTCCGCCATGACGTCTTCTCCCTGAGAGACGATAACGATGCACGTCCGCGTGCCGGACACCAGTACGATTCTCGTTCCGTCGACACATCGTTTTCGCTATGATGCGGGTTGCGCCGTGGTGGTGGTGGCAGGCGCGACCGTCAGATCATGTCATCTCTACGGGAGCCGCCACCATGGTGATCTTCGCACCGTTCCTGATTGTCGCCGGCATCGGATTTTTCTGCTGGCTCATGTTCACGCTTGCGGTCTTTGCATTGCCGTTTGCCGACGGGCTGTATGCCGGGCTCTGGGCGTTCCATACCGGCGCCGGCGTGATCGGCGCTCTGATCGTCGGCATCATGACGGGTATTGCGACCTTCGCGGTCGGCCAGATCGCACTTGCCTGCGCACCGTGGATCTGGCTGCGAGGACTGATCGTCCTGCTCTATACCGTGCCCGCCGTCATTGCCGGTTTTAGCGCGACGGACGGCCTCGCCCAGATGATGATGCCCTCCGCCGTCTGGCAACTCTTCTTTTCGGTGATCGGCGCGATGGCGGTCGGCATCACTGCGTTCGTCCGCTTTACCGGCATGGCCCCGCCCGAACCGGCCGGCGGGAGTATCGCGCGGGTCTGAGCGCCTGCGCGGCAGTTGGCGGACAGGCATGGTCAGGCACCGGTCTGTCTTTCCACGTCATCGAGAGGCGGGGAACGAGGAACGGCGAAGCGCGGATACGACGCTCTGACCCTGATACGGTCCGCCTGTTGAAGCAACCGGACTGGCGCTCAGATTGCCCACAGGCCGATCGCAACAGGGAAAGCTGGGCATGTCCTGCGAGGTGCTGTCCCGGAATGGGCTGGTTCGATGGCTGGTATGGAAGGAGGTTGACGCCGCTATTCTGTTTGCCGCCGGATCTCGTGTGCTGTGCCGGTCGCCATAGTCTCCGTGATGTATGCTCTGTCAGGCCGCGCACGCATGCTGCCTCTCAAGATGGCTGATCTAGCCGAAGGCCGGCTGCGCCTCGATCGGCTATGGCGCAACAGCGGGTCATAATTTTCTTCCCCTGACGGCTGCGCCGTCATTCCTCGCGCATCAAGAAAATTCCGTCCCGCCGTCCTCCGCTGCGCTGCGGCCCTGAAGGATGCGCCGCCGATCGCCTCCGTCTGTCCGATCGCCATCGAGGCCGCAATGGTGCGGGCTCGATAACAGAGATCACGGAGCAGTATCATGGCCACCATCGGCACCTTCAAGAAAGTCGGCAACGGGTATAACGGCGAGATCGTCACCCTCTCGCTCCAGACCCCGAACGTCCGCATCGCCCCCGAGACCACGCGCGCGAACGACAACGCCCCCAGCCACCGCGTCTTCGTCGGTCGGGTTGAGATCGGCGCGGCCTGGTCCCGGCGCTCCAACGAGGGGCGCGACTATCTGAGCCTCAAGCTGGACGATCCGAGCTTCAACGCCCCGATCTTCGCCAATCTCTTCGATGACGAGGACGGCGAGGGCTACAGCCTGATCTGGTCCCGCCCCAACGGCCGCCGCAACGGCGACTGAGGCACCGCGATCCCCGCCCGGCCGGTCCGGGCGGGGCCATCGTGGTGGCGGCCGGAACGAAAGGGCGGGCGTGGCTGATCGCCCGAGATCCGATCGGCCTGCCTTCGGGTGGGGCAGGGGGAACAGGGCTTCCCTCAGTCTTCCCATTGTACCATGCCCGGCGTGAACCGCCTCAAGGACGCGCGGTCCCCCCAATTTTGCCCGAGCCGACCTATCGGTCGTCCCGAACAAAATCGGCTCCCCCGCACGCCGGCAAGCCGGTCGCCTGACGGCGATCCCTGACCCGGTTCCCGCGTGCATGAGGCGGTGTCCTGTCTTCGACAAACGAAAGGAGCAGGACGATGACCACGCTACACGACCACATCCAGATGCTGCGCGCCGAACTGACCAGCTTTCACCTCAGCCGCCGTGAGCGTCGGCAGATCGAGCGCGAACTGAAGCGGGCATGCGCGCAATTCGCGGCAGAACCGCACGACGAGACGCCCCCCGCATAGTGCGGGGGTCTTTTCGTATGGTCGCCCGTACCATCGGAAATTCAGACGCCGATTCCATTTGGCCATCATCCTGAAAGAACAATGTTGAATCTTCATAATACGACTATTATAGTCGTATTTCTGGTGTGCTGGCTTTGCGTGTCGGATGTGATCATGAATGATCACTGGCCGACAGGTAAGGGCGGCACGGGCACTCCTGAACTGGACACAGGAGATGCTTGCTGAAAAGGCCCTCGTAGCATTGACCGCGCTCAAGCGCCTTGAATCCGAGCGCGGTCTCGGCGTTCACGAAGGCACAGCCGACCAGGTTCGCCGCGCGCTGGAAGCGGCGGGCATCCTGTTCATCGAGTCCGGACAAGGGCGCGGCGTCATGTTTCTTAACGAAACTTCCGATACCCAAACGCGGCAGGCTAGGGTGCGTCGCGTTCGTTCTCCGACCTGATCGGCCCCATCATGCAGAAGCCCCCGCTCGACCCGCCCGTCGCCGACAGCGCTCCGGAAGCGTCCTGTCTCACCGGCTATGACGAACAGCACCTCATCACGTATCTGCGTCTGCTGGACGCCGAGGCTGACGGTGCCGACTGGCGCGAGGTCGCCCGGATCGTGCTCCACCGCGACCCGGCGGCCGATCCCGAGGGCGTCCACCGCTGCTGGCACAGCCATCTGGCGCGGGCGCACTGGATGACCGAGCATGGCTACCAGCATCTGCTGCGGGGCGGCGCACCCCATTGACCCCCTGAATCGTTGCGTGATCCGCAAGACCTGTTGCAGGACCGGGGCGTAGCGGGCAGCGGGATGGTCTGGCATACTCTCGCGAGCAAGTGCTTGCCCTGTTCCCACCCGTTACGCATCGGAGACGACGCCATGAGCCGCGCCAACTGGCGGTCGGCGGGCGCGTACGAGGGCCTGCGGTCGCTCGACGCCCCTGCCTTTGCCTTGCAGTTTGTCAGTCGCAATCGGGACTTTATCCGTGAGCGTGCCACCCTTCAGCGCGCATTGCGCCGGGGTGCCTTGATGCAGCCGGATGCCGAGGCCTTCGCCCGGCGCTGGGGGTTGCGATTTCGAAAGTGTGCGCACTGCGCTGAACCCGCGTACTGCCTTGTGGAGTGCCGCGGTGCTGCCGGGCGTGATCGCGCTGATGGAAGTGCCGACCGGTCTGGCTGACCCGGATCACCCGCCGTTCACCTCTATTTTCATAGGATTGCCGGCGGGCCAGGTTGGTGAACTCCTGCTCGAGCGCCCCGGCGTCGTTCTGCGCCTGCATCAGGTGACGTCAGGGATCGAAGCTCTCTCTGTCGTCCTGCCGCTCGACGCCCTGTTCGACGTGCGCGTCCAAGCCGCGTTGCGGCTCTGGCGCGCGCTGACGGGCCGGCGCTCTGGCCCCGATCCCGCGACCCTGTCGCCAGATCGGGTCAGTCGGCTGATCCTGGCGCTCCGTACGCTCGATGGGCTGGATGACGGGGTTTCGCAGCGCGAGGTCGCTGGTGTCCTGTTCGGTCGGGAGGTTTTCCCGCAGGATTGGCTTTCGCACGATCTACATTTCCGTATGAAACGGCTGGTGCGTTTTGCACGGGGCCTGAGCGATGGGGGATACCGCCGGCTGCTACTGCACCCATTTCGAGGGCGTTGATAGGCTGCGAACCACAGATAGCTCCATATTGATGTGCGTTTAACATAAAAACAGAAAGACTGAACTTGCACGGCAATGCAAGTTCAGTTGTATTTCTATATTTTTCGAGAATACTTTCTCAAAAAGTTATTTATTTTTCATCAATTTAAAGGCCCGATGATAGATAGCCAATTATTTTTAGGCCCAACGTCCACCCAATAACCCTCCAAATCTATGCTGCCGCCGAGATCAAGAGCTGCTGCAACCATGTGCTTGCCCGGAATTGTGTTCCGCGCAAATGCAGGCATGAACGTTTCAAATTCAAGACCACCGGCTTGCTCAAGTTCTTCTGCAGAAGGAATTCGGTTCAATCGAACTTGGACCCGACCATTCGCCTTTCTTTGATCGCCCTGAAACCCTACGAGGATCTCGGCAGACGACCTTCCCGCCATACTGATGATGCATTCTTGGAATACGCCTTCAGCGATAGATGCTCCAAAATCGCCTAAACGTTTGCGGAAGCGATCATCTTGGACGGTCACAACGAGACGCTCGACGCTCGTCAATGCTTGCAGCAAAGCTGCACGACTGTTGAAGCCGAGACCACTCGCAATGGCTTCGTCCAATTGGTTCATTTTTATGCAAGTAAAGTCGGGTAATGCGTAGCGCACATCCCTCATGAACTCACGGCTACAGATTGCGACACTGGGGGTGGCGTCAAAAAAGGACATTTCTTCACCTTCCTGGATATTTGGCACGAGGTCCGGACATTACGCTCTCGAGCCATCCACAAAGGCACTCGAAAAAGACTAATAGGGAGAAAATCCTCCCACCAAGGCTTCGACCGTCCAGCAAGTCAGGGCCTCAGAACCCCTCCTCAGATACCTACATCGCATGCGAGATTTCTGTCCAGCTATTTTAAGGCCGCCGCACATGGGAGTTTAGGATGTGGAGTTCGCGATCAGGCAGAGTAGTTCCCGTTCCTAGCGACAGTATTGCTATCTTTTGCTTGTCTAGGAGCGATCTCATGCCTCTGCGAGATCGGTCCTAGTTCCAAACGTGGCCGCTCCGCCACGCTGATCCCTGCTGGCCGCATCTGTCCCGCAGCCCCAGACAGCGATCACGGAGCCACCTCATGTCCGCCAATTACAGCGACCTGCCACCACGCTATCTGCGCACGCCTGACGCTTCGCGCTTCGTCGGGCTTTCCATTCGCACTCTGGAAAAACACCGGATCTACGGCACCGGTCCGCGCTACTCGAAACTTGGTGGTCGCGTGGTCTATCGGGTCGATGAATTGCAGGCCTGGGTCGAGAGCGGGGCACGTGCCCATACCTCGGACACCACCGCTGGTACCGTATCGGCGGCCGCGCGGCAAAGTCCGCTGATCCCGCCGACCTCACGTGGAAACCGCCGCTGATGTCCCCGATCGGCAGGGCGCGTTCGGAGCGCGAGCAACTGGAACTCTTCCATGCCATCGCGGGAGATTTCGCCCCTCGCGACGCGCAGGATCTGATGGCGTTTCCGTTCTTCAGCCTCGCCAAATCCCCTCGCATGGTCCCGATCGATTACCGGACCCCGGATGTCATGATCCGGGTCGAGGCGTCTGCCGAACATGGCATGGCCACGATCTGGGATGCTGACGTGCTGATCTGGGCCGCCAGCCATCTCGTTGCCGCGCGTGACGCCGGTCGGCGCACGTCGCGGCTGATGGTGGCCAGCCCGCGCGAGATCCTGACCTTCATCGGTCGGGGCGACAGCGCGCGGGACTATGAGCGGCTGGAAGCGGCCTTCGACCGGCTGCAGTCCACCACGATCAAGACGTCGCTGCGGCAGACCGGCAAGGGGCAACTGCACCGCTTTTCCTGGATCAACGAATGGAAACGACACACCGCGCGGGAAGGGCGCACCCGCGTGATCGAATTGATCCTGCCCGACTGGTTCTATCAGGCGGTTCTCGACGACGCGCTCGTGCTGACCATCGACCCGGCTTATTTTGACCTCACTGGCGGTCTGGAGCGCTGGCTCTATCGCATCGTGCGCAAGCATGGCGGTCGCCAGCGCGCAGGCTGGGCCTTCGGCCTGCGCCATCTCTACGAAAAATCCGCCAGCCTTTCCCCGTATCGCCGCTTTGCCTTCGAACTGCGCGAGATGGCGAAACGGCAGCCCTTTGCCGGCTATCGGCTGTCGGTGCGCCCCGACCGTAACGGTAATGACATGCTGGCTTTTGCGCCTGTCAAATTATCCACAGACACCTGTGGACAGGCTGTGAATTCATCCGTGCTATCAGTTGTGGATTTATCCGTGCCATCACTGCCACGGCATCCGTGCTATCGTTTGCGGAAAACGCCGAATCACGACGTTGAATCAAACGGTTATGACGCCCTTAACTTAGAATCTAACTTAAAAGAGTCTAACTTTAAGGATGTTGGCCCCTCTTCCGATCCGTGGATAAGCCCCGGAGAGGGGTCATGATCGTGGCCCTCCTCAACCAGAAGGGTGGCGTCGGCAAGACGACGCTGGCGCTGCATCTCGCGGGCCAATGGGCTCGGGAAGGCCGGCGCGTGACGGTCATCGACGCCGACCCGCAAGGTTCGGCGCTAGACTGGTCGGCGCAGCGGGCGCGGGAAGGACTGCCCCGGCTGTTCGGTGTCATCGGGCTGGCACGCGATACGCTCCACCACGAGGCGCCGGAATTGGCTCAGGGGGCGGATCACGTCGTTATCGACGGTCCTCCGCGCGTGGCAGCGCTGCTGCGCTCCGCCCTGCTGGCGGCCGACCTCGTGCTGATCCCGGCGCAACCCTCCCCGTTTGACGGCTGGGCCTCGGCCGAGATGCTGCGGCTGCTGGAGGAGGCGCGGCTCTTCCGTCCTGGCCTGCTGGCCCGTTTCGTGCTCAACCGCTGCGCCACCCGCACGGTGATCGCCCGCGAAACCCGGCTGGCGCTGGCGGGACATGAGCCAGCGGCGCTCATGGCGCGGATCGGCCAGCGTGTCGCCTTCGCCGACGCTGCGCGCACCGGCCGCCTGGTCTGCGACCTGCGCCCGCATGGGATTGCCGCCCGTGAAATCGCCGCCCTGACGGCCGAGATCGGGGGGCTGGCGCCATGACCCTTCTGACCGGCGACAGTGCGCTCCTGATGCCCTGGCATGGCCCCTACGACATGATCCTGGCCGACCCGCCCTATGGCGATACGTCGCTCGCATGGGACCAGCGCGTGCTGGACTGGCCGGGCACGGCACTCGCGGCCCTGAAACCGAGCGGTTCGCTCTGGGTGTTCGGCTCGCTGCGGAGCTTTCTCGCATCCAGCGCGGCATTTCGTGACGCAGGCTGGAAATATGCCCAGGAACTGGTCTGGGAGAAGCAGAACGGTTCCAGCTTCCATGCCGATCGGTTTCGACGCGTGCATGAGCTGATCGTCCAGTTCTATCGCGACGATGCGCCCTGGCGCGCCATCTACAACGCGGTCCCGACCACGCCCGACGCACGGGCACGCACGGTGCGGCGGAAGCATCGTCCACCCCACATGGGCCGGATCGATGCCGGTCATTACGTCAGCGAGGATGGTGGCCCGCGCCTGATGCGCTCCGTGATTCCGGTCCGCAATACGCATGGCCGCGCCATCCATCCCACCGAAAAGCCGGTGGCCCTGCTGGAGATCCTGATCCGCACGAGCTGCCCACCGGGTGGCCTGGTGGGCGACTGGTTCGCCGGCTCTGGTGCGGCGGGTGTCGCCTGCCGGCTCGCCGGTCGGCGCTATGTCGGCTGCGAGATCGATCCTGTCATGGCGCAGAAGGCGCGCGACCGCATCGCCTCCGTGCTGCCGCTTGGCGAAGGAATCGCGCCATGACGGAACGTCGCACGCTGCGCGGTTTCGCCGCGCGTCCCGCCGATCCTGAACGCTGGGTCAGAACGCCGGAGACGCCTGCGCCCCCCAACCGCTTTACCGCCCGACTGACCATCGACGTCACGCCGGCACTGCGCGGACGGCTCAAGGTCGCGGCGTTCCAGCGCGGCATCACGGTCGCCGACATGCTGCGCGCCCTGCTGGCCCGCGAGTTCCCCGATATCCCTGGAGATGTGCCATGAACACTCCGCACGAGGCGGCATCCGGCCGTCCCGCCGACACCCTCGCTCATGTCGAACTGACCTGGATCGAGAAGCGCATCGAGCACTGGATCCGCTTCGGCTCTGTCGCCCATGAGCAGATTCTCGATCGTCGGCGGCGGATACTGAGCTTTCCGCCGGACACCGTGTTCGCCTTCCTGCGCTGGGCTGCGAACGATTACGGCACGGTGGTCTCCTGCATCGACATCGTGCGCGTCACCCGTCCCGGCCAGCCCTATCAGACGGTGCCGTTCGTGCGCCCCGGTGGCGAGAGCCTGCTGCGCCAGAGCGGCTGGCCGAAGGTCCGCCTGGTGCTCGAAGCCGTCGATCGTATCGAAGCCATCGGCATCGACCCCGTCGATGTGGCACCCGAGCATTGGCGGCATCTGCACAACCGGATGCTCGCCGGGCAGGCGTCACGTCCCTACACGCGCGACCGCCATCAGGCCTGGCTGCGCCGGAGGGCGGTGTCATGACGCGCTTTGGCTGGTTCTTCACCACGTATTTCGCAATGCTCGGTGCTGGCACGTCATTGGCGATCCATCCGGCGCCCCGGCTGATCTGGAACGTCACCGCCAGCACGCCGGTCGGGCTGTATCGCTTGCAATCGGTAAGCCCCCTGCATGTCGGCGACCTGATCGCGATCCGCCCGCCCACCGACATCGCCGGAATGCTGGCGCGCGGTGGCTATCTGCCGCTCGGTGTGCCGTTGCTCAAGCCGGTCGCCGCACTGGCGGGGCAATTGGTCTGTCGCACTGGTGCTGCCGTCACGGTCGACGGCAAGGTGCTCGGCAATGCGCTGTCTCACGATCATCGCGGTCGTCCGCTGCCGGTGTGGCAGGGCTGCCGGCACGTACTGCCCGGGCAGGTCTTCGTCATGAATCCGGCGGTTCCGACCAGTCTCGACGGCCGCTATTTCGGTGTCCTGCCGGTCGATGCGGTGCTCGGCCGTGCCCAGCCGCTGTGGCTCGTGCCGTCACCGATTTCTCCCAACCCCAAACAGAAACGAGGCTGACATGGCCCAGATCGGTACTTTCACGCGCACGGCCGACGGCTTTGCCGGTCGCCTGCGCACGCTCGCCCTCGACGTCGAACTGACGATCGTGCCGGCGACATCGTCGGACGCCGAGCATGCGCCTGACTATCGCGTCCATCTCGGCGATGCCGACACCGGACCGGAGATTGGTGCCGGCTGGAAGCGCACCGGCGAGAAGGCAGGCACTTACCTTTCGCTCGTTCTCGACGACCCCATGCTGGCGCAACCGATCCGCGCCAACCTGTTCCAGTCCGATCGTCAGGGGCGTGCCTTTCATCTGGTCTGGAGCCGTCCGGTGAAGCGCGATGATCGGCGGTAGGAAGGTTCGCGATCTTGTCGCGAACGCGCTGGTTGCAGTGCTGGTTTCCGTGTCACCCGTTCGCATGGCGGAGGCTGATCCGTACGCCGACATGATCGCGGAGGCCGCCGCGCGCGCGCAGATTCCGGCGTCATGGATTGCTGCCGTCCTGCATGCGGAGAGTCGAGGCGATGCGCGGGCGGTGTCATCGGCGGGTGCGATGGGGCTCATGCAGGTGATGCCCGGCACATGGTCCAGCCTGCGCACGTCGCTCGGCCTTGGCGACGATCCGTTCGACCCGCATGACAACATTCTGGCCGGTGCGACCTATCTGCGCTGGATGCGGGACCGCTACGGCGAGGCCGGGTTTCTCGCCGCCTATAATGCCGGTCCCGCGCGCTATGACGAGCATCTGGCGACCGGCAGACCGTTGCCTGCCGAGACGCGGAATTACGTTGCGTCGGTCAGCGCGCGGCTGGCTCTTCCGCTTGCCGATAACATCGCGATCGGCGCTCCGGCGGCACAATCCTGGCAGGGCTCTTCCCTCTTTCCGGCGTCATTCCTACGCACAGAAAATGTCGCTCGGCATGGCGAGAGCGCACACGATCCGGTGCATGCTGACGACGCCCGCCCGAGCGACTGGACCGCGCTTGCGCCGCAATCGGCCGG
This sequence comes from Novacetimonas cocois, assembly GCF_003311635.1. Classification (GTDB taxonomy): domain Bacteria; phylum Pseudomonadota; class Alphaproteobacteria; order Acetobacterales; family Acetobacteraceae; genus Novacetimonas; species Novacetimonas cocois. The sequence continues at coordinate 5,131 of NZ_QEXL01000023.1, read as the reverse complement.
GCTGTTCATCGTGTCAGGGCAGGGGGAGGCGCGTCGATGATCCCCGTTCCGGTCCATCGGGCGCTGGCGGGCCATGGGCGGCTTGAGGATGGGGTGCCGGGGGGAGGCAGGTGGCAGGCAGAAGGACGGCAAGGTAAAAGCAGCGCCCGTTCGGGGCTGCATGTGGTTGGTTTGATTGGAGAATTTGGCCTCTCACCACGCACCGCCTGCGGCTCTTCGGACAATTTTCGTAATCTTTTCAACGATCCGGGCGCCGTCAGGCGCACATCGAAACGGAAAGCGGGCCATGGCGACGCGCGATGACAGCCTGACTGTCCGGCCCGGACGTATCCAGCACGGCAACCAGGGCGCACGACCGAAATCCTTCGTCGGTGAGGTCATGCGTGCCGCGAAGAGGGCCGGTCATACCGGCACCCGGTTCGGCGCGAAGGGCAGGGGCGGTGGCGGTTCCCGCTTCGGGCGGGGCCGACGCGCGGCCCTGTCCATGCGGCTGCGAAGCAATGCCCGTCGCGTCGTGGTCAAGGCGCGTGTCGTGCGCCAGCAGGGTAAGCGGTTCCGGTCCGCGCCGCTCGCCCGGCACATCGCCTATCTCAGACGCGAGGGCGTGACCCGCGATGGTGCGAGGGCCCACCTATTCGATGCGGGGTCTGATGAGGTGGACAGCAAGGCCTTTGCCGAGCGCTGTGAAGACGACCGGCACCATTTCCGCTTTATCGTCTCGCCCGAGGATGCAGCACGGATGGAGGATCTGCGGGGCTTCGCGCGGGAACTGATGCAGGATATGGAACGCGACCTCGGCACGAAGCTGGACTGGATGGGGGTCGACCACTGGAACACTGACAATCCGCACGTCCACATCCTGGTGCGCGGTGTCGCCGATGACGGCAAGGATCTGGTGATCAGCCGCGCGTACATCAGCCAGGGCCTGCGCGACCGCGCCGCCGAGCGGGTAACGCTGGAGCTGGGTCCGCGCAGCGAGCAGGAAATCCGCACCGCTCTGGAGACCGAGATCGGCGCCGACCGCTGGACCAGCCTCGATCGGGCGCTGCAGGATCTCAGCGACGAGGGCGGCGGCATCGTCGATCTGCGGCCCGGTGAGGGTGCCGAAGACCCGGAACTGCGCCGCCTGCTGGTCGGCCGGGCGACCAAGCTGGAAGGACTTGGCCTCGCAGAGCAGGTTGGGGTGGCGCGCTGGACCCTCAAGCCGAGGCTGGAGGCGACCCTGCGCGATCTCTCCATCCGGGGCGACATCATCAGGACCATGCACCGCGCCATGTCCGGCGGCGGGGCGGAGCCCGATGTCGCGGGTTTCGCCATCCATGGTGAGAAACTGGCCGATCCGGTTATTGGCCGGCTGGTCGAGCGCGGACTGGATGACGAACTGAAGGGTTCGGGTTACGTGGTGATCGCCGGCACCGACGGGCGGACGCATCATGTCCGCTTCCCTGATCTGGACCTGACCGGCGATGCCAGGACCGGCGCGATCGTCGAGACCCGGAGTTGGGAAGACACGAAGGGCATGCAGCGTCTGTCGTTGGCGACGCGTTCGGACTTCACGCTGGCCGAGCAGGTGACGGCACCCGGTGCAACCTGGCTCGATCGCCAGTTGCTCGCCAAGGATCCCGCGCTGGCCAATGGGGGCTTCGGCACAGAGGTCCGGGAGGCGATGGCGCGGCGGGTCGATCATCTTGCCTCCGAGGGGCTGGCCCGGCGGCAGGGCGAGCGCGTGGTGTTCGCGCCTGATGTGATCGGCACCCTGCGCCAGCGCGATCTCGATCAGGCGGCGGCGAGGCTTGCGACACAGACCGGGTTGGAGCACCGGCCCGCAAAGGAAGGCGAGATCGTCTCGGGGGTCTATCGCCAGCGGGTAGTCCTGTCTTCGGGTCGGTTTGCCATGGTCGATGACGGGCTGGGCTTCCAGTTTGTGCCGTGGCGGCCAGCGCTGGAGCAGAAGCTTGGACGGCAGGTTTCCGGCACGCTGTCGCCGGGCGGAGCGGTGGACTGGAATTTCGGGCGGAAGCGCGGGCTCGGGATTTGACGTCGGGTGGCCCGCCTGCGGATTTTCGGCTGACAAAGTAGCTGCTTCATAAGTATGATGAAGTATGCTCGTCTGAAAGGAGCCGTCTCATGTCCACGATTGAACGTATGACCATCACCGTGCCGTCCGAAATGGCCGCGATCCTGCGCCAGTCCGTTGATGGCGGCGAATACGCCTCGACCAGCGAGGTGGTGCGCGAGGCGTTGCGCGAATGGATGCGCCGACGTGATACCGACCGTCGTGATCTCGATGCCCTGCGGGAGGCGATCCGGCTTGGTGATGAGAGCGGGTCGAGCATCCCGGCTGAGACCGTCTTCGCCGAATTGCGGGATGTGATCGCCCGTCGCCGCGCGCAGGGATGAAACGGCTCGGCTTCGCTCCGGCCGCGCGTGCCGACCTTCTGGAGATCGCGCTCTATATCGCCGAGGACAATCCCGAGCGGGCCATGAGCTTCGTTGCTGAACTGGAAGCGAAGGCTGCCGTTGCGGCTGAACATCCAGCGAGCTTTCCGGCACGCGATGAGATCAGTCCCGGATTGAGGGTCGTTGTTCACGGTCGCTATCTACTGTTCTTCCGGGAACTGGCCGATGAGGTACGCATCATCCGCGTGCTTCATGGAGCACGGGATCTGCCGCAGATATTTGACTCGTAAAGTCAGGGCCGTGGGGTTGCGCGCAGCGGTCGTCAATGACGATGAACTTCGACGCCCTCACGACGATCAGAATGCGGGTGCGATCCTCAAGCGGAGGCATCTTTATCGTAACGGGTTCTTCCCCACACACGACGACAAGGCAATCGGAGTTTCCCTGCATGACAAGGCGAAATAAGGCGCCACCGATCCGTTATCCAGCCAATCATCAAGACGAGCGGACGCTTGTCGGATTGCTGGAACAGGGCGAGCGAAGCGGCGTCAGCAGGCGCACGATTCTCGATATTCTTGCCGCCGTGAAGGTTGTCCGGAAACCGTCCGTTTATTATCCGCTCCCGTCCGGCGACCCAAAGCGCTTCAATTAGGCCTTGAGTATCGGGAAATCGAGCCGTTTGGTCGGTTCCTGTCATGAACCAGACCAAGATCCTCTGGGGATCGGTGTGCGCCGTCAGCACCGTGATCCTCGCCTTTACCTGGGCCGCGACGCAGTGGACTGCCTGGCGGCTCGGCTTCCAGCCGCAGCTTGGCGCGCCGTGGGTTACGCTGCTCGGCTGGCCGGTTTATTACCCGCCGGAGCTCTTCTGGTGGTGGTTCGCTTACGATGCCTATGCTCCGGATATCTTCACGATGGGCGGGTATATCGCGGCGGTAGGCGGTGTGGCCGCCGTCATCGTCGCGATCACGATGTCCGTCTGGCGCGCTCGTGAGAAGAAACGCGCCACCACCTATGGCTCGGCGCATTGGGCTGACCCCCGTGAGATCCGTCGCGCCGGGCTGCTTGCGCCCGATGGTGTGGTGCTGGGCCGCTCAGCCGATGCCTATCTCCGTCACGATGGGCCGGAGCATGTGCTGTGCTTTGCGCCGACCCGCTCGGGTAAGGGGGTGGGTCTGGTGGTGCCGACGCTGCTGACGTGGCCGGGCTCCGCCATCGTCCATGACATCAAGGGAGAGAACTGGACGCTGACCGCCGGCTGGCGCTCGCGCTTCGGTCGGGTGCTGCTGTTCGATCCGACCAACCTTGCCAGTGCGGCCTACAATCCGTTGCTGGAAGTCCGGCGCGGTGAGCGTGAGGTCCGCGACGTGCAGAACATCGCCGACGTTCTGGTCGATCCCGAGGGCGCCCTTGAGAAGCGGAACCACTGGGAGAAGACCAGCCACGCGCTGCTGGTCGGCACCATCCTGCATGTCCTCTACGCCGAGGAAGACAAGACCTTGGCCGGGGTAGCCAATTTCCTCTCTGACCCGAAGCGGGCGATCGAGACGACGCTGCGCGCCATGATGACCACGCCGCATCTCGGTGCGAAGGGTGTGCATCCGGTGGTCGCCAGTTCGGCGCGGGAACTGCTCAACAAGAGCGACAATGAGCGCTCGGGCGTGCTGTCCACGGCCATGTCGTTCCTCGGTCTCTATCGCGACCCGGTGGTGGCGCATGTGACCCGTCGCTGCGACTGGCGGATCCGCGACCTTGTCGCCGGCAGCCATCCGGCGACGCTGTATCTGGTGGTGCCGCCCTCGGACATCAGCCGCACCAAGCCGCTGGTCCGCCTGGTGCTCAATCAGATCGGCCGCCGGCTGACCGAGGAACTGGAGGCGAAGCGGCGGCATCGCCTGCTGCTGATGCTCGATGAGTTCCCGGCCCTGGGACGGCTGGATTTCTTCGAGAGTGCATTGGCCTTCATGGCGGGCTATGGGATCAAGAGCTTCCTGATTGGCCAGAGCCTGAACCAGATCGAGAAAGCCTACGGGCAGAACAACAGCATTCTGGACAACTGCCATGTCCGGGTGAGTTTCGCGACCAACGACGAACGGACCGCCAAGCGGGTGTCCGATGCGCTCGGCACTGCGACCGAGATCCGGGATGCGAAAAACTATGCCGGGCACCGGCTGTCGCCATGGCTCGGGCATCTGATGGTGACGCGCCACGAAACCGCACGGCCGCTGCTGACGCCCGGGGAGATCATGCAGCTTCCCCCGGACGAGGAACTGGTGCTGGTTTCTGGCTGCCCGCCGGTCCGGGCGCGCAAGGCGCGGTATTTCGAGGATGCCGAATTGACCGCGCGCATCCTCCCGCCACCCCGGTTCGAGCCACCGCCATCTTCTGAAGGAACGCCGCCCATCGGACCGCAGCCGCAAGGGGACTGGGCTGATGTGGTTCAGCCGCCGCCTGCCGACAATGCGGATGATGATCCCGCCAATGCCGGCATCCGCCGTGAGCCGGAGCTGCCGGAACAGGAAGAGGTGGTGCAGGCACCGAGGAAGCCGGTGCATGAATTTGATCCGCCGGAGGATGAACCCGAGGACGATGCGAAGCGGGCACAGACCTTGCGGCGCGGTGAGCGGAGTCTCGCGCGTCAGGTTTCGCTCGATCCTGGCGATCGGATGGGGCTGTGACGTAACCGGCCGCTCTGGGCCGCCTTGATTATGCGGCCTGTCTGTGCAGTGTA
>NZ_QEXL01000022.1 GCF_003311635.1 Novacetimonas cocois | reverse complement strand
TGAATCACGCATGCCGCTAAACACCAACAATTTTTTATGAGTTCACGACCTAGCGGACGCGTGCCGCATATTGCGTTCGAATGGATGCAATCTGTTCCCGCATCCTCTCAATCAGCTCCAGGGTAATCCTGGACGTCCCGGCCATGGCACGCAGCATATAGAGGATCCAGGGCTCCCATGCCCCTTCATCCCGCACTGTCTGCAGCAGATAATAATACTCATTCTTGTGACGGGTGATGTAGCGCGACAGGTAAAGGACCGGAATATTCAGAAGCCCTGTCCGGGTCAGATACAGCACGTTCAAGATTCGTCCGATCCGACCATTTCCATCCGGGAAAGGATGGATGCTCTCAAACTGATGATGGATCAGAGCCATCTTTATGAGGGGATCCAGATACTAAAAGAAGGGATAAGGTCTCATTTTATACTGGTATAAAAACCACCATCATGAACCTTCCTTCTGAACAGCACCGCTCCCTTGGAGCCTTTCTGCGTACGCGACGTGACGCCCTGTCTCCGCAGGACGTTGGATTGCATGTCCTGCCCGGACGGCGTCGGGCACGGGGGTTGCGGCGGGAAGAAGCCGCCCAACTCTGTGGTATCAGCACGACGTGGTATACGTGGTTGGAACAGGGTCGGAATGTCTCCTGCTCGGCGATGACACTGGCGCGTATTGCCACGGCTCTGCATCTGTCCCCTGCCGAAAGGCTCTATCTGTTCGAACTGGCCCAGTTGAAGGATCCCGATGCCTCACGGCCAGTCACCGCATCCAGTCTTCTCCAACCCGTCCGGACTTTCCCGGAGCAAGTAACCATGCCTTGTTATGTGCTGGATCCCCTGTGGAATGCCTGCGTCGCCAACAAAGCGGCCCAGCGTCTGTTTGTCGGATGGCTGGACAGCGAGGAGCGCAACCTGCTGCGCTACGTCTTTCTCGACCCTGCAGCCCGAACCTTTCTGGATAACTGGGAAGGCAGTGCCCGACGGGTTCTTGCTGAATTCCGGGCTGCAGCATCCGTGGCGACACCCATCTGGTGGAAACACTCGTGCAGGAGCTTCGATCCCAAAGCCCGGATTTTGAACGACTGTGGCACAATCACTGTGTATTGCTACGCGAAGGCGGCCCTTGCCGGTTTCGACATCCGACTGATGGCCCATTGGACTTTGACCAGACTACCCTCACCTTCACGACATGGCCGCACTACCCGCTGGTAACACTGAAGCCCCGATGAACACTTTCGAAAGCCTGCTCCCACATTATGATTTTTCTGAACGTCACGCGATTATCATTCGTGGTCAGGCATCTGATATGCTGGACGCCGTTGCGGCTTTCCGCGTACAGAATGCCCCCCTTGTGCGCCAGATTACCCGTCTGCGTGAACTTCCTGGCCGACTGATGAAGTACCTGTCCGCAAAGCTCTTGCTGGTCGCTCCTGACCTGTCGGTTGCTTCGGTCCATCAAAGATGGCCTCATCTCAACGTTTACACACATGTGTTCTTCGACAAAAATGAGCCTTGGTATCTTTTCGTCTGTTTCCTATGTGTTTCCTGCGCGTATATCCCAAACGCAAAAAAGCCGCCTCTATGGGCGGCATTTTTTGTTAGATATCAGTATGTTCGGTTTGGTTGCGGGGGAAGGCAACCAACGATACTTGCGATTGGTGGACCGCGAGATACCCCGTCGCGCCGCGTAACAGAATGACAATGCCAGCGAGCACGGACATATCCAACTGGAATCCTTGCAATAGACAATCTGCCTCATATATAATCCCATATAACGGTCAATATATGAGGCATCCTATCATGTCTGAGACTACATTCCTCATCGACGCCTTTGATCCATCGGGGCTGATCGCTGCAGAACGACTGAGCAATATGCTGCACATCACAAGGGGTGAACTGGCCGTAACACTGGGGCTGTCACGCGATGCCGTCTCCAAAAGCGCCCGCCTCGGCCGCCCCGCCACCCAGGCGAGGCTGCGCGACATGGTCGAGATCCTCAATCGCGTCCGGCCATGGGCTGGCTCGGCCCAACAGGCTTTCGCATGGTACCGGTCACAACCCCTACCCTCCTTCGGTGATCAGACTGCTGAGGCGCTCGTCCGGGAGGGACGCGCCGATGCTGTCCGACGCTATCTGGATCGGATTGCCACCGGGGGATACGCGTGAGGTTCACCGGACGGGTATTCAGGGCTCACAATCCCCGCTGGTCTTTCACCCCACTGTCAGGCGATGGTGCGGCGCTCCACGGAGGGCGCTTCAACCCGGTCGGCACACCTGCCCTATACACATCACTTCGGATGGAGACTGCGTGGCTCGAAGCACAACAGGGTTTTCCGTTCAAGCCGCAGCCTTTAACTATTTGTGCCTATGACGTCGATAGCGAACCCGTCCTAGATTTGACCGATCCATCCTGCCTTAACGATCTGGGCTTCTCCTCCGCCACTTTGGCCTGTCCGTGGGAAGACGTTGCTAATCAAGGCACAACGCCGCCCTCATGGGAACTAGCAAAGGCACTCATGGCCAACGGAACAGCTGGCATCATCGTCCCCAGCTTTGCTCCCGGAGCAACGCAAAGTGATCGAAATCTTGTATTCTGGAGTTGGTCAGATGGCCCGCCTAGTCGCGTGACGATCATTGACGACGAGAAGCGTTTACCAACGACGGCAGCATCCTGGCCATAAACTGGCAGGGGAGCAACTACAGAATGGTGATCATCTGCCATCCGCTTTGGTGCGTGCCCCGTCTGTCTACCATAAATTCAGATACAATATTTTGTAAAAATAATGGATAACACAACATGAATTCATTAGCAGGACAATGGCTCGGCGTCTTAACTGGTGAACCCTCCGGTCAAGTCATATTTGATTTAGAATTGCGCTTGGATCACTACTCGGGATCTGCAATTTTTCGGCCGACAGATCCGAACCTACCTTCCACGCTTATACCAGAAATAACAATTCCCATCGGGCATTTGAAATACAATGCAAACGTGAAAATTATAGCGTTCAATAATACAACAAAACAAGCCATGTCATCACATGAACTCAAGATATACGAAGATCAATTTCAGCATCCAGACATTGCAAATATCGAAATTGAACTTAATCCGTCCGGAAAATTATTATTAAGCTTCATAACTACAGTCAGTAGCGGGAAAGGAGAACTTCACCAATCCCCGTTATCGAAACAGTCTATCTGGCAGGCAGACCCATCGGTTTCAACGTGGAACGAATTCAAAGAATATATATCCAAAATAAAAGTATCAGATTACGTATTTCGAGGGCAACGAGAGGCGTGGCCTTTGCAAACTTCTTTTCATCGAACTGGTCGATGCGATTTACAGCGTTATCGCCGGGAAGATATTCCAACCCTAAGGAAGGAACTATTATCTCAATTTCCCTTTTTTTATGATATAGACCGACCCGATGTTTTAGGTGGTTTATATAACCTTGCCCAACATCATGGTTTCCCCACGCCTTTATTAGATTGGACGCGTTCACCCTACGTAGCAGCCTTTTTTGCATTTCGTGGGGTTCCCCCGTCTACGGAAAATTTAAAAAAAAGCTTTGCACGAATTTTTCTTTTCAATTGCCAAGCATGGTCTCCAAATCAAACCAATCAGGCCTATCTGATCAATACTGAGCCTTACGTTACCATTCTTGACCTACTTCCAATTGCCAACACACGCGCATTACCACAGCAAGCTGTGGCCATGCTGACCAACCTGAGGAACATCGAAGATTATATAAAATTCATAAGCACTAGAAATGAAAAAAATGACTCATTCCTGCGCGCGTTTGATATACCATGGAGTGAACGAAATAATGCTCTGAATGATTTAAGGAGCATGGGTGTAACGGCTTCTTCCATGTTCCCCGGCCTGGATGGTATTTGCGAGGATGTTAGGACACGTCTTTTTTATGAATAGATATATTCTTATTTTCTAATCTAACGCATCCTTAATTTACCTCTCTTGCATAAGCATAAATCAGCTTCAACGCAGCTTAATTTCAGGTCAATGAAGGACACCTCACAATGGGTATACCCTCCCTCTTTTCTGCAATTTCATTTTTTCTTTTCCAAACTCATATAACGACTGTGTCGTATTGTGACGCCATAACCTCCCGCAGAATGTCTGCAATACTGATTATTGGCAGATCAAACCGTTGAGAAAACACATCCAGTTGCGTCCGGCGGGCCATGGTGCCGTCCTCGTTCAGGATTTCACAGAGCACTCCAGCAGGTTTGAGGCCAGAAAGCAGAGCCAAATCCACCGATCCCTCCGTATGACCGCGCCGTGAGAGCGTTCCTCCTTTTGCAGCCTTCAGCGGAAAGATATGACCTGGCACCATGAAATCCTGCTTCGAAGCACCCGGTTCAATCGCCGCGCGGATCGTCCGGGCGCGATCATTGGCAGAAATCCCTGTCGTGGTTCCTTCCTTCGCATCAATCGATACTGTAAAGGCGGTACCAAACGGACAGGTATTCTCATCAGCCATCATCGGCAATGAAAGACGTTCAACGTATTCCTCGGCAAGGGGTAGGCACACCAACCCTCGTCCATGTGTAATCATGAAATTGATTGCATCAGGAGTCACGAATTCAGCCGCCATGACCAGGTCGCCTTCGTTCTCCCTGTTGTCATCGTCTACCATGATAACCATTCGCCCTGCACGCATAGCCTCGATCGCACGGGCAACAGTGGGAATTATGGAGCGGATAGAGTGACCGTGTGCGACGTTCATAGGGCGTCAGCCTTTCCTGTTTTGCATGATTGTCGTGAAGCGGGATCTGTCAGCCACGGTCACGATGGTCCGCATCGCCCATTTTCCAGTAACCGGCCGCATGCAGGCGACCAGAAGGAAGCAGACGATCGACGGTCAGATAAGTCCGCACGGCTCTGACCATGAAAGACTCACCCGCGACCCACACCTGACAATCGGACAGGTCAAGAACTGCCCCCTGTACGGCGAGTTCGAGCTGCCCCGTCGTGCCGGGAGGCTCGCTACCCGAATGCAGCCAGGTAACATTCAGGGATGCAGCAGTTTCCAGTTTCTGTTCTTCATCTTTGCCATTCACTTCAATAAAGGCATCGGCAGTAACGCCAAGTGGTAACGCCTCAAGAATAGCCGCTATCGCTGGAAGCGACGTCGCATCCCCCACCATAAGATGGCGACTTGCAGCGGGATCAACGCGGTATCCTGCGCGCGGCCCTGCCAGTTGAAGCACATCCCCAACTTTTGCCTTTTCGGCCCAGGCAGACGCCGGACCGTTGTCGCCATGCAGGACAAAATCCATTTCCATCAACCCGGCAGTCGCCTCATAGCGGCGGATCGTATAGGCACGTCCTTCCGGCTTGCGGCCGGGCGGTGCAGGAAGGAACACCTTCATCCATTGCGCGGGATGCTCAACCGGTAGTCTCTTGATATCGTCTCCGACGAGCGTGACGCGCCGCATGTGCGGCGTCACATCATGCACCGCCTTGACGACTGCCGGACGTAACGTCCTGTTTTGTGACATCATTTTCATCACGATGACTTTCAGAAATCCGGGGACCGCAAATGAAAAGGCTCTGGCCCTCTGGGGAAGGCAGAGCCGTGGAAAATTGGCCCTCTTGTCTGAGAACACCTTACGGTCTGATCCAACCTTCAAAAAATACCGTGAAATGGAAAGTATCATTCCATTATATGAAATGGTCGCATCTGAAGATTACTGGCATCCTGAACAAGGTCGTGACGTAAGACGTGGAGTGATTTGAAAACGTGAAACCGACGGACCTCAATCTTCTCCATGCACTGGACATCCTTATTGAGGAACAGAGCGTGGGCCGTACAGCGGAACGCCTTGGGCTAAGCCCACCTTCCGTGAGCCGTCTGCTCGCCCGTGCCCGTGAAATCATGGGCGATCCCATTCTGGTACGGGCAGGACGGGAACTTGTCGCCACGGAGTATGCCCGCACCCAGCACGCCCGGATCCGCAACATCATTGCCGAAGCTCAGGACGTTCTCCTGCCGAACACGGAACTGCATCTCGACCGACTGGAAAGACGGTTTACAATCCGGGCAAATGAAGGATTTACAGCGGCGTTCGCCTCAAGCCTCGCAGCCCGGATCGCTCATGATGCCCCGAAAGCGGAACTCCGGTTTGCCCAGGAACATGAGTCCGACGACGATGCGCTGCGCGAAGGACGCATTGATCTCGATATCGGGGCGCTCCGGGCCATGGGACCGGAAGTACGGGTTCAGACCATTTTTCGCGATCATCATATCGGACTGGCACTTCCGGACCACCCTATCTTCAAAACTGAAATTTCTCCGGAACGCTTTGTATCGTTTCCGCAAATCAGTGTCTCACGCCGGGGACGTGCGGAAGGGCCTGTTGATCAGGCGCTGATGGCGCATTACGGGCTTCAGCGACAGGTTTCTCTCATCGTTCCTTCCTTCATGCTGGCGATCGCTGCTCTTCCCGGTACGGAACTGATCGCCCTCGTACCGCGCTTTGTCCTGCGTGCTGTCGAAGCTTTGGGGATACAATTGAGAACGTTCGATATTCCTGTACCACTCGATACACTTGTCATTGCACAGGCATGGCATCCCCGTTTCGATCGCGATGCAGCGCATCGCTTTCTCAGACAATGCGTGCGCGAAGTCTGTGCACCGGTGAGGCGTCAGGACGATAAGACGTCCTGATCGGACTCAGCTTTTCTTTCGAGGCAGTCGGGCAATCCAGATGATTCCCACGGATGCCGTAAAGGCAAATGTGGAGATCATGTAGAATTCATTCATGGAAACCATGTCTGCCTGAACCAGCACCTGATGGTAGATAGCTCCCCAGGCCTGATCCCCCGTCAGCCCCGCACCTTTCAGGGTCGTCACGGCATCCGCCGCACGATCGTGATAGGGTGTAAGTGTCTCGACCAGATGCGCCTGATGATAACGGGAGCGCCGATCCCAGAACGTCTGGGCGAGAGAGGCGATAAGATTTCCAGACATCATGCGAATGGCTGTCTGGAGCCCGGACGCTGCAGCGAGGCGTTCCGGCGGAATGCCAAACAGGGAAAGAGCCGTCAGAGGTGTCAGGAAAAAGCCGATCCCTATCCCCTGGGCCAGACAGGTGAGAGCAATCGTACCGGCATCGATATCCGTCGTGAAATTTGCCCGCCAGAACGCCACAGCGGCCCAGCAGAAGAAGGCCAGCGACGCGAAGAGGCGCGCATCCCCCTTTCTGACCCATGCCCCAAGAAAGGGCGCAAGCAGGATACCAAATACACCCATGGGGGCGGTCACGAGCCCTGCCCATGTCGCATTGTATTCCATATCGGTCTGTAGCCAGAGTGGCACCAGCACGAGGGCTGCGAAATACAACCCGAACCCGATGGCCACCGCGACCGTTCCAACTGCAAAATTCCTGTATGCGAAGAAATGCAGATCAACGATGGGATATTTGGCGCCCAGTTCCCATACAACGAGGAATACAAGTCCCAGCACAGACAGGATCGCTGTTGTGCAGATGAAAGGCGAAGCAAACCAGTCGAGTATCCGTCCACGGTCAAGCGCCACCTGCAGACACCCCATGGCAATGGCAAGCAGGATCAGGCCGATTACGTCAACCGGAAGTCTGACAGTCGGTGTATCGCGTCCCCGCAGCAGCGCCGATGTGGAGACCACCACGAAAATGCCAACCGGTGCGTTGACAAGAAAGATCCACGGCCAGGTGTATTCGTCCGTAATCCAACCGCCGAGCACAGGCCCTGCCACCGGCCCCGCCATGTTCGTCATGGCCCACATGGCAACCGCCAGTGTCCGTTTTTCCGGCGGAAATATAGCAACGAGCAATGCCTGGCTCAGTGGCACGATCGGACCTGACACCATGCCCTGAAGGACACGAAAACCAAGCAACAGCGGAAAGGAGCGCGCCATGCCACAAAGCACTGAGGCAACCGTGAAGGCTGCCACCGCGCAGACAAACAGCCTGACCTGCCCGAACCGACGCGACAGCCAACCCGTCAGGGGTATGAAAATGGCGTTCGCAATTCCGAAAGAGGTAATGGTCCATTCGCCGATTTCGGTGCTGACACCAAGGTTGCCGGAAATGGTCGGGACCGAGACGTTCGCGATCGTGATATCCGTCACTGCCATAAAGGAGGCAAGACCGATTGTCATCGCCGCGAACGCCAGGAGCGGCCCTGACAGCGGCTGGATTGGCTGGGGAGCCGGCCTGCTCATTCCACCTCTCCCATGGTTTTCTTCATGATCTCCGCAACATGACGGTCCGCAGCCTGCTGCTGCTGTGTATAGAGGTCTGTACCAACAGCGGCTGCTGGACGACTGGCCGCCTGTGGATCGCACCGTCCGGTATCAATCTCCACCTCGGTCGACATTCCGATCCGGAGAGGCTTACGGGCCAGTTCCACCGGATCGAATGCGATACGTACAGGCACACGCTGCACAACCTTGATCCAGTTCCCTGTTGCGTTCTGGGCCGGCAGTAAGGCGAAAGCCGCGCCACTGCCAGCGTTCACATCCATGACATGGCCGTGATAGATCACGCTACTGCCATAAACATCCGCAGTCATGGTGGCGGGTTGACCGGCGCAGACATGCCGAAGTTGCCTTTCCTTGAAATTGGCGTCGATCCAGAACTGGTCGAAAGGCACGACGGCCATCATACGATCACCAACAGCGACGCGGCGTCCAAGCTGGACATCACGTTTTGCGACCATGCCTCCAACCGGCGTCCGCACCGTGGCACGCTCCATATCCAGCGTTGCCGCCCGGAGCCTGGCCTTTGCTGCAATAACATCTGGATGGGTAGGAAGCGTCGTGCCCTGTGTCTGGGACAGCGCAACGGTATACGCCGCCTGCGCAACCTGAAGGGCAGCCTTCGCCGTATTGGTGGCATCCGAGGCATGGCGGGCCTCTTCCGCCGTCACAGCCCCCTGGCCAACCACCATACGGCGTGCCCGGAGATCGGCCGATGCCCGATCCAGTTCTGTCTGACGGACAGCAACGAGCGCACTGGCTTCGTCCAAAGCCGCGAAAAGTCTCCGGACATGACGGATGGCCTGACCCAGGCCGGCTTCAGCAGCCTCCAGCCTGATACGCATGTCACTCGTGTCCAGTTCCACGAGAGACGCACCTGTCAACACACGATCAGTGTCGTCCGCCCCGATGGCCCGGACAGTACCCGCGACCTGTGGTGTAATCGCCACAACATGCCCATTGACGTATGCGTCGTCTGTAGAAACGAGTGCACCATTGGAGAGAAAAGTATAGGCGCTCCAGCCAACTGCGATGATTACGAGACCACCACCGAGCCAGAGCAGACGCTTGCGACGGATAGCGGCAGGATCCGCAGCCGCCGGAACAGGAGTATCAGCCATGGTATTTCTGCCCTGCAGAGAAAGTGAAAGAAGGCGACCAGGCGCCACCGAGTGCGCGAATGAGGGTGATCTGGGCTTCAGCGACGCGTGCGGCCGCCTCGACTGAACGGCGCTCAGAGAGCAGCAATGCCGTTTCGGCCGCCAGACGATCATTGGTGTCCGAAAGACCATTTTTCTGACGGATGCGTTCAAGATCGACGACATGCTGCCAGTGCCTGACAGCGGCCTCGGCTTCCTGCCTGGTGGCCTGCCTTGCCTTCAGGTCGGAGATTCCGTCAGCGGCCTGCTGCAGCGCCTTTGACACTGTCGCGTTGTAGTCATTGACAGCAGCATCGTACTCACCGAGCCGGTTTTTCAGGGCGGCACGGAGCTGACCTCCTTCGAAAATAGGAAGGGTGACGGCTGGCCCAAACTGTGTCGCGACACTGCCCGGTCGCATCATGTGACCGATATCGAGAGACCGGAAACCGGCAAAGGCAACAAGATCGACATCGGGATAGAATGCCGCGCGGGCCGCACCAACGGCGTTGGATGTGGCTTCCACTGCCGCACGTTTGGCCTCTACATCAGGTCGATAGCCCAGAAGAACAGCCGGAACATTCGACAACGGCGCCGGATCAGCAATAACTGGCAGATGCGGCCGTGCGATCGCGTCTCCGAAGTCAGGCGATTTACCGAGAAGGGCCGCGATTTCATGTCTGCGGGCACTGATCTCTCCGTCCAGCAGATCAATCTGGCTGCGGGTGTCGGTCAGGGCCTCACGGGCCGCCACAGCATTGATGTCGGTCGAAAGCCCGGCCTTTTCCCGTAACGCCAGCATTTCCACGATGCCTTCACGCCGTGAAAGCCCCTGCTGAGCCACATCGCGCATCCGATACGCTGCATCCAATCTTACATAAGCACTGACCATTGCCGTCTGAATCAGAAGGCGCGCATCAGCGACCTCAAGAGAAGAAACCTTCTGCCAGTAGCGTGCCGAACGTGTCAGTTTTCGCCAACGTCCCCAGAAATCGACATGATACTGAACATCAAGCTGGAGTTTACCCTCACTCCCGAAATTTCCTTTGTATGGCGCGGGATAATAAGAGTGATTAGGGAATTGCTCTCCTGCTATCCAGCCGAACCCATCGACATGGGGCAACTGGTTGGCTCGCGCTGCGCCTTCTACGGCAGCAGCCTCACGCAACCGTGCCTGTGCAATCTGGATCGAGGGAGCACTTTCCTGCGCGTCTCCTACGAGCCGCTCAAGCTGAGGATCATGATAGACCAGCCACCATGCCTTGGCGGGAGATGTGTGAGCAGACTGCTGTTGCGCCTGTTCAATATCATGACCGCTTTTCAGGATGCTGACATCCGTGATTTTACCTTCAGGACGCTCATCCCTGCCGGGAGCACATCCTGAAAGGGCCAGAAGAGTGGAACAGAACAGCAGCCACGCTCGCGTCTGTACTCGATTTGTAGTGTACATCGCACCGTAGTTCCTGTGATTTCAGGAACCATTGCCTACCAAGGTCCATACTGATCAGAAATGCCGTGGAATGGAATGATTCATTTCATCTCGGGGAACGCTCCGACTGACAACGGTCTGAAACAGGAGCCTCAGCACGGATACATCGGAACATCCTATGTATTGACTCTGCGAACGCTTCGCACTTACGTTTGGGGTAACCTAATTCGTTGGACAGACCCTCAATGACCCAATTGATATGCAGATGCGATCACACGAGCCATAAGCGCCGCGCTGGCGATGCTTTTCATGACCGACGCAATCCATTTTTCTGCATTCTGCTTGGATGTGGTGTGGCTCTGCCCTGCATTGGGCAGGCTGCTGAAGACAAAACCCACGACAGAAAACCGAAAACAGAAACGATCGTGGTACGTGCGCAGTATCAGCATAAAGCGAAAGGATACGTTGCGTTCGATAGCAGTACCGCCACCAAAACGGACACTCCACTCCGTGAAATTCCACAGTCCATTTCCGTTGTCACGCGACAACAGATGGATGATCAGGTCACTCAGAACGTCGCGCAGGCGTTACGATACACGGCAGGCGTCTATTCCGAACCGCGCAGCGACACGATATTCGATACGACATTCATGCGAGGGTTCGGTGGCTTCGCGACATCCGCCAATTACGTAGGCTTTCTGGACGGCATACAGTTACAACAGGGACAAGGATGGGCCATTCCAACGGTAGATCCGTCCACCCTTGACCGGGTGGAAGTGCTACGCGGCCCAGCTTCCGTGCTGTACGGAGACGCCAGCCCCGGGGGAATCATCAACCTCGACAGCAAACTTCCGTCTCTTTCCGTCCCCCGGCAGGTTGCGATCGAAAGCGGCAGTCGCAACAGGATACAGGGCACATTCGATGTCGGCGGTGCCCTGACGAGCGATCAGACGCTCCTTTATCGGGTCAGCGGCCTGGGGCGTCGGGTCGATACCCAGATGCGGGACGCAAAAGAGCAACGACTGGCTCTTACGCCCACGCTGACTTGGAAAGCTACGCCACGAGTAAGCGTTGATTTTGTACTCAATGTCCAACGTGATCCGGACAATAACTTTGCAGGCTGGATCCCCGCACAGGGAAGTGTTCTACCTGGCCCGCACGGGCGCATTTCCACGAAATTCAATCCGAGCCAGTCAAACTACGATGGCTACAACCGAACACAGATCATGCCGGAATACCGGGTAAAATATCACTTTCTTCAGGGATGGACCCTACAGCAAACCGTTCGCTACGAATATCTGAATACGAGCTTCAAGGGACTTGCAGTCAATTTTTCCAATCCCTACGACACTGATGGAAATCTCAATCGTTACTCATCCTGGTCACGTGCTGATCTCAACGGTGTGGTGGCTGACACACGCGTGGAAGGGCATGTGACATCAGGACCACTCCAGCACCGCATTCTTGCTGGCGTAACCTATGACCGGTCGGAATCGTCAATGCGCCAGTCGGCTTACGGGCTGGTCTCGGCACTTGATTATAGCGCGCCCGTCTATGATGCCACCATTGTGCCTCCTGCGCTGGCCCAGAGCACAAGGCAGGACTCACAACGTATCGGGGGTTACATACAGGACCAGATCAGGTTCGGTCACTGGTCCCTGCTTTTGGGCGGCCGCCATGACTGGCTTACCATAAGGACGCGAGATCGGCTTTCCGATACGACAAGCACCCAACATGATTCAGCGTTTACCGGACGTGCGGGGCTTGTCTATCTTTTTGAAAACGGATTATCGCCATACGTGAGTTATTCGACATCCTTCCAGCCGGTTGTGGGCGTCGATTATGAGGGGAAAGCGTTTCAGCCGACCCGGGCCAGTCAGGTTGAAGGTGGCATCAAATACCAGCCTGTCGGTTATAACAGCTTCCTGACGGTCGCTGCCTACGACATCAATGAGCGACACGTCAGCACTACAGATCCGGCTCATCCCTACTACTCCGTCCAGCGCGGTGGCGTACGGTCCTGGGGTATCGAGTTCGAAGCCCATGCAGCCCTCACAGATAATCTGGGACTGATTGCGTCCTACAGCTACACGGATCCGACTGTTACACATGATCCGGATGCCAGTCTGATCGGAAAACGCCTCTATGCCGTGCCCAGACATATGGCTTCGCTTTGGGCGAACTATGCCGTCACCTGGGGACATCTGCAGGGCATCAACGTCAGCGGGGGCGTCCGATATGTTGGTTCAAGCGCAGGCGATGAGACCAACAGCTTTACGGTTCCCGGCGTAGTACTGTTTGACACGACACTGCGCTACGATCTCTCCCGCCTGTCAGCCAGCCTTCATGGATGGTCCCTGATGTTCAATGGCACCAACCTTTTCGACCGGAAATATGTGTCATCATGCTTTTCGGCGGGAGGATGTTTCTACGGAAACCGGCGGACGTTCAAAACCGGTGTTGCGTTTCGATGGTAACATGAAGCTACCAGCTTCACCATTATGGGATTGATTGATGCGACGTTTTTATATCGCATTATATTTTCATCAGGTTTCCAGAATTATACAATTCCTTCAGGAGCGCACGCTACGGGCCATGCAGCCCAATTCAGGGCCGAGACCGTGATAGGTCCTGTAACTGAATACAAGAGGATCCCATTTTGCCGGATCGATCTGACCGGACGTTTCATTAATGATCCCGACTGCAGCGTGCAGCACGATGGCTTTTGCGATGATAACGGAAAACCCCTCTGGGTCGTCCGAAACGTCAGTCATGGTATTTACGACAGCCTCAATCTGGATTGGACACTCGGCAACGCGTGACGGACCGCCTTCAGTCGATGTGAGCCGCGTCAGCCCTGCAACCTCAAACTTGTCCCGACAATAAGAGAACTGTCCTGCCTTATGGTCAGGAACAGGATTTTTCCCGGTAAACGCTGCAATGCGCTCAATTGATTCCCACATCTCTGCAGAAGGAAGGTTTACCGTCAGGCGAGGACGATGACGTAAATTTTCCATAGCCTGAGACGCAGATCCCAAGCCAAGCACCAAGAAATCCCTGAGGGACCAGGATGACGACATGGGCGTCAGATTGTCCGAGCCGTCGCTGTTCTCCGTACAGACCAAGGCGACCGGCGTGCCGTAATACATGCTTCGGGCAGGGATACGAATTGTCTTCATTATTTTGAACTCCTGAAAACGCAGCCCCAATGGCGGAACTCATGCGTTTTGGGCGAGCCTACGGATGTTAAGGAGACGCTTGGCAAAGCGATACTCTATGACGTGACCCAAGCCACAGCCCTTTTCTCCAAAAACTCTCCCCTTCTTTTGAACCACATATTTTCCGAATAAACTCTCGCTTTCGTCCTTAACCCGAGAAACACCCATACCTTCAGACGGTATCAATCAGCAGGACGATGGCATCCGCTTCTCCCAGAAGCCTCACCTCTGTTTCGTTAGAAATTTCCGCTCCCGACCCGCTACTGACAGACTGGTCATTGACCCTTATCGTGCCCGAAAGCGCAACGAGGTAAAGCCGCCGTCCCGCTCCTGTGACGTAATGCGTCACCACTCCCGACTGCAGCGCCATCCCCATGACGCGCGTAGAAGCACGAAGCGGGAGTGGTTCGTCTGCTGCCCCGCTATCGGTATCCTCGGGTGAATCTTCGGCAAAGCCGCTCGCCAGAATGGCGAGCGCATTCTGACCATGCCGGACCGGACGGTGATGAACCACACTCTCCGGCACCCCGCCCTCCTCGTCCGGCAGCAGCCATACCTGAATGAATGAAGAGTCCGGACTGGCGGCCCACCACGTCGCGTCCTGAATTCCCTGCCCTGCACTGAGCAGATGGATATCGCCCTCTTGAAGCTGATGCGGTGCCTGACCGTCAACTTCGGCAAAAAAAGTGCCCTTGAGAACAATTGTGACAATATCCGGGGCATCCTCTTCTCCCAGCCGGAACTCGGCAAAAGGCTCGAAAACGGCGGTATTGATCGCACGTATCTGTCCCCAATGAACGTGAGCAAGGTCACGGTATTCCGCGAAAGAGAAATGACAGCGAATGGTCACGCCAGGCTGCGTCACCGTCCCGAGATCCCGGGCGGGGCGGAGGGTGATCATGATTTTCCCTTTGGTGCTGATGTCGAGCCTGCAGCATAACGTCGCGCCTGAACCGGGAACTGCCGTTCCCATCCGCCACCGAGCGCACGGTAGAGACGAGCGACCGAAGTGGAGACGCTGGTTGTGGCCTGCACGAGCTGGTTCTGGGTCGCCAGAAGTGCGTTCTGCAAGGTCAGGACATTCAGGAAGTCAGATGATCCCTGCACATACTGGGCCTGAGCGGTTTGCACGGCGATCTCGTTTTCCTTCACGGCTTCCGCGAGACGATCCCTCTGGTTCTGCGCCGCCGAGAGATCAGCCATGGCGTCGTCGATTTCCTGCCAGGCCTTCAGCACCGTGCGCTGGAGCATGACAGCGGCTTCCCTTTGCTGCGCTTTGCGCAGGCGTAGCTGACCTGTCAGGCGTCCGCCTTCAAAAATCGGTAGTGTCGCTGTCGGTCCGAACCCATACTGTCGCGACGCCCAAGATCCCAGCCCGCTGAACTGGAGCGCCTGCACATCCAGACTTCCCGATAGCGTGACGCGCGGGAAGAAATCGGCAATGGCCACACCGATATTGGCCGTCGCAGCGTGCAGACGCTCTTCCGCCATACGAATATCCGGCCGCCGTTCGGCCAGCTCGGACGGGAGACCCACCGGCACCGACACTGGCACGGGAGGAACCGGTGCGGGTTTGCCGAGCTACGCCGTGAGGGCACCGGGTTCACGCGCCACCAGAAAACTCAGCGCGTTGATCAGATGCACTTCCTGGCTTTTCAGAGCGGGAAGACGCGATTCAAAACTGTGCAGCTGTCCGGTAGAATCCGCAACGTCCAGGCGGGTGGCAGCTCCTTGGGTGAAACGCAACGTTGTCAGTTGCACGCTATGGCGCGCGATCCCGATATTGTTTTCGACAATTCCGATCTGGGCCTGCACCCCGCGCAGTTCGAGGTAGTCCTGCGCGGTTTCTGCCATGAGCGACACCAGTACATCGCGTCGCATATCTTCGGTTGCACGCATTGCGGCCGTCGCAGCCTCGACCTGCCGGCGGACGTGTCCCCAGAAATCCACCTCCCACGAGGCGTTCATACCGTATTGTGGCAGGTTGAAGGATGAAGCGCCTGCAGATCCCGGAAGGCGTGTGGGACCAAACCCCTGCGTTCCACTCGCGATTGACCCTGCCCCCTGTTCTTCCATGGTGCCGAGCAGACCCAGGACACCGTTGGGACTGGCCCGTTCCCGCGCATAGGAGGCATTGGCTTCGGCGTGCGGGAACTGGGCGGCGCTCGCAATCCTGCGCTCCGCCATGCTCTGGGCAAAGCGATAGGCAGCCGCCCGCAGGTCTAGGTTGGCCTCGGCCACCTGATGTTCAAGCGCGGTCAGGACGGGATCATTGTAGATGGTCCACCATTCCGGGTCGAGCTGTGCCTGCACCGGATGACTTTCAGCGGGCGCGACACTCTGGTGCCAGGATGCTGGTGAGGCCGGTGGGGATCTATGGTAATCAGGTCCGACCGTACATCCTGCCATGGGCAGACCGAGAGCCAGCCACGCGGCGAGGCGAGAGCGCATTGAACGCGCGGCGGCGATCATCGCTTTATTGCCAGACATAGCGCTCATCCCTGGCCTTGCTGCCTTCCGGCGTTGAGGACGTGTCGATCCGGACCTCAACGGACATGCCCACCCGCACACGGGCCGCCAGTGGCTGACCGGGATCAAAGGTTACACGGACCGGCAGGCGCTGGACGACCTTGGTAAAGTTCCCGGTAGCATTGTCTGGCTGGATGGGAGCGAACGCGACACCGGTTGCAGGCGGTATGCTGTCCACATGGGCGCGGAGCGGATGTCCGGGGAACGTATCCACCCAAACCGTGGCTTTCTGCCCCGGCAATACACGAGTGAGCTGCGTCTCCTGGAAATGCGCCACGACAAAGGCATCCTGCACGGGCACCACGGCCATGAGCGCGGTCCCGGCATGAACGTAATTGCCGACGCGTACGCCTCGCACACCCACGACACCATTGATGGGCGCAGGGATCGTGCAGTAGGACAGATCCAGTTCCGCCTGACGCAGTTCTCCCTCTGCCCGGACGAGGCTTCCTTTTGCCCGGTCAAGTTGTGCGGTCAGAACTGTCACCTGGTCTTTTGCGGCCTGAACTCCAGCCTGATCCCTGATCAACGTCGCGACAGTCTGGCGCGTCCCGGATGCCGTTCGCTGGCGCTGCTCGACCGTGCCAGCACCTCCCGCGGACAGGTTTCGATAACGCGCTTCATCCTGACGGGCGAATTCGAGGGCTGCCTCGTCGGCCTGTACTGTTGCGGCGGCCGCCGCGATGACTGCGTTCTGCCTGTCCAGTTCAGCCTGCAGATTGGCGATGTCCGCCCGCGCGACCGCGACGTTTCCCTGTGCTACTTTCAACGCGGCGCGATAATCATCGTCCTCGATATGGGCGAGTTCTTCACCGGTATGGACCCGTTCATTATCCTGCGCCTGCACATGATCGATACGGCCCGAGACTTTTGGGGCAACCAGCGTGGAATAAGCCGTGACATAAGCATCATTGGTTTCGACATGGACGCCATTACCGAGAATGAGGTGGTCTGCGAACCAGGCGGCGGCGCCAAGACCGACGACGCCTGCGCCGATCAGCATGAGGTTTCGTGTTCGTGACATTTCAGCTCCAGAAATCCCCGACAGCGCACCTGAGCCAGTGCGTCAGCGAGACAGGCAGGATGTTGGCAAAGGCGGTCACATCGTCCGCGCGTAAAGAACCAGAAGGCCCGCAAAGCAAAGGCCACCGACCTTCTCGACGAGGCTGGGTCGTGACGCGGCAACTGTTGGGGTCTTTGAACGGGGGAGAACGTATCGGAGGCATCGGGAGAGGGCCGGCGTCATCCGGGGTCTACGCAGCCTCGCATCGTACCCCGCAAACCGCCGCTCGTTCTCGTCCAGGCAAATGCCCAGAAGCTCCCGCAGGCTGACGTCGATGCTGGACACGTCTTTTGCGCCAGATACGGTGAAATTCGCGTCCTGCTCGCGCATATTACCGTCGGCATCCATGCTTCTGACCATGCCGATCCGCTCCCATGCGAGAAACAGCCAGACACCGAGCACCCGGGTTTCAAACCATGGACGCTTCCACAGCGGCAGGGTGGCGCGATGCCACGCAAGCCAGTTGGCGAACAGAAGGATATGGCGGCACTCTTCCTGCATGACCGGCTCGAACGTCTCGACCAGTTCGGCGGGAAAGAAGCCGGAACGCTTTGCCAGTTCGAACAGACCGAACGCAAAGAAGCTGTCCACGCATTCGGAAAAACCTGTGACCATGTAGGCCCATTCGGTATCACGCGGGGTGATGTATGGCGGCTCCTTGGCCATCGGAATCCCATAGGCCTCGACCAATCGGGAGAGCACTTCCTTATGACGATTTTCCTCCCACGCGTTCCGGGCGATGGCGTCCTTCATGTCAGGGTCAGCAATAGTCGCGGCGTAGGCCGCCATCCTGAGGCGCGCCTTGCCTTCGGTTTCAACGGCGATGTCCCAGATCGGCAGGGATGTGATGCGTCGCAATGTAGCAGGATCAAGCCGGGGCCAGTCGATGACGGAAGGCCGGTATGGATTGAACGTATCGCGGAACATGCGCGACACCGCGCGCTTATGGGCGAGACTGCCAGGCCTCAGGGAGCCCGGTTCACTACTCTGCCAGTGCCGCGCGTGATAATCGGCATTGGCGAGCGCCTTGGTCCCGGCGTGAGCAATATCCGCGGCCTGAGGCATGTCTCCATAAATCCGTTCAAGATCAGCCCTGAATGCTTCGATGCTTTCATCGGGTGATGGGATGTTTTTAAGCTCAGAAGTAGAGCGTGGCACGGGATGCATCCTGTCTGACATGATTTCGATCCTGTGGCTTATTTGGCCGGGGCGCTGGCTGACGGCGCGCGTGGAGGATAAACCCGCTGGGGCAGGAACATATTGAGGATAATGAAAGCGGCACAGAGCCCGACCATCACGTAATAGATGTCCGCGCACGCCAGTACGAGAGACTGCTCGGCGACCTTGCCGTGGAGAAGAACCTGCGTATTCCGCGCCAGACGATCAGGGTCGGCGATGTGGGGAGCAAGCAACTTACTGGCGGGATCGCCCATCCCTTCCAGGGCATTCTGGTTATAACCGTAAGTATCCAGCAACATAGTGGAGTGATATTGCTCCCGCCGGCGCAGAAGCGCTGCGATGACACCAGCAGCAATGGCATTGGCAAATCCCTTGGTCATGTTGAACATGCCCGAGATGAAGGGGCCATCCGCCGGTCCGAGGCCCATGGTCGCCAGCATCAGGATCGAAATGACCATCATCGGCTGGCTGGCGACCTGCATCAGCTGGACAATATAGAAATTCTCACGCACCCAGTCTGAATCGATCCATGTCCCCAGCCAGTAGGATGCGCCCTGTATGGCCAGCCCGGCCATGAGTACGATCCGGCAATCAACTTTGCGGATATTACAGAGCGCAGACACCAGTGGCAGCGCGATCAGTTGGGGAACGGCCAGAATCAGCGCGATGGGCGCAGTCTGGATGGGGCGGTATCCCCTCACCTCTTCAAGGTAAACCGAGGGGATCTCGATGGTGACAACACAAAGAACGAGCACGGCCGCCAGGGTCAGCAGTGAGTCCGAGACATTTCTCTGCTTAAGCAACTGAATCCGGAAGAACGGCAGTGGATGGAACCATTCATTGATAATGAAAAGAATAAATAGAAAGCCACCGCCACAGAACAGATGTGTAATAAGCGGTGAGCGGAACCAGTCGAGCCGGTCGCCCTGTTCGAGAGCAATGACCAGCGAGCAGATCGCGGGCAGACCGGTCAGCAGTCCCCTCCAGTCGAACTGCCTGAAGCGCTCCAGCCGCAGCGGATCCTGCGGCAGCCCCCATGCCACACAGATCATCGAGATCACACAGAGTGGAACGATCTGCCAGAACAGGAACTGCCAGCCCACATATTCAAACCAGAAGCCCGCCAGCGGCACGCCGAGATTGGGACCAAAGGTCGCAGTCAGGGCATAGGCGCCAAGACCATAAATCTTGATGTTGGGCGGGAGGAAGCGCAGCGCCACCGTCATCAGCATGGGAGGCAGGCAGCCACAGGCAAAACCCTGCAGGCTACGCAGAATGAGAAGAGCGCCAAGGTTCGGCATAAAAGGAGCAGCGAGCCCAAGCACCCCAACCATTCCTGTCATGACGATGGTCAGACGTCGGATCGAAAACGTCACGGAACACCATGGTGCAAAGGCCATCGCCGAAATATTGAAGGCCTCGAACAGGGCTATAATCCACGTACCCTCGTCGTGCCCTATATGGAGTTGCCCCTTGATATCAGCCAGCGCCATTTCGGTTGTATGCTCGTTGAAACCGGCCAGCAGCACGGCCAGCAGTACGCCGATCAGGCCAGTGGCGAGACGCAGGCCGAAAGCTGGACCTTTCGGAGGCGGTGGAGGTGGCGCAGCAGGTGCCGGTGCAGCCACCACTTCCGCAGGAGAAAGGTCGATCCGGGTCAAACGACGCCTCTTTAATTTGCGATAGGTATGTCTGCGGCGACTGTGATCGCAACGCCCGGGATCGGGAACGCTCAAATATGAAAATATGTCTCTCATGAACCGTAACGGTAAGAACGCATAAAATTATTGCAGTGTCCTCATGCTTATGGCAGGGTCGCTTGCCTTAAACATCCTATGTTCCCATCTATTATGACATTGCCAGACAGACGGGTATGAACCGCCTTCAGTGCGCGGGAGGACTCTATTGATGACGCGTGGCTACGACTTGAACCTGTTACACGCCATGAATGTTCTGATTGAGGAATCGAGCGTTACGGGTGCCGCCCAGCGTCTTCAGGTCAGTGCGGCGACAATCAGCCGTACCCTGTCCAAGATCAGGGCAACCTTCGATGACCCAATACTTGTACAGATGGGCCGCAACATGGTACCGACACCCCGCGCGCTCCAGATGCAGCCGCGCATTAGCCGTATCCTCGCGGGCATGCATGACCTGATGCGCAGAGACGAGGAACTGGATTTTACGGACATAAAACCTGTCTTCACGATCCGGGCCGCAGATGTCGTCGTGGGACCATTCGCGACGAAGCTGCTTCAGACCTTGCGGGGAGACTGTCAAGACGCTGCCATTGTTTTTGCCAGTGAAACCGACGGCGACGATAGCGACGCTCTGCGGCGTGGGGCGATCGACCTGTATATCGGTGCAACCGAAAACCTGCGGCCGGAAATTATGCGGCAGACACTCTTCGAAAGCCGTTTTCATGGGGTCGTGCGTGCAGGCCATCCGATTCTGCTTGGTGAGATCACGCCCCAGTCACTGGTTCAATACGACCACATCAGTGTGTCACGTCGCAGCCGACGACATGGTCCCATTGATGACGCGCTGCAGGAAGAATTCGGCCTTAACCGGAACGTGGCCCTTCTCGTTCCCTCGTATTACACCGCGATGCAGGGCCTGCACCGGACCGATCTGATCCTCCCGGTGCCCGATGTAGCGATGAACCGCGACACACTGGACCGTCTTGGATTGTACGCCTTTCCCCTCCCACTTAAACTCGCACCCGTTAATGTCTTTCAGGCATGGCATCCCCGCCACGATTCAGATGTGGTGCATCGATGGCTGCGTCGCACCGTTCTCACGGTAACGAACGGATGGCGCAATCGCTCACATGAAGCTGCCCCAACGCCAGACATCCTCATTCATTAAAAAGGTCGGATGACCCGTCCTTTGTATATTATGGAGAATAGGCATGACTCTTTCTGACGCTTCGGGATTACTCAACACAAGCGATTTTCCGCTGGTCTGCCTGAACCCGAACCAGATGGTCCCGGGTTACGCGACAAACTGGAAGGGGGAGATGACCGCCCTTCTGGAGCGCGGCACCCCGTTTGCCCTGATTTACCCCCCTGCTCCGGAAGAGGATCACGAGGACAGAAAGGAACGAGGACTCTGGCTTAAAACAAACCGCGAGCCCCTTTCCAGATTATGCCGGGTCATGATCCTGATTGAACCCGATGCGATACGACGTTCGGCTCTCGAAAAGATGTTCCCGGGTACGGAACGCGCGTTCGGTGTTCCTCAGATGGCCACGGCGACAAAAACTGAAGCAGAAATCCTGGCCCGCCATGCTCTGGCCAGCAGGTAGATGAACCGTGACGCGCGGCTCAATCACTGTTCCCAGTATGATCAGAAAAAGCATGCACGAGCGGCCGGACAACCGCGCTGGCAGCACGAGCTGCGCGCGCGCCGTCTCCCTGCTCTATTGCCCGGAATATCCGTTCATGAGCGGCATAACCGGGTTCAGGCAGGCCATGCTCTTCCATGACAGCACGCCCTGCCTGACGCGCCGCGACAAGAAAGTATCGGTAAAGTTCAATCAGAGCTTCATTGTGGGTCGCTTCGGCGACCGCAAGATGAAATGCCGTATCTGCTTTCAAAAACCGATCAAGATCACTGCCCTCAGCCCACTCGCCGCGCGCCTTGAGTGTTTTCTCCAGCTTCCGAATGTCCCTGGCGGTCCGATGTTGCGCAGCCAGCCTGGCCGCTTCCGTTTCCAGAATGACACGCAGTTCAAAATGATCCCGGAGGCTGGATCGCGTGACGCGCCGCATGACTGCGGCAGGATCAAGTTCAAAGCGGACATAGGTTCCGTCCCCCTGCCGAACTTCCAGCACATCAGCATGGGACAAGACACGAATAGCCTCCCGCACCGTATTCCGCCCAACCTGCAGCATCTCGGCAAGTTCGGTTTCTTTTGGGATACGCTCTCCAACAGGCCACGCCCCGCTTTCAATTTTTTCCCGCATGGCATCAATCGCACAGTCAACGAGAGAGCGACGGGGAAGTTGGGAAAGTGAGGATGATCCAGACATAGGAGGAATTATAGCCCAAAAATTGACCTTGTCCCACGAAGATACGGAGCAAATCATAAGATCGACGGGATGAATTGGTGATGCAACGCTTCCATTCATTGAGTCTACGCGACCTTCATAGCCTGCTCGTTCTCGACGCCACCCATAGTCTGGGCCGTGCTGCCACTGCTCTCGACGTATCCGTCGCCGCACTGAGCCGCCGCCTGACGCGGATCGAGGACTCGCTGGGAATCACGCTTTTCGAACGGGGCACAGGGGGGACCGTGGTCACCAAGCCCGGGCGGCAGGTTCTCCGGCATGCTCGTCGAATCATGACAGAAGCCAATCATCTCGTGACCATTATAGCCAATGAAGCTGATTTGCCGGACGGTGAAATCCGTATTGGGGTCGCGCGGCCGCCACTTCATCCCACAATTGAGGCGTGGTTTCGGGCTTGGAACGAGCGCCATCCAAGAACGCGCATTGGCCTCTACGTACCCGACGGCGAAAGCATAGCTGCTTCGCTGGTCAAGCGACACGTTGACGCAGCAATTTTACCGGATTGTGTAATCAACGACACTATGGCGTCGTTCATTTTATATAATGACAAGCTTCTCGCGGTTCTGCCAGAGGAGCATCACTTGGCGAAGCTGCCCACTCTACCAATAGCCAAGATCATGAAGGAGCGACTTCTGGTCCCAGTCGATCCACATGAAGAACGACGCAACCATTTTAAACTCGACGCATTTGATCAACATGGGCATCTCGTGGTCCATACAGGCGGGATAATTACTCTTTTGTCGCAAGTGCGCTCCGGCGCGGGTATTGGGCTAACCAACACCGCGTGTCGTGATCTTCTGCCCTCTGGCCTCGCATTTCGCCCGATATCGGGCCTCGACGATAGCTTCAATGTACATTTGGCCTGGCGTGCCGAATCCGAGGATGCTTTCCTTGGTCGATTTGTAAGCTTCATGCGCACGCTGACCCGGACCCGCTCGCCTCCTTCTTTTGCGCGCGGCGTCGACGTTGGAAAGCCCGATCCCCCTCCATGAAACGAGCCAACATCGGCGCGATCAATTTCGGTGGCGTGATCTCGACCTGACCGCTTTCACGCGCCAGCAACCGCCCGTAGTCAACCAGATCACGATGTACGGCGGCTGGCAGCTCAATGGTCAGCCGCACCGGTTTGTCATTCTCAATCGGCCCAAGCCTAAGCTTCGTCATTTCGATGCCTCCTTTTCGTATGGAGAGAGAACCAGATCGCGATGCACCATCACCCGCACCGGAAAGCCCGGCCGGATTGTGTTGGTCGGCTGGATATTCAGCGAACGTCCGACGATCTGCTCGCCGATCTGGTTGAAGCCCTGTGAGCCGCCGGTGCGCAACGCCTGGGCGATGCCGTTGCCGCCGCTGATATCGGCCTCGGAGCCGATGCTGAGCACGGTCGAGACCAACGCTGCCTTGAACACCTCGCCCCAGTGGTTGTCGGTCTGGTCCTGCAATCCGGCAAACCCTGCCGCATCGGCAGCCGGCTCGTTCTCCAGCACAATCGAATCATTCGCACCGCGCATCAGCCGGATCCAGACCAGCAGTACCCGTTTCTGGCCATAGGAGATCTGGGAATCATAGCGGCCGATCAGCGTCGCGCCCTGCGGGATCAGCAGAATATGGCCGGTCGGGCTGTCATAGACATTCTCCGTCACCTGCGCCGTGACTTCGCCCGGCAGGTCGGAGCGGATGCCGGTAATCAGCGCACCGGGAATGACCGATCCCGCCTGGAGCACGTAAGGGCTGGGAACGGGTACCAACCGCTCAGCGCTGACGGTGCGGTGATCGACCGGCCCATCGAGGAACACCTGCTTGCGATCGGTAGCAACGCTACTGGGCGGGGTTGCCGTCGTGCCCGCCGTCGTCGGCGCTGCGACATCCCGCCCCATCTGCGTCTGGGTGAACAGGCGGCTGACCCGCGCCGCTTCCTGTTCCTGGGCGATACGCTGCTTCTCCGGATCGGCAGGCACCGCCGGTGTCGCAATGCCGGGAGCGCCAACACCCGCTTTGAGCAGCGGCCGACCAAGATCACCGGGCAACGGAGCCCCGAGCCGAGGCGGATGGGTATAGTCGCCCGGCAGATTGGCCAGCCCGTCCGGCGTGGTGCGGCTGCCAGTATTATAGAGTTCGGTATTGCTCTTCGGAGGCGTCGGCTTCAACGCCAGATAGAGCGCGCCGCCGACACCGGTCACAGCAACGACCGACAGACCGAGGATCACCTTGCGCGACAGACGCGTGACCGGCGGGCGCGTTATCCGCAGCCGCATCTCGCCCGGCAGTCTGACGGACGCCCCTGGCGTCTCGGCACCACCGCGCCCCGCGCTTTCGCTCATGACCGCCGCGTCCCGTCGGTACGGACGATGTGCACGACCTGCTGGTGCTTCGCACCCAGCCGCAACTCGGCGGCGGCGAACAGGCGATCGACGATCATGCGATTACCGCGCACCCGGTAGTTCACCAACTGGCCGTCGCCCTGCGGGCCAATCACCCACAACGGCGGCATCTCGCCCTGAGCGATCCCGGTCGGAAACTCGATAAAAACCTGCCGCCCGTCATCGAAGGCCCGCAATGGCCGCCACGGCGCCTCGTCGCCCTCGATCCGGTAGCGGAAATTCAGCGCGTCGAGATCGACGCCGGTCGCAACCGGAGTGCCAAGATCAGAATCCTGATCCTGACCGCGCAGGGCAACGATCTGGTCCTGCGGATAGTCCCACGACACCGAGGCCATATAGGTCCGCTCGTCCGAGCGCAGTTCCAGATGGTAGGTGCGCCGGTCGGTGTTGATGACCAGATTGCTGGTGAGATCCGGCCGGGTCGGCTTGAGCAGGATATGAATGCGTTTCGACGCGCCTGCCCCACTTTCCGTGTCGCCAATGATCCAGCGCACGGTGTCACCGGCGGCGACCGGGCCGGCACCAACCAGCTTCTCGCCGGGCTGCAACGCAATATCGGTGATCTCGCCGGGTGCGGCATAGAGCTGATACAGCGCGCCTTCGGAAAAGGGATAGACCTGGATCGCATTGAGATAGCCGGCCCGCGTCGGCTGGATCCGCGCCGCATTGTTGGCACGCTCAACCCGCTGATGGGGATCCGTCGGTTCCGGCGCCGCATGCCGGAATGGGATCGGCTTGAGCTGCCCCGGCAACGGCAAGGGCTCGGGGAGTGCCACCACCCGCACCGGCTTGGGCGGATCAGGCGTAAGAACTGCCTGCCGGGGCGTATCGTCGTATCTGATGGTAGGCGGCTTCCATGAGGAGCAGGCCGCCAGCGGCGCCAGCAGGATCATGAGCGGTGCGATGGTGTTGAGGGTGCGCATCAGCCGAGCTCCCTGGACCAGTTGAGGGCGTGGATGTAGATGCCGAGCGGATTCTTGCGCAGCCGTTCGGCGTCGGTGGGTGTGGCGACAACGATGGTGAGGATCGCGCTCCAGCGCTCGGTGGACGCCAGCGCGCCGTCGACATAGCGGCGCTCGATCCACTCCACCCGGAAGCTGTCGTCGGAAGCGCGGATCACGCTGGCAATTTCGACCGCCACCTGCATCCTGCCGATCCGGCTGAAGGGATCATTGGTGCGGGCATAATCGTTCAGAGCCAGCGCCCCGCGATCGGTGACGTAGTTATAGGCATCGAGCCAGTTCTGCCGCAGCACCACCGGATCGGCGGGGATGCCGCGCACCTCGGAGATGAAGCGCGCCAGATACCAGGCGATCTGCGGATCGGTCGGCCGATAGGCGACCGTCGCCGGACCCACGGCCTGCGCCTGGCCCAGCCGGTCGATCTGCACCACCCACGGGGTGATGGTGCCGCGTGCCGACTGCCAGACCAAGCCGGCAGCCAGACCGCCGCTCAAAGCGAGGCAACCGAAGAAGGCCAGCCGCCAGTTGCGCGCCTGAACGCGGGCCGAACCGATGCGGTCGTCCCAGATTTGTGCTGCCTTGTGATAGGGCGTTTCCGGCTCCGGCGTTTTGCCGAACCGTATGGTGGGGCGGCGGAACATGGCTATTCTCCTTCCGAGAGATCGACGTCATGGCCACCGCTGGGCCGGTCGCCACCCTTGATCGCCTGCGCGGCGGCGTCCGCCCCGCCCCTGATCCGGTTGTTGCGCTGCATCCGGTTGGCCCAGGCTGGCGGCTTGCCGGGCGCCCCTGCTCCACCGCCAGCACCAGAAGCGGTCGCACCACCCGCCCCGCCGGTCGCGGCAGCCCCGCCGGCCTGATAGCTGGTGCGGACACTGGCTGCGGCCCTGCTCAACGGGCTGGCGGCGGCGGACATTCCGGCCTTGGCGACACCGGCCGCGCCGCCGGCCCGATAGGCGGCGGTCGTGCCACCCGCGACAAAAGCGCCGCCCCGCACGGCGGCGGCCGCCGCTCCCACAGCCAGTCCGGCCCCTGATGCGGCGGCCACACCGGCACCAACGACCCCGGCGGCCGTGGCGACAGCGGATCCCGCGCCCAGTTGCGGACCACCGGCGATCAGCCCGTTGGCCAGCGCCGGACCGAACACGGTCAGACCGAGCAGCGTCAAGGACGCGAGGATCAGGGTCAGCGCATCATTGATGGTCGGCGGGTTGTTGAAGCCACTGGTGAACTGGCCGAACACCGTCGAACCAATGCCGACGATGACGGCCAGCATCAGAACCTTGATCCCGGCCGACACGACGTTGCCCAGCACCTTCTCGGCGAGGAAGGCGGTGCGGCCGAACAGACCGAAGGGCACCAGCACGAAGCCTGCGAGCGTGGTCAGCTTGAACTCGATCAGCGCCACGAAGAGCTGGATCGCCATGACGAAGAAGCTGATGACCACGATCAGCCAGGCGATCAGCAACACGGCGATCTGGATCGCGTTGTTGAAGATGGCGACGAAACCGACCAGCGAAGAAATCGAGGTCAGGATCGGCTTGCCGGCATCAATGCCGACCTGCGCCAGTCGTCCCGGCTGGAGCAGTTGCGCCTGAGTAAGATGCCCGCCACCGGCCTCGATGCCCAGCCCGGCGAAGGATTCATAGATGATCCGTGCCAGCCCGTTGAAATTGCCGATGATGAAGGCAAACAGGCCGATGAACAGGGTCTTGCGGATCAGCCGCGCCAGCACGTCCTCATCCGGGGCCAGCGCCCAGAACAGACCGGCCAGCGTGATGTCGATCGCAATCAGCATACCGGCGAGCCAGTGGACGTCGCCCTGCACCAGACCGAACCCGGAATCGATATACTGGGTGAAGATGGCAAGGAAATTGTCGATGACGCCGGTGCCCTGCTGCATGGCGTCACCGTGCCGCGTCGGGCGCGAAGAAGCGCTTGCGGTTCTCGGCCCAGATCGCAGCACAGGCCGGATCGCCGTCAGCCTTCATGCCGAGCGCCTGGCAGCGCGCCAGACCGGTGGCCAACCGGTCACGCGATCCCGGCGGCCCGAGATCGGGCACACCGACGTCATGGGGGACGTGCCGGAGATGCAGGCTGGCGGCGACCAGGATCAGAACGACCAGCCCGACGGCCACGAGCCGGAAGACGATCGGCAGGGAGAGACGGAACGGGCGCATCAGTGGAACATCTGCGCGGTGCCGGGCGTGTAGCCGGCGCCGTAATCGAGGAAGTTCGCGAGCTGGGCGCGGCCCTGCTCCTCGCCCTCGACCTGACGGGCGCCTTCCAGCGCCTGGGCGCGGCCCATCGCCGTAACGACGGCGGTGAGGTCGGCAAGCTGGCGCGTCTGGAGGGCTGAGAGCTGGTTGCCTGATTGCGCGGCCTGCAAGGCGCCGGTCGCGGACTGGCTCGACGTCACCAGACTGTCGATCTGGCTGCGCGTGGCATCAAGATTCTGCACCGCGCCGGTCTGCACCCGCAGCCCGTCCTGATAGGCGCCCCGCGCGTTCTGCCATCGCGTCTGGGCATCGGCGGTCATCTGCGCCGCTGAGGTCGGACTACCCAGCGCCTGGGGATAGGTCTGGGTGAAGGCCTGATCGATGCTGGTCAGGTTGTAGGAAAGCCCCTGCGCCTGGCCGACGATCTGCTCGGTCTGCTGGATTGATTGCTCCAGCGGTGCGAGCACCGAGAGCGGCAGAGTGGCGAGATTGCGGGCCTGGTTCTCCAGCATGGTCGCCTCGTTGAGCAGGCTCTGCGCCTGCTGATTGACCTGCTGCAAT
The DNA here is from genome assembly GCF_003311635.1 of Novacetimonas cocois. Lineage (GTDB taxonomy): Bacteria > Pseudomonadota > Alphaproteobacteria > Acetobacterales > Acetobacteraceae > Novacetimonas > Novacetimonas cocois. The sequence continues at coordinate 6,517 of NZ_QEXL01000022.1, read as the reverse complement.
TCCCGCGCCGCCATCAGGACGCTCTGCACATGATTGGCCGCGTCATAGACCGCCCATTGCGCATGGGCCGGCGCGCTCCTGGCAAACGGCAGCACCAGGCCAGCGCCGAACAGGAAAGCCGATTTTCTTGTCAGACTCTTTTTCATGACGATCCTCCCGGCTTGAGCATCTCCACCGCCCACTCGACACCCCTGTGCGCCAGCCAGGCAGCCGCAAACCCGTCGCGCCCATGCCGGGCGAAGATCCGGTCGATGGCGGCCTGGTCGTCGGGCGAAGATGCGGCGGTGAAGGCCAGCGCCACCTCGGAGAGGCCGAGATCGAACAGTCGGTTTCCGCGCCGGGACTGGCAGTAATAGTCACGCTTGGGCGTCGCCCGGCTGAGGATCTCGATCTGGCGGTCGTTCAGCCCGAAGCGACGATAGATCGCGGTGATCTGCGGCTCCAGCGCCCGGTCGTTGGGCAGGAACACCCGTGTCGGACAGCTTTCGATCAGCGCTGGCGCGATCGGGCTGGCGTCGATATCGGCCAGCGACTGGGTGGCGAAGATGACGGACGCGTTCTTCTTGCGCAGCGTCTTCAGCCATTCCCGGAGTTGTCCGGCGAAAGCGCGATCGTCCAGCGCCAGCCAGCCCTCATCAATGATCAGCAGCGTCGGGCTGCCGTCGAAGCGGTCCTCGATGCGGTGGAACAGATAGGACAGCACGGCGGACGCCGCACCCGAGCCGATCAGCCCCTCGATCTCGAAAGACTGGATATCGGCGACACCCAGACGCTCATGCTCGGCGTCGAGCAGGCTGCCCCACGGACCGCCAACGCAATAGGGTTGGAGGGCCTGCTTCAGCGCAAGCGACTGGAGCAGCGCCGACAGGCCGGTGAGCGTGCGTTCTGCGACCGGGGCCGAGGCCAGCGAGGTCAGCGCCGACCACAGATGGTCCTTGAGGTCGGGGACGACGGTGACGCCCTCACGCTCCAGCAGGGTCGCTACCCATTCCGCCGCCCAGGCCCGTTCGCCCGGCTCGTCGATCCGCGCCAGCGGCTGCAACGCGACGGAATCGTTCCCGTCCTGCGCCAGCGCGCCGCCAAGATCGTGCCAGTCCCCGCCCATCGCCAGCGTGGCCGCGCGGATCGAGCCACCGAAATCGAAGGCGAATATCCGGGCGCCGGCGTAGCGACGAAACTGCATCGCCATGAAGGCCAGCAGCACGGACTTGCCGGCACCCGTCGGCCCGGCGATCAGCGTGTGGCCGACATCGCCGACGTGGAGTGCAAAGCGGAACGGGGTCGAACCCTCGGTGCGGGCATAGAACAGCGGTGGCGCATCGAAATGCCCGTCCCGCTCCGGCCCCGCCCAGACGGCGGAGAGCGGGATCATATGGGCGAGATTCAGGGTCGAGACGCAGGGCTGGCGGACATTGGCGTAGACATGGCCCGGCAGACTGCCGAACCAGGCCTCTATGGCGTTCACCGTCTCACGCATGCAGGTGAAGTCGCGGCTCTGGATCGTCTTCTCGACCAGTCGCAGCCGGTCAGCGGCGACGGCCGGATCCTCGTCCCAGACCGTGACGGTGGCGGTGACATAGGCCTGCCCGACCTGGTCGGTGCCGAGTTCCTGCAAAGCGGCATCGGCGTCGGCCGCCTTGTTGGCGGCGTCGGAATCCACCAGCACCGACGCCTCGTTGGTCATCACCTCCTTGAGGATGGCCATGATCGATTTGCGTTTGGCGAACCATTGCCGCCGGATCCGGCCCAGCACCCTGGTCGCATCGGTGCGGTCGAGGCAGATCGCCCGCGTCGACCAGCGATAAGGAAAGGCCAGCCGGTTCAGTTCGTCCAGCAGCCCCGGCCAGGTCTGGGTCGGAAAGCCGGTCACGGTGAGCGTGCGCAGATGGGCGTCACCCAGGCGCGGCTCCAGTCCGCCGGTCAGTTCCTCGTCGACCAGGATCGCGTCGAGGTGCATCGGAATTTCCGGCACCCGGACGCGCTGCAGGCGCGTGGAGATACAGGAATGGAGATAGGTCAGGGTCTCGCCGTCATCGAGCCAATCGGCCTCGGGCATGAAGCCGTCGAGCAACGCCAGCACCCGGTCGGTCTGGTCGATGAAGCCTGCGACCACCGCCCGCCAGTCCGAACCACCACGGGCGCGGTTCTCGTAGAGCCAGGCTTCCGCACGGGCGGCATCGTCCGCTGGCGGCAGCCAGACCAGGGTGAGGAAATAATGGCTCTCGTAATGCGCGCCCTCTTCCTCGAACTGTGCCCGGCGTTCGGCGTCGACCAGTTCGGAGGCGGGATCGGGGAACGGGCCAGACGGATAGCCCCGTGCCGGGCGGCGTTGCGCTTCGACGAAGAGCGCCCAGCCGGAGCCCAACCGGCGCAGGGCATTGTTCAGCCGTGACGTGATGGCGACCAGTTCGGACGCGGTCGAGGACTCCAGGTCCGGACCGCGAAAGCGGGCGATGCGCTGGAAGGCACCATCCTTGTTCAGCACCACGCCCTCGGCGACCAGCGCCGCCCAGGGCAGGAAATCGGCGAGGCGATCGCGGCGATGGCGATATTCGGCGAGGTTCATCATGACGCCCTCACCCGACCAGATGGGTGGGATAGCGCAGGTGACGGCGCACCACGTCGACGAAGGCGGGATCGCGCTTCGCAGCCCAGACGGCGGCGAGATGGCCGACCAGCCAGAAGACCCCGCCCACAATCCAGAGCCGCAGGCCGAGCCCGATTGCCGCCGCCAGCGTGCCGTTGACGATCGCCACCGTGCGCGGCGCACCGCCGAGCAGGATCGGCTCGATCAGGGCGCGATGCACCGGGGCGGTGAAGCCGGGGATGCTGTCGGGCTCCATCAGATCAGCGCCCCGCCCGAGAAGGAGAAGAAGGACAGGAAGAAGCTGGACGCGGCAAAGGCAATCGACAGGCCAAAGACGATCTGGATCAGGCGGCGGAACCCGCCCGAGGTTTCCCCGAAGGCCAGGGTCAGGCCGGTGACGGTGATGATGATCACCGAGATGATCTTGGCCACCGGCCCCTGCACACTTTCCAGGATCTGGTTGAGCGGTTCCTCCCATGGCATGCTCGAACCGGCGGCGTAGGCCGGAGCCGACAGCAGGGCGAGCGAGAGAATGGCGCCGGCCACGGCAAAGCGACGGCGCAGGGCGATCATGCTGGTCATGACGGATCTCCGGCGGGGGTGAGAATGTAGTCCCCGTCCGGGGTCAGGCCCTGGACGGTGGCGAGTTCGGCCAGCCGGCGCGCACTGCCGCGCCCGGACAGCACCGTGATCACGTCGATGGTCTCTGCGATCAGGGCGCGCGGCACGGTGACGACGGCTTCCTGGATCAGTTGCTCCAGCCGGCGCAGGGCACCGATCGCCGACCCAGCGTGCAGGGTGCCCACGCCTCCGGGATGGCCGGTGCCCCAGGCCTTGAGCAGGTCGAGCGCTTCGGCGCCACGCACCTCACCGATCGGAATCCGGTCGGGGCGCAGGCGCAGCGACGAGCGCACCAGGTCGGAGAGCGAGGCCGCGCCGTCCCTGGTGCGCAGGGCGACCAGATTGGGGGCCGCGCATTGCAGTTCGCGGGTGTCCTCGATCAGCACCACCCGGTCACCGGTCTGCGCGATCTCGGCCAGCAGGGCGTTGACCAGCGTGGTCTTGCCGGTGGAGGTGCCGCCGGCGACCAGGATGTTCTGCCGCTCGGCGACGCCGCGGCGCAGAAACGCGGCCTGTGCGGCGGTCATGATCCCGGCAGCCACGTAACCGTCGAGCGAGAACACCGCGACCGCCGGACGCCGGATGGCAAAGCAGGGTGCGGCCACCACCGGGGGCACCAACCCTTCGAACCGCTCCCCGCTTCCCGGCAGTTCGGCGGAAACGCGCGGGCGGCCGGGATGCACCTCGACGCCGACATGATGGGCGACCAGGCGGACAATGCGCTCGGCGTCGGCGGGCGCGATCCGCATGCCGGTATCCTCCATCCCGCCCGCGAGCCGGTCGATCCACAATCGACCGTCGGGATTGAGCATCACCTCGACGATCGAAGGATCGTCGAGATGACCGGCAATGGCCGAACCCAGGGCGGTGCGCAGCATGCGCGTGCCTCGGGCGACGGCTTCAGAGCGGAAAGGCGCAATGGTCATCGGAAACCCGTGATTGGCCTCCCGTGAGAGGCGGTTGATCAGCGGGGTTGATTAGAAAGAGGCAGCGACACGCCAGCGCAACAAGTCTCTGGGGCCGTAGGGCGCCGGGATAGAAGAACTTGCATAGGGGTGTGTCGCCGTTTGGGCGGTGACGGGGCGACAGGGCGCTGCTACCGTTTTCTGGAATCGACCACGACACGGACCTGCGCCCGCATGAGCAAAGCCTTCATTGCCGCTGTTCTTCAGGATTCCCTTGCCTGCACCGGCGTTGCCGCCACCAAGGCCGCCGATGATCTGGTCGGGGCTATTGTCGCCGAGCTGAAGCAGGAGGGCGGGTTCACGCTGCCGTCCTTCGGGACGTTCACGGTCCACAAGACCAAGGCCCGGAAGGCGCTCAATCCCCGCACCGGTGAGCCTGTGAAGGTCAAGGCTGGCAAGACCGTGCGTTTCAAGGCCAGTCCGGTGCTAAAAGCACAATGTAAGAATATATAAATTAGAAAGATGGAGTAAATATATTGGGAATAAATGTATTTTTTTCTTGGCAATCGGATATCCCCACCCAATACGGCAAGTCATTTATAGAGGAAGCTTTAAAGCAAGCCGCGAAGGAAATTTCCACAGATTTGATTGTAGAAGAAGCTCACCGAACGGATGTTGTTATCGACAGCGACACTAAAGGTCGTGGAGGAACCATTCCTATAGTTCAAACAATATTAGAAAAAATTTCTGAATCAGATATTTTTGTAGCGGACCTAACTTTTGTGGGAGAGTCGTGTTCAAAAAACGAAAGAGAAGGTCCTAGAAAGACACCCAACCCTAATGTTCTCATTGAGTATGGGTACGCTCTGGCAAAACTTTCAGATGCACGCATCATTTGTGTTATGAACGGAAATTACGGCAAACCTACCGAATATGACCTGCCCTTTGATTTAAGGCATTTGCGCCATCCTATCCAGTTCAACATTGGCGAAGATAACTGCGGAAAGGCGATAGAGAATAGGAAAATAAAGAAAAATGATGAAAAGATAAATCTAACAAAAACTCTCAAAAACGCTTTATCCCTTATAATATCCGAACAAAATTTATATATACCATATGACACTCAACCTGAAGAGTTCGTTGAAAAATGGCACATTGGGCGCCCGGGTGGACTTTTGCTCGGACCGTTCGATACGATAGCAGAGATGTATCCTGCGACCGGAGCGCGGGATACTCTCCTCCCCGCCCGCTGGTCTAATGGACTTTGGGCATGGACATTTTTACGACCTGTTTATTCCCAAAAAAAGTGTGATGTGGAAATATTTGAACGCGCCTTTAATGTCACAAAACCCCTTCCGATATTTGGACAAACCAATTTAAGTTATTGCGATAGCCCTTATGGGAAGGGATTAACAATCCGTGCTGGTGATCATGCAGACCATGTGGAGATCACTTCCATCGTTCTATGCGATCGAGAAGGCGAAATATGGTCTCGAGACACTGCTACCGTCGACATGCTACGCAGGCAATCATCAAGACTTCTTTATCTCAATTTAGAAGGGCTGCGAGACGGGCTGGCGTCTCAGCTTGATTTTTTAAAATCACTCGGGATTTCTTTTCCTCTTAAATGGGAAATCTCCATCGGCGGCACTAAAGGGTGGATCTTGCCCGATTACAGATCCTCACCTTCACTTCAAAATAAAACATGCCCTTACGATAGCCTAGAATATACTACAGAAATTACAGAATTGGATAATGCAGAAGATATTATTTCTCGTTTTATGAACGAAATTTACGATCGTCATAATATGACCCAACGCGCAAATTGGTTTTCATAAAGACGATTATTTTTATAAAGTAGCCACTTCCAATACACAATGTAAGGAAAAGAAACTTTGGGAAACGGAGGTTATTCTACTACCGCATATCTAATGTTTACGATTTCAAATCTGCTCTTACCTCGTCGTCCAGCATCTTCCCTCTTGCGAGCCTACGTCCGACGGCCTCGATAAATCCATCATAGCGCTCGCGCCCCTTGCTCTGCGCCGCAGCCAAAGCCGCGTCGGGCAACGGCGGTGTGCTGGTAAGCCAGAACCGCACGAACACGGCCAATGATTCGTTCGAGATCGTGACTCTTCGCTCCATGCGCTCCAGCTGCCGCGTCATCCGGTCCAGTCGCCGGGCCAACGCCGCTTCCAGCCGTTCGGGTCCATCCGGCGACAGGAACGATGCCAAGGCCGTCTCCACGATCAGTGCCTGCGGCACCTTCTTGCGAGCAGCGTAATCGGCTAATTTTGCGCTAAGATCAGCCGGTAGCCGGATCGTATGCTTGATCCGCATAGCAGTCACAGCGTAACCGGCCGTTTGAGGCCGCCTTATGATTGAGGATTGTGACTGGTAACTT
>NZ_QEXL01000021.1 GCF_003311635.1 Novacetimonas cocois | reverse complement strand
TCAACGAGCCTGAATCACATCCTGACACTCATATCAATGGGTCCTGAGCCTAAAAAAACGTCAAGAAAACGATCGTTAACGTGGCTTGATCGTCCATTCATCAATCATATCAGCCCAGTCTTGCAGCATAGCGGTGCGCTGCTCACGATATTCAGCCTTGTTGTAAACGGCTCTTACCCCTTTCTGTTCATGAGCAAGGCACTTTTCGATCCAATCGGTATTATAGCCGGCCTCATGCAGCAGAGTGCTTGCCGTCCTGCGCAAATCATGAGGACCAAATTTTGCGAGCGGCTTTCCTTCTTTCTGAGCGAGCCTGTAGGTCAGCGTGAGTACCTGATTGAGCGTGGCACTACTCATCGGCTGATCGGTGTCGTAGCGGGACGGCAATATATAATCTGAGCCCCCGGAAAATGTCTTCAGGGCAATGAAAATATCGAGAGCCTGTCGCGACAGAAATACCAAATGGGGGTTACGCCGCTTCATCCGCTCTTTGGGGATCGTCCAAAGCGCCTGACTAAAATTGACCTCGCTCCACGTTGCGTTGGTCAGTTCGCTCTTTCGGACCATCGTCAGCAAAAGCAGCTTGGCTGCGGCCCGGATCGAGGGGGTGGTGCCGATGCGTTCGATGTACTGATACATCAGGCCGATCTCTTCAGGCGTCAGAGCACGATCCCTTGGCTCAAATTTTGCTATGCTGGTCGGGCGAACCAGTTCAGCCGGATTTTCGACCTTTTGCCCCCGTTCGATAGCCCACCGGTAGACTTGAAACATCACCTCTCGTGCATGCACCGCAGTCGCCGGAGCACCACGTTCGACGATGGCATCGGTTAGTGCCCGCAGGTCCTCGTGAGTGATTTCGACAAGCTTCTGACTGGCGAATTTGGGCTTGAGCTCCCGCTCGTAAACGGATTTGCGCATGTCACGGGTGGAGGCCGCCATCTGATATCCGCGCAGCCACTTCTCGGCCCACGCGCCGAACGTCTCCACGCCCTTGATCCGCGCCTTGTCGCGAGCCTTTTCCTTGGCGGGTGACTTACCTGCTGCGATCAGCTTTTTAGCCTCCCCTAATTGCTCACGGGCTTCGGCCAGAGTGATGCCCCCAACGCCATACCGGCCAAAGGTCAGAGTCTCCTGCCTGCCGTGGATCGCATAGTTATATCGGAACGAGATGCTGCCCGCAGGCGTCACCGCGACGTACAGCCCGTCGCGGTCATTCACCTTGTAAAGCTTATCCGTCGGCTTGAGATTGCGCAGTTTGGTATCAGTCAGCATCGGTTCATGGCACTCCAAACGACGATACCATGACCAAAACCATCAAAATAACCGGATAAAATCATTATTATTCATATGGTTATTAAATATAGATACCATGACACCCATAGAATGTCCGACATGGTATCAACAAAAATCATGGCGTCAGACTCAGTCAGTGCCACGCACTATGCCATAAAAAATAACTGCTTGGCGATACCGTTCGATGCCAGACAATGCCGGACCAAAAAACAAAAAAGCCCGCATTTCTGCGGGCTTTAAGGCAATTTCATGCCGGGTGGTGCCACCCTATGCCAGACGCGGGATCATTCCCACTCAATCGTGCCGGGGGGCTTGGACGTGATATCGTAGGTCACGCGGTTGATGCCGCGGATTTCGTTTACGATGCGTCCGGCCACGCGGTTCAGGAACCCCATGTCAAACGGGTAAACATCCGCCGTCATCCCGTCCGTGCTGGTCACGGCACGCAGTGCGCAGGCGTAATCATAGGTTCGGCCATCGCCCATGACACCGACGGTGCGCACCGGCAGCAGCACGGCAAATGCCTGCCAGATCGCATCATACAGGCCGGCTGCGCGTATTTCCTCCAGAAACACGGAATCCACCCGCCGCAGCAGGTCGAGTTTTTCGCGGGTGATGGCACCCGGAATACGGATGGCCAGCCCCGGTCCGGGAAATGGGTGACGGCCGACGATGGTTTCAGGGATATCCATTTCCCGCCCGAGGGCACGGACTTCATCCTTGAACAGTTCACGAAGCGGTTCGACCAGCTTCATCTTCATCCGTTCCGGCAGTCCCCCCACGTTATGATGGGACTTGATGGTTACGGACGGACCGCCGGTGAAGCTGACGCTCTCGATGACATCAGGATACAGCGTCCCCTGCGCCAGGAACTCCGCCCCGCCCAGCTTGGCTGCCTCTTCCTCGAAAACTTCGATGAACAGGCGCCCGATGGTCTTGCGCTTGATTTCGGGATCCGTCACGCCCTCCAGCGCGGACAGGAACAGGTCGGACGCATCGCGATGGATCAGGCGGATATTGAACCGGTCGCGGAATGTCTTGATGACCTCATCCGCCTCACCCGCGCGCAGGATGCCCGGATCAACGAAGATGCAGGTCAGCTGATCGCCGATCGCCTGATGGATCAGTACGGCCGCGACCGAGGAATCCACCCCGCCGGACAGGCCGCAGATCACGCGGCCCTTGCCGACCTGTTCGCGGATGCGCGCGATTTCCATGTCGCGGAAGCCGGCCATGGTCCACGTGCCGCGACAGCCCGCGACATCATGCGTGAAATTGCGCAGCAGCGCGGCCCCATGCGGGGTGTGCACCACTTCGGGATGAAACTGCACGCCATACAGGCGACGTCCCTCGTCCGCGATGATGGCGAAGGGCGCGCCCTCGCTGACCGCGACGGCCTGGAATCCCGGCGGCAGTTTCGTGACGCGGTCGCCATGGCTCATCCAGACCTGTTCGCGCGCGCCCCTGGCCCATGTGCCACGGAACAGGGCGCAGTCCTTGATGATGTCGATATGGGCGCGACCGAATTCGCGATGTTCGTGATGTTCGACCGTCCCGCCAAGCTGCTTGCACATGGCCTGCTGGCCATAGCAGATGCCCAGCACGGGCACATTCAGCGCAAAGACGACATCCGGGATCGTCGGCGCGTCCTTGTCCAGGACGCTGGCGGGGCTGCCGGACAGGATGATGCCCTTCGGGGCAAAGGCGCGGATTTTTGCCTCGTCACTGGAAAAGGGCCAGATTTCACAATAAACGCCACTTTCCCGGACACGGCGGGCGATGAGCTGGGTCACCTGGCTGCCGAAATCAAGGATCAGGATCCGGTCTTCATGCAGGGTCTCTTCCAGGACCTCGCCTGCGCTGTCGATCTGGGATGCTTTCACACTTTCGCTCATTCTCACTCTTCCGGTCGCGGCATGACGCATGCAACACATCCGCCCCATGACGGGCGGGCGTTGCAAATGTCGGATATGCGTTGCCAGATGACGTAGCACAACATCATTGTGCGTGTCGGCTGAATAAGCGGCCTGAATGACATATTGGGCCGTTTTCGCCCCTTGAAAGTTTATTTCGTGAAATCACATGGTTACGTCATGAAAGCGTCATTCCCCCGATTATTTTTCGCGATTGCCGCCCTGTGTGGCGCGACATTTTCGCCCGCCTGCGCCCGGCCAGCGCATGCGGATGCGCAGAAGGATCCCTATGGATTGTGGACCGGGACCCTTATCGCCGATCAGGGAACGTGCGAGGAAACGCACGCGCCCTCGACCTTTCAGGTGGACCAGACCCGCACGACCTTCACGCCGGCCGACGGGTCCATCAGCCTGCACGGCACACCGGATGCGCAGCATCAGCACTATCACCTGCAGGCCGTGGTCTCCTCCCCCGGCAGCAAGCCCTTCCCCATGGTGCTGGAGGCACATCCGCAGGACGATACGATCGTGGGCACCTATGGCACGCCCCGCTGCCGGGCGCATGTCGTGTTCAGGCGCCCGCAGTAAGATGCCCGCGGTGAACATGGCGGATATCCTCACGCAATAGGCATCTCGCCCACCCGGCCAGAGCATGGCTTTTTACGCTGCCGGGGCGTTATAGTGGGGAAATGTCAGGTATTTCGACAATTTCCGGGGCGGTGCTGGCGATCGTGACACGGGGGGAAAAGCTGCTGCTGGTGCAGCGGCGCAACCCGCCCGATCAGGGACTGTGGGGCTTTCCGGGCGGGCGGATTCAGGTCGGGGAGAGTTTCCTGACCGCCGCCGAACGCGAACTGCGCGAGGAAACGGGCTTCGCCACGCGGGCGGAAGGCGCGCTTACGGCCTTCGACCTGATTGATCGGGACGAAACCGGCGCTGTCCGCTTCCATTACCTGATCGTGGCCGTGAAATGCATCGACAATGGCACCACGGCGCTGAAGGCAGGCGATGATGCCTGCGACGTGGGATGGTTCGACCTCTCACATGTGCGTGACAATCCGCAGGACATGAGCAAGGGGCTGCTGGAACTCGGCCAACTTGCCCTGTCATCGCGGGGGGTCGTTCCGTGGCCCCACGCGACGCAGCTTCGTGGCTACGGTCGACTCCCGGTTACCGAGGGGACAGACGCATGACACAACACACCCGTCATATCCTTGTCGTTGAAGATGAGGACATGATCGCCAACCTTCTCCTGACGGTTCTTGAGACATCGGGATTTCAGGTCACGACGTGCCCCGACACGGCCAGCGCGATGACGCGGCTGGCGCATGAGACGTTCGATGCGACGCTGGTTGACCTGACGCTGCCCGATGGCGCGCCGGACAGGGTCATCGATGCCCTGCGGGCGCGAAACGTGCCCGTCATCGTCATCAGCGGCGACCCGGACCGGCTGGCCCGTTATCCCGACCTGCCGGCGCTGAGCAAGCCGTTCCGCATGAAGACCCTGCTGGCACGGCTGGAGGCCTGCCTTGCCGAAGGGATGCCTACTCCCTCGATCCCATGACAGGACGCGACAGGACCGCGATGTCGGGTTGCAGGTCGTCCGGTAACGTATCCGCCATGCGCACGCGATAGACATCCAGCATTTCCGCGTCGCGGATACGGCCATGCCGTCGCAGGGTCCCGACGCGGCTGACCTGCGCAAAGAACTGCGGATCGAACGTACGGCGCGGATTGCAGACCATGATCCCCTCGCCCCGTATCGCATGCGGCAGGTTGAACAGTGCCCATCGCGCCTCGATCCCGACCACCGTGCGCTGCGGCATGTATAATGCCAGTTCGGATGCCGTGCCATAATCGCAGGCCGTCACGAAATCATCCTGCATGGCGATCGCGTCTACCTGTGCCGCCAGTTGCGGCCAGCCCCCCATCTGACGCAGGGCCACGTCCGTGTGCGCCGAAAGCGGCAGGGGTTCAAACGCGGCCTGAACAAAGATCAGGCCACACAGGACTGCACCCAGCACCACCGCCCCTTTCCACCATTTCCACGCAAGTTGCGCCGCCGCGACCGCCAGCATGGGATAAAGGATGACAGGCCAGTTCGCCTGTACCCTGTCCCCAAGGGCATGCACCACGAAGACCACCGTCGGCACCAGCACCATCCACAGCAGCAGCCCGCAGGCGGGCACGCGTCGGGCATTGCGCAGCATCCATGCCATGCCGCCCGCGAAAAACAGGAATATGCCGGGCGTCGCCAGTCCCGCCTGTCCCCCCACCAGTTCCCCGACGAACTGCATGGCGCGTCCCGCCTGCCAGTCCCCCACGCGCCCGCCCTGGCGCAGCAGGCTGGCCCAGTGATGGGTCGCGTTCCACCACAGGACCGGCGAAATGACGAGCAGGAACAGGCCAGCCGCCAGCCACGGGGCGGGACGCCGCAGCCATGCGCGGCCCGCCCCGTGGAACAGAAGCCAGCCCGCCATGCCCGCACCGGGCAACACGGCGGTATATTTGCTGTCGAACGCCAGTCCCAGCGCCACGCCCGCCACCAGCCACCATCGCGCCCTGTGTGTTACCATCAGGCGACCCAGCGCCCACAGCAGGACGGTCATGAAAAACAGCAGGGGCGTATCGGGGGTCATGACGACGGCATTCACGCCAATCGCCAGCGTCGCCTGCAGCAGGGCCACACCCCGGACGGCTGCCGCCCCCCCGGGTGGCGCCTGCTGTGTCGCCGGGCGGAAATCCTGGATCGCGCGTGCCAGAAAAACCGTTGAAAGCGCGGTGGCACCCGTTCCGATCCAGCGGATGCCAGCGCCGCCGTCGCCAAACAGGGCGCTTCCCGCCCCGATCCACAGCGCGACCATCGGCGGATGATCGAGATATCCGGCCGCCGGGGCATGCGTCCATACCCAGTAATAGGCCTCGTCCGGGGAAAGGGGCAGGTACCACCCCAGCACAAGGCGCACCATGGTCGCCAGCAGCAGCAGGCCGCACCATGCCCGGATGGAGGTCACCGGACTTTCCATATCAGCGTCGATGACACGGCATAATTCCATACCGCGGCGATGGCCGCCCCGGCGACGCTGGCCCACGTCCAGTAACGTCCGTCATTGAGGATCATCTGCGCCACGCCGATATTGGCGACCGCCCCAACCGAACAGCTCAGCACGAACAGGCACAGCCCCCCGAACATCGCGCCCCCCTTCAGGCGCCGGTCGCGATAGGTCAGCGTGTTGTTGAGCCAGAAATTGCCGATCATCGACACGTATGTTCCGACCGCCTGCCCCACCCGGAATCCGACCCCGCACTGCACCAGCACCGACAGCACGGCCAGGTTCACGCCGATTCCAAGCAGGCCGACGATACAGAAACTGACGAACCTGACCGGAAGGTAGCCATGACACATCCTGTCGAGCAGCATCGTCGCGAACTGGATCAGGACCATGGAATCCAGCTTGCTTTCACCCGCGACGCGGGCACGGAACACGTAGGGCACCTCCGCCACGCGCAACGCCCCGGGGGCGGACATGATGATGTCGAGCAGGATCTTGAACCCGGTGCCGGACAGACGCGGCGCGATCCGCGTGAACAGGTCGCGCCGTATCGCGAAAAAGCCGCTCATGGGATCGCTGACCTCAACGGGCAGGAATTTCCGCGCTATGCGGATCCCCGCATCGGACAGCACGTGCCGCCAGCGGCTGGCCAGGCCACGGCTGTCGCCACCTTCGACATGCCGGCTGCCGATGGCGATATCGTTTCCGCCTGATGAAATGGCATCGATCAGCTGACCCAGGCAGCGTTCATCATGCTGCATGTCCCCATCCATCACCGCCACGATTTCGGCCGAGGACGACAGGATGCCCTCGATCACGGCAGAGGACAGCCCCCGTCGCCCCAGCCGCAGCAGGCCACGCACCCGCGCGTCGCGCGCACCAAGCTGCCGTACGACATGGATGGTCCCGTCGGGGGAATCGTCATCGACGAAGATGACCTCCCACTCCCGCCCCGCCAGCGCCCGGTGCAGCGCATCGATCATGGGGCGGATATTGTCGCGTTCATTGTAACAGGGCACCACCACGCTTATCCGTGGCGGCACGCAGCCATTTTCCCCACCTGACGCCTGATTGCCGGTCATCGGCACCAATGGTCCATCCTTACGGCAAACCGTGACCGGGAAATACGGCCACGCCCGGACGATAGCATCCGGACGGTTCAGACCGGAACGCCCGGCCGTTCCAGGCTGCTGCGAATGGTCTGCAGGGTCTGCACCCGGACCACGTGGGCAGCTTCGGTCAGGCGCTGGGTCAGCTGATTTTCATGCGTGGCGTCACGCGCGACCAGACGGACAAGGAAATCCCCGCCGCCACGAATCATGTGACACTCCCGCACCTCGGGCCATGCGGAAATCTCGTTCTCGAACGCGCACAGCACCGCTTCCTTCTGGCTGTCGAGGCCGATCAGGGCGAACAGCGTGATGGACCAGCCCAGGCTGGCCGCATCGGTCTGCGCATGGTAGCCGAGGATGACCTTTTCTTCTTCCAGCCGCCTGACGCGCCGCAGGCATGGAGGCGCGGAAATTCCCACCCGGCGTGCCAGCTCGACATTCGTCATGCGTCCATCGGCCTGCAGTTCGGCGACAATCCGCCGATCAATCGCGTCCAGTTCCGTCATCCGTTCCGCCATGCACGTTTCAATCATAATCCTACCGGGATCGTCTCCTGTCCCGATATCGCCGTGATGACGCCTCTCCTACCCTAACCCTTGCCTTCGCGCCAGTGGACGATCATACCAATCCCATCGTCCCCAATGACCATCCCAGTGACCATAACGGTTTTGATTCCATGCCCAATACATACACCACCGACCTGCTTGTCATCGGCGCAGGCCCTGCCGGATATACTGCCGCCATCTATGCGGCCCGCGCGAGCCTGTCCCCCATCCTTGTCGCCGGCCTGCAGCCGGGGGGGCAGCTGATGATCACGACGGACGTCGAAAACTATCCCGGCTTTGCCAAGGGGGTGCAGGGTCCCGAACTGATGGCGCAGATGGCGGCGCAGGCGGAACATGTGGGTACGCGCCTGATCGACGACATCATCGTTTCATGCAGCCTGAAGGCGGACCCGCAGACGGGAATGTTCAGGGCCGTAGGGGATTCGGAAGACATCTATCTGGCGCGCAGCATCGTCATCGCGACCGGGGCGCAGGCGCGGTGGCTTGGCATCCCGGGCGAAAAGGAGTTCCAGGGCAGTGGCGTTTCGGCCTGCGCGACGTGCGACGGCTTTTTCTATCGTGGCAAGCGGGTTGTCGTCATCGGGGGCGGCAACACCGCGGTGGAGGAAGCCCTCTACCTGACCCATCACGCGGCGCATGTGACGCTGATCCACCGGCGCGATACGCTGCGGGCGGAAAAAATCCTGCAGGACCGCCTGTTCGCCAATCCCCGGATTTCGGTCATGTGGAACACGGTCGTCGATCGCGTCGCCGGGTCGGGAACGCCCCCGGTCGTCACCCATATTGAAGTTCACGATATCGTGACAGGAAAACCGGCCACGGTGGATACGGATGGCGTGTTCGTCGCCATCGGCCACAGCCCGAACACCGACCTGTTCAGGGGACAGGTGGACATCGCCGCAGATGGCTATATCGTTACCACGCCGGGCAGTACCCGCACATCGGTCCCGGGCGTGTTCGCCGCCGGCGACGTGCAGGACAGAATCTTCCGCCAGGCCATCACCGCCGCAGGCACCGGATGCATGGCCACGCTGGAAGCAGAACGTTTTCTGGCAGAAAATCCGCCCAAAACTCCCCATAGTTCTTGACCTGCTCTGGTATTTCCTTCACGACAGCCAGAACGTCATAACAAATGGCAATTTTATAATTAGGAACGGAGTCAACGCGTGGACTGGGATAAACTCCGGATATTTCATGCAGTAGCCGAAGCCGGGTCGTTCACCCATGCAGGCGACGTGCTCAATCTGAGCCAGTCAGCGGTGTCCCGACAGATTTCCGCCCTGGAAGAAGCACTGCAGGTTCCCCTCTTCCATCGGCATGCACGTGGCCTGATCCTGACCGAACAGGGCGAAACCCTGAACCAGACGGTGCGTGAAGTCTTTTCCAAGCTGGCAATGACGCAGTCGCTGCTGACCGAAAGCAAGGAGAAGGCGGCAGGACGGCTGCGTGTCACGACAACCACCGGGTTCGGCACATGCTGGCTGACGCCACGCCTGCACCGTTTCATGGACACCAATCCGGATATTTCCATCACCCTCATCCTTGAGGATAATGATCTGGATCTGGGCATGCGGGAGGCCGACGTGGCGGTGCGCATGCATCCCCCCCGCCAGCCGGACCTGATCCAGCGGCACCTTGCCGACTTCCCCCTGCCGATCTATGCCGCGCAGTCCTATCTGAACGAACACGGCACCCCCACCACGCTTGAGGAGCTCAATGCCCACAAGCTGGTCCTGTTCGGGGGCTATCACCCGCCCGTGCCGCATATTAACTGGCTGGCGGAAACCGGAGTTCCATCCGATGAACGCCGTCAGGCGCGGCTGGAGGTCAACAGTCTGGCCGCCATGGCGGGCGCCATCGCCGCAGGCATCGGCATTGGGTCGATCCCGCTTTACGCCGCCAACCAGTATCCCAATCTGGTGAAGATCCTGCCGGAAGTTCCCCTTCCGACCGTGGATGCCTATTTCGTGTATCCCGAGGAACTGCGCACGTCCAAGCGCGTGGCGGTATTCCGTGACTTCCTGCTGGCGGAAATCAACGCCCGGCACTGACCTGCGCAAAAAACCCGGTCATGTGAAAAAAGGCTTTGTCAGTGACACAGAGCCTTTTTTCGTTTCCTGATGGGGGAAGAAGCGTTGGTAAATAAAATTCAGGCCTCCGCGCCGCCCTGATGGTTGACCCGTTCACGCAGTTCCTTGCCTGCCTTGAAAAATGGGACCACCTTTTCCTCGACAGCAACGATTTCACCAGTACGCGGATTGCGACCGGTACGGGAATCGCGTTTCTTTACCGTAAACGCACCAAAACCACGTAATTCGACGCGATCGCCACGCGCCAGCGCGGCGCTGATTTCATGAAATATCGTCTGGACAATCTGCTCTATATCACGAGCGGGAAGATGTGGATTGGCTGCGGCAAGTTCGGCAATCAACTCCGATTTGGTCATCCTGCTTCCCTCTATATTTAATGTAAATTAAGGTTTCCAGATCGCAACGGCTTCGTCAAGGTCCGTATCCTGTTGAAAAAGGCCATTCATACGATCCGCCTTCGTAACAAGGCCACTGACACTTCCCAACAGATGCAGCCTCCCGTCAAGATGAAATGAAGTATCCGGTTTCACATCCATGACCGGGCTATTCCCCGCTGGATGGGAGCATGCACCATCCACCGGATTTACCCGATCATCCAAGGGACATGGCCCGCGCACCAGCATAGAAACGAGCGCCTGTCACTTCCATCATCCTGTCACAAGGCGACAGGCATCCCTGCATCAGCCAGCGGACAGACAATCATAGAAGCCACAAATCATATCCTGCAACACCAACCATTCCCCCCGACGACGATCGATACGCGCCCGATAACAGCTGCTGTTCCTTCATTGTACCGAAAGACAGGCGCATCAATCCCCTGCCCCGCTCGGGCAGGCCCGGAGAATACCCGCGTTCCGCACGAAGTCCCCTTGTTCGCACCCGGTAATCCAGAATGATGCGGGATCAGAACGATGCCAAAACTGTGATCATGTAACTCGCTGACCCGGAGGGGATTTCCATCGAAACAGGGTCGATTTCCGTTGGTCGCATCCAGCCATGACGTCACGCCGGTGTCCCGCCATACATCATGGGATCACGACTGCCCGCGCGCCTCAGACCCCACATGCCAATGATATATCGGGCGATTACGTTATTGATGATATACTGACAGGGAACAGGCCGACCCCATTCACCCGATCCGTCCGCAGACTGCGGGCGGACATGCCGACCAAAACAATACGATGAAGTAACAGACATCCCCCTGGAACCAGGCGGGTTACCATCACATCAGCATCATCTTCCATGTTTTTTATAATTCATGGAAGGATCAGGGATTTTTTAAAAATTCCTGTGAAACATCAGGCAATCAAAAAAAGCTTCCATGGGCGCTGCCTTAAAAAAAAAGCAGCGCCCAGGAGCTTTTACCATTTCTATCGGCCGGCTGTCTTCAAACACTCTTTCCATGAAAGAAAACAGCGGCAGAAGTCCACGGTCGGACCGGCATCAATCAGGCGGACTTGCGCCCGCGACGCTGCTTGGCCGGGGCCTCAACGGGGGTCTCGGCGGATGCGGCCGTAATCTTGCGTCCCAGACCGATTTCACGCGCCAGCGTGGAGCGGCGCTCGGCATAGTTGGGGGCGACCATTGGATAATCGCTCGGCAGGCCCCAGCGCTCCCGATACTGTTCAGGGGTCATGCCATAGGCGCTCTGCAGATGCCGCTTGAGCATCTTGAGCTTCTTTCCATCCTCAAGGCAGACGATATAGTCGGGGAAAACGGAACGCTTGATCGGCACGGCAGGCTGCAGCTTTTCAGGTTCCACCGCCGGCTGGTCCAGCGAGGTCAGGGCCTGATAGACCTGCTTGATAAGATCCGGAACAGTATCTGCTCCCACGGCATTATTTGAGACATGAGCTGACACGATCTGCGTGGTCAGTTCAAGAAAAGAGAAATCCTGCTCAGCGTCAGACATAATTCTATTCCAATTCTTTAATCGTGACGAATGCCGTTTCAATACAGGCACCATCCCCGCCCCGAATACGCAGTAGCCAATAAAAGCACCGGATACAATACTCGTTTCATCCAAAATCAAATTAAAATAAGGAAATATGCCCAATAAACATCCCACCTCCCTCACGAAACGGTCACTCTGGCATCCCATGCGACAGTGCTTTTCATGGCGTATGCTCTGTTGGCGCAGGCAATCCGGGAGGTCTGAATTATAAATTACATTTTCATATTGAAACCGGATGTAACACCGGGAAGATGCCGAAATAACGATTATTCAGTTCCAGCCCCGCGACAGCAACCATCCGCGCACAGCCATGTCATAACATCGGGAATGACGGGAATGTTTCGCTATTCCGGTGAAGAAATACGCACGAAACGCGCCGCCGAGACCACACAGGGGCGCGAAACATCTGTATTCATCTCCTCAATGGCGTCTTCACCGACCTTCGCCATGATCTCATGGATATCAACCGATGGATCCATTATCGAAAACATGAAACGGATGCGCGTCGCTTCTTCATCGGTGATGATCCGGTAGATGACCTGCCGCGCTTCCTTGCGGGTGACGACTATTTCCGCGCGGCGCAGTTCCGCCAGCTGCTGGCTCAATGTCGGCTGCCCTATACTTGTCGCGCTTTCGATCTGCCCGACGCTCTTTTCCCCCTCCAGCAGGGTGGCCAGCACAAGAAGCCGCTGGGGCTGTGCGAAAAGACGCAGGCGCTGGGCCAGAAGTTCGGCAGCCCCCCGCGTGCGCGGAAGGTTTTCTACTATCGCATTCATGATCGGTTACCGTAATACTGCCGCACTCGGCATCAGAAAAAAGAAAGAGCCATTCCCTATCGGCGCGCCGTCCGCATGCAAAGCCGCCTGCACCCCTGAATATCTTTCCCAATATCTTTTCCACGTGCATGCTTTGATGAAGGACATCGTACCCACGATATGAATATGTCGTTTGCGACCATAAAGTTTACACGACATAAGGATTATTTTACATACACGAATATATTAATTTATTAACCATTTGCCCCTTCTCCACGAAAGGAGGCATATCAGGACAAACTCGCGGCCCCTATCCCATCAGGATCAATATGATGCAACTCTATCCTCTCAGCCCCGATTTCACCGCTGCCTCGCAGATCACGCCTGCCGACCTGCCGGAAATTGTCCGACAGGGTTTCCGCGGCATCATCTGCATGCGCCCCGACGGGGAGGAATACGGTCAGCCAACCGCGGAAAGCCTGAAGGACGCCACGCTGGCCGCCGGCCTGCAGTTCGCATTCCTGCCTGTCGTGCCGGGACAGGTCACGCAGCATGAGGTGACGGAAATGCGCAGGGCGCTTGAGGAAATGGACGGTCCCATCCTGGGCTACTGCCGCTCGGGCAACCGGGTGGGACAGTTGTGGACCCTCGCCCGGCAGGGCTGATCCTTACCTGTCTGCACCGCCTTATCCGACACCGCGCAGGGTTCCTGTCATGCCCACCGTTCTTCTGGCCCACTGTCTGGATTTCGCGACCTGGCGCAATGCCACGCGCACCCTGATCCTGCACGGCATCAGGCCCGAAGACATCGTGTGGGACATCCAGGACCCGGCGGCACCCGTCGGGACACCCGGCCTTGCGACGCCGCTGGCGGACAGCCCCGCGCCCCACGCGACCTTTGGCGTTTCACGCGCTGTCATGCAACTGGCGGGCGATGTGCTCCAGACGCAGGCGCCCGACCGGTTCGGACTGGCCTACAGCCTGATCGCGCACCACGTTGCCGGCAGGAACGGACAGCACGACAGCGCCCCCGCCCCGGACATCGCCCGGGCCGAGGCTCTGGCCGAAGGCGTGCGCGACGATACGCGGGCGCTACGTGCCCTTGCCGCGCAACTGCGCCATGACGGGGGCACGGGCACGTGGGAAGGTACCTGCGACGCACCGGCCAGCTGCGTCCCCGAATGCAACGCACGTTTCATCACGCTGCAGCTTTCGTTCCAGCCATGGCGCCTCGAAATGGGCGACCGCACGATGCGATGGGATGGCGATGCGCTCCATCTGGAAGGCGCGTTACGCGATGCCAGCCCGGACTCCTTTCCCCCTCCTGCCCTGACGCTGGTGGAGGGGATGGACATCGAACGCATCACTTCCCTGCCCGCCGTGGCGGAAACCGCCCGATCCTGCCTGATCTGCCCCATGGCGCATCACGCGACCCAGACCGTCTTTGGCGAAGGCAGCGCGACCGCCTCCCTCATGTTCGTGGGCGAACAGCCGGGAGATCAGGAGGATCTGATCGGCCGCCCCTTTGTCGGGCCTGCGGGACAGCTGTTCGATCGCGCCCTGCAGGAGGTCGGCATCGCGCGCGACGACGTTTACGTGACGAACACGGTCAAGCATTTCAAATTTTTCAGGCGCAATGGCCGACGCATCCATCAGAAAGCCGGGGTGGAGGAAATCAGGGCCTGTGCGCCATGGCTGCAGGCGGAGCGCCGGCTGGTCCGACCGCGCCTTCTGGTCATGCTTGGCGCGACTGCGGCCAGTGCAATCCTGCAACGCCCTGTCGTTATAGGACGGGAGAGATCACATCCGATCCCGCTTGATGACGTGACACAGGGACTGGTGACGGTGCATCCATCATTCCTGCTGCGTCAGCCCACGGCCGAGGCACGGGAACGCGAATATGCACGGTTTGTGGAGGATCTGCGCCTTGCCCGCAGCCTGATTTCGTCGTGACCCGTATCCCATTCATCCACGGATGGAACAAATAAAGGGCTGTTTTCTTTCATGTGGCATGCAGCCCGGCCCTGCCACGAGGAAAGCCAATGACTGATATGCGCTCCCGGCACCGTTACCTGCCGCGATCTTGGTTTATCAAGGAACCGCCCCCAGTACCGCTACCGCCGGAAGCCGCATATTGTGCCAGCTGACCTGAAGATAGTTCCCTCCCTTATCGCGCGCGTCTTTCGCGGACGAGATTTTTCGATTCTCTCCCCTCCCGGCTACAACCGCATGAGCCGCCTGAAATGGCTCTACGCCCCCACGCCAGAGGCACTGGCCTTTGCCCTGCGCACGACCTTCGCGGCGCTGATGGCACTGACCATCGCGATGTGGATGGAACTCGACAGCCCGCCCTGGGCCGCCATGACGGTCTGGATCGTGGCGCAGGGATCGCGCGGGGAAAGCCTGTCAAAGGCGCGATGGCGCCTTGTGGGCACGGCGCTCGGGGCGATCAGCGCCGTGGTGATCGTCTGCTCCTTTCCACAGGCGCCGTGGCTGTTCTTTCCGGCGCTGAGCATCTGGATCGGGATATGCTGCGGATGCGCGACGCTGGTGCGCAATTTCCGGTCCTATGCGCTGGTGCTGTCGGGCTATACCTGTGCCATCATCGCACTGGCGGCCAGTCAGGATCCCGACAACATCTTCATGATAACGATGTCGCGCACGACCTATATCGTGCTGGGCATCTCGTGCGAGACGCTTGTCGCGGTCCTGTTCGCGCATAACCTTGCCTCTGCCGCGAAAAAGAACATGCGGCAGAAAATCCAGACGGCGCTGAGTACCTCGACACAGGCGGTCGCCAACCTTCTGGCAGGCGACGAGGAAGCCTTCGTGCGTTCGCGCGCCCTGTTCGGCACCATCCTGTCCATCAACGACCAGATCGAGTTCAGTGAGGTCGAGATGGGCCCCCACGGGCATGAGGGCGATCATGCGCGCGCGGCACTGGCGGCAGTGTCGGTCCTGCTGTCGCGCGGGTTGGGGATGATGGCGCGCATCAAGGCGCTGGGCACGATCAACCCCGTCTTTACCGAAACCAGCCTGCTGACCCGCACCTACCTGCTGGGCCTGCCCGCCCGCCTGGAATCCGATGCGCAGATACCGCAGCTGCTGAGCGACCTTCAGGATCTGCGCAGCGTATGCCGCCAGCGCATCATCGACGCCCTGACGGAGGAACTCAGCGCGACGGAGCCACACGATACCGAAACCATCGAGCGCCTGCTCAACTGCCGCATCCTGCATAACGCGCTGGACGAGCTTCTGGGGGAACTGGAACAGGCGATCGAGGAATTCGACGCTAGCCAGCACGAAATCCGGGGCGATCATTTCCATTTCCGCCTGCAGGCCCACCGCGATTTCAAGGAGGCGCTGTATAATGGCGTCCGCGCCGCCGTTGCGATCGGGACATCCGCGCTGATATGGGAAGTCACGGCATGGTCGAACGGCATCGGGTTCATCACAATGGTGGCCGTGACATGCGGCCTGTTCGCCACGCGCGAAAACCCGGTCCTGGGCACCATGAACTTCCTGCGCGGCGCGTGCTGGGCCGTGTTCGTATCGGCCTTCCTGGTGCTGCTGTTCCTGCCGCGACCGGCGGAATTCGAAATGCTGGCGGCTATCCTGGCCCTGCCGATGATTGCCGGCGGCCTTGCCGCGCGCAATCCCGCCACGGCCGGGGCGGCGGCGTCATATTCCCTGTTCCTGCCCAACCTTGTCGGTCCGGGCAACCAGACCCGCCTGAACGAAATCGCCTATTTCAATGCCTCGTTCGCCCTGCTGTGCAGCATCGGCTTCGCGGTCCTGATCTTCCGCGCCGTGCTGCCGTTCAACAGCGACGAGGAACGCTGGCGCATGCGCAACCGCACGCTGCATGACCTGCGGCACCTGGCTTCGGCCAATCCGCTGCCGCAGGCACGGGCGTGGATCGGACGCAACACCGACCGTTTCTCCCGCCTGATCCGCCATGCGGGCCCCACTCCCTCCCCCACGATCGAGGCCTATCTGCAGGGCACGCTGTCCGCCATGACGATCGGGCTGAACATCATCCGCCTGCGCGTCGTCCTCGAACGCAGCCAGCTGCCGGAGTCCGCCAACCGCGCGATTTCGCTGTTCCTGCATCGCATGGCGCAGTTCAGTGGCCGTTACGGCCGCACGGCGCGGGTCGCCCGCAACGCCACGCGCGCGCTGCGGATGCTGGAGGCCAAGGAAACCAACATCACCGCCCGTGTGGAGATGACACGCGCCATTGCCTATCTTCTGGTCATCTCTTACGAACTTGATGCCAATGCCGCCTTCCTTGACGCATCGCAGCCCTATCGCTCCAGCGAGATGATCGGTTAGGAACACGAACGACGGCCCGTGATGCGCACGAAAGGCTGAGGGCCGCCGTTCCATACCCGCACCAGCGACCAGGGCCAGATGACACAGACGCACCCGACCAAACCCCTGCACCCTGAAACCCTGGTCCTGCGGGGGCGGGTCGTCACGTTTCGCGACAACCCTTTCACCTGCGATCCGCTCCTCGCGCTGTATCATGAGGAAGACGGCGCGGTCGTCATCCGCGACGGACGGATCGTCACGCTCGGCGCGTATGTGGACGTCCATCCCGACCTGCCACCCGACGCCCGCATCGTGCATTATCCCGACAGCCTGATTTCAGCCGGCTTCATCGACACGCATGTCCATTATCCGCAGCTGCCGATGATCGCCGCCTATGGCGAACAGCTGCTGGAATGGCTGGAACGCTATACCTTCCCGACCGAAAGCCGTTTTGGCGATCCGGTCTATGCGCAGGATATCGCGCGACGGTTCCTGACCGAACTGCTGCGGTGCGGCACGACGACGGCGGCCGTGTTCTGCACGGTCCATCCCCAGTCGGTCGAGGCGTTCTTTCGCGAATCAGAACGTCTCGATACCCTCATGATCGCCGGAAAGGTCCTGATGGACCGCAATGCGCCCCCTGCCCTGCGCGATACGGCACAGGGCGGATATGACGACTCCCTCGCGCTGATACGCCGCTGGCACGGGCGCGGGCGGCAGATGTATGCCGTGACCCCACGCTTCGCCCCCACCAGCAGCGAAGGGCAGCTTGAACTTGCCGGCGCCCTGCTTGCCCATGACGACACGCTTTTCATGCAGACGCACCTTGCGGAAAACCTGGCCGAGGTCGAATGGGTACGCACCCTGTTCCCGGCGCGCCGCTCCTATCTCGACGTGTACGCGCATGCCGGCCTTGTGCGTCCGCGCGCCATCCTGGGCCATGCGATCCATGTCGATGAACAGGACCTGACGACCTGCCATCATGCCGGATGCGCGCTGGCCCATTGCCCGACCTCCAACCTGTTCCTCGGCAGTGGCAGCTTCCGGCTGTTCGATGCCCTCGACCCGAAACGCCCGGTCCGGGTCGGGCTGGGAACCGACATCGGCGCGGGCACCAGCCTGTCACAGCTGCAGAGCCTTAACGAAGCCTACAAGGTCGCGCAGGGAACGGGCCATCGCCTGCATCCAATACAGGCCTTCTGGCTGGCGACGGCGGGCGGGGCGCGTGCGCTGCACCTCGATCACAGGATCGGGACGATCGCGCCGGGGATGGAGGCGGACCTGTGCATCCTCGACCCCGCGGCGACGCCGTTGCAGGCATTGCGGGTCCAGTCATGCGATTCGATCAGCGACCTGCTGTTCTCGCTCATGATGCTGGGGGACGACCGCAGCGTTCGCGCCACCTATGTCGCGGGTCGGCTGGTGCATGAGCGCGACTGAACGCCGCACGGCACGA
This sequence comes from Novacetimonas cocois, assembly GCF_003311635.1. Classification (GTDB taxonomy): domain Bacteria; phylum Pseudomonadota; class Alphaproteobacteria; order Acetobacterales; family Acetobacteraceae; genus Novacetimonas; species Novacetimonas cocois. The sequence continues at coordinate 27,508 of NZ_QEXL01000021.1, read as the reverse complement.
AACGTGGCCTGACGCAGGTTCCACGGGTAGGGCTGACACATATTGTCTGGGAAAGATTTACCTGCATTGCCTGTCGCGCCATAGCGCGGGCATGACAGCGCAGGACATGACATCTGGCGGAGAGGGTGGGATTCGAACCCACGGTACGCTTGCACGCACAACGGTTTTCGAGACCGCCCCGTTCGACCGCTCCGGCACCTCTCCTGATGTCAGCGGCGTTGGTGCGGGCTTATACGGTGGACATGCAACGCGCGCAAGGGGTTGCGGATGTTTTTTGCGCCCGCGCGCGAAACATGCGCGGAATCGGGAATAACGATTGACGGACCGCCCCCCGCCGATTAGAAGCCTGCCCTCAACCCCCGCGCAGACGGGGGGTGCCGCGCATGGTTCGCGGCCAATGTGAAAAAGCGACCGGGCCACGCCGCCTGCACCAACATCCTGACGGTGCCGCGCTGACCCAGAGATCGGAAAGACAGAGAATTATGTTCGCAGTTATCCGCACCGGCGGAAAGCAGTACCGCGTTTCCAAGGACACCGTCCTGAAGATCGAGAAGCTGGAAGCCGAAGCCGGCGTCACCATCACGTTCGATCAGGTCCTGGCCGTCGGCGGCGAAGGTTCCACCACGATCGGCAGCCCCACCGTTGCCGGCGCGACCGTCACCGCGACCGTCATCGCGCAGGACCGCCTGGCGAAGGTGATCATCTTCAAGAAGCGCCGTCGGCAGAACAGCCGCCGCAAGAACGGCCACCGTCAGCCCGTGACCGTGGTGCGTATCGCCGCAATCAACGCTGCCTGATCCCCGCACCGGGGGCAGCGATTGATGCCCGCCGGTCCAGGTCAAGATCAGTCAACAAGTTTCAGGAGTTCAGGCAATGGCACAAAAAAAGGCAGGCGGTTCTTCCCGCAACGGACGCGATAGCGCCGGTCGCCGTCTCGGCGTCAAGAAGTTCGGTGGCGAAAGCGTCGTCGCAGGCAACATCATCGTGCGCCAGCGCGGCACGAAGATGAAGCCCGGCACCAATGTCGGCCTCGGCCGCGACCACACGATCTTCTCGCTCGTCGACGGGCATGTGAAGTTCGAACGCCGCGCCGAAGGCCGCGTGCATGTTTCGGTCGAAGCCCTGCCCGCAGCCGCGGAATAAAAACTGTTCCCATCCGGGAGACAGTTCAGACCAGAGGGGGACGGTCACGTGGGGCCGTCCCCTTTTTCGTATCGATACCACGGCGTGTTTCTGGTATCAGACACGTCCATGGGGCTGCCACCGGCCCAGATCGGACCCGTGAGCGATGAAGTTTCTTGATCAGGCCAAAATTTTCGTGAAATCCGGCGATGGCGGCGATGGCGTCATTGCGTTCAGGCGCGAAAAATACATTGAATTCGGCGGCCCCGACGGCGGCAATGGCGGACGCGGCGGCGATATCATCTTCGTGGCCGTGGACAACCTCAACACCCTGATCGATTTTCGCTATACGCAGCATTTCCGCGCGCGTAAGGGCGGAAACGGCGCGGGATCCGACCGCACCGGTGCCGCCGCGGCCCCGGTCATCATACAGGTTCCCGTCGGCACGCAGATTTTCGACGAGGACCGCGAAACCCTTCTTGGCGATCTGGACGAGGCGGGCAAGCGGCTGCTGCTGTGTCGCGGCGGCGATGGCGGTCGCGGCAACGCCCATTACAAGACCAGCACCAACCGCGCGCCACGCCGCGCCGATCCCGGCTGGCCCGGGGAGGAACGCTGGGTCTGGCTGCGGCTGAAGCTGATTGCCGATGTCGGGCTGGTCGGCCTGCCGAATGCCGGGAAATCGACCTTCCTGTCCGTTGTCTCCGCAGCACGGCCCAAGATCGCCGATTATCCCTTCACCACCCTGCATCCCCAGCTTGGCGTCGTGCGCCTGTCGGTGACCGAGGAATTCGTCATCGCGGACATTCCCGGCCTGATCGAGGGCGCGCATGAGGGCACCGGGCTGGGCGATCGGTTCCTTGGCCATGTCGAACGCTGCGCCGTGCTGGTCCACCTGATCGACGGCACGCAGGAGGACGTGGTGCAGGCATGGCGCACCATTCGCCATGAACTGGCGGAATATGGCGGCGGACTGGCGGAAAAGCCGGAAATCATCGTCCTGAACAAGATCGACGCCATGTCGCCCGAAGACATCACGCAACGTTGCCAGTTGCTGGAACAGGCCAGCGGAAGGCCGGTGATGACCATGTCCGGCGTATCACGTCAGGGCGTGGACAAGGTCCTGCGCCTGGTTCAGGACCAGATCACCCGCATTCGCGCCGATGACGACGCCACCCCCGACACCCCGGCCTGACAACGCAGAAGACACCGACCGTGACAGCTTTTCCCACCCTGCCCAGCCTGAAAAATGGACAGCGCATTGTCGTCAAGATCGGAAGCGCGCTGGTCGTCGATCCGCAGAGCGCCTCCCCCCGGCAGGCGTGGCTGGAAAGCGTGGCCGCAGACATCGCGCGACTGCGCGGGGATGGGGTGCAGGTCATCGTCGTCTCCTCCGGCGCGATCGCCCTTGCCCGGCACCAGCTGGGCCTGACGCGACGGGTGCTGCGGCTGGATGAAAAGCAGGCCGCGGCCTCCGTGGGGCAGATCCGGCTGGCGCAGGCCTGGGCCAATGCCCTGTCGCGCCACGACCTCAATGCGGCGCAACTGCTGCTGACGCCCGACGATACCGAACATCGCCGCCGTTACCTCAATGCCCGTGCGTCGCTCAATACGTTGCTGACGCTGGGATGCGTCCCGATCATCAATGAAAATGACGCCATCGCCACGACGGAAATCCGCTTTGGCGACAATGACCGTCTGGCCGCCCGCGTGGCGGAAATGACCAATTCGGACCAGCTTGTCCTGCTGTCGGACATTGACGGGCTTTATACAGCCGACCCCCGCGTCAATCCCGCCGCGCGGCACCTGCCGCTGGTCGAAAGCCTGACTGACGAGATCGAAGCCATGGGGGGCGCCCCGCCGCCGGGTTATTCCTCTGGCGGGATGCGCACCAAACTGATGGCCGCCCGCATCGCCACGCAGGCGGGATGCGCCATGGTCATCGCGCAGGGCAAGCCACTGCACCCGCTGCGCGCGCTGATGGATGGCGGGCGCTGCACATGGTTCCTTCCGTCGCCCGACGCGCGCTCGGCGCGAAAGAAATGGATCGGCGGCAGCCTTACGCCTGCGGGCAACCTGGTGATCGACGATGGCGCGGTGCGCGCGCTGCTGAGCGGATCATCCCTCCTGCCTGCCGGGGTTCATGCCGTATCGGGGGAATTCGACCGTGGCGATCTGGTCAGCGTGACGGACATGTCCGGACAGCGCATTGCCCATGGCCTCGCCTCCTACAGCCTAGCAGACGCCCTACGCATTGCCGGCCGCCAGTCGGATGAAATCGAGGCGATCCTTGGCTGGCATGGCGGCGATGAACTCATTCACCGCGATGACCTCGTCCTCAACGACAGGGCCTGCACGCAGCCGGCCTGACCTGCCGCCGCTGAGGGTAATCAGCGACGGGGCGGCCAGCGGAGGGTTGGCTCCGACCTCTGCCGACGCTCTGCCCAGCGGGCGGTGCGGGGAATGCCCGTCTCCACCTTCCGCGCCATGGCGGCCCTGACCCCGGTTTCCGCATCCGTCGGGCCGTTCTTCAGCATGGGCGCGCGCTGGACACGCAGGGGCACGCCATCGCGTGCCACCGTCCTGCCTGCATCGGCCGCGGCCTGTCCGCCATTCCCTTCCCCTTCGCGTCCATCGGGGGGCACAGGCGCCGCGCTGGTGGCGGGCGCTTCATCCGGCGATGGTGGTGACGGAGGAACATCGTCAGGCGCCTCCCCTGCCCATGGCGGAGCGGGACGGGTCATGGGACGGCGTTCATAGGCGGGAATATCACATTCGGGATCATCGGGGTCGAGGCGCCGCGCCGGGGATGGCGTGGCCGCCTGCCTTTCGGCCCCGTGATCCCCGTCCTGCTGTCGCAAGACCTCCGCCAGGGGTTCGCTGGCGGCGGTTTCCGCCTCATCGCGCGTGGCGGAGGATGCGCCCGACACGGCCATGACCCGCAGTTCCGCCTGCAGGTCATCGATCTGCATCGCCAGCGCGTCAAGCCGCCCCTTGACGCCGATCACGGCGAACGGGACCAGCATCCACAGGATCGCGAACAGCAGGCCAGCCATCAGGACCAGCACCTGCGCCCATCCCGGCAGCCATTCCGGCCATGGTATCGTCATGGGTGTCTCTCGACCTTCATCATGACAGGCAACACGTCCTCAACCCCATCCTTCCGCCATCCGGGCGGGGATATCACATGCCCAGCGCGCGACGGTAGATGTCGAGGAGGGTTTCCTGTTCCTCCACCTCGGCCGGTTCCTGCTTGCGCAGGCGGATGATCTGGCGGATGACCTTCGTGTCAAATCCCGCCGACTTCGCCTCGGTGTAGATATCCTTGATATCGCCAGCAAGCGCCTTGCGCTCTTCTTCCAGCCGCTCGATACGTTCAATGATGCTGCGTAGCCGGTCGGCAGCAATTCCGCCAACGGCCGCGCTGCCCTCGTCAGTTTCGAAATTATCGGCACTCATGCCTGCTGCCTCCGGATATAGTGAACTGGGGCGCGATACCCCGCCATGCCGCGCACGGGCATGTAACGTGGATGACGCATTCGAACGGCGGGCTTATCGCGATGGCGGACGCGGGTCAATGCCAGCTTGACATGCTCCGAAAGGCGGCCCTAATCGGTCGTGACCGTTGGTATCGGCCCGTCCGTGTTGCCGGTGTGCCACGCATGCCGGATACGGGGCTAGAAACAGAACCAGGCAGGAGGCCGATTTTCATGGCACATCTTCCCCCCGTCGACACGTTCGACTACATCGTATTCGGTGGAACGGGCGACCTGACCATGCGCAAGCTGCTGCCTGCGCTGTATTACCGTTTCCGTGACGGGCAGATCCCCGATGACGCGCGCATCATCGCCACGGCGCGCTCCCCCCTGTCGCGGGAGGAATATCAGGGCCGCGCGAAGCAGGCCCTGCATGACCATGTCGCCGCTGACGCGCTGGAGGCCAGCACGGTCGCGCGCTTCATAGACCTGCTGTATTACGTCAGCCTCAACGGTGCGGAAGCCCAGAGCCACTGGTCCGACCTGAAGACGCTGCTGGACATGAAGCCCGACAGCCGCATACGGGTCTATTACCTTGCGACCTCCCCCGCGCTTTATGGACAGATCTGCGAAAACCTGAGCAAACAGGGCCTGATCACCGACCAGTCGCGCGTGGTTCTGGAAAAGCCGATCGGCACCGACCTGCAGAGCGCCAACGCCATCAATGACAGCGTGGGGCAGCATTTCCCCGAAAACCATATCTTCCGCATTGACCATTACCTGGGCAAGGAAACGGTCCAGAACCTGATCGCGCTGCGCTTTGCCAATCCCGTGTTCGAACGGCTGTGGACCAGCGACGCCATCGACTATGTCCAGATCACGGCTGCGGAAACCGTGGGCGTGGAGGGACGCGGCGCATATTATGACAAGTCCGGCGCCCTGCGCGACATGATCCAGAACCATCTGCTGCAGGTCCTGTGTCTGGTCGCGATGGACCCGCCCGTCTCGCTCGACGCCGACAGCGTGCGCAACGAGAAGCTCAAGGTGCTGCACGCCCTCAAGCCGATCGAACCGTCGGAGGTCGCGATCTATACCTCGCGCGGGCAGTACATGCGCGGCAAGATCAACGGCCAGACGGTCGGAAGCTATGTCGAGGACCTTGGCGAAGGCGTGACCAGCGAGACGGAGACCTTTGTCGCGCTGAAGACCGAAATCCTGTCATGGCGGTGGGGAAACGTGCCCTTCTACCTGCGCTCGGGCAAGCGGATGGCGGAAAAGTGCAGCGAGGTGGTGATACAGTTCAAGGCCGCGCCATGGACCATCTTCACCAACAGGCCCGCGCCCAACCGGCTCATCATCCGCATCCAGCCTGACGAGGGGGTGATGCTGTCGGTTTCCACCAAGGACCCGACCCCGACCGACAGCCTGACCCTGCGCGAGGCGGACATCAACATCGAATTCGAGAAGGCGTTCAACATCCGCTATCCCGATTCCTATGAGCGGCTGCTGCTTGACGTGGTGCGTGGCGACCCGATCCTGTTCATCCGCCGCGACGAGGTCGAGGCCGCATGGAAATGGATCGACCCCATCCTGCAGGGCTGGAGCAAGAACGAGGCGCCGCTGGAACCCTATCCCGCCGGGACATGGGGCCCCGAAGGCGCACGCAACCTGCTGGCGCAGTCGGGTCACCTGTGGCACGAGGACATGAAATAACGCATGGCCGTCCCCCCCCGCCTTTCCGGTCGTTCCCGCACGCCCATGACGATCCGACAGCGGATTATCCGACGGGTGCTGATGGTGATCCCGATGGCCCTTCTGGCCTTTGTTGTCGCGCGCATGGGATGGCTGGACCAGGCGGCAGACCGGCTGACATTTTCCAAGGTCAGCTGGTTTGACAACACCGCCCTTGTCGAACATTTCCGCACGGTCGTGACGCATAATGGCATGACGCACGACCGCAAGGACTGCCTGCTGTTCGTGCTGAACGGCAACGACCCGCCCGACGCGACCAAGCTGGATGTCATGGAACGTCATTCGGGGTCGTGCCCCGGCGATCGCAACACCCTGCCACGCCTCTTCACCCTCAAGGTGGACCGGCTGTCGCAGAGCGTTCAGACCGACTGGCAGACCCCCGGCGTCTTCCACGCCATGCCGCGCTGAGGAACGCGCGCCGCGACGTCAGGGCTGTCGGGCAAAGGCCGCCCGCAGCCTGTGCGCGCCGTACCGGATGGCTGATTTCCCACCGGGCAGGAATGCGTAGAAATTAAGGAACCCGTGCACCGTCCCGCGCCATGTGCGGGTAACGGCCTCCGACCCCGCCTTTTCCATCGCCGCCGCGTATCCGGTCCCCTCATCATGCAGGGGATCGCACTGCGCAAGGCCGATGACGGCGGGCGGCAGGTTGGCAAGCGACGCCGCGAAGATGGGGGCCAGACGGGGATCACAAAGGTCCTTCGGATCGCGGATATACTCCTCCGCGTACCATTCCATCACCCGCGTGCTCAGGATATAGCCGCTTGCATAGACATCGCGCGACGGAACGGGCTTTTCCCCATATAGCGACGGGTAATAGAGCAGTTGCATGGCAAGGGGAGGATGGCCGTGGTCGCGGTTCATCTGGCTGATGACGGCGGCCAGCGTGCCCCCCGCGCTGTCGCCCGCCACCGCCATCGCACCGCCCCAGCGCCAGGCCTCCCCCCTGAGCCAGTTCAGCGCGGCCCAGCAGTCATCCACCGCCGCAGGGAATTTATTTTCCGGCGCCAGGCGGTAATCGAACGACAGGACGGCCGCCCCCGACTGCCGCGCAAGGCGGCAGCAGATCCCGTGATGCGAATTCAGCCCGCAATGCACATACCCGCCCCCGTGCATGAACAGGACCACGCCGCGCACCTTGCCATAAGGGATGTACAGCCGCGCGGGACGCAGTTCGGTCGCGCCGGGCACCCGCATGTCGATCACGCGACGGACCTGCAGGCTGGACAGCTTTTTGGGAAAGCTGGGACGGTCAAAGCGCCTGCGGATATCCTCCAGCGTATGGGGAACATGTTTTGTGCTGGAGGACCGGAGCCTGATCCCCAGCAGGAAGAGACGTGTAAAAAGCCCCGGCGGACGTCCGCCCGCGTGGCATGCGGACGCCGGGACATCGGATGCTGACACCTGTGCGCCTTTCCTGACTGATCATAAGTTTTCGCGTCCCAAGGCTTTAGCCCTTGACGCGCACCGCATGCACCGCCAGTTTCCGCATGCCAGACGGTCGGACGACCGCTGTTGGTGCGCATCCGCGCAGTGATGGAGGAAAGTCCGGGCTCCACGGAAGAACGGTGCCGGCTAACGGCCGGCGGGGGCGACCCCAGGGACAGTGCCACAGAAAACAGACCGCCCCCACGGCCCATGTCGCGTCCATCGGGCGTGACGCCGGGTTGGGGGCAAGGGTGAAACGGTGCGGCAAGAGCGCACCGCGCGCATGGTAACATGGGCGGCAGGGCAAACCCCACCGGGAGCAAGACCGAATAGGAACGACAGGCGGGCGAAATCCGTTTCGCGCCGTCAGGGGCTTTCCGCCCCGTCGTTCGGGTTGGTCGCGTGAGGCGTGTCGCAAGCCACGTCCCAGAGGAATGGTCGTCCCGTTCCCCCTGCGGGAACGGACAGAACCCGGCTTACAGACCGTCTGGCATCCCTTCGCGCCTGCAATACCTGTCCCGCGCCGGATCGCGGAAGCGACGCCGCGTAAGTATCCATCATTAAGAACAAAACATAAACATTCACTGATTGGATACGATTATGGTCCTGATGCGCGGGATATATTCCTCTTTACCTGCCATTACGCCCCCTGTCGTTGAACAATAGCGGTTTTCCGCCAACTTTTGGATATCTTTAATTGACCGCCCATGAAATCCCATGATATCCCACATTGACCCAGTGAAGATGAGTGAAGGAGTCACCTTCACCCGCACGGGGCCAGTGTTCCGGACCTTCTGTAATCCATGCCAGGGAGGGCATCGCACAGCGTGAGTGTATTCCTTGGCACGCATCAGAACCGACTGGATGCCAAGGGGCGGGTTTCCATCCCGTCGGCCTTCCGCACCACCCTGCGCACCCTGGCCCGCGCGGGCGAACCGCTTGTAATCATGCGTCCTTCCCACCTTCATCCCTGCCTTGAGGCATGGCCCAGCGCCGCCTTTTCCGCGCTGGCCCGCCCGCTGGACGAGGTGGACATCTTTTCGGAAGACCACGACGACCTCGCCACCGCGCTTTACGCCGACGCCTATCCCATCGACGCGGACAAGGAAGGACGCATCCTCCTGCCCGAGACGCTGCGCGCGCATGCCGGCCTGACGGAACATGTGACGTTCATGGGGCTGGGCCGCATCTTTCAGGTCTGGGATCCCGACGCCGCGACCCGCCGCCGCGAAGAGGCCCGCCAGCGCGCGCGGCGCCTTACCTCCGGCAAGACGGCCGCATCCCCTGCGGAGGGATCGGCATGAGTACGATGACCACGCCCTTCCCGGCCGATGAAGGCCATGTGCCGGTCATGCTGGCGGAGGTGCTGCACGACCTTTGCCCGCGTGACGGCGCGACCTATCTGGATGGCACGTTCGGCGGCGGCGGTTATGCCCGGGCCATCCTGTCGGCCGCGGACTGCACCCTGTGGGCCATCGACCGCGACCCCGCCGCCATCGCGCGGGGCGCCGCGCTGGCCCCTGCCTTCCCTGACGGGGCCGGGCATTCCCGCCTGCACATGATCAAGGGCGGGTTTGGCGACATGGCCGCCCTGCTGGCGGCGCGCGACATGCATGTGCTTGACGGCGTCGTGCTGGATCTTGGCGTGTCCTCGTACCAGATCGACCAGGCCGAGCGTGGCTTTTCATTCCGCATGGATGGCCCGCTGGACATGCGCATGGGCGACGAAGGACCGACTGCGGCTGATATTGTCAACCGCTATCAGGAAAGCGAACTGGCCGACATCATCTATGCCTATGGCGAGGAACGGATGTCACGCCGGGTCGCGCGCGCCATCGTGGCCGCCCGCGCCGAGGCCCCGATCACCACGACGCTCCGTCTGGCGGAAATCGTGCGTTCGGTCGTCAGAGCCGACCGTTCGGGCATCGACCCGGCCACGCGTACGTTTCAGGGCCTGCGCATCTACGTGAATGACGAACTGGGACAGATCGAACGCGGGCTGGACCAGGCGCTGGCGCTGCTGGCCCCCGGCGGCCGGCTGGTAACGGTGTCGTTCCATTCGCTGGAAGACCGCCTGGTCAAGCTGGCGATGAACCGCGCATCGGGCCGCGTCCCCGCCCCGTCCCGCCACGATCCCGGCGCGATGATGCAGCGCGCGGACCGTCCGTCCTTCCACCTTGTCAGGAACAAGGCCATCCGGCCGTCGGATGCGGAATGCCACCGCAACCCGCGCGCGCGCAGCGCGCGGCTGCGGACGGTGGAACGTGTCGCGTCCTCCCCAACCACAGAAGAAATGGAACAACAGCAATGACCCGGCTCATCACGCTCTTCTGTGCTGTCATGGCGGCGGTGTCCGGGCTGTTCCTGTACACCAAGAAGCAGCAGACCTCCGCCCTTGACCAGAAAATCGCGCAGATCGTGGTCCAGACCGAACGCACGCGCGACCAGACCGCCATGCTGCGGGCCGAATGGACCATGCTGAACCAGCCGGACCGGCTGCATGTCCTGGCGGAACGCTATGCCCCGGCGCTGCATCCCGTGGCCCCGACCCAGTTCGTGCAGCTTGCGAACCTGAGCGGGCATCTGCCGCCCGTCGGCGCGGCCCCTGTCGCCCCGGTCAATCCGCGCGCGGAAATGGGCGTCTCGCTTGCCGCCGATCACGTGACCGCAGCGGCGGCGGAGGGTGCGCAGCATGCCCGCGCGCCCGTGACACTGGCACAGGCCGTGGTGCCCCATGCGCCGCCGGTAGCTGCCCCCGTCCGGCATGTCACGACACCGCGCGTGGAAACTGTCGCGCAGCGCCCCGACCGGCCGGAGCGTGAAGTCGTGCATGCCGTGCCCGACCGCGCCCCGTCGCATGCCGTGGAACATGCCCCATCCGTGATGGCCGAAAATGACGCGCCGGCATCGCATGCACCCGCCACTGTCCGCGCGGCGCATGTCGCGACGCCAAGTCATGATGTCATGCTGGCGAGCAACCGGGTCACGCCCTATCACTATCATCCCGTCCATGAGGTGTCCGACGCCGCATGGCATCCCGATACCGTGCCATCCGTGCGCAGCGGTGGCAGTTCGCTTGCCAATTCCCGCACTTCCTCCCTTCCGCCGCCCGTACCCGTCAGCAACTGACGACGGTCGCTTCCGCTGCCGGATACCGTCGGTGACATGAACGATACGCCCCGCCCACACCCTGATGATGCGCATGCAGACGGCCCCCGCCCCGCCGGCGGGAGCCTGCGCGTGCGCATGGCGCGGGACAAGATGCATGCCCGCCTGCTGGTGGTGGCGGGCGTGTTCTGCGTCCTGTTCGGCGCCGTCAGCGTCAAGCTGAGCGTCGCGACGATCATCATGCCACTGGCCCCGCAGCAGCATCAGATCGCGCCACAGGTCCCCCCCATCCCCAAGAGCGACCCCAAGGGGATGGTCGCCAATGACATCGTCCTGCCACAGGTCCATCGCGCCTCCATCGTCGATCGCAATGGTCAGGCGCTTGCGATTTCCCTGCCGGTGGCACAGGTTTACGCCAATCCGCAGGAAATGATCGACCCGCAGGACGCGACGCACAAACTCAAGCACGTGCTGCCCGGCCTTGACGAAGCCGAAACGCTGCGCCGCCTTTCATCGGCGCGGCAGTTCGTCTATGTCGCGCGTGACATTTCCCCGGCGCAGGAACTGGCGATCAACAACCTTGGCATTCCCGGCATCTATTTCGAACCCGGCGAACGCCGCCGGTACCCCATGGGGCGCGTGGCGGCGCAGATCATGGGGGGCGTGGACATCGACGACCATGGCGTCGCCGGGGTCGAACGGTATTTCGACAAGCGCCTCGACAGCAATCGCGCGCCCCTGACCCTTTCGCTCGACGTGCGGGTGCAGAACGTGGTGCATGACGAACTGCAATCCGCCATGGACACGTTCCAGGCCATCGGCGCGTGCGCGATCGTGATGGATGTGCGCAATGGCGAAATCATCGCAATGGTCAGCCTGCCGGACTATGACGCCAATGATTTCGGCCATGCCCCGGCGGACGCCCGCTTCAACCGCGCGGTGACGGGCATGTACGAACCCGGCTCCACCTTCAAGCTGCAGACGACGGCCATGGCGCTGCAGGACGGGGTCGCCCATATCTGGGACCGTTTTTCGAGCGTGCCGATCAAGATCGGCCGCTTCACCATTTCCGATATGAAGAGCGACCATTTCGACACGTGGCTTTCCCTGCCGGAGGTGATGGCCTATTCCTCCAACCCGGCGGCGGCACATATCGCGCTGGATGCCGGGGCGGCGCGCCAGCAGGAATGGCTGCGCAACATGGGATTCTTCTCCCGCGTGCCCATCGAACTTCCCGAAGCGGGACGCCCGATCGTGCCATCGGTCCATAACTGGGGCATTTCGACCGTCATGACCGTCGCGTTCGGCCATGGCGTCGCGGAACCGCCGCTTGCCATCGTCCGTGGCACGGCGGCGACCGCGAATGGCGGCTTTCTTCTGAAACCCACCCTGCTGCTGCATGATCAGGACCGGACGCCGGGCGGCAGCCCCGCGCCCGACGCCAGCGACGCGGCGGCACCCGTCCCCGGGGCGGAACGCCTGATTTCGGCCGCCAATTCCACCATCCTGCGCAAGATCCTGCGCCTCGACGTGGCTGGCGGCACGGGCAAGAGCGCGGAATCCCCCGGCTACTTCGTCGGGGGCAAGACGGGAACGGCGGAAAAGATCGGCGCGCATGGCGGATACCTCAAGCACGTCAACGTTTCCGCCTTTACCGGCATATTCCCGATGAACGCGCCGCGATATGCCGTCTATGTCATGCTCGACAGCCCCAAGGCGACGCCGCAGACGCATGGGTGGACGACGGCGGCGTGGAACGCGGCACCAACGGCATCGCACATCATCACCCGCATCGCACCGATGATGGGGCTGTTCCCTGACACCACCCATCAGCAGGCGATTGAAAGTTCGCTGTTCATCCCGATGCGGCCCGCCGTCCCGCACGGGTATCGCGCGCTGGGCCCGGGCAATGATCCCGGCACCGCGCACATGCAGCAGGCCGAAGGCAGGCATCACGGCAGCCGCCACGGAACGGGGGAAATGACATCGGACGAGGGACAGGCCGGACGCATGCACGCCGCGCGCGATGAACGGGAAGACGCACTTCCCCTGACAAACCGCCCGAAACGGGGATAGAGATGAAACTTACGACAGTGCTGCGCCGCGCGGGCCTGGTGGCGGACACGGGCGGCCATGATCCGGACGTCACCGGCATTTCCGCCGACAGCAGGCAGATCGGGCCGGGGATGATTTTCGCCGCCCTTCCCGGCAGCCGCGCCGATGGCCGCGCCTATATCGCGCAGGCCCTGCATCAGGGGGCATGCGGCCTCGTATCCACCTCGGACGCCTGTGCCCAATATGAAGGCCACGGGGTCGCCTGCATCGCGACCCATGACCCGCGCCACACGCTTGCCGTGATGGCCGCCGCACTCATGCCGGCCATGCCCGGACATGTCGTCGCGGTGACGGGCACGAACGGCAAGACCAGCACCGTCGAATTCCTGCGCCAGATCTGGCGCCACGAAGCGCGCATGGCCGCAAGCATCGGGACACTGGGGATCGTCTCCCCCGACGCCCCCGTCGCCGCCGGCCCCTCCCTGACCACGCCGGACAGCGTCACCCTGGCGAAAACGCTGTGCACGCTTGGGGAACATGGCGTGACGGATGTCGCCATGGAGGCCTCGTCCCACGGGCTGGAACAGCGCCGTCTGGACGGCGTACCCATCACCGCCGCCGGGTTCAGCAACCTGACGCGCGACCATCTGGATTATCACGGCAGCACCGGGGCCTATCGCACGGCAAAGCTGCGCCTGTTCGACACGCTGCTGCCGGATGGCGGACTTGCGGCCGCGAACGCCGACATGGACCCGGCCACGCTGGATGCCCTGCGCGCGATCGCGGCGCGACGGGGCCTGCGGCTGCGGCTGGTGGGCGAACGCGGGGATGCCATCCGTCTGCTGCGCGCCATCCCCCGGCCCGAGGGGCAGGTCCTGACGCTGGAACATGGTGGCGCCACGCGGGAAGTTTCCATTCCGCTTCCGGGACGATTTCAGGTCGACAATCTGCTTCTTGCCGCGGCACTGTCCGGTCCGCACGATGCGGACGTGAACGCGGCCCTTGATTGCCTGCCCTTCCTGACGGGCGTGCGCGGACGCATGGAACACGCGGCCACCCTGCCGAACGGGGCCGCGATCTATGTCGATTATGCCCATACGCCCGATGCGCTGGAACGGCTCCTGCTTTCCCTTCGCCCGCATGCGACGGGACGGCTGGTTGCGGTGTTCGGCGCGGGCGGTGATCGCGACCGGGGCAAGCGTCCCCTGATGGGGGACGTCGCGGCAAGGCTTGCGGACGACGTCATCGTGACCGACGACAATCCCCGCAGCGAGGAGGCAGCCTCCATCCGCCAGCAGATCATGGCCGCGGCCCCGACGGCCAGCAATATCGGCGGCCGGCGACAGGCCATTGCCGAGGGGCTGTCGCGGCTGAAGGCCGGTGACGTGATGGTTGTCGCGGGCAAGGGACATGAGCAGGGACAGATCATCGGCACGACCGTCCTGCCCTTTGACGACGTATCCATCATTCGCGAACTGACGGGCAATTCATGACAGTCCTGTGGACCCGATCCGAACTTCTTGCGGCCACCGGCGGTCATTTCCGCGCGGCATCCGATGGAAATCCCGCCCCTGACGCCACGGGCGTTTCCATTGACACGCGCACGCTCGAAGCCGGGGATATCTTCGTCGCACTGGTGGGGGAACGTTCGGACGGCCACGCGCATGTCGCGCGCGCGCTGGACAGGGGGGCGGCCGTCGTCATCGCGCATCGCGAAACCGGATCCGACGACCCGCGCATCCTGATGGTGGACGATACGCTGCGCGCACTCAACGCCATGGCGGCGTTCGCGCGCGCGCGCTTTGACGGCCGGATGCTCGCCGTCACCGGCAGCGTGGGCAAGACCACGACCAAGGAAATGCTGCGTCATGCGCTGGGGGCATGCGGTCCCACGCATTGCGCCGTCGCGTCGTACAACAATCACTGGGGCGTGCCGCTGACGCTGGCGCGCCTGCCTGCTGCCGACATGTTCTGCGTGTGTGAAATCGGGATGAACAATCCCGGCGAAATCGCCCCCCTTGCCGCCATGGTCCGTCCGGATGTCGCCGTCATCACGACCATTGCCGGATCGCATCTGGGGCACATGGGCAGTCTGGAGGCCATCGCGCAGGAAAAATCCGCCCTGATCGCCGCCCTGCCCCGCGATGGCGTGGTGATCGTGCCGGATGATGCCATCGGGCTGGATCTTTTTGTCGCGCAGGCCGGTCGCGTCGGCGCCCGGCTGTGGACGGCGGGCACGCAGCCCGACAGTACGGCGCGGCTGGATGGTTTTCAGGCCCGTCCCGATGGCTGCGACTTTCATGCGCATATCGGCGCATGGTCGGGGGATGTGCACCTGAACGCGCCGGGGCGTCACATGGCGCGCAACGCGCTGGCGGCACTGGCGGCGACGCGTGCCGCGGGCGGCGACATGGACCGCGCGGTACAGGGGCTGGCGGGTTTCCTGCCGGGTTCCGGACGCGGCGCGATCACCCCCATACTCGATGCGACGGCCAGCCTGCTGGACGAAAGCTATAACGCATCGGTGGTATCGATCCGCGCGACGCTGGAGGTTCTGGGCCAGATCCCGGCGCAACGGCGCATCGCCGTGCTTGGTGACATGCTCGAACTTGGCGTCTTTGCGCGCGACCAGCACGAATCCCTTCTTTCAGCCGTCCGCGAGCATGCGGACCTTGTTTTCTGTTGCGGCCCGAACATGAAATATCTTTTTGACCTCCTGCCCCCCTCCCTCCGTGGCGCGTGGACGCCCGATGCCGCGGCCCTTGTACCGCAGGTGCGCGCGTCGGCGCGGGCGGGCGATGCCATCCTGGTCAAGGGAAGCCTCGGGATGGGGATGCGTCAGGTTGTCGAGACCCTGCGCCACGACGTGCAGGGGGCGGCATAATGCTTTTTGACCTGTTCCAGCGTCACGCCGCGGGCCATATTTCGATCCTCAACCTGTTCCACTACATCACGTTCCGCGCGGGGGCCGCGTGCCTGACCGCGCTGATGCTCAGTCTGGCGCTTGGCAATCCGCTGATCGCGCGTCTGCGCCGCATCCAGCGCGGCGGACAGCCCATCCGCGCCCTGGGGCCGGAACGTCATCTGGTGGAAAAGGCCGGGACGCCGACGATGGGCGGCGTGCTGATCCTCGTGTCCCTGCTGGGATCGACCCTGCTGTGGGCGGATCTGACGAACGGCTTTGTCTGGGCCGTGATGATGATCACGCTGGCCTTTGGCGCGGTGGGGTTTGCCGATGACTATCTCAAGCTGTCGCGCCGCAATACCGATGGCGTGTCGATGCGCATGCGGCTGGGCTGTGAATTCGTGGTCTCGCTGCTGGGGGGGATATGGCTTGAAAGCCTGATGCCGCCGGATCTGGCGAACCATCTTGCCTTCCCCTTCGTCAAGGACCTGCTGCTGCCGCTGGGATATGCCTTTCCCGTGTTCGCGATGATCACGATCACGGGGTTCGGCAATGCGGTCAATTTCACCGACGGACTGGATGGGCTGGCGATCGTGCCGGTCACGATCGCGGCCCTTGTCTTCGCGCTGATTTCCTATCTGGTGGGCAATCACATCTTCGCGGATTACCTGCAGCTGCATGCCGTGCCGGGAACGGGCGAACTGGGCATCTTCTGTTCCGCGCTGGTGGGCGCGGGGCTTGGCTTCCTGTGGTTCAACGCACCGCCGGCCGCCGTCTTCATGGGGGATACGGGATCGCTGGCCCTTGGCGGCGCGCTGGGCGCGGTGGCGGTCGCGGTCAAGCACGAACTGGTCCTGTGCATCGTGGGCGGCCTGTTCGTGATCGAGACCCTGTCGGTCATCATCCAGGTGTTCTGGTACAAGCGCACCGGCCGCCGGGTTTTCCTGATGGCGCCCCTTCATCATCACTTTGAGAAAAAAGGATGGCCTGAATCAAAAATCGTCATACGGTTCTGGATCGTTTCCATTGTGCTGGGACTGTGTGGCCTTGCCACCCTGAAACTGCGATGACTCCATTTCCTGCGGACCTGTTTGATGGACAGACCATTGGCGTCCTTGGCCTCGGGCGCAACGGCATGGCGGCGGCGCGCGCGCTGGCGCACATAGGCGCGCGGGTGCAGGCATGGGACGATACCACGCGCCCCGACGCGGCCGCCGGGGCCGCCATACCGGGTCTGACCTTCGCCCCCTTTACGGACATGACCGGGTTTGACGCGCTGGTGATGTCGCCCGGCATTCCCCATGTCCTGCCCGCGCCCCACCCCGTCGCCGCCATGGCGCGCGCGGCGGGCGTGCCCATCCTGTCCGATGCGGATTTCCTGTTCCAGGCAGTGCGGCGCGCGGGATCGCGCGCGCGTTTCGTCGGGGTC
This sequence comes from Novacetimonas cocois, assembly GCF_003311635.1. Taxonomy (GTDB): domain Bacteria; phylum Pseudomonadota; class Alphaproteobacteria; order Acetobacterales; family Acetobacteraceae; genus Novacetimonas; species Novacetimonas cocois. The sequence continues at coordinate 10,233 of NZ_QEXL01000021.1, read as the reverse complement.
ACCGGCACCAACGGCAAATCCACCACCACCGTCCTGCTGGCCCACCTGCTGCGCCATGCGGGCATCTCCGTGGCCGAAGGCGGCAACCTTGGCCCCGCGGCCCTATCGCTGCCATTATTGCCTGATAATGGCGTCTATGTGCTCGAAATGTCCTCCTACATGCTGGAACGCCTGGGCAGCCTGCATTTCGACGCGGCCTGCCTGCTGAACCTGACGCCGGACCATCTGGACCGGCATGGCGACATGGAAGGGTACAGCCGCGCGAAGCTCCATATCTTTGACCGGCAGGGAACGGGCGATCTTGCCGTGATCGGCAACACCGTACCGCGCCATGACGGACTGGCCGCCAACCTGCGACAGCGCGGCATCACCGTCATGGAAATCAGCGGGGATGCACATGCGCCCGACCTGTGGGTCGAAAATCACGTCCTGCATGACCGCGCGGGGGCAATCGCGGACCTGTCGCATGCCCCTTCCCTTCCGGGCACGCACAATGCCGAAAATGCGGCCGCGGCCGTGGCGATCGCGCAGTGGCTGGGATGCCCGCGCGCCGGGACTGGCGCGGCGCTGGCATCGTTTGACGGGCTGCCCCACCGGCAGAAGACCATCGGCACCATCGACGGCATCCGCTTCATCGATGACAGCAAGGCCACGAATGCCGACGCCGCCGCGCGGGCCATGTCCTGCCATGACCGCATGATCTGGATCGCGGGCGGCGTTGCCAAGGCCGGCGGGATCGAGGACCTGTCGCCCCTGTTCGCCCATGTGGTCCACGCGTTCCTGATCGGGCGCGACGCCCCGCTGCTGGCCCGCACGCTGGAACGGCATGGCGTGGCCTTCACCATGGCGGAAACGATGGAACGCGCCGTGCCCGCCGCCCTTGCCGCCGCGCGGGCGGAACATGTACCCACAGTCCTGCTGTCGCCCGCCTGCGCCAGCTTTGACCAGTTCACGGGGTTCGAGGCGCGTGGCCACCGCTTTGCCGAACTTGTTCGCGCACTGGCGGGGGAACCTGACGCCACGGCCAGGCAGGCCAGGCGGTAATGGCGGGCATATCACGCATCAACACCTCGCCCATGGCGCGATGGTGGCGCAACGTGGACCGCGTCACGCTGATCTGTGTCGGCATCCTGATCGGGTTTGGCTATATCCTCATGCTGGCCGCAAGCCCGGCGGTGGCCGTGCGCATCGGCGCCTCACGCGACATGTTCATCTTCAAGCAGGTCTGCTTCCTCCTGCTGGCGGCGGGCATCGTGATCGGCACGTCGCTGCTGTCGATCCGCGCGGTCAGGATCATGGCCGCCATCGGGTTCGTGCTGGGGATCGCGGCAACGGCGCTGACCCTGGTCCACGGGATCGAGATCAAGGGCGCGCGACGCTGGATCGCGCTGCCGATGATGTCGGTGCAGCCTTCGGAATTCCTCAAGCCCTGTTTCGCCGTCGTGACCGCGTGGCTGCTGACGGAGCGCCAGACGCGACGCTATTTCCCCGGCATGCTGATCGCGCTGGGCCTGTTCGGGGTCGTGCTGCTGCTGCTGAAATCACAGCCCGACATCGGCATGCTCAGCGTGATCACGACCGTCTTCATCACGCAGCTTTTCGTCGACGGGCTCAGCCTGTTCCTTGTGGCGGGCGGCGTGGGCTGCATGGTCGCGGCCTTCATCGGCGCGTATGCGGTCTTTCCCCATGTCCGTTCACGCGTGGAGCGTTTCCTCCACCCCGAGGTGGGCGACCATTACCAGATCGACACCGCCCTGCGGGCCTTTGGCAATGGCGGGCTGCTGGGCCGTGGTCCGGGCGAAGGGCGGGTCAAGGACCTGCTGCCCGACGCGCACGCCGATTTCGTCTTTGCCGTCGCGGGCGAGGAATTCGGCATGATCGTCTGCCTGTTCATCATCGGCGTCTTTGGCGTCATCGTCATTCGCGCCCTGCTGAAGCTGCTGCATGAAAACGATCCCTTCATCGTCGTGGCGACCACCGGGCTGGTGACGGGTTTCGGGCTGCAGGCCTTCGTCAACATGGGATCGACGCTGCACCTCATCCCCACCAAGGGCATGACCCTGCCCTTCATTTCCTATGGCGGTTCCTCCGCCATGTCGGTGGCGCTGACCATCGGCATGGTGCTCGCCCTGACGCGCAGCCGCGTGGGCGACAGCCAGTTCAGCCAGTCCTTCCCCGCGTTCCTGAGCCGGAGATCCCGCACATGACCCCCCAGCGCCCCATCATCATCGCCGCTGGCGGCACGGGGGGACATTTCTTTCCCGCCGAGGCACTGGCCTGCGAACTGGTCCGGCGCGGGCGCGACGTCGCGCTGATGACCGACCGTCGCGCCGGGATGCGCCAGAGCGGCATTTTCGCCGGCCGGCCGCAGTTCGTGCTGCCCGGCGCGGGAATCGCGGGCCGCGGGATTACGCGCGCGGCCCGCGCGGCCCTTGCCCTTGCCCACGGGGCATGGCGCGCGCGCGCGATCCTGCGTGACCTGCGACCGGTCGCGGTCGTGGGGTTCGGGGGATACCCCTCCGTCCCGCCGCTGCTGGGCGCACGCCTGATGGGACGGGACCGTCCGCTGATTTTTGTCCATGAAGGCAACGCGGTGATGGGACGGGCCAACGCGTTCCTCGCGCGCTGGGCCAGCGGGATCGCGACATCCTTTCCCGTCGTCGCGAAACTGCCGCACGGCGTGCCCGTCACCCTGACGGGAATGCCGGTGCGCCCCGACATCGCCGCCGTGCATGACGTGATCTATTCCCCCTCCACCGGGACAATCAGGCTGCTGGTGTGGGGTGGGTCGCTGGGCGCACGGATTTTCAGCGATGTCGTCCCCGCGGCGCTGGCCGGACTGCCGCCCGCGTTGCGCGCGCGCATCGAGGTGACCCAGCAGGCCCGCGCCGAGGACGTGGAACGCGTGCGCGCCGCCTATGCCGACAGCGGGATTCCCGCCCGTGTCGCGCCCTTCCTCGACAACGTGCCCGAACTGCTGCGTGACGCCCATCTGGTCATCGGGCGGGCTGGCGGGTCGTCGGTGGCAGAGGTCACGGTCGCCGGGCGCCCCGCGATTCTCGTGCCGCTGCCCATCGCCGCAAGCGATGAACAGAGCGCCAATGCCCGCGCCCTGGTCGAGGCGGGGGCGGCGTGGATGATCCCGCAGGCCGAACTGACGCCCCGGCGGCTGGGCACTCAACTGACGGAACTTCTTGGCGACCGCGACGCCCTGTCGCGCGCGGCGGCGGCCGCGCGTGGCATCGGGCGGCCCGACGCCGCCGCGCATCTGGCGGACATGATAGAAGGACGCTTGCATCACATGGCCTGTGCCGCCTAATCCGGCAGTGCGAAGACGGAGACTGATACATAATGAGAGCCCTGCCCCTTTCCATTGGCACCATCCACTTTGTCGGCATCGGCGGCATCGGCATGTCCGGCATTGCCGAAGTGCTGCACATGCTGGGCTATGCGGTACAGGGATCGGACATCGCTGAAAGCGCCAATGTCGCGCGCCTGCGCGCGTCGGGCATTCCCGTGACGATCGGCCATGATGCCGCCAACCTTGGCGCGGCGCAGGTCGTCGTGACCTCCACCGCCGTGCGGCGCGACAATCCCGAAGTGCTGGCCGCGCGCGCGCGCCTGATCCCGGTGGTCCGCCGGGCGGAAATGCTGGCGGAACTGATGCGCCTGCGCTGGTCCGTGGCGGTGGGCGGCACGCATGGCAAGACGACGACGACCAGCCTGGTCGCCGCCGTGCTGGAGGCGGCGAAACTGGACCCCACCGTCATCAATGGCGGCATCATCGAGGCCTATGGCACGAACACGCGCATGGGATCGGGCGACTGGATGGTGGTCGAGGCGGACGAAAGCGACGGCTCCTTCCTGCGCCTGCCGTCGGTCATCACGGTCGTGACCAACATGGACCCCGAACATCTGGACCACTGGGGCACGGCAGAGGCGATGCAGGCGGCGTATGACCAGTTCGTCTCCAACATTCCGTTCTATGGCTTCGCGGTGCTGTGCATCGACCATCCTGCCGTCCAGCAGATGATCCCCCGCCTGTCGGACCATCGCATCATCACCTATGGCTTTTCCCCGCAGGCCGACATCCGCGCGGAAAAGGTCATCACAGACAAGCTGGGTGCTACGTTCGAGGTCGTGGTGACCGACCGCAACCGCAACCGTTCGCGCCGCGCCGGCCCGTTCCGCCTGCCGATGCTGGGCCATCACAACGTCCAGAACGCGCTGGCGGCGATCGCGGTCGGCATTGAAATGGAAATCAACGACGCGACGATCCGTTCCGCCTTCGCCTCGTTCAAGGGGGTCAAGCGCCGCTTCACCCGCACGGGGGAGACGGGGGGCATCACCGTCATCGACGATTACGGCCACCATCCCGTCGAAATCGCCGCAGTGCTGAAGGCCGCGCGCCAGGCCGGGGCGAACAACGTCATCGCGGTCATGCAGCCGCACCGCTATTCACGGCTGCAGAGCCTGTTCAACGAATTCTGCACCTGCATGAACGATGCCGGCACCGTCATCATCGCCGATGTCTATGCCGCGGGCGAACAGCCGATCGAGGGCATGGACCGCGACGCGCTGGTCGAGGGACTGCGCGAACGCGGGCACCGTTCCGTCGTCCCCCTGCCGGGGCCGGAACATCTGGCGGAAATGATCAACGCCATCGCCCGGCCGGGCGACTTTGTCGTGTGCCTTGGCGCGGGCAGCATCACCAACTGGGCGCAGGCGCTGCCGGGACAGCTTGCGGAACTGCAGTCCTCCTCCGCCCCGGCGCACAAGGGGGAAGACGCGGCGTGATGACACAGGCTGCGGCACATTCCCCCACCGTCGTGCAATGGCGCGAGGACGTGATCCACGCGCTGGCCGATTTCCGTGGCCGCCTGACGCCCGACGCCCCCCTGGGCCCACGCACGTGGTTCCGCGTGGGCGGAAAGGCGGAACTGCTGGTGCAGCCTGCCGATGCGCGTGACCTTGCGCTGGCGCTGCGCCACATCCCGCTCGAGGTGCCGGTCCGCGTCCTTGGGGCGTGTTCGAACACCATCATCCGCGATGGCGGGATTGACGGCGTGGTCATCCGCCTTGGGCGCGGTTTTTCCGAAATCGCCCATGACGGCAACGGCCTGATCGCCGGGGCGGCGTGCCTTGACATGACAGTGGCGGAACATGCCGCGACATGCGGCCTGTCGGGAATGGAATTCCTGGCGGGCATCCCCGGCGCGGTGGGGGGCGCGGTCTCCATGAACGCCGGGGCCTATGGCTCCGACATTTCCGCCATCCTCGACTGGGTGGAGATCGTCACCCGCGATGGCGAACTGCTGCGCCTGCCCGGAGGGGCGCTGAAATTCAGCTATCGCCATGCCCTCGTGCCGCAGGGCGCCGTGGTCGTGCGCGCCCGCCTGTGCGGCCAGCCCTCCGCCATACCGGTCATCCGCGAACGCATCGCGCAGATCCGCGCGGCGCGGGAGGCGGCGCAGCCCGTGCGGGCGCGCACGGGGGGATCGACCTTCCGCAATCCCGATCCTGCCACGTCCGACCGCAAGGCATGGGAACTGATCGATGCCGCCGGGTGCCGGGGGCTGAAGCTTGGCGGGGCGCAGGTCAGTGAAAAGCACTGCAATTTCCTGCTCAACACGGGAAGCGCCACGGCGGCGGAACTGGAAGAACTGGGTGAAACCGTGCGCAGGCGCGTGCGCGAACATACCGGCGTGACGCTGGAATGGGAAATCAGGCGTATCGGACGCCCCCTGCGCAAGGATGAACCGTCATGACACGTCCAAACATAACTGTCCTGATGGGCGGCATGTCCGCCGAACGCGAAGTCAGCCTGCGCAGTGGCGAGGGCGTGACGCAGGCGCTGCGTTCCCTTGGCTACCCGGTTCGCCAGATCGTCGCGGGTCCCGACCTGGGCGCGATCGTCGGCGACCTGACCACGCATCGTCCCGATGTGGTCTTCAACGCGCTGCATGGCCGCTTTGGCGAGGACGGCTCCATTCAGGGGGTGCTGGACTGGATGGGCATCGCCTATACCCATTCGGGCGTCCGTGCCTCCGCCACGGCGATGGACAAGGCGGCGGCGCGCGTGGTGTTCGAGGCCGCGGGCCTGCCGGTGGCGCGCGGGGGCGTCGTGACGATGGAAGCACTTGCCGCCGCGGACCCGATGCCCGAACCCTATGTCATCAAGCCCGTCAACGAGGGGTCTTCGGTGGGGGTGGAAATCATCCGCGCCGGGTCCAACCGTCGCGCCAGCATCGCACGGACGTGGCAGTTCGGAACTTCCGCACTGGTGGAGGAGTTCATACCCGGACGCGAACTGACGGTGGGTGTAATGGGTGAGCGGGCGCTGACCGTGACCGACATCACGCCGCATGACGCGGGGGGCGATGGCTTTTACGACTATACCGCCAAATACCAGCAGGGCGGTTCCAGCCATGTGCTGCCCGCGCGCATCCACCCGGCGGCCTTTGAACGCGCGCGCGAACTGGCGCTGGCGGCACACCGGATGCTGGGATGCCGTGGGGCGTCGCGCACCGATTTCCGTTATGACGACACGCGCGACGCCGACGGGATCGGCCGACTGGTCATTCTGGAAACGAACACCCAGCCCGGCATGACCGAAACCTCGCTGCTGCCGGAACAGGCGGCGGCATGCGGCATTGCCTATGCCCGTCTGTGCGAATGGCTGGTTGAACAGGCGACCTGTCGTACATGAAGCGTCCCGCCGACAATCTGAATGACCGTCCGTCGCGCCTGTCGATCTTCCTGCGGCGGCAGAAGCGGCTGATCCGTCCGGCCATCGCGACCCTGCTGGTATGCGCCATCGGGGCTGGGTGCGTCGGGCTGGTCCACAGGATGGGGTCGGAGGAACGTTTCGCGCCGCTGCGCGCGCGCGTGGTCAACATGCTGCCGCTGCGCATTACCGACATTACCGTCACCGGCAACGAACTGACGGGGGACGCGGCGCTGCAGGAGGCGCTTGGCGTCCACAAGGGGGATTTCATCCTCGGCTTTTCACTCGGCGCGGCGCGCATGCGTATCGACGCGCTGCCCTTCGTCGATCATTCGGTGGTCGAACGGCGCCTGCCGGGCACGATCATCGTCCACCTCATCGAACGCCGTCCCTTTGCGGTATGGCAGAATCACGGGCATTTCATGCTGATCGACCGGGCGGGCAACCAGGTGCGCGACCAGGGCATGACCGGCAAGGACGCGCAGGCCTTCATGCAGCTTCCGCTGGTGGTGGGACCGGACGCCAACCTGGCGGCGGCGTCGCTGATGGATGAGCTTTCGGCCCAGCCAGAGGTGCGCGGCCATGTCGTCGCCGCCGTGCGCGTGGGACAGCGCCGGTGGAACCTGACGCTGCGTGACGGGACCGTGGTCCTCCTGCCCGAAGGCGAGGAAGTCCCCGCGCTGAAACGCCTTGCGGAAATGCAGCAGACCATGCGCATCCTCGACCGTCCCGTCATATCCATTGACATGCGCCTGCCCGATCGCCTGATTATCCGCGAAGCCCCCGGTGCTGCCGGCAGCGACAGGCCCGCCAGCAATGACAATACGCCCCCGATTGCGGACCCGGCCGGCCTGTCCATACCGGACATGCCCCGGACCCGCCCCGACCCCGGCAATGTGCAGAGACGTGCATGAGTAACCTGATCCCCCGTCCCGACAGGATCCTGGCCCCCCGCCAGGCCCCCGCGATACCGGGCCTGCCAAGCGTGCGTCCGGCATCGGTCCCCGCCCTGCCCAATGCGGCGCGACGCGACCGGCGGGTCATGACGAACATCATCCCGATGGAGGAAGACCGCCCGCAGCGCAAGCTGAGGACGGGTCCGTTCAGCGTCCTGGACATCGGATCGACCAAGATCGTGTGCCTGATCGGCAAAGGGGAGCCGGACGGATCGCTGCGGGTGCTGGGCCACGGGTGGCGGCGTTCCCATGGCGTGCGCTCCGGCGGGATCGTGGACCTCAGGGAGGCGGAGACAGCCATCCGTGCCGCCGTCGGGCAGGCGGAGGACATGGCGACCCTGCGCAAGGACGAGATTTTCATCAACCTGTCGTGCGGCCATCCCGAAAGCCGTCACCTCAACATCCGCTGGCCCATCGGCGGGCGCGAGATCGGCGACACCGACATGCGCCGGATCACGACCGAAGGCCGCCTGCGCGCGCTGAGCGAGGGACGTTCGGCCATCCATACGCTGCCGCTGGATTACGCGGTGGACGAGACGCAGGGCGTCCTCGACCCGCGCGGCCACCTGTGCGACCACCTGTCGGCGCGCATGCATGTCATCGACGCGAACACCACCGCCCTGCGCAATGTGGAGGCGGTCCTGTCACGCGTGGACCTGACGATCGCGGGGATGGTGTCCGCGCCGCTGGCCTCCGGCCTCGCCGTGCTGAACGAGGAGGAGCGCGACCTTGGCGTCACGGTCGTGGACCTTGGCGGGGGCACGACCTCCATCGCCGTGTTTGGCGAGGGACGGCTGCTGCATACCTCCAGCATCCCGATCGGCGGGCAGCACATCACGCGCGATATCGCGCACGGGCTTTCCACCTCCATCGACAATGCGGAACGGCTGAAGACCATGCACGGCTCGGCAGAGCTTTCGTCCGGGGACGATCAGGAAATGATCCTGGTGCAGCTTATTGGCGACAACGACCATCATTATGTCAGAATTCCGCGTTCTAGGATTGTCTCCATCATTCATCCGCGCGTGGAGGAAACACTTGAAATGGTAAGCGATCGCCTGGAAATGGCGGCCCTCGGCCCCGCCGCCGACGGGCGTGTGGTGCTGACGGGTGGCGGATCGCTGCTGGAGGGAATCGGCCAGATGGCGGCGCGAATCCTGAACCGGCAGGTCCGCCTTGGCCGTCCGCGCCATATTCACGGCCTGCCGGAAAATCCGGCGACATGGCCGATGTTCGCAACCTCCGCCGGACTTCTGGCGTGGGCAGCGGGCGCGGGCGATCCCCTCAATGATACCGGTATCAGCGAGGCGCGCCCCACCGGCCTTATCCGGCGTTTCGTCGATTTCATCCGCGACAGGGTATGATATTCGCGATAAAGTCCTTATTTAATATCCTGCAAGCAAGCGCACAACGCGCGCCCCCATCCATCCCATCCCTCGCCTACGGGAGCCGACCATGACCCTGAATCTGACCATCCCGCAGCAGAACCATTCGGATTTCACCCCACGCATCACGGTCATCGGGGTTGGCGGCGGTGGTACGAATGCCGTTGACAACATGATCAACATGCAGCTGCAGGGTGTGGAGTTCGTGGTTGCGAACACCGACGCGCAGCAGCTTTCCCACAGTCAGGCCGACCGGCGCATCCAGCTTGGTCCCCACCTGACGCAGGGACTGGGCGCGGGGGCGAAGCCTGAAATCGGACGCGCGGCGGCGGAAGAGGCATGCGACGAACTGTCGCGTCATCTGGACGGCGCGCACATGATCTTCATCACGGCGGGCATGGGCGGCGGCACGGGCACGGGGGCGGCCCCGGTCATCGCCCGCATGGCACGCGAACGCGGCATCCTGACGGTCGGCGTCGTGACCAAGCCCTTTACCTTCGAAGGCGGACGCCGCGCCCAGTCGGCCGAGGCCGGGATTGTCGAGCTGCAGCAGTTTGTCGATACGCTCATCGTCATTCCGAACCAGAACCTTTTCCGGCTTGCCAATGAACGGACCAGCTGGAAAGACGCGTTCAAGATGGCTGACAACGTCCTTTACATGGGCGTGCGCGGCGTGACCGACCTGATGATGGCCCCCGGCCTGGTCAACCTCGATTTCGCCGACATCCGCACGGTCATGGCGGAAATGGGCAAGGCCATGATGGGCACGGGCGAGGCCGAGGGCGAAAACCGCGCCATCGCCGCCGCCGAAGGGGCGATTTCCAATCCGCTTCTGGAAGACACCTCCATGGCGGGCGCGCGCGGCCTGCTGATCAATATCACGGGCGGCGAAGACCTGACCCTGTTCGAGGTGGATCAGGCCGCCAACCGCATCCGCGAGGAAGTGGCTGACGACGCCAACATCATCTTCGGTTCCGCGATCGATACCAACCTGAACGGACGCATCCGTGTTTCCGTCGTGGCGACAGGCATCGAAAGCGCGGTCGAACGCGCCAGCGCCGCGACAGCCGGGGCCGCCGCCACGCCGGCGCAGCAGTCCCCTGCCCCGACGGCGGAAGCCGCGCCTGCGGCACCGCAGGCTGCTGCCGCTACCGCCGCGCCCGCG
>NZ_QEXL01000020.1 GCF_003311635.1 Novacetimonas cocois | reverse complement strand
TCAACGAGCCTGAATCACATCCTGACACTCATATCAATGGGTCCTGAGCCTAACAGGTGAATGCCTCAGGCAGGGACGCCATACCGGTTTATGGTATGGGAAACAGGCTTGAAACAGATAGAGTGACGACGTGTCATGGTTCTGCCGTGATGATGTCTGAGGCTGCCGCCACAGGAGGATCAAGGTGAAACACACGAAATTCTTGACGGGGGCTCTGCTCGCCATTTCGCTGGCAGCAACGCCTGCGATGGTCACGTCGGTGGCCTATGCGCAGCATGGCCCCGGTGGCGGCGGTGGCGGCGGTGGTGGCCATGGTGGCGGTCCGGGTGGCGGCGGTGGCCCGGGGGGTGGACACGGCGGCGGCTGGGGTGGCGGTGGTCCCGGTGGTGGACGCGGTGGCGGTCCCGGCGGTGGCTGGGGTGGTGACCGTGGCGGCTGGGGCGATCGCGGTGGCTGGGGCGGCGGCGGCTGGCGTGGCCCGGGCTGGGGCGGGACCGTTCCTTATCCGTACCCATATTATGGATATCCCGGCTATTACGGTTATCCCGGTTACTATGGATATCCCTATGGCGGATGGGGCTGGGGTGGCTGGGGCGGATGGTGAGCATTCACGCCCGCTGATCTGATCCCGGTGAGGGTGGGGGAAAGCGCAGGCGGACCTCCACCTCCCGGGTTTTTATCTGCCGCGCCGGCGTGTCATCTGTCGGCGCATCATTTCAGGCACATCGTCGTGGCAGATATGAAATGACCCGGTCCAGCAGCACGTCCATGTCCGGACGCACGATCGGGTCGATGCAACTGGTGACATAGGTCCTGGCGCGTCGCTTGATGATATTGGCCTGACGCAGGGTCATGTCCTGCCTGTCGTTTTCCTGCAGCATGTCGGCAATCGTCATGCGTTGGCAAAACGCGGTGCGGGCAATGCCAAAGGCGATCCTGTTCAGGATCTCCTCAAATTCCCGACGGCCGAATTCCGACCTGCAGGCATGTAGCTGCGTGCTGGCCTGCACATACATGTCCATGGCGGGATGGCTGCATTGCCGGTGAAAGTGGCGTCGATGCCATGCGCGCGCCCGGATATGTTCCTGATGGGCGGTTTCATATTCCCGCACGGTGGCATGGCAGTCGCTCATCCGGGCATGCGCGGCGCGTGCGGCAAGCCATGCGCTGGCGAAATCGGGGCAGGTCAGCCCGTTCCAGACCGGTTCGGCCCCGGCCGGTCCGATGGCAAAGCGGAATCCTCGCTGACCATCAATCCCGTAAATGATGGATGCGGCAGGTTCCTGTGCCGTTTCCTGCCCCAGCACAAGGATATGCCCCCCATCGCCCGCATGCATGTGGCGTTGGACCGTCAGCAGGTCGAACAGGGATTCATCGTCAATCGCGCGTTCGATGTGGGCTTTTACATATGTCATGAACAGCGGATTTCGAACGCCGGCAAGGCTGCGCGGGCAGAAATGGAATCCCCACCAGCGCGACATTTTCAGAAGGTGGAAGGCCAGTTCATTGCGCAGGCGCGTCAGGTCCGGCGGATTTTCACCTTCGTCACACAGCGCCTGGATATCGCGGAACCGCGTGACAAGCCTGTTGGCCTGCGCCCCAAAGGACAGACGGGGATCACGATAGTGAAGGAACGAGGCCGGCCGCGAATGTTCAAGGTGCCATTCGGGGGTGCATCCAGTTGTTTCGGACATGATGGATCGGGTCCCTGCACTTGAAAAAAGATGCGGTATCGCCCGGAAGAGGCAGGACGATACCGCAAAGTTTTCACGGCGGTGGGGTCGGGAAATCGACGGTTGGGGAACTGTCTGATGCGCCGTGAGTTCCTTTCTCATAATGCGAACGAATATCAATTGCAACAAGAAAGTGGAGGTGCCACCTGTCCGCCCGGCAGAGGAAAGGGGGGCACAGGAATTCATCGCGGACATGAATGTTTCCATGTCGAAATGTATGTTCAAAAATTCTTCATACTTCGTGGGAACTGCCTGATATACCTGTTCAGGGTGCTGAATTTTCAGGAACAGCAGGTCATGAAAGATGCGTCCGAACAGAAAAATCCGGATATTCATGAAGGAGGACGTCGCCGACCTGTTCCGATGCGCAGGACGGGCAGGGACGGACAACCAGCGGAATTGACGCCATCGCCCTGCGTTACTTTCCCGGCGGATGACGAGGAATCCTTTCTTCATGACGAGTTCTGAAGGAATTTCCCATCCTCGATTGTCACAGATATGTTTTTGCGAAGTGATCGATCCCTCATGACCCGGATGCCCCCTGATGATCGTCTGTCGTGGGACAGGATACGCCTGCGTGAGGAGGTCCTTGATGACATCGATGAGGAAATCGAGCTTGAGCTCGATGATGTCCGTCTGGGGACACAGGAAGACTGTGATCCGCTGGATTTCCGCAAGACGTATTTCCGCGAACTGCTGCGTCTTCAGGGGGAACTGGTGAAGTTGCAGGACTGGGTCAAGGAAACCGGCCACCGGCTGGTGGTCATCTGCGAAGGGCGCGACGCGGCGGGGAAGGGCGGCGTCATCAAGCGCATTACGCAGCGTCTCAATCCCCGCATCTGCCGCGTTGCGGCCCTGCCCGCGCCAAATGATCGGGAACGCACGCAATGGTATTTCCAGCGTTACGTAAGTCACCTGCCTGCTGCTGGGGAAATCGTGCTGTTTGACCGGAGCTGGTACAACCGGGCCGGGGTCGAACGCGTGATGGATTTCTGTACTGATGCGGAATACGAGGAATTCTTTCGCTCCGTTCCGGAATTCGAGCGGATGCTGGTACGCAGCGGCATACAGATCATCAAATACTGGTTTTCCATTTCCGACGATGAACAGGAACTGCGTTTTCGCGCCCGTATGGAAGATCCGCTGAAGCAGTGGAAACTGAGCCCGATGGACCTTGAAAGCCGCAGGCGGTGGGAGGCCTATACCCTGGCCAAGGAAATCATGCTGGAACGTTCGAATATCGTCGAAGCCCCCTGGTGGATCGTGCCTGCGGTCAACAAGAAGAAAGCGCGGCTCAACTGTATCAGCCACCTGCTTTCACAGGTTCCGTATGAAGAAATCGAAAAGCCGGAAGTCATCCTGCCCGAACGCGTGTTCAATCCGGATTACCTGCGTCAGCCCGTGCCAGACGACATGATCGTTCCAGAGGTGTATTGAAGAGGTTCATGCATCTGGCATGATCGGGTTGCTGCGTCATTACGATTTTACTGCTGTGGAATGTCATGCGAAAATATTGTCTGTCTTCTGTAATCCTGGCCTCGCTTCTGGCGGTTTCAGGTCCCTCGCTGGCGCGGGCGTCCCAGAACGGGGGCACGCCTGAAACGGGATATCTGGCACCCGATGCGCAACCCGATTCGACCCGTATCCTGCCCCCGCCGCCACAGCCCGGATCAGCCCGGCAGGCGGCGGATACCCATGCTTTCGAGGTCACGCGAGGACTGGCCGGCAGTGCACGATGGGCCCTTGCGACATCCGACGCCAACCTGCGCATGGATGGATTGCTGCATGCGTTTTCCTGCGCCGCCGGTTTTACGATCGATGCGGGCAGGGCGCCCCGTCTGGTGGCGCTGATCCACAGGATGGATGTGACCGAAATTCCCGACATGCGCAAAAGCAAGGCGTACTGGCATCGGGCCCGTCCTTTCGTGGGCAATACGCAGCCGATCTGCACCGAAAGCGACCGTGCCCATCTGGCGACGTCGGGATCCTATCCCTCCGGTCATACCATGTATGGCTGGAGTACCGCGCTTGTGCTGGCGGAACTGCTGCCTGATCGTGCGACCCAGATCCTGCAGCGCGGGCGTGTCTTTGGCGAAAGCCGCATTATCTGTGGCGTTCACTGGGCCAGCGACGTTCTGGAGGGGTATGTAACAGGGGCCGCCGATATCGCCGCGATGCATGGAAATGCCGCCTTCAGGACGGATATGGAGGCCGCGCGGAGCGAACTGGAGGATCTGCGCCATACGGCCCCGAAGCCCGAGGCAAAGGCCTGCGCGATCGAGGAAGATGCCGCCACGCATTCTCCGTTGTAAGAACGGGGGGGAACACTCATCGCCCCGACCTGATTTCATGATCGGGGCCGGGTCCGGCAAAGGTTGGTTTTCATGAATGGACGCATGCTGACACGCAGGCAGGCGATGGGGCTTGCCGGGACTATCGCAATGTTTTCGGCACGCCACGCATATGCGGCGCCATCGCTGGTGCCTGTTCCCCTTGTCATGGCGCATCGGGGCGCGTCGGCGCTGCGGCCCGAACATACGCTAGCATCCTATGCCAGGGCCATCGCGGACGGGGCGGATTATATCGAGCCCGATCTTGTCCCGACGCGCGACGGGGTGCTTGTCGCCCGTCATGAAAGCAATATCGCGACGACCACGGATGTTGCCGATCATCCCGAATTCGCGTCCCGCAGGCGCACTGTCATGATTGATGGCGGGACCGAAGCCGGATGGTTCACGACCGATTTCACCCTTCAGGAACTCAAGCGCCTGCGTGCGAAGGAACGTCTGGCGGAGGTACGCGCCCATAACACCCGCTATGATGGACATTTCGATATTCCGACATTTGAGGAGATCATTGATTTCGTTGCGGCGGAGGCCGCAGCGCGGGGGCGGGAGATCGGCCTGATTCCCGAAATCAAGAACTCGACCCATTTTCACCAGATGGGATACGCGCCCGAGGACATGTTCCTGCAGGTCATCGCCGCGCATGAATATACCCGTTACTGCCCGCTGGAGGTGCAGTCCTTTGAAAGCGGAAACCTGAAGTTTCTTTACGACCGGGTGAAAAACATAAATCCGCAGGCGCGCCTGATGTTCCTTATGGGGGAGCGGGGAGAGCGCGTGCCCGACACCCTGAGGACGGAACAGGGAAAGACATTCGGGGAACTGATGACGTCGGCGGGATTGCAGCAGGTGCGTCGTTATGCCGATGTGATCGGTCCGTCGAATGCGGATATCATTCCCCGTGATGCCTCTGGCGCCTGGCTGCGCCCTTCATCCCTGATCGAGGACGCGCATCGCGCGGGCCTGCTGGTGCATTCCTATACTTTCCGGCCGGAAAACCGATTCCTGCCGCTGCAGTTGCGAAATGACAGGGGGGATAACGTCCGTAACCCGCAGGGTGCAATCGCTGAAATCCAGCGATATCTGGATCTGGGGCTGGATGGTTTTTTCACGGATGATCCCGCGCTGGGTCGTCAGGCCATCGGCCTTGGGTAACACAGGCAGGATATTTTGTAACTTTTTTTGTGAATCAGACCTTTACTTTCCCCGATTACGAAATGTCCGGAAAGTAAGTCATGTTACTGAACGTTTCCATATCATGTATTCAGGCACTAGGGACTTCTCTGGAAATATATGAAAAGGTATTGTAAATCCGGCTGCGTCAGAAAATGTTTTTGCAGGTGGATCCATCTTGTCGATAAAAATCGGGTTTCTTTTCAACCACGACAGTATCCATCAGATTTCACATACGGCGCCCATTATTTCCGAAATTGCCCGTATGGGGGGGCATGTTACTGTCATTGCATCCAGCAGGACACAGATTGAACATCTGACGAAAATAATGGGCGATGTCGCCGATGTGGAATTTGTCCATATCGATATCGGCCGGGTTGCCAAAGCCGTCGATGTACTGGCCCGTCAGATCATTCCCTTCCGGCGTATCGCCAGCCTTCGGGAAAATCTGAAGCTGTTTTCCAGCTTTGATGCCCTGGTCGTGCCGGAGACGACTTCGGCGCTGCTGAAAAGTCATTTCGGGCTGAAACAGCTGAAGCTGATTTACCTGCCGCATGGGGCAGGGGACAGGTCGGTCGGGTTTCGTGATGTCACGCGCCATTTCGATCTTGTCCTGCTGCCAGGTACCAAAACTCGTGATCGCATGCTGGAACGTGACCTCATACGACCCGACAGTCACGCCGTCGTTGGATATCCAAAATTCGACCTCATCGACCTGACGGATCGCAAGCGTTTTTTCGACAACGATCGCCCCACGGTCCTGTACAACCCGCACTTCGATCCGCGCCTGTCTTCGTGGTGGGACATGGGCCTTCCGGTGCTGGAATGGTTCGCGCGGCAGGACCGGTACAATCTGATTTTCGCGCCGCATATCATGCTGTTCCGGCGGCGGTTCCATACATCGGTCGAACATCGCAAATTGCGGCACAGGATCAGCATACCGGAAAAATACCGGCATTTACCCCATATCCTGATCGATGAGGGAAGCAGCCATTCGGTGGACATGTCCTACACCCGCTCGGCTGACATTTACCTCGGCGATGTCAGCAGTCAGGTTTACGAATGGATTCATCAGCCACGTAGCTGCATTTTCCTGAATGCTCATGCCGCCCAATGGCAGGACAATCCCAATTATGCCCATTGGGAACTGGGACAGGTCATTGACCGCATCGCGGATCTGCCAGCAGCACTTGAAAAGGCATGCACCCTGGACGAGGTTTTCAGAACCCGCCAGACGAAGGCCTTTGAACTGACTTTTTCCCTTCAGCCGGACAGATCATCCGCCCAAAGGGCGGCAGAGGCGATCATATCCTTTCTCAGTTCCGGATCCGTCCCCCGGGATCTGGAGACTGTTTGAAAATAACTTCTTGATAAAACGACAAAAGTTTTTGGGTGTCGGCTTTTTTCAAAGCGGCGACGTTCTTTGAAGCTTTTGCAAAAGCTTCACCAAAAACTTTTATAATTTCAGGGTGTTATCGGCCTGGCCTTTTCAAACAGTCTCTTGGGGGACCGGCCCTGAATCAGAACGGGCCTGACGCATGGTGCGACAGGCCCGTTCCGGATGGTGGGTTATTTCAGGAAAGCCGTCAGCTTCCCTGAAGCCCCCTCAGCACATCGGCCGGACGGACCGGCATGTGGCGCAGGCGGACGCCTACCGCGTTAAAGATTGCATTGCCAATGGCCGGCCCCACAACCGTGGTTCCGGGTTCACCCAGTCCCATTGGCTTTTCAGTGCTGGGCAGGAATTCGATATCCATTTCCGGCGTATCGGCAATCCGGAGCGGGGTATAGGTGTTCAGGTTCCGGTCAACCGGCTGCCCGTTGACGATTTCCGTATTTTCAAACAGCACCATGCTCAGGCCCCACAGCGCGGCGCCCTCGGTCTGCGCGCGTGCGCCGTCGGGATCGACCACGGTGCCTGCATCCACGACAATCGTCAGCTTTTCACACCGCACCACGCCGGTGGACCGGTCAACATGCACCTGCGCACAGCATGCGATCCATGTCGGCATGCCGCGTTCCTGACCTGCCGTGGTGCAGATGCCCAGCGCCGTGTCCTTGGGAAGCGTCTGCTTGCCCCAGTTCACCTTTTCCGCCAGACGACGCAGCACCGCAGCCTGTCGCAACGCGCCGCCAACCGCGTCGGGGGCCTCGCCCTTGTTGCGACCGGTCGCCGTCAGGATATCCAGACGGAACTGGACCGGATCCTTTTTCTGGGCATGCGCGACTTCGTCAAGGAAGCATTCCACCCCCCAGCTGGTCCAGCCGGGACTGACCGAACGCAGCCAGCCGGGACGGAAAGTCTTTTCCGCCAGATCGTTACGCAGCGCGCGAACACGGAACGCACCGACTTCGTACCAGTGATCGGCGCCCGCGATGGCGAACTGGTCATAAGGCACGTCATTCACGCCCTTGGACATGAATGCCTCGGCCATGACGCCCGTGGGCCAGCCAGCCGCTGCCTGGTAATCCATGGCGGTAATCTTGCTGGAGGCATCGAACGCCATACGCACCCGCTGCACGGAGGGGGAGCGGAAGGAGTCGAATACCATGTCGTCCGAACGCGTCAGGATCAGCTTGACCGGCTTGCCACCCAGCGCCTTGGACGCCAGCGCGGCCGGGATCATGTAATCCCCGTTCAGGCGACGCCCGAAACCACCGCCCAGCAGATAGCTGCGCAGCAGCACCTTGCTTTCGGGGACTTCCAGCGCCTTTGCCAGGGTCGGCAGGATCAGTGACTGCCACTGGTTGCCCGCATGGATTTCATAAACGCCGTCCTTGACGAAGGCGAGGGCGTTCGTGGGTTCCAGCTGGTAATGCAGGACGGAGGCGCAGGTATATTCCTTGTCCATGACGGTATGGGCGGAGGAAAAAGCCGCATCCACCCCGTCATCGTTAAAGACGTAAACGCCGCCTTCCTTGTGGTTGATCAGCTCGCGACCGCGATCCTGGATGTCGCGTTCGCTGACATGCGCGGTTTCGCCGGGGATCCAGTCGACCTTCAGCGCGTCGGTCGCGCGGATCGCGGCGCTGTAGCTGCTTGCCAGCACGACGACCCATCCCTGAACGACCTCGGACGGATCCTCGATCTTCAGGTAACGGATATATCCCTTGACCTTGCGCGCTTCGCTGTCATCCACCGAACGCACCTTGGATCCGTAACGGGTGGGCGGCATCTTGGGACGCGCGTACACCATGCCTTCGACCTTGGCGTCGATGCCGTAAATGGCCTCGCCCGTGGTCTTGGAAGGAATGTCGAGCGCCTTCTTGAGCTCCGCGTTGCCGATCAGGCGGCGTTCGCTGGCGGGCTTGAGCGGCAGCTTCGCCATTTCCTCCGGCGTGAAGGAATGGCTGGGATGGCCCTGCGCCACGATGTCGCCAAAGCTGATCTGCTTGCCATTGCTGGCCGAGACGACGCTCTGGCTGACGGTGCATTTGTCCGGCGTCGTGCCCAGCAGCCGCGCGGCTTCCTCCACCAGTGCGGTGCGCGTCGCCGCGCCCGCCTGACGGAAGACATCCCACGTCATCCATACGGACCAGCTTCCGCCGGTGACCATCAGGCCCCATTTGGGATCGGTATCAACGTAATTGATACGGACCTTTTCCCAGTCAGCTTCCATCTCGTCCGCGATGATGCGGGCAAGGGCGGAACCGATATGCTGGCCCATTTCCGCGCGGATGATGTTGACGGTAATTTCCCCATCGGGGGCGATCGAACACCAGATGGTGGGTTCGAACGCGCCTTCCCCGGGTCCGGATTTATCAAGCGGGAAAATCTGATTGGCCGACGCCTGCCGGGCAAAGCCGAACATGACGCCCGCCCCAAGCGAGGTGACAAGGAAGCCGCGCCGGGAGAGGCCCTGTCCAGCGCTGGAACCCTTGCCGGTAAGAAAACGGTTCAGTCTACCCATTTGACGAATCTCCGCGTGCGGCTGCCGCGGCCTTCTTGATGGCCTCGCGTATG
This sequence comes from Novacetimonas cocois, assembly GCF_003311635.1. Classification (GTDB taxonomy): domain Bacteria; phylum Pseudomonadota; class Alphaproteobacteria; order Acetobacterales; family Acetobacteraceae; genus Novacetimonas; species Novacetimonas cocois. The sequence goes on along the minus strand of NZ_QEXL01000020.1, from coordinate 51,539 downwards.
CGAATGTAGGTCATGCAGCGGCACAGGCTGCCGGCCATGACCGCATCGATTTCCTCATCCGTGGGGGAGGGATAATCCTTCAGCAGGCTGACGGCCTGCATGATCTGTCCGGACTGGCAGTAACCGCACTGGGGCACCTGCAATTCCCGCCAGACAACCTGGACGGGGTGATTGCCTTCGGGATCGAGTCCCTCGATCGTGGTGATGTCGGCACCTTCGGCGGCGCTGACGGGCGTGATGCACGAACGCGTGGCGCGACCGCCGATATGCACGGTGCAGGCGCCGCACATGCCGATGCCACAGCCGAACTTCGTGCCGGTCAGGCCGACTTCGTCACGGATGACCCACAGCAGGGGGGTATCTTCCGGGACGTCAACGGTTACTTCCCGTCCATTGAGGTGAAAGGTCGTCATGTTCTAGCTCCGTCTTTCATCTCAATGCGAAGAGGCGACAGGAGAGGCAACCAGTGTCTTGCGGACATCAGCGGCTTTCTTCTCAAGGTCGGTCCAGGGTTTCAGGGTTGTCCGGGTGGCGCGCAGGTAGGCCGCCAGACGCGCCAGATCCGCATCCGAGAAGGAATGGTAGAAACTGGGCATCGAGACGGTGGAAATACCTTCCGTCGTTCCAATTCCACGCAGGATCACCTGGAACAGGTTGGTCGGCTCATCCAGCCACAGCGCGTTGTTCAGCGCCAGATCGGGGCGGCCTTCCACCGGCTGCGGGCCAGCATTGGCATGGCACGCGGCGCAGGCGCCGGCATACAGGCGCGCATTCGGGTCCGTCTGCGGTCCCACCAGATCACGCATGGAGGCCTTCATGGCCCATGCAATGGCCTGCGGATCCTGGCTGACGCGGGTGGATGCCTTGTCGATATCCGCCAGGTAATGCGCGATCGCATGCACGTCGGATTCGGGCATTTCGCTCAGGCCGCCATGGACGACAGGCGACATGGGACCGGCGGCGCTGCCATGCAGCGGGGCAGAGCCATAGCGCAGGTACTTGAAATACTCATCCTCGGTCCAGACGACCGGGGTGGGATTGTGTTCGTTAAGCGGCGGGGCGATCCAGTTGTCCACCGGCGCGCCGTCATAGGGAGCGCTGCTCTTTTCCGCGCCCATCGCGTTGCGCGGCGTATGACATGCGGAGCAGTGGCTCAGCCCCTCCGCCAGATAGGCGCCACGGTTCCATTCGGCATCCTTGGCCGAATTGTTCTTCAGCGGACCTTCATGCAGGAACAGAAGCTTCCAGCCGGCCTGCTCCAGGCGGATGTTGAAGGGGAAGGCAACCGTATTGTCGCGCTTGACCGAATGGACCGGCTCCCGCGTCATGAGGAAGGCATAGACATCGTCGATGTCCTGATCCGTCATGTGTGTGAAATGGTCGAACGGGAAGGCAGGGAAAAGCTGCGTTCCATCGCGCGAGATACCCTTGCGCATCGCACGCTTGAACGCCGCTTCGGACCAGTGGCCGATCCCGGTTTCCGGGTCGGGCGTGATGTTGGAGGAGAAGATGGCGCCAAAAGGCGTGTCCATCTTGTAATCGCCCGCCAGTTCCACGCCACGCTTGCCGTCGGTGCGCGTATGGCACTCGGCACAGTAGCCACCGGCCGCAAGGATGCGCCCGTGCTCGATCTGGGCCTTGCTGAAGGCTGAGGGAGGAGGCGGAGCAACCGGAGCAATCTCCGGATACCACGCGTAAGCAAGGAATCCGACGCCTCCGGCGACACCGATTCCCACAATCGCTGCTGCAATGCGTTTAATCACGATGTTCTCGCGGTTGTGAAAGTCATCATATCACCCCGTATCATCCGCCCCGAGTTTCGGCGCTACGTCTTCAGAAACAATGAAATCGACGTGCCGTTGCACATTGATTTCCGGCACCGGATCGGCGCTGACGCGTCATGGCGTCGCCCTCGCGGCGGACAGTAAGTCTTCTGTTTCCTAATCAAGGGCTTCCATCCAACGTAAGATGAAAACGCTGATAAGACTTATTTGGATTTTTAATCCCCATAGGAGAAAATCTGTAAAAGCCTGAATAAGTGGCGATTACAGGGGCCTGCTGGCGGATGGGGCGCAGGGACGTGGGCTGGAAATAATCTTCCACGAACTGTGTCTATATCCGCTTATATACAGACATGGCCCGGCCGGTCAAGCTGGGGCGACACGAATGCCGCCCCGTTTTTTTCGCCTGATCTTATTCCGGCAGGCTGTAGGCCACCACGTAATCGCCCAGCTTCGTGCCGAACGATCCATGGCCGCCATCGGCCGTCACGATGAACTGCCGTCCATTGACGGAATAGCTCATCGGCGTGGACTGTCCGCCGGCGGGCAGGCGATCCTGCCACAGCTGCTGTCCCGTCGTGACATCATAGGCGCGGATGTAATAATCCAGCGTCGAGGTCAGGAACGCCACGCCACCGGCGGTGGTCAGCGGGCCGCCAAGGCTGGGCACGCCCATCTTGAACGGCAGCGGCAGCGGCGCACTGTCACGGATCGTGCCATTGCGGTGCTTCCACACGATCTTGTTGGTGCGCAGGTCGATGCCCGACATGTAGCCCCATGCCGGCTGCTTGCAGGGCAGGCCCAGCGGCGACAGGAACGGGTGCAGGTCAACGCCAAAGGGGGCGCCGAACTGGGGCTGCACGCCACTTTCGCTGCCCGAGGGCAGGGATTTGTCAGGTGTCGCGGGGTTGTTCGGGCCACGCGGGATCAGGGTGGAGACGAACGGAATGGCGATCGGGTTGGCGATCGCGACCTGCCGGACCGGATCGACCGCCAGGCCACCCCATTCGAACATGCCAAGATTGCCGGGGAACACCAGCGTGCCCTGGAGCGAAGGCGGCGTGAACGGTCCCTCGTAACGCAGCTGGTGGAACATGATGCGGCAGATCAGCTGATCGAACATCGTGCCGCCCCACATGTCGGCGTCCGTCAGGTTCTTCTTGGGACGGAAGGTGAGTTCGGAGAAGGGCTGCGTTGCCGACAGATGGTCGCCTGGCGCGGCACCCTGCGGGACCGGACGTTCGGGCGCGGGCACCACCAGCTTGCCATTGCGACGGTCCAGCACGAAAATGTTGCCGGTCTTGGCCGGGGCATACAGGGTGGGGATGATTTCCCCTTCCGCATTGCGGATGTCCACCAGACTGGGCTGGGAGGGGATGTCCATGTCCCACAGATCATGATGGACGGTCTGGTAGCTCCAGGCCAGCTTGCCGGTGGAGGCATTCAGCGCGACGATGGAACTGGCATACCGTTCCGCATCGGCATTGCGGTTGCCGCCCCAGATGTCGGGGGTCTGGACGCCCATCGGGATATAGACCAGGTCCAGTTTCGGGTCATAGGACGCCGTGATCCAGGAATTGGGCGAATTCGGCACGAAATGATGCTGTTCCGACGGCATTTCGTTCGGATCGGGGTTGCCCGGATCGAACGCCCATTTCAGCTCGCCCGTATTGACGTCGAAGCCACGGGTCACGCCAGAAGGTTCATTCGTGGAATAGTTGTCCGTCACCGCGCCGGAGACGATGACCATGGTGTCCGTCACCACCGGCGGCGAGGTCGGTTCGTAAAAGCCCGCCGTTTTGACGGTCATGCCATCCTTCAGGTCGATTTCGCCGTCATTGCCAAAGCCATGGCACCGCTCCCCACTATGGGCGTCAAGCGCGAACAGGCGTCCATCGTTGGTGGGCAGGAAAATGCGCTGTGCGCATTCGGTGGGCGCGGCCGCATCGTCAGCCTTGGCCTCGTGATAGGAAACACCACGGCAGGTCAGATGCTGGAAGGTGGGGTTGTGGACGATTTTCGGATCGAATTTCCACCGCATCTTGCCGGTTGCCGCATCCAGCGCGAAGAGGATCTGGTGCGGGGAGCAGAGATAGACCGTATCGCGGATCTTGATCGGCGTGACTTCATCCGTCGTTTCGCCCGGATCGCCCGGACCGCGCATGTCGCCAGTGCGGAAGGTCCATGCCACTTTCAGCTTGCTGACATTGGCGGGCGTAATCTGTTTGAGCGGGGAAAAGCGGTCGCCGAATTCCGTACGGCCATAGGCCTGCCAGTCCTCGTCCGGCATTTCGCCCGCATCGCCGGGCGTCGGGGCGTTCTGCGCCACGGGGGGGAGCGCGCCCGCGACATCCTGCGGATCCTGCGTCAGGGCAACCACGACGACGACAATCGCCGCCACGACGGCCGCGCCAAGGGAGAAGCGGCCGGCGTTGCCCGGCGGGCCGAGGTGACGCGTCACCGCAGGCAGCAGGAGCAGGATGCCGATCGGGACAAGGATGTCACCGCGCGGCGCCAGCGCCCAGAAATCGAAACCGACCTCGCTGACGGCCCAGACCATCGTGCCGATCAGGAAGATCGCATAAACGATGAGCGCTTCCTGCCGGCCACGCAGCAGCAGGAATGCCGTCACCAGCAGGGCGACGCCCGCGATCATGTAATAGAACGAGCCGCCCAGCAGACCCAGCCAGATTCCCCCTCCCAATACATAAAGGCCGGATATCGCGCATATGGCGATGGCGATCAGGAGGGTGGGCCCAAAGCGAGAAAATATATTCATAGTGTTCCTGAATTGAAGCGAAGCTGTGGCGAAAGACGGCTTTTTCAGGAGACAGCTTATAAAACGGCCCGGCGTCAAGAAGTTATTTCTGACAATGACGTGTCAACGCCTTCCGCCATGCGATGATGGCGGAAGGGCGGGAAAGCGCGATGCTGCAGGGGGAGGAAGGGAGATTATTCCGCAGCAAGGACGATATCAGCCAGCGTCCTGCGTGTTCCGTTCGTGCGGATCGACTGCCTGACCGTGCGGTAGTCACGGACGAAATCTTCGGAATCCGTCAGTTCCCAGCCAGAAAACACCGACATCCTGAGCCCGGCATTCACGTCCGGATCAAGGGCGAGGGCACGGTCATCTGCCGACAGGTGCGGTTCCGTCACCGTATAGGCCGCGCCGCTGTCATCATGCCCGCGCAGATATTCCAGATAGCATGCGATCAAAAAGGCGATGCGGATGGGATTGTGATGCTGACCCAGCACGCCCATCGCGGTCTCACGCACGAACATCTGCAGTTTCGAGGTGCTGTCGGAGGCAATGCGCAGCAGCTGGTCGCTGATGGCGCGATTGCGGAAACGCCGCAGCAGCAGCGCGCCATATTCATGCAGCGCCATGCCTGGCGGCGCCGTCAGCAACGGTTCCGCGTCATATCCCAGATACCGTTCCACCAGCGCGATCTCGTTCACGTCCTCCATGATATCGCTGACGATACGGTATCCCGACAGCACGCCCGACAGCCCCAGAAGCGAATGGGAGGCGTTGAGCATCCGCAGCTTCACTTCCTCATAGGGATGGACGTTATCGGTGAACTGCACGCCAACCGCATCGAATTCGGGGCGCCCGGCGCAGAATTTGTCCTCGATGACCCACTGGATGAAATCCTCGCAGAAAACGGGGATGCGATCATCCAGGCCACTGGCGGCATCCAGCCGGCGGACGTCGTCGGGGTGCACCGCAGGCGTGATCCGGTCAACCATGGTGCAGGGGAAGGTCACGTTTGCTTCCATCCACTGCGCCAGCGCCGCGTCGCGGGCTTTTGCCCATGTCAGGACGGCGGTGCGCGCGATATGGCCGTTCTGCGGCAGGTTGTCGCACGACAGGACGGTGAACGGGCCGACGCCCCGGTCGCGCCGCAGGCGAAGCGCCTCGGTCAGCACGCCAAAGGCGGTCTGGGGCACGGCACGTTTCAGGTCCTCGGCAATGAAGGGCAGGTCGATCGGAAAGTGCCCGTTTTCATCGACGTAATAACCGCCTTCGGTAATCGTCATGCTGACGATCCGGATCGCCGGATCGGCCAGCCGCTCGATCACGGCGGCGCGGTCCGCCGGTCCATAGACATATTCGACGATGGAGCCGATGACACGGACCGTATCGGGGGCGTCAGGGGCGCATTCGGTCAGGGAGTAAAGGCAGTCCTGCGCCTTCATCGCGTCCGCCTTGGCTTTTTCGGACGGGCTTTCCATCAGGCCGATCCCGACGATGCCCCAGTCGGACTGCCCCGGCCGCGCCAGGACGTGATCCACATAGACCGCCTCATGCGCGCGATGGAAATTGCCGACGCTCAGATGCGCGATTCCCGGCGTGACTTTTGCACGGTCATAGGCGGGAGTGGCGATGTTCGGCGGCAGATGGGGCAGGGACGTAGTATTGAGTGCGGTCATGACCAGTTTCCACGGCAAGGTATTCCCGACGCCTAGATCAGAAACAGGCAGGGATACAACCCGTGAAAACCGGATGTCAGCAGTGGGTTTTGGGCAGGGGCGGGCGCATTGGCTCTTTTTTGCGTGATGGGGCCACCCGGGGCCTGCCGATATTGACCATGACGAAGTATTTCAACGCTTTGCAGGCACCCCGATGACGTGAGCGGGATGGCAGTCCAAAGGGGAATGAAGCTTGGGAGGAATCCGGACTTCGCGTTGCGGGATGCTCCCCGTCGGGTGCAGCATGGCGCGGCAACCGGCATGCCGTCATGTATTTCCGCATGTATCCCCGTGGACTGGCCCGACCAGACTCCAGACTCAGGCCGGCCCGAACCACAGGGTGATGCATGATTCCTCAGGCGGCGAGGCCGCCGTCAACGGTCAGGGCCGCCCCCGTGATGTTGTCGCTCTCCGGCCGGGCGAGGAAGGACGCCATGGCCGCGATGTCGCCGGGCTTGCCATATTCCGGCACGCACAGGAATCCCCGCAGCATGTCGGCCGCCGCGCCGTCGGCGGGGTTCATGTCCGTATCGATGGGGCCGGGCTGGATCACATTGACGGTAATGCCATCCGGCCCGAGATCGCGGGCAAGGCCGCGCGCGAAGCCGGTGAGGGCGGCCTTGGTGGCGCTGTAGAGCGAAATGCCGGGGAAGGGGGCGCGTTCGCCAAACGTGGAGCCGATGAAGATGATCCGGCCGCCGCGCGGCATGTGCCTGACCGCCGCGATCGTCTCCAGCATGACCGCGCGCACGTTCAGCCCCAGCGTCGCATCAACCTGCTCCGTCGTCATGTCGCGCACCATAGCATAGGGATAGATGCCGGCATTGCAAACCAGGACATCCAGCCGCCCGAAATCGCGGGCCACCTGCCCGATCAGGTCCTCTGCCGCACCCGCACCTTCGCCCGCGCGATAGGCCCGCGCGGTGCGGCCCGTGGCGGCGATGCGCTCCACCGTCTGTTCCGCCGCCGTCGCATTGCGGGCATAGGAAATCGCGATGTCGAAGCCGTCCCGTGCCAGGGATTCGGCAATGCTTGCACCAATTCCGCGGCTGCCGCCTGTTACCAGTGCCACACGTGCTGTCATGGTCGGTTGCTCCCGTATCTGTCCGTTATTGTCGCGTTGCCGATCCTCCTTAATATCTTGTCGGGACCGAGACAACGCGACATCGGCCGATCAGGACTTGATTGCCGTCGCGGCGTTGTCTATAGGCAGCGATGTTCGCGCGTCCGGGCCTGATCAAGGGCATGCCCGGCCGCAATGTCATGTTCCCGTTCCGCCGTCCCCCGGGACGTGGCGGAATGTGAAAAATCGATTGGAGATGAAAATGCCCAAGATGAAGACCAAGTCGTCGGTCAAGAAGCGGTTCAAGATCACCGCGACCGGCAAGGTGCTGGCTGGCCCCGGCAACAAGCGTCACGGCCTTATCAACCGTTCGCAGAAGATGAAGCGCACCAACCGCGGTTCGCAGACGCTGACGGAAATGGATGGTCGCACTGTGAAGCAGTGGGCGCCCTACGGGCTGGCATAAGGAGCATCTGACATATGGCACGCGTCAAGCGGGGCGTTACCTCACACGCCCGTCACAAGAAGGTCCTGGAACTCTCCAAGGGGTATCGGGGTCGGTCTTCCACCAATTATCGCATCGCGCTCGAACGGCTGGAAAAGGCCCTTCGCTATGCCTATCGCGATCGCCGCAACAAGAAGCGTGAATTCCGCGCCCTGTGGATCCAGCGCATCAATGCCGCCGTGCGTGAGCATGGCCTGACCTACAGCCGTTTCATCAACGGTCTGGACAAGGCAGGGATCGAGATCGACCGCAAGGTGCTGGCCGCCATTGCTTATGACGATGCCGCAACCTTTGCCGAAATCGTCAAGAAGGCGCAGGCCGCTCTGGCCTGAACCTGCTCTCCACCCCGTGTGGTGACAGGTCCGCGAAACGGGTCGTCCTGCCGGGCGGCCCGTTTTGTTTTTAGTTCAGGTGCGTTCCGGCCCGCGACAGTGGCGATTGTCGGTCCCACCCCAAGTAATCCAGTGACCGGCATGGCCGCCATGTGTCAAATGCGCCTCGGCCAGCCTGTCAGGTGAGCCTGTGCGAGGTAGCATGAGTGACGATCTCGAAACCCTGAAGCAAGACACCCTCAGCGCGCTGGCGGCAGCGTCCGACCTGCGGGCATGGGACGAAGTGCGCGTCGCGACGATGGGCAAGTCGGGACGCCTGACCGGCCTGCTGAAGGGACTGGGCCGGATGTCGCCGGAGGAGCGCAGGCTCCGTGGGGGCGCCCTGAACCGTCTGCGCGACGAACTGTCGCGCGTGATCGCCGAGCGCGGACAGGAGCTGGAGGCACAGGCCCTCAACGCCCGCCTTGCCGCCGAACGGGTTGACGTCACGCTGCCCGCCGCCCCGCAGCCCGAAGGCACGCTCCACCCGATCACCCGCACGATCGAGGAAATGAGCGCGATTTTCGGGGCGATGGGATTCAGGGTCGCCGAAGGTCCGGATATCGAAACCGACTGGCACAATTTCGCCGCCCTCAACACCCCCGCCCATCACCCGGCCCGCACGGACCAGGATACCTTCTACCTGCCGCACGAAGAGGGGCAGGAGGCCGAGCGCGTGCTGCGCACCCAGACGTCTGGCGTGCAGATCCGCACCATGCTGTCGCATGAGCCGCCCATCCGCATCATCGCGCCGGGCCGTACCTATCGCGCCGATCATGACGCCACCCATTCCCCCATGTTCCATCAGTGCGAGGGACTGGTGATCGACCGTGGCATCACGCTGGGTCACCTCAAGGGCTGCCTGTCGGATTTCCTGCGCGCGTTCTTTGCGCAGCCCGACCTGCCGGTACGTTTCCGTGCCTCCTATTTCCCGTTCACCGAACCGTCGATGGAGGTCGATATCGGCTGGTCGCGCAAGACGGGACAGATCGGCGCGGGCAGCGACTGGCTGGAGGTGCTGGGGTCCGGCATGGTGCATCCCCGCGTGCTGGCCAACTGTGGCCTCGACCCGCGTGAGTGGCAGGGATTTGCGTTCGGCATGGGGGTCGAACGGCTGACCATGCTGCGTCATGGCATTCCCGACCTGCGCTCCTTTTACGAAAGCGACGTGCGCTGGCTGCGTCATTACGGGACCAGCCCCCTGTCACCCGCCCTGCTGCATGAAGGTCTGTGATTGATGAAGTTCTCACTGTCATGGTTGCGTGAACATCTGGAAACCACGGCAACCGTCGAAGAAATCTGCGCACGGCTGAACACGATCGGGCTGGAGGTCGAAGGGGTCGAGGACCGGGGCGCGGTCCTTGCGCCATTCCGCACCGCGCGGATCCTCAGCGCGGAACAGCATCCCAATGCCGACCGCCTGCGGGTATGCCAGGTCGATGCCGGCGAAGGATTCGAACGCGTGCAGGTCGTCTGTGGCGCGCCCAACGCGCGGGCGGGCCTGTCGGTCATCTTTGCCCCGCCGGGCACATGGATCCCCGGCAGCGACATCACCATCAAGGCGGGCAAGATCCGGGGCGAGACGAGTGGCGGCATGCTGTGTTCGCTGCGTGAACTGGGGCTGGGTCAGGAAACGGGCGGCATTGCCGAACTGCCGGACGGGACGGTCGTGGGGCAGTCCTATGCCCTGTTCGCGGACATGGATGATCCCGTCATCGAAATCGCGATTACCCCCAACCGGGGCGACGCCCTGGCCATTCGCGGCATCGCGCGCGACCTTGCCGCCGCCGGGATGGGGGAACTCAGGCCGTGGCTGGCGGAAACGGTGGAAGGCACCTTCGCCTCCCCGTTGACATGGGCGGATACCTTCCCCGAGGCCTGTCCCTGGGTGCTGGGCCGGACGATCCGCGGCGTGCGCAACGGTCCCAGCCCGGAATGGCTGCAGCGACGGCTTGAATCGGTCGGGCTGCGTCCGATTTCCGCGCTGGTGGACATCACCAACTACTTTGCCTTCGATCTGGGGCGTCCGCTGCATGTCTTCGACGTGGCGAAGGTGGGCGGAAACGTCCTGACCGTCTGCCGTGGCGCGGGCGAGACGCTGCGGACGCTGGATGGCGGCGAGCATGTCATGACGGTCGATGACTGCGTGATCGCTGATGCGAACGGCGTACAGTCGCTGGCCGGGATCATGGGGGGCGAGGCGACAGGCGTCAGCGAGACGACAACGGATGTGTTTGTCGAATGCGCCCTGTTCGAGCCCGTGCATATCGCGCTGAGCGGCCGGCGTCACAATCTCCATTCCGACGCGCGCCAGCGTTTCGAGCGCGGGGTGGATCAGGCATTGCCCCCCGCCGCGCTGGAGGCTGCGACGCGCATGATCATCGAACTGTGCGGGGGTGAGGCCAGCGAGGTGGTCTCCGCCGGGGCGCCGCCCGCGTGGCAGCGCGACGCGCGGCTGCGCTTTGAACGCATTGCGACGTTGGGCGGCCTGACGGTCGCGCCGGATGTGGCGGTGACCTCCCTCGAACGGCTGGGATTCGGGGTCCGCAGCCGCGACGCGCAACAGGTCGTCGTCAGCGTGCCGTCATGGCGCAATGACATCGCAACGCCGATTGTCCTGGACCAGGCGCGCGATCTGCCCCCCGAACAGGCGGAGCGCGCAGCGCAGGGTGTCATGGCGGTGGATGCCGAAGTGGACCTGATCGAGGAAGTCCTGCGCCTGCAGGGCATGGACGCCGTTCCTGCGGTTTCGCTGCCGCCGCTCTCCGCCGTGCCGGTTGCGGCCCTGACACCGGCGCAGGCGCGCGTGGCCGCCACGCGCCGGCAGCTTGCCGCCCGTGGCCTGCTGGAGACGGTCGGATTCTCCTTCGTTTCCTACGAACAGGCATCGGCCTTCGGCGAAACACCCGAAAGCCTGCGTCTGCTCAACCCGATCGCGGTTGACCTGGACCAGATGCGGCCTACGCCGCTGGTGAATCTGCTCAATGCCGTGCATCACAACGCGGCGCGCGGTTATCCAGACCTCGGCCTGTTTGAAATCGGGGCGGGGTTTGGCGCCGACGGACAGCGCCAGATCGTAGCCGGCATCCGCAGCGGCCATTCGCCGCGCATGCCAGCGCACCCGGCGACGCCTGTGGATCTATGGGCGGCCAAGGCGGATATCCTTGAGGCGCTGCGTGTGGCGGGCGCGTCGATGGAGGGGCTGAGCATCACCGCCGATGCGCCATCGCATTACCATCCCGGCCGGTCGGGTACCGTGCGGCAGGGGCCGCGACTGGTGCTGGGATATTTCGGACAGGTGCATCCCGCCCTGCTGGCCGAACGTGGCATCGACCTGCCGGTGGTAGGGTTCGAGGCCTTTATCGAGGATGTTCCCGAACCAAAGCGCCGTCGCCGCGCGCCGCCCAACCTGTCGCCGTTCCAGCCGCTTCATCGTGACTTCGCCTTCATCGTCGCGCGTGACGTTCCGGCGGAACAGCTGCTGCGGGCCGTCAGGGGCGCGGAACGCAACCTGATTTCGGCGGTCAGCCTGTTCGATGTCTATGAAGGCGACAAGATCCCCGAAGGGCACAAGTCGCTGGGGGTCGAGATCACGATCCAGCCTGTCGAGCGCAACCTGACCGATGCGGATATCGAGGCGGTATGCGCGCGCGTGATTGCGGCGGCGAAGAAAACCTGCAATGCGGATCTGCGTGGCTGAATGCCGTAACGCGACGGGGCGCCTGTCCCGTCGCGCCTGCGTCTTCGTCAAGGGGAATATTCTATTGCGCGCCATACAGGGATGGATCGGAACGGGACTGGCCGTAACGCTCATGGCGTATGGCGGCATGGCCTGCGCCACCGAAATCACGGGGGCGGGTTCCAGCTTTGGCGCGCCGATTTACGGGGCATGGGGGGAAGATGCCGCCCGGGATCTGGACGTCACCCTGAATTACCAGACGATCGGCTCCGGCGCGGGACAGAACCAGGTGCGTGCCCGGACCGTCGATTTTGGCGCGTCCGACGCCCCCATGTCCGCAACGGCATTGGAGGCGGCGCATCTGGCGCAGTTCCCCACGGTGATGGGAGCGATCGTGCCGGTGGTCAACCTGCCGGGAGTGGCCGATGGTCGGCTTCATCTGACCGGCGCGCTGCTGGCGCAGATCTATGACGGTGAAATCACGTCATGGAATGATGCCCGGATCGCTGCCGTCAATCCGGGCCTTGCCCTGCCGGATATCCCGGTCGCGCCCGTGCGGCGGGCGGACGGATCGGGCACGACTTTCGTCTTTACGTCCTATCTGTCGCTGTCATGGCCGGCATGGAAGGCGCAGGAAGGGGCCGGCACCTCGATCCAGTGGCCGGTGGGCGAGGGCGCGCGGGGAAATGACGGAATCGCGGCCGCCGTGCGCAATACCGAAGGCAGCATCGGCTATCTTGAATATGCCTATGCCGTTGGAAACCACATGACCATGGTGGAAATGCGCAACAGCCACGGCGAAGATGTCGCCGCCAACAGTGACAGTTTCGAGGCCGCCGCCCGTTCCGCGAAATGGGACGAAGGCGTCACCCGCCATGTCGATGTGCTGGATGCGGCGGGGCAGGGGGCATGGCCGATCATGGCGGCCACCTATGTCCTGATCCCGACCGACCCCAGGGATCATGCCCGGGGACGGGCGGTCAGGGATTTCTTTGCATGGGCGTTCGCCAGGGGGGATGAAACGGCACGCAGGTTGCAGTACGTCCCCCTGCCTGAAGAGGTGAAGACCGGGATCGTGGGATTCCTGAAACAGGAATAGGCCGGGGTTCCCTGCCCATGACCCCGGTCCCAAGGAAGACGTGCCAATGACATCATCCGCCACCATGCGTGCCCGTCGTGACGTCGGCGCGCGGACCATCTGGATTCTGGCGGGGGAGGCGAGTGGCGACGTGCTGGGCGCGCGCCTGATGCGTGAGCTGAGGCAGCGCGACCCGGCTCTGACATTTGTCGGGGTCGGGGGCGCGCGGATGGAGGCTGCGGGACTGCAAAGCGAATTCCCCATGCGCGACCTTGCGGTCATGGGGCTGGTGGAGGTCCTGCCGCGCCTGCGTTTCCTGTCACGGCGGCTGGATCAGGCCGTGGCCCATATCGAGGCGGTCCGTCCCGACCTGATCGTCACCATCGACAGTCCCGGCTTTGCCCTGCGGCTTTTGCGACGGGTAGCGTCGCTGTCGATCCCGCGCGTCCATTACGTGGCGCCGCAGGTATGGGCATGGCGTGAACGCAGGGTGCTGAAATTCCCCGGCCTGTGGGAACGCATGCTGTGCCTGCTGCCGTTCGAGCCCGGATTTTTCGCGCGTCATGGGGTGGAGGGACGCTTCGTCGGGCATCCCGTCGTGCAGTCCGGGGCCGATCAGGGCGATGGCGCGGCGTTCTGTGCGCGGCATGGCATCGCGCCCGATGCGCCCGTGCTGATCCTGATGCCCGGCAGCCGCCGTTCGGAAGCGCCAAGGCTGCTGCCGGTCTTTGGCGAGACGTTGGGGATATTACGCACACTTTGTCCCGACATCGTGCCGGTGGTGCCCGTCGCGCCCGTCATTGCCGATACCATTCGCAAGGGTGTCGCGGACTGGCCCATCCAGCCGGTTATCGTGACCGACCTGCAGGAAAAGCACGATGCCTTTGCCGCTGCTGGCGCGGCGCTGACCAAATCGGGGACGTCCACGCTGGAACTGGCGCTTGCCGGGGTTCCGATGGCCGTGACCTATCGCGTCAATACCGTCACGGCCGCGATTGCGCGACGCCTGATCCGGGTGCCATATGTCGCGATGGTCAATCTGCTGGCGGGCCACCGGCTTGTGCCCGAACTGCTGCAGGAACGCTGCCGCGCGGACCTGCTGGCCAAAACGATCATGCGGCTGCTGACGGACGGGCACAGTGCCGCGATGCAGAAGGCCGGTTTCCAGCGGATTATCGCGACCCTGCATGGACCGCAGGGCGATCCCACCGCCGCCGCCGCGCAGGAGATCCTTGACCTCCTGTCCCGGCAGGATCCGTCCCCGGCAAGGGTGGGACGCGGCTAGTCACCGCACCCGCCGTTACAATTCTATTGCGCGTTGGGCGTTTTTGAGGGCTGGGGGCTTCCTTCGGGCGGAACCGGAACGGAGGGCGGGGGCGTCTGTCCGCTGCTGTTGCCATCCGGCTGTTCCGGCGTTTCCACCTGTGCGTTCACCAGGGCCCGGACCTCGGAAATCACCATGTATCCTCCCAGCAGGACGGTCAGGAGAATCGTCAGGATGATCCATGTCAGTTTAGAACGGGGATCCGGTTCGGGAGGAAGATCGGCGGCCATGCGGGTCTCTTTCTGCGCTTTGGTGGACGGCAACTGCTCAGGTGCGTTTATACAGTTCGTCCGCCCCGACAAGCGGCTGTGAAATCTCCACCAGTCCTTCGGGGCGCATGGCGTTGAAGAAACAGCTGCGGCGGCCAGTATGGCATGCGACTCCCTTTTGATCCACCAGAAGCAGGACCGCATCGCGGTCGCAGTCCAGCCGCGCGTCAATCAGCGTCTGGACCTGTCCCGACGTTTCCCCCTTGCGCCATAACGCGTTGCGGCTGCGGGAAAAATAGCACACGCGACCGTTGCGGAGCGTTTCGGTCAGGGCCTCGGCGTTCATCCATGCCAGCATGAGGACCTCGCCCGTGTCATGCTGCTGGGCGATGGCGGCAATCAGCCCGTCGCTGTTGAAACGGACCTGTTCGACCATGCGGGCGCAGGTCGCGGCATCAGGGGGAAGATAGGGCATGGGGTCGGTCAATCCGGTCGGTTGAACATGTCGGACATGGAGTTCCGACATGCCCGCCCCGTCGCGCAATGTCTAGCTTTCTTCGCCCGCCTTCTGGGGCAGGGTGAACCACTGCGGCACCCGGACCGTCAGGGGATGCCCCCCCGCCGTCAGGCTGGTGTCATGGATGTGCGTGCTGCGGATCATTGCCATGCCCGCCTGATCGCGTGAGGAACGGACATGGCCGACTTCGTGTTCGCCATGCATGATGGGCGTTCCGGGTTCGGGCAGGTCGCGCGTTCCCTCGATCGGGAGGAGATGACGCCGCACCAGCCCGCGATAGCGCGTGCGCGCCGTCAGTTCCTGACCCATGTAACAGCCCTTGGTCCACGATATGCCGTTGAGCTGATCGAAATTCGCCTCCAGCAGGAGGGTCTTTCCTGATTCGCAGTCGCGCACGCCATCCGGCAGGCCCAGCATAAGGCGATGGCGGTCGTAATCGACGTCATCGGCTGTCGTGTCCGTGGCGGGATGCCCCCGCAGGCTGCGCCATCCCGCGGCAGGCAGGCGCGGGTCCGCGCTGGTGGGGAAATCCCCGCCCGATGGGGCGGGGCCATCCCATCCCGCATGAACGGCATAACCGGTGTCGCCCACATCCACATCAGCCCGCAGGCGATAGCGCGACAGGCGCTGGCGCAGCATGTCCGCCTGCGACGCGTCGCAATCCAGCAAAAGCCGTTCCCCCTGCGGGTCCGCGAATACGAAAAAATCGGCCAGCCATTTGCCCTGCGCCGAGAGGAATCCGGTCCAGACTGCCTGTTCCGGCGTGACGACCGTCATGTCATTGGACACAAGTCCCTGCAGGAAGGAAACCCGGTCCCGCCCCGAGACAGCCAGCACCGCACGGCC
Organism: Novacetimonas cocois; assembly: GCF_003311635.1. GTDB lineage: Bacteria > Pseudomonadota > Alphaproteobacteria > Acetobacterales > Acetobacteraceae > Novacetimonas > Novacetimonas cocois. The sequence goes on along the minus strand of NZ_QEXL01000020.1, from coordinate 35,693 downwards.
CGGCAGATACGCAAACTTACCCATGTCGCCACTGTGGGCACAGCGGCGTCGGCGGGCAAGGGGGATAACGGAGATTTGGCATCATCGCCCAAGGCGCATATGCACACTCGGATGCGTATCCTGTTCATTACATCGACGCGGCTGGGTGACGCCGTGATTTCGACCGGGCTGCTGGACCACCTGCTGCACCGTTATCCGCAGGCACGGTTCACCATCGTCTGCGGCCCCGTGGCCGCGGGCCTGTTCGCGCACATGCCGCGACGTGAACGCACCATCGTCATGACCAAACGGCCCTATGACATGCACTGGGTGGCGCTGTGGCGCGACTGCGTAAGGACGCGGTGGGACCTGTGTGTCGACCTGCGCGGTTCGGTGATCCCGTTCCTGATCCGGACATCCGCGCGGCGGGTCATGCGCGGTGGCAGGCGTCCCGGCCCGCGCGTGACCCATCTGGCGCAGGTGCTGGGCCTGACGGATACGCCGATGCCGGTCGTCTGGACCAGCGCGCAGGAACGTGCGGAGGCCTGCGCCCTGCTGCCGGAGAGGGAGGGGCCATGGATTGCCCTGGCGCCGACCGCGAACTGGTCGGGCAAGGTCTGGCCCGCGCATCGATTCGTCGCCTTCTGGCATGATTTTGTCGCGCGGCACGGACCGGCGCGTCCTGTCATCCTTTATGGTCCCGGTGCTGCGGAACGCCAGATGGCCGCCCGGGTGCTGGATGCCCTTCCGGACGCGCTTGATACGGGCGGAAACCTGAGCATCACGCAGGTGGCGGCGCTGCTGCAGCGATGCGCGCTGTTCATTGGCAACGATTCGGGCCTGATGCACCTGTCCGCCGCCGCCGGGACGCCGACGCTGGGCCTGTTCGGTCCAAGCCGCGTGGATGAATACGCCCCATGCGGCCGCCGGGCCGCACAGGTCGTGGCCCCCGGCCCGACCGGCCATGCCGACATGAAGGATCTGGAGGTCGGTGTCGTGGTGCGGGCGGCATCCGATCTGCTGTCACGTCATTGAAAAATGGGATGAAAACCGGAATTTTCTTGCCGCGTGGCGCAAGCGGGAGGAAACCTGCCCCGCGATTGCCATGACGCTGCTGTAGGCGTGCTGACCGCAGCCAATTTCTGGACCCAATTTCTGGACAAGGAATCTTACGATGACCATGCGCGGCAGTTTCATGATCCTGTATGGAGCCGCCATCATGACAGGCCTGGCGGTGCCCGACAGGGCAGTACAGGCACAGCCTGCGGACTGGACGCCGAAATCATGTGGTGCGGCACCGGTCGCGCCAAAGGTGGATGCAACGGATGTCCGCCATTTCAATGCCAGCGTCGATCGCGTCAACGCCTATGAAAAGGCGGCCCGTACCTATGCCGCCTGCGTGTCCGGCGCGTCGGGCAAGGAACAGTCCGCCATCAGCGCGGAGGCCACCGCGCGCATGCACCGTGTCCATGATGGCGCGGCGCGGATACAGAAACAGATTTCCGATGAATTTTCGCACCTGTCGGCGGAAATGAAAAAGGGCCACGACCATCTGGCGACACAGTAAGCCCGCCCGCCCCCTGAAACTGGTCGGCCCTGATCCGGCCATCTGGCGGCAATCCGCCGCGCGGTCTATGTGATCGCAACGGCGCCGCGTGGCGGGGCATGCCTGTTGCATGTCCGGCAATGCGGGTTTGCTGTCGCTGGACAGGACGGGTATGGTCTGGCCTTCATGACAGGGATCTCGTCCCGGCGGGACGGCTGCCGTGCATCGTGCGTGGCAGGAAGCGGAGAGCGGGTTAAACGTGGCTGACGACATCTTCAGGGAAGTCGATGAGGAAATGCGCGCCGAACGGCTGCGTGCATTGGCGCGACGGTACATGATTCTGGCGGGCGTTATCGTTGCGGTGATCTGTATCGGCGGTGGCGCATGGCAATATAACGCCTGGCGGGTGCAGCAGGCGGATCAGGCCAGCGCGGATGCGTATTTCGCCGCGCTCAAAAACGCCACGGCGTCGCATGCGCCCGACGGGCAGGCCGCCCCCCTGAACGACCAGCAGAAAACGGCCCTGACGCAGCTGGCGGCCCTTGAAAAGACCGCGCGGCCGCCATTGCGTGCGCTGTCGCGGATGGAACGCGCGGCCCTTCTGGCCAACAGTGGCGACACGGCGCAGGCCCTTGCCCTGTGGGCGCAGGTGAACGAGGACAGGGCCGCGGATCCCACCATCAGTTCGCTGGCGGGCCTGTTGTGGGTCCAGCATCAGCTCGACACGGCGGACCCCGCGATGCTGCGTTCGCGGCTGGCGCTGCTTGATGGGGCGCAGCAGCCCTGGCATGGCCTGGCGCTGGAGTGCGAGGCGCTGCTTGACCTGCGTCAGGGGCACGAGCAGGACGCGCGTGGCCGCCTGCAACGGCTGAGCATGGACATGAACGTGTCTGACGGGGTGCGCACCCGGGCCGACGGGCTGCTGCAGGCGTTGGGGAATGACAATGCCGGGGGATAGGACGTTTTCCGATACGGCGCATCCCCACCATCCGACAGGCATGAACGCAATGAAAAAGACCCTGACACGCCGTCGCACCCTTCTGGGGGCCGCGCTTTTGCCGCTTCTGGCTGAATGTTCCGGAAACGAACCGAAAAAGAAGCCGCTGCTGATCGGCAGGCGGACGGATGTCCTCAGCGGGGGGGCAGGCCTGACGGTCGACAGTGACGAAACCGCCGCCGTTACGGTGCCTGCGGCCACCCCCGTGAACGCATGGCCGCAGCCGGGCCTGACGCCGGGGCATGTCGGCATGAACGTCGCGTGGGCAGGCAACATGCAGCACCGCTGGACCCATCGCATCGGGGCGGGCAATTCGGAACCGGAATTCCTGTCCTATGTCGCGCTGGGCAAAACGGGGCGTGGCATGATCCAGTCGCCCCCGGTGGTGCAGAACGGCCGTCTGTTTGTCATGGATGCGCAGGGCGTCATCCACGCCTTTCACTGGCCCGCGATGCACAAGGCATGGGAATACAACCCCCGTCCCAAGAAACTGCTGTCCAACAATATCGGCGGCGGCATCAGCGTGGACGGCGATACCCTGTATGTCGTGGATGGCATCGGTCAGGCGCTTGCCCTCGATGTGCAGAAAGGCAAGCTGAAATGGCGCCTGCAGCTGGAAACGCCAGGCCGTTCCGCGCCGACCATCGCCAATGGCTGCCTGTTCTTTGGCACCATTGATGAAAAGCTGTTCGCCGTGAATGCACAGACCGGCGACGTACTGTGGACCTATACCGCGACGTCGGCCGATACCGTCATCGCGGGACAGCCCGCGCCTGCCGTGGTCGATGGCGTGGTTCTGGCGGGTTTCGGGTCGGGCGATCTGGTGGCGCTGCGTGCCGAAGGTGGCGAGGTCGTGTGGGCCGACACGCTTGCCAGTACCAACGGGCAGAGCGCGCTGATCGATTTTTCATGCGTGCATGGCATGCCGGTCATCAGCAATGGCACGGCCTATGCCATCAGTACCGGTTCGGTTCTTGTCGCGATCGACATGCGATCGGGGCGGCGGCTGTGGGAACGCGCGATTTCGGGGCAGAATACGCCCGTGGTGATCGGGGACTGGATATTCCTCCTTTCCATGGAGGAGCAGCTGGCCTGCCTGGACCGGGTATCGGGGCATGTGCGCTGGATCACGCAGCTGCGCCAATATGAAAACAGCCTCAAGCAGAAACGCGGCGTCGTATGGAACGGACCTTTCCTGGCGGGGGGGAAGCTGGTCTGCATCTCCAGCCTGCCGCAGAACGGCGTTGTCATCGTCGATCCCGCGCTGGGACATATCATGTCGCTGCACACGCTGCCGGATGTTGTCACCGTGACACCGATTATCGTTGACGGGCTGATGCTTCTGCTCAACAACAACGGCGGCCTGATGGCCTATAGTTGAGAAAGTTTCCGTCGTGACCTCATCATTTCCGCCCGATCCGGGGCACGACCTGCCCGTCGTGGTCATTGCCGGCCGCCCCAATGTGGGCAAGTCGACAATCTTCAACCGTCTGGTCGGTCGCAGGCAGGCGCTGGTCGCCGATACGCCGGGCGTGACACGCGACCGCAAGGAAAGCGAGACCGTTGTCCGTGGCAGGCGCATCCGCCTGATCGACACCGCAGGACTGGAGGAGGCCGCGCCCGACACCCTGTTCGGCCGTATGCGCGCATCGTCCGAATCCGCCGTGGGCATGGCGGATCTGGTGCTGTTCTGCGTGGATGCGCGTGCGGGCATCACCCCTGCGGATGAACATTTCGCCGCGTGGCTGCGCCGTCAGGGACGTCCCGTTCTTGTCCTTGCCAACAAGGCGGAAGGACGCCAGGGCGCCGCCGCCGCGATGGAGGCGTTCTCCCTTGGGCTGGGCGCGCCGCTCGCGATCTCGGCCGAGCATGGGGAGGGACTTGCGGACCTGATGGGCGAAATCGCCGATCGCATTCCCGCCGGCCCGTCGCAGGCCCGCCGCGCCCCGAGGCGCAGGGAGGAGCGCGAAGAGGGGGAGGAGGAAGACACCCGTTCCCCCGGCCCGCTGCGCCTTGCGATCGTGGGGCGTCCGAACGCGGGCAAGTCCACGCTGCTGAACCGCCTGCTGGGCGAGGAACGGATGATTACCGGCCCCGAGCCGGGACTGACGCGCGATTCCGTCTCTGTCATGCTGCATGACGACGAAGGTCCGATCCAGCTTGTCGATACGGCCGGCCTGCGACGCAAGGCCCGCATTGACGAGACATTGGAGAAGATGTCCGTCTCCGCCTCCATCGAGGCGCTGAAAATGGCGGAAGTCGTCATTCTGGCGCTGGATGCGACGCTGGGCGTGCATGAGCAGGATCTGCAGATCGCGCGACTGATCGAGCGTGAAGGCCGCTGCTGCGTCCTTGCCCTGAACAAATGGGACGCGGTCGCGGATCGCAACGTCACGCGGCAGGCCATCCGTGACCGTATTGAAACCTCGTTGAGCCAGATGCGCGGCATCCCGGTCGTGGCGTTTTCCGCGCTGACGGGGGCGGGCGTCAACAAGCTGCTGCCGACGGTGCGCCGTGCCTATGAGGTATGGAACCGTCGTGTGCCGACTGGTGAGCTGAACCGCTGGTTCGAGATGATGGTGTCGCGTCATCCGCCGCCGCTGGTGCAGGGACGGCGGCTCAAGCTGCGGTACATCACGCAGGCGAAGTCCCGTCCGCCGACCTTCATCCTGTTCGGGACGCGCACCGATCAGATGCCCGAGGATTACCAGAGGTACCTGGTCAATGGCCTGCGGGAGGAATTCGACCTGCCGGGCACGCCCATCCGTCTGCTGCTGCGGGGCTCGAACAATCCCTACGCGCCCAGATGATGTCAGCAGGGGCGGGATGGAAACGTCCCGTCCCGCTGTGTCATCGGGGTATTACGTAAAACATGAGGCCAGCAGGCTGAAAAACAGCCCCAGAAGGGCGATCAGCGTTTCCACAACGGACCATGTGCGGATCGTCTGCCCCACGCTCAGGCCCAGATACTCCTTGATCTGCCAGAATCCGGCATCATTGAGGGGGCCAAGCGCGACAGACCCCGCGCCCGTGACAATCACCATCAGTTCGGGCGATACGCCATGGCTGTGCTGCAGGATCGGCCCGACAATGCCCGATGCCGTGCTCATCGCGACAGTGGCCGATCCGGTCGCCACCCGCACCACGACCGCCAGCAGCCATGCCAGGACCAGCAGAGGCACGTGCGCGCCCAGCGCCAGCGTCGTGATGGCGGAGGAAACGCCGCTATCGACCAGTTCGCGGCCGAATCCCCCGCCCGCGCCAACCAGCAGGATGATCAGCGCGGTGGGGCCCAGGCATTCGTTGCTGAATTTCAGCACGGTCTCACGCGAAAAGCCCCGCGCGGTTCCCAGCACGTAGAACGACAGGAGTGTCGCGATCATCAGGGCGATATCGGGATTGCCGACAAAATGAAGGAACGTGTTGGGGCCGTTCCCGGGGCGCGAGATCAGGTCCGCGCCTGATCCCACCATCATCAGGATGACCGGGCACAGGATCGCAAGGACGGTGGTCAGGAAGGGGGGGAGCTGCGCCGGCGGCTGCCTGCTGACGAACTGCTCCGCCAGTCCGGATTCATGCGTCGGGCCGATCCGTGGGGCGATGAAGCGGGCATAGACAGGCCCGGCAAGGGCAGCGGTCGGGGTCCCGATCAGGATCCCCCACAGGATGGTGCGTCCCATATCCGCCTGATAGGCCGCCTGCGCCAGTAATGTCGCGGGATGCGGGGGGATCATCGCGTGCGTCACCGACAGCGCGGCCCCCATGGGCAGGGCGATCAGCACCAGCGGCGTTTCCGTCCGCCGCGCCAGCGTATAGGCCAGCGGGATGAGCAGGACGAAGCCGACCTCGAAAAAAACCGGCAGTCCGACCAGCAGCCCGATGACCATCATGGCCCAGCTGACGCGCCGTGTGCCGGCGATGCGGGTAATGGTCAGGGCGATCTGGTCCGCTCCCCCTGATTCCGCCAGCATCTTGCCCAGCATCGTGCCCAGCGCGATGACGGTGGCCACGTGGCCCAGCACCTTGCCGGTTCCGGCCTCGAAGGAGGCGATTGCCTTTTGCGGCGGCATCCCCGCGCACAGCGCCAGCAGGATCGATACACCGAACAGTACGATGAAGGGATTGATCTTGTAGCGCGCGATAAGCGCCACCACGGCGGTTATGGCCATGACGGCAAGGGCGACAGCCAGGAATGGGGACATCATCACATCTGAAAAAATATTGTCATGCAGAAGGTTATCGTCGCGACCCCAGACGGGAACAGACCCCAGACGGGAACACAAGGCGGGAGCATAAGGGGCGCGTCATGCGACGCATGTGGTTCGTAACGCGGGGCAGGCGGCGGGGGATCCACGATCTCCAGCATCCGTGTAGGGAAGACGGCTGGAAAAAATTATCCTTTCCCATAAGGTGACGGAATATGACCGATGGACGCAAGCCGTCGTCCGACAGCCATATTCGACCAGTGACAACCGTTACAAATAACAAAACAGAATGAAAGACGTCCGTGCTTTCATCATAAAACCGGGTAAGGAAACTGTCATGTCGTCAATTCAGACCCCGACATCACCACCAGGCACGGAAACAGGGGACGCCTCGTCCGAATTCCTTGCCCGCTCCGTCGGGGTCAGCCTGCTTGCCGCGCTGGCCGGGCTGATGTTCGGCCTTGATACGGGCGTCATTGCCGGGGCCCTGACCTTTATTGGCGATGAATTCCATGCCTCCGCCCAGATGCAGGAATGGATCGTTTCCTCCATGATGGCGGCCGCCGCGATCGGCTCGATCGTCGCGGGCAACCTGTCGTTCCGTTTCGGTCGCCGCAAGGCGCTGATGGGGGCAGCGGTGCTGTTCCTTGCCGGGTCGGTGACATGCGCGCTGGCGCCGTCCGTCTTCGTGCTTGTCGTCGGGCGCATCTTCCTCGGGCTTGCGGTCGGGATCGCAGCATTTACCGCGCCGCTCTACATTTCCGAAGTTGCGGTGGAATCCGCCCGTGGGTCGCTGATATCGTGTTACCAGCTGATGATGACACTGGGTATCTTCCTTGCCTATGTGGTTGACAGCTTCCTGTCCTATGGCGGGCACTGGCGGTGGATGCTGGGGCTCATGACCCTTCCGGCGCTGGTGTTCTGCATCGGCTGCCTGTTCCTGCCCGACAGCCCGCGCTGGCTGATGATGCGCGGCGATACGCGCCATGCCCGTCTGGTGATGCGGTATCTGCGTTCCAGCCCGCAGGAGGCCGACCGCGAAATCGCCGATATCGCGACGGAGCTGAAGAAGGATCACGGGAACGTCTGGACCTTTTTTCGCACGAATTCGAATTTCCGCCGTTCGGTCGGGCTGGGGATGCTGCTGCAGGTGATGCAGCAGCTGACGGGCATCAACGTGCTGATGTATTACGCGCCCAAGGTCTTTCAGGCCGCGCATTTCGGTGTTGCGGCCTCCACGTGGTCCACGGCGATCATCGGGCTGGTCAACATGGCGGCAACGGGACTGGCGATCATGTTCATCGACCGCTGGGGGCGTCGGCCGCTGCTGCTGCTCAGCTGTGTCGTCATGACCTTCAGCATGGCGGTGGCGGGACTGTTGGTCGCGATGGGGGCCTCCACCCTGCCGGAGGAAATCGGCATGGTGGCCGCGCTGCTCCTGTTCGTTGCGGGGTTTGCGATGGGGGCGGGGCCGCTGGTCTGGACGCTGTGTTCGGAAATCCAGCCCCTGCGCGGGCGTGATTTTGGCATCGCGTGCTCGACCTTCACGAACTGGGCGGCGAACTGGCTGATCAGCAACACCTTCCTGTCGGTCCTCGAAGGGCTGGGGGAGGCACGGACCTTCTGGCTTTTTGCGGTGATGAACGGGATTTTCATCCTCGTCACCATCGGTTTCGTGCCCGAGACCAAGGGGGTTTCCCTTGAAGCGATCGAGGATCACCTGATGAGTGGCCGCCCGTTGCGCGACCTTGGGCGCTGAGGGGCAGAAGGCAGGCCTGATAATACCCTAAAATCATAAAAGTTTTTGGTGAGGCTTTTTTTAAAAAGCTTTGAAAGACATCGCTTTTTTGAAAACAGGCGACACCCAAAACCCTCATTTTCTTTCACCCAGCATGGCAGATGGCAGGTGCAATGATTATCCGGACTGACGAAACATTCGATATTGACACGCCGTCGGGCGGGATGCGCCTGCATGTTTTCCGCCCGGCGGTCGAAGGGCGCTTTCCCGGCGTCGTGCTGTTTTCCGAGATCTATCAGGTCACCGCCCCGATCCGCAGGCTTGCCGCCATGGTCGCGGGACAGGGATATGTCGTCGCGGTGCCCGAGGTCTATCATGAATATGAACCGGCGGGGACGGTGCTGGCCTATGACAAGGCGGGCACGGACCGGGGCAACGTGCTGAAATACACCAAGCCGCTGGCCGGGTATGACCATGACGCGCGGGCGGCCATTTCATGGCTGGTGGATGAATGTCCGGCCTGTTCGGGGCGGGTCGGGACGCTGGGGGTCTGTCTTGGCGGTCATCTCGCCTTTCGCGCCGCCTTTGATCCCCGTGTGCAGGCGGCGGCCTGTTTCTATGCCACCGATATCCATTCCTCCTCCCTTGGCGAAGGGAAGCATGACGATACGCTCGGTCGCCTTGGGGAAATCAGCGGGGAGGTGATGATGGTCTGGGGACGGCAGGACCCGCACGTGCCCTTTGCCGGCCGGCAGATGATCCGTGAACGCCTGGAACAGGCGGGCCTGCGTTATGAATGGCATGAATTCAATGCCCAGCACGCCTTTTTGCGTGACGAAGGGCCACGTTACGACCCGGCCCTGTTTCTGGGATGCATGGAATTGGTCAGGGCGCTGTTCCACCGCGCCCTGACATAGGGGTTTTCCCGCACCTTCAGCGCGTCATCAGGCCCGCCAGCAGGACCAGCGCCACGGCAAGGCCGGTTTCACGGTTGAAACGGAACAGGCGCAGGCATTGCGGGGCGTCATGTTCGTCAAGCCGCGCGACCTGCCACGCCAGCAGTGCGGCCGGCAGGGGCAGCGTTACCCAGAAACCCCATCCCTGATGGGAAAGGGCGGCCGCCGTGGCCAGCGCCGCCAGTGCGATGACATAACACGCCCCGACGAAGCCGCGCGCCTGGCTGGCCATCAGGCGCGAGGTGGATTTGACGCCGATGCGCGCGTCGTCCTCCATGTCCTGAAAGCCATAGATCGTATCAAAGCCGAGCTGCCACATGATGGTGGCGGCATAAAGCGCCGCCTGCGCCAGATCGAGGTGGTCCGCCGCCGCCGCGTAGCCAAGTGGCGCGCCAAAGCCAAAGGTGAATCCCATGACAAGCTGGGGCCACCATGTCACGCGCTTGGCAAGGGGATACAGCCCCACCAGCAGAAGCGAGGACGCGCCCAGCACCCGCGACAGGGGATTGAGGCACATCAGGATGTTGAACCCGATCAGCAGCAGCGCCAGCAGGAACAGCCCCGCCTCGCGCATGCGCAGCGCGCCGCTGGCCAACGGGCGGCCCGCGGTCCGTGCCACCATCCGGTCGATGTCGCGATCCCACATGTCATTGACGACGCAGCCCGCAGCCCGCATGACGATGCTGCCGATGCCGAACAGCACGATCAGGCGCATCCGCTCACGCGGTTCGACCCCGGCGGGCAGCAGGATGCCCCATACCCCCGGCAGGAACAGTAGCCACGTCCCGATGGGCCGGTCCAGCCGCGCCAGCAGCGCATAGGGACGCACCGGGGCGGGCAGCCGTCCGATCCAGCCGTCTGTGCGGATGTCGGTATGGGACGCAGGCTGGGTCACGACATGTATTCTCCCGGCGATGAGGTCCGGCATGACGCCGGACAACCTGACTGCTAATGCGGAAGACAGATGGGCCGGATGATCGCACGCGGTCAAGTCCGGGCCGATACGATCGCAGGCCACAGACAAAGGAAACATCATGAGGGACAGCCCCCGCCTGTTCATGGACCCCCAGGCATATCCGCCGTTGCAGCCTGACATGGTGGTCCGCCTCGAACCCGATCGGGCGCATTATCTGGGCAACGTCCTGCGCCTGTCCGCCGGGGCGCGGGTCGTCGTGTTCAATGCCCGCGATGGCGAATGGTCCGCCGGGATCGAGACGTTGCGCCGCGACCGGGGGGAAATACGCCTGACGCGGATGGAACGCGCGCCCCATGCCACGGCGGGGCCGGTTCTTTTCTTCGCGCCGCTGAAACGTGATGCCACGGAAATGGTTATCCGCATGGGCACCGAACTGGGGGTGGGCTGCTTCCACCCGGTTTTTACGGAGCGGACGAATACCCATCGCCTGAACGAGACGCGACTGGGCGCGATCGCCCGCGAAGCCAGCGAACAGTGCGAGCGGCTGGATGTTCCCGATATCCGCCCGCCCTGTCCGTTGACGGACGTAATTGCGCACTACCCGTCGAATATGCGACTGTTCGTTGCGCTTGAGCGTCTGGAACCCGCACCGGATCCGGACGGACTCCCCGCCGCCCGCCCTGGCGATGGCCTGCTGATCGGGCCGGAGGGCGGTTTTTCCCCGCGGGAGCAGGAGTTCCTGCGCAGGCAGCCCTTTGCATGCGTCCTGTCGCTTGGGCCGCTTGTACTGCGCGCGGATACGGCGGCCGCGGCCGGACTGGCCCTGATGGGGGCCGGTCTGCGCAGGCAGGCCGTTTCGGGGTTATAGACCGCGCCGCTTTCTGGCATAGGGGCCACATCCGGTCCATTATGCCCTGTCCTATTTCTGTAACGAGGATTTCCGCCCCGTCATGTCCAATCCTGGCGATCAAGATACAACCCCGATCGAATCGGTTTCCCAGCTTGCCGGCGTATTGGCGCAGGGGGAAAAACCAAAAGATGCGTGGCGGATCGGCACCGAGCACGAGAAATTCGGCTTCATACGCCCCCAGGCCACGCGGCCCGGCCACAGGCCGTGGATGCCCCCGCCGTACGAGCCTGACGGGATTCACGCCGTCCTGTCCGCCATGCAGCAGCACAACGGCACGATATGGCATGACATCCGTGACAAAGGGGCGCTGATCGGCCTGAAAGGGCTGAATACGCAGAAGGGCGCGTCGATTTCTCTGGAACCGGCGGGACAGTTCGAACTGTCGGGCAAGCCCCTTGCGAGCCTGCATGAAACACGGGCGGAGATGGCCGGGCATTTCAACGACCTCCATCCGATCTGTGAGATGCTGGGGCTGGGGTTCGCGCCGCTGGGCTTTCATCCCTTCGCCCGGCGCGAGGACATGCCCCGCATGCCCAAAAGCCGCTATGCCATCATGCAGGCCTATATGCCCAGGGTCGGAAGCCTGGGGCTGGACATGATGCTGCGGACATGCACCGTGCAGGTCAATCTGGATTTCTCGTCCGAACAGGACATGATACGCAAGATGCGTGTCTCCCTCGCGCTGCAGCCGGTGGCGACGGCGCTCTTCGCGAACTCCCCGTTTTACGAAGGCCACCCCAACGGGCTGCTGTCGAACCGGGCCCATGTCTGGACGGACACGGACAACCGGCGTTCGGGCATGCCGCTGGAATTCTTCGCGCCTTCCTTCGGGTTCGAGGCCTATGTCGAATGGCTGCTGGACGTGCCGATGTATTTCATCATGCGCGACGGCAGGATCCATGACGTGGCCGGCCGCTCCTTCCGTGCATGGATGAAGGGGGAGTACCAGGAGGGACTGGACGGGCTGACGCCGACAATCGGCGATTTCGAGGATCACATGACCACCGCCTTTACCGACGTGCGGCTCAAGCAGTTTCTGGAGATGCGCGGCGCGGACGCCGGATCGCCGGAAATGATGCTGGCGCAGTCCGCGTTGTGGGTGGGGCTTCTGTATGATGACGCCGCGTTAAGCGCGGCCGACGCGCTGGTGCATGAACAGCCCTGGACCAGTTATGTCGACCTGCGCGCGCAGGTGCCGCGTCTGGGGCTGGATGCCCCGTGGGCGGGGGGCAGGGCGCGGGAACTGGCCGCGCGGATGGTGGAAATCGCCACGGACGGATTGCGCGCCCGCGCGTGCCGGGATGCGACGGGCGCGGATGAAACGCAGTACCTCGCACCGCTGCACGAAATCGTTGCGGGCGGGCCGATACAGGCCGAGGCATGGCTTGCGGCCTATCACGGGCGCTGGAACGGGGATGTGACGCGTATTTTTGACGAAGCCGCGATCTGATTGGAATTCAGCGTCCGCACATGACTTCCGGTTATCAAATAACGATGACCGGAAGCATGTAATGACGATGCGATCAGGTATTTGGATACGGGCATTTTCAGAAAAACAGTAATTTTTCCTTTATTGTTCTGCATGTCTTCGGGTTGTTTCTGTATAATGAGAATTACTTTCGTTTCGTGAAATGACTTGAGCGTAATACGCGCTTTCTGCATACAGTAATGCATGCGTAAATTCTCGACATTGACGGATCAGGAAATCCTTGCCCTCGCCATTTCGAACGAGGAAGAGGACGGGCGCATCTATTCCGACTTTGCTTACGCCACGCGGGACAAATTCCCCGATACATCGAAAATCTTTTCCGACATGGCGGCGGAGGAGGACCAGCATCGGCGTGATCTGATCGACCTCTATGCCACCAGGTTCGGCCCCCACATTCCCCTGATCCGCCGTCAGGACATCGCGGGCTTTCTGGTGCGCAAGCCAGCATGGCAGATCCAGGGGCAGGGGATTGATGTCGTGCGTCGCCACGCCCGCCAGATGGAACTGGATGCGGCGCGCTTCTACCGTCAGGCCGCGACACGCACCACGGACGCGAAAACCCGCAAGCTGCTGGGCGATCTTGCCCTGGCCGAAGACAGGCACGAACAGGCGGCCGGGGCGATTGAACTGGACCGGCTGCCCGCCTCCAAGCGCGAGATGGAGGACGAGGACGCCCGCCGCCGCTTTGTCCTGCAGATTATCCAGCCCGGTCTGGTTGGCCTTATGGACGGGTCGGTGTCCACGCTTGCGCCGGTTTTTGCCGCCGCCTTCGCCACCCACGTGCCGTGGAATGCATTTCTGGTTGGCATGGCGGCATCGGTCGGCGCCGGAATTTCCATGGGCTTTGCCGAGGCCCTGTCTGATGATGGCAAGCTGTCGGGTCGTGGCGCGCCGCTGCTGCGCGGGCTGATCTGCGGGTTGATGACCACGGCGGGGGGAATCGGCCATACGCTGCCGTTCCTTATCGACAATTTCACGTCGGCGCTGATGGCGGCGATTATCGTGGTCATCCTCGAACTATTCGTCATTTCGTGGATACGGTGGCGGTATCAGGACACGCCGTTCGGCTCCGCCATTGTCCAGATCGTCATCGGCGGCGCGCTGGTGTTCGTCGCCGGCGTGCTGATCGGCAGTTCCGGCTGACTCTTTCGCCGCTCACGCCTTGATCTTGACGAAGTGATGGGGCACCCACGTGCATGCGCTTTTTCTGGCCGGGTTCCTTTTCGATGAAACATCCTGATGGCTTCCATTTCCCGCATCCGCGCGGCATGCGCCTGCTGGCGCTTGCGCTGCTGCTTGGCGGCGGGACAGTGCTGCATCCTCGGCCCGTCATGGCGCAGATGGTCGTGGGGGCATCGGATCAGGACCATGCGCTGATCAAGCGAATCGAGGATCACCTCAATACCATCACGCTGCTGACGGCGCAGTTCCATCAGGTGGCCCCGGATGGCAAGCAGTCCACGGGCACGGCGTGGCTGGACCGCACGAACCGTCGCATGCGCTTTCAGTATGATGCGCCAAGCCCGCTTCTGCTGGTGGCCAACCATGATCAGGTTGTCTTCAACGACAGCCAGTTGGGCCAGACCACGACCATGCCGATGGATAAGACCCCCATCGGGCTTCTGCTGCGTCCGCATCTGGAACTGTCGGGCGATGTGCGCGTGACGGCCCTGATGCATGAAGGCCCGGAGATTGAAATCACGCTGGTGCGCGATGAATCCCCCGGCGATGGCAGCCTCACCCTGCTGTTTCATGAGGGCAAGACCCTGCTGCTGCGGGGCTGGATCGTTCAGGATGCGCAGGGGGCCAGCACGCGCGTGGACCTGCTGCATGCCACCGTCGGCGGTCCGCCGCCGCCTGACCGCCTGTTCGACACTGATATCGGGGACAAGTAGGGAGGGAAGACGCTTCCCGGCGCGTTACCCGGCGTCGCGCGTCAGCTCCAGCGCCCGGGCATAGACCGTGCGGCGGGGCAGGTTGACGATCCCCGCCACCAGCGACGCCGCATCCTTGATCGAAAGGGTCTTCAGGGCCTCGCGCAGGTGGGTGTCCAGATCCCGTGACCCCGTATCGTCGGCGGGCGGCGGGCCGAGGACGACCGTGATTTCCCCACGCGCCGCATGGTCGAGGTAATGCGCCACCAGTTCCCCGACCGGGCCGCGCCGGACTTCCTCAAACCGTTTGGTCAGCTCGCGCGCTACGGCAGCGGGACGTTCCGGCCCGAATACCTCCGCCAGCGATGCAAGCATTTCCGCCAGTCGGTGCGGGGCCTCATGCCAGATGATGGTGGCCGACAGTCCCGCCTGTTCCGCCGCGCGCAGGACGGACAGGTTCTCCCGCCGTGCCGAATCGCGTGGGGGAAGGAACCCGCAGAACATGAAAGGATGCGGCGGCAGTCCCGACAGGGTCAGCGCCATGACGGCCGCGTTCGCCCCCGGAACGGCGGTTACATGGCCGCCGCCCGCGATTACGGCGCGCACCAGCCGGTAGCCGGGATCCGACATCAGGGGCGTGCCTGCGTCGGAAATGACCGCGATCCTGCGTCCCTGTTCCAGAAGTTCCAGCAGGCCGGGAATGCGCTCCTGCTCGTTATGGTCATGCAGGGGGCGGGTCCGGGTCTTGATGCCGTGGGCCTGCAGCAGCTTCGCGCTGGTGCGCGTGTCCTCGCACAGGATCAGGTCCGCCTCGTTCAGGCATTCCACGGCACGGGCTGAAATATCGCCCAGATTGCCGATCGGCGTCGCCACCAGCGTCAGTATCCCGCCTTCTTGCGATGATATGACGTGCATATCTTCTTTCCCTGCATGACGCGCCTGCGCTTCTCCGCTATGGATCATTGCGGATCGAGATTGCAGAGGCGCAAGAAATGAGTCGTCAGACATTGGTAACCCGCAGATTTGAACAGGATACTGTTTCTGCCACTCAGGGCTTCCCTTGCAAGAGCTTATTGATGGCCGGGGTGCTGATGTCCACGCTTGCCGCCTGCGCGGGGGGCGGTCATGGACCCGGGACGTCGCATGCCGGACGCAATGTGGGCGTCCTGCTGCCCCTGACGGGCAATAACGCGCGACTGGGTCAGGAAATGCTCAGCGCCGCGCGGATGGCCATGAATACGCCGGGCGCCCCCACGCTTGATGTCCACGATACGGCGGCCCCGGGTGGGGCGACTGCCGCGGCACAGGCCGCGGTAAAGGCGAAGGATGGCATCATTCTTGGCCCCCTGACCGCTGGTGACGCGACGCAGGCGGCGACGGTCACGGCGCAGACGGACCTGCCGATGCTGGCTTTCACGTCCGACGTTTCGGTTGCGCGGCCTGATGTCTGGATCCTGGGGATCGCCCCGGAACAGCAGGTGCGTCGCATGGTGGGTGCGGCAATAAAGGAAAACCGCCAGCATTTCGCGGCGTTCCTGCCTGATAACGCGCTGGGGCACGCGATGGGAAGTGCGCTTCAGCAGAGCTGCAGCGAACATGGCCTGTCCTCGCCCCAGATCGTGTACCACGGCGCGACCACCACCGAAATTACCGAACAGCTGAAGACGTTCTCTGCCTACGAAAGTCGCGCTGCGACCGCAGCCACGCAGGCGGCGGCCACGGCCGCGCAGGAACCCGCGCCCGCAGGCGTCGATCCCGCCAATCCCGATTCGTCTGCTGCGCCAGAAGCAGCCACGCCCCCGGCACCGCCCGCGCCCCAGGAGGTCCACCTGCCGCCACCGCCGTTCGATGCGCTTTTGCTGGCGGATACCGGGCTGCAGCTTGGTCATGTCATCGCGGCCATGCGCACGGCCCAGATTTCCCCGACCGAGACACGGATCATGGGGCCGGGACTGTGGGGGGCTTTCGCGGGCAAGCTGGCGCAGTTGCAGAATGCCTGGTACGCCGCGCCGGACCCGGCCAGCCGCCAGCATTTCGTGCAGCTGTTCATGGCGCAGTATCACCACATGCCCACGCCGCTGGCGGATCTGTCGTATGACGCGGCCGCGCTGGTAAAGGCGCTAGATCAGGCCCCCCGTGCGCCGGGGGCGAAAAACGGGTATTCCGTGACAGCCCTGACCCGGCCGGAAGGGTTTTCAGGGGTGGATGGCGTGTTTGGATTTACCGGGAATGGTCGGACACGCCGGGATCTGGCAATTTTCCAGATCCTGCCCGAAGGCGGCAGCCGGATTGTTCAGGCCCCATCGGGACGCCTGCAGAACGGCACGAACTGAAAGCCGGGGAACTTTCCCCGCTTACGCGCGAATATAATGAAAGGCTGCGGCAATCATGCCGCAGCAGTCGCGCCACATGACAGCACGGGGCGAATTGCGTACAGCGCCGCTTCGAAGCTGCGATAGGAAGAAAGGCGGCGGTCACGCAACTGGTCGATCAGGACCCAGCGCATGCCTTCGGGACGGATCATATAGGCAGGGTCGGCGTTTTCACGCACCCACACCAGCACATGTTCGATATCCTCGCCCTCGTCGGCGGAAGCCACGTCAACATCGCACAGTCCCATGCACATACCCGCCTGCAGCCAGCGCATCAGGTATTCGTAATGCCGGGGCAGGAACCCGAGGCGGAACGGAACAACGTTGGAGGCAGAAACCTCATGATCCATCATGTTCATAATGTCGGCCCTCTGACTATCCTATGCGTTAACAGCACACCTTGACCGTAAGTCTTGCATGAGTGCTTGCCAAACTGAATCTGTCGTGGAAAGCCGCAGAAAGAGGCAGAAATTGCCGACCGTGGCAAAAAAGCAATGCTTTGTTGCGTTTTAGTGTCATTAAAATGCTATTTTTTAGGCAGTTGCCTATTCCATCGGCGATGTAGCCATAGCCAACTGCCCGGATGCTGGCGTATTTTCTGTTCAATGTAATCGTTGACCTGCTGGGTCAGCAGCATCTGGTCGCGTTTCCGGTCCCCCGTATCGGGAAGCTCCATCGGGGCGGAAACATGGATGCGCAGCCGTGCCGGGCCCAGCCGTTCCACATATCCCGCGATGACCGGGCAACGCTGCCGCAGCGCCATCGCCGCCATGGCGCTGGCTGTCATTGCGGGCTGTCCAAAGAAACGCGCCTCGACTCCATCATTCATTTTCTGGTCCACCAGCATGCCCAGATGGCCGCCACGGATAAGATGGGCCAGTGCCTGTCGCGCGCCACGCGCCCCCTTGGCGAACAGGGGGACCGCCTGTCCCATGGCCTCGTCACGCAGATCGCACAGCATGCGGTCCACATAGGGATTGTTGGGCGCGCGATAGAAAGAGGAGAATACAAGCCCATACCGTGCCACAGCCGGTGGCAGCATTTCCCAGTTGCCGATGTGGCCTGATACGAACATGACGGGCTGCCCGGTCCGGGCATGGGACCGGAGGTGTTCTTCGCCGATCACGTCCCATCCCGGCCCGGAGGCCGGGTTGTGCGGCAGTTTTCCCAGATGGGGAAGCTCACCCGCATTGCGGCCGATATTTTCCCACATGTCCCGAATGATGCGTCGTCGCGACCGTGCGCAAAGATGCGGCATGACGTATCGCAGGTTGGCGTCCGCCACCCTTGAAACCGGCAGCCAGGGGCCGATTGCGCGACACAGCCATCCTGCCGCGTTGGACGCCTGATCGGGCTTCATGCGACGCAGTCCCGCCAGCAGGCAGGAAAGCAGCATGGCCTCGATCCACATGCGTCGTGGGGGACTGGCGGGACGGTCCATCAGCTGCGTCCTTTCAGCCACGCATCCAGCAGATGGTCAGGCGCGTGGGGATCGGACCAGTGCAGGCCGACCCCGACCGCCGTGACATGTCCGCGAAAGGCGGAAGGCAGGCGCACGAAATCCTTGGGCGTAGTCACAAGTCGGGCGTCCATGTTTTTTGAAATTTCAAGCAGTTGCTCCAGTTCCCTGCGACGATAGGGATGATGGTCGGCAAATGCGATGCCGCGTCGCAGGCTGAGGCCCGACTGCCGCAGGCCATCGAAGAATTTGGAGGGACGGCCAATCCCCGCGAATGCCACGACCCCGCAGCCCGGCGGCAGGCCGCTTTCCTTCTGGCGCAGGGTGGCATGGTGGCATGGCATGTCTGGCGGCAGATGGCGGATCAGTCCGGTCCGGTCGGGGCCGATCATGACCATCGCCTGTGCCCGTGAAAGACCGTTGGGAACGGGTTCGCGCAAGGGGCCGGCGGGGATGACGCGGCCATTGCCAAAACCCTGATACCCATCCATCACCACCAGCGAGCAGTCACGCCAGAGCCCCGGATTCTGCAGGCCGTCATCCATGACAAGGCAGTCCGCCCCGTCTGAAATCGCAAGACGCGCTGTCCGCGCCCTGTCGCCCCCGACATAACAGGGGGCCAGCGCCGCCAGCAGCAGGGCTTCATCCCCAACGTCACGGGCCGTGTGCCGTGCCGGATCAACCCGTGCCGGATGGCCGATCCGTCCACCATACCCCCGGGTGAGGAAGGCAACGGCGCGGCCACGGGCCACAAGACGCCCCCCAAGGTCCAGCGCAACCGTTGTCTTGCCCGTCCCGCCTGCCGTCAGATTGCCACAGCAGAGGACCGGTACCGGGGCATGCCATGGCCTGCGATGCTGGCGCCGGGCGCTGATCGCGCCATATATCGCGGCGAGGGGGGACAGCAGTCGGGCGGCCGGACTGTGGAAACCGGCATCCCAGTCCCAGAAACGCGGAGCCCGCATCAGGAATACACGGCCCTGAAATACACGGCTTGGAGGATTCCCCACGCGACGCGCTGCGAGATGTGGGTATCGTTGACGCATGCGTTGCTGCTTGCCGCGATGGCATGCCGCAATGCCTGCGGATTGCACAGCATCTCTTCCAGCCAGAGCGCCAGCGTCCGTTCGTCGGAAACATGGGCGACGGCATCGCCAAGCACGCCATATGCCTGCCGGAAATTGGCGATCGCAGGACCGGTCGCAAGGGCATTGCCCTGCCGTGCCGGTTCCATGGGATTATGGCCGCCACCTTCGGGTGGGGAAAGAAGACTGTTGCCCATCAGCACCGGACAATGCAGCGCATAGAACAGCCCCATCTCCCCCAGCGTGTCACAGATCCATACGGGATCATGAGGGGCGGGGGACTGCCCCAGCGCGCGGCGGGGGGTATTCGGGCCCGTATGCTGCAGCAGTGCCGCCCCGCGTTCGGGATGGCGGGGGATCAGGATGGTCAGCAGTCCGGGCACTTTCTGACGTGCCAGTTCAGCCGCGCGAAGGACGATTTCCTCTTCCCCCGGATGGGTGGATGCCGCGATCCAGACTGGACGCTGCCCGATCTGTTTCCTGATCTGGGCCACCCCGCCATCATCATGCGGCAGGGGAAGGGCGGCATCCTTCAGGTCCCCCACCAGTGCTACTTTCTCGGCGCCCAGCGCCCGGAACCGCCGTGCGTCCTCGTCCGAGCGTGCGCAGATCCATGCAAACGAACGCAGCATGCGCGTGATCAGGCACGGCAGGCGTTGCCACATGGCATAGGAACGATCGGACATGCGCCCGTTGATCAGGACCAGGGGGATATCTTCATGCCTGCAGGCCGAAACCATGTTCGGCCATAATTCGCTTTCCGCCAGAACCACGCCATCGGGATGCCAGTGCCTGACGAAGCGATGCATCCATGTCGGCACGTCGAGCGGCATGAACTGATGCACCACGCGCATGTCATCGGGCAGTTCATGCAGGCGCTGCACCAGCAGGCGTGCCGCCGTGGTCGTGGCCGTGGTGACAAGGAACCCCAGATCAGGCCTGTCGTGACGAAGTGCTGCAATGACGGGAAGAATGGATAACGTTTCGCCCACGCTGACGGCATGTAGCCATAGCAGCGGCCCTTCGGGACGGGGCTGTGTCGCGATGCCGCGACGTTCACGGACACGCCCGGCAATTTCCTTGCCCCGCCATACGCGCCGTTGCAGGTAAAGCCGCAGCGCGGGGGCGAGTGCTTCCGCCACGACCGCCCATATGCCGGCCGATAGCCGGCCGCATAATCTTTCAGCAAGGGGCAGCCTGGCCCGATCCGGCGCACGCGTTCGCATTTTCATGCGGTTAGCATGCGCAATGACAGGGGGAAAGAAGAACTGACGCCGCGATCCTTCCCCCGCGTCATGTCATGCGTCGAGAAAGCGTCGGAAGCCGAACCCCTGCGCTTTTTCATGCAGGACCGAGGGCTGGTAGGCCACGGTGATGCGCCGGTGCGCCTTTTCCCATATGGCAGGATCGCTGCCATTGGGAATCTCGACGGTCGTAATGCCGCAGCGGAGCATGAATTCATACTGATCCGGCAGGGCAGGGCCGGTCGCGCGGATTTCACCCGTGAAATGCAGATGTTCGCGCAGGGCACGCGCCTGCGTAAACGCGCGGCCGTCCCGGAACGTGGGAAAGTTCACGCATACCAGCCCAAGGCGGGGCAGGACGGGGCGCAGGAACGCGATGTCATCATCAGGCGCCAGCCGCACGCCAACCGGTGCGGCCTCCGCCCGGGCCAGTGCCTCTTCCAGGCGGGCGGACGATACGATGATCGCGTTCCTGTCGGGGCAGGGGGCGTCATCGGCGACGTCTGTCCAGCCATCCGCGACAATCCGGCCATTTTCAAGCAGTGGCATAGACAGCATCCTTGAAGACGGCAGCGCCAAGCCGCCGATAGGTATCCACAAAGCGTTCATCGTCGCGACGATGCACCAGATAGGCATCGATCAGGGCTGCGATCGCATCGACGGTTTCATCTTCCGGCAGGGCGGGGCCAAGTATCTGGCCAATGGCGGCGTCGTTTTCGCCTGATCCCCCCAGCGTCAGCTGGAAATATTCCTCCCCACGCTTGTCCACCCCCAGAATGCCGATATGCCCGGCATGATGATGTCCGCAGGCGTTGATACAGCCGGAGATGTTGATCCGCAGCGCCCCGATACGTTCCTGCAGTTCGGCATCCGCGAAACGTGCGCTCAGCTTCTGGGCGATCGGAATGGAGCGTGCATTGGCAAGCGAGCAGTAATCCAGTCCCGGGCAGGCGATGATGTCCCCGACCAGCCCGATATTGGGTGTCGCCAGCCCGACCGCCAGCAGTTCCTGCCACAGCGCATGCAGCTGATCCTGCCGCACATGGCCCAGAACGACGTTCTGCATGTGGGTGATGCGGATTTCGCCAAAGCTGTAGCGTTCGGAAATGTCGGCGATGGCGTCCATCTGGTCCGCCGTCACGTCGCCGGGAATACCCCCGTCAGGTTTCAGCGAAATCACCGCGGAAATGAAGCCCGCCATCCGGTGCGGATGCGTATTGGTGCGTACCCAGCGGTCAAAGGCGGGGACACGTGCCCGTGCGTCGTTCATCCGCGCGGCCGCATCCGCCGGGGCCTGAAGGTCCGGCACGGCGAAACGCGCGCGGATTGCGTCCACGATCGCGGGTTCCAGCCGGTAGCGCGTGCGGTCCATCTGCGCGAATTCCGCATCGACTTCCTCGCGGAAACGTTCGATGCCCAGGGCCTGCACCAGGATCTTGATGCGTGCCTTGTACATGTTGTCGCGACGCCCGTGGGCGTTATAGACGCGCACGATCGCCTCCAGCCATGCCAGCAGGTCTTCTTCCGGCAGGCTGTCGCGCAGCAGTACCCCGATGACCGGCGTGCGTCCCAGACCGCCGCCGACATACACGTCGAAAACCGCACGCCCGTTGTCGCCCGGACGGGCGATCAGGCCAATATCATGGAAACGCGCCGCGACCCGGTCATGGGGACTGCCGGTAATGGCGATCTTGAATTTCCGGGGCAGAAAGGAAAATTCGGGATGCAGGGTGGACCACTGCCGCAGGATTTCCGCATGGATGCGTGGATCAAGCACTTCATCCGCCGCCGCGCCGGCGAATTCATCGCAGGTCACGTTGCGGATGCAGTTGCCGCTGGTCTGGATGGCGTGCATGTCCACCCCGGCCAGACGGCCGAGGATGTCCGGCGTATCCTCCAGCCGGATCCAGTTGAACTGGATGTTCTGCCGGGTGGTGAAATGTCCGTAATCACGGTCATACGTACGCGCGATATGCGCCAGTTCGCGCATCTGCGCCGCGCCGAGCATGCCATAGGGGATCGCAACACGCAGCATGTAGGCATGCAGCTGGAGATAGAGCCCGTTCATCAGGCGCAGGGGCTTGAACTGATCTTCGCTCAGCTCGCCCGAGATGCGGCGCGCCACCTGATCGCGGAACTGTTCCACCCGTTCATGCAGGAACGTGCGGTCCACCTGATCGTAGGCATAGCGCCCGACGGCTGCGGTGGTGGGTTCGGACACAGGGATCTCAGACATGGGCAATATCCTCCTGCGGCGCGCCAGGCGCGAACTGGGGATGGACCGTGGGACCAAAGGCGCGGATGCGTTCGCGCACCGTCAGCGGACAGATCCCCGCCGCCCGGTCATCAAGCTGCACCCCGTACACGCCGACCACGCCCTGTTCCTGCTGGTGTCGCGCCGTATCCGCGATGACGGATTCAATGTGGTCATTCGGCCATACCGCGGCATGCGCGATATTCCCGGACCATGTGCCCTGATCCGTCAGCCAGACGATGCGCCCGTCCAGAAGGCGATTGGCCGTAACAACGCTTGAACCCGTTGTCGTGCGGCGGTTGTTCCTGACGTCCACTTCTGGTCGATCCCTCTCAGGCAAGGCAGATGGCGCATTTCCACTGTGATGAATGGAAATGCGCAGGGTTTACGCGGTGATTTGTGTATATTTTATATTTATGCCCGATGCCAGATATATTCCCCGCCGCGCAAACGGGGCTGGCCGGACCGGAGCGGGTGGACGGAAATATCCGCCCACCCTGTTCCATTCCTCAGGAACCGGACCCCGTTGAGGTCAGGGCAACCGTCCGGGCAATGAACGTGACAAGGTCACGCGCGGTTGCCGGTACGTCCCGGCCATCGGTCGAAAGGCGCAGGTCAGGTTTGGCAGGGGCCTCATACGGGGCATCCACGCCGGTGAAACCTGAAATCTTGCCCGATCGTGCCGCGGCATAGAGTCCCTTGGGGTCGCGGGATTCACAGGTGGGCTGCGGCGTATCGACAAAAACCTCGTGGAACCCGTCGCCCACGATCTGGCGTGCGAGTTCACGATCGGCGACCGTGGGCGAAATCAGGGCGACCAGCACGACCTGTCCGCTGTCGGCAAGGATACGCGCCACGGCGGCGGCGCGACGGACGTTTTCACGCCGGTCCGCTTCGCTGAAGCCAAGGTCGGAACACAGGCCGGCGCGCAGCGTATCCCCGTCAAGCACCGAGACATCCATCCCGCGGGAGAACAGCTGAAGTTCGGCCGCGCGCGCGATGGTGCTTTTCCCTGCGCCGGGCAGGCCCGTCATCCAGAAAACACCGCCACGATGTCCCTTGGCCTGTGCACGGTCCCACAGGGAAACGGTGCTGCCGGTCGGATGGATGGCGTTGGTCCCGGCAACGATGTCTGCCACCCCGATCAGGGGCACGCCGCCCACGATCTGCTGGTTGCGGTCCACCAGGACGCCACGTCCATCCGCCGTGCCGGGCAGGAACGGGTCGAACTGCATCGTCTCGGACACGGCGAGGGTGATTTCGGCGAACCCTTCGGGGGGAACCACGTCGGCGGGATGTTCGGTCAGGTCCTCCAGGCGCACGACGGAATCAATGGATGCCACCGTCACCTGATGTTCCGCCGTCGCCAGCCGCAGGCGGAAACTCTCGCCAACGCGCAGCGGCTCCTGACGCAGCCAGAACAGGCGCGCACGCACGCGCGCGCCCTGCAATGGCGCCTCCGTCGGCGGGAAAAGCAGGTCGCCACGGTCGGGAATCACGTCGGGTTCCAGCGTGATGGCGACCGACTGTCCCGCCACCGCCGTCTCCTGCACGGCGGTGTGCCAGCTTTCGATCGTCGCGATGCGCGCCACGGTGCCGTGGCGTCCGATCACGACCTCATCGCCGATATGGATGCGGCCACGTTCAATACGGCCGACGACGACGCGCTGGGCGTCAAAGCGATAGACGTCCTGCACCGGCAGGCGCAGCGGCAGGTCCGAACGCGAGGAGGGGGCCGGCACGCGGGCCAGCGCCTCGGTCAGGGTCGGGCCCTTGTACCATTTCATCCGTTCGGACCGCGATGCGATATTGTCACCTTCGCGGGCGGAGGCCGGCACGAACAGGGTCGGCTCGATTTCCAGCTGCTTGAGCAGGGCGGCCACGCTGTGTTCGGAGGCCGTGATCCTGGCTTCGTCGTAATCCAGCAGGTCGACCTTGTTCATCAGGACGATGACGTGGCGAATGCCGATCAGGCGCAGCAGCATGGCATGGCGGCGCGTCTGTTCCTGCGCGCCCTCGGCGGCGTCAACCACCAGGACGGCGGCTTCGGCATCGGCGGCGCCGGTGATCATGTTGCGCAGGAACTGCCGGTGGCCCGGCGCATCGACGATCACGAACTGGCGCTGCCCCAGACGGAACGGGATGCGTGTCGAATCCACGGTCACGCCCTGGTCGCGCTCGATCTGCAGGCTGTCGAGCAGGAAGCTCCATTCAACCGACAGGCCGCGCTTCGTGCTGGATTCAATGATCTGCGCCACCCGTCCGTCAGGCAGGCTGTCGGTATCGTACAGCAGGCGTCCGATCAGGGTGGATTTGCCGTGATCGACATGGCCGACGATCACGATCGGGGTGGCTGCCTCCTGCGAGGCGGGGGGAGAAATCGTATTCATGTCCTTGCAGCTCCGCTCGGCCCGACGTTCACAGGTAACCAGCAACGCGAAGACGCTCGAACGCATCCTCGGATTCATGATCCATCGCGCGGCCCGCCCGTTCCGACGTGCGCGAGGTTTCCAGTTCGGCGATCACCTCGGCCACCGTGCTGGCGTTGCTTTCGACAGGATTGGTGATGTCCTGATCCCCCAGCGAACGGTAACGCTTGCCATTTTTCGAGAAATACAGGTCGACAAGGGGAATGCCCTCGCGCTCGATGTACCGCCAGATGTCGATTTCCCGCCATGACAGCAGGGGATGGACGCGGATATGCATGCCGGGTTCATGCGGGGTCGCGTACTGGTCCCAGAATTCGGGCGGCTGGTTGCGTACGTCCCATTTGTGGCCGGCACCGCGCGGGCTGAACACGCGTTCCTTCGCGCGGGTGGCCTGTTCATCGCGGCGGATGCCCGCGATGACGCCCGCCAGCTTGTATTTTTCGATCATCGCGGCAAGGCCCGCCGTCTTGCGCGCGGCCGAACGTGCGGCCGGCGGCAGGGTCGGGTCGATTTCCTCCACCGCCGGGCAGTCGCCCAGCAGCAGGTCGAGGTTCCATTTCTTGGTATATTCGTCGCGGAACTGGTACATTTCCGGGAATTTCTTGCCGGTATCGACATGCATGACGGGAAACGGCACGCGCCCAAGGAACGCCTTGCGCGCAAGCCAGACCATCACGTTGGAATCCTTGCCCAGCGACCATAGCATCGCCAGCGGCTTGAGCTTGCGATAGGCCTCGCGGAGGATGAAAATGCTCTGGGCTTCGAGCTGATCGAGATCGTCCATGGGTTTGCAGACCTTCCTTTCCGGGGAAGCAGTGACAGGATAAGGCAAAAAAGTTGTCGCCGTGGGACACGGGGCCGTTGTGCGGAATTCAGGATACCCTGCGAAGGTGGATGCCGCATTCGGTCTTGCTCTGTCCCGCCCAGCGGCCGGAACGCGGGTCGGCGTCCGCATCGACGGGGCGGGTGCACGGCGCGCAGCCGACGGATGGATATCCCCGCAGGCTCAGCGGATGGCGCGGCAGGTTCCGGCGCGTCATTTCCGCATCCAGTTCGCGCGGGGTCCAGCGGATCAGCGGATTGATCTTGATGCGGCCGTCATCAAGATGTTCGATCATGGGCAGGTTGGCGCGGGTCGCCGCCTGGCTGCGCTTGCGCCCCGTGATCCATCCGTCAAACGGGATCAGGGCTTCATCCAGCGGCTCCACCTTGCGCAGCGCGCAGCAGGCGTCCGTATCAAAGGCCCACAACTGGCCCTGCGGGTCGCGATCATGGACCTGCGCGGGGTCGGGATGGATATCGCGCACGTCCGTCAGTCCGAGGAAGCGCGTCAGTTCCTGGCGATAGGCAAGGGTTTCGGGAAAATGCTGCCCCGTATCGAGGAACAGGACAGGGACCGCGGGATCGATTTCGGCGGCCAGCGCCAGCAGGACGGCGGATTCCGTCCCGAACGAGGAAACCAGCCCGATGCGTCCACGCAGTTCCCCCGTCAGGGCGCCCCGCAGCACAGCCTGCGCCGTGTTCGCTTCGGCCTGTAGTGATCGTATAATTGACGGATCAATCTTCACCAAACGATCCCCCTCCGCAGTTCACGATCTTTCATCGTTAATTTGGTGAGGAGTTAATCACTATCGTCTCCTCATGCAAGGGGAATAATACACATTCCGGGCCGTGCGCATGACGGGCATATGACTTTGTGGCTGCTGTATTGCACTATTTTGCATAGTGGTTATCGGCTCATGAAAACCGTAAGCTTCCCATTTTCCAGCACATGCCGTGTCACGCCCCCCAGAATCATCTGGCGCAGGCGGGAATGGGAATATGCGCCCATGACCATCATGTCGGCCTTGAAATCACGGCATGCCTCCAGCAGGGCTGCGCCCACGCTGCGTCCGTCCGCGTGGAATTCGTGCATCGTCGTGTCCACCCCGTGTATGTCCAGGTAATGCTTGACGTGGCGGGCTTCCGGCCCAAGCCGCTGGTAGCTGCGGCTGTAAAGGATGCGCACGTCCTCCGCCTCGACAATCCAGGGCAGGGCATGGCGCAGCGCGGTCGCGGCCTCCGTCGTGCCGTTCCATGCAATGCAGATGCGGCGGCCCACGCTGACCGGCCGTTCGATGGGGGCGACCACGACGCAGCGCCCGCTGTCAAACAGCGTCGCATGCAGCGCGTCGGAGGAGGAGACCTGTCCGCTGGCCCCGGTATTGCGCACGATGACGATATCGGACATCCGCGCCTGATGGGCGACGACGGTGTACATGTTGCCCGCCATGGCGGTGAAGCTGGCGCTGGGCCGGTCCATCGGAATGGTGGAAAGGGGGGAGCGTGGCGCGACGAGCGGTATGTTTTCCTCGTCCATGAAGCCATGAAATGCCTGTCGCACCTCGCGCAGGTGCCCCGCGCTTTCATGCAGGGCGGCGGCGATCATTTCCTGCACCATCGCGCCTGACAGCCCTTCGCCTGCTATGGGGCTGACCTCCTGCCAGTCGCTTCCAACATGCAGTCCGGCGATATGCGCGTTGAAACGTCGCGCGAACATCACGGCAATGCCAAGGGCGCTCCCTGCATTTTCCGCGCCGGATAAAGGCAGCAGGATCTTGCGGATGTGCATGGAGGCCCCTTTCGATCTGTTTGTTATTTATTCTGCGTGTCGAGAAACTCTCTCTTTCAGGGAACGGATAAGCGGGCGACAAGTTCAGGGATAAAGACGCTGCCGTATCCAGCCGTCCTGCCCGTCACGCGTCCATGTCGCGCGGTCGTGCAGGCGATAGGGACGATCCTGCCAGAATTCGAAACTGTCGGGGACCACGCGAAAGCCGTTCCAGTTCTCCGGGCGCGGGATCACCGCGTCCTCGCCGGGATATTGTTCTTCCAGTTCCTTCAGCCGCACCTCGAACACGCCCCGGTCCGCAAGGGGGTGGGACTGGTTCGATGCAATCGCGCCAAGGCGGGAGATGCGGCTGCGGCTGGCGAAATAGGTATCGGCTTCCGCCGCGCTTACCGGCTCGACCGGGCCTTCGATGCGGATCTGGCGGCGGATGCTTTTCCAGTGGAACAGCAGGGCCGCGTGCGGATTGGTCTTCAGTTCGGCCGCCTTGCGGCTGTTGAGGTTGGTATAGAAGACGAACCCGCGCCGATCGGCCCCCTTGAGCAGGATCATGCGGACGGAGGGGCGGCCCTGCGGGGTGGCGGTCGCC
Organism: Novacetimonas cocois; assembly: GCF_003311635.1. Lineage (GTDB taxonomy): Bacteria > Pseudomonadota > Alphaproteobacteria > Acetobacterales > Acetobacteraceae > Novacetimonas > Novacetimonas cocois. The sequence continues at coordinate 7,043 of NZ_QEXL01000020.1, read as the reverse complement.
AGCGCCATCGCGTTCGGGTCATTGGGTTCGTGCGCCACCGCATCCTTCATCCACGCATCGAAAAGGGCGAAGGGGTCGGCCTTGAGGTCAATCAGCTTGACGGTCATGTCTGTTTTCCGGTCTGTGTGTCATATGACGGGGGCCGTGGCCTGATCGTTTTTCGACCCCGCGCGTGGCCTGATGAGAAACATATGGAAATATAAGGTAAATTACGACGTCGGGATTAATCGCTACAATTCCGCGCGCCGGACCTTGTCCGATGCTTCGGCTTGTGCGACCACCATGCCGAAATTTCATACGCCATTCACCACCAAGGGTAGTAGCATGTCAGACGGTGCGGCCAAAATCTCCGCTACGGGTTCTTTGATGAAAGGCAAGCGCGGACTTGTCATGGGCGTCGCGAACGACCGCTCCATCGCGTGGGGCATCGCCCGCGCCGTCGCCGAACAGGGTGGCGAACTGGCCTTCACCTATCAGGGCGAGGCACTGGGCAAGCGGGTGCGTCCGCTGGCGGCCTCCGTCGGGTCCAGCCTGGTCCTGCCGTGCGATGTCAGCGACGATGCCGCGATCGACGCGACGTTCGCGGCGATCGAAAAGGAATGGGGCCAGCTTGATTTCGTGGTGCATGCGATCGGATGGGCCGACAAGCAGTTCCTGCGTGGCCGTTATGTCGATACCCCGCGTGAGGCGTTTCTCAAGGCGCTCGACATATCCTGCTATTCCTTTACCGCCGTGGCGCGGCGCGCGGCGCGGCTGATGAAGTCGGGCGGTTCGCTGCTGACGCTGACCTACCTCGGCGCGGAACGCGTCATGCCGCATTACAATGTGATGGGCGTCGCCAAGGCAGCGCTGGAGGCATCGGTGCGCTACATGGCCGTTGACCTTGGCGGGGATGGCATCCGCGTCAATGGCATTTCCGCCGGTCCCGTCATGACGCTGGCGGCCAATGGCATTGGCGATTTCCGCTATATCCTCAAATGGAACCAGTACAATTCCCCCCTCGAACGCAATGTCTCGCTGGAGGAGGTCGGTGGCGCGGGCCTGTACATGCTGTCCGATCTGTCGGGTGGCGTGACGGGTGAAATCCACCATGTCGATTCCGGATACCATATCGTGGGGATGAAGAACCCCACGGCCCCCGACATCACCGTCGCGGGAAGCTGACGTCAGGACGGCGGGGCAGGCACGATGTCGTACAACACGTTCGGACACATGTTCCGCGTCACGACCTGGGGCGAAAGCCATGGTCCGGCCATCGGCTGTGTGGTGGACGGGTGTCCGCCACGCCTGAAACTGGACGAGGCCGACATCCAGCCCTGGCTTGACCGGCGCAGGCCGGGGCAGTCGAAATATACGACGCAGCGGCAGGAAGCCGACAGGGTGCAGATCCTGTCCGGCGTGTTCGAGGGACAGACGACCGGCACGCCCATTTCCCTGAGCATCCACAATACCGACCAGCGCTCACGCGATTACGGGGACATTGCCGAACGGTACCGCCCCGGTCATGCCGATGTCACGTATGACCGCAAATACGGCATTCGCGATTATCGCGGCGGTGGCCGCTCCTCCGCCCGGGAAACGGCGATGCGTGTTGCCGCGGGGGCGATCGCGCGGCAGGTGCTGGGCCAGGGGGTGCGTATTCGCGGCGCGCTGGTGCAGGTCGGGGCTCTCGGGATCGACCGTGCGCGGTGGGACTGGGATCTGGTGGAGGATAATCCGCTGTTCTGTCCCGATCCGGTAATGCTGGGACAGTGGGAAGATTATCTTGCGCAGATTCGCAAGGATGGATCCTCCATTGGCGCGGTTGTCGAGGTGGTGGCCGAAGGCGTGCCCGCGGGTATGGGGGCGCCGATTTATGGCAAGCTGGATTCCGACCTTGCCATGGCATTCATGAGCATCAATGCTGTCAAGGGCGTTGAAATTGGCGACGGGTTCACCGCCGCCACCCTGACGGGCGAGGAAAATGCCGATCCCATGCGCATGCGCGATGGGCAGCTGCATTTCCTGTCCAACCATGCCGGCGGCATCCTGGGCGGCATTTCCACGGGACAGCCCATCGTTGCGCGTTTCGCGGTCAAGCCCACGAGTTCGATCCTGACCCCCGTTCCTTCAGTCACGCGATCGGGCGGAAACGTGGATGTCATGACCAGGGGACGGCATGACCCGTGCGTCGGGATCCGCGCCGTGCCGGTGGGCGAGGCGATGATGGCCTGCGTGCTGGCCGATCATCTTCTGCGCCATCGGGGACAGGCAGGGACGTGATGTTCCCCGCCCGTTGAGGAAGGGGCTTACTGTTCCAGCACGACTTCCAGCGTGATGGGCGCGTTCAGCAGCTTTGAAATGGGGCAGCCGGCCTTGGCCGTATTGGCCAGTTCGTTGAACGTCGCGAAATCGATGTCCTGCACGGTGGCGTGCAGGGCCAGATGCACGCCGGTCACGGCAAAGCCGTCATCCTGCTTTTCCAGCGACACGGTGGACTTGGTTTCAAGCAGGTCGGCAGTGATGCCTTTTCCGCCCAGCACGCCCGACAGCGCCATTGCAAAGCATGCGGCATGGGCGGCGCCGATCAGTTCTTCAGGATTGGTGCCCGGTGCATCTTCGAAGCGGGTGTTGAAGCCATAGGGCTGTTTCGACAGGGCGCCGCTTTCGGTGGAAACATTGCCTTTTCCATCCTTCAGGCCACCGGCCCACTGCGCCGTTCCATATTTCTTGATCGCCATTCTTCGTACTCCATCCTTTGTCAGGCCCGGATCATGCGATCCCGGACCATGCTGAGGGCATCGTGTTATAACTTCGGTCGCGCATGAAGGTTGTCGGAAGGAATGTCACGCTGTCGTGATGATGGCGATATCCGGGCCGACCGGCGATTCCCGGTCCTTTGACCAGCGGCGGGGGCAGGGGTTACGCTGTGGCGGAATAAAGGACAGCCGCCCGTAAGGCCTTGCGGCCATCGCAGGCGGATCAGGCAGGAGAAAAAGACCATGGATACACTGGAAGCCGTTCGCAGGCGCCGCGCGATAAGGGCATATGATCCTACCTATCACATTGACGATGCGCAGGTTGAGGCGCTGCTGCACGCGGCCCGGCACGCGCCGAGCGCGTTCAATATCCAGCATTGCCGCTTCGTGGTGGTAAAGGACCCGGAACTGCGTCGGGAACTGCGCAAGGTGGCGTGGGATCAGGCGCAGGTGACCGATGCCTCGGTGCTGGTGGTCGTATGTGCCGACGTGGATGCATGGAAAAAGAACCCGGCCCGCTATTTCGACGGGGCACCGAAAGAGGTGCAGGACCAGATGGCCGGCATGATCCACGATTATTACAGCGGTCGCGAATGGGTGCAGCGCGACGAAACCATGCGGAGCGCGGGCCTTGCGGCCCAGACGCTGATGCTGGCGGCCACGGCAGAGGGATACCAGAGCTGCCCCATGGACGGGTTTGATTATGATGCGGTGGGAAAGCTGATCAACCTGCCTGCCGATCATGTCGTCGCCATGTTCGTCGTGATTGGCCGGGGCACGCAGGAAGCCCTGCCACGGGTCGGCGCGCTGCCGGACAGCGAGGTCATCATCACGGACCGTTTCCCGGCCGGTTAAATGGTCATCTGAGCGGGGCGGACGGAAAAAACTTGCGGGGCGGGACGCAAACGGATAGAAGCCGCGTCCAAGGGACGGACCGCGCCTGTCCCGATTGCTGGCATGTAGGCGCGTGTCCTTGACGCGGGGGACACGACAGAAGCGACAGGACCAGTTTCATCCCGACACCTGATAATTCGCGACGACAGACGACCGCCCCATGCACATCTGCGGGGGCAGGTCTTGTGTTCCTTCATCAGGTTTTTCCGGACGCGCATGCTGTCGTGACGTTTCCGGCCATATTTCCTTGCGCCAGGAGGCGCTTTTCATGACAACGTTTGCCGATCTTCATCTTGCGGAGCCGCTGCTGCGGGCTCTCAACGAGGAAGGCTATACCACGCCCACCCCGATTCAGGCTGGCGCCATTCCCTATCTGCTTGAGGGACGCGACCTGCTGGGCCTGGCGCAGACAGGCACGGGCAAGACGGCGGCATTCGCGCTGCCGATCCTAAACCATCTGCTGACCAGCAAGGGCCGTGCCCATCCCAAGGGCGCGCGCGCGCTGGTCCTGGCGCCCACGCGTGAACTGGCGTCACAGATCGATGACAGCTTCTCGTCCTATGCCCGTCATATGAAGTTCACCCATGCGGTGGTTTTCGGTGGCGTGGGGCAGGGACGCCAGATCGAGGCACTGCGTCGCGGTGTCGATGTGCTGGTCGCCGCCCCGGGCCGTCTGCTGGACCTGATGGGGCAGGGGCATGTCGACCTGTCCGGGCTGGAAATCCTTGTCCTGGACGAGGCCGACCGGATGCTGGACATGGGCTTTGTCCGCGATATCCGCAAGATTGTCGCAACGCTGCCGACCGATCGCCAGACCCTGCTGTTTTCCGCCACGATGCCCAAGAGCATTTCGGAGCTGGCGCACGGTCTGCTGCGTGACCCGGCCACGGTGCAGGTCACGCCGCCGTCCAGTACGGTGGACCGCATCCGTCAGGCCGTGATGTATGTGGATACGGGCAACAAGCGCGAGGCGCTGAAGCTGCTGGTGGACTCCCCCAAGGTGGAGCGTGCCGTCGTGTTCACGCTGATGAAGCACGAAGCCAACAAGGTTGCCGCGTTCCTGAACGAGCATGGTATAACGGCGGAGGCCATCCACGGCAACAAGTCGCAGGGCGCGCGCGAACGCGCGATGTCGGGCTTCCGCTCTGGCGCGGTAAAGGTGCTGGTGGCGACCGATATCGCGGCACGCGGCATTGACGTTGATGATGTCACGCATGTCTTCAACTATGATCTGCCGAATGTGCCGGAAAGCTATGTGCACCGGATCGGGCGCACCGCGCGCGCGGGACGTGATGGCTGGGCCGTATCGCTGTGCGATGCCGAACAGCGTGCATGGCTGCGCGATATCGAAAAGACGATCGGCAAGAAGATCCCGGTCGTGCAGGAGCATCCGTATCATTCCGAGGCTGCTGCGAATTCGACCATGCGCCCGCCCGTGCTGGGTGGCGGCGGCCGTGGACGTGGTGGTCGCCCCGGTGGCGGCGGCCGTGGTGGTCGTCCCGGTGGTCATGGTGGCCCGCGCGGAGGTCATCGTCGGGTTGCCTGATTGAATATTCGCGTTGAATGATCAAAAGGGCTGTATCCATATGGGTGTAGCCCTTTTTACTGAGGATGTCATGCATTACAATTGTAATTGTGAATTTTTATTCTATCATTGGACCTGATCCGAGCATGATATAAAATAATAACGTTATATTTTTCGATAATATATATTACTTTATAATGAATAATTCATGGATATTACATAAATCAACAATCGTGTTCCGGTAATTGTTCCGGTAATTGCTCAGTGATCTGGATTGCATGCTGGCGACTGATCGCGACCCGACCCGCCAATGTCTTTCTCTCACTTTCGGTCTGGCAATGCGGCAACCCACGTTTTCAGCGCAATATCGTCGCTGAGCACACCTGGATACGCGATCTCGGGCATATAAGGTCCATAATTGCCGATCCCGATTTCTACCTTCTGAAGCGTTGAAAAGGCGCGCAGCTTTGATGGCAGGGTTTCTTCCCTTACTTCCATGTAACGGGTGGATCGATCCGTTGCTTCCCCCACATGGCACTGCGCCAAGCCGTCGGAAGAGATTTGCGACGATCAGGCAGGAGCTGAAACAATTATGGTCGGTTATTAGCACCAGCCGTCCTTTCATCTTGCTCGGGGGTAATGACCGGGGCGCGGTATCCTGATCAACGGCCAGGGCATTGCGGGCGCAGGCTGGAAGCGCTGGAGAGAACTCACGATGGCTGGCAATAGCCTGTTTCATGTCGCTGACGACCGGCTGATAAAAGCTTATGCCAGCGGTATCGTGCTCCGCTTCTGCATGTGCCAGATCGTTCTGGAGAGTGGCCAGCGTGCCGGGTGAAACTCGCCAGTAATCGCCGGAGCATGCGGGAAGCGGTACCTGGGCGGCAGCGAAGCGCGGATCACCGACCAGCGATCGAGCGATGGCATCAGAGTATCGGGAGTTCCCATCACCATTCCCCCGCAGATCGATCACGACCATCGGGGCGGTCCGGAGGGCGGCCTGATTATTTCGGACCAGATCGACGAACTTCTGCGCCTCGTCTTCGAAGGTATCCAGCCCGATCCACCAGCCGCCTGAAAAAGGCATGACGCTCAATCCGGCGTCACCGTGGCGTGCGATCTGCCTGACTGCTTCCCGCACGTGGGCCGTGAGAGCTGGATGCCAGTGCAGGGTCACGTCCTTTGGTTGGCCTCCCGGTCTGACGAAACGACAATGTGTCGGCCGAACGAGGAAAGGGTTGCCTTCATCCAGCAGCAGCCAGCCTGCCGCGCTGGACCGGATCGCCTCCAGTTCAGGGTCGCCACGGAATTGGGCGATGCGCGGGAAAGCCCAGCTATCGGCGTCCTTGCCGTCACAGCCGAGCAGGACGGAACCTTTGATATCCGGTTCGCCATCAAGTGTCTGCTGCGCGCCCACCACCCAATGACCGTCTTGGCGGATCAGCAGGATGCCGGAAGTGTTGATCCGTTGGGCACCGACGATCGCGTTGTTCCAGATATGCCCATCCTGAAAATCGGCAGCAAGGCCAGCCATCAGGGCGGCATAGGCCGGGTAATCAGTCACCTGCGGCAAGCGTTCAGCAACATGGGCTTTCGCCAGCACGAGCCGTGCCTGAAAGGCTGCATCACCCAGTTCCGGCGCAGCCCCGGGATGGCCTGTCTCGATCAGCTTGAGGGCGGCGTTACTATCTTCGACAGCAATCGTGTGCCAGGCATCAGCTATTGGCGTCGCCTGACATGGGGAGCAGATGATATTCGCCATCATCGCCAGCACTGACAGTAACCGAATTCGCATTACCTGCCCCTGCCTCGCGCTCTTTCGATCACCTGTGCTTAGGCTCAGGACTCATTCTTTGAGATAGAAGATGAAGCTTGCTGCGATGTGG
>NZ_QEXL01000002.1 GCF_003311635.1 Novacetimonas cocois | reverse complement strand
GCGGTCGGCGCGGGCGGCACGACGGCGGGGGCCGGCGGCGGCGGCGGCGGCGCATGGTTGAACGCATAGCGGACGCCGACGATGAACTGGTGGTTGAAGCGATGATCGAAATGCACGTACCCGTGGCGTTCCGCGTTCCACGGGCTGCCGATGGTGGTACGGCTGCCCGCATCGCCCATCGTAAAGGACTGNNTATTCGGTGGTCATCTGCAGGCCCGGGACGCCCGGGATGTCATAGGCGGCACCCACAATTCCCTGATAGGCGAAGCCCTGGTTGCCGCCATCATGGCGGACATTCGCGTTCACGCCACTGATGTTATAGTTCGTTGACGTGCCGACATNTAGCCCGCGCCGACACCGACGAACGGGGTGACGGGGACGTCGATGCTGAACAGGCGCTTCAGGTCGATGTCGTACAGGACATTCAGGAAACCGCCATAGGAACGGTCGGCGCCACGGGTCCGGCCGGAGAAGGTGTTCGTGCCCCCGCCGATCGTTTCACGGTCGATCTGCGACCAGTTGTAATCGCCCTCGACCTCGACACGCAGGCCGTTTCCGAAACCCCAGCCAACCGCGCCGAAGCCGGTCCAGCCATTGTGGTGGTGCAGCCGGTCGCGTGTCCCGGACTCGGTTTCCTGATGGGAGGCGGGGCCGTCCCTGTCCACACCATGACCGTGCTGGACCTGGGTCAGGTCGTAACCTCCCCCGATTCCGACATAAGGGCCCGTGATCGTCGTAGCCATGGATGCCGCCGGGGCAGCGCCCATCAGGGTCGTTGCCAGTAACGCCGTACGCAGACGCATATTCCCGTCCTTAAACCTGATCGTACGCCTGTGTTCGTGGAAGATGGGGGCAACTCCACAAGGGCGATACAATGTTGATCGAATAAAGCTTGTGCTTTGTTTTGCGACGCCGAGGGGAATATTGCGGGAATATTTCTTGCCAAATCTCCCGATACGACCCTTGGCCGCCTTGTTTTGGGGGAGACAGGTTGAAATAAGGTAAATGTTGTGTGGATGATGGCATCTGCGGCCATCATCCATCGGGCTGTTGCATAAACGTCACGCCCTGCCGGGCCTGCGTGGGACGTCCATGTTCAGGGACGGCAGCCGTCCTCGCGCAGGGTGGCCAGTACCGCCTCGTCCGGGACGTCACGGCAGGTGAACGCCTCGCCAATGCCGCGCACCAGCACGAACGACAGGCGTCCGTCGCGCATCTTCTTGTCACGCCGCATGTGGCGAACCAGCGTCGCGGCGGAAAATTCATGCCCCGTGTCACTGATGCGCGCGGGCATGTCCAGCCGTTCAAGATGCGTCGTCACCCGGTCAAGGTCCGCCTGCGCGCAGTATCCCAGACGCACCGACAGCATGAACGCCAGCCGCAGGCCGATCGACACGCCTTCGCCATGCAGAAGGCGCCCGTCATAGCCAAGCTCGGCCTCCAGCGCATGGCCGAACGTATGGCCAAGGTTCAGTAGCGCGCGTCCGTTGGTCTTGCGTTCCTCGCGCTCGTCATCGGCGACGACGGCGGCCTTGAAGGCGCAGGCGCGGCGGATGGCCTCGGCCTGAAGGTCGGGGTCGCCCGCCAGCACGGCCTGTCCGTGGCGGTCGCACCATTCAAACAGGTCGGCATCGCCCAGCAGTCCGGATTTCACGATTTCCGCGTACCCGGCGCGGATTTCGCGCGCGGGCAGCGTCGCCAGCGCCCCGGTATCGATCAGGACCGAAATCGGCTGGTGGAACGCCCCGAGCAGATTCTTGCCAAAGGGCGTGTTAATGCCCGTCTTGCCGCCCACGGACGAGTCGACCTGCGACAGCAGCGTGGTGGGAATCTGGACAAAGGGCAGGCCGCGCAGCGTCGTGGCGGCGGCGAAACCGGCCAGGTCGCCCACCACGCCACCACCCAGCGCCACGACGGTGGTGCCCCGTTCCACGCCGGCCTCCAGCAGGGCATTCGTGACGCGCCCGTACTGGGCGAGGGTCTTGGATCCCTCGCCGGGGGGGACGGTTATGGTCTGGTGATGGATGCCCGTTTCATCCAGCCCCGCGATCAGGGCAGGCAGGTGCAGGGCCGCGACATTTTCATCGGTAACGATCATGACGCGTTTCTGCGGCAGCAGATGCGCCAGACGCGCGCCCGCGCGCCCGATCAGCCCCGCGCCGATCTGCACATCATATCCCGCGCGCTGCAGGCGGACCGGCACCAGCAGGGGCGGCCGCGTGGCACTGATGGTGCGGAAGACCTTTTCGGCGCTGTGCTCCACGTTGTCATCTCCACAATCGACGATGATGTCCGCCTCCGCATACACGGGATGGCGAACCTGCATAAGGCCCGACAGCACCGTCGCGGGCGATGTGACGTTCAGCAGCGGACGGTGCGTACGCTCCTGCACGCGCTGCAGCAATACCGGCAGGGGACAGCGCAGCCAGACCGACGTCGCATTTTCGCGCACGCATGCGCGGGTGCGCGGATCCATGAAGGCCCCGCCACCGGTCGCCAGCACCACGGGTGGCCCGGACAGCAGGCGGCGCATCACCATGTGTTCGCCGCGCCGGAATTCGGCCTCCCCGTATTTCTGGAACAGGTCGGCGATGGAGCATCCGGCAGCGCGTTCGATTTCCTCGTCCGAATCCACGAATGCCAGATTCAGCCGTGCGGCGAGCATGCGTCCGATGGTCGTCTTGCCCGCCCCCATCAGCCCGACAAGCACGATGCTGCGTCCCTGCGGAAAGGGAACGTCGGGGCGACGGTCGTGCCCCAGCGCGTCCAGGTCGAGGGGAATGAACAGGGCCGGGGCGTCGCCATTTGGTGACGTCGGGGACGCCGTCGGGGGCGTATCGGATGAAATCGGGCGTGACATGATGCCCAACCTAACATAGAGCGGAAAAAAACGGATAGCGGGGAAGGATCCCTGTCGGCGTGGCGGTGCCATGCGATGGGCGTTTTCCCGCCGTCCTGTCATGTCGTATCCATCGCGTTCCTGACGCGGGAAGGGGAAAAGTCATGGGCCGTATCATTGTCGCCGTGTCCGCGGTCCTGCTGCTGTGCATGGTTGGCGGGTTCCTGTCGCTGGGCGTCTTTCCGCCGGCACTGGTGCAGCAGGATGTCCATCGGGAACTGTCGATGGCGACTCCGCCCGCCGCGCCGCCAGCGGCCCTTGCCACCCCTGCGGCGCTGCCGGTCGTGCCGATGGCAAAGCCCGCCGCCGCGCAATGAGCGCGGCCGGGATCGAGGCCTTTCTTGAAATGCTGGCGGCCGAACGTGGGGCCGCGCTCAATACGCTGAAGGCCTATCGCCGCGATCTCGATGACCTGGCGGCGGCCCTTGCGCATCAGGGCACGACGCTGGCGCAGGCATCGCCCGGACAGCTGGGCGGTTATCTGGCAGATCTGGCGCGCGCGGGGCTGTCGGCCCGCACGCAGGCGCGGCGCCTGTCATGCATGCGGCAGTATTACCTGTTCCTTGCGCGTGAGGGCAGGCGTCCCGACAATCCCGCCAGCATGCTGGAGGCCCCGCGCCAGACGGCGGCGTTGCCCCGCTTCCTGTCGGAAGGCGATGTCGAATCCCTTCTGGCCGCCTGCGTGGCGCGCGCCGATGCGGGACAGCAGGAGACGCGGCGCATGCTGGTCGCGCGGACCGCGCTGGAAATCCTCTACGCCTCGGGCCTGCGCGTTTCGGAACTGCTGTCCCTGCCGCGCGCGTCGCTGCAACGGGCGTCCGGAATGCTGGTGGTGCGGGGCAAGGGTGGGCGCGAACGCATGGTGCCCCTGTCGTCGCGCGCGCGTGACACGGCGGACGATCTGATGCGCATGGACCGTCCCCTGTCCAGCCCGTTCCTGTTTCCCGGCCGCAACCCGCAGCGCGCGATGACGCGGCAGGGATTCGACCGCATCCTGCATGACGTGGCGCTGAAGGCCGGGCTGGACCCGCAGAGCCTGTCGCCGCATGTGCTGCGTCATTCCTTTGCCACGCACCTGCTGTCACACGGGGCCGACCTGCGCGCGCTGCAGATGCTGCTGGGACATGCCGACATCGCCACGACCCAGATTTACACCCATGTCCTGACGGAACGGCTGCAGCAGGCATTGCGGCAGCATCATCCCCTGTCGGAGCATGCCGTCGGCTGAGGCATGCAGGGGCGGCGGGGCAAAAAATGCCATGGCCGTGAAAAATCGCGACGGAATGTGTTTGGCTGTGTCACGGGCTGTGCTATCGGCAGGCCATGCGCCAGTTTCTAGATTTCGAAAAGCCCGTCGCCGAGCTTGAAAACAAGATCGACGAACTTCGCAAGATGTCCGGTCCCGACGGCATTAACATCGCCGACGAGATCGCGCGCCTGAATGAAAAGGCCGACCGCCAGCTGCGCGCGGCCTATGCCAAGCTGACGCCGTGGCAGAAGGTACAGGTCGCACGTCATGCGCAGCGTCCGCACACGGTCGATTACATCGCCGGCCTGATTGGCGAATTCACGCCGCTGGCGGGTGATCGCCTGTTTGGTGAGGACAAGGCCATCATCGGCGGGCTGGGGCGTTTCGGCGGCCAGCCCGTGGTCGTGATCGGGACGGAGCGCGGGGCGGAAATCGAAACCCGGCTGCACCATAATTTCGGCATGGCCCGGCCCGAAGGCTATCGCAAGGCGCAACGCCTGATGAAGCTGGCGGGACAGTTCGGCCTGCCGATCCTGACCTTCATCGATACGTCGGGCGCATGGCCCGGCATCGATGCCGAGGCACGGGGACAGGCCGAAGCCATCGCGCGTTCCATCGATACCTGCTTGTCCGCGCCGGTGCCGGTCATCGCCACCGTGATCGGCGAGGGGGGATCCGGCGGCGCGGTGGCGCTGGGTGCCGGCGACCGCGTGATGATGCTGGAACACGCGATCTATTCCGTCATTTCGCCCGAAGCCTGTGCGTCGATCCTGTGGCGCGATCCCAAGCAGGCCAGCACGGCGGCGGATGCGCTCAAGCTTACGGCGCAGGACCTGCTGCAGCTTGAACTGATCGACCGCATCATTCCCGAACCCCTGGGCGGCGCGCAGCGTGATCCCAAGGCGACGATCCGCGCGGTGGGCGATGCCATCGCCGCTGAACTGCCGGGCCTGCTGGCCAAGGACGCCACGTTGCTCAAGGCGCAGCGGCGGGAAAAATTCCTTGCCATGGGGCGCGAGAAACTCGCGTGAGGAAAAGGGAACAGGCAGTCCTTTCTCACGGAAAGTGGGCTGTCTGTTCTGGGAAACCGGATGGTTTCAACCCCTGCCAGAGGCTTTGAAACTCGATTTTTCCCTGGAGGTTGTCTGAAGGCAACCTGCTGATGGAAAATGTCAGAAGTTTTTGGGTGCCGCCTTTTTTCAAAAAGGCGGCGTTCTTCGAAGCTTTTTGAAAAAAGCTTCACCAAAAACTTCTGATGGTTTGAAGCTGTCTTCAGGCCTTGTGCGCGGGTTCGCCCTCTATGGGGGTAAAGCCCAGCTTTTCGATCATCTGCCTGATATCCTGCGCGACCTGCGCCACTTCGTCTGCATCCAGTCCCTTGCTGACCAGCGCCACGCCACCGTGCCCGTCATGGTCGTGGAAAGGGTAGGAACCGATATCCACATCGGGATGCCGGTCCTGGATCTTTTCCAGCTTTTCCGCCAGTCCCCCTTCATACAGGCCGAATGCGTGCCAGCTACGTGACGTCACCGGCCTGCCGCAGCGCAAGGTGGGGGCGATTTCCTCGAACATCGCGCGCATGATGCGGGGCACGCCCGCCATGACATGCACGTTGCCCATGGTAAATCCGGGGGCGATGGAAACGGGGTTGCGAATGGGCGTCGCCCCCACCGGCAGGGTCGCCATGCGCTGGCGCGCGGCATTGAACTCCCCGGGCGCGAAATGCTTCTCCAGCAGCTGGAACGTTTCCGGGTGCGGCGCCCAAGGCACGCCGAAGGCCTCGGCCACGCACGATGATGTTATGTCATCATGCGTCGGGCCGATTCCCCCGGTGGTGAAGACATGGTCATAGGCGGCGCGGGTTTCGGTCACCACGTTTACGATCACAGGGCGGATGTCGGGAATGATCCTGACCTCCCGCAGGGAAATGCCCATTTCCGCCAGACGGCGGGCGATATACTGCACGTTTACGTCCTGTGTCCGGCCGGACAGGATCTCGTTACCGATAACCAGGATACAGGCAGTCGGATTCATGGGGCGTCATCCATCAGGTCTGGAAATGAAAAAGACAGGTCGCAGCCTAGCAGCAGAGCAGGGCGGAAGTCTCGCCCATGGCGGCGCGGGTCCACCATCCGGCCATTCAGTACCGGCCCGGCGCGTGTCATCGTATCGCCCGGCGGCAGGCGGGGTGCGGGACGTCTCGTTTTTGGGATAGAGTCCCCCCATCAGACATATCCGCAAAGGAAAACCGCATGGATACGACGACACCAGCGCCACGGTGCGTATGGGACCTTAAGGCGCAGCTTGGCGAAGGCCCCGTCTGGGCGGAGGCGGAACAGGCGCTCTATTTCGTGGATATCGTTGGCTCGGCCATTCATCGCTATGTTCCCGCAACGGGGGAGACGAAATCATGGACCGCCCCGCGTCGGCCCGGCTTTCTGGTGCCGGTTGCAGACGGCACGTTCATGTGCGGGCTGAAGGACGGCCTGCATGGGTTTGATCCCGCCACCGGGCAGTTCACCGCGCAGGCGGTCGTCGAACCCGACCGTCCCGGAAACCGCATCAATGACGGTTATGTCGATCCGCGGGGACGGTTGTGGTTCGGCACCATGGATGACGGGGAGGCCACGCCATCGGGCGCGCTGTATTCCGTAACGCGCGAGGGGGATGGCACGTTGCGCATCGTCCGTCATGACGAGGGATACGTGGTCACCAACGGACCCGCGCTCTCCCCCGATGGGCGGACGCTGTATCACAATGATTCGCATCGGCAGAGCATTTACGCCTTCGATGTGCATGATGACGGCACCCTGAAGAACCGGCGTGTCTTTGCCCGGCTGGAGGAGGGGTATCCCGATGGCGTCGTGGTCGACAGCGCGGGGTGCCTGTGGGTTGGCGTATGGGGTGGCAGCCGGATCGAGCGTTTCGCCCCCGATGCGCAACGTCTGGCCCCGGTACCGGTGCCTGCGCGCAACGTGACCAAGGTCGCCTTTGGCGGGCCGGATTACCGCACCGTGTTCGTGACCACCGCGCGCAAGGGACTGACGCCCGAAATCCTGGCGGAGCAGCCGCTGACGGGTGGGCTTTTCATGTTCAGTGTCGATGTGCCCGGCCAGGTGCAGGCACGCTTTCCCGCGCGGGAGGTGCGTGAGCTTGGCAGGGAAATGAATACCCGGTCCTGAGGTCGGGTCCATGGGGAACCGGCCCTGTCGCGGGGTCGGTTCAGATCAGGTCGCGCAGCAGCGGCACAAGCGGCCTGTCGGCGTCCGGCATGGCGTATTCATGCAGCCGGTTCGCCGCGACCCATTCCAGGGTCTGCCCCTCACGCGGGGTCGGGGTGTTTTTCCACCGATGGCAGACATAAAGCGGCATCAGAAGGTGGAAATGCCCATAATCGTGGGAGACGAAGGTAAACGGCGCCAGACAGGAACGCGCGACGTCAATGCCAAGCTCCTCGTCCAGTTCGCGGATCAGGGCCGCTTCCGGCGTTTCGCCGGGTTCGACCTTGCCGCCCGGAAATTCCCATAGCCCCGCCATGGATTTGCCTTCGGGGCGGCGGGCCAGCAGGATGCGGCCATCCGTGTCGATCAGGGCGACGGCGGCGACCAGCACGCTTTTCTTCTGGCGGGGAAGGTCGCTTTCCTCCCCCGGCGCGGGGGCGCCCGTTCCGGACAGGTCGGCATGGCGCGCCTCGAAACACAGGACGGGATATTCCCCCCCGCGTGAGACGAATTCCTGATGGCCGGTCCCCACCTCCCGAAAGCCGATGCGGCGCAGCACGGCGATGGAGGCATGGTTGTCATGGGCGGCCGACGCCGTCAGCCGCTCGATCGGCAGGTTGGCCATGGCCCAGCGCGCCAGCCGCCCCGCCGCGGTGGTGGCGACCTTGCGGTTCCAGTGCGTCCGCGCCACCCAGTATCCCAGCGTTCCCGTCCGGGCCGCGCGGTCGATGCGCAGCCCGATGCAGCCGATCAGTTCATCGGGGCTGGCCGCCTGCGGGCAGGTGATGGCGAAGTGATAGGCATCGCCATTGCGCGACTGCTCGATGGTGGAGGCGATCCATTCATCCGTCAGCCCGCGCGGATAGGGAAACGGCACGCGGCTGAGCATGCGTACCACGCTCCAGTCATTGATCAGGCGATGCATGACGGGCGCATCGCTGGCCCGGACCTCACGCAGGCGGTACTCGCCCGCCTCCAGCGCCGTGCCTGAAAACCGTGACTGTCCGTCCGTTGTCATATGTTCGCCTGTTCGGGGACATCGGCGGGAATGTCTTCCGCCGCGGTGGCGTCCACGGGCGTATCATACCGCGCCGGCAGCCCGCATTCCGCCAGCAGTTCGCGCAGGTTGCAGATCACGGGGAAGATTTCCTGGTTGCGGTCTCCGTTCTGCTCGTTCCAGGCTTCCTGTTCCATTTCCACGATTTCGCGGTCCTCGCGGAAAATCCGCTCGGTAAAGGCGGTCAGGAAGGGCCAGGCCAGATCCAGCAGCCCCGGTATGCCCGGACGCTTGATCGACAGCAGGCCGAAGACCCGGTTCGTCAGCTGTTTCGCATCCTGCGGGACATAGGAAATCCACAGGTCCATGACTGGATCGTTGTCGCCGGTGCGAATCGACAGCGTCTGGTGGGGATAGACGGTGCGGATCGTCATCACGTCGCGATGGGCGTATTTTTCGCTGTTATCGCGCTTCTGCCCGAAAATCAGCGCCTCGCCGATCGGCTGCTTGCCGCCGGTGCGGGCAAAGCTGTAGCGCGCCTCCACCATGTTGGGCGTGCGTTCCTGGCCCAGGAAGCGCGGCTTCATCTCGCCCATCTGTTTCATGTGCATGAACTGGTGGTTCATATCCATCAGGTTCTCATGCATGAAACTGTAATGGCACTTGATGGTGCGGCCAAAGCGGCGCGTCTTGTAGGCGGGGTTCGCCACCTGCGCCAGCGCGGGCAGAGGCTGTGCCTCCGCCTTTTCAGGGTCTCCGGGGAAGATGAAGATCAGGCCATCCTGTTCGCGGCACGGATAGGTGCGCACGCCATTGGGCAGCTTGCCCTTGCCCAGATAGGGCACGTCGATGCAGCGGCCCGACCGGCCATAGGCCCAGCCGTGATAGCAGCATTGCACCGAGTCGCCCTTGACTGTTCCCTTGCTCAGGGGCACCTGCCTGTGGGCGCAGCGGTCTTCCAGCGCAAAGACGCTTCCTCCCTCGCGCGGGCGCACCAGCGCGATCGGCAGCCCGGCGTAACGTGTTCCGATTGTCTTCCCGGGGCGCAGTTCACGTGACCATGCAACGGGATACCAGTTGTCAGGGTGCGCATGGATGCGACGCAGGTCGCGTCGGCCTGTGGTCATGGGCGGCACGCTGTCTGACGAAAGCAATTTGTCCATTGTCTCTCTTGGTTTTGAAGATGGCCGTGGCGATCGGACGTGCCAGGGATCACATGGTGTGGCGTTGCGTCTGTCGAATGCGCGGGCGGGGTAAGGGCCCAACGGTATATAAGGATATTTTTCGCGGGAAGCATGAATGGTTCCGCGCAATCATACTTTGTCACATCTCTCCCGTCCCTGTCGTGTGGCAACGACATCCGCCCGGCCGGGGTGCCTTCACCCCTGCCGGCGCGTCATTATGCACCATCGCCCGGACGTGAACCATGTGATGGATCATTCCCGCGCGGAAAGTTCTGCCGTAAGATCCTCGATGAACTGGAATGCCACGCGGCCCGAACGTCCCCCCCGCGCCAGTGACCACGCGTTGGCCCGGCGCACCAGTTCCGCGTCATCGATATGCAGGTGACGTTCGCGGGCATATCCGCGCACCATGTCCATGAAGGTATCCTGGGCACAGTTGTGAAAACCGATCCACAGTCCGAACCGGTCGGAGAGGGAGACCTTCTCCTCCGTCGCCTCGGCCGTGTTGATGGCGGTCGAACTCTCGTTCTCGATCATCTCGCGCGGCATCAGGTGACGGCGGTTCGACGTGGCATAGAACAGCACATTGTCCGGACGCCCGGCAATGCCGCCATCAAGAACGGATTTCAGCGCCTTGTAATCCGCGTCCTCCCGCTCGAACGACAGGTCGTCGCAAAAGACGATGAAGCGGCGCGTGCTGTCACGCAGCAGGACAAGAAGTTCCGGCAGCGTGGCAAGGTCCTCGCGCTGGATTTCCACCAGCGCCAGCCGGCCCCTGCCCGGTGCTGCGGGCTGTCCGTCCATCAGGTTCGCCTGCGCGTGCGCGGCCTTGACCAGCGACGACTTGCCCATCCCGCGCGCGCCCCACAGCATGGCGTTGTTGGCAGGCAACCCTTTGGCAAAGTGCAGCGTATTGTCCAGAAGCAGGTTACGCTGGCGTTCCACCCCGCGCAGCAGGCCGATATCGACATGCGCCACCTGTGCCACGGGCGACAGCCGCCCCAGCGACGGGTGCCAGATGAAGGCATCGGCCGCATCAAGGCCCTTCAGGCTGGGGGCGGGCGGGGACAGGCGCTCCAGCGCGGAGGCAATGCGTTCGAGAACGGGGAGCAGATTGGAATCCATCGTCGATCCTGATTCATGGACATGAAGGCGACAGCATACGCTGACTGATATCCGGAGCGCGTCGGACCATGTTGAATGGCGAACTGACGCCTTGACGGGAAACAGGCGAAAACTATGGTCCGCATCGCAACCCTGCAACCCGTTCAAACCCGTATCATGCCGGAAACCTGCCGATGAGCTCTCTTTTTGATAATTTCCTGACCACCCCGGCCTATGCCCAGTCCGCTGGCGGCGGTGGATTCAGCGCCGAGGGCCTGGTGTCCATCCTGCCCTATGTGGCCATGTTCGGGATTTTCTACTTCCTGCTGATCCGCCCGCAGCAGCTCAAGCAGAAGCAGCTGCGCAGCCAGCTTTCCTCCCTGCGCCGGGGGGACCGTGTGCTGACCGGGGGCGGCATCGTCGCGGTCGTCCAGAAGGTGGCCGAGGGATCGAACGAGGTCGAGGTCGAAATCGCCCCCAATGTGCGTGTGACCGTCCTGCGCGATACCATCACCAGCGTCATCACCAGCGTCTCCAAGCCCGCCAATGACATGACGCCGCCCGCCAAGGGCTGACGTCACGCGGCAGAAGCCGGAAGGATCGGGGAGGGATCAGGCGCGGGCGCGCAGCAGGATTGCGCCGAAGCCGATGAAAATCCCCCCGGTCAGGCGGTTGAAGGTCCGCTTCAGCGTCGGTCGCGACAGGTAGGCCGCCATTTTGCGGCCGCCCACCGCATAGACCATGTACCATGCCGTCTCGATGGTCGCGAACGTTATGACGAGTATGGAAAACTGCGGCAGGCGCGGGGCCGCGGGATTGATGAACTGCGGAAAGAACGCCGCCGCGAACAGCAGCAGCTTCGGATTGCTGATCGCCACCAGGAAGCCGCCGCGAAACAGCGCGAACGCCGTGCCGGATGTCGGGTCGGGTGCCGTGTCGAGATCCCCCTGCGCCGGATTGTCGGACCCGTCATGCGCCCGCCATGCCCTGATCCCGAGATAGACGAGGTAACACGCCCCCACCACGCGCAGGGCGCCAAACAGCCGGGGGGAGGCCGCCAGCGCGGCGCTCAGCCCCGCCACGGACGCGCCCAGCGCCACCAGCAGCGCCAGCAGGCAGCCCGCCATCGTCGCGGTCGTGCGCCGCACGCCGAAATAGACGCTGCGTGTCAGGACATGAAGCATGTTGGGACCGGGAATGGCGCAGAGAAGAAAGACGGCGACGGAAAACAGCCACCATGAATGAAGGGTCATCGCGGAATCCTGCATGCCTTTGTCATGCCCCGTCTGGATGCGGGGAAGGGGGAAAACAAAAAACCCGGCCGCGCTTGCGACCGGGCTTCATCATGGCGACCCCGGGGCCGCCCGGCAATGCCGTGGCGATGCCTTACGCGGCCTTGAGCTGCGCTTCGGCAAATTCGTAGTTCGCCAGCTTGTCGAGGTAGTTGACGATATAGTCGGGACGACGGTTGCGGAAATCGAGGTAGTAGGAATGTTCCCACACGTCGAGGCCCAGAAGCACCTTGCCCTGGCCTTCGGCCAGCGGGTTGGAGCCATTGGCCGTCTTCGTCACCGCCAGCTTGCCATCGGGGCCAAGGACCAGCCACGCCCAGCCCGAACCGAACTGCGAGGCCGCTGCCGCCTTGAAGTCGGCCTTGAACTTTTCGATGCTGCCGAAATCCTCGACCAGCTTCTTGGACACGGAATCAGGCATCGCGCCGCCCTTGGGCGACAGGTTCTGCCAGAACAGGATGTGGTTCCAGTGCTGTCCCGCATTGTTGAACACCGGGGCCTGTGCCGGGTCGCCCTTGACCATCAGGATGATTTCTTCCAGCGACTTGCCCTGCAGGGCAGGCTTGGATTCGACAAATCCGTTCAGCGCCGTCACATAAGCCTGATGATGCTTGTCATGATGCAGTTCCAGGGTTTCCTGGCACATGCCACGCGCGGCAAGCGCATTGTAGGCGAAGGGAAGGGAGGGCAATTCGAAGGCCATGAACGTTCTCCTGGCAATTGCAAAAGGCGGTATCTCACCGCTACCCCTAAACAGCTATGGGCGCACGGCGGGTGCGTCAAGTCACGCACGCGGGCGTGGCTTCATCGTAACGCATGGATCCCTAACGTCATGACCACTGTTCAGGATGCAGGACAATCCACCGATGGCCTGTCCGAATGTGGCGCGATCGCGCGGCGTTTCGATCCGGACCGTTTCCTGTGCGCCCTGTTCGTTCCCGCCCCCGCGCGCGAGGCGGCGATGACCCTGATCGCCTTTAATCACGAGTGCGTTCGCGCGCTGTCGACTCCTGCATCATGGGCGGTGGCGGGGCCGATTGCGGGGATGATCCGGCTGCAGTGGTGGCGCGACGTGATCGATGGCGGCGACCCGCAGCGCCATCCGGTGGCGATCGCCCTTGTGGAACTGCTGTCACGCGGCAGGGTGGACGCGGACACCGCGCGCGGGATTGTCGATGCGCGCGAATGTGAACTCGATGGCCTGCCGGACTGGGATGCGTGGCGCGCGAACATGCGGCTGGGGGCGGGCGGGGTGCAGCGCGCCATGGCCGAAGCGATCGGCTGCGATGATGCGGCATGCCGGGCTGCGGTCGCGGACATGGGGGCGGTTTACGGCGCGGGCGCGCTGGCGCGGCATCTGGCGCTGGTGCTGCGCTCCGGGCGCTGTCCCCTGCCGGATACGGCGCTGGAGGCCGTCTCCCTGACCCGCGATGGCGCGCGTGAAGGCCATGCAACCCCCCGGCAGCTGGCGGAACTGCACGACGCGCTGCGGACCGAGGGGGAGGCGTTTTACGCGCAGGCCATGCAGGCGGCCCCCCGCCTGTCGCGCGCCGTGCTGCCGGCCGCCCTGCCCGCGGTGCTGGGGCGGCGCGACCTGCGGGCCGGTGTTGCGCGGGACCCCGACGCCGTGGCCGCGCGTGGCATCGGCGACAGGCTGGCGGTCATGGCGGCGGTGGCGCGCGGGCGGATCTGACATGATCCGCAGGGCGTGACGGGACGGGGATTTACGGCGTGTCGTTGGCGACCATCTTTTCCATGATCGCGAACAGGGCGGAATAATCCTCGTTCGGGTAACGGCGGCGCGTCAGGCTCAGTGACTGTGTCGCGGCCGCCGTCGCGGGCATCGGCGCCATCTGCCGCGCGGCGTCGGTCATCAGCAGGCGCATGTCCTTCTGCATCAGGCGTGTGGGGAACTGCGGGCTGAAATCGCCGGCCTTCGCCGCCTTGAGCTTGCGCTTGTGATGGGGGGAGATGACCGGCACCGCATCCAGCGCGTCAAACAGCATGCCGCGTTCCAGCCCGGACGCCAGCCCATAGGCCACGCCTTCGGCCACGACGGACAGGGTCGCACCCATGATGCCGTTGATGACCAGCTTCAGCTTCGATCCGCTTCCCGACGGGCCGGCATGGATGGTCAGCCGCCCGATGGCGTCGAAAATGGGCTGCGCGCGCGCGACATCGGCCGCATCACCGCCCACCAGGACCACCAGATTGCCGGATTCGGCCTCGGGCGTGCTGCCCGCGACGGGGGCGTCCAGCACCGTGATGCCCGACGCGCCCCCCTGTTTCGCCAGCGCGACCGAGGTTTCGGGCGCCACGGAACTGGTGTTGATCAGCAGGCCGCCGGATTTCATGCCCGCCAGCGCCCCGTCGGGGCCGGACATGGATTTGTCCAGCGCCTCGTCATCAGGGACGGAGACGAGGACAATATCGGCCTCCTGCGCCAGCGCGCGGGGGGTGGGAAGGAAGCGCACGCTGCCGTCGCCCCCCTTGCCCGAGGGGGTATAGGCCACGATGTCGTATCCCGCCTTGCGCAGGTTCTCGCCCATGCGGCAGGCCATCGCGCCAAAACCGATAAAACCGACCAGAGAAGACATGTCAGGGCTCCTGAACTGTTCAAGCATCTTGTGAAAACCCGCAATGCGGGCAGAAGGTTGTCACAAGCTTGCCCAATGGGGCCGCGGATGTCACGGCGGGGAGGCCGGGGCGGCGGAGTGGTCGCGCAAAGATGATGCGCGAGGCCCCCCCCACTGTGTGGCAAGGAAGGGGACGATTCCTGTTCCTGTCTGTCTGCTGGAAAGTCCCATGACGACGTCTGCCACGACGCCCTCGCTGCATTTTTTCGATGATCTTGCCGCCACGCTGCATGGCGCGCCGCCGCTGCCGGTCGGCATCATCTATCCCTGCAGCGCGGTGTCGCTGCGTGCCGCGTGCGAACTGCTGCGCCGTGGGCTGGCCCAGCCCGTCCTGATCGGACCGGCGGCCCGGATCCGCGAGATCGCGCGCGAAGAGTCCCTCGACATCACGGCCTGCCGCATCGTGGAGGCCATCGATGACGCGCAGGCGGCGCAGCGCGGGGTAAGGATGGCCCGCGACGGGGAGGTCGCCGTCCTGATGAAGGGGGCGCTGCATTCGCGTGTCTATCTGCATGAAATCGGCCATCACGAAAGCGGGCTGCGCACCGACAGGTGGATGAGCCATGTCTATATCCTCGACCTGCCGGGGGTGGGGCGGCCGCTGCTGGTCAGCGACGGGGCGGTCAACATCGCCCCCGACCTCGATGTGCGGCGCGATATCGTGCGCAACGCGATCGACCTTGCGCACATGCTGGGAATCGCCTGCCCGCGCGTGGCGCTGCTGTCGGCGGTGGAAACGGTCAATCCCGGCCTCCAGTCAACGCTGGACGCCGCGATCATCTGCAAGATGGCGGACAGGGGACAGATCACCGGCGGCATCGTTGATGGCCCGCTGGCGTTCGACAACGCGTTGAGCCCGGAGGCCGCGCGTTGCAAGGGCGTGCATTCCCCCATCGGGGGGCAGGCCGACATCCTGATCGTTCCTGATCTGGAGGCGGGTAACATCCTTGCCAAGCAGATGACCTTCCTCGGCGGGGCGCAGGCGGCGGGCATCGTCCTTGGCGCGCGGGTGCCCGTGATCCTGACCAGCCGGGCGGATTCCCTGTCCACGCGCGTTCTGTCGTGCATGGTTGCCATCTCCATGATCCGCAACGGCTATCGCATCGCGGGGCCGGGCGTGGATGCCGCATGAATGCCATGCATGGAATGCAGGGATGCGTCCCGATCCTTTTCCCTCGCACAAAGATGATGCGCCACAATGACGTCGCCAATGGCATGAGGAATGACTATCGCTGTCATGCCCGCCAGCGTCCGGCGTGCCTGTCCCCCTGTAATCCGGGGGAAATGCACGCGGGACGCCGGGATGGGCCGGACGGTATCCGCGCGCCGGACATGTCGGAACGCGGAAGCAGGAAATCCGGCGTGGCATGGCCAATCGGGGACGCCCCGGACCGGCCTGTCCCGCGCCACCGGCAGGCTGCCCGGAACGCACGATCGCAGCCATGACATCACTGTCCGACGCCGAAGCGGAGAATATCATGACCTCTCAGCCTACCACTGCCGATTCCACCTATGATGTCGTCCTTGTCGGCGGCGGTATCATGAGCGCCACGCTCGGCGTGATGCTCAAGCAACTGGAGCCCGGACTGTCGATCGCGCTGTTCGGGCGTCTTGATGACGTCGCGCTCGAAAGCTCCAACGGCTGGAACAATGCCGGCACGGGCCATTCCGCGCTGTGCGAACTGAATTACACCCCCATGGGCGCGGGTGGCGAAATCGATATTTCCAAGGCGGTCAACGTCAACGAGGCCTTTCAGGTTTCACGGCAGTTCTGGTCCTATCTGGTGGATGCCGGCCTGATTGCCTCCCCGCGCGATTTCCTCAACCCCATCGCACACATGAGCTTCGTCTGGGGGGCGGAGAATGTCGATTTCCTCCAGCGGCGCTATAACGCGCTGAAGGATCATCCGCTGTTCGCGGGCATGGCGTATTCGACCGACACCGCGCAGCTGGCGCAATGGATGCCGCTGGTGATGGACGGGCGCAAGCCGGGCACGCCGCTGGCCGCGACGCATCACCCGGCCGGAACCGACGTCAATTTCGGGGCCCTGACGCACAAGCTGGTGGACGTGCTGTGTGCCGGTCCGGGATTTGACCTCAACCTCGCGCATGAAGTGACCAACCTGCGTCAGGCGGGGGCGGGATGGACCGTGTCGGTGCGTGGCATGCATGACGGGGCGGCGCGCGACGTGTCGGCGCGTTTTGTGTTCGTCGGCGCGGGGGGCGGCGCGCTGCCGTTGCTACAGAAAAGCGGCATTCCGGAGGCGCGCGGCATCGGTGGCTTCCCCGTCAGCGGGCAGTTCCTGCGCTGCACCAACCCCGACATCGTGGCCCGTCACCATGCCAAGGTCTATGGCAAGGCATCGGTGGGCGCGCCGCCAATGTCGGTCCCGCACCTTGATACCCGCGTGATCGACGGGCGCGAAGGGCTGCTGTTCGGGCCGTATGCCGGGTTCTCGACCAAGTTCCTCAAGAACGGGTCGTGGCTGGACCTGCCGCGTTCGATCCGCATGGACAATATCGGCGCGATGCTGGCGGTGGCCCGCGACAACTGGCCGCTGACGAAATACCTCATCCAGCAGGTCATGCAGTCGAACGAGGACCGGATGAAGGCGCTGCGCGATTTCGTGCCGGATGCGCGCAGCAGCGACTGGGAACTGATCACCGCGGGCCAGCGTGTCCAGGTCATCAAGAAGGACGCCGCCAAGGGGGGCGTGCTGCAGTTCGGGACGGAGGTCGTGACCGGGGCGAATGGTTCGATCGCGGGCCTGCTTGGGGCATCGCCGGGGGCGTCCACCGCAGCACCGATCATGCTGTCGGTCATCCAGCGTTGTTTTGCCGACCGCCTGCCGCAGTGGGAGGATCGCCTGCGCAAGATGATCCCGTCCTATGGCAAGCGCCTGTCGGACAATCCCGACCTGTGCGCCAGAACCCGCGACTGGACGCGCGAGACTCTTCAGCTCGAAGGCTGAGCGGAATGAATTCCATGGCCCTTCCCGGTCGGGAAAGGGCCATGGAAAGGACTTCCTGCCTTCTGCTTTAATCCTTCTTCCTATTCTTCCGGCAGGTCGCTCAGGTGGTCGGCCGGATGGCGGACCGGCGCCGGGGCGGACGGGCGCGAAGCGCGGCTTTCGATCTGGCGTCGGGTAAAGTGCGATGCGATGTCCGCCAGTTCAACAAACTGATCGGCCTGACGTCGCAGTTCGTCGCCAATCAGCGGCGGCGAGGTCTTGATGGATGCGATCACCGTCGTGCGCACGCCCTGACGCTGCACGGCCTCGAGCAGGCGACGGAAATCCGCATCGCCGCTGAAGAGGACGGCGTGATCGATCTTCGGCGCCATTTCCAGCATGTCCACCGCAAGTTCGATGTCCATGTTGCCCTTTACACGGCGACGTCCTGCATGGTCGGTATATTCACGCGCCGTCTTCGTCACCAGGAAATAGCCATTATAGACAAGCCAGTCCGTTAGCGGCTTGAGCGGCGAATATTCCTCGGTCTCCAGCACGGCGGAATAATAATAGGCGCGCAGGACGTTCGACTTCGATCTGAAAAAGGACAGGAGTTTACGATAGTCAACCTCGAACCCGAGGTTGCGCGAGGCTGAATACAGGCTGGTTCCGTCAATAAAAAGACAAAGCCGTTCCTGAGGCTGAAAGAACATTAGTAAGCGTCCCTGAAAGAGGTAACCCGGCATGCGCGGCGGACAATTAAAATTCCATGATTTCCGATCCCTGCGATCCGGTTCGCCGGATGTTCGCAGGGATGCGTCATGGCGGTGGTGACCGGCGCGACGGTATCCGTACCGATTTAGTCATAAACTTTGAGATAACAAATCATCCAATCATGTTATTAATCACGACATGGATACGCACGATAAGGTGCCCGGTTGCAGTGGCGAGTCAACTGGCATCCTCGTGGCGGTAGGGGCGAACCTGCCCCGCCGCACGGGGGAGGGGCCACTCCAGACATGCCACTGGGCTGTGGCGGAAATAGGGCGGATTGAGGGCATCCATGTCGATGCCGTTTCCCACTGGTATGAAAGCGCGCCCGTCCCGCCGTCGGGGCAGCCCCCGTACGTCAATGGCGTCGTGCGCGCGCATGGCGACATCCGCCCCGAAGCACTGCTGTCGGCCCTGCAGGAGATCGAGGCACGGGCCGGGCGCGTACGTACATATGTCAACGCCGCGCGGCCGCTGGATCTTGATATCATCGCGATGGGCGACATGGTCCGCGCCGGGCCCGATCCCATCCTTCCGCATCCCCGCGCATGCCAGCGTGCCTTCGTGCTGCTGCCGCTGCGTGATGTCGCGCCGGACTGGCGCGATCCCGTCAGCGGGGATGCGCTCGGCACCCTGCTTGCCCGTGTCGCGGACCAGCGGATCGCCCGCCTGCCGGACTGACATGATGCAACAGCGTGCTTGCTTTGCAGGGCGGGTGGGGGTATCTGATGTGGTTCAACCGATATATTGTTTCATAGAAAACCGGAGTCTGGCCTGATGGCACGCGTCACTGTCGAGGACTGCGTTGAGCGGGTTCCCAACCGTTTTGAACTGGTGCTGCTGGCGGCCCAGCGCGCCCGCGCCCTGTCGCGCGGTGAGGAACTGACGATCGATCGCGACAACGACAAGAATCCTGTTGTCGCCCTGCGTGAAATCGCGGACCAGACAATCAGTCTGGATCAGGTCAAGAGCGATCTGCTGCGTTCGCTGGCCCGCGCCCCCGAGCCCGAACCCGCCGACGAGGAGGTCGTCGACCTCATCCCGACGGAACAGAACATCTTCGGCCTTCAGGATGTCTCGGCCGAGGAAGAGGCCCGCCACACCGCTGGCATGACGGCGGAGGAACTTGAGGCCACCATCGAGGCGGAACTCGGCGGTCGGGGTTCGCGATAGACTTCTTCTGGCGATAGGGGACGGATGTGACGGATCGGGTTGGCACACAAACGGCGGCTTCCCCCACCACGTCCCCCGCACAGGTCCCTCCACCAGACGGGAAAGCCCTTGCCCCCGTCATGGGGCAGGAGGCGCCTGATGGCCACCCCGGACGCGTCATTTCATGTGACGGGCTGATCCGGCGCATACAGGCCTATGATCCGAATGCCGACATCGACCTGATCCGCCGCGCGTTCGACGTCGCGAACCGCGCGCATGAGGGACAGGCCCGCGACAACGGCGATCCCTACATCACCCATCCGCTGGCGGTGGCGAATATCCTGGCGGGGTTCCGTCTGGATACGGCGTCCATCGCCACCGCGCTTTTGCATGACACGATCGAGGATACGGGCGTAACGCAGGCCCAGCTGCGCGCGCAGTTCGGCCCGACCATCGCGGAACTGGTCGATGGCGTGACCAAGCTGACGCGGCTGGAACTGCAGTCCGACCGCACCAAGCAGGCCGAGAATTTCCGCAAGCTGGTCCTGGCGATGTCGAAGGACATCCGCGTCCTGATCGTCAAGCTGGCGGACCGCCTGCACAACATGCGCACCCTGCATTACGTGCAGCGCCTTGACCGCAGGCAGCGCATCGCGCGCGAGACCATGGAAATCTATGCGCCGCTGGCTGATCGCATCGGCATGGAGAAGGTCAAGGTCGAGCTGCAGAACCTTTCCTTCGCTGAGCTTGAGCCCGAGGCGATGGCCACCATCCGCGCCCGCCTCAATTACCTGCGCGGCCAGGGCGCGGACGTGATCGAGGAAATCCGCCACGAACTGCAGAACCTGTGCACCGAGGCCGGGCTGCATGGCGTCGAGGTCACCGGCCGGGAAAAGACGCCCTATTCCATCTGGGAAAAGATGCAGCGCCGCAACGTGGCGTTCGAACAGCTTTCGGACATCATGGCGTTCCGCATCATCGTGCCCACGCGGGAGGGATGTTACGTCACGCTTGGCGCGGTGCATGCGGCCTATCCGGTCATCGCGGGGCGGTTCAAGGATTATATCTCCACCCCCAAGGTCAACGGATACCAGAGCCTTCATACCGGCGTGACCCTGCGCCATCCGCGCAACCAGAAGATCGAGGTGCAGATCCGCACGTCGGAAATGCACGATGTCGCGGAAAACGGCGTCGCCTCGCACTGGCTGTACAAGCAGGGCGGCGATGGAAAGATCGGTGACGCGTCGCAGGTCGTCTCCGGCCTGCCATGGGTTCAGGACCTGCTCGATATCCTGGAGGATTCGGCGGCCCCGGACGAATTCCTCGAAAATACCAAGCTGGAACTCTATCAGGATCAGGTATTCTGCTTCACGCCGAAGGGGCAGCTGATTTCCCTGCCGCGTGGCGCGACACCGATCGATTTCGCCTATGCCGTGCACAGCCAGGTGGGCGACAGCTGCGTCGGCGCGCGGATCAATGGCCGCCTGATGCCGCTTCGTCATGAGCTGCAGAACGGCGACCAGGTGGAGATCATGACCGCGCGCGGGGGCACGCCCTCGCCCTCGTGGGAGCGGTTTGTCGTCACGGGGAAGGCGCGGGCGCGCATCCGTCGGCACGTGGCGCTCCAGCAGCGTGAATCGCATCTCGACAGCGGTCGCGTCGCGCTGGCCAAATCCTTCCGTCAGGAAGGGGTGGATGGTTCGGAAAAGGTGCTGGAAAGCCTGCTCAAGGAACTGCGCCTGTCCTCGGTGGCGGATCTGTACGTGGCGGTGGGCAATGGCAACCTGTCCGCGCGTGAGGTGGTGCAGACCGCCTATCCCGAACTGCGCCGTGCGCCGCGCGCGCCGCGCATGGTGCCGGGCCTTTCGATGCGTTCGACCGAAAGCACCACGTCATTTTCCGCCTCGCGGCACAAGAACGCGGCGGGCATGGCGCTGGCGGGCGTCGGCGCAGGCATGGCGGTGCATTTCGCCGGCTGCTGCCATCCGCTGCCGGGTGACCGCATCGTGGGCATCGTGTCCACCGGCAAGGGCATTACGGTCCATGCGCAGGGGTGCCAGACGCTGGAAACGTTCGCCGCCACGCCTGAACGCTTCATGGACCTGAACTGGGATTATGACCTGATCGCGCGCAACGCGGCGGGTACCCATGTCGGGCGGCTGAGCGTCGTGACGGCCAACGAACCGTCCGTCCTTGCGACGCTGACCAATATCGCGACCAAGCATGAAGGCGTGATGGTCAACCTGCGCATCGTCAACCGGCAGCTGGAATTCATGGAGATCCTTGCCGATATCGAGGTCCGTGACCTGCGGCACCTGTCATCGATCATGGCGGCGCTGCGGGCGGAAACCGGCGTGGTCCAGGTCGAGCGCGCCAAGGGATGAGGCGCTGATTGCATGATTATCGGGATCGGGTCCGACCTGTGCGATATCCGCCGGATCGAACGCGTCCTGCAACGTCACGGCCCCCGGTTCGAGGCCCGCGTCTTTACCGCGCGGGAACGTCAGGCGGCTGACAGGCGTTCAGGACAGGCGCGGCTGGGCACTTATGCCAAGCGCTGGGCCGCGAAGGAAGCCTGCGCCAAGGCGCTGGGCACGGGATTCGCGCGCGGCGTGTATCATGGCGATCTGGGGGTGGAAAACCTGCCGGGGGGGCAGCCGGTCATGGTCCTGTCGGGTGGCGCGCGCCTGCGCCTGCATGAAATCGTGCCGTCGGGATACCGCCCGCGCATCATGGTGACGATGACGGATGAATACCCCTATGCCTTTGCCCAGGTCACCATCGTGGCGGATGAGGCACCGCCGGCCTGATCCATTCAGACCCGCGCGCATGGCCGACCATGCTTGACAGGGGGTGGCCCCGTGGGCTTGATCGCCAGAATATGCGTCCGGTCCATTACTGCGCCCGGTCGAGCACGAAGCCGGATTTATGGATAACATGTCGAGCGATGATCCCCATACGCCATCTACCCTGACGACCGCCCCGGCCACGGGAACGCGTGGCATGCTGGAACTTCTGCGCACGGTCGTGGTTGCCGGCGCGATCGCGGTTTTCGTCCGCACGGCCCTGTTCGAGCCCTTCAACATCCCGTCCGGCTCCATGATCCCGACCCTGCAGGTGGGGGATTACGTATGGGTCGCCAAATACAGCTACGGCTATTCGCATTTCTCCCTGCCGCTGTCGCCCAACCTGTTCAGCGGCCGTATTTTCGGCAGCGAACCACATCGCGGCGATGTCGCCGTCTTCCGCTTTACCAAGGATACGTCGATTGACTACATCAAGCGGGTCGTCGGCCTGCCGGGCGACCGCATCCAGATGCGCGAGGGACAGCTTTACCTGAACGGGGAACTCGTGCCCCGCACGCCTGAAGGCGAGTATGTCGCCATCGACGAACATCATACCCGCATGGAAGGCGAACGCTATCGCGAGGACCTGCCGGGAAGCGGGGGGCGCCCGTCCGTGCCGCATGACATCCTGAAGCTGACGGACGAGGGGGACAAGAACGACACCCCCGAATACGTCGTGCCGCCGGGATATTTCTTCGTCATGGGCGACAACCGCGATGACAGCGCGGACAGCCGGTTCATGGGCGATGCGCCGCAGGACCTTGGCTTCGTGCCGATGGAAAACCTGATCGGGCAGGCCAAGTGGATATTCCTGTCCGTGGACTCGCAGTATCCGACATGGGAATTCTGGCGCTGGCCCACGGAAATCCGCTGGGGGCGCCTGTTCATGGGAGTGCACTGATCATGCAGGTCCCCGGTAACGCCACATCCGGCAGCGCGGCCCCTGAATCCGAACGGATCGAGGCCTATGTCGGCTATTCCTTCCGTAATCCCGCGCTGCTGCGCGAGGCGCTGACGCATCGTTCCGCAGCACACCAGCGCAGCAGCGCGGGCGGACGGCGCACGCGCCAGTCGGTGGCGCGGCGTGGCGCGGGATCCAACGAACGGCTGGAGTTCATTGGCGATCGCGTGCTGGGGCTGCTGATGGCGGAATGGCTGCTCGAACGTTTCCCCGACGAGCAGGAAGGCGCGCTGGGTCCGCGTCACGCGCATCTGGTGTCGCGCACGGTGCTGGCGCAGATCGCCGAGGAAATGGCCCTGCCATCCGCCCTTGACGTGGCGGAGCATGAAGCCCGGGCCGGCGTGCGGCAGATGGCCAACGTGCTGGCGGACGCGGTGGAGGCCATCCTGGGGGCGATCTATCTCGACGGTGGTCTTGAACCTGCGCGGGCCTTTGTGCGGCGGGCATGGAACGACGCCATCGTGGCACAGGCCCGACCGCCCAAGGACCCCAAGACGGCGTTGCAGGAATGGGTGCTGGCACGCGGGCTGCCGCTGCCGGTATATAAGGTGGTGTCCACCGACGGACCGTCGCATGCGCCCCGTTTCGTGATTTCGGTGGAGGCATCGGGACGGCGCGGCGAAGGCGTCGCCGGAAGCAAGCGCGCGGCCGAAAGCGAGGCGGCGGCCCGGCTGCTCAGCCAGTTTGGCTGACGGCTGATTGCCAGGTGACAGATTGCCGGGCGGCGGTTGGCGCGACGGGCACGGAATCGGAACAATCGGGGCGGCTGTCGCGGCCGTGGGAATGAAAAATGCCGGAACATGAAGACATGACGACCCGCTGTGGTTTCGTCGCCATCGTGGGCGCGCCCAACGCGGGCAAGTCCACGCTGCTGAACCGCATGGCGGGCACCAAGCTGTCGATCGTCAGCCCCAAGGCGCAGACGACACGTTTCAGGGTGCTGGGGATCCTGATGCGTCATCATGCGCAGATCCTGCTGGTGGACACGCCGGGCATCTTCCGCCCGCGCCGGATGCTGGACCGTGCGATGGTCGCGGCCGCGTGGACCGGGGCGGAGGATGCGGACATCACGCTGCTGATCGTCGATGCGCGCGCGGGCCTGACGGATTCGGTGCGTGAAATCATCACGGAACTCGCGCAGCGCAAGCGCCGGGTGTGGCTGGTGCTGAACAAGACCGACCTCGTGCGGCGCGAGGTGCTGCTGCCGCTGACGGCGGAACTGTCGGGGCTGCTGCCGGTCGAACACGTCTTCATGATCAGCGCGCGCTCGGGGCAGGGGGTCGAGGACCTGCTGGACCGTATCGCGGCGGAACTGCCCGCGGGGCCGTACCTGTATCCCGAGGACGACCTGACGGACCTGCCCGACCGGTTGCTGGCCGCCGAACTGGTGCGCGAGCAGATTTTCCTGCAGACGCATGAGGAAGTGCCCTATTCCGCCACGGCGGAGACGGAAAGCTTTCAGGAACGTCCCGACGGGTCCGTGCGGATCGAGGTGACGATCTATGTGACGCGGGCGTCGCACAAGGCGATCCTGATCGGTGAACGCGGGTCGCGGATTCGCAGCATCGGGGAACGCGCGCGCATGGAGCTGTCGCGCCTGCTGGAACGTCCGTGCCACCTGTTCCTGAATGTGAAGGAACGTTCCGGCTGGGATGAGGAACGCGCCCGCCTGCGGGCCATCGGGCTGGACGACGCTTCCTGAGGATTCGTCCCCTGCGCGGGCGATGGCCCGCATGGCGCGGGCGCGGTGCGGGCCGCGATCCCATCGCCGTATTATCAACATCGTGTGCTTGTGAGGGGGGCGAACCCCCTATATGACATGTGCTGCGTGGGCGCGCGGTCACTGGCGGGCGGCGGTCTGCGGCTGTGTCTTTATTCCTGCTGTGTTCGAGGGCCAATGACAAATCCGCTAACAGATCATGCCCCAGACAATACCCCCACCTATCGCCGGGTCCTGCTGAAGGTTTCGGGCGAGGCCCTGATGGGCGCCGGGTCCTATGGGATCGATCCCGCGACCGTCGATGGCATCGCGGCCGATGTGGCCGCTGTCGCGCGCACGGGTGTCGAGGTGTGTCTGGTTGTCGGGGGTGGCAACATCTTTCGCGGCGTTGCGGCCGCGGCGCGCGGCATGGACCGTGCCCAGGGCGATTACGCCGGGATGCTGGCTACGGTCATCAATGCCCTGCTGATGCAGAATTCCCTGGAACGTCAGGGAATCCCGACCCGCGTGATGACGGCGATCCAGATGTCCTCCATCGCGGAACCCTATATCCGTCGCCGCGCCGTGCGGCATATGGAAAAGGGACGCGTGGTGATTTTCGCCGCCGGTACCGGCAACCCGTTCTTTACCACCGATACGGGGGCTGCGCTGCGGGCGGCAGAAATGGAATGCAGCGCCCTGTTCAAGGGAACGCAGGTCGATGGCGTCTATTCCGCCGACCCGCGTAAGGTGCCTGACGCGCGTCGTTACGATACGCTGACCTATCGTGATGTGCTGGCCAATGACCTCAATGTCATGGACGCGGCCGCCATCAGCCTGGCGCGTGAGAACAGGCTGCCGATCGTGGTGTTCAATATCCATGAAAAAGACGCGTTTTCGCGCGTTATGCGGGGTGAGGGACGCTTTACCACCATCGTGGCCTCGGACTGAGGTCCACGCCCCGCACTAGAGAGTCGCATGGCGGTCGGACACGGCCGTCTCAGGAATGTTGGGAGGGCCAAGGTGTCTGTCGATCAGAAAAGTTTGCTGGCGGATATAACTCGCCGCATGGAGGGGGCGCTGGAAAGCCTGCGTCGTGATTTTGCCGGCCTGCGTTCGGGCCGCGCCAGCCCCGCCCTGCTGGAGCCGGTACGCGTGGAGGCATATGGCGGCGAGGTGCCGTTGACACAGGTGGGTTCAATCGCGGTGCCGGAGGCACGGATGCTGACGGTGCAGGTATGGGACCGTTCGCTGGTCGGTGCGGTCGAACGTGCCATCCGCGACAGCGGGCTGGGCCTGAACCCGGCGGCGGATGGCCAGACCGTGCGCGTGCCCATCCCCCAGCTGACCGAGGAACGCCGCAACGAACTGGCGCGCGCGGCGGGCAAGTACGCGGAAAATGGCAAGATCGCGGTGCGCGGCGTGCGTCGCGACGGCATGGAGCAGACCCGCGGGCAGGAAAAGAAGGGCGAAATCAGCCAGGATGACGTCAAGGTCTGGTCGGATGCGATCCAGAAGCTGACGGACCAGTATGTGAAGCGTGTTGACGAACTGCTCGCGGAAAAAGAACGCGAGATCAAGCAGGTCTGACCCCCGCATGTACCCAGTTGTCGGGGAACGACGAGCCGGGGGCGTGCCGGTCCATGTGGCGATCATCATGGATGGCAACGGGCGGTGGGCCGCGGCGCGCGGGCTACCGCTGCTTGCCGGCCACCGGGCCGGGGCGGAGGCGGTGCAGCGCTGCATCCGCGCGGCTGTCGCGGCGGGCGTGAAATGGCTGACGCTTTATGCCTTTTCCTCGGAAAACTGGCGGCGCACCCCGCAGGAGGTGGCCGACCTTACCAGCCTCCTGCGCTATTACCTGCGCTACAAGGTCGCGGAACTGGCGGCGAAGGGCGTGCGCATCCGCATCATTGGCGACCTGTCGCGCTTTGCCCCCGACGTCCGGGCCGAAGCCCGCCGCGCCGAACTTGAAACCGCGTCCAATACGGTCCTGACGGTGGTCCTTGCGCTGTCCTATGGCGGCCGTGCCGACATCGTGCAGGCGGCCCTGCGGATGGCGGCGGACATCGGGAATGGAACGCTGGCGGTCGATCAGGTTGATGAGGACGTCTTTGGCGGCTTCTTGATGACGGCGGACATGCCTGACCCTGATATCGTGGTGCGGACCAGCGGTGAAAGCCGTCTGTCCAATTTCCTGTTGTGGCAGTCGGCCTATGCCGAACTGATATTCATAGAGACGCCGTGGCCTGATTTCGACGCGGGGCATTTCAATGCCGTGCTCGAAATCTTTTCCCGGCGCGAAAGGCGCTTCGGTGCAAGACCGGTCTGATCCCACGCAAACCGTGGTCCCGTTTCCTTCTTCCGCCACGCGGCCCCCGCCGGGAAAGAATTCCGGCCGGGGGTGGAAGGACCTGCGCGCGCGCGTGCTGTCGGCTGCGGTGATCATACCGCTGGCGGCCCTGTGCGTGTGGGCGGGCGGGATTGCCTATGCCGTGATGATCGTGCTGGCGATGGTGGGAATGGCGTCCGAATGGGGACGCCTGTTTTCCCTGTCCGCGCGCAGCTGGCGGGGGATCCTTTACCTGCTCTGGCCGCTGGCGTGCGCAGCCTGCGCCCTGACGGGGCAGTGGGGCGGCGCCTTCCTGGTGATGGGCGTGGCGTTCGTGTTCGGTCCCGCGCTGTGGGCGGGACAGGTCGCGGTGGGGTGCGCGGGTGTCTCCCTGCTGTGGCTGCGTTTCATGACCCATCCCGGCGCGGGGGTCGTGCTGTTTGTCGTGGCCTGCGTCGCGCTGAGCGATACGGGGGCCTACCTGACCGGCCGCGCCGTGGGCGGACCGAAGCTGGCGCCGCGCATTTCACCGGCCAAGACATGGTCGGGATCATGTGGCGGTCTGCTGTGCGCGGTGGCGGGCGGGGCCGTGATCGCAGCACTGCTGCCTGACGCGCTGCCCGGCAGTGCATGGCGCGGCGCCGTGATGGGCGGGGTGATGGCGATCGCGGCGCAGGCGGGCGACCTGGCCGAAAGCACGCTCAAGCGGGCGCGCGGCGTCAAGGATTCGGGGGCGCTGATTCCGGGGCATGGCGGACTTCTGGACCGTTTTGACGGCCTGCTGGTGGCGGCGCCCCTGGCGGCACTGATTTCACTGGGGGCAGCGGCGGGCGCTGCTTTCTGGTATGTCGGCCTGCACTGACCGCAAGGACGGTCGCGATGAAAAGCAAATTGGGGAAATCGGTAGGATGAAGACAGTTTCCGTTCTGGGCAGTACCGGCAGTATCGGCTGTTCCACTGTGGATCTGCTGTTGCAGGCGCCGGAGCGGTTCCGTGTCGTGGCCCTGGTGGGGGGACGCAATGTCGCCCGGCTGGCGGAACAGGCACGCGCCCTGGACGCGGAATATGCGGTCATTGCCGACGAATCCCTGGTGGGGGAACTGGAAACTCTTCTGGCGGGAACCAGCACGCGCGTTTCCGGCGGCCGGGAGGCGGTGATCCGGGCGGCGGGCGTGCCCGTGGACTGGACCATGGCGGCGATTACCGGGGCCATCGGGCTGGAACCCACCCTTGCGGCGGTCCGCAACGGGCGCGCCGTGGCGCTGGCGAACAAGGAAGCGCTGGTCTGTGCCGGCGATGTCATGCTGCGTGCCGTGCGCGATGCGGGCGCGACGCTGCTGCCGGTCGATTCGGAACATAATGCCATTTTCCAGTCGATGGCCGACGGTCAGGTCGATCAGGTTGAAAAGATCGTACTGACCGCGTCAGGCGGCCCGTTCCGCCGCGCCACCATCGAGGAGATGGAAAATGCCCCACTGGAAGCCGCGCTGAAGCACCCGACATGGAGCATGGGCGCCAAGATCACCATTGATTCCGCGACGATGTTCAACAAGGGGCTGGAACTGATCGAGGCGGCCCGCCTGTTTGACATGACGGAGGACCGGATCGATGTCATCATCCATCCCCAGTCCGTGGTGCACAGCATGGTGCAGTACACCGATGGCAGCATCATCGCGCAGCTTGGGTCCGCCGACATGCGCATTCCCATCGCCCATACCCTGGCGTGGCCCAGGCGGATGGCGACCAATTCGCCGCGCCTCGACCTTGCCGCGCTGTCGCGGCTGGATTTCGAGGCCCCGGATGAGGAACGTTTCCCCGCGTTGCGCCTGGCGCGGGAATCGCTGCGCGCGGGCGGGGCGGCCTCCACGATCCTGTCCGGCGCCAATGAAATCGCGGTGGAGGCCTTTCTGAATCGTGAAATCGGCTTCCGGGATATTGCGCGGGTTGTCGAGGATGTGATGCAATCACTGGGGAACCAGAGCGCGGATACGCTGGAGCAGGTACTGCACTGGGACCGGGAGGCGCGACGCCTCGCACTGGCCCGGATAACCGCACGGGCCGCGTAAGGCCCAGCCGGGCAGGAGGACGACCGCGCGTGATCATCAGGAGAATACATAATCATCATGCATGATCTGCTGCGGACCGTGCTGGCATTCGCCCTGGTGCTGGGCGTGCTGGTCTTCATCCATGAACTTGGCCATTACCTGGCCGCGCGCTGGCGGGGCGTGCATGTGGAGGTGTTCTCCATCGGTTTCGGCAAGCCGCTTCTGCGCTGGCATGACAGTGTCGGCACGGAATGGCGGCTGTGTCCCGTTCCCTTGGGCGGTTATGTCAAGCCGCACGGGTTCGAGGGACCGGAAGACGCCACCCCGGAACAGATGGCGGCGTGGCAGCCGGGCCGGACGTTCCATGACAAGCCCGTGCTGTCGCGGGCGATCGTGATCGTCGCGGGGCCGGTTTTCAATTTCCTGCTGGCGATCATCCTGTTCACCGGCCTGTTCGCCTTTGCGGGGCAGCCACATATCCGCAATGTCGTGGCCGATGTCATGCCCAACAGCGCTGCGGCAGTCGCGGGCATCGTCCCGCATGACGCCATCGTGCGGCTGGGCGATCATGCCATTTCCGACGTGGCGGACCTGCAGGCGCGGGTGGCCGCAGAACCCGGCGCGCATATCGATGTCACGGTGCGTCGCGATGGCAGGGACCTGACCCTTCCCCTGACGGTCGGCAGCGTGGCGGGGGCCAAGGGGCAGGCCCCGCATGGGCAACTCGGGGTTTCCTTCCTTGCGGAAATGGGCGCGCCGCAGTCCCTGCCGCATGCCTTCGTCTCCGCCGTGAAGGAAACGTGGAACGTTTCGGTCCAGACCCTTGCAGGGTTGTGGCAGATGCTGACGGGACAGCACAGCACGAAGGATCTGGGCGGTCCGCTGCGCATCGCGCAGATGTCCGGACAGGTGGCGCAATATGGCGTGTCCAGTATCGTTTCGTTCATGGCGCTATTGTCGATTAATCTGGGGCTGATAAACCTGTTTCCCATACCGATTCTCGATGGGGGGCGGCTGATGTTCTATATCCTCGAAGGAATAATGGGCCGCCCGGTGTCGCGCCGGGTCCAGCAGATCAGCTTCCAGGCGGGGTTCGCGCTGATCGCCAGTCTGTTTTTATTTTCGACATTTAACGATCTTTCGCATTTCGGCCTGTTTCAATGGCTGGCGTCACATGTCGGATGACGTAAGAATGACGGCATGAGACAAGTGCTTGCGCGACAGGGGCGATATCGGATACGTCCGCCCATGCGGATAATGCATGACAGCACGGAGATCACTTCTCTGCATGGCTGGCAGTGGAGCCAGTCCGCCTACCGAATGGTGAGGAATGCCGATTTTGTCGAGTAAACGTTCAGCGCTGCTTGCATCCGTTTGTGTTGTGCCGCTGTTCTGGACGGCAGGAGCCCGCGCACAGGACGCAGGGCAGGAAGCTGCCCCGGATGCTCCCCCGGCCACCGGCATGGCGCCCTCGCCGGAAATGATGCCGGAGCAGCAGCCCGAAGTCGAAGCCATCAAGCCCCCGCCGCTGGCCGATCCGATCGAGGCGGTGGACATCAAGGGCAATGACCGTATCGAGACCAGTACCGTCCTGTCCTACATGGTGGTGCAGCCCGGCGACCGCTTTGACCAGGATCTCCTCGACCGTTCGCTCAAGACGCTTTATGCCACCGGCCTGTTCAAGGACGTGAGCATGCAGCGTTCCGGCAACGTGCTTGTCGTGCATGTCGTTGAAAACCCCATCGTCAACCGAATCGTGTTCGAGGGGAACCATACCGCCAAGGACGAAGACCTTACGAAGGTCATATCGCTGCGTCCGCGCGCGGTGTTTTCCGCCAAGACGATCGCCGCCGACCGGCAGAAGATACTGGGCGTCTATGCGGAAAAGGCGCGATACGCCGCGACCGTCACGCCACAGGTCATCCGGCTGGCCCATAACCGCGTCGATGTCATCTTCCGCATCAACGAGGGGCAGAAGACACTAATCCGCAAGGTGACCTTCGTGGGGAACCGCACCTTCAGCAGCACGCGGCTTGCCGGCATCGTGTCCTCGAAGGAAACGGCGTGGTACCGCTTTTTCTCCTCCAGCGATCAGTACAACCCAGAACGCATAAAGTATGACGCGGAACTGCTGCACCGGTTTTATCTGAAAAACGGTTTTGTCGATTTTCAGGTCAAGAACGCGACCGGCGAACTCTCGCCCGACCGCAAGACGTTCTATATCACCTATACGATGGAAGAGGGGCCACGGTACCGTCTGAACAAGATGGATATCCGCTCCTCGCTGCGGCATGTCAGCGCGGCGTCCCTGCACAAGTACATCTCGCTGTTCCACAACCAGTGGTATGACGGCAGCGCGATCCAGCATAACGCCACGTCGATGCAGGAAATCCTGCAGGCGAAGGGGTACCCGTTCGCGATGGTCCACCCCGAAATCGCGCGTAACCCGGAAAAGCGGACGGTCAACCTTCTGTTCGATGTCAGCGAAGGTCCACGCATGTATGTCGAGCGCGTCGACATCAACGGCAACACCATCACGGAAGACAAGGTCATCCGGCGGCAGCTGCCGATGTCCGAAGGCGATCCGTACACCCCGATGGACCGCAAGTATTCCAAGGCGATTCTGGAGGATCTGGGCTTCTTCAAGACCGTCTCGATCGATCAGACGCCGGGGTCCTCGCCCGACAAGGTCAATATCTCCGCCGACGTGGTGGAAAAGCCGACGGGCGAATTTTCGCTGGGCGGCGGGTATTCGACCGACGCGGGCGTACTGGGCAATATCGGCCTGAAACAGCATAACCTGCTGGGAACGGGCATTGATGCCGGTTTCTCGGGCACGGCGGCGTATTACGAAGATCAGGCGGATATTTCGGTAACGGATCCGTATTTCCTCAACCGCAACCTGGTGGCCGGCATCGACATCTACGGCATCCAGAACCGTTACATGACGTACCAGAACTACTCCGAAGGCCGGTACGGCATGACGCTGCGCATGGGGTATTCGTATAACAACCATCTGTCGCAGTCGTGGAGCTATACGCTGACGGATCGTGACGTTGGCGATACCTGGTCCGATTCCTCGTGGTACGTGCTGGATCAGGCGGGCTGGTCGCTGCTGTCGCAGCTCAGCACCACTCTGACCTATGACACGCGTGATCGCCGTTCACAGCCGCATAGCGGTTACGTCGTGCGCATCGGCGGCGATTTCGCGGGTATCGGCGGCAATGAACGCTATGTCCGTGGCAAGATTGACGCGGCCTATTACCTGCCGCTCGACAATCTGATGGGCAATCACGACTGGACCGTCGAATTCAAGGCCGGTGCCGGTGACATCGCCAACTGGGGCGGTGGGCGCAGTGACATCATCGATAACTTCTACCTTGGCGGCACGTCGCTGCGCGGCTTCCTCGACGGTGGCGCGGGACCGCGTTCGATGGGCATCCATTCGCGCACGATCGATGGCGTGACCTATCCCATGCATTCACAGGAAGATTTCCTGGGTGGCCGGTTCCTGTACACGGCGTCGGCGCAGGTCGACTTCCCGATGCCGTTCGCGGCGGACATGGGGATCAAGGGACGGTATTTCGTTGACGTGGGCGGCCTGGATGGCCTGCGTGTGCGCAATCGCTATACGTCGCCCAATGATGGTTACAAATACACGCCGGTATATGGAGATACACTGACCCCGCGCGTCAGTACCGGTGTCGGCTTCTCTTGGAAAAGCCCGTTTGGTCTGATTAACATTGATCTGGGTGTGCCGATCATCAAACAGAAGCATGACCGTACCCAGTTGCTCCGCTTCGGCTTCGGCCAACAATTCTGAGGTGATAATGTTGCGTTATTCCGGCGTTCGTCTATTTGCTGCCGCTGTTGCGCTCGGGTGCGGCAGTCTGGTCGGATCTGCTGCGCATGCGCAGAACAATTCCGGCTGGTTCGTGCCCAAGGCATCCCAGCAGCAACCGGAGCACGCGGCCGGCCATGCGGCCCAGCCCGCGCCACAGCCGGTGCCCCTGCCCGCGCCGCCCGCCGACAGCGACGAGGCCCAGTCCCAGACGCCGCCGGTCCTGCCGCTGCCGCAGATTCCCGCATCCCCCGACCTGCCCAAGGGTTCTCCGCCGCCCGCGCCGGTCATTGGCGTCATCAGCGTTCCTGACGTGATGCGCCTGTCCACCGCGGCGCAGCAGGCGGAGCGCGTGCTGGGCGCGCGTCGTGACGAACTGGCCCGCGACGCGCAGAAGGAACAGGCATCGTGGCGTGACGAGCAGCAGAAGCTGCAGGGTCAGGCGCGCAGCATGACGTCGGACCAGATCCAGGCGAACGAGCGCAAGCTGCAGGAGCGCGTGATCGCGGCGCAGAAGAACTTCCGCAACCGCAACCGCATCATTCAGGAAGCGGCCCAGGTTTCGCTGGGGCAGATCGAGCGTGAACTGGTGCAGATCATCCGTCAGGTGGCGGCAAGCCGCAGCATGAACCTTGTCCTGCACCGCGAGCAGGTGGCGCTGAGCCAGGATAGCCTGGATATCACCCAGCAGGTCGCGACGCAGCTGAACTCGGTCCTGCCGAGCGTCTTCATCCCCGCCGCGAATGTCGATCCGGAAGTGCTGGCGAAGTCGGGTACCATGCCCACCACGGCCGACGCCGAACAGGGCGGTGGTGCCGCCCCGGCCGCTCCGGCTGCCGCCGCTGCGAAGGCGAAGCGGTAAAATCGGGGACTTGGACAAATCCATGCATGTGCAGGAGCAGAGCGGGCCGGGCGATACGCGTTTCTTTGTCTCGGCCGGTCCGTTTGACGCCGCCGAACTTGCGCGCTGCGCCGGGGCGGAGCTGCGGGGATCAGATGCCGCGCTGGATGGCGCGGCGCGTTTTTCAGGCATAGCGCCGCTTCAGTCCGCAGGGGCGGAGCAGGTCAGCTTCCTTGATAACCGGCGCTATCTTCCACTGCTGGAAAAGACGGGGGCGGGGGCGGTGATCGTCGCGCCCGCCTTTGTGGACAAGGTTCCGGCCCATGCCATCGCGCTGGTGTCAAAGACCCCCTATCTCGCGTGGGCGCGGGTGGCGTCGCGTTTCTATCCCGCGCCGCCGGTCAATCCCGGCATCCATCCCACCGCGATCGTCGGGGATGGCGCGGTGATCGATCCGTCCGCCGCCATCGGCGCCTTCAGCGTGATCGGCGCGCGCGCGCGCATCGGGGCGGGCGTGTGTATCGGGACGCATGTCACGGTTGGTGATGGCGTGGAAATCGGCGCGCGCAGCCGCATCGGCAGCCATGTCTGCCTGTCGCACGCCCTGCTGGGTGAACGCGTGACGCTGCTGCCGGGCGTGCGGATCGGGCAGGAGGGCTTCGGCTTTGCCGTCGGGCCGGACGGGTTCGAGACCGTGCCGCAGCTTGGCCGCGTGATCCTGGAGGACGGGGTCGAGGTCGGGGCCAATTCGACCATCGATCGCGGTTCGATTCGCGATACCCTGATCGGCGCGGGTTCGCGCCTCGACAATCTGGTGCAGATCGGCCATAATGCGCGTCTGGGGCGGTGCTGCATCGTGGTGTCCCAGGCCGGTATTTCGGGTTCGACGGAACTGGGTGATTTTGTCACGGTCGCGGCGCAGGCCGGGCTGATCGGGCATATCAAGATCGGTGACAAGGCACGGATCGGCGCACAGTGTGGCGTCATGTCCGATGTCGAGGCCGGGGCCGATGTCATCGGAAGTCCGGCGATGCCGTTCAGGGAGTTT
Organism: Novacetimonas cocois; assembly: GCF_003311635.1. Classification (GTDB taxonomy): domain Bacteria; phylum Pseudomonadota; class Alphaproteobacteria; order Acetobacterales; family Acetobacteraceae; genus Novacetimonas; species Novacetimonas cocois. The sequence continues at coordinate 249,706 of NZ_QEXL01000002.1, read as the reverse complement.
TTCCGAAACGTGGCGTTCCTGCGTCGTCTGGCGAAGAAGCCGGCGCAGGACCGGGGCCGTGAGAAAGACGACTAGGCGACGGCGCCCGGGCGCGGCAAGGAACATTCAACCGGCAGGGGGCATGGCTGCCCAGTCAGTTCGCAGCTGCCGCCCGTGCCGAATAGATGGTTGGACGACGTGGATAAAGAAGTAGAGGCATTACCGACAGCACAGACGCCGCAGAGTGTCGAGGCAATCGATATCATGCGCATCATGGAGGCGATTCCCCATCGTTATCCCTTCCTGCTGATTGACAGGATGGTTGATATCGTTCGGGGACAGTCGGCGGTCGGCATCAAGAATGTGTCCGTCAACGAACCGCACTTCCAGGGGCATTTCCCCGCGCGGCCCGTGATGCCCGGCGTGCTTATCATCGAGGCGATGGCCCAGACGGCGGCGACCCTTGTGGTCCTGACGCTGGGTGAGGCGTTCGAGGGGAAGCTGGTCTATTTCATGACGATTGACGGCGCGAAATTCCGCCGTCCCGTGGGACCGGGCGACCAGCTGCGGATTTCCGTTGAAAAGGAACGCAGCCGCGCGAATGTGTGGAAGTTCAAGGGAATCGCGCGGGTGGATGGCGTTTCGGTTGCCGAAGCTACGTTCAGCGCGATGATCATGGGCTGAGGCCCGTCCCGTGCAACGGAAATGATCGACCGGCGCCGGCAGCACCCGCAGAGGGCATGCGGCGTTGTGTTCAAGGCTTTATCTCCGGTGGCTGTCTGCCGGAAGGCCGTCGAAATGGAGGCTGTTCTGGCACAGAGCGCATCTACCGGCGCGACGAGGGATGCGGAACCTTTGGGCGCCGCTGAGATCCATCCCTCGTCCATTGTTGCCCCTGGCGCGCGGATTGGCCGGGGCGTGTCCATCGGTCCATGGTGCACCATCGGTCCGGATGTGGTGATCGATGATGGCGTGCGGCTGATTTCCCATGTCGTGATTGACGGGCACACGCATATCGGCGCGGGGGTTGTCTGCTATCCCTTCACCACGGTGGGGATGGAGCCGCAGGACCTCAAATACAAGGGCGAGCCCACCCGCTGCGTCGTGGGGGCGGGAACCATTATCCGCGAAAACGTCACCATCCATCGCGGGACCGCCACGGGGGTGGGGATCACCCGCATTGGGGAAAACTGCCTCATCATGGCGAATTCCCATGTGGCGCATGACTGTACGCTGGGCAAGGGCGTCATCATCGTCAACAATGTCGTCATGGGTGGCCACGTCATGATTGGCGACAATGCCCGGATCATGGGCTCGGCCGCGCTGCACCAGTTCGTGCGGATCGGCCATGCCGCCCTGGTCGGGGGCGTCTGCGGGGTGGAGGCCGACGTCATTCCCTATGGCAGCGTGCTGGGAAACCGGGCGCGCCTTGTCGGGCTGCACTGGATCTGGCTGCGTCGCAATGGCGTGGCCCCCGATGACATCCGCCGCATGCGGCTGGCGTTCCGCGCACTGTATCCCAAGGCCGCGCATGCCAGCGACGCCGTGTTCCAGGAACGCCTGGCCTATGTGCGCGTGCATTATGGTGATGACGCGCGGGTGGCGGAAATCCTTGATTTCATTGCCGCGCCCACCCATCGCGGGTTGGTGCGCGTGCAGAGAAGCTCCTCTGAAATGATCGAGTCCGATGGCGCCTGATCCCGTTACGGATCAGCCGCCGTCCCATTCCCGTGCCTCCCCGCCCTGCATAGGTATCCTTGCCGGGGGCGGTCCGCTTCCCGCGCAGGTGGCGCGTTCCATTACTGCTGCGGGCGGCAGTGTTTTCATTATCGGATTCGAGGGGTTTGCCGACCCCGCTGTCATCGCCCCGTGGCCCCACCGTTTCATCCGTCTGGCCGCGGCGGGGGATATCCTTGCGACCCTTCGCCAGCATGGATGCCGCGAACTGGTCCTGATCGGGCCGGTCCGCCGTCCTTCCTTTGCCACGCTGCGTCCTGATGCCGTCGGGGCGCGGATTCTCGCGCGGGTTGGCCGTGCCCTGTTTTCAGGCGACGACGGACTGCTGGGTGCGATTGTCCGCGTGCTGGGTGAGGAGGGATTCGTCGTGCGTGGCGCGCATGAATACCTCCATGCCTCGGTCGGACGGCGCGGGGTGATGGGGCGTATCCATCCCGACCGGGTCGCGGTGTCGGATATCGCGCGGGGACGTCGCGTGGTCCATGCGCTGGGCGCGCTTGATATCGGTCAGGGCTGCGTGGTGCAGGACGGGCTTGTCCTCGGGGTCGAGGCGATCGAGGGCACGGACGAGATGCTTGAACGTGTCGGACGATACCGTCAGGATGGTCGTCCCGGCGGGGTTCTGGTCAAGATGGTGAAGCCCGGGCAGGAGCGTCGGGCCGACCTGCCGACCATCGGGCCGGAAACCGTCCGTCGTGTCGTTCGCGCGGGCCTGCGTGGCATTGCGTTCGAAGCCGGGGCCACCCTGATGACCGACCCGGAAGGCTGCATCGCGCAGGCGGATGAGGCGGGCATCTTTCTGGTGGGAATCTCGGCGGACGGGATAGTGGAATCCCACCCATAAAAAAAGGAGTGAAACGTCATGGGCACCTATCTGCATACAATGGTCCGTGTCCGTAATCTGGACGCCAGCATTGCGTTCTACAAATTGCTGGGCATGCACGAACTTCGCCGCCGGGAAGTCCCCGAGGGCAAATATACCCTTGTCTTCATCGGGTATGCGGACAATGCGGCGGGACAGGCCGAAATCGAGCTGACCTATAACTGGGGCAAGGATGACGGATACGAGGTCGGTACCGGATTCGGTCACTTTGCCGTCGGGGTGGAAGACGTCGCGGCCGTCGTGGAAACCGTCCGGGCCGGCGGGGGCAAGGTCACGCGGGAGGCGGGGCCGGTCAAGTTCGGCACCACCGTCATCGCGTTTGTCGAGGATCCCGACGGCTACAAGATCGAACTGATCGAACGGCGCTAGGCGGCGCCGGCCGTTCAGTCCCCCCGGATCGCGGGAAGGCAGGTGCGGCGCATGTCATCGAGCCTGCCGACCGTGGCCTCTATGGCTTTTATGATGAGTTCCGCGCCGGCGCGCACCTTCTCGTCCGGATGGGCGGCAAGCTGGTCCGCCTTCATCAGGGCGGGCGACAGGATGCCACGGATATCGTGCAGCTGCCCGCGTAGCGCGGCAATGTCGGGGGAGGCGGGCGTGATGTCTGGCGTATCGGGCATCATGGTTCCATGCTGTGGTGCGGCGGTCACGGGGCAATGCCCGATGCGTGTGTCGTGCGTTGCGCATTGACGCTGGGAATAACGGGCAGTATAAGGCCCGCCTTGGGGATGTGCATGTGAATTGCCTGTGCCCCTGATATTCATCCGTAACCTGTCATAGTCAATCTGGGAGTGCTGTCGTGAAGCGCACGTATCAACCCTCGAAGCTGGTCCGCAAGCGCCGTCACGGCTTTCGTTCCCGCATGGAAACCGTCGGTGGCCGCAAGGTGATTGCGAACCGTCGCACCAAGGGCCGCAAGCGTCTTTCCGCTTAATTGCGTCCTGGTTCACGTTCCGGAACCATGCGTTCCGGAATGACACTCTGCATCAACAGGGGCTGCTGAACGTGGCCGACCAGTCAATACGTCTCAAGAAACGTGCGGAATTCCTGAAGGTCGCGTCAAAAGGGCGCAAGGCCCCGGTGTCCGGAATGGTTTTGCAGGCGTTGCAGCGCGGTGACGATGGCGCGGCGCGTCATGGGTTTACCGTGACGAAAAAGGTCGGAAATTCGGTGGTTCGCAACCGCGTGCGCAGGCGCCTGCGCGAAGTGGTCCGCCAGGTCGGGCGGGAAATGCCGCTGACAGGCGTTGATCTTGTGGTTATTGGCCGCAGCGCCACAATCGATCGTAAGTTTGCGTTGCTGCTGGCCGATTATCGCAAGGCATTGAACAGGGCCGGGGTCGTGGGGGACGCGTGAACACTCCTTCCCATGGTCCGGCCGTTGCCGTGCTGCGCGGCATGATCCGTGCCTATCAACTGGTCATCCGGCCGGTGATCGGCGCGAACTGCCGCTTTACTCCCTCATGCAGTCATTATGCCCGCGATGCGCTGGCCCGTCATGGCGCGTGGCATGGCGGGATCATGTCGGCATGGCGCATCCTGCGCTGCAATCCCTGGAATGCGGGGGGATATGATCCGGTGCCCGCAACGCGCCGTGGCGATCGCTCCTGCCGCTGCATCCATAACCCTGAATAACGAGAGTCTGGCTGGTCGCTGATGGATATCAAGCGTTTTATGGTGGCAACGGTGATGTCTACCGTGGTTCTGGTCGGTTTTGAATATTTCATGCCGCATCCGGATCACAAGACGGCCACGCAGTCTGCGGCCAGTGCCGGGCAGGATGCGCCTGCCGCGGCTTCGCCCACCCCCGCGGTGGGGGGCGAGGCACAGCCCGCGACCGAAACCAGGGATGACCCGCGCCTGCAGATCGATGCGGGACGTGTCAGCGGATCGCTTGACCTGCGTGGCGCGCGCCTCGACGATCTCGTGCTCAAGAATTATCACGAGACGGTCCAGCCCGGCAGCCCGCTGGTCCGTATCCTCGATCCCCAGCATGATCCGCAGTCCAACCTGGTGGAGGTCGGCTGGCTTAACGTGGCGGGCGGCAAGGTGGCCGTGCCTGATGCCAGTACGGTCTGGACGGCGGACCAGCCCACCCTGACGCAGGACCATCCGGTCACCCTGTCGTGGGATAACGGACAGGGACAGACGTTCCAGATCGTGGTCGCGATTGACCAGAACTACATGTTCTCCGTCACGCAGAAGGTGCGCAACCAGTCCGGGGCGCCCGTGTCGCTTTATCCGTATTCGCGTGTCGATCGCGGTTACACGCCCACGGAAACCGGCGGCTATCTGGTGCATGAGGGGCCGATTTCCGTCATTGACGGACGCCTTGACGAAAGCTCCTACAAATCGCTGCGCAATGGCGCGGTGCCCCCTGCCAACCTGTCATGGAACAAGCCGGGCACGGGTGGCTGGGCTGGCATCACCGACAAGTATTGGCTGACGGCCGTGATCCCGCAGCAGGATTCGCAGGTAACGGGCAGCTATGGTTACGTGCCGGTTCCCGGTCATGACGGCGTGTATCAGGTCGGCTTTACCGCGCGCGTGCCCGAAGTGATCGCCGCGGGCGGGGAAGGCGTGACCGAAAGCCACGTCTTCGCCGGCGCGAAGGAAGTGCCGCTGCTGGAGAAGTATGAATCCAGCCTGCATATCCCCTCCTTCTGGAAGGCGGTGGATTTCGGGTGGTTCGCGTTCCTGACGCATCCGATCTTTACGGTGCTGGACTGGCTGAACACGCTGCTGGGCAATTTCGGCCTGGCGCTCATGGCCTTTACCCTTGTGGTCAAGGGGCTGTTCTTCCCGCTTGCGACCAAGCAGTTCCGCTCCATGGGCAAGATGCGCCAGCTTCAGCCCAAGATCAAAGCGCTGCGTGAACGCTACAAGGACGATCAGATGGCGCTGAACCAGCAGATGATCGCGCTGTACAAGCAGGAGGGCGTCAATCCCGCCAGCGGCTGCCTGCCGATGCTGTTGCAGATCCCGGTCTTCTGGTGCCTGTACAAGGTGCTGTATGTGACGATCGAAATGCGTCATGCGCCGTTCTTTGGCTGGATCCATGACCTGTCGGCGGCGGACCCGACGAACATATTCACCCTGTTCGGGCTGATCCCGTGGGATCCCACCCATATCTCGACCTTCTTCCAGCTCGGGCTGTGGCCGATCGCCTTTGGCCTGACCATGTTCGCGCAGCAGAAGATCAATCCCGCCCCGGCGGCGGACCCGGCCCAGCAGAGGATGTTCCAGCTGATGCCGATCCTGTTCACCTTCTTCATGGCGCGGCAGCCTTCGGGACTGGTGATCTACTATTGCTGGAACAACCTGCTGACGATGGCGCAGCAGAGCCTGATCCAGCGTCGCGTCAATGCGGAGGCCAAGGCCCCCGTCGTGATCCCGCCGACGAAAAAGAACCCGAAGAAGAACAAGTAAGACAGGCGGCGATGGTCGATTTCACACCCCACACCCCCACGACGGAGGAAATCGAACGCGACCGGGAGGCAGGGCGCCTCCTGTTCGCGGGCGAATGCAATTTCGTCTTCGGCGCGCAGAAGCTGGGCCATCTGCCTGATCCGCATCTGCCGGAGGTTGCGTTCGCGGGACGTTCGAATGTGGGGAAGTCCAGCCTGGTCAACGCCCTGACGGGACGCCGCACGCTGGCGCGGGCCTCTTCGGAGCCGGGACGGACCAAGCAGCTCAATTTCTTCGAGCTTGCGAATCGCCTGACGCTGGTGGACATGCCGGGCTATGGCTTTGCCAAGGCGGCAAAGGCGGTCAAGGAAGACTGGCAGGGGATGATGTTTTCGTTCCTGCGCGGTCGCCCCACCCTGAAGCGAGTGGTGCTGCTTCTGGATTCGCGGGTGGAGGTCAAGGAGAACGACCGCCAGATCATGCAGATGCTCGACCGCGCGGCGGTGACGTTCCAGATTGTGCTGACAAAATGTGATGTCCCCAAGCCGCCGGCGCTTGCGGCAAAACTGCGTGAGGCGCGTGAGATCGCGGGCAGGCATGCCGCCGCCTATCCCACCGTCCTTGCGACCAGCAGCGCGGATGGCGAGGGGATTGTCGAGCTTCGCGCGGAACTTGCCCGACTTGCAAATCCGCCCCCCGCACGGGCATGAAGGGGCGGGCCATGACGATGGGCATGGCCATATTGTGTTTGATGGATTGAGGCACGATCGGATGACGTTAACAGGACCAGGCAGTCAGGATGCCGGTGAACAGGCGGATGTTCTGGCGCGGGCGTTGCCGTACCTGCGACGTTATGCGGGCGATACGCTTGTCGTGAAATATGGCGGCAGCGCGATGGTGGATGCCTCGCTCTCGGATGCCTTCGGCCATGACATCGCCCTGCTCAAGCAGGTTGGGATCAACCCCGTTGTCGTGCATGGCGGCGGTCCGCAGATCAGCGCGATGCTGCGGCGCCTGCAGATCGAATCGACCTTCATCGACGGGCTACGCGTGACCGATGCCGCCATGATCGACGTGATCGAGATGGTGCTGGCGGGCAAGGTGAACAAGCAGGTCGCGGGCCTGATCAACCGCGCCGGCGCGCTGGCGGTCGGGATTTCGGGCATGGATGGCGGCCTGATTTCCGCCCGGCGGCTGGAGCGTCGCGCCCGTGAAAACGGGGTGGAGACCGACCGCCTTCTGGATCTGGGCTTCGTCGGGGAGCCCACGCGCATCGACGCGCGCGTGATTTATGCCCTGTCGGGATCGGGCCTGATCCCGGTCATCGCCCCGGTGGGCAGTGGCGAACATGGCGAGACCTATAACATCAACGCCGATACGGCGGCGGGCGCGATCGCGGGCGCGGTCAATGCCAGTCGCCTGCTGATGCTGACGGACGTGCCGGGGGTGCTGGATGAAAACGGCAACCTTATCCCCGAACTGACGGCGGAAGACGCGCGTCGCGGCATCGCAAGTGGTATGATCTCGGGCGGCATGATCCCGAAGGTGGAAACCTGCCTTGCGGCGGTGAAGGCGGGTGCTAAGGCCGCCGTCATCCTGGATGGCCGCGTGCCGCATGCCTGCCTGCTGGAACTGTTTACCGAGGCCGGGCTGGGCACGCTGATCCGCGGAGAATGAGGCGTCCTGCCCGAACGGGTAGGGATCGGGGATGCGTTGAGGGGATGCGTTGACATGGGCGAGCATCCCCCGCATGGTCCGCGATCGTCCCCCTTTCGTGCTGTCGCCGTCCCCGGATGCCGGGGCGATGACGTGATCCGCAACAGGATTTGGAATTCATGACTGATACAACCCTCCAGAGCCAGATCGAGGCCCTGTGGGAACGGCGCGATACGCTGTCCCCCGCGTCCGGCGCGGCCGAGCGCGCGCCGGTTGATGCCGCACTGTCCGAACTCGATGCCGGTCGCCTGCGCGTGGCGACGCCGGGCGCGGATGGATGGGTGGTCAATGAATGGCTGAAGAAGGCGGTCCTGCTGTCCTTCCGCCTCAATGACAATCGCATCGTCCCTGGCGGCGGTGCGGGCGCACCGGCCTTTGACAAGGTGCCCCTGAAATTCTCCGGCTGGGACGAAGCCGCCTTCACGCAGGCGGGCTTCCGCGCGGTCCCGGGCGCCATCGTGCGCCGTTCCGCCCATATCGCGTCGGGCGTGGTCCTGATGCCGAGCTTCGTCAACGCGGGCGCGTATGTCGACAGCGGCACGATGGTCGATACGTGGGTCACGATCGGCAGCTGTGCGCAGATTGGCAAGAACTGCCATATCAGCGGTGGCGTCGGCATCGGCGGCGTGCTTGAGCCGTTGCAGGCCGCGCCCGTCATTATCGAGGACGGCTGTTTCATCGGCGCGCGTTCCGAAGTGGCTGAAGGCGTCGTGGTCGAACGCGGCAGCGTGCTGTCGATGGGCGTCTTCCTTGGCGCCTCGACCAAGATCGTGGACCGCGCGACCGGCGAGGTGTTCATGGGCCGCGTTCCCGCCTATTCCGTCGTGGTGCCCGGCACGCTGCCGCCGCGTCAGGCGACCTCGGCAGAGGGACGGCCGCTGCCGTCGCTGGACTGCGCCGTGATCGTCAAGCGCGTGGACGAGCGCACGCGTTCCAAGACCTCCATCAACGACCTGCTGCGCGGCTGAGGCGCGGGGACATGACTGACGCACCCCACGGCGACGCAACCCTCGGGGGGCAGGATGATGCCGGGGGGGCCGTAGCACTGGCGCGGGACCTGATCCGCTGTCCTTCGGTCACGCCCGATGATGGCTGTGCGATCGACGTGCTGGCGGACGTGCTGCGGCGGATGGGGTTTACGGTCACACCCCTGCCGTTCGGGGAGGGGAGCACCCGCACCCCGAACCTGTTCGCGCGTCTGGGCACGACGCATCCGCATGTCTGTTTCGCCGGCCATACCGATGTCGTGCCGGTGGGCGAGGGCGCGTGGAGCAGCGATCCCTTTGCCGCGCAGGTGCGTGAGGGAATTCTGTACGGACGCGGGGCGTGTGACATGAAGGGGGGGATTGCCGCCTTTGTCGCGGCGGTCCGTTCCCATCTCGCGCGTCATCAGGGCGCGCCCGGGGGATCGATCAGCCTGCTGATTACAGGCGACGAGGAAGGCCCGGCGACGAACGGCACGGTGCGCGTGCTGCAATGGATGCACGAACACGCGCAGATCCCCGATTTCTGCGTGGTGGGGGAGCCGACGAATCCCCAGACGATGGGCGAGGTCATCAAGATCGGGCGGCGCGGCAGCCTGAATGCCACGATTTCGGTCAACGGGGTGCAGGGACATGTGGCCTATCCCCACCGGGCCGACAATCCGGTGCATCGCCTGCTGGCGATCCTGCATGAACTGACCGCCAGTCCGCTGGATGCGGGCAGCGACTGGTTCGAACCCTCCAGCCTTCAGGTCACCAGCATCGACGTGGGGAACATGGCGACGAACGTCATCCCCGCAACGGCCCGGGCGCGGCTGAACATCCGCTTCAACGACCTGCATTCGGGTGCCGATCTGGCGGGCTGGATACGCACCGTGTGCGCCCGGCATGCCCCGGGGGCGGAGGTCAGCGTCAATATCAGTGGCGAATCCTTCCTGACGCAGCCCACGGCGGGGGTGGAGGCACTGCGTCAGGCGGTTGCCGACGTGACGGGACATGTGCCACGGCTGGATACGGGGGGCGGCACGTCCGACGCCCGTTTCATCAGCCGCTATTGCCCGGTTGCGGAATTCGGTCTGGTGGGGGCCAGCATGCACAAGGTGGACGAACATGTGGCGGTTGCGGATCTGATGCAGCTGACGCGGATTTATGACTCATTTCTGGAAAGGCTGATGGGCTGATGGCGGATAACGGCATGACGCCCCGATCCTCGCCCGCCGGGTTCGGCAATATCATTCGCGGGATGCTGTTGCTGGGACGGGGGCGGGCCGAAGGGATCGCCTGTTTCGGCAATACGCGCGATGCGGTCCTTACGGCGCTGGCGCCGCGTATCGCGCTGTGGCTGGTGGGGGGGCTTCTGACCTGCCTGCATGCGCCCGATACCACCAGCGTGACACGCCTGCTGTTTTCGCTGTGCATGATCCTGCTGCCCGCGGCGGTGACCTATGCGCTGGCGAAACGGTGGGAGCGCGCGGCATTGTGGTACCGCTATATCACGGCGGCCTGGTGGACGGACTGGCTTTCGCCTTTCGTCATGCTGGGGGTGGCGCTGCTGATGGCGCTGGGATCGCCCGCGCTGCTTGAAACGTTTTATGGCGGCCTGATCGTCAATGTGGTCGGCTTTGCCTACAGCCTGTGGATGACGTGGTTCATCGCACGCATCGGGCTGGGGCTGCGGTCGGGACGTGCGCTGATACTGGTTGGCGCGGTGCTGGCCAGCCTCGCGCTCATGGCGGAAATCACCGCCCTTCTGCCGCCGCATTACGTGGCATGGCACGATTTCATGTCCCTGCCGGGATCAGGACCCGCGGCAAAACATTGATCCCCGCGTCCTGTCATGCCGGGCAGGACGCGCAGGGGAGTATCTGAAAACTGCCCCGTGATAAAAATGACAGAAGTTTCCGGGGGCCGCCTTTTTGAAAAAAGGCGGCCTTTCCTGAAATTTCCTGATTTTTCAGCTCTTTCTGAAGGCTGGCCAGGTCAAGCCGCCCTTTATTTGATGAACGGGTCCTCGTTATAGCCGACGCCCGTCAGGTAAAGGCCTTCCGACGGGGCGGTGGGGCCACCGGCGCGGCGGTCGCATGCCGCCAGCGCCTGCGCCACCCGTTCGACGGACCAGCTGCCTTCCCCGACCATCTTCAGTGTTCCGGTCATGTTGCGCACCTGATGGTGCAGGAAGGCGCGGGCTTCGGTGACAAGCACGATTTCATCGCCCTCCCGATGGATATCCAGCCGGTCGAGCGTGCGGACAGGGCTTCTGGCCTGACAGGCGGAGGCACGGAAGGTGGTGAAGTCGTGGCGTCCCAGCAGGCATTGCGCGGCCTTCTGCATCAGCTCGACATCCAGCGGCTGGCGGACATGCCACACGCGTCCCTCGTCGAGTGTCGGGCGCGCGGGACGGTTCAGGATGCGGTAGCGGTAGGACCGGCGAACGGCGGAAAAGCGCGCGCTCCATGTCGGCAGGACGGGCCGCGCGATCAGGATCGCCACCCGATGTGGCTTCATATGGTAATTCAGCGCATCGCGGACGGCCGAACTGCTGAGCGGAATGTCATCGGGGAAATCAAGGTGGGCGACCTGTCCGGTCGCATGCACGCCGGAATCGGTGCGTCCGGCGGTGATGCTGCTGACGGGGCGGCCACCCGTCAGGCGTGTCGCCGCGGCCTCCAGCACGCTCTGGACCGAGACCAGGCCCGTCGCCTGACGTTGCCAGCCGACAAAGCCGCGCCCGTCATATTCGATCCTGACGGCCCAGCGACGTATGTTTTTCGGGGCTTCGGCATGTGGGGGCACCACGCCGGGGGGCAGGCCGCCGATCATGCCCCGGCCACGTCGAATCGGGTTCCGGCCGGCACGGGCTGGCCCCGCAGGAAGGCTTCGGCCTCCATCATTCCGCGACCGGGACGCTGCAGGCGGATGATGCGCAGCGCCGTGCCGTTCCCGCATGCCACAAGCAGACGGTCATCCAGCATGCTGCCAGCCACGGCGGCGCTGCCTGCGGCCTCCACCGCGACCGCCCCGACCTTGATCGTCTGCCCGCCAAGCATGGTGAACGTGCCGGGCCATGGCGTCATGGCGCGTACCTGCCGGTCGAGCGCGTCGGCCGTCCGGTTCCAGTCCAGACGTCCGTCCTCCCGCGTCAGGCGCGCGGCATAGGTCACCCCCTCCTCTGGCTGTGGACGGGGGGGCGGGATGTCACGCAGGGTTTCGACAATCAGGCGCGCGCCCATGGCGGCAAGGTCGTCATGCAGGCTTGATGCCGTGGTGCGGGGCGTGATGGCGACACGATCGCGCGTCAGCATCGCGCCTGTGTCCAGCCCCGCATCCATCTGCATGATGGTCACGCCGCTTTCGCTGTCGCCCGCCAGTATCGCGGCCTGGATCGGCGCCGCGCCGCGCCAGCGTGGCAGCAGGCTGGCATGGATGTTCAGGCAGCCATGCGCCGGGGCATCGAGCATGGCCGAAGGCAGGATCAGCCCATAGGCGGCGACCACCGCGGCATCGAGTTTCAGGCCCGCGAAATATTCATGTTCCGCCGTGTTGCGACGCAGGGAAAGCGGGGTGCGGACCTCGATCCCCAGTTCCTGCGCCGCGACCTGCACGGGGGAGAGACGCAGGGCCTTGCCCCGTCCGGCAGGACGCGGGGGCTGTGTATAGACGACGGCGATCTCATGCCCCGCTTCATGCAGGGCATGAAGGGCCGGTACGGAAAAGTCGGGCGTTCCCATGAAGGCAAGGCGCATGATGTCGGTCCGTCGGGAATGGGGCGCGCCGGGCACGGAAACAGCCCACGGGCGCGCGATGGCATTGGGGGAGGAGCGTGCCTCCTGTCCCCGCGGGCTTCATGGACGGCAGGGACAGGTGTGGCTGCAGATCAGTGTTTCTGGCGCTGTTCCTTGGCCAGCCGGCGCATGATCATGTTGCGCTTGAGCGCGGAGAGGTGATCGACGAAGAGAATCCCCTCCAGATGGTCGATTTCATGCTGGATGCAGGTCGCCAGCAGGCCATCGACCTCGATCTCGTGACGCTTGCCCTCAAGGTCCTGATAACGCACCCGGACGCTTTCAGGGCGCACGACCTCGGCATACTGGTTGGGAAGCGACAGGCAGCCTTCCTCCCTTACGGACATGGTCTCCGTTTCCGCGATGACGTCGGGATTGATCAGCACCATCGGGTTGCGGGCCTCGTCCTTGTCGGCGACATCGATGATGGCGAAACGCAGGCCAAGACCCACCTGCGGCGCGGCCAGCCCGATTCCGGGGGCCTTGTACATCGCCGCGAACATGCGCGGGATGGTTTCACGCAGTCCGGCGACATCCTCGGGACGGACAAGGCGCGTTTTCTGACGCAGGATCGCCTGCGGGGCGACAAGGATCGGCAGCGGGGTGGCCGTGGAAATGACGTCTTGATCAATCATGTTCGCGATTTAGCGATCCTGCGCCCCGGATGCCAGAGGTTCCGTGCGTCGGGGTACGTGTTTTTTACCTTCCGCGTGCCATTTTCCCTGCTTCTGGCGATCGCTGCGCCATGCGGGCGGACAGGGGTTCCCTTGCGTATTGCGGCCAATGTCCCATATCGTCAACGGGGGCGGATGCCATGACGGGTCCGCCTTTCATTGTCGTCTCGCTCGAGAATTGAGGAGGCCTGAGTGTCGGGAAGAGTGTTCGGATCCCCCATGTTTCTTGGTTTTGATCATCTGGAACAGATGCTGGAACGCGCATCAAAGAATGCGTCCGACGGGTATCCGCCATACAACATAGAACAGGTCAGCCCCACGACACTGCGCATCACGCTGGCGGTGGCAGGGTTCATGATGGAAGACCTGCATATCACGCAGGAGGACAACCAGCTTGTGATCCGGGGTCGCCAGAACGACGACGGACAGGGACGGGTGTTCCTGCATCGCGGTATCGCCGCGCGACAGTTCCAGAAGGCCTTTGTCATGGCCGAAGGGATCGAGATTGGCGGCGCATGGATGGATAACGGCCTGCTGCACATAGAACTGCACCGGCCCCAGCCCGAAGTGCGCGTGCGCAAGATCGAGATTACGAAAGGACCGTCGATCCGCGATCGCGCGGCCCCGGTCGTCGATGTTCCCGGCATGCGCAAGCAGCATGTCGTCAGGGTCATCGATGACGAATAGGGGGAATGCCGCCCACCCATGTTATCATACGAATGCGGGAGACGTCCCTGTGGGCGCATCTCCCGGCTGCTGGAGGGCATGCAATTGAGGACAACACTCCGTAACGGTCGGATTGTGCCATGCGAGCCGGGCAACAGCCTGCCGATGGATGTGCACGCGCTGAGCGACAGCCAGATGCGTGCGCTGGGAATGGAATATGTGGCCTATATCAAGGAGGTCGTGGTCGATGGGGAGGAGGCATTCGCCATCCATGCCGCCGATGGCACGCCCATGGCCCTGACACCGGATCGTGACATGGCGATCACCGCCGTGCTGGAACATGAAATGGTGCCGGCCTTGGTCCACTGAACCTTGGCCCACTGAACCCTGTTTTGCTGAACAGGAACGCGCGCAAGGCCGTTCCGCCCCACCTGATGGCCGCCCCGTTTGTTGACGGGGCGGTTTTTTTATCTGGTGTCTCTGTTTTCCGGTTTTTCCGGGGGCGTGTTTTCAGGGCCGTGGCGACGGGTCAAGCCACCCGATATTGCCGTCGTCGCGGCGATAGATGACGTTGATTTCGTCATTGCAGCTGTTGCGGAACATCATCAGCGCCGTATTCGCCAGGTCAAGCCGCATGACGGCCTCGCTCACGCTCAGTGTCGCGATATCCGCGGGACGTTCGGCAATGACGGTGGCATAGGGACCGGCCTCCGGTATGGCGGGGTCCGCATCCTCGTCCATTCCGTCGGTGGCGGCCGCCTGTGACGGGGACGGCGCGGTATCGCGTTCCGGCATGTCGCTTCCGGGGCGCAGGACATAGCTGCGGCCGGTTTCGGTCGGGACGGCGCGGGCGCCGCGCAGATGGCCGTGGTTGGTGGCCTTGCGGTGATAGCGGCGCAGCCGCTTGGCGATATGTTCGGCGGCATCGTCGAACGCGCCGTGGGCATCGGCAGCCTCGCCCTCGCCACGCAGGGTCAGCCCGCGTGAGGCATGGAGGTTGATGTCACAGGTAAAAAAGGAACGTGCGCGTCCAAAGGTGACGCGTGCCTCCATCGCCTGTCCGAAATATTTTTCCGAAATGCGGTCCAGATGATCGGTCACGCGGTATTTCAGGGCATCGGACAGGTCAAGCTGCTTGCCGGAAACGCTGATGTGCATAAGGGACCACTCCTTCTTATCGCCAAAGGAGCCGTGCGCAATGACGGAAGCGATGGGCCATTATCGTCTGAGGTCAGGAATTGCCCCGTTCCGCATGCACGGCCTGCTGTGGCTTCAGGTTCACTCTGTTGCACCAGTTCCGGCCCCCCACGGGAAGCCGGAAAGACCATTGGACATGCTTGGGCCGCTTCTGTCCATTCCTTCTTTGCATGAAGGGCATCAGCATTTTCCATGCAACCTTCCGCATGTGGCGGAAGGGGGCGTCAGAGGGTGAATTTCTCACCCAGATAGACGCGGCGCACGTCCTCGTTGGCGACGATTTCCTCGGGCCGTCCCTCCGTCAGGACCTGCCCGCTGTGCATGATGTAGGCGCGGTCGATCACCTCCAGCGTCTCACGCACGTTATGGTCGGTGATCAGCACCCCGATGCCACGATCCTTGAGATGGGCGACAAGGTCGCGGATTTCGCCCACCGCGATGGGATCGATCCCCGCCAGCGGTTCGTCGAGCAGGATGTAATGCGGCTGGCTGGCCAGTGCGCGCGCGATTTCAAGGCGTCGCCGCTCACCGCCCGACAGGGCGAGGGAGGGGGAATGGCGCAGCCGCGTAATCCCGAATTCCCCCAAAAGCCCGTCAAGCATCGTCTGGCGGCGGTCCGCGTCCGGTTCCACGATTTCCAGCGCGGCCATGATGTTCTGTTCGACATTGAGGCCACGGAAAATACTGGATTCCTGCGGCAGGTAACCGATGCCCATGCGCGCGCGGCGATACATCGGCAACTGCGTGATATCCGCGCCATCCAGGGTGATGGTGCCGATGTCGGGCCGCACCAGCCCCACGATCATGTAAAAGCTGGTGGTCTTGCCCGCGCCATTGGGGCCCAGCAGGCCCACGGCCTCGCCCCGCTGCACCTGAAGCGAGACATCACGCACGACCGAGCGCTTGCGATAGCTCTTGCCGATGCCGCTGGCGATCAGGCCGCCCGTTGCCGGTCCGGCTGCGGGGGGCTTTTGCACGGATGCGTCCGTTGGGACGGCAGACGTATTCATTTCGTGGTTCCCTTGTTGCCGTTTCCGGCCTGGTTGGGCACGACAAGCCCACTGACGCGCGATCCCGGCGTATCGGTCAGGGTGGCGATTCCCGTGCGCATGTTCACGATCGCGGCGGCGCCGCTGATCTGGTTCAGGCCACGCGAAATGTGGACATTGCCCACAATCCGCGCGATCGCGCTGTCGGGAACATATACGCCACGATCACCTGTTACGGCCTCGCTTTGTGTGCGGATCAGGATGTGGCCAAAGGCATCGACGCGATCGATCGCCCCCGCGCCGGGACTGGCGTCATGCCCGGCCGCGGACCGGGGCGTGCGGGAATTCTTCGGCCTGTCGTATCCCACCAGGATATCCGCGCGCATCTGGCGTCCATCATTGGTGGTCAGGGTGGCATTGCCCCGGCTGACGGACATGTGTTCGCGCGAATGGTACTCCATGGTGTCACGCGCTGTCAGGATGTCCTGCGGGGTGGTCATCTTCATGTTCGTGCCGGTCATCACAAGGACGGCCTGGTCCATGTCGTAAACGGCACGGTCCCCCCATGCTTGATCGGTGTTGGTGAAGATGTGGACATGACCCACCGCTTCGAGCCGATAGACCTCGCTTCCGCCATTGCCCCCAGATCCCTCGCCGCCCGGTCCGGCCGCATGGCCCGATGACTGCGGCATGGGCCGGTCAGGCGGCGGCAGATCCTCGGGCAGGGTATCTGAATGGGTCGCAAGGCTTGTATCCACGTCCGGATCGCCCCCGGCTGCTGCTGTCACCGTCGGTGTGGCCGGCGCTTTGGCAGGCGGGGATGACGGTGCGGAAGGGGCGGCCGCCGGAGTGGGAACTGGCGGAGGGGTCGTCGCGACAGGGGAAGGCGCGGGCTTGCCCGTGGCGGCCTGCGTAGTGGACTGGACGGTGGATTGGGCAACAGGCTGGGACGACGGCGTGGAAGCTCCCCCCGCTTTTGCAGGTGGCGTGCGTGGCGCCTGTATCGAGGCATCCGGGACCGTGTCGGCGGCCTGTGACTGTGTGGCAGGCGGGGGCGCAGGCGTCGCGGTGGAAGCCGCGACCGGAGCGGCCGCCCCCTGCCGTGCCGCAGCCTGCGGCGCGGCGGGGGCATTCCCGGAGGCGGATGGCGGGGCGGATGGCGCGGGGTGCGTCGTGGGATTTTTCTTGCGGTAATAGGCGATCAGCCTGTCCGCGCGGACCGTGACATTCCCGCGCACGGCCTGCGCCCGGTCATAGGCCGTGACGGTCTGGCTGTTCTGGTCCCAGTCGAAACCGCCTGCCGCCGTCACGCTCACCTGACCGCCCTGCGACATGTCCAGCCCCTGCGCGCGGGCATCGTGGTGACAGGTAACGCCGGTTATCCCCCCCGTCAGCAGCAGGAGGGCGGATACATGCCTGCGCATCAGCGTTTCCCCCCCGACATGGCGGCGGGGGAAGGCGATGGCGCGCCCGTCTGTCCATCATGGCCGGTATTGAGGAGCATCCGCCCCGGTCCCCGG
Source organism: Novacetimonas cocois (assembly GCF_003311635.1). Lineage (GTDB taxonomy): Bacteria > Pseudomonadota > Alphaproteobacteria > Acetobacterales > Acetobacteraceae > Novacetimonas > Novacetimonas cocois. The sequence goes on along the minus strand of NZ_QEXL01000002.1, from coordinate 232,173 downwards.
AACTGCATGATGCCGTCACGGATCAGCAGCATCGTGCCCTGCGCGTCCAGTACGCCGAACGGACCTTCGGAATGGATCCAGCTGTCCGACACGATGATGCCGTGTTTCATGTCGATATCCGCGGTTGGGCTGTACATGGTGGTTCCGTCACTACGATAAAGCATCACGTCCTGTGTCAGGTCCAGAAGCTGGCTGTGCTGGATATAGACGCCATTGCGGGCGGTGACATAGACCCAGTTGCCCGGTCCCAGCAGGCTGTCGGCCTGTGGCGTGGTCAGGTCGATGCGTTCGGGGGAAATCTGGCGGGCCTCATCGGCGGTGACCATGAAGGGATGGCCGTGATCGTCCAGCCCGCGATAGGTCGCGTTGAGCATGCTGCCGCTCTTGACGTGTACGCGCGACATCTGCGCCATCGTGCCGCGATGCATGATGACCGCGCGTTCCACCGCGGGCCATGCGGCGATGGAGCCCAGCAGGACCAGCGCCGTCAGCGGAAGCGCCCATTTGGCCGACCGCATGATCGCGCGCCGTCGCGCCAGGTCGTTTTCATTGGGCAGCAGCCGCTGCCGGATGGTGCGGTTGTTAAAGATGCTGCGCTGACGTGCGACATCCTCGGCCGAACGGGCATAATCCTCGCGCTGTACGGGCCGGTCGCGCTGATCGTCGTCATCCGAAGGGGGGAAGGCCGGATCGTCTGGCGCTATTCCGGTCATGCAACCCCGGCACGCAGCAGGTCATGGATATGCAGGATGCCGATGGGATGGTGTTCCGCATCAAGGACAAACAGGCTTGTGATGGGGCGCGGACGATCATTCATGATCCGCAGCGCATCTACGGCCAGCGCGTCGGGGCGGATGGTCTGCGGATTCGTATTCATGATGTCGGCAGCGCGGGTCCCGTCGATATCCTGTTCCAGCGCGCGGCGCAGGTCGCCATCGGTAATCAGGCCCACCAGCGCGCCATCGGGCCCCACCACCCCCATGCAGCCAAAGGCCTTGCGCGTCATTTCCATGATGACCTGACGCAGCGGCAGGTCGGGCGCGCCCAGGGGCATGCCCGGTCCGGTATGCATCAGTTCACGCACGCTGCGCAGTTGCGCGCCCAGCCGGCCGCCGGGGTGAAAGACGCCGAAATCGTCCGCCCCGAAACCACGGCGCGTCAGCAGCACGATGGCCAGCGCGTCGCCCAGCGCAAGCTGCATGGTCGAACTGGTGGTCGGCGCCAGCCCCATGGGGCAGGCCTCTGGCGCGTGGGGAAGGACCAGAGAGATGTCGGCGGCGCGCGCCAGCGTCGATTCGGCATGCGCGGTCATGGCGATCAGCAGCAGCCCGAAGCGCCGCGCGTGCGAGACGATGTCCGCCAGTTCCGACGTCTCGCCCGAATTCGATAGCGCAAGGATCGCATCCCCGGGCTGGAGCATGCCCAGATCCCCATGCGAGGCCTCGGCGGGATGCACGAAAATCGACGGCGTGCCGGTCGAGGCCAGCGTGGACTGGATCTTGCGCCCGATATGGCCCGATTTCCCCATTCCCGTCACGACGACGCGCCGCGCCGGGGTGGAAAGGACCTCTATCGTGCGGATGAAGGCATCCCCCAGCCCCGAGGCCGCGACAGCGGCATCCCCCGTGTTCCCCAGCGCCTGGCGCAGCGCCTCCATCAGCAGCGTCAGGCCGTTGCGTTCGGTCTGCAGCACCTTGCAGGCGCCTTCGATCATGGCAGCCTGATCCGCGGTGACGGGACACGCGTTTGAAAGGGACGGAAGGCTGTGGGTCATGCCGGTTTTTTCTGTATCGTTATGAAAGTGTTCCCGCGCATGCCGGGAAACGGGTGGGACAAGGAGGGGTCACGCCGCCCGATGGGCGAACAGGTCCGGTTCATCGTAGCCAAGGATATCCAGACGCGCGCGCGTGGGCATGAAGTCATAGCACGCCTGCGCCAGTTCGCGGCGTCCCTCGCGCACAAGCAGTGCCTCCAGCTTCGCCCACAGCGCATGCAGGTACAGCACGTCGGAGGCGGCATAGATCTGCTGCTGCGGGGTCAGGCACGGCGCGCCCCAGTCGGAACTCTGCTGCTGCTTGCTCAGTTCGATGCCCAGAAGTTCCCGGCACAGGTTCGCAAGCCCGTGACGGTCGGTATAGGTCCGCACGAGCTTCGAGGCGATCTTGGTGCAGATGACGGGTGCGACCGTGATGTTGAAGGTATATTGCAGGATGCCGACGTCAAAGCGGGCGAAATGCATCAGTTTCGGCACCGTCGCATCGCACAGCACGCGGATCAGGTTGGGGAAATCCGCCGCTTTCGCCCCTGCGGGGATCTGTACCAGATGGGCATGCCCGTCACCGCCCGACAGCTGCACCAGGCACAGGCGGTCGCGATGCGGGTTGAGGCCCATTGTCTCCGTATCGACGGCCACCATGCCCGAAAAGCTCACATCGGCGGGCAGGTCGCCGCGATGGAAATGGATTGTGTCGGGTACGGCGGTCTCAGGCATCGTGCGTCATGCTCCGTAACGGTGTCGGTCCGTGGCATGTGGTATGGAGCGACAGGATACAAAAGACGATTCCACACGGTCGGGACAGGGAAATCCAGACCGGGGCGCGCACCATGCCACTTTGCCAGCATCCAGACGGCGATATGCCGACGGTGTGAACATTGTCGCGGTTTACACCAAATTCGTATCGGGAACAGGGGGGATTGATGCGAATGCGCCACTATTTGGCTGCATTGGCCATCCGGCGAACCGGGAAATCCGGCCGGACAACAGTCCGGTAGGATTTTCAGTCTGACTTTTTTGGAAAAAAGCTGGTGCCCAGAAGAAGACTCGAACTTCCACGACCTTGCGGCCACAGGTACCTGAAACCTGCGCGTCTACCAATTCCGCCATCTGGGCTCAGAGGCTCCCCGTTGCCGGGGTGGTGTGAAGCGGTTTCTAGTCTGAGCCCATCGCGCGGTCAACAGGGATTGGTGTATTTTTTTGAATTCGATGACGTTTTTTTTGCGCACCCGCGGCGGACGGCCTTTTTACGGCACGACGGACGATCCCGCCGGAATGAGGTGCATGCACGGCGCGGGTGCGTCATGATCGCGGACCGGCACGGAAATCCGGCCTGAAAAGCCGGAGTGGAACGCCGGGGCGGAAAACAGGTAGGAGAGGCGCCAGATGGGGATTCGCAGGGTCGCAACGGTCTTTGGCGGGACCGGATTTGTGGGACGGCATCTGGTCGGTCGGCTGGCGCGCGATGGTTACGTGGTGCGCGTCGCGTCGCGCCGCCCGGACCGCGCGGCGCAGATGCGCCCGATGGGCGATGTGGGGCAGATCGTTCCCATCTATGCCTCCGTGCTGGAGGAACGTTCGAGCGTGGCAGCCATCGAGGGAAGCGATCTGGTGGTCAATCTGGTCGGTATCCTTGCCCCCGGGCGCCATGCCTCGTTCACCGCCGTGCATGTCGAGGGCGCCGGGCGCGTCGCGCGCCTGTGCGCGTCCGCCGGGGTGGGGGCGCTGATCCACATGTCGGCCATCGGCGCGGCGCCGGGGGCCGTTTCCGCCTATGGCCGCAGCAAGGGACTGGGGGAGGCGGAGGTCGTCCGCCACATGGCAGAGGCCGTGATCGTGCGTCCCTCCATCATCTTCGGGGCGGAGGATCATTTCACCAACATGTTCGGGCGCATGGCGCGCTATCTTCCGGTCCTGCCGGTCTATGGCGCCGCGACGCGTTTCCAGCCGGTGTACGTGGGCGACGTGGCCGAGGCGATTCGCCGCATCGCGCGCGACAGCCACACGGCGGGCGATATCTTCGAGCTTGGCGGCCCGCGCATATGGCGCATGGAGGACATGGTGCGATGGATCGCGGGCGCTGCAGGACATCCGCGTCCCGTGCTGCCGGTGCCGATGTGGCTGGCGCGGATCCAGGCGCTGTTCCTTGAACGCCTGCCCGGCCGGGTGCTGACGCGCGATCAGCTTTCGATGCTCTGTTCCGACAATGTGGTGGCGGAGGGGATGCGCGGCTTCGACCTGCTGGGGATCACGCCCGTGTCACTGGAAATGATGGCTGCGCAATATCTGGCGCGTTTTCGGTCGGGTTGAGGATATTTCAGAAGCCATGCAGCGCCATTTTGTGTATTTTCCGTAAAAACGACAGCAATACTGTCTTTTATTCCTCCCCCGCCTTGCGTAGGTGTGACGCACAAAAGGCGCACAGGGGTGCGTTCGCATGATTTCCAGACCCGAGGGGCAGCCCGATGACCGAGCGCATGCTGAAATTCGTCTCTGTTGCGCAGGAGCAGCCTGAAAAGCGGCCTGCCGAGGCACGGCGCCGGGATTTCAATGAAATCTATGACGAACTGCCCCTCACGCAGGCGCAGACCCAGTCCTCGCGCTGTTCGCAGTGCGGGGTGCCCTTCTGTTCGGTGCACTGTCCGCTGGGCAACAACATTCCCGACTGGCTGATGATGACGGCGGCCGGACGGCTGGAGGAAGCCTATGAAGTGTCCTCCGCCACCAACAACTTCCCCGAAATCTGTGGCCGCATCTGTCCGCAGGACCGCCTGTGCGAAGGCAACTGCGTGATCGAGCCGGGATTCGAAAGCGTCACCATCGGCGCGGTGGAGCGTTTCATCACCGACACCGCGTTCGAGCAGGGCTGGGTCAGGCCGGTACGTCCGGTGGCCGAGCGCACGCAGACGGTCGGCATCATCGGGGCCGGTCCCGGTGGCCTCGCCGCTGCCGTGCAACTGCGTGAACTTGGTTTTCAGGTCCATGTCTATGACCGTTATGACCGCATCGGCGGGCTGATGATGTATGGCATCCCCGGCTTCAAGCTGGAGAAGGACATCGTCCTGCGCCGCCATCGCCTGCTGGAGGAGTCCGGCGTCACCTTTCATCTGGGCAGGGGGGTCGCGGATGTGGACGGTGACGATACCATCGCATTTTCCACCCTTCATGACCGCCATGACGCGGTGCTGATCACAACGGGCGTGTACAAATCGCGCGATATCGGCGGTCCCGGCGCGGGCCTGGGCGGGATCGTGCGGGCGCTGGATTACCTGACCGCGTCGAACCGCGTCTCCCTCGGCGACAGTGTGGCGGAGTACGAATCCGGCGCGCTGAACGCGGCGGGTAAGTCCGTGGTCGTGATCGGCGGCGGCGATACCGCGATGGACTGCGTACGCACCGCCATCCGGCAGGGCGCGCGGTCGGTAAAATGCCTGTATCGCCGCGACCGCGCCAACATGCCCGGCTCGGTGCGGGAGGTGAAGAACGCGGAAGAAGAAGGCGTGGAGTTCGTCTGGCTCGCCGGGCCGGAGGCCTTCCTTGGCGATGGGCATGTCACCGGCGTGCGCGCCGTGCGCATGAAGCTCGGCCTGCCCGACGCCAGCGGGCGGCAGTCGGTGGAGCCGGTCGAAGGCAGCGCCTTCACGCTGGAGGCCGACCTCGTGGTCAAGGCCCTTGGCTTCGACCCCGAACCGCTGCCGACCCTGTGGGGGCAGCCGGAGCTCGAGGTTTCGCGCTGGGGCACCCTGATGGTGGACCGGCAGACATTCATGACCAGCCTGCCCGGCGTGTTCGCCGCGGGCGATATCGTGCGGGGGGCCAGCCTTGTGGTGTGGGCCATCCGCGATGGACGGGACGCGGCGGCGCAGATGCACCGCTGGCTTGAGACCGTGGCGGCCGTGCGCGCCGAAGCGGCGGAGTAACGACAATGGACCAGCACACAGCACAGCACACGGCCCCGACGGACGATTTTGTGCGCGAATGGCATGACAATGCCCAGGCGATTTCGGGCCTGTATGACCCTGCGCAGGAGCATGATGCGTGCGGCGTCGGCATGGTCGCCGCCCTTGACGGCAAGCCGCGCCGCGACGTGGTGGAGGCGGGGATTGCCGCGCTGAAGGCCGTATGGCACCGTGGCGCAGTCGATGCGGATGGCAAGACTGGCGACGGCGCGGGCATCCATGTCGAAATCCCGCAGGATTTCTTTGCCGATGCCATCCATATCGGCGGCGACGCCAGCGTGGACAGCCAGATCGCGGTGGGCATGATCTTCCTGCCCAAGACCGACATCGCGGCCCAGGAACGCTGCCGCCAGATCATCGAGAGCGAGATCCTCGCCTTCGGCTATGCGATCTATGGCTGGCGTCAGGTGCCGATCAACACCGATTGTATCGGGGACAAGGCGAACGCCACGCGGCCGGAAATCGAACAGATCCTGATCCGCAACACGCCCGGCACGCAGGAAGACGCGTTCGAGCGAGACCTGTATGTCATCCGCCGCCGGATCGAGAAAAGCGCGATCGCCAACCAGGTGGACCTGTATGTCTGTTCGCTGTCGTGCCGTTCGCTGATCTACAAGGGCATGTTCCTGGCGGAGCATCTGACGGAGTTCTATCCCGACCTGCTGGACCCGCGTTTCGTCAGCCGCTTTGCGATCTATCACCAGCGTTATTCCACCAATACCTTCCCGACATGGAAGCTGGCGCAGCCGTTCCGCCGCCTTGCCCATAATGGCGAGATCAACACCATTTCCGGCAACGTCAACTGGATGAAAAGCCACGAGACGCGGCTGGCCGATCCGGCGCTGGATGCGTACATGGATGACCTCAAGCCCGTGGTGCAGGCGCAGGGGTCGGATACGGCGTGCTTTGACAATGTCTTTGAACTGCTGACCTTTGCGGGGCGTGACGCGCCGATGGCGCGCTGCCTGATGGTGCCCGCCAGCATCGGCGGCAATTCCGCCATGCCGCAGCGGCACAAGGACATGTATTCGTACTGCAACGCGGTGATGGAACCGTGGGACGGGCCGGCCGCGATCTGCGCGACGGACGGGCGGTGGATGCTGGCCGGGCTGGACCGCAGCGGCCTGCGGCCCCTGCGCTATACCATCACGTCGGGCGGTCTGCTGATCGTGGGTTCGGAAACCGGCATGGTGAAGGTGCCGGAGGCCGACATCGTCAGCCGTGGCCGCCTCGGGCCGGGGCAGTCGCTGGCGCTCGACCTCAGGGAGGCGCGGCTTTACAACAATGACCAGCTTCTGGACATGCTCTCCGCGCGGCAGGACTTTTCGGGCTGGGTGAAGCGCACGCGCGACATCTCCTGCCTCGTGCGTGCGGGCAGCCGGGAGCTGAGCCTGTACGAGGGCGAGAACCTGCGACGCCGGCAGCTTGCGGTCGGCACCACGCTGGAGGAGCTGGAGGTCATCCTCCAGCCCATGGTTGAAAATGCCGCCGAGGCCATCGGCTCCATGGGCGACGATACGCCGCTTGCGGTGCTGTCCACGCGCTATCGCGGGCTTGCGCATTATTTCCGCCAGGCCTTCAGCCAGGTCACCAACCCCCCCATCGACAGCCTGCGCGAAACCCGGGTGATGAGCCTCGTGACCCGTCTGGGCAATCTTGGCAACATCCTTGAGGAAAGCGAGACGCAGTGCGACCTGCTCCAGCTTCCGACGCCGGTGCTGACGACGGGCGAGTTCCAGGCGCTGAGGGAGTTCTGCGGTGACAATGCCTGCGTCATCGACTGCACCTTCCCCGCGGCGGACGGGGAGGCCGGGCTGCGCGAAGCGATTGCGCGCATCCGCACGGAGGCGGAGGATCATGTGCGGCGCGGATGCACGCATGTCTTCCTGACCGACGAACACCAGTCGGCGGAACGCGCCTATATCCCCATGATCCTTGCGACGGCGGCGGTGCATACGCATCTCGTGCGGCAGTCGCTGCGTACCTTTACCTCGCTGAACGTGCGGTCGGCCGGGGCGCTGGATGTCCATGCCATCGCGGTGACGATCGGGGTGGGGGCCACGACGGTCAATCCGTACCTGGCGCAGGAAAGCATCGCCGATCGGCACCGTCGCGGCCTGTTTGGCGACATGTCCTTTGGCGAGGCGGTGGAGCGTTACCGCAAGGCCGTCAACAAGGGCCTGCTGAAGATCATGTCCAAGATGGGCATTTCCGTCGTCGCGGCCTATCGCGGTGGCTATAATTTCGAGGCGATCGGCCTGTCGCGCGCCCTGACGGCGGAATTCTTTCCCGGCATGCCTTCGCGCATTTCGGGCATCGGCCTGCTGGGCATCGCGCGCAATGTGCTGAGCTTCCATGAAAAGGCATGGGACCGCCAGATCGAATCCCTGCCGGTGGGGGGACGTTACAAGCTGCGCCGCACGGGGGAGGTGCATGCCTTTGACGGCACGCTGATCCACATGCTGCAGACGGCGGTGGCGACCGACAGCTTCTCCATCTACCAGCGTTATGCCGACGCGGTGCGGCGCCAGCCGCCGGTGGCGTTGCGCGACCTGCTCGATTTCCGGGGCGGGCGCACGCCCATCGCGGTGGAATCGGTCGAAAGCATCACCGAACTGCGCAAGCGCCTGATCGCGCCTGGGATTTCGCTCGGCGCGCTGTCGCCCGAAGCGCACGAGACGCTGTCGATCGCGATGAACCGCATCGGGGCGAAGTCCGATTCAGGCGAGGGGGGCGAGGACCCTGCCCGTGCGAAGCCGCGTTCCAACGGCGATAACGCGTCGTCCGCGATCAAGCAGATCGCATCGGGCCGGTTCGGTGTGACCGCGCAGTACCTCAATGACTGCCGCGAGATCGAGATCAAGATGGCGCAGGGCGCGAAACCGGGCGAGGGCGGGCAGCTTCCCGGCTTCAAGGTGACGGGCCTGATCGCGAAGCTGCGTCATGCGACGCCGGGCGTGACGCTGATTTCCCCCCCGCCGCACCACGACATCTATTCCATCGAGGATCTGGCCCAGCTGATCTACGACCTCAAGCAGATCAATCCGGAGGCCACCGTGACCGTCAAGCTGGTGGCGCGTTCGGGCATCGGCACGATCGCGGCGGGCGTGGCGAAGGCCAAGGCGGACGCGATCCTGATTTCCGGCCATAGCGGGGGCACAGGCGCCAGTCCGCAGAGTTCGGTCAAGTACGCCGGCATGCCGTGGGAACTTGGCCTGGCCGAGGCGCATCAGGTGCTGATGCTCAACCGCCTGCGCCACCGGGTGAAGCTGCGCACCGATGGCGGGCTGAAGACCGGGCGCGACGTGGTGATCGCCGCCATGCTGGGGGCGGAGGAATTCGGGATCGGCACCGCGAGCCTTGTCGCGATGGGCTGCATCATGGTGCGCCAGTGCCATTCCAACACCTGCCCGGTGGGCGTGTGCACCCAGGACGAGGACCTGCGCCGCAAGTTCGAAGGCACGCCGGAGAAGGTGATCAACCTGTTCTCCTTCATCGCGGAGGACGTGCGCAACATCCTTGCCTCTCTCGGCTTTGCGACGCTTAACGAGGTGATCGGCCGCACCGACCTCCTGCATCAGGTGCTGCGTGGGGCGGACTACCTCGATGACCTCGACCTCAATTCCCTGCTGGCGCAGGCCGATCCGGGGCCGCATGCGCGCTACTGCACGCGCGAAGGCCGCAACGAGGTGCCGGAGACGCTGGATGCGCAGATGATCGCCGATGCGCGGCCCCTGTTCGATCATGGGGAGAAGATGCAGCTGCAGTACAACGTGCAGAATACGCATCGCGCGATCGGCACGCGCATTTCCTCGCTCATCGTGCGGCAGTTCGGCATGGACCGGCTGGTTCCGGGGCACCTGACGGTGCGCCTGCGTGGTTCGGCGGGGCAGTCGCTGGGCGCGTTCGCGGTGCAGGGCCTCAAGCTCGAGGTGCTGGGCGACGCCAACGATTATGTCGGCAAGGGCCTGTCGGGGGCGACGATCATCGTGCGGCAGTCGCCTTCGTCCAACCTCGTGTCCAACGAAAATGCCATCATCGGCAACACCGTGCTGTATGGCGCAACCGCAGGCGCGCTGTATGCGGCGGGGCAGGCGGGCGAACGCTTTGCCGTGCGCAATTCCGGCGCGATCGGCGTGGTGGAGGGATGTGGCTCCAACGGGTGCGAATACATGACGGGCGGCCTCGTCGTGATCCTTGGGGAAATCGGGGACAATTTCGGCGCGGGCTTCACCGGCGGCATGGCCTTTGTCTATGACGCAAGCGGCACGTTCGAGGAGCGGGTCAATCCCGACACCCTGACATGGAGCCGTGTCGAGGACCCGAAATGGGAAGCCGCCCTGCGCGAACAGGTGGAAACCCATGTGCGCGAAACCAGCAGCCGCTATGCCGAGCTGCTGCTGCATAACTGGGACAAGGTGCTGCCGCGTTTCTGGCATGTCGTGCCGCGCGAATATGCCAGGGTCATCGGCTTTGCCCCGGTCGAACTGCCCCGCAGCGCCTGACGCGCGGCCGGGACGCGCCGGGGCGTCGTCTGCCCCGGTATCGGGAAACATTGTGACAGGGCCGGGGGTTTTTATCCCCGGCCCTGTCCGTTTTCAGGGAATGTGGCATCAGGGGGTCGCACTGGCGGGGCAGAGGGACTAGATTCTCCATTACTGGAACCCGGGATTTCCGTGACCCGTTTGCGGAGGCCTCTTGCGATGACTGGTGTTGGTCCGATGTCCGATCTGTATTTTTCCCGTTTCCTCACGCGCGGCGCGCACGCGCCATCCTCCGCGCACGCAGGGGCGGATGGGGCCGCCGCGTCGGCGTGGGACGAGACCCTGCCGCGATGGGACCTGCGTGACCTGTATGAAAGCCCCGAATCGCCACGCCTGCAGACGGACCTGGAGCAGGCGGATGAGGATTCGCGTGCCTTCGCACAGGCATGGCGCGGGAAACTGGCGCAGGCGGATGGCGCGGCGGTGGCATCGGCCATCGCGGAATACCAGCGCATTGACGAAGTGCTGGGCCGGGCCGCGTCCTATGCCCAGCTGCTGTTCGCCGCCAATTCGGCCGATGCCCGGATCGCGCGCTTCAGCCAGTCGGTGAACGAACGCCTGACGGCCATTTCCACCCACCTGCTGTTTTTCACGCTGGAGATGAACCGCATCCCCGATGATGTCCTCGCCCGGCAGCTTTCCGATCCGGCGCTGGCCCATTGGGAGCCGTTCATCCGCGACCTGCGGGTTTTCCGCCCCTATCAGCTGTCCGATGAGGTCGAATCGGTCCTGCATGAAAAATCCGTCACGGGGGCGGCCGCGTGGAACCGCCTGTTTGACGAGACGATGGCCAGCCTGCGCGTGTCGCTGGATGGGGAAGATCTGACGCTGGGCACGGCGCTGGACCGGATGTCCTCGTCCGACCAGAACGTGCGCGCCCGCGCGGCGAAGGCGGTGGGGGAGACCCTGACGGAACGGCTGCGGCTGTTTTCGCTGGTGACGAACACCCTGGCCAAGGACAAGGCCATTACCGATACGCTGCGTCATTACCCGCGCCCGACATCGGCCCGCAACTGCGCCAACATGGTGGAGGACGCGGTGGTCGATGCGCTGGTGCAGGCCGTCACGACCTCCTATCCACGGCTGTCGCACCGCTATTACGCGCTCAAGGCGAAATGGCTGGGCGTGGAAAAGCTGCAGTACTGGGACCGCAATGCGCCGCTGACCACGCAGGCGGAACCCCTTGTCCCATGGAAGGACGCAACCGCGCAGGTACTGGGCGCGTATGAAGGGTTTGACCCGCGCATGGGGGAAATCGGGCGGCGGTTTTTCGACAATCCGTGGATCGACGCGCCACCGGTGCCGGGCAAGGCGTCCGGCGCGTTCGCTCATCCGACCGTGCCCTCGGCGCATCCCTACCTCCTGCTCAACTATCGCGGTCGCACGCGCGACGTGATGACGCTGGCGCATGAGCTGGGTCATGGCGTGCATCAGGTGCTGGCGGGGCAGCAGGGATACCTGATGTCGGGCACGCCGCTGACGCTGGCTGAAACCGCCAGCGTGTTTGGCGAGATGCTGACCTTCCGCGCGCTGCTGGACGCACAGACCGATCCCACGCGTCGGCGGCTGATGCTGGCGGCGAAGGTGGAGGACATGCTCAATACCGTCGTGCGCCAGATCGCGTTCTACCGGTTCGAGACGCTGGTGCATGATGAGCGTCGCGCGGGTGAGCTGCTGCCGGAACGCATTGGCGAAATCTGGCGCCAGACACAGGCCGAAAGCCTTGGCCCGGCGTTCGAGTTCGCGCCGGAATATGATGTTTACTGGACATATGTGCCGCATTTCATCCATTCGCCGTTCTACGTCTATGCCTATGCGTTTGGAGACTGTCTTGTGAACGCCCTATATGATGTGTTTCAGTCCGGGCATCCGGGATTCCAGGACAAGTACCTGGACATGCTGCGCGCGGGCGGCACGAAACGGCATCGCGAACTGCTGGCGCCCTTCGGGCTGGATGCGGCCGACCCCGGTTTCTGGAACCGCGGGCTGGATGTGATCGCCGGATTTATTGATGAACTGGAGCGTACCTGACGTGGCGGAAGAACGGGATCTCGATAACGGCGGACTGTTTGGCGAATTTCGCCGCATGGTCCGTACCTCCGGCACGATGGGGGGAATCGCGGCCCGGATCGCCGGGCACAAGATGGGCTTCCGCTCCGACCGGACGATGCATGCGGGCGACCTGAAGACCGCGCTGGGCGGGCTCAAGGGGCCGCTGATGAAGGGCGCGCAGCTTTTGTCTACCATCCCCGGCGCCCTGCCCGAGGAATACGCCGTCGAACTGGCGCAGCTGCAGGCGAATGCCCCGGCGATGGGATGGAATTTCGTCCGCCGCCGCATGGCGAGCGAACTTGGCCCGAACTGGGAACGCAATTTCCGCAGTTTCGGGCGCGAGGCGGCGGCCGCCGCCAGCCTGGGACAGGTGCATCGCGCCGTCCTGCCTGATGGCCGGGTGGTTGCGTGCAAGCTGCAGTATCCGGACATGAAGGCAACGGTCGAATCCGACCTGCGGCAGTTCCGCATGGCCGTGGGCCTGTTCTATCGCATCGACAGCACCATTCAGCAGGACGACGTGCTGGAGGAGCTTGAGGCCCGGCTGTACGAGGAACTCGATTACACGCGTGAGGCCGCGAACATGCGGCTGTATCGCATCATGCTGGCCGGATCGCCGGACGTGACGGTCCCCGCCCCGATCGAGCAGCTATGCACGAAGCGGCTGCTGACGATGGAATGGGTGACGGGCCGTGGCATCCAGAAGGTGCTGGATACCGATCCCGATCAGGAACAGCGCAACATGATGGCGCGTTCGCTGTTCCACGCATGGTACATTCCGCTGTACCGTTACGGTGTCATCCATGGCGACCCGCACATGGGCAATTTCACCGTGCGCGACGATTACGGCATCAACCTGCTGGATTTCGGGGCGATCCGTGTTTTCCCGCCGTCCTTCGTCCAGGGCATCATCGACCTGTACCGCGCACTTGAAACCAATGACGAGGACCTTGCCTATCACGCCTATCAGGGGTGGGGGTTCACCGGCATGTCGCGTGAGACGATGCGGGTGCTCAACGAATGGGCGCGTTTCATCTATGAACCGCTGATGCAGGACCGCGTGCGGGCCATTCAGGAAGAGAACGACCCGCAATATGGCCGCGCGGTGGCGGAACGGGTCTATGCCGGGCTGAAGCGCACCGGCGGGGTGCGGCCGCCGCGTCCGTTCGTGCTGGTGGACCGTTCGGCCATCGGGCTGGGCAGCGTGTTCCTGCGGCTCAAGGCACGGCTGAACTGGTATCGCCTGTTCCAGGAAATGATCGAGGATTTCGATCGCGCGAAGCTGGCGGAACGTCAGGCGCAGGCCCTGCGGGAGGCACGCGTGCCGCCGCCGCTGGGGAACGGGTGACGGCGTTCCCGCCGGCCGCCGGGCGGGACGGATGCGACGGGATGCGTAATATCTTTGGCGCGCGCCCTTGCGCCGCCAGCCCGCGCTCCCCACTGTCATCACATCATGGCAGCAGCACCGCGTAAGAAAAAACGGATCACCGATCGTGTCGAGGGTCCGGTCGTCTTTCAGCCCGAACGCCAGCCGGCCAAGCCCAAGACCCGGCAGTTCAAGATAAACTCCCCCTATGAACCCGCGGGCGACCAGCCGACGGCGATCCGTGAGCTGGTTTCGGGGATAGAGGCGGGGGAGCGCGATCAGGTTCTCCTTGGCGTCACCGGGTCGGGCAAGACCTTCACGATGGCCAAGGTCATCGAGGCGACGCAGAAACCCACCCTTGTCCTTGCGCCGAACAAGACGCTGGCCGCGCAGCTTTATGCGGAGATGAAGGAATTCTTCCCCGACAACGCGGTGGAATATTTCGTCAGCTATTACGATTATTACCAGCCCGAGGCCTACGTTCCACGGTCCGACACCTATATCGAAAAAGACAGCCAGATCAACGAACAGATCGACCGCATGCGCCATGCCGCGACGCAGGCGCTGCTGGAGCGCAACGATGTCATCATCGTCGCTTCGGTCTCGTGCATCTATGGTATCGGCTCGGTCGAGACATATTCGCGCATGGTGGTCCGGCTGGAAAGCGGTGGGGAAATCGACCGCGACCAGCTGGTCAAGGCGCTGGTGGAACTGCAGTACCGCCGCAACGATGCGGCGTTCCAGCGCGGCACCTTCCGTGTCCGTGGCGAAAGCGTGGACATCTTCCCCGTCCAGAACGAGGACCGCGCGTGGCGCGTCACCCTGTTTGGCGACGAAATTGACGAGATCGTGGAATTCGATCCGCTGACGGGGGAAAAGACCGCTGATCTGGCGGAAATCAGCATTTACGCCAACAGTCACTATGTCACCCCGCGCCCCACCCTCAACCAGGCGGTCAGCGGCATCAAGGCGGAACTGCGCACGCAGCTTGAGCACCTGACGAAGGAAGGCAAGCTGCTGGAGGCGGAACGGCTGCAGCAGCGCACGACCTTTGATCTGGAAATGATCGAGACGACAGGGGTGTGCAAGGGGATCGAGAACTATTCACGCTACCTGTCGGGACGCCAGCCGGGGGAGCCGCCGCCAACCCTGTTCGAATACCTGCCTGAGGACGCGCTCCTGATCGTGGATGAAAGCCACGTGACCGTGCCGCAGATCGGCGGGATGGAACGGGGGGATTACGCGCGTAAGTCCGTGCTGGCGGAATTCGGTTTCCGCCTGCCGTCGTGCCTGGACAACCGTCCGCTGAAATTTGGGGAATGGGATGCCTATCGCCCGCAGAGCATCTTCGTCAGCGCGACGCCGGGGCCGTGGGAACTGCAGCGGACGGGCGGCGTGTTCGCGGAACAGGTGATCCGTCCCACCGGGCTGATCGATCCGGTGACCGACATGCGCCCCGTTGCCCATCAGGTGGACGACCTTCTGGCGGAATGCCGGCAGGCCATCGCCAGTGGCGGGCGCGTGCTGGTGACGACGCTGACCAAGCGCATGGCCGAAGACCTGACCGAATACATGAACGAAGCCGGGATCAAGGTGCGTTACCTGCATTCGGATGTCGATACGCTGGAACGCATCGAAATCATCCGCGATCTGCGCCTTGGCGCGTTTGACGTACTGATCGGCATCAACCTGCTGCGTGAGGGGCTGGATATCCCCGAATGTTCGCTGGTGGCGATCCTTGATGCCGACAAGGAAGGGTTCCTGCGTTCGCGCACCTCCCTGATCCAGACCATCGGGCGCGCGGCGCGTAACGTGGACGGGCGCGTCCTGCTGTATGCCGACAAGATGACCGACAGCCTTGCCTACGCCATCGAGGAAACGGCCCGGCGTCGTGAAAAGCAGACCCTGTGGAACGAGGAACACGGCATCACCCCGCGTTCGGTGCGCAAGCATATCGGCGAGGTCCTGTCCTCCGTGTTCGAACAGGACTACGTGACCGTCGCCCCCACCAATGATGGCGAAATCACCGAAATGGTGGGCAAGGACCTGAAGGGGGCGATCGCCGATCTGGAAAAACGCATGCGCGCGGCCTCCGCCGACCTCGAGTTCGAGACGGCGGCGCGGCTTCGCGACGAAATCCGCAGGCTGGAGGCACTGGAACTGGGGCTGGAGCCACCGCCACTGCCGCAGTCCGTGGCGGGACGCGCGGGCGGAAATCCGCGCGCGGACGCCCGGCGCGCCCGCACGCCAGAACCGCTGGGCCCCGGTGGCGGGGGGTATGATCCCGCCGCCCGTCGGGGCGGACGGCGCAGGGGGCGCTGACGTTCCATCCGGCCTGATCGGGGTATCCCTTTCCGTACGCTGCAAAAACGGGCAGGATCGTTACGGATGCCAGCAGCGACAAGAGGAGTGGGGATGATCGAACTTAAGGCGGGCGAGGCACGTCTGGGCCTTCTGCCTGAAGTGGGTGGGGCGATCTCCTTCTGGCGGCGGGGCGGCATGTCGTTCCTGCACCCCGTCGCCGATCCGCACCTTCTGGCGCAGCGGGGGCGGGCGGTGGGTGGATATCCGCTGCTGCCTTTTTCCAACCGCATCGCCGATGGGCAGTTCCGTTTCGAGGGACAGGATTACCAGCTGGAACATAATTTCGCGGGCGAGGACAACACCATCCATGGCAACGGGTGGGAACGGCGCTGGCGGCTTGACCTGCTGTCGGATGACAGCGCGACGCTGGAACTCGACCACACGCCCCCCGCCGATCCGGTGGCGCAGTGGCCGTTTTCCTATCGCGCGCTGCTGCGTTTTGACCTGCGTGAATGTGGCCTGTCGATCGGGATGATGATCGAGAATACCGATACGCGGGACCAGCCGGTGGGATTGGGATTCCATCCCTATTTCCCGCGCCATAATGGCCTGCGGCTGGGGTTTTCGGCGGAATCCGTCTGGACCAACGATGACAGTCACCTGCCGCTGCTGCGCGTGCCGGCGCAGGGCGAGTGGTCGTTCGAGAAGATGCGCGATGTGGAGGATATCAACATCGACAACTGCTATGCCGGATGGTCCCGCAGCGCCTTCCTGCGCTGGCCGCGGCTGGGCATGTCCCTGACGCTGGAGGCCAGCGAAATCTTCAGCCACCTTGTCCTCTATACCCCCAGGCAGCAGCCTTTCATCGCGGTGGAGCCGGTGTCCAACATGAATGACGCCTTCAACCGGCCGGGGGTGGGCGATGGCGGCGTGCATGTCCTGCATCCCGGCGAAAAGCTGGAGGGACATGTCCGCATGACCGTCGCCACATGCTGACGCAGGCGCGGCCAGCCGCCGATGCCGGGCGCGATCTGGCGCGCTATATCTCCCCGGTCGGGATGGAGACGCTGCGTCGCGAACTCAATACCCTTTTGCGCGATGAACGTCCCCGCATCGTGGAAATCGTGTCGTGGGCGGCGGGCAATGGCGACCGTTCGGAAAATGGCGACTACCTCTATGGCAAGAAGCGCCTGCGGGAAATCGACCGCAGGGTGCGTTTCCTGACGAAACGCATCGAAAAGGCCATTGTCGTCGATCCGGCGGCACAGCCCCGGCGCGACCGCGTCTTTTTCGGGGCCAGCGTCACCTACCTTACGGAACGCGATGAAACGCGCGTCGTCACCATCATGGGCGTGGACGAGGCCGATACCGCGCGGGGCGAAATCAGCCTGCTGTCGCCGGTAGCGCGTGCCCTGATGCGCGCGCAGGTGGGCGACGAGGTCCGGCTGAGGACGCCGCGCGGGGACGAGATGCTTGAAATCGTCGCCATTTCCTATCCCCCGCCCGCCGAGGCGCGCCCATGAAAAAAGACAGATGATGGTGGCTGTCGGGCCGTTTACACATTATGACGTTTTTCAAAAGCGTTATTTCGTATTATTACACGGTCGGAGTATCCGCTCTGTGTGCCGTCCGGAGGTCCAGTCATGTCGCGCCCATTGAAAGTAGCGGTCCAGATGGACCCGCTTGGTGCCATAGACATCAACGGCGATTCCACCTTTGCCATGATGCTGGAAGCCGAGGCCCGCGGATACGAACTGTTCGTCTATCAGGTGGAGACGCTGACGCTGAGCGAAGGGCGCGTCTCGCCCGATGGTTCGCGTCTGGAACGGCTTGCCGCGCGCGCGCGGCGCGTCCATGTGCAGCGCGTGAAGGGCGCGCACGCCACCTTCGGGGAAGAGCAGGTTCTTGATCTTGGCGGGATGGATGTGATCCTGATGCGCCAGGATCCGCCGTTCGACATGGCCTATATTACCGCCACCCATATGCTGGAACATGTCCACGGCGTCGGGCCGGGGCGTGCGCTGGTGGTCAATGACCCGGCCGCCGTGCGCAACGCCCCGGAAAAGCTGCTGGTGACGCATTATCCCGACCTGATGCCGCCGACGCTGGTGACATGGGACATCCGCGCCATCCACGATTTCCGCGCCCGGTGGCGCGACATCATCGTAAAGCCGCTGTTTGGCAATGGCGGCGCGGGGGTCTTTCGCATCCGCGAGGATGACCCGAACCTCAACGCGCTGCTGGAAATGCATTTCGCCCGCTCACGCGAACCGCTGATGATCCAGCGTTATGAACCCGCCGTGCGCAAGGGGGACAAGCGGATCATCCTGGCGGACGGGAAGCCGATCGGCGCGATCGACCGCGTCCCCGCCGAAGGGGAGGCGCGTTCGAACATGCATGTCGGGGGCAGGGCGGTAAAGGCCGCGCTGACGCCGCGTGACATGGAAATCTGCGCGGCCATCGGCCCGATGCTGCGTGAACAGGGGCTGATTTTCGTCGGCATCGATGTCATTGGCGAATGGTTGACGGAAATCAATGTGACATCGCCGACGGGCCTGCAGGAAATCGATCGTTTCGACGGCGTCAATACCGCGGGCCTGCTGTGGGACTGCATTCTTGCCCGTCTTGGCGGCAACGGATGATGGGACCGGGGAATGCGGACGGAACGTATCGGCTGGCGGATGAAAATGCTATGCCATTGCGCGCCCTTGCCGTGACGTATGCCATCTGGCGTAATTGCACAGGGAATATTCCGGGCGCCGTTCCGGGATACAGAATGGGAATCTAATGCAGCAGAACGGGACAGGTTTGATTATGCCAGACGCGCAACGGCAGGGCCGGACCCTGAAGATGGTTTGCATCAAGGGGATGGGTAACATCTGATGAGTGACGTTCTGCGTAATGCCACTGCCGAAAAAGTGGTCGAGATTCCGTCGCCGCGCTCCGCCCTGGACGCCGATGCCGTCAGGGTCGCCTATCGTCGCTGGGCGGCGGTGTACGACACCCTTTTCGGTGGCATATCGGCCCTTGCGCGCAAGCGGGCGGTCGAAGCGGTGAATGCCCTGCCGGGCCAGCAAGTGCTGGAGGTCGGGGTCGGCACGGGGCTGGCGCTGCCCTATTACCGCCGTGACAAGCAGATCACGGGGATCGACCTGTCGGAAGACATGCTGGAACGCGCGCGTCAGCGCGTGACGAAGATGCACCTTACGAACGTGGATGCGCTGCTGGAAATGGACGCGGAGGAAACAAAGTTCCCCGATGCGTCGTTCGATATCGCGGTGGCGATGTTCGTGGCGTCGGTCGTGCCGCATCCGCGTCGCCTGCTCAGCGAGCTCAAGCGCGTGGTCAAGCCGGGCGGGCATATCCTGTTCGTTAACCATTTCCTTGCGACCGGCGGCGTGCGGCTGGCGGTGGAGCGCGGCATGGCACGGGCCTCGCGCTCGCTGGGCTGGCACCCGGATTTCGCGATGGAAAGCCTCCTCCCGCCGGAGGATCTGGCGCGCGCGGTCATCCGTCCCGTGCCGCCTGCGGGCCTGTTCACGCTTGTCACGCTCGACCGGCTGGACGAGAAGACTGAGTCGCTGGTGGCCTGAACATCCCTGATCGGGATGCCGGATTTGCATGCAGCCCTGTCCTGACGGCAGGGCTGTAATGACATTCCCGCGACCGACAGGCCCGATCACGGGGTCGTTTTTGCGGATATGCCGCGATATATTGCCGCCTGAAATGCTATATCAGGGCAGTGGCGCAATCCCCGCGTCACGAGGGGAGTAGATATATATGCCGACAGTCGGTCACGACCGGATCGATGGCGGAAACGCTGGCCTGCCTGCGCGGCTGGCGGGACAGCGGGGCCATGCGGATGGCCACCGGAAGGTGGGAACGCTGTATCTCTCCCTCGCGGTCGTGGCGGGGATCGTGGGCGGCATGCTTGCGGTTGCGCTGCAGGCCGGGTTGCTGCCCCATGACGTGCTGGCGCGCTGGGGCGGGGGCGATCCCGCCGGAATGTGGGAACGCATCGCCACGCGCCACGGCATGATGATGGTCTTTTTCTGCGTGCTGCCCGCCCTGTCCGGCGGGTTCGGCAACTGGTTCGTGCCGCTGCTGACCGGTGCGCGCGACATGGCCTTTCCCCGGCTCAACATGGCCTGCTGGTGCGCGGTCGCGGGCAGTTTCGTGATGACGCTGGTCGGCCTGTCGGTGGCGACGTCGCCGCTGGTATCCGTCGCCGCCCTGCTGCTGTGGTGTGTCGGCATGCTGGGAATGGGCATCAACATGGTGGCGTCCGTCCTGAACATGCGCGCGCCCGCCATGCGGCTTCGCGACATGCCGGTGTTTGTCTGGGCGCAGGTGCTGACGGCGTTCATGCTGGTCATGGTCGTGCCGGTGCTGGCGGCGGCACTGACGCGCATCGTGCTGGATGGCGGCGATGTCCTGGCCCATGTCGATACGGTGCTGCATGCCTTTTCCGGTCCGGAGGTGGCGCTGCTGCTGCTGCCGTCCATGGGGATTGTCAGCCAGGTCGTCGAAACCTTCTGTGGCGTTTCCCTGCGCTGGCGCATGCCGGTTGTCATGGCGCTGACGGTGATGTCCGTGGGTGGGGCCTCCGTCTGGACCCATGACCTGTTCGACGGCCTGCTGAACACGGCGGATGCGTTCCGGACGACGGGGGAACTGATCGTCATTCTTGCCCCTGTCGTGGTGGTGATGGCGGCGTGGGTGGCGACCATTGGCGCGGCGGGACGGATATCTTTTCGCCTGCCGATGGCCTGGGCCGGGGGATGCGCCGTCCTGCTGGTGGCAGGTGGCATGATGTCGCTGCGGTCCGGTGGAACGGGTGACGTGCATGCCGCGACCGTATTCGCTGCGGTTTTTGCGACCTTTGCCGGTTTCTATTACTGGATTGGCAAGATGAGCGGCCATCTTGTCCCACGCATGGCCGGGAATATCCATTTCGCCCTGACGGCGGTTGGCACGGCCGTTTCCCTGATGACGCATCAGGGGCCGCTGGCCGTTGCGGGCGCGGTGATGATGGGGGTTTCCATCTTGGTCTTCGCGGGCGTGCTTGTCGCGACCTGCATGCGCGGGCAGGGCCATGTTGCCGCCAATTACTGGGGTACCGGGGCGCGGACGCTGGAATGGCGCCTGCCTTCGCCTGTCGGAACCGCGCTGAACACCGACGCGAAAGGGAACCGGTCATGAGTGGTTCGGTCGCATCTGCCGGCGAGAAGCCGACCTATCGCCTTTCCGTCGTGGGGACGCAGGCGCGTGACTGGTTCGTGTTGCTCAAGCCACGGGTGATTTCCCTTGTGGTCTTTACCGGTGCCGCGGGCCTTGCGATGGCGCCGGGGTCGATTCATCCCGTGATCGCGGCCATCAGCATCCTGTGCATCTGCATGGCGTCGGGCGCGGCGGGCGCGATCAACATGTGGTATGACCGTGACATCGACGCCGTGATGAAACGCACGGCCACCCGTCCCATCCCCGATGGACGCATGGCCCCGGACGAGGTGCTGGGATTTGGCATCGGCCTGTCGGTCGCGTCGGTCATCCTGATGTGGCTGGCGACGAATGCGCTGGCGGCGGGTATCCTGGCGTTCTCGATCTTTTTCTATGCCGTTGTCTATACGATGTGGCTGAAACGTTCCACGCCGCAGAATATCGTCATCGGTGGTGCGGCGGGTGCCTTTCCTCCCATGATCGGATGGGCAGCGGCGACAGGGTCGCTGTCGGTCCTGCCGATTGTCATGTTCGGCATCATTTTCCTGTGGACGCCACCGCATTTCTGGTCGCTGTCGCTTTATGCGTGCAAGGATTACGGGCGGGCGGGGATCCCGATGCTGCCGGTGGTGCGGGGCGCGCGGCATACGCGCTGGCAGATCCTGTGGTACACCATCATCCTGATGGCCGTGACGCTGGTGCCGTCCGTGATGCATCTGGCCGGATGGCTCTATACCCTGACGGCCACGGTGCTGGGGCTGGGGTTCATCTATCGTGCCATTGGGGTGCTGCGTGACAGGCAGGATGCGCAGGGCGTGAGCCAGACAGGCGACCTGCCGGCGCGCAAGGCGTTCCGCTATTCCCTTGCGTACCTGTTCCTGCTGTTCTGCGGACTGCTGGCCGATCATTTCCTGATCATGCACTGAAATGAAATCCGACGGCGCGAAGGTGAAGAGGCATTTGTCGCCTTCCGCTTTCGCCACGTCTTGCAAGGGATCGCGCAATGTCATCGGATAATGCCCCCGTCTTACGGACCGAGGCCGAGGAATCCGCCCGCCGTCACAAAGGACGCATCTATGGTGTTGCCCTGACGCTGGGTGCGCTGGCAACGATCCTGTATGTGTTGAGCCTCATCAGGATCTGAGACAGGCCGTCGAAAAAAGAGCCTGTAATCATAGGAAAGTTTTTGGTGAAGCTTTTTTCAAAAAGCTTCAAAGAGACGCCACCTTTTTGAAAAAAGGCGGCATCCAAAAACGTTTATGACTTCCCGGGGTCCTGAAGGAAGCTTCTCTTTCAGGCCAAAATCCCGATCACGACATATGAAAAAGGGTGGCGGAACATCATGTCCCGCCACCCTTTTTATCGCCGTATCATGTCCGCGTCGTCACCGGGCGGCCTGCTGTATGGCGGCCACCAGCCATGTTCCGCCACGTGCACTGCGCACGAAGGTCCAGAGTTCCGTGACCGTCGTGCGCTCTGTGGAGCTACCGTCAATTACACGGCCGGTCATGTCGGTGGTGATGTCGATCAGGGAATACCGCATGGCGACCGTGGCATAATCCATGCCGTTTTCCCGCCAGCTTTCCGTCAGGTCTCCCCGTTCAAAGCGTACGTCCGACACGACATTGCGTGCGCCCCGGCTGGCAAGTTCGTTCAGCTGGTTGCTGAAGTAATTGACCATCTCGGGCGTTGCCATATGCTGCAGCGCACCAAGGTTCTGCTGGCTCCATGCCGTCTGCACATTGATCAGCGCCTGCTCGAACGCCTGATAATCCGCTGCCGTCAGGACAGGCTGCGGACTGGCGGCACTGCTGCCCCCCATCGGCTGCTGCGCGGGGGCGCCGCCCGTCAGGCTGGACAGGCCCGGCATGCTCACCGGACCGCCGGAAGCCCTGTTCCCGGCAAAGCGGCGGACCAGCCAGCGTACCACGAAGAAAATCAGCAGAAGCTGGATCAGCAGGCCGAAGATCCCGCTACCCCCCATGCCGCCACCGAACATCCCATGACCAAACAGCATGCCGAACAGGCCCGCGCCCAGCAGACCACCGGCAAAGCCGCTGAGGAAGGGATGGCGGGGCCGCCCCATCATCGCAGCCGCCCCCGCGCCATAAGGCATGCGCGAGGCCGTGCCATAAGGCGCGGACGGGCTGGAACGCGGCGTCATCGTCTGCTGGAACGGAGTCGCGCCATACGGGGCCGTGGCCGACCGGGGAGGTGCGCTGTATGTGCGGGACCCCCGGCTGCCCATCGACATGCCACCACCGGCCCGCGCATCGGCGGGCACGGAATGGACAAGCAACGGCAGCACTGCGAGTGCGGCACTCAGGCTCAGGATGATGCGTTTACGTGGCATCTGTCGCGTATGGGTCTGTTTCATCTGCGTCAGGGTATCTGGTATCCTGCGATAGGGCGATCCCGTCGATGACCGACCGGACCAGAGTTTACCCAGATATGGGGTATCGATGGGCGGATAAACAGGGGGCGGGCCGTATTATCCTGCCTTCTGACGTGGATTTCATGCCCCGGCAATCATCATGTCATCGATCCGCACGGTCGGGGCGTTGGTCGCGCGACGGAATTCCAGGTCATTGGCGACCTGCATGCGACCGAACATTTCCAGCAGGTTGCCCGCAACCGTCAGTTCCGCCACCGGTTCCGCCAGTTCCCCGTCACGGATCATGAAACCGGCGGCCCCGCGGCTGTAATCGCCCGTGATGCCGTTGATGGCCGATCCCATCAGTTCGGTGATGTAAATTCCTTCGCCGATATCCGCCATCAGTTCCTGCGGTGTCACCTGTCCCGGCTGCATGTACAGGTTGCCCAGCGACGGCGACGGTGGGGAGGAGGCGCCACGGCTGGCGCATCCGTTCGATGTCAGCCCCAGCTGCCGCGCACTGCGCGCGTCGAGCGCCCATGTCCTGAGCACCCCGTTTTCCACGATCGTCAGGGGATGCGTGCGCATTCCCTCGCCATCAAACGGATGCGCGCCCAGACCGCGCCGGCGTACGGGATCGTCGATGATGGTGATACCGGACTCCATGATCTTCCGCTCCAGCCGGTCCTTGAGGAAGGAGGTCCCCCGCGCGATGGAAATCCCGTTGATCGCGCCCGACAGATGGCCCAGCAGACTGGTGGAGATACGCGGGTCCAGCACGATGGGCAGCCGGCCGGTACGCGGCCGTGTCGGGTTCAGGCGCGCCACGGTGCGTTCGCCCGCCCGCCGCCCGATGGTGGCTGCGTCCTCCAGGTCCGACAGGTGCACCGCCGAATGATAATCGTAATCACGCTGCATCGCGGTGCCCTGCCCCGCCACCACGCTGGCGGAGACGGAGTGGCTGGTGCGTGAATATTCCCCCGAAAACCCGGCGGAGGTCATCAGGACGATGTCGGTATGTCCCGCGCTGGCGGACGCACCGTTGGTGTTGGTCACGCCGCTTACCGCAAGTGCCGCGGCCTCGGCCACGCGGGCGCGTTCGATCAGATCCGCCGTCGAAGGCGTCGCCGTATCCACAAGGTCCAGCCCCGCCGCGTCAAGGCGTCCCTGCACCGCCTGGTCACACAGCCCGGCAAAGCGGTCCTCCGGCACGACGCGCGCCATGGCAAGCGCCTGTGTCACCAGCAGGTCGAAGCGCGCGGGATCAAGGCTGGTGGCCGAAACGATGGCCGAACGCCGTCCCACGAAAACACGCAGCCCAAGGTCGCATGTCTCGGAACGTTCCAGATCCTCCGCCTTGCCATTGCGCACCTGCGCCGCATGGGCGGTCCGGGTGATGTAAACCGCATCGGCCGCATCCGCGCCGGCGGCGCGTGCCCGGCTGAGCAGGGTCGAGACGAGGTCGAGCGGCTGTGCATTCATCGGGCAAGGATCTCCGCAACGGTGGCGACGGGGGGCATGTGCCGGACCGGTCCCAGCGACGTCAGGGTGGGCGTGCCATGGAAAATCCGTGCCGCCACGCGCTGCACGTCGGCGATGGTGACGGCGTCGATCCGTTTCACCGTTTCATGGGTGGGAATCAGGCGGTCGAAAATCTGCAGCTGCCGCGCCAGCTGTTCGCATCGGCTGCCGGTGCTTTCCAGTGACATCAGCAGCGATGATTTCAGCTGCGCGCGCGCGCGGTCAAGCTCATTCTGCGCCACCTGCCCCTGCACCTTGCGCAGTTCCTCCAGTGTTACGGGGATCAGGTCGGCCACCTGTGCCTCGCCCGTGCCGGCGTAAATGCCGAACAGGCCGCCCTGACGGAACGGGGCGTTGAAGGAATAGACGGAATAGACGAGGCCACGCTTCTCGCGGATTTCCTGGAACAGGCGCGACGACATGCCACCGCCCAGCAGGGTCGAAAGCAGCAGGGTGGGGTAATAGTCCGGATCGCCATATCCGACGGAGGGGAAGCCGAGCACGATATGCGCCTGGTCAAGCTCACGCTGCTGCGCGAAATCGCCCCCGACATAGGTCACGGCGGGACGCGGGGGGACGTCTGTCTGCGGCAGGTCCTGGAAATATTTTTCAACCAGCGCCACCACCTTGTGGTGATGCAGGTTGCCTGCCGCCGCGATGATGGTGTTGCGCGTGGTGTAATGCGTGCGCATGTAGGTCATCAGGGTCTCGCGGCTCATTCCGCGGATGCCGTCCTCGGTCCCCAGGGTGGGGCGGCCCATCGGCTGGTCCGGAAAGGCCGTTTCCTGGAAATGGTCGAACACGATGTCATCGGGCGTATCGTTCGCCTGCCCGATTTCCTGCAGGATCACGCCGCGTTCGCGCTCCAGCTCCTCGGGGGCGAAGCTGCTGTGGGTCAGGATGTCGCCGATGATGTCCACACCCAGCGGCAGGTCCTCCTTCAGCAGCTTGACGTAATAGGCCGTGTGTTCGCGGGCGGTATAGGCATTGATGTGGCCGCCGACATTCTCGATCTCTTCCGCGATGCCCGCCGCCGTGCGCGTTGCCGTGCCCTTGAAGGCCATGTGTTCGAGGAAATGGGAAACCCCGTTCTCGCTCGCGGCTTCGTTGCAGGTGCCGGCGGCGACATACGCCCCGAACGAAACGGTCTCGACACGCTCCATCCGTTCGGTGACGACAGTCAGCCCGGAAGGCAGGCGGGTAACATTGATGAGGTCAGTCATTCGGATCCTGCGGGGCCGGCCGGCATCTGCACCGGCGGGGCCATTTTAAGAAATCATGAAAAAAGGAGAACGCGCGAAGGAGTCAGCCGTTTTTCAGCACGGCGGCGCGAACCCTGTCCTCGATCGCGCCAAGGTCGGCGGGGACGACCTCGTAACGCTCCGGCCGGTCGAACAGATCCGCCAGCGCATCGGGCAGCGCCGGGCGGATCCCGATGGCCTTTTCCATCGCATCGGGGAATTTGGCCGGATGCGCCGTCGCCATGGCCACCATGGGGATGCCCGGTTCGCGGAAGGCATGTCCGGCGGCGATGCCGATGGCCGTATGCGGGTCCGCCATGTAATGGCTTTCGGCATGAATGCGCCGGATTTCAGCCATCGTCGCATCGTCATCCAGCGCGACACCGTGGAACAGGGCGTTCGCCCGGTCCCATACGGGGGTGGCAACGTGCATCCGTCCGGTCTTGCGGAACTCCGTCATGATCCGTGCGCATGCGCCCGCGTCGCGGTCGAGGAGTTCGAACAGCAGCCGTTCGAAATTGGATGACACCTGGATATCCATCGACGGCGACAGGCTGGGCACGACGCCATGAATGCTCATGTCGTTTTCGTTGAGGAAGCGCGTCAGGATATCGTTGCGGTTCGACCCCACGCACAGCGCGCGGACCGGCAGCCCCATCTGCCGTGCCACCCATGCGGCCAGCACGTTGCCGAAATTGCCCGTGGGCACGGCGAACGCAACCTCCCGGTCGGGCGCGCCGAGCGCTAGCGCGGAATAGATGTAATAGGGAACCTGTGCCGCGATCCGCGCCCAGTTGATGGAATTGACGGCGGACAGGTGCATGTCCGCACGGAACGTGGCGTCCGCGAACATGGCCTTTACCATGTCCTGGCAGTCGTCGAACGTCCCCTGCACCGCAAGGTTGGTGACGTTGGGTTCCAGCACGGTGGTCATCTGTCGGCGCTGCACGTCCGATGTGCGGCCTTCGGGATGCAGGATGACCACGCGCAGGCGTTCGCGCCCGCGACAGGCCTCGATCGCGGCAGAGCCGGTATCGCCCGAGGTCGCGCCCACGATGGTCACATGCCCGTTACGCTGCGTCAGGACATGGTCGAACAGGCGGCCCAGCAGCTGCATCGCCATGTCCTTGAACGCCAGCGTCGGGCCATGGAACAGTTCCTGCACGAACAGGCCGTCCTCCACCTGCGTCAGGGGCACGATGGCGGCATGGTCGAAATGGGCATAGGCGTCCCGGCACAGGCCCAGCAGCACGTCCGGCGCGATGGAGCCTTCGGCGAACGGCGCAATGACGCGCGCGGCCAGTTCGGGATACGCAAGGCCACGCAGTTCCCGCCACTGCTGGACGGAGAATGTCGGCCAGCTTTCGGGCATGAAAAGGCCGCCATCCTCGGCCAGGCCAGCCAGGAGCACGGACGAAAAATCGCGGACAGGGGCTTGTCCCCGGGTGGAAATGTAACGCATGGATCCGATCATAATGCCATCACCCCACCGCGCGAAGGGGGCGCGGGGGGATCGATTGCCCTATCCTGAACGATTTTGCGGAAGATGTGTCAGAATTTCGCTTCGGGCAGGGCCGCCACGTTGATGCGATAGACATGGACGGGCCATGTCACCTGCATCTGCCCGCCATTGAGCGCGGGGGTGCGGTCAAGCTGGGCTGCGGGAACATACAGCATCCCCTGCGGCGTGACGTGGGAACCCGCGGGCCACTGCAGGCGCGCATCCGTCACGATGCGTTGATAGATGCGTCCGGGGGTGAGGCGGAAGATGCTGCTGGTCGATACGTCGTTGAGGTAGAGCGTCCCGTCAGGTCCCACCGCGATCCCGCCATAGGGGGGGGATTTGTACCACAGGGTGGGACTGTCCTCCAGCTCGATCGGGGTGACCTTGGGATCGATCAGCACATCGGTGCCCAGCTTGTAGATCGGTCCGCTGAGCGGTTCGAAATACAGCCATTTTTCATCCGGGCTGATCGCCATCTGGCTGACATTGACGATGGCGGTGTGACCTGCCGCGTTCTTCATCACCCGTCCGTCGGGGCCAATGATGGGCCGCCCGGCCGTAAGCGCGGGGTTGTGTTCCATCAGCCGACGCTGCGCATGGCCGTCAAGGTCGGCCACGATGATCGCGGGCACGCCTTCGTCGCCGATATAGGCATGGCCATTGCCCACTCGCATGGCCGCAAGGCGGCTGTCGGGGCGCAGGGCGGCGGCATCGATGTTCCACGTGGCCGTGACCTGCGCGGTGCGGGTGTCGATCCGCACGACCTTCGGCTGGCCGCGCGTGCCATCGGCGGCGATGCCGCTGTCCAGCACCCATAACGTCCCGTCATCCTGCAGCTGGATGTCCGTGGGCGCTGTCAGGCGCTGTCCCTCCGGCGTGGCGGGATCGTTCCATGCCGCGTCGGGATAGGGATGGGGCTGTTTCGCGGAATCGAGGATGACAAGCCCGCCCTGCTTCACGCCGGTCCATGCGGGGGCTTCGGCGATGATCCGCCCGTCGGGAAGGACGACCACGCGGTCCCACGTCGCGGCTGTCGATGTCGCGACCTCCTCCATCGGGGCGGAGGGATCAAGCGGCGGCGCCGGCTTGGCCGCCCGCGCGGCGGTGGCATTCATCATGGCGAGCACCCCGGCAAGGGCGAAGGCGGCACCCGCACGGCAGGCGCGGTGCGGGCGCGACGGTATGGAAGCATGGCTGGACATCGTGCGCATGTCGCCATGAACCGCCCCGGATGGCAAGGGGGGCGACGGAATGACGGGCATCGCCACAGGAGATGCCACGGGAGATGCTACGGGGACATGGCGTCACAGGATGCCAGCGCGGGATGCGTCAGGGGAGGGGAAAGGGCCGGTCCTATTTCCCGCAATACCGGCTGCGCAGATGCCGCAGGTAGGCATCCGGTTCCGGCGGCGCGCCCGTGGCGTCGGCCACGATGTCGCGCGTGGACGCGCTGCTGGCGCGATGATGGACATGCGTGCGCAGCCATGACAGCAGCGACGTGAAATCCCCGCGCCCGATTTCTTCCATCAGGGCGGGATTGTCGCGTTGCGCCGCTTCGCGCAGCTGTGCCGCGATCATCGCGCCCAGCGTATAGGTCGGAAAATAGCCCCACGCCCCAGAAGGCCAGTGAATGTCCTGCAGGCAGCCCAGGCGGTCTTCCTTCACCGTCAGGCCCAGCAGGTCATGGATGCGTTCATTGAAGGCGGCGGGCAGGTCGCGCAGGGACATCTGTCCATTGATCAGCGCCGTCTCCATCTCGTAACGGACAAGGATGTGGGCCGGGTAGGTGATTTCGTCCGCGTCCACCCTGATGAAACCGGGATGCACGCGCGTCACCTGCCGGTACAGCGTATCGGCCGACCATGCGGGGTCGTCCGCGTCCCCGCCCAGTGCCCGCGCCACGACGGGCGCGGCCCATGTCATGAATTCGTGCGACCGGCAGATCTGCATTTCCATCAGCAGCGACTGGCTTTCATGCAGGCTCATCCCGCGCGCGCTGCCAACCGGCTGCACATGCCATTCGCGCGGCAGACCCTGTTCATACAGGGCATGTCCGCTTTCATGCAGGACGCCCATCAGGGCATTGAGGAAATCGCCATCCTCGTAACGCGTGGTGATGCGGACATCATCCTCCGCCCCGCCGCAGAAGGGATGCAGGCTGACGTCAAGCCGCCCGCGCGACATGTCGAATCCCACCGTGCGCATCATCGTGTGTCCCAGCGCCGCCTGCGCCGCCGTATCGAATGGTCCACCGGGCAGGGCAGGGACGCGATGTCCGCGCTGGTGGTCAAGGGCATCGGCGATCAGGCCGGGCAGTTCGGTTGACAGGCGATGAAACACCGGGTCGATATCATCCTGCCGCGTGCCGGGATCATACTGGTCCAGCAGCGCGTCATAGGGCGACAGGCCCAGCGCCGCCCCCTTTGCCTGCGCGGTTTCGCGGGTAAGGTCGAGCACCTCCGTCAGCAGGGGCAGGAGGGAGGCGAAGTCATTGTCACGCCGCGCCGTGCGCCACGCCATCTCGCACCGGGAGGACGCGCGCGACATCGCCTCCACCAGTCGTGACGGCACGGCGACCGCGTGGGCGTGGACCCTGCGCATTTCATGCAGGTTCGCGACCTTCCACGGATCATCCGCGACCTCCGCCGCCGCCAGCAGTCCGGCCATTTCCGGGTCCGTCATGATCCCGTGCTGCAGGACCGACAGGGTTGCGATACTTTCGGCACGGCTGTGCGCCGCCCCCGATGGCATCATGGTGGCCCTGTCCCATCCAAGGATGCCCAGCGCGTTGGTGATATGGCCCATCTGCGCGAAGCGGCGGGTCAGGGTTTCATATGCGGCCAGCGCGGAGGCGGTGGGGGCGGCATCAGGCATGGGGCGGTTTCCAGACGTAAAGGAGTCGTTATCCATTGCGCCCTAGCGTGGCGGCGTCAGACGTAACACGCAAGCAGGAGTGGCCTTATCCATGCCGGGAAGCGCAGCCAACGCGATCGATCAGGGCATGCGGATGCTGGCGCGCGGCCAGACGGTGGCGGCGGCGGGACATTTCCGCCAGGTCCTGCGCCGTGACGGGCATAATGCCGGGGCACTGCACGGGATGGCGTGCGTGGTGCGGGCCTGCGGGCGCGATGACCTTGCGATCGGGCTGGCGGGACGCGCGATCGAAATCGAGGGGGCGGCGCATTATTACGTGACGCTCGCCCTCGCGCTGATGGCGCGCGGTCATCTGGCGCAGGCGCGCGCGGCAGTGAACATCGCGATCCTCAAGGCCCCGCGCGATCCGATGGCCTGTGCCGCGCAGGCCCGCATTGCCGAGGCATGCGGCGATTTTGCCACGGCCGAGTCCGCCTGCGCGCAGGCAATCGCGGTCGCTGGTGCGCAGGCATGGCGGCCCCGCGCCGACATGGCGCGTTTCCTGTGGCGGCGCGACCGGCGCGACGATGCCCTATCGTGGATGCGCGAGGCCTATCGCCTTTCCCCTGTGGAAGATACGGCGATGTTTCATGAACTGGTGGAGATGCTGCTGGGCTGTGGTCATCTGGGGGAGGCGCGCCTCAGCCTCGAGGCATGGCTGCGGCATCTGCCCGATGACGCGCTGGCGGCGGGAAACCTTGGTGCGGTGCTGTTCGCGCAACGCGATTTCACGGGCGCCCTGCTATGGCTGCGGCGCTGTGCCGATGTCATGCCGAATGCGGACTGCCTCAACAATCTCGGCCTGACCCTCATGGCGCTGGGGGATGTGAAGGGCGCGCGGCAGGCCCTGTCGATGGCGCGTGACATGCGCCCGCGTGACGGGCGGATTGCCGTCAACCTTGCCACCGTCCTGTCGGAACAGGGGGAAGGGCGGGATGAGGCCGCCCGCCTGTGCCGCGCCGTCATGGAGGATGCGGAGGCCGACAGCCATACAAGGGCGCAGGCACGTTTCAACCTTGGCACGATCCTGCTGGCGCAGGGACGCATGGGCGAAGGATGGGCCTGCTGGGAGGCGCGACATGCGCTCATGCCGGCTGTCGTGACTCATTATCCCGTGCTGCCCTGTTGTGATCGCGCCCTTGTGGCCAACGGTTCCCCCATGGCGGCGGACGGTACGCGGGCGGAATGCCGGATTGTGGTGCGCGCCATGCAGGGCATGGGCGATACGATCCAGTTCCTGCGTTATGTCCCGCTGCTGGCGCGGCGATGGCGGGTGGTGCTGGTGCTGCCGCCCGCGCTGCACCGCCTTGCACGCAGCCTGCGTGACCGGACAGGCGCGCCAGTCGGGTCGCGTGTGGAAATTATCGCACCTGATGACAGATATCCCGCAGGAGTTTTCGCGCAATGCGACCTGTTCAGCCTGCCGCATCTTCTGGGACTTGATGTCCTGCCCCGGCCGGCGGACGCATGTGTCGGGCCACATGGCCCGCCACGCCGGTCGGCACGCGTCCGGGTGGGACTGTGCTGGTCGGGGAACGCGCAGTACCGTTTTGACAGGCTGCGTTCGATTCCGGCGGCGCGGATGGCGTTGCTGCGTGATGTGGAAGGGGTGGAGTTCGTCAGCCTGCAACATGGGGCGACGGCGGATGAGCTGCCGTTCCCCATGGAAATCCCCGCGATGGATGACGTGATGGCGACGGCGCGGGTCATCGCCACGCTGGATCTGGTGATCTGCGTGGATACGATGGTTGCGCATCTTGCCGGTGCGATGGGATGGCCGGTCTGGCTGCTGAACCGCCATGGCGGGGACTGGCGCTGGTCCGCCGCGCTGGATGGGGGCGGGGCTTCGCCCTATGGGCAGCGGGGAAGCTGCTGGTATCCCCACCTGCGGCAGTTCCGGCAGGCGGAATGCGGCCTGCCGCCCGATTCGTGGGATGATGTCCTGATGCAGGTGCGCGACGCGCTGCGCGACTGGCGCGCGGCGCGGGACGTCAGATCGTGATGCTGTCGAACTGCGAGGTCAGGCGCGTGGCATCCGCCTCCGCCTTCTGAAGACCCGACAGCAGGGCCTGGCGGATGGTGTCCAGCCGGGACTGGTCCGTGATTTTCAGCCCGAAAAGGTCCTTGACGTAAAAGACGTCAACCGCCCGCACGCCATAGGTCGTGATGTGGGCGGAGGCGATCTGCAGCTTCTGGTCGCTGATGGTCGCGGTGATGTCATGCAGCAGGCCGGGACGGTCGCGCCCGTTGATTTCAATGACCGTGCAGGCATTGGAGGCCCGGTTGTCCATCACCACGCGTGGCGGGACATGGATGGCGCGCATGCGCCGGCCGCTGCCGCGCCGCCCGCATCCGGCGATTTCGCGGCTGATGTTGATGCGTCCCGA
The DNA here is from genome assembly GCF_003311635.1 of Novacetimonas cocois. GTDB lineage: Bacteria > Pseudomonadota > Alphaproteobacteria > Acetobacterales > Acetobacteraceae > Novacetimonas > Novacetimonas cocois. The sequence continues at coordinate 199,014 of NZ_QEXL01000002.1, read as the reverse complement.
CATCGCCTGTTCCACCAGCATCGACAGGCGGGCCAGCTGCTGCGGTTCCTCGAACGCCGCGCCGTCCGCATCCTGTATCCACAGCGTATCCAGCGCCATGCCGTTGGTCATGGTGTGGATGCGCGCATCCACGATGGACGCGCCGGCAATGGCGACCGCGCCGGCGATGCGCGAAAACAGCCCCGGATGGTCGCCGGCATAGATCGTGACTTCGGTGACGCCACGCGCGGGAATGGGCTGCGATTCGATCGTCAGGGGGGATTCGCGCGCTTCCGAATCGGTAATCAGGCGGATATGGCGGCGATGGGTATCGCGGTCGAACGACAGCCAGTAACTGCCATAGCCAAGCCCCATGAAATGGGTGATGTCCTTTTCGGGCAGCCCGTCCTCGGCCAGCCACTGGGCGGTCGCGGCCTTGGCGCGGGCCACGCGCACGTCACGCTCCGTCGTCGCCATGCTGCCTTCGAGGACTTCCGCCACGCGTATGTAAAGCTCGTTCAGCAGCGTCGCCTTCCATGCGTTCCACACGCGCGGGCCAACGGCGCGCATGTCCACGATGGTCAGCAGCAGCAGCAGGCGGAGCCGCTCGGGCGACTGGATGATGTCGGCAAGGTCGAGGATCGTCTTGGGATCGTCGATATCGCGCTGGAACGCCGTGTGACTAAGCAGCAGGTGATGCAGCACCAGCCATGAGACCGTCTCGGTCTCCTCGCTGTCCATGCCCAGTTCTGGACAGACATGCAGCGCGATTTCGGAACCGATTTCGGAATGGTCGCCCCCGCGTCCCTTTGCGATGTCATGCAGCAGGACCGCCACATACAGCGCACGGCGCGAATGCAGGTTTCGCGCCAGTTCATAGGCCAGCGGGATTTCGTCGGCCATCGCGCCATGCTCGACCCGCTCCAGGATATGCAGCGCGTCGATGATGTGCTCGTCCACCGTAAAGACGTGATAGGTGTCGAACTGCATCTGCCCCACGACCCGCGACCAGTCCGGCAGCAGCCGTCCCATCAGCCCGGTTTCATTGAGGATATGCAGCCAGTAGGCGTTCCCCTTGCGCCGTCCCTCGTCCATCTGGTGGAAACTGGGTGCGTCATCGCCCTGCGCCGCGCCGGATGTGGCATGGCGCGGGCGATCGGGCGGGGTGCCGCACATCAGGTCAAGGAAAATGGCGGCGGATTCGGGATTGCCGCGCAGGCTGGCCGCATGGCGTTCCCATCGGATCATCTGCTGCATCGCAAGGGGATGGATCGGCAGCTTGCGCTTTTTCGCCCAGGCCAGCAGCCGCATCATCTGGATGGGCTCATGCTCGAAGGAGGTTCCGCGTTCGGGCAGGATGCGGCCATCCATGACGGTAAAGCCCGCGTCGCGCATCTGCGTGTCGGCCTGTGGCGCGTTGGCGATGGGACCCAGCGCCTGGCGCAGCACCGCGGGCTCCAGCACCAGCGTCAGGCGCATCACCTCGCGCACCGTCAGGAAGTAGTGGCGCATGAAGCGTTCCACCCCGACCTGTCGGCCATGGCGGGTATATCCCATCCGCCCGCCAACCACCGGCTGCACGTCGAAGGTCAGGCGTTCCTCCGCCCGGCCGGAGACGTAGTGCAGGTGAAAACGCACCCGCCACAGGAAATCCCACGACCGCCGCGCGCGTTTCGCCTCCTGCTCCGTCAGCAGGCCCAGCGTGTTGAACCCCGGCGCCAGCAGGTCGGAGACATGGCGCGTGCCGAAGGTATAGCGGCACATCCAGTAAAGCGTCTGCAGGTCCCGCAGGCCGCCGCGCCCTTCCTTGACGTTGGGTTCCACCAGATAGGGACTGTCGCCGAAACGGTGGTGGCGGGCCGCGCGCTCACGCCGCTTGTCCGTGATGAAGGACGCCGCGCCCACCGTGACGCAGGCCACGATGTAACGGGCCTCGAACATGGCGAACAGGTTGGCATCCCCCGCCAGCAGCCGCGCGTCCAGCAGCGTGGTGCGCACGGTGGTGTCGGCCTCCGCCTCGGTAATGCATTCGTCGATGGTGCGCGTCGCGTGCCCGACCTTCAGCCCCAGGTCCCACAGGAAATACAGGATGTATTCGACAATGCCGCGCACGTTGTCCGATGGCGTATCGGACGTCAGGAACAGCAGGTCGATATCGCTGAAGGGCGCCAGCAGCCCGCGCCCGTACCCCCCCGTCGCGGTGATGGCGAAACTGATGTCGTCCTCTTCCTGCGACTCGGCAGGGACGCTGCGGGTCGCGAAATCGCACAGCGTGCGGATCATTCCGTCCGTATATGCCGCCAGCAGCTTGCCCGCCGCCGCTCCGCCAAGGCGGTGGGCCTCGAACTCCTCGCGCACATGCGTCTGGAAATGCGCCAGATGCCTGCGGAACAGGCTGATCGCCTCTTCACGCGACGGACACGGGGCATGAGGACCGCTCAGCCCTAGCGTCTCGCGCAGGGCAAGGGTCATGTCCTCGACAGTGGAGGAGGCGTGGGCATGGCTCGGCATCGGGGTGTGATCGGCGTCCTTTGGGCGAATGGCCGGATGAGTGTGCCGGTCTTTGCTGTTACGGGTCCAGAGGTTCCTTACTGGAATGTAGGAGTTTTTTTAACTGGTAAAGGGTGTCGAGCGCCGTGCGCGGGGTCAGTCCGTCGGGATCGAGGGCGATGACCATCTCGATCACTTTTTCCGGCAGTGCGGGCCTGTCCGGCTCCGCCGCCGCCGGGGACGCGCCCACCCGTTCGAACAGTGGCAGGGCGGGGGCCGCGGCATGGCGTTCCTTCTCCAGTCCCGCCAGCAGGCGTCCGGCCCGTTTTACCACGGGTTCGGGCACGCCCGCCAGCCGCGCGACATGCACGCCCCAACTGCGCCGCGCCGTCCCGGCGATGACTTCGTGCTGGAAAATCACCTCGCCCTTCCATTCGCGCACGCTCATCGTATGGGGCGCAAGGCGCGGCAGGCTTTCGGCCAGTTCGGAGAGTTCGTGGAAATGCGTCGCGAATATCGCCCGGCACCGCAGCGTCGAATGCATGGCCTCCAGCACGGCCCACGCGATTGCCAGCCCGTCGAGTGTTGCCGTCCCGCGCCCGATTTCATCGACCACGACCAGAGAACGCGGGCCGGCCTGGTTCAGGATCGCGGCCGTTTCCGTCATTTCCACCATGAAGGTGGAACGCCCGCGCGCCAGGTCGTCCGCCGCGCCCACGCGTGAAAACAGGCGATCGACGATGCCGATGCGCGCGGCCGTGGCACAGACCGGCAGTCCCGCCTGCGCCAGGATGACCGCCAGCGCCGTCTGCCGCAGGAAGGTTGACTTGCCCGCCATGTTCGGCCCCGTCAGCAGCATGACGCGCCGGTCGGGCGACAGGTCGCAGCTGTTGGGGGTAAATCGCGCGTCGCGCGGCAGCGCCGCCTCCACCACCGGGTGGCGGCAGTCGGTCAGGTCGAACGTGGTGTCGTCGCTGATGGCGGCGCGGCACCATGTTCCCCCGCCCGCCAGTTCGGCGCACGACTGCACGATATCGAGGACCGCCAGCGCGGTTGCGATGTCGGGAAGCGCCGGTTCGTCGAGTATGCGCTGGACAAGCTGCGTGAACAGGGCGCGTTCACGCGCGGCCGCGTGCTCGGCGGCCTCGATGATGCGCTGGTCGAGGGTGACGAGGCGATCGGTGGAAAACCGCGCGGCGCTGGCGGTGCCCTGACGCAGGATCAGGTCGTCGCGGCCCTTCAGCCGGGCGGAGGCGGCCGACGGCACCTCGATCACGTAGCCAAGCTGCGCATGGTGGCGGATCTTGAGGTTGGAGATGCCGAACTCATCGGCATATTCCTGCTGCAGGGCGGCGACGACCCGGCGGCTGCCATCGCGCAGTTCGCGTTCGCTGTCGAGTTCGGCGTCATATCCGCCTGCGATGACGCCGCCATCCTCCAGCCGCGCGGGCAGGCTGTCGGACAGGGCGCGGGCCAGCAGCGCCTCAAGCTCCGTCGCCTTGTCCAGGTGCGCGGTGGCGCGCAGGACCAGCGCCGGGACATCCGTCGTGGCGCGCACGATGGCCGCGACCTGTCGCGCGGTGGACAGCGCCGTGCGGATCGCCGCCGCGTCGCGTGGCTGCCCCCGCCCCAGCGACAGGCGGCCCAGCGCGCGCGCCACGTCGGGCGCGGGACGTAGCGCATCGCGAAGGGACTGGCGCACCTGTGGCTTGTCCAGCAGCCACGTCCACGCGTCCTGACGCGCGGTGATGCGCGCCACGTCCGTCAGGGGGGCGGCGATCCATTCGCTCAGCAGGCGGCTGCCCGCCGCCGTCACCGTGCGGTCGACGGCGGCGAACAGGGTGTGCGTGTTTTCCCCGTCGCGGGTGCGCAGCAGGTCGAGGCTGGCGCGTGTCGCGGGGTCGAGGCCAAGGACATCCGTGCTGTCATGGGGCTGCGGGCGCGACAGGCGCGGCAGCTGTCCCGCCTGGCTGCGGCGGATGTAGTCGATGGCGGTGGCGCCCGCCATGGCTTCCTCGTCCGAAAACGTGCCGAACGCGTCAAGGCTGGCCGCGCCGAACGTCTCGGCCATGCGCGTGCGCGCGACGGCGGCCGCGACGGGGATGACGGGTGGTGCGCGGCGGCCGGCGAAATCGCCCAGCGCGATATCCTCGGCACACAGGATTTCCGCCGGGTCCAGCCGTCCCAGCAGGTCCTGCAGCCCCTCCGCCCCGAGGCTGGCGGTTTCGAACAGGCCGGTGGAAATGTCGATCCACGCCACGCCCAGCCGCGCGTGGGACCGGTCGGCCACGATGCAGGCCAGCAGGTTCTGGCGTCCCGCCTCCAACAGTTCGTCCTCGGTCAGGGTGCCGGGGGTGACCAGCCGCACGACCTCGCGCCGCAGGGGGCCTTTCGCCGCGCCGCGTCCCTTGCGCGGGGCCTCGGTCTGTTCCGCGACGGACACGCGAAAGCCACGGCGGATCAGCCGTGCGAGATAGGCCGGCGCCGCATGGACCGGCACGCCGCACATCGCGATGGGCGCGCCCGCATGGGTGCCCCGCGCCGTCAGCGAGATGTCAAGTGCCGCCGCTGCCGCCTCCGCATCGGCGAAGAACAGTTCGTAGAAGTCGCCCATCCTGAAAAACAGCAGGGCTTCGGGATGCTCCGCCTTGAGGGCGAACCATTGCGCCATGGCCGGGGTGGCGCCTTCGGGGGAGGGGATGGTCATGCTGTGGATGTGTAAAGGGGCCATGGCCGATTTTCCAGACCCCGCGATGGTGGCGCGCGTGAAAAGGCTTTCCGGGCGCGTCCCGTCCTACGCCCGCGCGGGCCTCATGCGCGGGGGGACGAGGGGCGCAGGCCCAGCCTGCGGCGTATCGCGGCGCTGACCCGGCCCATGTCGATCACCCCGGTCATGTGCAGGCCCGTCGCATATGTCGCCATCGCCGCCGCCATGACCGCGCCCAGCGTAAACAGGCGCGCGGTGCCGCTCATTTCCATCATGTGGCCCGCAGGCGTCAGCAGGCAGCACAGCATGACCACTACCCCCATGATGGCCGTGCAGGCGGACATCCGCGACAGGCGCGAAATCAGGCCATCGGTCACATGCATCGCGCCCGTGCGCAGCAGGACGATCCCCAGCACCATCATGTTGACGATGGCGGCAAGGCTGCTTGCCAGTGGCGGGCCGACATGGGCGAGGGGGTGCATGAACACAAGGTTGAGCACGAGGTTGAGCGCCAGCGTCATCAGCCCGATCAGCACGGGGGTGCGGGTGTCGCCGCGCGCGAAATATCCAGGCGACAGCACCTTGACCATCACGAAGGCCGGCAGCCCCAGCGCATAGGCCCGCAGCGACTGCCCCGACAGGATCGCGTCGCGGGCGGAAAATGACCCATGGCCGAACAGGGTCATCATCACCGGGTCCGCCACCAGGATCAGCCCCAGCGTGGCGGGCAGGGTCAGGATCAGCGCGTATTCGATGGCGCGGTTGTGGACGGCATGGGCATCGGCCATCTCCCCCCGGGCGAGGTGGCGCGTCAGCACCGGAAGGAGGGTGGTGCCCGCAGCCGCTCCCAGCACCCCCAGCGGAAGCTGGTTCACGCGGTCGGCGAAATACATCAGCGACACGCTGCCCGTCGGCAGCAGGGTGGCGATGATGGTGTCGATCATCAGGTTGATCTGCGTGATGCCGCTTCCCAGCAGGCCGACGGCCATGCGTCCCAGCAGCATGCGGATGCGCGGCGTCACGCAGGGCATGACCGGATGCAGGGTCATCCCCGCGCGATGCAGCGCATACAGCAGGATGCCGAACTGTATGACGCCCGACGCCGTAACGCCCCACGCGGCGGCATGCGCCACGCCCCCCACATAGGGCGGCAGAAGCACGATGGCCGCGATTCCCACCACATTGAAGCTGACATAGGCGGCGGCGGCCACGCCGAAATGGTGCATGCCGTTGAGCACCCCCGACACGAGTGCCGCCCCGCAGATCAGCACGAGATAGGGGAAGGTGATGCGGCTGAGCGAAATCGCAAGCGTGTCGCGCACGCCGTCATGGGCGAACCCCGGCGCCAGCAGGCGCAGCACGCCGGGCATGAAAATCTCCCCCCCCACCGTCAGCAGCGTAAGCCATGCGATCAGGACGCTGAGGGTTTCATTGGCAAAGCGCCGGGCCGGGACGGGGCCTTCGGTCGCCAGCAGGGAGGAGAACAGGGGCACGAACGCCGCGTTCAGCGCGCCTTCGCCAAACAGGCGACGGAACATGTTCGGCAGCCTGAAGGCGATCTGGTAGGCATCCTGGACAGGCCCCACCCCGATCAGTGCTGCAAGCAGCTGATCGCGCACAAGCCCCAGCACGCGGCTGAGCATGGTCCAGCCGCCAACCGTCAGGAAGCCCCTAAGCACTTCCTCTCCCCCGCGGGGCGCCGTTGGGTGATGGCATCAGTGGTCCATGACGGCGCGTTCGACCGCCATGCGGACGCGACGCGATTCGGGCGAGGTGATGGAGGAAAACCAGTTCACCAGCGCGCCGTCGCGCCCGATCAGGTATTTGTAGAAATTCCATCGCGGCCGCGCCAGGAACCCGCCCTCCCGCGCGAGCCATCGGAACAGCGGCACCGCCTGCGGGCCACGCACATGGCATTTCGCCGCCAGCGGGAAGGTCACGTGATAATTGCGTTCGCAGAACGTGCCGATCTGCTGCGCATCGCCGGGTTCCTGCGCGCCGAAATCGTTCGACGGCACGCCCAGTACCATCAGGTCATGGCTGCGCCATGTGGTCCACAGTCCCTGCAACCCCTCGTACTGGGGAGTGAAACCGCATTTCGAAGCCGTGTTGACGATCAGGATGGGCTTTCCACGCCATGTGGAAAGGTCGATCGGGGTTCCGTTCAGGGCGGGAAGCGTGAAATCATACGCACAGGTCATGGAAATCGCTCGGGCTTTGGAAACGGGTATGGTCTGGTCATTATGGTCCGGCCGTCGGCCTGTCGGGGATAGGCGAATATTCATCCGGCGCAGTCAAGGCCCGACCGGCGGGATCGGCGGGGTTTTGTATGAACATGATGTAACAGGGGCCGCATGGCGGTCATGTGCGTCGGATATGTCATGCGTGATGGCGGGCGAACTCCTGCCCCACGGGGCGGTTCAGCAGGCGCGCCCGCGCGTCGGACAGGCCGATCGTTCCCTCCAGCAGAAGGGCGACGGTCTCGATGATTGGCACGGATACGCCGTGCGTGCGCGCCAGTTCCAGCAGTGCCGGGGCCGTGGTCACGCCTTCGATCACGCCGCCGCCACGCGCCATGATCGCCTTCAGCGGTTCCCCGCGTCCCAGCGCCAGCCCCAGCGTCTGGTTGCGCGACGCGCCCCCCGTGCAGGTCAGGATCAGGTCCCCGATCCCCGCAAGGCCCGACAGCGTTTCCGCACGCCCGCCAAGGGCATGGGACAGGCGGCCCAGTTCGGCGATGCTGCGCGTCATCAGGGCCGCGCGGGCGTTTTCGCCCATGCCCGCGCCGATCGTGGCGCCAGCGGCGATGGCGATGACATTCTTGGCCGCGCCGCCGACCTGCACGCCGGTGGGATCGTCGCTGGCGTAAAGGCGGAAGGATGGCGTGGTCAGCAGATCGCCCAGCGCACGCGCCTGCGCGGCGCTGTCGCACGCCAGGACGGAGGCCGCGGGCAGGCCGGCTGCGATTTCATGGGCGAAATTCGGGCCGGACAGCACGCCATGCGTCACCGTGGGATGGACCTGCGCCATGATTTGCGTCGGCAGCAGGCAGGTCGACAGTTCCACCCCCTTGCAGCATGCGATCATCGGCGCGACGGGGGGCACCTGCGCGCAGATGTCGCGCAGGTGCTGGGTGGGCACGGCGAACAGGATCGCATCGGCGCGTTCGGGCATGTCCGCGCTGAGCGTGATGTGTTCGGGCAGGGAGACGTCCGGCAGGCGGGGCAGGGTGCGTCGCGATGACAGGGTTCCGGGGCGCCGCGCCCACAGATGCACCCTGGCCCCCGCGCGCGCCGCCTGTATCGCCAGCGCGATTCCCCATGCTCCCGCGCCGATGACGGCGATACGTGCGCTGCCCATGGCCGAACTGCTCCTCGACGGTGGTGGATGGAATATCGCACTGGCATGCGCCCGAAGGGGGAACCATGCAAGGGGAGATGCCCCGGTCGTGGACTGCCGGGAATGGGAGAAGCCGCGCCGCCGGGGAGATCGGCCGCGTCGGGAAGTCTCCGGTCGGGCTCAGAGGCTGTCTGAAGACAGGCTGTTGATAAAAACAAAAGTTTTTGGGTGTCGCCTTTTTCCAAAAAGGTGACGTCTTTCAAAGCTTTTTACAAAAAGCTTTACCAAAAACTTTTATGATTTCAGTCTGTTGCGGGCATGTGACGTTCAGGTTCCGGCCTGCGGCGCGGCAAGGCGCGCAGCCATTTCACCCAGCGGCCAGCGCGGGCGAGGGCGCAGGGCGATATCGTCGGGAATCGGCAGGCCCCGCGCTGCGGCTTCGCGCATGGTTTCGATCGCCGCCCACGCCACCATCACCGCGTTGTCCGTGCACAGCCGCAGCGGCGGCGCGGCGAAGGGCAGGCCGCGCGCGCGCGCGATGTCCGTCAGGCGGGCGCGCAGCACCGTATTGGCCGCAACGCCACCGGCCGCCACCAGCCCGCGTGCGTCGGGCATCATGTCCAGCGCATGTCCGATTCGGTCGGCCACGATGTCGCTGACCGCCAGCTGGAAACTGGCGGCGAGTCCCGCCGCCACGTCATGCGGCAACGCGTCGCGGTCATAGGGGGCAAGCTTCTGCGCCACGGCCGTCTTCAGGCCCGAAAAGGAAAAATCGCATCCCGCCCGCCCCATCAGCGGACGCGGCAGGGCAAAGGCGGCGGGGTCACCCTCCCGCGCCAGGGCTTCGACCGCCGGGCCACCGGGCCAGCCAAGGCCCAGCATCTTTGCCACCTTGTCGAAGGCCTCCCCCGCGGCATCGTCGATCGTCCCGCCCAGCCTGCGGTAATGACCCACGCCCTCCACCGCGATGCACTGGCAGTGGCCGCCGGACACCAGCAGCAGCAGGTAGGGAAAGGGCGCGCCATCGGGGGCAATCCCCGGCAGGCGCGCCGTCAGGGCATGGGCCTCGATATGGTTGACGGCGATGAAGGGACGCTCCAGCGCGATTGCCAGCCCCTTTGCGAAGTTCGCACCGACGATCAGCCCGCCAATCAGTCCCGGACCACAGCTTGCGGCGACAGCGCCGATATCGCCGGGCCGCATGCCCGCCCGCGCCAGCACGTCGCGCACCAGCGCGGGCAGGGCGCCAAGGTGCGCGCGGGCCGCGATTTCAGGTACGACTCCACCGAATGGCACATGTCCGGATTGCGATAATGTCGCCTCTGCCATGATCGTCCCGTCGGTCCCGACAATGGCGCAGGCCGTGTCATCGCACGAAGATTCAATCGCCAGGACGGGTGACGGCAGGTCGGGGACGGGGGGCGGGCGCAGGCTCATCGTGCAAAATACAGTCCGTTTGGGGCGAATGTCATCTTTCCTTTATCGCGAGGGGGTAATAGACACGCGATATGGATTTCGCAAAGTCTTCCGCCCCTGCTCCATCGTCCGCGCTGCAGAAAGTCGCGGCCGAGGCCGCTGCACGTCAGCGAAAGGACACCACCCGCGCCGAACCGCACCGCCGGCAGCTGCCGCTGAAGGTGGGGACGCGCGCGTCCCCGCTCGCGCTGGTGCAGACGCGCGCCTTCCTGACCGTGCTGACGCGTTTCTGTCCGGTCCTGCGCGACATGGGCGCGTTCCAGGAGCACCAGATCAGCACCACCGGCGATCAGGTACAGAACCGCAAGCTGGCGGAGATCGGAGGCAAGGGCCTGTTCGCCAAGGAAATCCACGAGGCACTGCTCGACGGGCGCATTGATTTCGCGGTCCACAGCCTCAAGGACCTTGAAACGACGCTGCCGCCGGGACTGGTGCTGGCCTGCACCCTGCGGCGCGAGGACGCGCGCGATGTCCTGATCCTTGGTCCCGACTGCGCAACGCCCGACCCGATGGATCCGTATTCCGCCCTGCCCGAGGGCGCGCTGGTAGGGTGTGCCTCCGTCCGGCGGCAGGCGCAGATGCTGCATGTGCGGCCCGACCTGAAATTCGGCCTGCTGCGCGGCAATGTGCAGACGCGCCTCGACAAGCTGGCGGCGCGGCAGTGCGACGCGACGCTGCTGGCGCTGGCCGGGCTGCGCCGTCTGGGGATGGAGGACCGCGCGGACGTGATCCTTGACCCCACCATCATGGTTCCCGCCGCGGGGCAGGGGATCGTTGGCGTGACGGTGCGCGAAAGTGATATCGAACTGCGCGAACTGCTGGCTGCGATCGAGGATTACGAAGCGCGGGCCGTCGCGACGGCCGAGCGCGCGCTGCTGGCCGAACTGGACGGGTCGTGCCGCACGCCGATCGGCGGGTATGCCCGGCTGATCCCGGTGGTCGCCGGGGGGGCGCCGGAACTGCACCTGACGGGGCTGGTCGCGCGCGAGGACGGCTCTTTCCTGCTCAAGCGTTCCATCAGCGGCGCGCCGTCCGATGCCGCTCGACTGGGCCGCGCGCTGGGCCGCAGCCTGCGGGCCGACAGCCCGGCGGACATCTTTGTCGAATAGGGGCAGCCCGACACATGACACGCCCGCCCGTCCCGCAGGGGGGCGGGCGGCGGTACTGGTGACCCGGCCCCCGCCGGGACTTGCCGAAACGATGGGCGCGGTGGGCGCGCGGGGCTGGCTGCCGGTGGCGGCACCGATGCTCGATATCGTGGCGCTTCCCCTGCTTCTTGCCCCAACGCCGCTGCCCCAGGCCATCATCGTGACCAGCGGGCAGGCGGTGCGGGCCATTGCGCGTCCCGACCTGCTGGATGTTCCGTGCTATGCGGTGGGGGCGGCCACCGCCCGTCGCGCGCGTGACGCCGGGTTTGTGCATGTGGAAATGGCCGATGAAGGCACCGCCGCCGGGCTGGGCCGTATGGTGGCGCATGATCTGTCTCCCGCCGCGGGTGCGCTGCTGCTGGCGGTGGGGCGGGGATATGGTGTGGAACTGGCCGGGATGCTGCGCGACGCCGGGTTCCGGGTGCGGCGGCGCAGCGTCTATCGCGTGATGGCGCGCGGTCGCCTGCCTGCGCGGATTGCCGCGACGATCGACGGCCGGGCCGACGCCGTCATGTTCTTTTCCCCCCGGACGGCGCAGTCATTCATGGCGGCCCTGACCCCGCCGCAGCGTGCGATGCTGCGGCAGGTGCGGGCCATCGTCATTTCCGATCGTACGGCAGCGGTGCTGGATATGGGGGAATGGAAATCGGTCGGTGTCGCGTCCACCCCCGACAGTGCGGGCATGCTGGCGTGTCTGGGGAATGGGCCACTGGATCCGGCGACATGAAAAAGGCCCGACGGGATTTCCGTCGGGCCCTGATCAGAGCGGAGCCTGGTCAGAAGGCAGTCCGGGTGGACCGCCGATCAGGCGTGGCCAGCCGCCTGTGCGAAGGAATTGCGCTTTGACTGCCACAGCGCGACGAAGTCGATCGGCTGGAGCACGATGGGCGGGAAGCCGCCGTCGCGGGTGACGTCGCAGATGATGGCGCGCACGAACGGGAAGATGAAGCGCGGCACCTCGACCATCAGCATCGGTTCGACCATGGCGTCGGGCGCGGCGACGAGCGTTGCGATCGCGGCGTAGCTCAGTTCCGCGATGAACAGCGTGCGGCCCGCTGTCCCGTCCTGCGTGGCGGCGGGCAGCTTGGCCTCGATCTTGGTGGTCAGGGTCACCTCATAGATCGGCTGGTCCTGCTGGAGGCGGTTGGCCTGCGTGTCGATGTCGATCGAGATGGTCGGCGCGGCACCCTGCATGAGCTGGAAGATCGCCGCGCCACCCGGCACCTCGAACGACAGGTCCTTGATGTACTGGTGGTTGATGTTCAGCGCCATCGGGGGGGCGGGCTGTGCCTGCGGTTCCTCGTCGTCCTTCGGAAGGATGGAAGGCGTATCGGTCATGTGGATCTGTATTCCCTGAAAACGCAAAGAGAAGAAAAAACGTATTTCCAGCCGGTAGCATGCCTCCACGCGTTCGCCAACCATATCGCGAGGCGGGGCAATTGCCGCGATATGTACATTAAACGCCACGGTCGCATTGTCTTGGGATCAGGCGTTGCCTATGTTTGCCTAAGAATTTTCAGCGGGACGGGGCAACCCGTCCGACGGTATGGACAGGCGGCATGGATTTTTTATTTGGGCATTTCCCCCTCGACCTGGTGTTTCTGGGGCTCGTCGCCGCTTTTCTGGTGCTCCGCCTGAGAAGCATCCTTGGAAAGCGTGTCGGCGTTGAACCCGCCCCGCAGCCGGTGCAGCCTGTCACCCCTGCCGCGCCGGTGATCGAGGGCAAGGCCGAACCCGTCCCGCCCGCGACGACCTATGACATTCCCACCCCCGATACGCGCGTGGGACAGGTGCTGGCCGCGATCGCGCAGCGTCAGCCCGGCTTTTCGCCCGACACTTTCATCCGGGAGGCCGAGACCGCCTTCCGCCAGATCGTGCAGGCCTATGCCGCGGGCGATATCCAGACCCTGCGCCAGCGCCTGACCGACAGCACGTTCACCACGTTCGAGGCCGCGATCATGTCGCGCCAGCAGGCGCATGAAACCCTGCGCAGCGAAATCCGTGACATTACCGACATGGCGATCGTGGATGCCGAACTTGTCGAGGATGCAAGCCTGCCCTATGCCCGGATCGAGGTCCGGATCGTGTCGGATCAGGTCAGCGTGACGCTGGACCAGAACGGTCAGCCGGTGGCTGGCGTGGACGCCGTGACGGAGTTTTCCGACCTGTGGACGTTCGAGCGGATTCTGGATGGGGCGACACCGGCATCGCAGTGGCGCCTTGGTGCCAGCCGCAGCGCGTGAACCCGTTCCGTACAACCCATATGAGCCTGATTGCCCCATAGTGATTACAAAGCGTCTTTCCGCCGTTGCATCGGTCCTGCTGCTGTGCGCCTGCCATAACATTGCTCCCCGGCTTGATCATCAGTCTTCCGCCGATCACAGGTTCCCCGCCCGGACAAAGGCCGTGTCCTTTACTAAGATCCCGGGCTGGAACGATGATGACGCGGCGCAGTCCCTGTCCGTCTTTGTCGAGGAGTGCCATCGGCTGGGGGCGCTGCCCGCCGACAGCGCGCTTGGCGATGACGCGGGCGGGATGGGTACCCATGTCGGGGACTGGCTGCCGGCCTGTAACGCCGCGCGCGCGGTCGCGCCCGACAACAGTGTGGCCGCCCGCAGTTTTTTCCAGACATGGTTCCAGCCGTACCGCATCGGGACGGCGGACCGTCAGGGCACGCTGTTCACCGGTTATTACGAGCCGGAAATCCGCGGATCCCTGAAGCGCGGGGGAATTTACCAGACCCCGGTCTATCGCCGTCCCGCCGACCTGCAGCGCGTCCGCGACGCGCAGGGGCACATGCAGATCGGACGTTGGGAGGGCAAGAAATTCGTGCCCTATCCCACCCGTGCGCAGATCGACGACGGCGCCCTGGCGCGCCACAGGCTGGAGCTTCTGTGGGTTGCCGATCCCGTGGACCTGTTCTTCATGCAGGTGCAGGGGGCGGGGCGCGTGCGTCTGCCGAATGAAAAGGTCGTCCGCCTCAGGTTCGACGGGCATAACGGGCAGCCCTATGTCCCGCTGGGCCAGATCATGGTGCAGAAGGGCTATCTCCAGCAGGGACAGGTCAGTTTCCAGGCGATTCGCGGCTGGCTGGAGACCCATCGCGACGAGGCGCGCGCCGTGATGGAGCAGAACCCGAATTATGTCTTCTTTACCGAACTGGCTTCCGCCTCCGCGGATGTCGGGGCGCCGGGGGCGCTGGGCGTGGCGCTGACGCCGGGCCGTTCGCTGGCGGTTGACCGGCATGTCATCCCGCTGGGTGCGCCGGTCTGGATCGATACGTCCGTCAGCGCCTCCGGCCATCTGGAAGCGTGGAAGCGGCTGGGATTCGCGCAGGACCTTGGCAAGGATGTCAGGGGCGCCGGACGGGCGGACCTGTATCTCGGCTGGGGGCCGGAGGCGGCGCAGGACGCGGCGGCACAGCATTCCGTGGGCCAGATGGTCGTGCTACTGCCCCGTCCCGTGGCCCGTCAGGACAATGTAGCGAAAGACGGCAAGGACGACGGGTCCTGAGCATCCGTCAGTGATCGTGCGAAAAAAGAGTAGAAAGCCATGGCTGGGCGGTCCACCACCACGGCGGGCGGTCCGCAAGGGGCCGCGCCGCCACGTACCGTGCGTTATCGTGAAGGGCCGCATCAGCTGGTGCGCGGCGACTGCCTGAAGGTATTGCGCCGCATGCCGGCGGAAAGCGTCGATGTCGTGGTGACGTCGCCGCCGTACAATATCGGCCTGCGCTACAGCACCTATAATGATACGCTGGACGAACAGGGATATCTGGACTGGATGATGGCGATCGCGCGGCAGGTCCGGCGCGTGATGAAGCCCGATGCCTCGTTCTTTCTCAACATCGCCGGGTCCTCGGCCCAGCCGTGGCTGCCGTTTGAACTGATGGTGCGGCTGCGCGGCCTGTTCGCGCTGCAGAACCATATCAGCTGGGTGAAGTCGATTTCGATCGGGACGGAGACGTTCGGTCATTTCAAGCCGGTGAACAGCCATCGCTACCTGCATCGCAACCACGAACATCTTTTCCACCTGACGCGCTCGGGGGACGTGAACCTGCGGCGGCTTGATGTCGGCGTTCCCTATATGGACAAGTCGAACATCGCGCGGCGCGGCCATCGGCAGGACCGACGGTGCCGTGGCGATACATGGTTCGTCCCGTATGAAACGGTGCAGGGCAAGGCGCAGAAGTACAACCATCCGGGGACATTCCCCGTCAGCCTGCCGCAGATGTGCATACGTCTGCATGGCCGTCCCGATGCGGTGGTGCTGGACCCGTTCATGGGGACCGGCACCACCATTGTCGCCGCCCTGAGGGAGGGGGCGCGCGGAATCGGGATCGATCTGGACAGCGGATATGTCGATATCGCGCGTGAACGGGTACGCGCGGCCCTGCGCGAAAGCGGGGCATGAGTTGCGACGCGGCCCGCGTTATCGAACTTTCCACTCGTTTTCATTGAAATGATTATTTTGACAAATGCTTTGCCGATCGGTCAGAACAGCCCCTGAACACTGACGGGGGGAACAAGAGGACATGTCGGTACGAAAGGCGATTCTGGGGCTTATGGCCGCGGGTGGCGTGGCATATGGCGGTGTTGTTGCCTATCTGACGCATTTCGATCACGAAACGGCTCCTGCGCCGGCGTCGGCCGATGTCGATGCGGTTTCGGCCACCGCGCTGAATGTCATCCGCGAGGCGCGCTGTGATTACTGTCACGCGGCCAAAGTGGAACTGCCGTTCTATTTCAAGGTGCCTGTCGCCAATCAGCTGATGAGCAGCGATCGCGAACAGGGCCTGCGCCATTTCCGGGTCGAACCCGTGATCGAGGCCCTGCAGACCGGCAAGGTCCCCGGCGAGGAAGCCCTTGCCCGCATCGAGGAAGTCGTGCGCCAGAACCGCATGCCCCCGTCGCTTTACCTGCTGATGCACTGGCATGCCCATATGTCGGCCGCGCAGCGCGATGCCGTGCTGGCATGGATCGCGCAGGAACGGCGTGAGCATTACATGACGCCGGGCGTTGCCGAGCGCTTTGCCGCCGAACCGGTGCAGCCGGTGCCCGAATCCATACCTGTCGATGCGAACAAGGTCGCGCTGGGCCAGCGCCTGTTCTTTGAAAAGAAACTGTCGGAAAATGGGGAGCTGAACTGCGCCAGCTGCCACAGCCTCCAGCATGCGGGGATGGATGGCCTTGTGACGGCGACGGGCATCTATGGGCAGAAGGGGCCGATCAACGATCCTACCGTCTTCAATGCCGCCCTGAACAAGAGCCAGTTCTGGAACGGACGCGCGGCGACCCTGGCCGATCAGGCGGCCGGTCCGGTCATGAACCCGCTGGAAATGGGATCGCATGACTGGGGCAGTGTCGCGGACCGCCTGCGTTCGGATCCGACCTATGTCGCGGATTTCCAGACCGCCTTTGGCAGCCCGGACATCAATCAGGACACGATTACCGCCGCGATCGCCGAATTCGAAAAGACCCTGCTGACCCCGGACAGCCGGTTTGACCAGTATCTGAAGGGGGATGATACCGCCCTCAATACGCAGGAAAAGCACGGTTATGAACTGTTCAAGAGCATCGGGTGTTCCGGCTGTCATACCGGCGCGTCCATGGGCGGACAGGCGTTCGAGGTCATGGGCCTGGAGGGGAATTACTTCGCCGCGCGTGGCGGTGCCCTGACCGATGCGGACAAGGGACGCTTTACCGTGACCCATCAGCAGCAGGACATGGAGCGTTTCAAGGTGCCGAACCTGCGTAACGTCGCCCTGACCGCGCCCTATTTCCATGACGGCAGCGTCAAGACGCTGGATGGCGCGGTGCGTGACATGGCGCGGTACCAGACGCCGGATCACGACATTTCCGATCAGGATGTCGCCGATATTGTCGCCTTCCTCAATACCCTGACGGGCAAGTATCAGGGACAGACCCTGACGCTGGAACAGTAAGCGGCAGTCCGAAATAACCTGCTGATAAAATAACAGAAGTTTTTGGACGCCGCCTTTTTGAAAAAGGCGGCGTCCTTTCGAAGCTTTCTGCAAAAACGACCTTCACGGAGGCCGCGCCCCGATCCGGGTGCCTTCGTTTCGACCCCGCCACATCATGTGGCGGGGTTTTCTCATGCGGATATTACCCGCCGTCATGATAAGGGATGGCAATAGGGCTATGCTTTGTTACAGGCCGCACGCTACTTTGTCGTGAGGCACTGTTTTTTTCGCGAAACGTGACCAGCGCATAAGGGGAAGGGCGATAAACGTGCGACGGCGTCGGACACTCAATCAGGACGAGCAGGCGCTGTGGGCCGCCTTTACGCAGGATATTTCCCCGCTGCGCCATGCCCGGGCGGCGCGTCCCGCCACCCCGCGCGCAGCCCCCGCCGAAAAACCCGCGCAGGCAGCAGGAACCCCGGCACCATCAGCGCCGATGGATGACATCCACCGCCTTGCCGCGCCGGGGCTGCATCATCATGCCCCATCCCATGGCAGGATGGAGCATGACCGTGGCAGCGCGATTGAAATCGGGGTCAGGCGGCCCGGCCTGGACGATACAAGCTGGCGCGGACTGGTCAGTGGGCGGCTGCGCCCGCAGCGGCGGCTGGACCTGCATGGACAGATCGCACAGACCGCCTTTCATCGCCTGCATGCGTTCCTGCTTCAGGCGCGTGCCGACAATGTGCGTTGCGTTGAAATCATCACCGGGCTTGGCAGCGGGGCCAATGGCGGCATCCTGCGCCGTGAACTGCCGCTGTGGCTGGGGCGGGCGGACATGCGGCGCTTTATCCTGGCGGTGGTGCATCCGCATGCCGCCAATCAGGGCGCGGTGCGTGTCCTGCTGCGCCGTCAGTCGCGGCGGTAGCGGACCGCCTTACCCCATCCGCCAGTCCGGCAGGTGGGTCGCAAGCCATCGCCGCAGCGCCATGACGGACGTGACGTCGCCCGCCATCTGCCGGAAGGATTCGGCGCATGCCGACCCGCTCACCAGCCTGCGTCCCGTCTCGCTGGCCATCGTGCGGATATCCGCGCTGTCGATGGCGATGTCCGTCGCGTGACGCCATTCCGCCACAAGGGCGGGCGGCGTCAGCATCGGCAGCACCAGCGCGATGTCGAGGGAGGCCGCACTCGCCAGCGCCGTCCACGCGGAATGGAGGAGGGAGGACGCGGCGGAACGGTTTTCACGCAGCAGCACGTCATGCATGCATGGCACATGCGGCGTGCCGGCATCAGGCGGCATGTTGTCCATCAGGGAAAACAGCGCGGGATAGCCGTCCCTTGCCAGTGCCGCGATCGCGTCGCGTGTTTCGGGCGATCCCTGCGGGTCGAGGATCTGTATGACATCGACCTGATTGTCACGCAGGGCGCTGACGGCATCCTTCACGCTTGCCAGTCCCGGAACGGGAATGGGACGCAGGCCAAAAAGCGTCATGCCCAGCACAGTCGGCAGTTCTATCCCCGTCAGGGTGGAGACCGCGATGCGCACCGGGCGGTCCCGCATGAAGTTTTCCAGATTGTGGTGAAGCTGCGCGCGACCGATCACGACCGGCGACAGCAGGCTGAAGAACAGTGGCAGCCAGCGGGTGTAGTCGAAATGGATGCGCGGCTCCCCCGACAGGGCCGCCACCAGCGCCGCGCCCGGAACCGCCAGCGCGGTCGTGCCGTCGGGCGGCGTCTGGGTATCGAACAGGTTGGCCGCCGTGACGCCATCCTGTCCCACCGTCATCCTGGTTGAAACGCCCTGCGCCTGGATGAAGCCATGTTCCAGCGCAGGCGCCAGCAGCCCGCCCCATCGCCCGGCCATGCTGCCCTTGTCCCCACCCAGCAGAAGCTGAGGATTGGCGACCGGCTGCGCCTGGACCGGCATCCGCTTTACCGGCAGTTCCGAAGCCTCCGCCTGCGCGCCCAGCGCCATGCCCGCAAGGGGAATGGCGCCCAGCAGGAAATTCCGGCGTCGCATCGCCCGCCCGTCCGCGCGCGCGCGACGGACGCGACATTGGGATGGCGGATCCTCGGGAGGGGCTGGGGACAAGTTGTGGCTACTCCGCCTGCTGGGGGTGAAAGGGGATGCTCGCCGCGCATTGCGGCAGCCGTGCGGCCAATTTAGGGCCAGCGCACCTCAGGGGGAAGACTCATCAGTATCGCTTCGGTATTTCCGCCGGTTTTCAGCCCGAACAGGGTGCCGCGATCATGCAGCAGGTTGAATTCCACGTAACGTCCCCGCCGGATCAGCTGGGCCTCCCGCTGGGCGGGGGTCCACGGCTCCATCATGCGGTTGCGCACGATGTCGGGATAGGTCTCCAGAAAGCCAAGTCCCACATCGCGGGTAAAGGCGAAATCGGCTTCGGCGTCGCCGCTGTGCAGGCGGTCATAGAAAATCCCGCCAAGCCCGCGCGGTTCATTGCGATGGGGCAGGTGGAAATACCGGTCGCACCAGTCGCGGAAGCGCGGGTAATATTCGGGGTCGTGCTTTTCACAGGCCAGCCGGAACCCGTCATGAAAGCGCCGGGCGTCGGCAATGGCTTCCGCGCTATCGGGAAACATGGGCGTGATGTCGCCGCCCCCGCCGAACCACCCTTCGGTGGTGATGATCATGCGCGTGTTGAAATGCGCCGCAGGGACCAGCGGGCTGCACATATGGGCGACAAGGCTGATGCCGGTTGCAAAGAAGCGCGGGTCTTCGGACGCGCCGGGAATGCTGTGGCGGAATTCCGGGCTGAAGGTCCCCGATACGGTGGAGACATTGACCCCCACCTTTTCAAACACCCGGCCGCGCATCAGGCCGATGACGCCACCGCCGCCTGATGACCCGTCCTCGTTCGTGCGCTTCCACGGGGTGCGCTCGAAACGTCCCGGCGCGGTGCGCTCGCCAAGCACGGGGGCATCGGCGCGCGCGGCTTCGTCCTCGATCTGTTCAAATGCGGCGCAGATGCGGTCGCGCAGGCTTTCGAACCATGTGCGGGCCGCCTCTTTCATGGCGTCGTGGGCAAGAAGAGGGCTGGGGCTGGTCATTCGTGTCATTCTTCAGGTCTGGTCCGTGATTGGGTATGGGTGCCTGTTTGTCCTTTCGATTGCAAGACAGCTCGTGCCGCCGCTAGGAAAAGGCAACGGGGGCGGCTATGTTCGGCGCCGGATGAACGCAGCGGGCATGCCTGCTGCCGACACGGACATGACCGGATCACCATGCTGCATATTCGCGCCTGTAATGAAGCCTGAAGCCTTTACGATACGGTCATCGCGCCCCGGCGCGCCTGGAAACGGTCCCGGTGCATTCGCGACCGGCGCGCTTGTCGCCTGCCTTGCGCTGGCGGGTGCCGCCGGCTGTCTGCCGGATGCTGCCCGCGCCCAGTCCCCGACGCCCGTTCCCCATCATTCATGGAGCTTCACGGGGCCGCTGAGTCATTTCGACATGGCGGCGGTGCAGCGTGGCTATGCCGTTTATGACCAGGTCTGCGCCTCGTGCCATGGCATGACGGCGGTGACCTATGGTGATCTTGGCGGCATGGGCCTGACGGAGGAACAAGTGGGCCGTATCGCCCATGCCCATCATGTTCGCGCCGGGACCGATGCCACGGGCAAGCCGGCTTCGCGGCCCGCGACGTCGGATGACCATCTTCTTTCGCCTTATGCCTCGCCCGCGGCGGCCGTCGCCGCCAATCATGGCGCCCGCCCACCGGACCAGTCGCGCCTTGCGGTGGTCTATCCGGGGGGCGTGGATCGCATGCGCGCCCTTCTGCTGGGATACGGGCGGTCCCCGCCCCCCGGGACGCAGGTTCCCGAAGGCAGTTTCTACAACCCCTATGCCGTCAACGGGCTGATCGCCATGCCGCCGCTGCTGCATGATGGCGGCGTGACCTATGCGGATGGCACGTCCCCCACGGCGGCGCAGCAGGCCGATGATGTCGTGACCTTCCTTGCCTGGGTGGCGCAGCCCCATCTGGAGGAACGCCATCGCACGGGGGTGCGTGTCATCGCCTTCCTGCTTGTGCTGCTTGTCCTTACCTTTTGTCTGAAACGGAGAATATGGTCCGATGTCCACTGAACCCGCCCCCCCGTCCGAGGTGATCGAGCCCGTCATCGGCCTGATCGGAGGATCCGGCCTCTATGATATCGAGGGTCTGGAAGATAAGGAATGGCGCACGGTCGAAACCCCGTGGGGCAAGCCGTCGGACCAGCTGCTGTTCGGGCGGCTGGACGGCGTGCGCTGCGTTTTCCTGCCGCGTCACGGGCGCGGGCACCCGCTGCCGCCGACACGGCTGAACTATCGCGCCAACATCGACGCGCTGAAGCGTTCGGGCGTGACCGACATCGTCTCCCTCTCCGCCGTGGGGTCGCTGAAGGAGGAACTGCCGCCCGGTCATTTCGTGGTCATCGATCAGTTCATCGACCGTTCCTTCGCGCGAGAAAAGACGTTTTTCGACAGCGGATGCGTCGCGCATGTCAGCATGGCCGACCCGCTGTGCCCGCGCATCGGCGATGTGCTGGAAGGTGAATGCCGGACGCTGGGGCTGGATGTCACGCGCGGCGGCACGTACCTTGTGATGGAAGGGCCGCAGTTTTCCACCCGTGCGGAAAGCAACCTGTACCGCTCCTGGGGGTGTTCGGTCGTGGGCATGACGAACATGCCCGAAGCCAAGCTCGCCCGCGAGGCGGAGATCTGTTACGCCACCGTCGCTATGGTCACCGATTACGACTGCTGGCACGACGCCCATGACAGCGTGACGGTCGATGCGGTGGTCAAGGTGATGCAGGAAAACTCCAGCCGCGCCCGTGCGCTGGTCCGCGCCGTGATCCCGCAGCTGGGCAAGCCGCGCGGCCCCTGTCACGCCGGATGCGACCGCGCGCTGGAACATGCCATCATTACCGCCCCCGATCGCCGCGATCCCGCCCTGCTGGCGAAACTGGACGCGATCGCGGGCCGGGTGCTGTCCCCGCGCTGAACGCGCTGTTTGAAAAGACGGGTCTGATAACATACTGAAATCATAAAAGTTTTTGGTGAAGCTTTTTCCAAAAAGCTTCGAAGAACGTCGCCTTTTTGAAAAAAGGCGACACCCAAAAACTTTTATTTTTATCAATGAGTTATTTCAGACTGTCTCTGAATGAACACCCTTCCATCAAGGGCGCGCATTGCGCCACCCTTGATGGCAGGACCCGGCGAACGTCCGCCTGCAGGTGGGATGCACGAGTCGCTTCACCCCCGCCATCAGGTCACAATCCTGTCAGAGCCAGTGTTCGAAGAAGCTGAGCGAACGCTGCATCGCCAGTGTCGCCGCCGCCTCGTTATAGCTGGCGCGGTCGGTGCAGCCAAAGCCGTGGTCCGCGCCTTCATAGACGAAGATTTCGATATCTTCATGCGCATCGCGGATGGCGTCGATGTCCGAAGGCGGGATATGCGCGTCCTCCGCGCCAAAGTGCAGCTGCACCGGGCAGTTGGGCGTCAGCGCGCGTTCGGCGGCGATCCCGCCGCCATACCATCCCACCGCGGCGGCAAAGTCGGTGGTGCGGCATGCGGCCTCCCACGCCAGCGTGCCACCCCAGCAGAAGCCCATGATCCCCTTCTTTTCCGTCGTCAGCCCCTCTGCCGCCGCACTGAGGTCCAGCAGGGTCTTTTCCAGCGGAACCTTCGCCCGCAGCTCCAGCCCTTCCTTCATGCCCTCCGGGGTATAGGGAAGGATCGCATCGCGCTGCACGCGGTCGAAAATGGCGGGCGCGATGACCTGGTACCCGTTGCTGGCCAGATGGTCGCAGACCGCGCGGATATAGGGGGTGATGCCGAATATTTCCTGCACCACCACCACCGCGCGTGGGGCGTCCGGCCGTCCGGCGCGATAGGCGGAAAACTGATGCCTGTCCGCGGCGGACAGGGTGATGATCGATCCCATGTGTGTCTCCCCCTGATTCCTGGGTTGTTGTTTGTGTTGAGATGACGATGCCGTCGTTATCGTCGCGTGAATGCACCTATACCACATTCGTTCCGCCCTCCGACACATGCTCTCCCCCCGGCGGTCATGGTCTGGGGGATGGGAACTGGATAGTGGCAGGAAATATGCAGGCCCCGTGTCGGGGGCATGCAATGGACGGAGGACTGGCACAGGGCGTGAATTCGACGTGCGATATTCGTGCAACTGACTGATATATAAATTCTTTTTATCGAATGTCCGGGGCTGGTATGCCCTGCCTGTCGCGGGGGATGGAAACTTGCACCGGAATCTCCGTGCCGTCCCTTGACACCAAAAAGGGGGCTTCCTATCTGCTCTCTAGCACTCTCATGAGGGGAGTGCTAACGCGATGCGGCCTGGCGCGCGCGCCAAACCGGTGGCGTTGCTTAATTCAAGGGCGTTACCTTTTTTAGATTATGGAGCGATCCATCCAATGACGAAATTTCGTCCCCTGCATGACCGTGTGGTTGTCCGTCGCCTGAAGAGCGAGGAGAAGACGGCTGGTGGGATCATCATCCCCGAGACCGCCAAGGAAAAGCCGATGGAAGGCGAGGTTATCTCGGTCGGGCCGGGTGCCCGTAACGAGCAGGGCCAGATTGTCGCCCTCGACGTCAAGGCTGGTGACCGCGTGCTGTTCGGCAAGTGGTCCGGCACCGAAGTGACGATCGATGGTGAGGAACTGCTCATCATGAAGGAAAGCGACATCATGGGCGTTGTCGCCTGATCCTTTCGCGCTTTCCTTCTGTCCGATCAATTTAACCTTTCCTACTGGAGAAACTGAAAATGGCTGCCAAGGACGTAAAGTTCGGCGATGAAGCACGTCGGCGCATGCTGCGTGGCGTGGATATCCTGGCCGATGCGGTCAAGGTGACACTGGGTCCGAAGGGACGCAACGTCGTCCTCGACAAGAGCTTTGGCGCACCGCGCATCACCAAGGACGGTGTGTCGGTTGCCAAGGAAATCGAACTGGCTGACAAGTTCGAGAACATGGGCGCGCAGATGGTGCGCGAAGTTGCCAGCAAGACCAACGACATCGCCGGTGACGGCACGACCACCGCGACCGTCCTGGCGCAGGCGATCGTGCGCGAAGGTGCCAAGGCCGTTGCTGCCGGCATGAACCCGATGGACCTCAAGCGCGGAATCGACAAGGCTGTCGGCGCGGTTGTCGAGGAACTGAAGAAGAACACCAAGAAGATCACCACCCCCGCCGAAACGGCGCAGGTCGGCACGATTTCCGCCAACGGCGAAAAGGAAATCGGCGAAATGATCTCGCAGGCCATGCAGAAGGTCGGCAGCGAGGGCGTGATCACCGTCGAGGAAGCGAAGGGCCTGCACACCGAACTCGACGTTGTCGAGGGCATGCAGTTCGACCGCGGCTACATCTCGCCGTATTTCGTGACCAACGCGGAAAAGATGACCGTCGATCTGGATAACCCCTACATCCTGATCCACGAAAAGAAGCTGTCGTCGCTGCAGCCGATGCTGCCGCTGCTTGAGGCGGTCGTGCAGTCGGGCCGTCCGCTGCTGATCATCGCCGAAGACGTCGATGGCGAGGCGCTGGCGACCCTGGTGGTCAACAAGCTGCGTGGCGGCCTGAAGATCGCCGCGGTGAAGGCTCCGGGCTTTGGCGACCGTCGCAAGGCGATGCTTGAAGACATCGCGATCCTGACCGGCGGCCAGGTCATCAGCGAAGACCTGGGCATCAAGCTCGAAAGCGTCACGCTGAACATGCTGGGCACCGCCAAGAAGGTGCACATCGACAAGGAAAACACCACGATCGTCGAGGGTGCGGGCGAAGGCGAGGCCATCAAGGGCCGCTGCAGCCAGATCCGCGCGCAGATCGAGGAAACCACCTCCGACTACGACCGTGAAAAGCTGCAGGAACGTCTTGCGAAGCTGGCCGGTGGTGTCGCGGTGATCCGCGTCGGTGGTTCGACCGAGATCGAGGTGAAGGAACGCAAGGACCGCGTCGATGACGCGCTGCATGCGACCCGCGCCGCGGTTGAGGAAGGCATCGTTCCGGGTGGTGGCACGGCGCTGGCGCGTGCGTCCACGACGCTGGGTCACCTGCACTTCCACAACGACGACCAGCGCGTCGGTGCGGACATCATCCGCAAGGCCCTGCAGGCCCCGCTGCGCCAGATCGCCCACAACGCGGGCGAAGATGGTGCGGTCATCGCCGGCAAGGTGCTGGAGAACGACAGCTATCCGTTCGGTTTCGATGCGCAGGAAGGCACCTACAAGGATCTGGTCGCCGCCGGCATCATCGATCCGATGAAGGTCGTGCGCACCGCCCTTCAGGACGCGGCTTCGGTTGCCGGCCTGCTGATCACCACCGAAGCGATGGTGGCGGAACGGCCGGAGAAGAAGGCGCCCGCGATGCCCGAAGGTGGCATGGGCGGCATGGGTGGCATGGGCGGAATGGATTTCTGATCCACTCCACCACGGAAAAAGTGGGGGCGCGGTTTCCGGCCGGGACCGTTCCCCCATTTTCCGGGCCCTGCGGCAACGCAAAAAAGGGGAAGGCGGCATGTCCGTCTTCCCCTTTTTTTATGTTTACAACCATTTTTTAAAAGATGCGATTTGACAAGGGGCAGCTATTCATGCTGCCCCTATAGGCAGCACGAACGACGTGAAATCCGACTGGGTGTTTTTTCCGGATGCCCTGTTTTTTTCATGACCGTAAAGGCAAGAGCCCGAATTCCCGGTATTGGGACCGGCAAAGAGGCGCAGGAGAGTATATCGGCTATGGCAACCGGAAAAGTTAAGTGGTTCAACGCGACCAAGGGTTTTGGTTTCATTATGCCTGACGATGGTGGCAAGGACGTTTTCGTGCATATCACCGCAGTGCAGGCAGCTGGTCTGCGTGGTCTGGATGAGAACCAGCCCGTCAGCTACGACATCACGATGGAACGCGGCAAGGCGGCGGCAAGCAACCTCAAGCCGCTCTAGGCCCCGACAGACTGCCGAAGGATCATGTTGGCGGAACGTCATGCGTTCCGTCACCGGTTTGCAGAAACCGGGTGATTTCCCGCGCCGCATGGGCCAGTCCCATGCGGTGAACGGCGACACCCGCCGGAAAGGCGGACAGCAGGCGCGACGGGGTGCGCCGGTCCAGCAGGACAAAGACCCCACGATCGCTTTCATTGCGGATCAGCCGGCCAAAGGCCTGGCGCAGCCGCAGACGCGCGATGCGGTCATCGTACCGCGATGGTGCCCCGCCCGACAGATGGATGCGTCGTTCGCGATGCAGGATATCGGGACGCGGCCATGGCACCCGTTCAAACACAACCAGACGCAGCGCCTGTCCGGGCACGTCCACGCCGTCACGCATGGCGTCGGTCCCCAGCAGGCATGAATTGCGTTCACTGCGGAAAATATCGACCAGCGTGGCATTGTCCATCGGATCGACATGCTGGGCATAAAGCGGCAGGCCCGCCGCCTCCAGCGGTCCGGCCAGGCGCGCATGCACGTCGCGCAGTCGTGATATCGCCGTGAAAAGCCCCAGCCCACCACCGCCCGATGCCTCGAACAGGGTGCGGTATGCCCCCGCCAGCGAGGCCGGATCGTCATGGGCGACATCGGTTATGATGAAGGCGCGGCTCTGCCTGCGGTAATCGAACGGACTGGCGAGCGAGGCGCGCAGCGCGGGCATGGGCAGGTGCGTGACGCCGGAGCGGGCCTCGGCGGCTTCCCACGCGCGTTCGGCTTCGTCCTCGTCCTCGCTGCCATTTTCATCGCGCAGGGTGGCCGACGTCACCAGCAGCCCGTGCGCGGGCGCGGCCAGCACGGCGGAAAACGGGATGGTCGGGTCCAGCCAGTGACGGTAAAGCCCGACATCACGTTCGCCCGGCCGCTGTCCCTCGCGCCGGTCAAGGCGGATGAAATCGATATATTGCGGCGTATTCCCCGGTTCGGACGACCTGCCCTCGCCAACGGCGCCCAGCATGGCGATCCATCCATCCACGCGTGCCAGCGCGCGTTTGCGGATGGAGCGGATCGCGGCCTCGATACGTTCGCGCGATACGCTGTCGAGCATGTCCGCATCATCTTCCAGCCGCTCCCCAAGGCGATCGACCAGCGTGCGCAGTGGCGTGGACAGGCGCTGCAACGCGCGCGCCAGCGTCCGCGCCGCTTCGGTCAGGGGGGCAGGGACGGGATGGAGGTCACATTCCACCGTGCCGCGCTGCGGGCCGCCGGGGGCGCCATGGGTCCGGGCCAGCGCCTGCTGGCGCAGCAGGTGGAGCAGGGCCTCCGTCGGATTCGACAGGACCGGCTCCACCGGTTCCGCCGCCGCGTCGATCAGTTCACCCTGCGGTGGCGGGACTTCGGGGTCAGGCGGCGGCGCGTCCTGCGCATCGGTGAGGCGGGCATCGGCAAGTCGGGCGGACCATCCGGGGGCGGGCAGGGCATGGGCGGCAAGCAGGGCGGCATCCAGCGGGGTTTCCAGCTGCGGCATGCCGACCACGAGGTCATCGAGCCGCTTTTTCAGCCCGCGCGCGCGCGACCGCGCCCCTTCGGCGCCCAGCAGCCAGCGGCGCAGCTCCGCCGCCTCCAGCCCCGACAACTCGGTGGAAAATGCGCTGTCGGCGGCATCCATCAGGTGATGCCCCTCGTCAAAGACATAGCGCGTGGGGATATTGTCCTCGCTGCCGGTGCCCGCGCCGTCAAGGGCGTGCCAGGCGGCCTGCGACATGACGAGGGCATGGTTGGCGATGACAAGGTCGGCCGTCCGGGCGCGGCGGATCGAATGTTCCACGAAACAGCGCTGGTAATGCGGACATGCGCCATGGATGCATTCGCCCCGCCGGTCCGCGATCCCGGCCAGCAGCCCGCGCCCGAACAGGTCGCCGAACCATCCCGGCAGGTCCCCGCCCGACAGGTCGCCATCGGCGCTGGCCGTGGCCCAGCGCGCAATCAGGCACAGCCCGATCATCGCCCCTGCGGCGTTGCTTCCTCGCGACAGCGCGATGTTGACCGATTCCTCCATGTTGAGGAGGCAGAGGTAATTTTCCCGTCCCTTGCGGATCACCACATGTTCGCGCCGGATGGCGGGTTCGGGGTAAAGGCGCGACAGTTCCGATTCGATCTGCCGCTGGAGGTGGCGGGTATAGGTGCTGATCCATACGGCGGCGTCATTGCGCCGTGCCCAGACGCTGGAGGGCGCGATATAGCCCAGCGTCTTGCCCGTGCCCGTCCCAGCCTCCGCCAGGACCATGTGCGGGGCGCCGCGCCTGTCGCGCGGGGCAAAGGCGGCGGTGGCGACATCGGCGAAATCCGCCTGTCCCGCGCGTGTCTGCGCATCGGGACCAAGGATTTCGCTCAGCCGGGCGCGGGCTTCCGCCGGGGTGACGGGATGGGGACCGGGGGGCGGACGCGGGGCGGCTTCCTCCCACTTCGGCAGGGTGCGCCAGACCCGGATCGCATCGTTGGGCTGCAGGTCCTCGGGGGGAATGGCCGTGCCGACGCCAAGCGCGTGGCACACGCTGTCGCCCCATGCCCAGCCCATCTGGCGCATCTTGAATGCCAGCGCGGCCATCATGGGGCCATCCGCGCCGTGGCGCTGGCGTGCGATCCGGCCCAGCAGGTCGTCGGCCATGTCCAGCAGCAGGTCGGCTTCGGCGTTTTCAATCCGGGCGAGGGGAAAATCCAGCGCCCGGCCCAGTCCGCGCAGGGTTGGTGGAACCGTCTGCGCGGGCATGGCGAACGCGAACAGTTCCAGCAGATCCAGCCACGGGGTCGGCTGCCCCGGCGGCGGCAGGTCGAGGCGACGCGCGGTGGCGGGTGCATGGATCACGACCGGCGCGGGCCAGTCGCGCAGTTCGCGCCGCACGTCGGCGGGTGACAGCGACAGAATTTCCCCATCCGGCGTCAGGACCGAACAGGCGCCATGTCTGGCAATCAGGGCAGGCGCGGTATCCGGCAGGGACGGGGGGGCTGTCATGATGGTGAACATATAGGGCACATGACCCGCGATGTCGCCAGTTCCATGTAACGTAAATTATCTTTGGCGCCGATTATGGTGTAAGGTGGTGATTGACCTGCCTTTCCGCAATTCATAGCTTTCGGGCCCATGTCAGAACAGCATCGCATTCCCTCCTCTCCCCTGCCCAAGGCATGGCCTTTCGAGGAAGCCGCCAAACTCGCGGCCCATGTCGGCGACAGACCCGTCAGCGCCGAACGGCCGGTCCTTCTGGAAACCGGCTATGGTCCGTCGGGCCTGCCGCATATCGGCACGTTTGGCGAGGTCGCGCGCACGTCATGGGTCCGTCAGGCCTTTACCGCCATGACCGGAAAGCCGACGCGCCTGCTGGCATTTTCCGATGACATGGACGCCCTGCGAAAGGTGCCCGACAACGTTCCCAACCAGGACATGCTGCGCCAGTTCATCGGCAAGCCGCTGTCGCGGGTGCCCGATCCGTTTGGCACGCATGAATCGTTCGCGGCCCACAACAACGCGCGTCTGCGGGCCTTTCTTGACAGTTTCGGCTTCGATTACGAATTCGCCTCGTCCACGCGGTATTACGAGGACGGCCGTTTCGACGCCGCCCTGCGTCGCGTGCTGGAGGTGCATGACAAGATCGTGGATGTCATCGCGCCGACGCTGGGTGCGGAACGCCGCGCCACCTATTCCCCCGTCCTGCCGATCCATCCGCGCACCGGGCAGGTGATGCAGGTCCGCATGGATGCGATCGACCCCATGGCGGGCACCGTGCGCTGGACCGATGACGAAGGCGAGACGTTCGAGACCCCGGTGACGGGCGGCCATGCCAAGATGCAGTGGAAGGCCGACTGGGCCATGCGGTGGTACGCGCTGGGCGTCGATTACGAGATGTCGGGCAAGGATCTGATCGACAGCGTGCGCCTGTCGGGCAAGATCTGCCGTATCCTTGGCGGAAGCGCGCCCGCGGGCCTGACCTATGAACTGTTCCTTGATGAAAACGGGCAGAAGATTTCCAAGTCGAAGGGTAACGGCATTTCGGTGGAGGAATGGCTGCGTTACGCCCCGCCCGAAAGTCTGGGGCAATACATGTTCAACGCCCCGCAGCGGGCAAAGCGGCTGTTTTTCGACGTGATCCCCAAGGCGACGGATGAATACCTTGCCAATGTCACCCGCGCACGCACGGCACAGGCGGTGCAGGACCCCACGCTATGGACCAATGCGGCATGGTTCATTCATGGCGGCCGGATTCCCGATGACGCGGGCAGCCCGGTCACGTTCAGCATGCTGCTGAACCTTGCCAGCGTTGCCAATGCCGAAACGCCGGACGTGCTGTGGAAATTCATCCAGCGCTACGACCCCGACGCCACGCCCGAACGCTTCCCCATGCTGGCGCGGCTGGTGGATCACGCGATCGTCTATTACGCCGATTTCGTGCGCCCCACGAAAAGCTATCGCGCGCCCGAGGGCAAGGAACGCGCGGCACTGTCCGACCTGGCGGATGCGCTGCGCGGGATGGAAGGTTCGGCCGCCACGCCGGATGATTATCAGAACCTTGTGTTCGAGATTGGCAAGCGTCATCAGTTCGAACCCCTGCGAAGCTGGTTCGGCTGTCTTTACGAAGTTCTGCTGGGACAGAAGGAAGGACCGCGTTTCGGAATTTTCATTGCGCTGTATGGCGTCAGCGAAACCATTGCCCTGATCGAGGCCGCCCTGACCCGCAGCGTATCGCAGGCCGACCAATCGTAGGCGCGTCAGGACTTGTCCGTTTGATGGCAGCGTATTTCCCGTGACGTCCGGTCCTTCCCCATCACGTCCGCCCACGCCCCCTCCCTGTGCGGAGGGAAAGGGCAGGACGGGATGGCGCAGGCTGCTGCGGCATCTGCCCCACGCGATGGGGCTGCTGCTGATGATCGCCGCCATCATCGTGGTGCAGCGCGAAATGCGCAACCTGCACTGGATGGACATCCGCCGGGCGCTGGCTGGCATTCCACACACCACGTTGTGGGCGGGGGCGGGCATGACGGTCCTGTCCTATACCGTCCTGTCATTTTACGACTGGCTTGCGGTACGGCAGATCGGGCACACGATGCCGTTCAGGCGCACGGCCTTTGCGGCATTCTGTTCCTATGTCCTGTCGCATAACCTCGGCTTTTCGGCCATTTCCGGCGCGGCCGTGCGTTTCCGGCTGTATGGCAACTGGGGCCTGCGCCCGCTTGAGGTCGCGCAGATCATCGCCTTCTGCTCCGCCACCTACCTGCTGGGTGCGGCCGTCCTGATCGGCGGCGTCCTGCTGTGGGAGCCGGAGATGGTGCCGGTGGTGGGCGCGCGCCTGCCGCATCTTGTGCTGCAGGCGATCGGGCTGCTGCTGTGGGGTGGTGTCGGGCTGTATATCCTGATGGGACGCCGCCTGAACGAGGTCACGCTGTGGCGCTGGACCATCACCTTTCCCTCGTCCTCCATGGCGGTGGCGCAGACGGTCGTCTCCGCGGCCGAGGTCGCGGCGACGGCAGCCATTGCCTACATCTTCCTGCCTGATGCGCCGGGGCTGGGATATGGCGTGTTCCTTGCGATCTACATCGCGTCCTATACCGCCGGGCTGGTGGCCAGCGTGCCGGGGGGGCTGGGGGTTTTCGACGGGGCGATGATGCTGGCGCTGGGAAGCTACATGCCCGCGCCGCGCATCATCACGGCGATCCTGATTTTTCGCCTGTTCTATTACATCATCCCGCTGTTCATCGCCGGGGTGATGTTCGCGGGGCATGAACTGTTCCTGCGTGGCGATGCCGTGCTGCTGTCGCGCAAGGCCGCGCAGGGGACACCCGTGCGCGGTCCCCGGACGATGCGGCCCAGTGTCGTGATCCGCGAAAGCGAGGCCGATTTTTCCGTAGCCGTGGCGACGGGGGCGGTATCGCTGTGTGGTGGCGTGCTGATCGCGCTGACGATTCTGGACCCCGAAACATGGGATAACGCGGCGGGCCGGCTGCATGGCCTGTTCGGCATGGCGGGGGATTACCTGCTGTCCCTGATCGGGGTTGCCCTGATCGGGCTGGCGATTGGCCTGTCGCAGCGTGTGACGCTGGCATGGAAGGTGACGCTGGGCCTGCTGGTAACGGCGGCGGGGCTGACCCTGCTGCGTGGATCGCCCATCATCATTCCGGCCCTGCCGGCGCTGGTGGCGATCCTGATCGCGCCCTTCCGGAGTTCCTATTACCGCCATGCGCGGGTGTTGAGCGAACCGCTGTCCTTTCCCACGATCATGTCCCTGCTGCTGCTGATCGCCTGCGTGGTGGTGCTGGCCTGCGCCGGGCCGGATGACGAGATGGGCGGCAGCTGGTGGGAAATCATGCTGTTCGCCTCGTCCTCCGGGGTGGGACGCTGGACGATGGGGCTGGCGGTCATGCTGGGACTGCTGATGATCATGCGCCTGATCCGCCCGGGCCGGATCGCCATCGTGCCGTGGGATGGCGAGGGAGAAGCGCGTTACCGCATGCTGGACCATGCGATCGACGCGGTGGGAAAAGACTGGGTGCCCGCGGGCCTGATTGTGGGCGCGCGGGGACAGGCGCTGCTGCCGTTCGTGCGGCGGGGGACGTTCCTGATCGGCCTGGGCGATCCGGCGGGCAATGCGCAGGACTGTGTCTCCGCGATCTGGTGGCTGCGTGATCTGGCGGTGCAGGAAGGACGGCAGGCCGCCTTCTGGTGCGTGGGGTCAATGTTCCTGTCGGTCTATAACGGGCTGGGCCTGACGGCGTGGCCTGTCACGATCGGGTCATCGACGGCAGGGCCGGAAGAGGACGAGTCCCTGTATCTGTGTGCCCGGCCGGAAGATGCGCGACTGCTGCAGTCGCTTATGCGCACGTAGGGGTGGATGCGGCGCGATTTGGCGGATAAGGCATGTTCCTGAAAAGATGCTGCATAAATCATGCCCGTTCCGGGACGGATGCCAGCGGCGTTGACAACTGGTTCTGCCGAGAAAAGGTATGAAGCGTGGCTGTTTCCCATGACGTCCTGACCCACCTGAGCGTCCCCATCGGCCTGACCAGCGCATCGGGTGCGTTCCTGATGGCGTTCCCGGCGCTGTTTTCCATCGTCAATCCGCTGGGGGCCGCGCTGATTTTCGCGCAGGTCACCGATGGGCGCAGCCGTGCGGAATGTCTGGCGCTGGCGCGCAAGGTGGCATTTTATTCCGCCATGCTGATGATTGCCTCCATCTGGATGGGGGGGACCATCCTGTCCTTCTTCGGCATCACGATCGATGCCCTGCGGATTGCCGGCGGGCTGGTCGTGGCGGTACGGGCATGGGCGCTGCTTCAGGCGCCGGAAACGGAGGAAGCGCGCAAGCAGGCGCAGGCAAGCCAGGGCGGCCTGAGTGCCACGCGCACGAACGGGATGGAACTGGCGTTCTTTCCGCTGACGATGCCTTTTACCGTCGGTCCCGGCACGATTGCGGTCGCCATCGCGCTCAGTTCCGAAGGATCCACAGGCGGCAGCACCGTCATGTTCTATGGCATCCTGTCGCTGGCGGCCCTGGCCGTGGCCTGCATCATCTGGATCGCCTATGCCTATGCCGATCAGCTCATGACCCTGCTGGGCACGACGGGCACGCGTATCGTATCGCGTCTGGTGGCGCTGATCCTGCTGTCGATCGGGGTGCAGATCCTGATTACCGGCGTGCAGGGGGTCGTCATGTCCATGGCCCATAACATCGCGCAGATGGGCCACTGACCGTTCACAGCAACGCATGCACCGCCGTGCGGAGCGCCGGCAGCACCTCGGCCCCGAACCATGGGGAGCGGCGTTCCCATGCGCCCGTCCGCCACGAGGGATGGGGCAGGGGGAAATAGCGCGGCAGGAAATCACGATAGTGCCGCACGCGGTCCTCCACCCTGCCCGGTCCCAGCACATGGGTCTGGGCATAGGATCCGACCAGCAGCGTCAGGCGGATGTCGGGCATCAGCGCCAGCACCCTGTCGCGCCATAACGGGGCGCATTCGCGACGTGGCGGCCTGTCGCCCCCCTTGGGCATCCGGCCGGGATAACACATTCCCATGGGCATGATGGCGATGCGGCTGGAGTCGTAAAATGTCGCCCGGTCTATATCAAGCCATCCTCGCAGGCGGTCCCCCGACGCATCGTTGAAGGACTGTCCCGTTTCATGGACGCGGGTGCCGGGGGCCTGACTGGCAATCAGGATCCGCGCGGTGGGGGAGACATGCAGGACAGGGCGCGGACCCAGTGGCAGCACGTGGGCACAGGCGGTGCAGGCGCGGATTTCACGCACCAGCCGTTCCAGCGCATCATCCGGTCCCTGCGCGTCGGGATCCGCGCCGGCGGAGGAAACGGGACGTGTCATCCGTTGAGGAGATCCCGGACCCACAGGGGAACCGTTTTCGTGGCGGGGCCAAGGATCGCCTGGTCAAACAGGGCGTTGCCGGCGGATGGTTCCATGTTGAATTCCATCGTATCGGCATGCGTGCCTGCAAGTTGGACAAATCCCGCAGCCGGATAGACCACGCCGGATGTCCCGATTGCGACGAAAAGGTCGCATTGGCGCAGCGCCCGGTCGATCCGGTCCATGTGGTAGGGAATTTCGCCAAACCAGACGACATCGGGCCGCAATGTCGGACGATGGCAGGTCGGGCATGGGGTCTGGGGCAGGCAGTCGGTATGCCATGGCGGGGTCGCGCCACAGCTGGTGCAGCGGACGCGCATCAGTTCACCATGCATGTGGATGATGTTGCGGCTGCCGGCGCGTTCATGCAGATCGTCGATGTTCTGCGTGACAATCAGCAGTTCCCCATCCCACGTGCCGGCATTCGAACATTCCTCCAGCCGGGCAAGCGCCTTGTGGGCGG
The DNA here is from genome assembly GCF_003311635.1 of Novacetimonas cocois. Taxonomy (GTDB): domain Bacteria; phylum Pseudomonadota; class Alphaproteobacteria; order Acetobacterales; family Acetobacteraceae; genus Novacetimonas; species Novacetimonas cocois. The sequence continues at coordinate 164,151 of NZ_QEXL01000002.1, read as the reverse complement.
CATTGGGATGCACATGGGCCAGTCCGGCGCGCAGGCCGTTATAGAAACGGTCCACCCGCAGGGGATCGCGCGCGAACCCCTCTGGCGTGCAGATGTCGCTGATCCGTTCGTGGTTCCATAACCCGTCTTCCCCCCGAAAGGTCTGAAGGCCGGATTCCTGGCTTATTCCCGCGCCGGTAAGGACAACGATGCGTTGCATGGGGGTTCCTTTATCACAGCCTGTCTACCCCCGCAGTGTGAATGATTGGCGCGCATAAGAAAACCGCCGCAGACAGTGTCTGCGGCGGTCCCTGATAATCGCAATCGGTATGAAACCGATCGGTCTTACTGAGCGTTGTCCACACCAGTATGCGTCTGCGGAGCAAACGTCCAGCCATGGCCGTAAGGCTGCGGCTGGAAGACAAGCCAGCCACTGCTGGTGGAGTTCCAGCCCGCGCTGGAGACCGGGGCCCCCGTATCGCGCAGCTTGGCCACATCGGCGGCGGAGACAGTGCCCTGCGCCTTGTTGCCCCAGCTGGTGCGGATGAAGTTGACGACATCCGCGATCTGCTGTGCCGACAGCGTCTTGCTGTAACCCGGCATCGCCACGGCGGACGGTGCCCAGTTGCTCGGCGGCAGGACGCCACCATGCGCGATCACGTTCACCAGCGAGGTCGGATCGTCGGTCACGACAACCGGGTTTCCAGCCAGCGGCGGGAACATGCGCGGCACGCCACCACCATCGTTACGGTGACAGATGGCGCATTCCTTGACGTAGGTATCGGCACCCGGAATGTTCGCGAAATTACCGGACGCCAGCGTGTTCGCCGTGGTCGCGTCATAGGTGTACGGGGCCTGTGACGGCGGGACCGGCGGCAGGCTCTTCAGGTATTTCGCGATGGCATGCAGGTCGTCATCGGTGAAGTACTGCGTGCTCCACGCCACGACATCGCCCATTCCGCCGAAGACAGCCGAATGATCGATACGGCCGGACTTCAGGAAGAGGTAGATGTCGTCCTCGGACCAGCGTCCCAGACCCACGTTCGGGTCGTTACGCAGGCTGGGGGCAACCCAGTTGTCGATGGGCGCGCCACCGGCCAGGAAGTCGGGACCACCCGAAGCATCCAGGGCCTTTTCCTGCATGGCAAAGCCACGCGGGGTATGACACGCACCGCAATGCCCGGCGCCCGTCACGAGATATTCGCCCCGTGCGACCTCAGGATCCGTACCGGGAGCCGGCGTGAAATCCTTGGGCGAGGGAGAGAACATCATGCGCCAGATCGACAGCGGCCAGCGCATGGACATCGGCCACGAAATCTCGGGCTGCTTGTCCGGCTGCGCCACCGGCTGCACGCCATGCATGAAATATGCATACAGGGCGCGGGTATCTTCCTTCGTCATGCGGGAGAAGGAAGGATAGGGCATCGCCGGATACAGCGTGGAACCATCCTTGCGGATGCCATGACGAACGGCTTCGTCAAATTCCTCGTAAGTATAGCGGCCGATACCGTACGTCGGATCGGGGGTAATGTTCGTCGAGTAGATTGTCCCGATCGGGCTCTTGATTTCGAGCCCGCCGGCATATGCCGTTCCATGCAGGGCCGTATGACATGCCACGCAGTCACCCAGCCTTGCGACATATGCCCCTTTCTGGACCAGCTCGGCATCGGGCGTCTGCGCCAATGCTGTGCCAGCCAGCAGACTAAGCGCTGCCGCGCCGAAAGTCACCTTAAGCCTGTTGATCATTATGTTCACCATCATGCGTCGCGTTGATGCGAAAAATTGAAAAAAACGGGATTACGGCAGCTGCTCGGGGATACCGGCTGCGTTTTTCCGCGCATCAACTTCCCGCTGGTAGGTTTCGTTCGCACGCTTGATCAGGTACTGGCGAATATCCTCGATCTCGTTCGGGTTCATGTTGCCGTCGAAGCGATCCATGCCGTAGGCGGTAAGGGCACCGCGACCAACAACGTTATAGAACGCGTCGCTGTGGCGGATCGAACCGGACCAGCGCAGATCAGGCAGCACGCCAGCGCCTTCGGCGTTATCGCCGTGACAGGCCGCGCAATAGGTCTGGAACTGGAAGTATCCGTTATCGGTGCGGCTTGCATCGAACTTTTCAGGCGGCTTCACCGGCAGGAAGCCCTGGTCGTTCTGCTTGGGCATCGGACCGGCCTTGCCGTCGAGCGAGAAGGCAATCACGTGGGAGTGGTTGACCGTCCAGCCACTGGTGCGCGCGAGGCCACCGAGGAAGAACGGATAGATACCGCCCCAGCCCACTTCCACCGCGACATACTGCTTGCCATGGGCAAGGTAGGTCACAGGCGGTGCGATGATGCCGCTGTCAGCCGTAAAGTGGAACAGGTCGGAACCGTTGGTGGCGTCATAGGCGTGGAATTCACCGTTCGCCAGACCCTGGAACAGCAGGTCGCCGCCCGTTGCCAGGATACCGCCGTTCCACGGACCCTTGTGGTCGACGCGCCATGCTTCGGCCTGCTTCTGCGGATCCCATGCGAGGAGGTAGCCCTTCAGGTCCTTGACGAAGGCAGCCTTCGCTTCGGGGGAGTCGGGGATACCGACCTTGTTCATGTCAAGACCAAGGTTCCAGCTGTCGGGATGCGGCAGGAAGCCACCCTTCTGGTTCGTGTACAGGAACGGAACCTGCTGCGCCGGGATATAGACCAGGCCCGTCTTGGGGCTGAAGGCCATGGCGGCGAAGTTGTGTCCACCCAGATCGCCCGGGATACCGTACCATTCCTTGCCCGTAAGCGTGTACAGCGCATCGGGGTTGTAGATGGGACGGCCTGTCTTCGGATCGAGGCCGCTGGCCCAGTTCACATAGACATAGTTCTTGCCCGAAATGAACTCACCGGTCTTGGCGTCGATGATGTAGAAGAAGCCATTCTTCGGCGCGTGAACGATGACGTGGCGGGTTTCACCATTGATCGGCAGGTCAAGCGTCATGATCTGCTGGACCGAGGTGAAGTCCCACTGGTCCATCGGCGTTTCCTGGAAATGCCAGACGTATTCGCCGGTTTCAGGCTTCAGCGCGACGATGCTGCCCAGGAACAGGTTGTCGCCCTTGCCTTCGGAACGGTACTTGTAGTTCCACGGAGAGCCGTTACCCACGCCGAGATAGACCAGGTCGGTCACGGGGTCATAGACGAGCGAATCCCACACGGTGCCGCCGCCACCCTGACGGGTCCAGGCGCCGGTCGGGCTCCAGGTCTGATAGGCCTTGTTCATCAGCACGCTGTCGGATGCTGCGTGATCAGGCTCGTTCTTGGGGTTGGGAACCGTGAAGAAGCGCCAGTCGACCTTGCCGGTTTCCGCGTCGAACGCGGTGACAAAGCCACGGGCACCGAATTCGGAACCACCGTTACCGATGATCACGCGGCCCTTGGCGATGCGCGGTGCGCCATCAACCGTATAGGAACGCTGCTTGCCGAGTTCGGCGTCGGGGGGAATGGTGTTCACGCTCCAGACCAGCTTGCCGGTCTTGGCGTCCAGGGCGATCAGGCGACCGTCGAACGTGCCGAAATAGACCTTGCCATTCCAGTACGCCGCACCGCGGTTGACGGTATCGCAGCAGCCCTTGTCCGCGATGTTGCCGGGCACGCGCGGGTCATACGACCACAGCAGCTTGCCGGTGGCGGCATCGATGGCCTTCATCATGCTCCAGTTGGTGGTGGCATACATGACGCCATCAACAACCAGCGGCGTGCCTTCCTGGCCACGGTTGGTATCGAGATCCAGATACCATGCCAGCTTGAGGTTTCCGACATTGGAACGGTTGATCTGATCCAGCGGGCTGTAGCGCTGTTCAGAATACGTGCGACCATAGGTCATCCAGTTCTCGGGATGGTCATCCGCGTGGATGATCGCTTCCCCGGTCTGGCCCTGACCCTCATCAGCGGAAAATGCCATGTTGGCGTAACCGGAGACGAGAGCCGCACATATCGTTCCGGCTGTAAGCGTTCTGCTCAGAGAACGTCTTTTTCCGAAAACGGCAGAAATCATATGTGATGTCCTCAGAAAACTAACGGTTTCGAATTCGGGACGCCGCCGCTGCAACTTTCCGCCGGGGCGGGTCTTTCATTTCCAGCGCAGGGGCGGAGCCACAAATCCGACCCCAGTCACTACACCTGCGCAAGAGATTGAAAAACCGGCCTTCGACAGGGAGAATTAAGCAGGTAGTCCGTTTCATCCGAAAAAACTGTCGGGATTACATACGTCTTCTGACATTTTAGTGTTTGAGATCACTAAATTGTGAACAAGGTGTCCGATAAGCAATGAATGCTCTTAGATGAACCGCGTGTAATCTTTTGAAATGTATTTGTTTTCAAAGGATATTTTCGCGGATAATGCATGAAGACATATCGCAGCATGACAACTTTGTATGCCACTTTTGCATTTCATATATCCGAAAAAGAGATGGATCGGGTCTGTTGTGAGGCAGATTGTTTCGGAACTGATGCAACTTTCGCATCACGGACTCAGGGGATAATCCTCCAGCACCTCATAGGTCGGCGTCTCTTTTCCCCGCAGTGAATTATAGAGGGAAAATGTCCTGATCCGCGTAGGGGAACTGTTGAGGGGCGCCTGTCGTTGCAGCCAGGACGCCAGCCGCGACGGGTCGGGATAGGGGATGGTGCCAAGCGTGATGTGCGGCACGAACCGCCTGCGGCGTTCCGCCAGCCCCACACGCCGCATCGCGGTGTCGATCTTGCGCTGGAGATGGAAGAGGGAGTCGTTGCGCGCGACTCCCATCCACAGCACCGCCGGCGATGCCGGTCGCTCGAACAGGCCCGGCGCATCGGGAAACAGGTCGAACGCGGGGGCGTGGATGGTCGACAGCGCGTAATGGATGTCTTCCATCAGATGCCGGTCGGTGACCTCCCCAAGGAAGCGCAGGGTGAGGTGATAGGTTTCGGGCGGCATCCAGTTCACCTCGGCAAGGCTGCCCCGCAGCCCGTTCAGCAGTTCCGAAAGCGGATGGGGAATGCCAAGGGCAATGAAGAGTCTCATCAGGCAGACCAGTCAGGCAGGTGATTGGAGGGAAGATGCGCCACAAAGGGGACATGCCGCATGATCGTTCCGTCCCGAAAAACGGATAATGCCACTGCTGTACTATATAAGTAGTGTAGGCATCTATGATGCCGTTGCGTTTGTGGGGTAGTGTCCCCCGACAACAGGCTTGTCTTGCCATCTTTTAATGTGTTGGCCACGCGGACGTTCTTGAAGCCTCTATAGGATGCCCCAACATTCAGGGATGACACGTTCGCATGACGTGGATGAAGGAAACTTGAAATGGCTTTTGGCCCGGATTCGCGAACTTTTGCCCGCCCTGCGGCAAATGGCGCCGTCGGCTCCATCGATATGGGGCTGCGCACCTATATGTTGCGCGTTTACAACTGGATGACCTCTGGGTTGGTGCTGACGGGACTCGTTGCCTATCTCATCGCCCATAACGCCACCCTTCAGTCCCTGTTCTACCAGATCGTAAATACCCCGGCGGGGGCGGCGATCCGGCCGACGGGGCTGGGGATGCTGGCAATGATCGCCCCGCTTGGATTCGTCCTTGTGATGTCGTTTGGCGTGAACCGCCTGTCGCTTCAGGCGGTGCAGGGACTGTTCTGGCTGTTCTGTGGCGTCATGGGATGCAGCCTGGCGAACATCTTCCTGGTCTTCACCGGCGTTTCGGTGGCGCGCGTGTTCTTTATCACCGCAGCCACGTTCGCGGCGATGTCCATCTGGGGATACACCACCCGCGCCGATCTGACCCGTTTCGGTTCGTTCCTGATAATGGGACTTTTCGGTCTGGTGATCGCCGGAGTCGTCAATATCTTCATGCAGAGCCCGGCTGTCTATTTCATCTACAGCGTGGTGGGACTGGCGCTGTTCATCGGCCTGACGATGTTCGACACGCAGCGGATCAAGCTGACCTATCAGCAGGTCGCCGCGTATGAGGGACCGGATATGGCGGCGCGGCGCGCGGTTTACGATGCGCTGGACCTCTATCTGAACTTCATCAACCTGTTCCAGTTCATGCTGCAGTTCATGGGTGTCCGGAACAACAACAACGACTGATCGCGCCTTCCTCCGGATCGGTCCGGGCATCGTCCCGGACGCCGGAAGGACACGCTAGACAGAGACTCAGCCAAATCAGCCCGCCACACATGTGGCGGGTTTTTTTGTGTCGTCTCCACATCACAACGAAATCATGAACGGGACTGGAACATTTTGGGGCGGATCAGAACAAATGACGCCCGAAATAAGACTTATTCATTATGAGAAACAGTCCGTTGACGAGAGTGTGATGCACGAGACAAAGAGTTAGTGCATTGTTTTCAAACGGCAAAAAATCATATCTGCCCTTCGTTGAAATCTATTGAAATATTATGTGAAGACTTGCTTATAGTGGGGTTCAGGTCGGATAACCCTTGAATAGAGAAAACATATGAAAGGGATACGGCACGAAAAAGGTACGCTTCAAGACACAGGACGGCATCGCGATTACCGGTCCGATCTGCCCTGACAGAAACCAGGATTGATATCTGATGGGCTGGATTGATCGAAATCATGGTCAGCCGGTCGGCAACCAACTCATGACAGATGCAAACCGAAAAAAACCATTATGTTTGATTTTCGGGAGTTGACGAAGGCGCGATGTCGCTGTTGTGGGACGTTGTTGCCTGCACGAACGCAGATGCAGGACCCGTGGCGTGCGTATAACGTGACCGTTGTTGTTAGTGCCCGTGGATGAAGCGAGGATGTGAGCGAAATAGGGTGATGTCGAAACCAACGAGGCGTGAGATGAAGAAAAAAATCTTGCCAAGATTATCGAAATTAATGTGCTTGTCCTCCGCAGCCCTCTTGGCAGGATGCGATTGGGATACGCTGAACCCCAAAGGTGTGATCGGGGCACAGGAAAAAAGCCTGATCCTGACCTCCACCTATGCGATGCTGCTGGTTGTCATTCCGGTATGTATCCTGACCCTGGTGTTTGCCTGGCATTACCGTCAGTCCAACACCTCGGCGGAATACCTGCCGAAATGGTCGCATTCCAACAAGATCGAGGTGATTATCTGGGCCGTGCCCAGCCTGATCATCCTGTTCCTGGCTGTGCTGACCTACCAGACCTGCCATTCGCTTGACCCGTACAAGCCGCTTGAGGCCGAAGCGAACGTCAAGCCGATCCATGTCGAGGTCGTGGCGCTGGACTGGAAGTGGCTCTTTATCTATCCGGATGAAGGAATTGCCACGGTCAACCAGATGGCGATGCCGGTGAATACGCCGGTTGATTTCCGGATCACCTCTGATTCCGTGATGAACTCGTTCTTCATTCCCCAGCTTGGCACCATGATTTACGCCATGGCGGGCATGCAGACGCAGCTTCACCTGATCGCAAATGAGGCTGGTGATTTCCAGGGTGAATCCTCTAACTTTAGTGGCCGTGGCTTCTCCGACATGCGCTTCCGTGCCCTGGCAATGCCGGCGGACCAGTACAGCGCGTGGGTGGAAAAGGTGAAGGCTTCGTCCGAGCAACTGGACAGCGCAAGCTATCCCAAGCTTGCTGCGCCGAGCGAGGCGAACCCGGTCGAGTACTTCTCGCATGTCGATGCGACTCTGTTTGACGATATCGTTGCCAAGTACAACAACGGCATGGTCATGGATAAGAGCACCGGCAAAATGCTGCACATGCAGCAGTCCGCAATGTCCGACATGAATATGAAGGAATAGGACAGATGTTAGGAAAATTAACCTGGTCGGCCATTCCTATCGATGTGCCGATTCTTGTTGGAACCTTTATCGGTGCCGCGATCGCGGGGCTGGCTGTTCTGGGGCTGATTACCTATTACGGCAAATGGGGTTACCTGTGGCGTGAGTGGCTGACCTCGGTCGATCACAAGCGCATTGGCGTCATGTATATCGTGGTCGCGCTGGTTGCGCTGTTCCGTGGTTTTGCCGACGCCATCATGATGCGTTCGCAGCTTGCGCTGGCCTATGCCGGGAACCCCGGTTACCTGCCGCCGCATCACTATGACCAGATCTTCTCCGCCCATGGCACGATCATGATCTTCTTCATGGCCATGGCGTTCATGCAGGGTCTGATGAACATCGTGGTGCCGCTGCAGATCGGTGCGCGCGACGTTGCCTTCCCCTTCGTGAACACGCTGAGCTTCTGGATGACGACCATCAGCTTCCTGCTGGTCAACGTCTCCCTGTTCATCGGCGAGTTCTCGCAGTGCGGCTGGCTGGCGTATCCGCCCCTGTCCGAACAGCAGTTCAGCCCTGGCGTCGGCGTCGACTACTACATCTGGGCGGTTCAGCTGTCTGGTGTGGGCACGCTGCTGACGGGTGTGAACTTCTTCACGACCATCGTGAAGATGCGTGCGCCTGGCATGGACTACATGCGGATGCCGGTTTTCACCTGGACCATCTTCTGCACGACCGTGCTGATCATGGTGGCCTTCCCGATCCTGACCGTTGCGATGGGTCTGCTGGGTCTTGACCGTTACCTGGGTATGCACTTCTTCACCAACGACGGCGGCGGCAACCAGATGCTCTATCTGAGCGTGATCTGGGGCTGGGGCCATCCCGAAGTGTACATCCTGGTGCTGCCTGCTTTCGGTGCCTTCTCCGAAATCACCCAGACCTTCTCCCGCAAGCCGCTGTTCGGCTACAAGACGATGGTTTACGCCACGGCGTCCATCATGGTCCTGTCGCTGGTTGTGTGGGTCCATCACTTCTTCACCATGGGTGCCGGCCCGAACGTCAACGCGTTCTTTGGCATCATGACCATGATCATCGCGGTCCCGACGGGCGTGAAGATCTTCAACTGGCTGTTCACCATGTATAAGGGCCGCGTCGAATTCCACGCGACCATGTACTGGGTCATCGGCTTCATGATCACCTTCTCCATCGGTGGCATGACCGGCGTTATGCTTGCGATCCCGGCTTCGGACTTCGTGCTGCATAACAGTCTCTTCGTTATCGCCCACTTCCATAACGTGATTATCGGTGGCGTGTACTTCGGTTACGTCGCGGCCATGAACTTCTGGTTCCCCAAGTCCTTCGGCTTCAAGCTGAACGAAGCATGGGGCAAGCGGGCGTTCTGGTTCTGGTTCGTTGGCTTCTACTTCGCGTTCATGCCGCTGTATGTCCTTGGCTTCGAGGGCATGACCCGTCGTATGAACCACTACGACAACCCTGCGTGGCACCCCTGGCTGCTGATCGCGGAATTCGGTGCGGTCCTGATCGCCTTGGGTATCGTGTGCCAGCTGACGCAGCTGTATGTTTCGATCCGTGATCGTAACCTGGCTGAAAACCGCGACATGACGGGTGATCCCTGGAATGCGCGCACGCTGGAATGGTCCACGTCTTCGCCTCCGCCGTTCTACAACTTCGCGATCCTGCCGGTTGTTCATGAACTGGATGCGTTTGCCCACGACAAGGAAGCCGGTATCGACACGCGCAATGCGGGTGGTGATTACCAGCCCATCCATATGCCGAAGAACACGGCCTGTGGTTTCCTGATCGGTGCGTTCAGCTTCATCCTTGGCTTTGCCGCTGTGTGGTGGATCTGGTGGCTGGCAGCTGTTGGTCTGATTGGCGTCATCGCGACGGTGATCGCACGTTCGTCCGACAACGATGTCGACTACTATGTGCCGGTTTCCGAGGTTGTCCGCATTGAAAACGAACACACCCACAACCTTATGGCAGCACAGGCAGCAGAATAATGGCGCATAATATTACTGCTGATGCGGCCCACGCCCACGAAGAACACCACGAATCTCCCGTGGTGTTCGGGTTCTGGCTGTATCTGATGACGGACTGCATCATCTTCGGCACGCTGTTTGCTGTGTTCGCGGTGCTGCGGACCCAGTTCAACGGCGGACCGAATGGTCATGAAGTCTTCGAACTGTCGGGTGTCGGAATTGAAACAGCGATCCTGCTGCTCAGCTCCATCACCTACGGTTTCGGCATGATCGCCGCACACGATAACAAGATCAGCACGATGCGGACCTGGCTGGGGGTTACCTTCCTGCTGGGCCTGGGCTTCCTGTTCATGGAACTTCGTGAGTTCTCTCACATGATTGCCGAAGGCAACGGCCCGGATCGCAGCGCGTTCCTGTCGTCGTTCTTCACGCTGGTTGGCACGCATGGTCTGCATGTCACCTGCGGCCTTCTGTGGATGGCGGTTCTGCTGTTCCAGACGGCGGGCAAGACCGAGCTGAACGAACGCATGATCAACAAGCTCACCTGCCTCAGCCTGTTCTGGCACTTTCTGGACATCGTCTGGATCTGTGTCTTCACCTTTGTCTATCTGATGAGTGTGATCTGATGTCTGATGCACATACATCCGCCTCAGGCGAGAGCCACGGGAGTGTAGGGTCTTACCTCACCGGGTTCGTGATCTCTGTTCTGCTGACGGCAGCGGCCTTCGGCCTGGTGATGGCGCATACGTTCTCACCGTCCGGAACCGCCGGGGCGATCACGCTCCTCGCCGTGGTGCAGATCGTCGTTCACCTGATCTTCTTCCTGCATATGAACGCTTCGTCCGAGCAGCGTTGGAATGTCATGGCCTTTGCTTTCACGGTCGTGACGGTTCTGATCCTGGTTGGCGGCACGGTCTTCATCATGCATGACACCGCGATCAACATGATGTCGCGCTAAGCGGTATCAGCCGGGTCCGGGCATCCCGCAAAGGATGCCTGGTCAGGGATCAAAAAAAGGGCCGGCGAGGATTTCCTCGCCGGCCCTTTTTCATGAACGGGGTGCCCGGATCAGTTTTCTCCGGGCCAGTTTTCCCTGGATCAGTTTTTCTGGGGTTCCGGGGACAGCAGTTCGGCCTTGTTGGGCTTGTCCTTCCATTCCTCCGCATCGGCGGGGGGTTCGCCCTTGCGGGTGATGTTCGGCCAGACGCCCGCGTATTTGGCGTTGATTTCCGCCCATGCGGTGGCGCGGTCATCGCTATCGGGAAAGATTGCCTCGGCCGGGCATTCCGGCTCACACACGCCGCAGTCGATGCATTCATCCGGGCTGATTACCAGGAAGTTTTCACCCGCATAGAAGCAGTCGACGGGGCAGACCTCGACGCAATCCATGAACTTGCAGCGAATGCAGTTTTCGGTGACCACATAGGTCATCGCCTATCTCCGATCATTATTTACAGGCCGAAGCAGTATATCTTCCAGCCAGGGACATGAGACGAGGGCGCCATCCAGGGCAGAAAACCTCATCGAGAATGGCCGAAGATATGAGAGGCTTTTGCCATTGTGGCAAGTCAAAGACGCCCATAAATGAATAATCCGTGGTGTGGTGTGTTATTCGCGATGCTTTTCATCAATTTCTGGAATAATCTCATATAGCATCCGTGCAGCTGCGGCGCCTTCGCGGCGGCGTGCGAAGCCCATGACGCGAACGACCATCACGGTGCGACGATCCGGCGATGGCAGGGTCAGGATATCGCCGATATGCACTTGGGCATGGGCCTTTACGGTGCGCTGTCGGTTGATGCGCACATGTCCCGTTGCGATGAATTCCCCGCAATCATTACGACTCCGCGCAAATCGCGCATGCCACAGCCACAGATCCAGCCGCTGTGCCTGCGGGGTCTCATCCCGCGTGATGGACGCGGCGGGCGCCCTGCGGCTCATGGCCTACGGTTCCTCAGCACCGCCAGCGCGGCGAAGGGGTGATCCTCGCGGATGGCCGGGCGACGGGCAACGACCTGCATGCCTTTTGGCGATCCATGTTCGTGCGTGCGCTCCTGCCGGGAATGACGGGCCGATACGGGTTTGGACGCCCCGGACGATCCCTTGCGGCGCAGGCGTCCCACCAGCATGGCCGGGGGAGGGGGCCCGAACTGTTCCGGTGACATGGGGCGCGATGGCCGCACATGGATGTCCAGCCCCTTCAGGACGGCCTGTATGGCGTCACGACGTATGCTCAGGCGCGATGCCAGCGCGTGCGACAGCGGCACCGGATGCTGCCGTGTCTGGCGTGTCAGTTCGGTAATCAGCTTTTCCGCGATATCGACGCGGATTCGCACGGGACCTGCCCGCATCCAGCCCATGCGGTCCATGAACAGGGCGGGCAGCATGTCATGGGGCACGGAGATCCTGCCGGGGGCCGGCAGGTCCGGGATTTCCGTTTCCATGTGGGCGCATGTCAGGATGGCGCGCAGGCGCATGCCACGAGGCTTCATCAGTGCGGGCATGAACAGCGCCAGCTGCCCGATGCGGATTCCCAGCCGGCCGAGATGCCCCCGCAGGCCACGCGAACGTTCCTCATGCCGTTCCAGTGGCGTGAGGCCCGCGCCCTCCATCAGGCGATGCACGACTCCACGCAGGGCCGGATCGTCCGGCATGGCGGCCTGGGCTGCGAACAGGGGGGCGAATACCTCCCGCACGTGCCGTCCCAGCCATTCCGCCAGCCGTTCGCGGATACGCTCGCGCTGCACGTTATCCAGCAGCGGATTGTCCAGGACCTCGATACGGGGATGCAGCAGATGATGGCCCCGACGCAGGCGCGCGACATTGACGCCTTCCCATGTCAGGTGGCGGCCATCCGCTGCGAAATCAAAGCAGGAATCCGGCGCATGGGCCAGCACATGCACCCGGCGCGGAATTTCGGTGCGCACGGCCCGTCGCGCCGCGCGCATCAGCAGCCGCCGGTCCGGAACGTCGATCCCCTCGGCCAGCAGGTCCAGCCCCGCGATGCGCCCGACGGCGTGTCCCTCCACCAGGACCTCGCCCTGCGCCGTGACGGCGGACAGCAGGTCATCGGCGCCCCCTTCATCCAGTCGCCGGATCAGGGTCGCCGCCCGCCGGTCGACGAAGCGGGCGGTCAGCTGTTCATGCAGGGCATCGGACAGCTGGTTTTCCGCTTCCCGCGTGCGGTCCTGCCAGTACTGCGCATTGCGCAGCCAGTCGGGACGCGCGGCGATATAGGCGCAGACGCGGATGCCGGACAGGCGGTGCATCAGGGAATCGATCGTGCCCTCGGGACGCAGGAAGGCCGCGATCTGCCCCTCCATCCAGGCAGGGGGCACCCGCCCGTCGCGCATGACATAGGAAAAGACGCGTGCGCACAGGCGGATATGACTTTCATCGCCCAGCTTGCGGAAATCGGGGATCTGGCAGCTTTCCCACAACAGGCGGGTCGCTGCGCGTGAGCGGGCAAGGGTGCGGATTTCCGGATTGGCCGCCAGGCTGGCGAGCGCGAGCACATCCGACGCCTCATGTCCCGCCGTCAGTTCCGGCAGCGGCGGGGAGCGCCCCAGACTCGACAGCAGCGCGTCCGGACTGGAAAAATCGAGTGCGCTGTTACGCCACGACAGGCGCGTCAGCGGGTCGAAACGGTGTTCCTCCACCGCTTCGGCGACCTCTTCGGACAGGGGGCGGCACATTCCGGTCGTGCCGAAGGTGCCATCGCGCAGGCCCCGTCCGGCCCGGCCCGCGACCTGCGCGATTTCGGCGGGCGTCAGGGGGCGCATGCGCGTACCGTCGAATTTCGACAGGCTGGCGAAGGCCACATGGTTGACGTCCATGTTCAGTCCCATGCCGATCGCATCCGTCGCGACGAGGTAATCCACCTCCTTGTCCTGATACAGGGCGACCTGCGCGTTGCGGGTGCGTGGCGACAGCTGTCCCATCACGATGGCGCAGCCCCCGCGCCTGCGGCGGATCAGTTCGGCGATGGCGTAAACCTCGGCAGCGGAAAAGGCGACGATGGCCGAACGGGGCGGCAGGCGCGTCAGCTTGGTGACCCCGGTATGCGCCAGATGGGACAGGCGCGGGCGATGGTCGATTTCGATGCCGGGCACCAGCCGGCGCAGCAGGGGACGGATGGTGTCGGCCCCCAGGAACATCGTTTCCACCTGTCCGCGCGCATGCAGCAGGCGGTCAGTAAAGATATGTCCCCGGTCCGGATCGGCGCACAGCTGGATTTCATCGACGGCGACGAACGCAACCCGCCGGTCAAGGGGCATTGCCTCCACCGTGCAGGAAAACCAGCGCGCGTTGGGCGGGATGATCTTTTCCTCGCCCGTGATGAGCGCGACGGCCCCGGCCCCCTTGCGCGCGACCATGCGGTCATAGTTTTCGCGTGCCAGAAGACGCAGCGGAAAGCCGATGATGCCACTGGCATGCGCCAGCATCCGTTCGATGGCCAGATGCGTCTTTCCGGTATTGGTGGGGCCGAGAACGGCGCGCACCTGCGCGGAGGACGAAATGCCGGTCGCGCGTCCGGCGGCGGAATGAAGGGGGCCAGCCCCCATGGGTACACCCGTCATGTCCGCATGCTCTGGCGGCCTGCGTGCAAATGCAAGCAAAACCCGCATACCTGTCCGTATATTGCGTTGTCATGGCTTGCACGCGACGCGTGTCGGACGCACGCTGAGGATGAAAATGACATGAAAGGGCCAGATGTCATGACACTTGACGATTTTCCCTGCCTGTTGCCGCAGGCGGCGGTGGGCGGGCATCCCGTGCGGGTGGTCCATGCGCTTCGCCCTGCCCAGCTGCCACAGCTTGCGGCCCTGACGGACGGACGGGCGGCGGCCTTTGCCACTGACATGGGCTTTGGCGCGAAATACGGGGAGGTGCTGCTTCTTCCCGGCGATCAGGGCGTGGAATCGGCGCTCCTGGGGCTGGGCGATGGCAGGGACGATGGCGGCTGTGATCCGTTCGTCTTCGGGGCGTTGCTGCCGCGCCTGCCCGCGGGCGCGTGGCGCGTGCAGGCGCCCGCGGATGTCGGGGCGGGGGATATCGTGCTTGGCTTCTGCCTTGGCGCCTACCGGATGCCCGCGTTCGGCCGCGCCCAATCGTCGGACAGTGACGGCCCCCGCCTTGTCGTGACGGAACAGGCCGTCGCGGCGGCCGAGGTCGCGGCATGTATCTGTCAGGGGCGTGATCTTATCAACACGCCCCCCAACCTGATGGGGCCGATGGACCTGGCTGATGCCGCGCGCCTGACGCTGTCGGCGCTGGGGGCGGATGTGAAGGTCATCACGGGCGAGGAACTGCTACGTGACTATCCCACCGTGGCGCATGTGGGCATGGGGTCCGACCGGCCGCCCTGCGTCGTGGTGGCGCAATGGCGTGGCAGCAGGGCGGACGTGAACGCGCCGCTGCTGTCGCTGGCGGGCAAGGGGGTGTGTTTCGATACGGGGGGATATGACATCAAGCCCGCGTCCTCCATGCTGCGGATGAAAAAGGACATGGGCGGCGCCGCGCTGATGCTGTCGCTGGCGCGGCTGGTCATGCTGCGTGACCTGCCGCTGCGTCTGGAACTGCGGCTGGGCTGTGTTGAAAACAGCGTGTCGGGCCATGCCATGCGCCCGTCGGACGTGATCGTCACCCGGTCGGGACAGACGGTGGAGGTCGGCAACACCGACGCGGAAGGGCGGCTGGTTCTGTGTGACCTGCTGAGTGCCGCATGCGACTCCGGCCCCGATCTCCTGATCGATGCGGCCACGCTGACCGGCGCGGCGCGCGTGGCGCTGGGGCCGGACCTGCCCGCGCTGTTCTGCAATGACGATGCGGTTGCGGTTCACCTGCTGGCGGCGGGCGACATGTGCGCCGATCCGATGTGGCGCCTGCCGCTGTGGAACGGGTATCGCGAATGGTTGCGCAGTCCGGTGGCAGATATGAACAATATTTCATCCCGACCCATGGCAGGGGCGGTTACGGCGGCCCTGTTTTTGCAGAATTTTGTCAAAACTGGTGTGCGCTGGGCTCATATCGACACGTATGGATGGAATGATTCCGCACGTCCCGGTCGTCCGGAGGGCGGAGAAAGTCTTTGTTTAAGAGCGACTTACGGCGGTATATTAAAAATCTTCGATTTCGATGGGATAAAAGATGACTGAAGTAACGATCCGTCCCAGAAACTAATTTGCATTCTGCGACTTATATATGCCGTAATTCCCAATTATATGTGCAATACCATAGTTACCCCGTGTTCGACCGACACCGCAGGCAGGGAGGCCTGTCCGGGCCGGCCCTGGACAACAGACAAGGATTGTAGTGATGGCAATGTCATCAGGTTCGGATTCGATGATCAATACTCTGCGCGACACCATTGTTTCGATGGTGCGTCGCGATGGCCCCGATCTGTCGGCGCGTCAGCTGGCGGTCTTCCTGACCTGCTACCTGCAGGATGACGCGCATACGGTGCGCGGCCTCGCGGCGGAGCTGAACGTGTCCAAGCCCGCGATCACCCGCGCGCTGGACCGCCTGCAGGACCTCGACCTTGCGTGGCGCACGCGCGACCCGATGGATGGCCGTTCGGTCCTGATCCGTCGCACGCTCAAGGGCAAGGCCTACCTGCGTGACCTGTCGGCCATCGTGAACGAGGCGACGGCCCCGCGCGAAGAGGAAGCCGCAGCCCCGGTCCGCAAGGTGCGCGGCCGCCGTATGGAAGAGCGCCTGCGTCGCGCGGGCTGAGGCTGCCCGGTCATGGGGCTGTGAGTTTCTCATGGCCCCATGCAACCGTCGCTCTTGTGGCGCGTCAGGTGGTGGCTATCTTCCTTTCATACGGTAACGGGCAAACGGGTAGGAGAAATCGATGATTCGCATGGTAACCCGCGCGGCGGCAGTCGCCCTTGTGGCGATGCCTCTTCTTGGCGTCGCGGCTCAGGCCGATGATGCGCTTGGAACGCCGGTGGGACATGTCACGATCAAGGTTCAGTCCGCCGATATCGGTATCGGTCGCACCTGGGGATCGGGACGTCTGACGTTCCAGAAACATACCTATCGTTTCCGCATCGATGGCGGGTCCATCGCTGCGGTTGGTTATTCCAAGGTCACGGGCAGCGGCGAAGTCTATAACCTGCATACCGCCAGGGACCTGGAAGGCAGCTATGCCGCCGTGAATGGCGAGGCCACTGCCGGGACCGGCGTCGGGGGCATCGTGCTGAGCAACCCCAACGGCGTGAAGATCAAGCTGGTGACCCAGAGCAAGGGCGGACGTCTTGCCGCCGCGGCACAGGGCATGAAGATCACGATGGTCAAGTAACGAGGACCAGATCCATACGCACCCGTCGCAGGGTGCCTGTCACGAGGGACCAGCCGCAGGGGATCCGCCACAGGGGGATCGGCCACGGGGCTGGTCCCTTTTTTTATGGGAAAAAGCCTACCACAGGCCGATGGGATGGGCGCGGGTGCGATAGATGACATAGGCGGCCCATGCCACCTGTGGACCAAGGGCCAGCACAAAGGCGAGCGGAAGCGACACCAGCCCCGCGCGGACCATCCACGCCATGGTCCCACCCAGAAGACATCCCCCCCATGCCAGGGGCGCGATGATGGTGCAGGGCAGTCCGGTCCGGTGCGCGATTTGGTACAGGTGCCCCCGATGCGCCGTCATGACCGATTCGCCTTCGTAATATCGCCGTCCCAGCGTGAACAGCACGTCGCCCATGAAATTGGCCAGCAGCAGCAGCATGACGCTCCAGCCCCAGCCGCCGCCTTTATGTCCCATGATCAGGCCGAGTGTCCCCAGCACCATGCCGCATCCCTGACTGCCGACATCGCCCATGAAAATACGGGCACGGGGAAAATTGAATGGAATGAAACCTGTCACGGCGATCGCCATGACCAGGGCGACGGGCATGACCGCCCCGGCCCCTGTCATGGGGCCAAGCCATGCCAGCATCAGGCAGGCGCACAGGATCGTGCCCGAGGCCAGGCCGTTCAGCCCGTCCATGAAATTGACGCAGTTCGCCATGAAGACCAGCCAGGCGATGCTGGCGATGATATCGAAAATCCCCGTCTGCCCGCCGGATGAGAGGCGCAGGGACACGACGATGGTCACGGCCGCCGCGCACTGCGCCAGCAGCTTGACGGCGGCGGGTTGTGGCCGGATGTCATCGTACCACGAAACAAGGCAGAGCAGCGCGAGCCCGCCGAGGAATCCCCACACCGGAAAGTTGTCCCTGCCTGTTCCCCATATCATGAAGGCGGGAAGCAGCCCGGCCATGAACGCGGTCATGATGCCGATCCCCCCGCCTGTCGGCACCGCGACGGCATGGGCGCTGCGTGCGACGGGATGATCCAGCACCCGCACGCGGATCATGATCCACACCAGCAGCGCGGAAAGACACCAGATCGCCACGGACAGTGCCGCCGTCGCCATCACGGGACCGGCTTTACGCTTTGGAACATGATCTTCCCTTTGGACGCTCTTTCTGCTGGGCTATAGGGGGAAGGGCAATGGTTGTGCAATCTCTCAGGTCAGGCGCGTTCATTCATCGGCTGCTTACGATAAAGGCAATCGTCGTGAACGTAAGTCTCGATTGCTGTATCGGGGCCTGCGCCGTGCCCTGCGCGCAATGGCTGGCCTCCGGAGGGGAGGTCACGGGCTGGGGCTGGCGATCGATGGCGGCTGGCGCCGTTGCGTTGCTGGCGGGGGGACTGCCTTTCCGGATCGCGCAGCAGCACTGGCGTTTTTCAGGAAGTGCCGATTTCTGGCGTATGGCATGGGCTGCCTTACTGGCGGCCCTTTTCTATGCCGGGGGGCGGGTCCTTGTCGGTCACGGGCCGCCGGGGATGACTTTTCCCATCATCCATATGCTCGTGCTGATGGTCATGCTGGCGGGCAGTCGCCTGGCATACCAGCAGTGGCGGCAATGGCGGCAGCAGCGCAGGGCGCGAAACGACGCCCAGTGCCGCATCGTGCTGGTGGCGGATGGCAAGAGCGCGGATCTGTTCCTGCGCGCGGCATCGGCGGGAATGGCGGTGACCGGCATGGTGGTCAATGGCGCGCACCGTCGCGGCAGGCGCATCCACGGCGTGCCCGTGCTGGGGACGGTCGATGAACTCGACCGGGTTCTGGACCGCCTGTGCGCCCACGGTGCGTCCCATGCCGTAAGGGTCATCGTGGATCCGTGTTGCACGGGAACCGCGCTTGCCACTGTGCTGCGGATTGCGCAGGCGCATGGCGCGCAGGTGCGGCGCATGCCCGACATCGCGGCGGTCACGGCCCCGGAATGGAGCGAACTCTATCCCGTGGAGATCGAGGAACTGCTGAACCGGCCACCTGTTCCCCCCGATTTCGGCCGGCTGGAGGGAATGCTGCGCGGGCGCAGGGTGCTGGTGACCGGGGCGGGGGGATCCATCGGGACCGAACTTGTCCACCAGATCGCGCATTATGCCCCCGAAAGCCTGATCCTGCTGGATAACGGGGAATATCCCCTGTGGCGCATCGACGTTGCCCTGTCCGAACAGGCGCCACAGGTCCCGCGTCATATCGTGATCGCCGATGTGCGCGACCCGCAGCGCATTGAACAGGTTTTCGCCCGCTATCGCCCTGAACTGGTCTTTCATGCCGCCGCGCTGAAACATGTCCCGATGGTGGAGGACAATCCGTGCGAGGGGCTGCTGACCAATATCGAGGGAACCCGCGTCGTCGCGGATGCGGCGCGCCGGCATGGCACGCGGGCCATGGTGCAGATTTCCACTGACAAGGCTGTCAATCCTTCCAGCATCATGGGTGCGTCCAAGCGCGTGGCGGAGATGTACTGTCAGGCCCTCGACATGACGGCGCGGCGCGATGGCAGGGACCTGCGCTGCATCACGGTGCGTTTCGGCAATGTGCTGGGCTCCGCCGGTTCCGTCGTCTCGCTGTTTCGCCACCAGATCGAGCGTGGCGGCCCGCTGACGATCACCGATCCCGAAATGGAACGCTATTTCATGACCGTGGCGGAGGCCGTGGCCCTTGTGCTGCAGGCCAGCGCGCGCGGCATGGACACCCGGCCGGGGGAGGGACGGATCGACGACATGCTGCGGGCGGGGGGGATATTCGTCCTCGATATGGGACAGCCGGTCCGCATCGTCGATCTGGCGCATCAGATGATCATCCTTGCCGGGCTGCGTCCGGGTCAGGACATCGATATCCGCTTTACCGGTGCGCGGCCGGGCGAAAAGCTGTCCGAAGACCTGTTCCACCAGCGCGAGGTGCCGCGTCCCACCGGTCACAGCGGGCTGCGCATGGCAACGCCGCGCACGGTGGACCTTGCGCTGGCGACGTCTATCATGGATGCGATGGTAGGGGCATGCAGGGCGGGCGATGCTGGCACCGCGCTTGTACTGCTCAAGAAGCTTGTGCCCGAATTCGTCCACAGGGGAGCATCTGGCGTCCAGCAGGCGCCGGCCCGGGGGACCGACCGCGAAAGGAACGCATCATGACCTCTTCGGCTGAACAACCGATTGGTTTTCTGGATCTGCCCCGCCAGCAGAAGGTGATAGCCGATAACCTGCGGGTCCGCCTCGACAGGGTCATGGAACACTGCCGTTTCGTCATGGGGCCGGAGGTGCAGGAACTGGAGGAACGGCTGGCGGCCTATGTCGGAGCCGCGGCCTGCGTGGGCGTGTCATCGGGCACCGATGCGATCCAGGTCGTCCTGATGGCGGAAGGAATCGGCCCGGGCGATGCCGTGTTCCTGCCCGCCTTTACCTATACCGCCACGGCGGAGGTGCCGCTGGTGCTGGGGGCGACCCCGGTTTTCGTCGATGTCGATCCGCATACCTTCCAGATCGATCCCGCCAGCCTGCGCCAGCGCATCGCCCATGTCCGCGCGCAGGGCAGGCTGCGGCCGCGTGCCATCATCGGCGTGGACCTGTTCGGGCAGCCCGCACCGTGGCCGGAACTGCGCGCCATCGCCACGGCGGAGGAGATGTTCCTGATGGCCGACTGCGCGCAGTCCTTCGGCGCCAGCCTGTCGGGACGGCGGCTGGGGCGCGAGGCGACGGCGACCACCCTGTCGTTCTTTCCGTCCAAGCCGCTGGGCGCCTATGGCGATGCCGGGGCCATCCTGACCGACGACCCGGAACGGGCCGAACTGTATCGTTCGCTCCGCAGTCATGGGGAGGGGAAAACCCGGTACGAGGTGCTGCGGACCGGCATGAATGCCCGGCTGGATACCATTCAGGCGGCGGTGCTGCTGGCGAAGATGGATGTCCTTGATCTGGACCTTGCCCGCCGTCGCGACATCGCGCGCGTCTATGACGCTGGCGTGGCGGAGCGGGTCATCCCCCCCGCGCGCGTGCCGGACAGCGAGTCGGCGTGGGCGATCTATTCCGTGCTGACGCGCGGGCCGGAGGATCGCGCCGCGCTGCAGCAGCAGATGCAGGCCCGCAACGTGGCCTCCGCGATTTACTATCCGCGTCCCCTGCACCTGCAGCCTGCGTACCAGCCGCATCATGATGGCGTGTCGCTGCTGGTGTCGGAGGACCTGTCGAATCGCATCCTCGCCCTGCCGCTGCACCCGCAGCTTGCGCGGTGGGACGTCGCGCGTGTCGTTGCCGCTGTCTGCGGGCATGACTGAATCCCGCCTGATGACGGGGCATCTTCCTTCCGGCGGCCGCGCGCGTGGCAGGTCTTACCCCGATAGGGTGGTCGCAGCGCGCGTGTTTGCAGTATGGGATCAGGATATCCCGGCATGCGGGTATGCGGTACTGATGGGGGCGCGTTCGCGCGTCCCGGGGCACATGGCGCCGAAAGATGCGTCAAGGAGAACAGACACACATGAGACGTGAGACAGCCCTGCTGATCGGGTTTCTGGTCATAACGATTGGTACGGCCGCGGGGCTGTGGTCGATGGCCATGCCCAATTTCCATCCCCTGACTTTCCCGCAGTTGCAGTCAGGCACCATTTCCGTCGGCCCGATGCGCAAGGACCGGGTCCTGACCGCAGCACAGGTCAAGACGCTTAACGACTGGCTGGCCGATCACAAGGCGGGCTGGGGTCCGCTGGGCCAGACGCCGCCATCCAGTGGCGATGCGATCCTGGAACTGCGCGTCGCGCATGTGGACAATGCCTCTGCCCCGCCGCCGGGCGATGACGGGCCGTTCCGCATCACGCTGTGGACCGGGATCAGTGCCGCCGACTGGAACAACACCGTCTTTGTCGAGGAACGGCCCGGCGCGGTCATCCGCATCCATCATTTCAGCGATAAGGATTTTGCCCCGCTGCGTGAACTCATCAACCAGTACAACTATCCCCGGTCCGCATTTCCATGAGCATCGTGCCGCCGGGCATGAAGGCGTTGATTTTCGATTGTGACGGCACGCTTGTCGATACATTGCCCCTGTATCTGCGGGCGTGGCTTGCGACGCTGGAGGAGGTGACGCAGCAGCCCGTCTCACGCGAATGGTTCCGCGGCCATGGCGGCATGTCCGAACACATGGTCCTCGATATCGTGGAGGACAGGCTGGGTCGTCCGGTGGACCGGGAACGCATCATCACCACCGCGCGGGCCAGCCTGCATGACCTGCTCGACGAACTGGAGGAGATTTCGGTCGTGGCCGCGATCGCGCGGCAGTATCACCGTCGCCTGCCGATGGCTGTCGCCTCCAACGGGTCGCGCCAGATCGTGCAGGCGTCGCTGTCGCGGGTGGGGCTGGATCACCTGTTCGATGCGATGCTGACCATTGATGACGTGCAGCATGGCAAGCCCGCGCCGGACCTGTTCCTTGCCGCGGCGAAAAGGCTGGGGGTCGCGCCGGAACATTGCTTCGTGTTCGAGGACAGCCGCGAAGGCATGGCCGCCGCCCGGAACGCCGGCATGGCCTATGTCGATGTTGCGACATTGCTGGCCTAGCCTTGGAATATTGAAGGCCGCCTTTCCGTTCGCATTGGGAATGCCCCGGCGCAGGAGCGTCGGCAACCGGCCGGTCACTGGATGCGAGCTGGTGGATATGTTGGGCAAATGGAGGGCGGTTCGGGGTCGTTTTCGACACCGGTTATGTGGCCGTGTCCGGGAAAGGCTTCTTTCTCCCTCTGTCTGCGGGACTGTTTGAAAATATCCTGCAGGGCAAAGAGGACAAACGTTTCCGGGTGTCGTCTTTTTTCAAAAATGCGGTGTTCTTCGAAGCTTTTTGAAAAAAGCTTCACCAAAAACTTCCTTATGATTTCAGGGCATTATTTCGCGTGCGTCCTGACCGGGGAAGCCATGCCCTTGTAATAAGGAGCGGGGGCGGGATGAAGCTGTCACTGATTGATACTTATAAATAATTTACAGCGCATATTCATGCGAATATCAAACCGGATCTGCTGATTTTCATTAAATCATGCCTGATGCTTTTCCTGTT
Source organism: Novacetimonas cocois (assembly GCF_003311635.1). GTDB lineage: Bacteria > Pseudomonadota > Alphaproteobacteria > Acetobacterales > Acetobacteraceae > Novacetimonas > Novacetimonas cocois. The sequence goes on along the minus strand of NZ_QEXL01000002.1, from coordinate 141,069 downwards.
CGCCCTGTGAAAACCAAACCCGGCAATTCCGATTTTTTCGCATCATATTTCGACAGGGAAACCCGAAAAAAACGTCAATTCCTTCCTGATCCATATATAACACTCTGATTCTATCGCATATCGCGATTTAGTATTGCTGGAGGGTGGGGCTTGCTTCACACGATCTTCCGACGGGCGTTTCCTTATCTGTTATCACTGATCGCAGGCTGTGCTGTTTCAGTTGGCATGAAACAGGACAGATCAGCTGATCTTAGAAACTATCACCTTTATGATCCCTGGGCCTTTGTCACGCACCGCGATGGACTGGACCTCTATCCGGCGGATCTGCAGACCTTTTTTAATCCGCTTGGCGATCTTCCGCTTTATTGGCTTGGGACCGGGATATTTTCGAATTACCCACGTATTTTTGCTGCGTACCAGGGGCTCTGGTACGGTTTGCTGATATGTATAGTCATATGGTTCATAAAAGGCATTTCGGGCAATTACGATAAAAAGCAGGGTTTCAGCCTGTATGAAATAATCGCGTCCGTACTTATTGGCGTGACCGGATCCGCGGCCGTATGTCAGGCGGGACTGTCATCCAATGAAGTGCCACTTGCCGATCTTGTGCTTGTTGGCGTTGGACTTGTCATACTCTCCCCGCAGAAAAATACGGTGGAGGAAACTGACAGTTCCCTGAAATGGAGGAGCCTTGCCGGCGGGATCATGACGGGTCTGGCTGCCGGGATCAAACCTACCGAGGTGACGTATGGCCCCGCCATACTTGCGGTGGTTCTGGTCATGTCATCAAATCAACGCACACGAATGCTTTCGGCGCTTCTGTGTCTTGTCGGATGCGCTACAGGATTCTTCGTGACATATGGATGGTGGGCGGTTCATCTGTGGCATCAGACGGGAAATCCTGTTTTCCCGATGTTCAACGAATTCTTCCATTCCAGCTGGGCGCCAGCCGGTGCATTCACGGATCAGCGTTACAAGCCAAAGACAATACTTCAATGGATTGCATATCCGTTTTTCTGGCTGGGTCATAAGGAAAAGATAGTTACGGAACCAGCCTTTACCGACTGGCGCTTTGCGCTGGCCATGATTTCGTGCCTCTGGCTGAGCTTGCATCTGGCCTTTTCATTCAGGAAAAAATGCCCGCTTACTGTTGAGCGCCGTCGGAAAATAGCCGTCCTGGTTTTCGTTATTGTGGGATATATTGTCTGGATCAGACTGTATTCGATCCTGCGCTATGCCATTCCAATAGAAGTCATGACCGGATTTCTGATCATAAGTGCAACAAGGGATCTGTTGCTATGCGTGGATCATAAATCGATCAGAACGCCCATCATGATTACGACAACTGCAATAATCGTCTTTCTGGGCCTGACGACACGTTATCCGGGTTTTGGGCATAATAACTTTTCCAAAAAGACATTCGATGTGGCGCCACAGGATGTGGATAAGGACAGCGTCGTGCTTCTGATGGGCCGGAACCTGAGTTATCTGGCCCCATTTTTCAAACATCCGGAAGATCTTCATTTCGTGGGCATGAATGACATGATGGAGGCATCATTCGATTACTTTCCCGGCCGAACCGCGCGGACGCTTCTGACATCAGGCCGGCCCATATGGATGGTGGAACCGGGAGACCCCGGTGAAAAAGACTATACCGTGCTTCTCAGACGTTTTTTGCCGGACATGAATGTAAGGGAGTGCCGCGAAATACCCACGGCATTAAACCGTCAGAAGCATTATGAGGGTGAGGCCACCGCTATACGCCTGCCCCGTCTGTGCAGGGTTTCCAACGGCATGGAAAAATAATGCCGGTCTGAGAAATCAGCAGATGGCGGCGTGCGATCTTCTGATCGGCATCGCCTTCAGGACGGTCATATTCCCGGCGCGCATGTCATTCGGCACATGTCGGTCAGGATGATACGAACGGGCGCGGGAGGGGGACTTCCGCGCCCGTGATGCGTTCAGACCCGTTCGTCATCCGATAGTGGCGGCGTGGCCTTGTCCATCATCGCCAGAAGCGCCGCCGTCAGGGGGGAGGCAAGGATCAGTCCCGGAATGCCCAGGATGGTGCCGAAAATCGTCTGGGACAGGATGGTCAGTCCCGGCGGCATCTTGACCGCGTGACGCTGGATCAGCGGGGCCATGACGTTGCCTTCGAAAAACTGGATGGCGGCATACAGGCCCAGTACCGTCAGCCCTTCACGCGTGCCCTGCGACAGCCCGATCAGGACGGCAGGCACCGCCCCGACGAACGCGCCGATATAGGGGATGAAGTTCGCAAGCCCCGCCACGACCCCCAGCGCAAGGGCCAGCGGCACGCCGATGATCCACAGGCCGATGAACGACAGCAGCCCCACGACCGTCATGTCCAACGCCTGCCCCGCCGTCCATGCCCACAGCGTCTGCCCCGCCGTCAGCAGCAGGTCGCGCGCCCGCGCGCGATAGTCACGCGGCACCAGACGCAGCGTGCCGTTGACATAGATTTCGGGCGATATCGCAAAATACAGCCCGGCGATCAGGACCACCGCCAGTGTGCCCGCCGCGCCAAAGGCGGAGGTGACGAACCCCGTCATGGACCCCGCGATGGAGCCAAAGCCGTTGCCTTCGGACGAATGCTCGTTCCCGCCGAGCGAGGCCGGAAGGTTGTCAAGGATCATGCGCCCCAGCGTGCTGTCGGCCATATGGTCGCGAAGGTTGTGCGCCTGTTCCGTCAGGGCGGCGCGCAGGCGGATGGCCTGTTCCGAAATCTCCGGCCCGCTGCTCCAGATCAGGCCGGTCAGGGCGGAGATGATGACCAGCACGACAATGCTCAGCGCCAGCCAGTAGGGCAGGCGCGTGTGACGCTCCAGATGGGTGGCGAGGTTATGCAGGATCACCGCCACCAGCGTGGCGGCGAACAGCACCATCAGCACATCGCCCACCAGCCAGATCGACACCACCAGCATCGTGACCACCAGGGCAAGGCGCAGGAGGTGGTGAATGCGGGCAAGCTGTTCCGCCTGCGGGTTGCTGGCAGGGGCGTTGTCCGCCGCGTCCTCCGCTGCGGGCGGGGCGTCACGCTCTGTCTTGGAAGAGGGCATCAGGTTTTCCGTGAGTTGGTAAGGATTGAGGAAATGATCGGGATGCTGCCGTCGCGTTGCGCGAAGGTCTTGAGAAACGCGCGAACAAGGCGGTCGCCCCACGGCATTCCTGTTTTTTCATGCAATGGTGGAGATGCCACCACGCGGAAGGTCACGTCGCGAACCCATCATCGTCACGTCCATGTGCCACCGCAACATGCGGCGCCACCATGCCCCCCGCGATATGAAGAAAGCGTGCAGGAAGCGCACGCCATGCGCGTAATTCCGTCGCGACAGGCTGGCGGCGCAGGGCGGTGCAGGCGCAACAGGGCGGGCGCGGGCGAATGGCCGCCATCGACCGCCCGCCATGCCGGACGCAAGGTCATTGCGCCTCGGCGGCTTCGAGTTCCGTTTCCGCGGCCAGCCAGTCCTCTTCCGCCGCTTCGTGCTCCCGCCGCAGGGTGGCGAGGCGGGTGTTGAGGGCGGTCACTTCTTCCGCGCTGCCTGCCGCTTCATACAGGGTGGGGTCCGCCAGCCTTGCTTCCACCTTTGCCTGTTCCGTGGCGAGCTTCGTCATGCGTGCCTCCGCATCGCGGATGCGGCGGCGCAGGGGGGCAAGTGCCTTGCGCGCTTCGGCGCGTTCGCGACGGTCCTCGCGACGCGCGGGGGCGGCCGGGCGCGGCCCCTCCCCGCCGGAGGAGGCCACGCGGGCGCGTTCGATCAGCCATGCGCGGTATTCCGCCATATCCCCCTCGAACGTGCGGATGCCGCCATCGCCCACCAACCACAGCCGGTCGGCCACCAGTTCCACAAGATGAGGGTCATGGCTGATCAGCAGGACCGCGCCTTCGAATTCCGCCAGCGCGCGGATCAGCGCGTCGCGCGCGTCAAGGTCAAGGTGGTTCGTCGGTTCATCAAGGATCAGCAGGTGCGGCGCATCCCGCGTGGCGAGGGCAAGCAGCAGGCGCGCCTTTTCCCCGCCTGAAAGGTCGCGCGTGACGGTTTCGGCCCGCGCGGCGTCCAGCCCGAAACGCGCAAGCTGCGAACGGACCGCCACCGGGGTGGCATCCGGCAGGGCGCGGGCCATGTGATCGACGGGCGTTTCGTCGGGACGCAGTTCCTCGGCCTGGTGCTGTGCGAAATAGCCGACGCGCAGGCGCGGGCTGTGCGACAGGGTGCCCGATTGCGGCGCAAGCCGCCCGGCCACCAGCTTGGCGAAGGTGGACTTGCCATTGCCGTTCGCGCCCAGCAGGGCGATGCGGTCCTCCATGTCGATGCGCAGCGACAGGTTCGACAGGATGGTGGTGTCGCCATATCCGACCGAAACCCGGTCCATCGTCAGCATCGGCGGCGGCAGGGGGGAGGGTTCGGGAAAGGAGAACTGGCTGGGTGCGTCTTCGACCACCGATTCGATGACCGGCAGTTTTTCCAGCGCCTTCAGCCGCGCCTGCGCCTGTTTCGCCTTGGTCGCCTTGGCGCGGAAACGGTCGACAAAGGACTGCATGTGCGCGCGCCGCGCATTGATGCGTTCGGCCATGCGCGCCTGCTGCAGGGCCTGTTCGGTGCGGATGCGCACGAACTCCTCATACCCGCCGGGCGTCAGCGTCAACCTGCCGCGGTCCAGATGGGCGATCGCATCGACCGCGCGGTCCAGCAGCCCGCGGTCGTGGCTGACGATCAGCGCCGCGCCCGCGAAACGCGCCAGCCACCCCTCCAGCCACAGCGTGGCCTCGAGGTCGAGGTGGTTTGTCGGCTCATCGAGCAGAAGCAGGTCGGGATTGAGGAACAGCGCGGTGGCCAGCGCCACGCGCATGCGCCATCCCCCCGAAAAGTCCGAGACGGGACGTGCCTGTGCCGCCATGTCGAACCCCAGCCCCGACAGGATGCCCGCCGCGCGCGCGGGCGCGCTGTGGGCATCGATGGCGCGCAGACGTTCATGGATGTCGGCAATGCGCATCGGGTCGGTCGCGCTGTCCGCTTCCGCCAGCAGGGCGGTGCGTTCGGTATCGCCCGCCAGCACCGTTTCCAGCAGCGATCCATGTCCTGTTGGCGCTTCCTGCCGGATGCGGGCCATGCGCGCGCGCGACGACAGGCGGATTTCCCCGCCATCGGGCGCGATATCCCCTGCGATCGCGGCCAGCAGCGTCGATTTTCCCGCCCCGTTATGCCCCACCAGTCCCACCTTGCGGCCGGGATCGATGGTCAGGCTGGCCCCGTTCAGAAGAGTGCGCCCAGCGATGCGAAGGGTCAGGTCGGATATGACAAGCAGGCTCACGAAACGCGGTACTCCGGGAATATGTGGCGCGGATGGCAGGATTCGTCGCGCTAGTACCTACCAGTCCTTGGCGATATGCTCTAGATGGCGTCAGGTAAGGACGCACGTGCCCTTGTGGCGCCATGTCCTGTCGATCACAACGTATCTGAGTTAAAAGGAGCCAGTTCCATGGCTGTCGAACGTACCCTTTCGATCATCAAGCCCGATGCGACCCGTCGTAACCTGACCGGCAAGATCAATGCCGTGTTCGAGGACGCGGGCCTGCGTATCGTTGCGCAGAAGCGCATCCAGCTGACGCCCGCCACGGCCGGCGCGTTTTACGAAGTGCACAAGGAACGTCCGTTCTATAACGACCTGGTGTCCTTCATGGTCTCCGGCCCGGTCGTCGTGCAGGTGCTGCAGGGCGAAAACGCGGTGGCGAAGAACCGTGAAGTGATGGGCGCGACCGACCCGAAGAAGGCCGAGGCCCACACGATCCGCGCACAGTTCGCCGAAAGCATCGAAGCGAACTCCGTCCATGGCTCCGACAGCCTGGAAAACGCGAAGAACGAAATCGCGTTCTTCTTCGCCGGGACCGAAATCCTGCCCTGATCGTCCCTGCGGACATCAGTGGGAAAAGCCGGCAGAAATGCCGGCTTTTTTTATGGACGGATCTTTTGAAGACTGTCTTCGAATATCAGAAATTTTTGGTGAAGCTTTTTTTCAAAAAGCTGCGAAGGATACTACCTTTCTTAGAAAAGGCAGCACCCGGAAACGTTCATTTTCAGTAATCCGTCCGAAGCGGTTTTTCAGACGCACAGCAGCGCGTCCGCCGTTGCCTCCGCCTGGGTTTCGGGCATCAGCACGCGCCGCAGCGCCGCCGGATACAGCAGGTGTTCCTGCATCAGGATACGCGCGGCAAGGCTGTCGGGCGTATCGCCGGACAGGACGGGCACCGCCGCCTGTCCGATGATCGGGCCTTCATCCATTTCTTCCGTCACCAGATGCACCGTGCAGCCATGCAGGCGCACCCCGGCCTCCAGCGCGCGTTCGTGGGTATGCAGCCCCGGAAAGGACGGCAGCAGGCTGGGATGGATGTTCAGCATCCGCCCGGCCCATGCCTGCGTCAGGAACGGCGTCAGCAGGCGCATGTATCCCGCCAGGCAGACGACCTCCACCCCCGCGTCGCGCAGGGCTGCGTCAATCACGCGCTCATGCGCAGCGCGGTCGCGGCCAAAGGTGCGGTGGTCGATCGCCTTCGTCGCAAGTCCCGCCCGGCGCGCGGTCTCCAGCCCCGGCGCGTCGGGATTGTTGCTGATGACGATGGCGATGCGCGCGGGATAATCCGCCGCCGCGCATGCCGCGATCAGCGCGCCCATGTTGCTGCCGCGCCCGCTGATCAGGATGCCGATGGGACGCTTGGTCGTGGCCGTCATTTCAGGCACGGGTCCCGGTCGCGCCGAAATCCGGCTGCGTCTTCATCACCAGCGAGGCATCGGCGTCCGGGCTGTCGGCGGCTTCGATCCGGCCGATGACATGCGCCTTTTCACCCGTTTCGGACAGGCGCTTCATGACTTCTTCGGGATCGCGCGTGACAAGCACCATGCCGATCCCGCAGTTGAATACCCGCAGCATTTCTTCGGTCGCGACCTGACCCATCCTTGCCAGCCAGCCGAAGACGGGCGGGACATCCCACTGTCCGTCGATCACGGCGCGCGTGCCGCGCGGCAGCACGCGCGGCAGGTTGCCCGGCAGGCCGCCGCCCGTGATATGCGCCGCCGCCTGCAACAGGCCCGCGTGATGCAGGTTCAGGACCTGATGGACATACAGCGTCGTCGGCGTCATCAGCGCCTGCGCCAGCGTCTGTCCCGCCGCGAACGGGCACGGCGCATCCCATTGCAGGCCGGAACGCTTGACGATGGCGCGCACCAGCGAAAATCCGTTGGAATGCACCCCGGCGGATGGCAGCCCGATCAGCGTGTCGCCGGGCCGGATGTCGCGCGGCAGCAGCGCGGTGCGTTCGGCCGCCCCCACCGAAAACCCGGCAAGGTCATAATGCCCGGCGGCGTACATGCCCGGCATTTCCGCCGTTTCCCCCCCGACAAGGGCGCAGCCCGACCCCGCGCAGCCCGTCGCGATGCCACGCACGACCTTCGCCGCGTCATCGACCGACAGGTGCCCCGTCGCGAAGTAGTCGAGGAAGAACAGCGGTGTCGCCCCCTGCACCACGAGGTCGTTCACGCACATCGCCACAAGGTCGATGCCCACCGTTTCATGCAGTCCGCTTTCGATGGCGATCATCAGCTTCGTGCCGACGCCATCGGTGCATGACACCAGGATGGGATCTGAAAACCCCGCCGCCTTCAGGTCGAACAACGCGCCGAATCCGCCAAGTCCACCCATCGTGCCGGGACGGTCGGTGGCGCGGGCGGCCGGCTTTATCACCTCCACCAGCGCGTCGCCCGCGGCGATGTCCACGCCCGCATCGCGATAGGTCGCCCCCCCGGACGTTGCGTCCGCACGGGACGCATCGGGGGACGAAGGGGTGGGGGGATTGGACGGGGCGGAAGTCATGCGCAGGGGCCTTCATCGTCAAACTATCGCTTTCCCGGACTCCTGCCCGCAGGCTATGGAGGACGCGATGGATGCGACAGCATTGGGGTCAATACGGTCTTTGCGCTTCTCTTTACGTCAAGCCGGGGCCGGGCACCAAGCGGTGGTTGCGCGCACAGGGCCGAAAACGGAGAAAATGCCGATCCGCGACACGATCGGGCAGCTTGTGTTGCCCTTTGCGCACAAGCCGCGTTTCACGCGGGCGGATTTTGTCGCCGCGCCCTCCAACGCGGCGGCCCGCGCGTGGCTGCTGGGGCGCACGGCGTGGCCCGACCGGCGGCTGGCGCTGTGGGGCGCGCGGGGATGCGGCAAGACGCACCTGCTGGAAATCTGGGCCAGCGAACATGACGCGGTGCTGCTGTCGGGGCCGGACCTGACGCGCGATGATGTCGCGCGCCTGTTCGGGGCGCAGCACCGTTCGGGCATCATGGCCATCGCGCTGGATGATGCGCAGGGGTGCGCGGATGAACGCGCGGTGCTGCACCTGCTCAACGGTGCGCGCGAACATGGCATGGCGCTGGCGCTGGCCGGGCGGGCGGCGCCCGCGCGCTGGTCCGTCACGCTGCCGGATCTGCAGAGCAGGCTGCGCGCGACCATGGCGGTGGAGATGCGCCAGCCCGAGGATACGCTGCTGCGGATCGTGCTCCTGCGGCTGCTGGCGGAGCGGCAGATTGTCGTGGCGCATCCCGTGCTGGAATGGCTGTTGCGCCGGCTTCCGCGCACCGCCGCCGCGATGATGGAGGTCGCGCATCGGCTGGACCATGCCGCCCTTGCCACCGGGCGGCCGGTCACGCGCGCCATGGCGATCGCGGAACTGGGCGATCTGCTGCCCCCCGACGCCGCATGCGAAACCGTTCCGGCAGGGGAGGTGTAGCAACGGCCCCCTCTGGTCAACGCCCGCGCTGCTGTCCTACCCTTGCATGACTGCTTTTGGCCACGGTCGCCCCCTTTCGCGGCGGCGGTCCCTATCGGGAGTTCGAGTTCCTTGTCCAGACCTCCGCGCAAGCCAGCCTCCTCCGCCACGGCAAAAGACGGCAGGGCCGCGCCGCGTCGCGCCCCGCGCCGCACCACGCGCGCGCGCGCGACAACACGCGCCACGACAAAGGCCGAGGATGATGCCGCGCCGTCGCGCGACCTGGTGGTGCATGATCCATGCCCTGACATGCCCGCGCCGGACGCGCATTCGCCCGAACGTTTCATCAACCGCGAACTGTCATGGCTTGATTTCAACCAGCGCGTGGTGGACGAGGCGGACAATCCCCGCAATCCGCTGCTGGAACGCGTCAGGTTCCTGTCCATCAGCGCCAGCAACCTTGACGAGTTCTATTCCGTGCGTGTCGCGGGGCTGGTGGGACAGGTGCGCGAGGGGCTGATCACCCCGTCGCCCGACGGGCTGACCCCCGCACAGCAGCTTGTCGCGGTGCGCGAACGTACCGCGCGCCTGCTGCATGAACAGCAGCGCATCTGGCGCGACCTCCTCCACGAACTGTCGGAGGCGGGGATCGTCCTGTGTGACGAGGACCAGCTTGATACGGCGGAGCGGGAATGGCTGGACACCTGTTTCATGGAACGGGTCTTTCCGGTGCTGACGCCGCTGGCGATCGACCCGGCCCATCCGCTGCCCTTCATTCCCAACATGGGCATCGCGCAGGCGCTGCGCCTGATGAACGCGCGCACCGGACAGTTCGTGATGGAGGCGCTGATCCTGCTGCCCTCGCGCATCGAACGTTTCATCCGCATGCCCGATTCCCTCTCGCCGCCGGGGCAGACGCGCTTCATCCTGCTCGAACGCCTGATCGTGATGTGCATCGGACGCCTCTTTCCCGGTCTGGTCGCCGGAGAATGGGGGGTGATGCGCGTGGTGCGCGACACCGACGTGGAGTTCGAGGACGAGGCCGAGGATCTGGTCCGTTCATATGAAAGCGCGCTCAAGCGCAGGCGTCGCGGGGTGGTCATCCATCTCGACATCGAATCGCGCATGCCCGAGGATCTGGCCCGCTCCATGGCCGCCTCCCTCAACGCGCCGCCGGACGAGGTTCTGGTGCAGTCGGGGCTGATCGGGGTGGTAGATCTGAAGCAACTGATCGTCGATGACCGGCCGGACCTGCTGTTCCCGCCCTATACGCCGCGTTTTCCCGAACGGATCATCGATTGCGGGGGCGACTGTTTCGCCGCGATCCGCGCGCGCGACATGATCGTGCATCATCCGTTCGAAAGCTTTGACGTCGTGGTGCAGTTCCTGCGTCAGGCGGCGCTGGACCCGGCGGTGGTCGCGATCAAGCAGACGCTCTACCGCACCTCGCGCGACAGCCCGATCGTCAAGGCGCTGATCGAGGCGGCGGAAGGGGGCAAGTCCGTCACCGCGATGGTCGAGCTGCGCGCGCGTTTCGACGAGGAGGCGAACATTCGCCTTGCCCGCGCGCTGGAGGCGGCGGGCGTGCAGGTGGTCTTTGGCTTTTCCGACCTCAAGACCCATGCGAAGCTCAGCCTCGTGGTCCGGCGGGAGGGGGGAACGCTGCGGTCCTATGCCCATTTCGGGACCGGCAATTACCACCCGATCACGGCGCGCATCTATACCGACCTGTCGTTCTTTACCTGCGATCCGGAACTGGTGCGCGATTCGGCGCGGCTGTTCAATTACATGACCGGCTATGCCATGCCCGCGCGGATGGAGGCGATCGCGTTTTCGCCTGTGACCATCCGCTCCACCCTCAATGAACTGATCGACGCGGAAATCGAACATGTGAAGGCCGGGCGTCCGGGGCGCATCTGGCTCAAGATGAACTCCCTTGTCGATCCGGGCCTGATCGACCGGCTGTACGAGGCATCATGCGCGGGGGTGCACATCATGGCGGTGGTGCGCGGCATCTGCTGCCTGCGTCCGGGCGTGCCGGGACTTTCGGAAAACATCCGGGTCAAGTCGATCGTCGGGCGTTTCCTGGAACATGCCCGCATCTTTGCCTTTGGCAATGGCCACCGCCTGCCGTCGCGCAACGCGAAACTTTACATCTCATCCGCCGATTGGATGGTACGCAACATGGACTGGCGCGTCGAAAGCATGGTGCCGATGCGCGATCCCGCCGTGCATGCCCGCGTGCTGAACCAGATCATGATGGCGGACCTGAAGGACAATCTTCAGTCATGGATATTGCAGCGAAATGGCGTATGGAGACGACTGGAACCCGGGCGCGCGCCCTTCTCGGCGCATGAATATTTCATGGAGCATCCCTCTGGCGGGGGACGCGCGCCCGGCGATGGCGGTATCCGCGTCAGCGCGTCGCAGCCGTGGCATACGGAGCAGAGTATTGAGGACTGAGGACATACCCGCCATGGCAGGCACCATGATGACCCGTGACGTTTCCACCGTCGCCTTCCCCATGGCGGGAGCCCCTGCGTGAGCGGGGCATCGGGGCAGAACCGTTCGGCCGTTATCGATCTGGGTTCGAATTCCGTGCGTCTGGTGGTGTTTGACGGGATTTCGCGCAATCCCATCCCGATTTTCAATGAAAAGGTCGTCCTGCGCCTTGGCCGCGGCCTCAACGCGACGGGCCGCCTGAACGAGGAGGCAGTTCCCATGGCGATGGAGGTCATGGACCGTTTCAACGCCATTGCCCGCGGCATGGACGCAAGCCCGTTCGAGGTGCTGGCCACGGCGGCGGTCCGCGACGCCACAAATGGCCCGGATTTCGTCGCGGGCCTGCGGACCCGCCTGCCGGGGGTCCCGATCCATATCCTGTCGGGGGAGCAGGAGGCCGAATATTCCGCCACCGGCGTCCTGTGCGGGATTCCCGACGCCCACGGGCTGGTGGCCGATATCGGTGGCGGGTCGCTGGAGCTGATCCGGCTGGTGGGCGGGCGCAGGATGGAGGCATGCACGCTGCCGCTGGGGGTCATCCGCCTCAATGACCGGGCGCAGGGCGATCTCGGTTCCGCGCGGCAGATCGTCGATGCGGACCTGTCGCGCATCGACTGGCTTGATGAAGTGCGCGGATGCCCGCTGTATGTCGTTGGCGGCGGGTTTCGTGCGCTTGCGCGCCTGCAGATCGCGCGCACGGCCTATCCGCTCAATATCGTCCACCTTTATGAACTGGGCGCGGCGGATGCGCGCGACATGGCGGACTGGATCATCGGGTCGTCGCGGCGCATGCTTGAACGCCTGCCCGGCGTGCCGCGCAAGCGGCTGGAGGACGCGCCCTTTGCCGCGACGGTCCTGCGCCGGCTGATGCGCCGGGTGCAGCCCGAACGGCTGGTGTTCTGCGTCGATGGCCTGCGCGAGGGGTGGTACATGCGCAAGGTCGCGGCCGCCGTGGCGGGCACCGACCCGCAGGAAGCCGTGGCGCAGGAAATGTGCGCGCGCCTGGGCCGCAGCATGACGCTGCCGCTGCGGCTTGTGCCATGGACGGCGCCGCTGTTCCCGGCGGAGGACGAGGCGGCGCGCCGCCTGCGCCATGCCGCGTGCTGGATGTCGGATGTCGGGTCGTACGATCACCCGGAATACCGGGCGGAACAGACCTATCTGCGGATCCTGCGCATGCAGGGGGTCGGTTTCACGCATGCGGCGCGTGCCTCCCTCGCGCTGACGCTGGCGGTGCGGTACGGCGTCGATATGGGAATCGCGTGTCTGGAACCCTCGCGCCGGCTGCTGGACGAGGCGGGATTCGCGCGTGCCGTGGTGCTGGGACAGGCGCTTCGCCTTGCCTACAGCGTCAGCGGCGGGACCGATGCGCTGCTGCGCGGAACGGAACTCCTGTTCGACGGGCACACGCTGACCCTGCGTTTCGCGTCGGGGCAGGACGTGGTGCAGGGCGAAAGCGTGCGGCGGCGACTGGAACGACTGGGCGCGAGCCTGTCCGTGGCGACCGCGATCGCGCAAAGCGTCTAACGGACCATTCAAATGGCAGGTTCAGTAATCTCCTGAAATCATAAAGGTTTTTGGTAAAGCTTTTTGCAAAAAGCTTCGAAGGACGTCGCCTGTTCGAAAAAAGGCGACGCCCGGAAACTTTCGTTATTTTTTATCGACAGACCGTTTTCAAAAGGTTTCCTGCTCCACCACGCCTGTCACCGGGGGATTCGTGTGTGCTGGATTGCGGGACATCGCGGCCTTTTGCATGGAACGTCATCTTCCCTGAAAATGGGCTGTTCGGAACGGATGGGAAAACAGGCGATGCTGCTGGTGCGCGGTGGGACGGTGGTCACGGCGGAGGCCTCCTTCAGGATTGACGTCCTGTGCGGCAGGGACGGGGAGATCGCAGCCATCGGCCCCGCGCTGGACCCGCCCCACGGATGCCGCGTGCTGGATGCGGGGGGATTGCTGGTGATGCCCGGCGGCGTCGATCCCCATACCCGCATCGGGCCGGATGCCCGCCGCTTTGCCGATATCGGCCATGCCGCGCTGGCGGCGGGAACGACCACGCTCATCGATTGCATCGACGTGCCCGCCGGGCATGAAATGCGCGCGGCGTGGGAGGAATGGCGACACGCGGCGCGTGGGGGCGGCGTCGATTTTTCGGCCCATATGGTCATCAATCACCGGGATGCGCGGATGGCGGCCGGCATGAGGGCGGTCACGCGGGAATGCGGGGTGAATTCCTTTCGTCTGTCGTGTGGCGGCGACCTGCCGGATACGCAGTTGCTGGGCGTGATCGACCATGCGATGGCGCTGGGTGCGCTGTGCGCGTTCGATACCCACAGGGGGCAGGTCGCGGACTATCTGCGCGTCGGGCTGCGCGATGCCGGGATCGGAACGGTTGAGGCACAGTCGCTGTCCTGCGTCCCCATGATCGAGGAGGCCGGGACTGCCCGCGCCCTCATGCTGGCGGGTGTCCTGGGTTCGCCGGTGCATCTGGGGCCGGTTTCGACGAAAGGGGCCATCAGCGCGATCACGACGGCGCGCCTGCATGGACAGCGCACCAGCGCGGAGGTGCTGGTGCGGCATCTGGTGATGACGGAAGATGACGATGCGCCGTTCTGTCCCGATCTGCCGCCATTGCGGGCGGAGGAACACCGGCAGGCCCTGTGGGGCGGCCTGTCGGCGGGCATGGCGGCCATGACCGCCAGCGGCGCGGGAGATGATGCGACGCAGGCGGATGAGGATGCGCGTCCCATGCCCGACCTGTCGGGACGACTGGGGCTGCTGTGGCATCACGGGGTGGAGACAGGTCGCCTGTCGGTGGAGGAATTCGTGGCCGTGACTTCCGCCAACGCGGCACGGGCCTTCAACATCTATCCCCGCAAGGGCGCGATCATGGTGGGGGCCGATGCGGACCTCGTGCTGTGGGACCCGCGGGGCGAGGCCCGGGCGCTGTCGTCATGCCACGGCGCGCCGGTCGTGTCGGGATGCGTCCGTCACGTGGTGCACGGTGGCGTGCTGGCATGGTCCGATACGCAGGCGTGCGCGGCCGGGCAGGGGCGGCATGTCGCGCGTCCCTGTTTCGGGCGCAAACTTTCCGCGCGGGTCAGGCGCAGCGCGCATCTGGCGGCACAGGATGGTTAGGCGATATTGGACGATATCCCGCGCGCGGGTTCTGGCAACGGGGCGGGAATGAAGTATCATCCCGCCGGGATGTTTCGCGCCTGCGTGCCCGATGGGGATGCCGGCGCATTTGTATGACGCGGGGAGCGGTTTTGACATGGAATGGCAGGCACGGTCGGATGGCACGCAACGCATGGCCTGCCGCCATGCCGGTGCGACGCGGGGGCATCCGGCGGCGGTGTCCGTGATGCGGGCGGGTGATCGCGCATGAGCGAGCCGTTATTACGCACCCCACGCATGATGCGCCTGCATGCGCGGGGCATTTCCTATTTCAACGCCGTGCGGGAATGCCGTTCCATCCGCGAGGCCGCGCGTCGCCTGAATGTCACCCCTTCCGCCCTGACGCGGCAGCTGGCGCAGATGGAGGCCGAGGTCGGCGCCCCCCTGTTCGACCGCCTGCCCGAAGGGATGGTCCTGACGGAGGTGGGGCGCATCATGGCGCGGCATATCGTGACCGTCATGCAGGACGCCGCCCGGACGGAGGAGCAGATCAACGCGCTGTCGGGACGGCAGGACGGGCGCCTGCGCATCATGGCGGTGGAGGGGGTGACCGGCCAGCTTCTGCCGCCGCTGCTGGAACGGATCACGCGGATGTATCCCGCGGTGGACCTGAATGTGGAGATCGGATCGCCCAAGAACATCGTCTCCGCCCTGCAGGATGGCAGCGTGGACCTTGGCATCGCGTTCTCGCTGGCGCTGTATCCCGACCTGCGTCGCGTGGCGGTGGCGCATTTCCCCGTGGGGGCGGTGGTGCGGCGGGACCATCCGGTCGCCCCCCTGCGCACCGTCACGATCGAGGAATGCGTGCGCCATCGCCTGATCCTGCCCACGCGGACCCTGTCGCTGTATCGCGTGATGGAACCGATGCTGCGTCCCTGGCAGGAACACCTGCATGTCGTGCTGCATACCGGCTCCATCGAACTGACAAACCGCATGGTGGCTGCCGGCAGCGGCCTTGCGTTCCAGTCGCCCCTGGCGGTGGAAATGCAGGCCGGCCATGAAAGCCTGTGCCACGTCCCCCTGCGTGATACCCGCGCGGTCACGGACCTTGGGGTGTACGTGCGGGAATCGCGCTGGCTGCCGCCGCTTCTGGAAACGGTGATCGAGGAACTGCGTCAGGAACTGCGCCGGATACAGGGCGTGGGCGACGAAAAGATACTGTAGCTCAGCGCACTGCCTTCCTGTTCTGTTTTCTGAAACAGAATGGTCAGATCATTCTACTGGACGAAACACGCGACGGCCTGATTACACTGTTTCATCAACGGTGCGGTTGGGGGGATATCGGACGCGTGGTGTCGGGGGACGCCACGGCCACTGCATCGGCAATGACGCAAATGACGGTGGGACAGGCATATGACGATGCACGGACGGGACGGCACGGATGCGCGCGGTGGCCTCGGGACCCTGGATGAGGCCGTGCGCCGTGATCTGGAGGTCATCGGCTATCCCCGGCGCGAATGGGTGCCCCCACGCTATCACGATGGCAGGCGGGTGCTTGATGTCGCGATCATCGGCGCGGGGCAGGGCGGCCTTGCCACCGCCTTCGCGCTCAGGCGCACCAGCATCGACAACGTGCAGATCTTCGATCGCGCGGCCCGTGGGGGGGAGGGGCCGTGGATCACCTTTGCCCGCATGATTACCCTGCGCACGCCCAAATACGTGACGGGACCCGACCTTGGCGTGCCGAACCTGACGCCGCGCGCGTGGTTCGAGGCGCGTTACGGCGCGCAGGCGTGGGAAAAGCTCGACAAGATACCGCGTCAGGACTGGCAGGCCTATCTGGACTGGTATCGCGACATCCTCGACCTGCCGGTCGCCAATGACCACGCGCTTGAGGCGGTGGAGTGGGAAGACGGCCTGCTGCGCCTGTCGTTCCGCACGTCGGGCGGGGATGTCCATACCCATTACGCGCGCAAGCTGGTGCTTGCGACCGGGATCGAGGGATGTGGCGAATGGCACGTGCCCGCCTTCATCCGCGACAGCCTGCCGCGCGAACGGTTCGCCCATACGTCCGAAGCCATCGACTTCGACGCGCTGAAGGGCAGACGCATCGGGGTGCTGGGGGCCGGGGCATCGGCCTTTGACAACGCCGCCACGGCGCTGGAGGCCGGGGCCGGGTCGGTCACGCTGTGCCTGCGCCGGCGGGAAATCCCCTCGATCAATCCGTACCGCTGGATGGAAAACACCGGCTTCCTTGCCTATTTCCCCGCGCTGGAGGACCGGCTGCGCTGGGGCTTCATGCGGCGCATCTTCGAACTGAACCAGCCCCCGCCGCAGGACACGTTCTGGCGTTGCCGTCGCCATGCGAATTTCGCCTATCACACCGGCTGCCCGTGGGAGGGTGTGCGGATGGATGGCGATGACATTGTCGTGCGCACCCCGAAGGGGGAGATGAGGTTCGATTTCGTCATCATCGGCACGGGCTTTACCGTCGACCTGTCGCGCCGTCCCGAAACCCGTTCGTTCGCGAACTCCGTGGCGCTGTGGCGCGAACGCTATGCCCCGCCCGCGGGCGAGGAAAGCGAGGTGCTGGGCACGTATCCCTACCTTGGGGAGCGGTACCAGTTCATCGCGCGCGACCCCGCAGATCCGCTGGCGCCGATGCTTGCGAACATCCATAACTTCACCTTCTCCGCCACGCCGAGCATGGGGCTTTCCGGTGCCTCCATCAGTGGCATGCGTTTCGGTGTCGAACGGCTGGCGCAGGGGCTGGGGCGCGACCTGTATGTCGCGGACGGGCAGGAACACCTCGACAGCCTGCTTTCGTACGACACGCCCGAACTCGTCAGTCTTGACCCCCCTGTCTCCGATCCCGTCTAAAAGGAGACGGTATTTCAACGGACAGATCCGGGAGAAGAACGGATGAGCAGCCCTTTGCATGATGAGGCGGCACCCCCGCCATCACCTGTCGTGACGCCCGGTGGCGATGGCGTCTTTCCAGTGGTTCAGGTCGCGCGGTGCATCGGGCTGACCGTGCCGCCGGCATGCATGAACGACGTGACCGCCAATGCGGCACTCCTGCAGGGATATGCCGACCTGCTGAACGGTTTCGCCCTGCCCGATACGTGCGAACCCGCCGGGGAGTACGTCCCATGACGCAGGCGCAGGTGGGGACGACGGCGCGCGATGCGCTGGGGATCGCGGCGGATGTCCGCGCGGGGCGCCGCACCGCCGTTTCCGTCGTGACGGGCGTCATTGCCGATATCGAGGCCCGCGACACCCGTTACAACAGCGTGACGCGCATCTTCGGCCCCGCCGCCGTGGCCCGCGCCGAACAGCTGGACCAGCGGATCGCGCGCGGGGAGGATCCGGGCGTGCTGGCCGGCGTGCCGTTCGGGGTCAAGGACCTGTTCGATATCGCGGGCGAGGTCACGACGGCGGGTTCCATCGTCCTGCGCGGCAATCCGCCCGCGGCGCATGATGCCACCGTGGTCGCGCGGCTGCAGGCGCAGGGCGCGATCGCGGTGGCCAGCCTGAACATGGACGAATTCGCCTATGGCTTCTCGACCGAGAACGCGCATACCGGCGTGACGCGCAACCCGCATGACCCGGCCTGCCTTGCCGGCGGGTCGTCGGGCGGTTCGGCGGCGGCGGTGGCGGCGGGGCTGATGCCGTTCGCGCTGGGGTCGGACACCAACGGCTCGATCCGGCTGCCTGCGGCGCTGTGCGGGGTGTGGGGGCTGAAGCCGACATTTGGGCGGGTACCGCGCGACGGGGCCTATCCCTTTGCCGCCAGCCTTGATGTCGTGGGGCCGATGGCCGACAGCATCGGGGACCTGCGCACGGTGTTCGAGGTGATGGATGGCCGTTCGCTGGGTGGGCTGCCCGATGTCGCCTCGCTGCGCATCGCGCGTCTGGGGGGATGGTTCGCGCGCAATATCAGCGCGGATTTCACCGCCGCCATTGACGCGGTGATGGCCCACCTGAACAGCACGAAGGTCATTGAACTGCCCGAGGCCGCGCGCGCCCGCGCCGCCTCGTTCCTGATTACCGCGTCCGAAGGCGGCAACCTGCACCTGCCGCGCCTGCGCCAGCGCGCGATGCAGTACGATCCCGCCACCCGCAGCCGCCTGATGGCCGGGGCGATGCTGCCGTCCGCGACGCTGGTGCAGGCGCAGCGCTTCCGCAACTGGTTCCGTGCGCGGATCCATGAACTGTTCAGCCACCATGACGTTCTGGTCGCGCCGGCAACCGTCGGTCCCGCGCCGCGTATCGACCAGCCCACCATCGTGGTGGAGGGACGCGAGGTTTCGGCCCGCGCCAACCTGGGCCTGTTCACGCAGCCAATCAGCCTGGCGGGCGTGCCGGTGCTCTCCACGCCGCTGGCCCATCCGTCCGGGCTGCCGCTGGGGCTGCAGCTGATCGGCGCACCCGGGGCGGAGGCCGCGCTGTTCGCGGTGGCGGGGGAACTGCAACGCGCGGGGCTTGCCCGCTGTACGCCACTGACCACCGGGGACTGAACCTTCATGCTCAACACGCCGCGCTCCTGCCGGGGGATGGTGACATCGCCCCATCACCTCGCCAGTCAGGCGGGTCTTGATGTCCTCAAGGCCGGGGGTACGGCGATCGAGGCCGCGGTCGCCACCGCAGCGGCGCTGGCCGTGGTCTATCCCCACATGACGGGCATTGGCGGGGACGCGTTCTGGCTGACGCTGTGGCCTGACGGACGGGCGGAGACGATCGACGCGTGCGGGGCCGCGGCGCGGCATGCGGATGTCGGGTTCTACCGCGACAGGGGCCTGTCGCGTATCCCGTGGCGCGGGCCGCTGGCGGCGAATACGGTGGCGGGCACGGTTTCGGGCTGGGACATGGCCCTGTCATGGAGTCATGGCATACAGCCCGGCCTGTCGCTGGGGCGCGTGCTGCGCGATGCGATCTATTACGCCGAACAGGGGGCGCCGGTCACGGCGGGTGCCGCCGACATCACGCGGGCAAAGGCGGACGAACTGCGGAAGGTTCCGGGGTTCGCGGATCAGTTCATGCCCCATGGCCGCCTGCCACGCGCGGGCGACATCCTGCATAACCCGCGCCTTGCCCGCACGTTGCGCGCGCTGGCGGATGACGGGCTGGACAGTTTCTATCGCGGGCGGGTCGGGGCCGACCTTGCGGCCGACCTTGCCGATCTGGGCAGTCCGCTTGCGCTGGCGGACCTTCAGGCCCATCGCGCCGTGCACCAGCCCGCGCTGCATGCGCGCATCAGGGGGGCGGATCTTTACAATGTCGCGCCCCCGACGCAGGGCGTCGCCTCCCTGCTGATCCTGTCGCTGTTCGATCGCCTGCGCGCGGCGAAGGCAGACAGTTACGATTACATGCACACCTTGGTGGAGGCGACGAAGATCGCCTTTCGCTATCGCGACACGCATGTGGGCGATCCCGCGCTGATGACGGTCCAGGCGCAGGATATCCTTGACGACGCGGGGGCGCTGGACCGCATGGCGGCGTCCATCGACCCGCAGCGCGCGGCGCCGTGGCCCGACCCGTCACAGCCGGGCGACACAGTATGGCTGGGTGTCGTTGATTCCGACGGGCTGGCGGTCAGCATGATCCAGAGCCTGTATTTCGAATATGGCTCCGGCATTGTCCTGCCGCGCACCGGCGTGGTGTGGCAGAACCGGGGCACCAGCTTCGGCATGGACCCTGATGGCTGGAACGGCCTGCGTCCGGAGCGCAAGCCCTTTCATACCCTCAATCCCGCCGGGGCGCGTTTCGATGATGGCCGCGTCATGGTCTATGGCACCATGGGGGGCGAGGGACAGCCCCAGACGCAGGCGGCGGTGTTTACCCGTTACGCCTGTTACGGCGTGCCGTTGCAGCGCGCCGTCACCGCCCCGCGCTGGCTGCTGGGCCGCACGTGGGGGGAGGAAAGCGTCAGCCTGAAATATGAGGACCGCTTTGACCCCGAACTGATCGCGCGCATGTCGGCCGCCGGCCACCAGATGGAACGGGTGGAGGCATTTTCACAGGCCATGGGGCATGCGGGGGCACTGGTGCGCCATGAAACGGGCCTGATCGAGGGGGCGACCGACCCCCGCAGCGATGGAGGGGTGGCGGCATGGTGAACATGCACGGACTCTCCGCCCCGCCGCCGGGCGGTCGGCGCATTGTCGAACGCTGCGACCTGCTGGGCCGTCCCCCCTATTCCGACGAGGCGGGCAGCCTGTTCCGCCCCTATCTCGGCTCCGGCTACCGGGCGACGCTGGACCGGATCGCGGCGTGGATGGCGCTGGCGGACATGTCCGTGCATGTCGATGCGGTGGGCAACGTGGTGGGGCGGTACGAAGGGGCCGTTCCCGACGCGCCCGCCCTCCTGCTTGGCTCGCACGTGGACAGCGTGCGCAATGGCGGCCGTTATGACGGGATGCTCGGCGTGGTTCTGGGGATCGAGGTGGTGGCCTGCTTCGCGCGGGAGGGACGGCGCTTTCCCTTCGCGCTGGAGGTCATCGGTTTCGGGGATGAGGAAGGATCACGCTTTCCCGCCGCCATGCTGACGTCGCGCACGGTCGCGGGCACACGCGATGGCTTCGACCTGTCGATGACGGATCGTGAGGGGATTTCCCTGTCGGAGGCCCTGTCGGAATTCGGCCTCGACCTTGCCACCATCGATGAGGCCCGGATGACGCGCGAACGCGTGCTGGCCTATGTCGAGGCACATATCGAGCAGGGGCCGGTGCTGGAGGCGGAAGGACACGCCGTGGGCGTCGTCAGCGCCATTGCCGCGCAGTACCGCTATCTCGTGACCATGCACGGTGTCGCGGGCCATGCGGGCACGATTGCGATGCGCCTGCGCCATGACGCGCTGGCGGCGGCGGCGGAAGCGATCGCCATGGTGGAACGTATCGGCCGGGGCGGGCCGGACGACCTTGTCGCCACGGTGGGACGGCTGGAGGTTGCGCCGGGTGCCGCGAATGTCGTGCCCGGCGACGTGGTCTTCAGCATCGATGTGCGCGCGGGAACCAACGCGCAGCGCGATGCAGCGGCGAAGGCGATACGCCACGAACTGCGCCAGATTGCGGACCGGCGCGGGATCGGGCTGGAGGTCGAGCTGCAGCAGGACCTGTCGGCCACCCCCTGTGATGGCGTGCTGACGCAGCTGATGGAACAGGCGGTGGCGGATGTGACGGGCGCGCCGGCGCGCGTGCTGGTCAGTGGCGCGGGCCATGACGCGATGGTCATGGCGCATCTGGCCCCGGTTTCGATGCTGTTTGTCCGCTGTGAAAAGGGGATCAGCCACAACCCGGCCGAGGCCGTGACGGCGGCGGACGTGGAAATCGCCCTGCGCGCCATGATGGATTTTGTCCGCCTGTTTGAAAGACGTTGTTGATGACACAGAATATTTTTGGCCAGATCGATCCTCCTTCACGGATGCTGATGGGGCCGGGGCCGGTCAACGTGCATCCGCGCGTGCTGCGTGCCATGGCGGCCGACATGCTGGGGCAGTTCGATCCCGAAATGACCGGCTACATGAACCAGACCATGGCGCTGTACCGTCAGGTCTTCATGACCGAAAACCGCTGGACGCTGCTGGTTGACGGCACGGCGCGCGCGGGGATCGAGGCGGCGCTGGTCTCCCTGCTGGAACCGGGGGCGCGGCTGCTGATCGTATGCGCGGGGCGGTTCGGGCTGCTTCTGTCGGAAATCGCGCAGCGGATAGGCGCGGAAATCTTTACCATCGACATCCCGTGGGGCGAGGTCGCGACCCTGAAGCAGATCGAGGACGGCATCGTCGCGCATCGCCCGCATGTGCTGGCATGTATTCATGGCGATACCTCCACCACCATGGCGCAGCCGCTGGACGGGGTGGGGGAACTGTGTCGCCGGCATGATGTGCTGTCGTATGTCGATGCGACGGCGACGCTGGGCGGCATGCCGGTTGCGACGGACCGCTGGGGCGTGGATATCGTGACCGGCGGGCTGCAGAAATGCATGGGCGGCCCGCCCGGGTCCTCGCCCATCACGATTTCGGACCGCGCCGCCGACTACATCATGTCGCGCCGCCATGTGGAGGCCGGGATCCGCAGCGCCACGACCACGGACGGGATACGCGCGCGCATTGCCTCGAACTATTTCGACCTTGCGATGATCATGGATTACTGGTCCGAAAAGCGCCTGAACCACCATACCGAGGCGACAAGCATGCTGTATGCCGCGCGCGAGGCCGCCCGCATCATGGTGGAGGAAGGGCTGGAGGCGCGTTTCGCCCGCCATGCCGCCGCCAGCCGGGCGATGGGCGCGGGCCTGCGCGCGATGGGCCTGAGCCTGTTCGGCAGTGACGCGCACCGCATGACCAACGTGACCGGCGTCCTTATCCCCGATGGCGTTGACGGCGAACGGGTGCGCGCGCGCATGCGCGATGATTTCGAGATCGAGATCGGATCGGCCTTTGGCCCGCTGCAGGGCAGGATCTGGCGTATCGGCGCGATGGGATACAACGCGGCGAAGCACAAGGTCCTCCTGACGCTTGGCGCGCTTGAGGCAGTCCTGCGGCAGGAAGGGCATAACCTGGTTTCGGGGCGTGCCGTCGATGCCGCGCTGGCAGAATATGGTGAATGACGTGATGGAACAGCAGACCGGATATCCGCGTGACCTTGTCGGCTATGGCGCATCTCCGCCGGATGCGAAATGGCCGGGCGGGGCGCGCATCGCGGTGCAGTTCGTCATCAATTACGAGGAGGGGGCCGAAAACTCCATCCTGCATGGCGATCGCGGGTCCGAGGCATTCCTGTCGGAAATGATTGGCGCGGCATCGATCCCCGGCGCGCGGGCGATCGCGATGGAAAGCCTGTATGAATATGGCGCGCGTGCCGGGTTCTGGCGCCTGCACCGGATTTTCACGCAGCGACGCCAGCCCGTGACCGTGTTCGGGGTCGCGATGGCCATGGCCCGCAACCCCGATGCCGTGCGCGCGATGAAGGACGCCGGGTGGGAAATCGCCTCCCACGGGCTGCGCTGGATCGATTACCAGCACATTCCCGAAGCGGTGGAACGCGCCCATATCGAGGAATGCATTGCCCTGCATACCAGGGTGACGGGATCGCGCCCGCTGGGATGGTATCAGGGCCGTACCAGCCCCAACACCGCGCGTCTGGTCGCGCAGGAAGGCGGGTTTGTCTATGACGCCGATTCCTATGCCGATGACCTGCCGTATTACGATCGTGCGAATGGCCGCGCGCAGCTGATCGTGCCCTATACGCTGGATGTGAACGACATGCGCTTCGTCGCCCTGAACGGCTTTACCGAGGGGGAGCAGTTCTTCAACTACCTGCGCGACACGTTTGATGAGCTGTATGAGGAAGGGGCACAGACGCCAAAGATGATGTCGGTCGGACTGCACTGCCGGGTGGCGGGGCGACCGGGCCGCGCGCGGGCCGTGGCGCGGTTCCTTGATTACATCGCCACAAAGGAACAGGTGTGGGTCGCGACACGGCTGGATATTGCGCGGCACTGGCTGTCGGTGCATCCGGCATGACAGCGGATATGGCACGCGTCAATACCCTGGACGAGGCGCGGTTCGTCGAACTGTTCGGGCCGATGTACGAACATTCCCCCTGGGTGGCCGAACGCGCGTTCGACCACCGTCCGTTCGCAGATGCCGCGCACATGCTGCGCGTCATGGACCATGAGATGCGCCGCGCCACGGACGGGGAGCAGATGGCGCTGATCCGGGCCCATCCCGAACTTGCGCGCCGTGCCGGGGTGGACCCGACGCTGACCGATGCCTCCGCCACTGAGCAGGCCTCCGCCGGGCTGGACCGTCTCACGCCGGAGGAATTCGCCCGGTTCCGTGCGCTCAATGACGCCTATGCGGCCAAATTCGGCATTCCGTTCATCATCTGCGTCCGGCTGGCGGACAAGGAACGGATCCTTGCGGAAATGCAGCGACGGCTGGAGCATGATCCCGACACCGAAATCCAGACGGCGCTTGATGAAATTGCCAGGATCGCGGCCCTGCGGCAGGACGGCATCCTCAGACAGATGGAGGACGCGTCATGAGCACCCTTTCGACCCATGTGCTGGACCTTGTCTCCGGCCTGCCTGCGGCTGGCATGGAAATCGGCCTGTGGTCAGGGAATGAGCGCCTGTTCCACGGGATCACCAATGCGGACGGGCGCTGCCCCGAACTGTCGGCCGCGACGGGGGAAATGGCACAGGGCACTTACCGGCTGGAATTCGGCGTTGCGGCCTATTTCCGGGGGCGCGGGGTGGTGCTGTCCGATCCGCCGTTCCTTGATGTCGTGCCGATTGTCTTTGGCATGGCGCGGGCCACGGCGGGGGAAAAGGGCGGGCATTACCATGTGCCGCTGCTGGTTTCCCCCTACGGGTTTTCGACCTATCGCGGAAGCTGAAAGCCCGAAGGAGGGTTTTGGTGAAGCTTTTCGCAAAAGCTTCGAAAGAACACTGAATTTTTAAAAAATACTGTCCCGGAGGACGTGTATTGTTCCCGCCGGCCGGAAACGTAAAAAGGGCCGTGGCATCATCTGCCACGACCCTTTTTTCATGTCCCGCGACAGCGATCAGCCGTCGCGGGAATAATCACCGGATCAGACCAGCGCCTGCTTCAGGGCTGCCGTCAGGTCGGTCGTGGTCGCCTTGCCGCCAAGGTCGCCCGTGCGCACCGCGCCGGAGGTGATGACCTTGTTGATGGCGCTGTCGATGCGGTCGGCAAGATCCTTCCGGCCGACATGCTGCAGCATCATGTTCGCCGCCAGCAGCAGCGCGGTCGGGTTGGCCTTGTTCTGGCCCGCGATGTCGGGGGCGGAACCGTGGACGGCTTCGAACACGGCGGCCTTTTCGCCGATGTTCGCGCCGGGCGCCAGACCCAGGCCACCCACCAGGCCGGCCGTCAGGTCGGACAGGATGTCACCGAACAGGTTGGTGGTCACGATGCAGTCGAACTGCCACGGATCGGTCACCAGCTGCATGGCGCAGGCATCGACGATACGCTCGTTCACTTCCACGCGGCCTTCATATTCCTTGGCGACCTTGCGGCCTTCTTCCAGAAACAGGCCGGTCAGCAGCTTCAGGATGTTGGCCTTGTGCACCAGGGTCACGCGCTTGCGGTTGTTCTTGACCGCGTATTCAAAGGCGTAACGCACGATCCGGTTGCATTCCGCGCGCGAGGTATAGCCCGCGCTGGTGGCGATGGCATGCGGGTCGTCACCAACCGGGATGTAGTTTTCCAGGGCAGCGTAATAGCCTTCGAGGTTTTCGCGGAAGATGACGAGGTTGATGTTGTCGAAGCGGCCACCCGGCACGATCGTTTTCGTGGGACGGACATTCGCGAACAGACCGAACTCCTGACGCAGTGTCACGTTGATGGACTTGAAGCCGCCACCGACGGGGGTGGTCAGCGGACCCTTCAGCGCGAGGCCGGTGCGACGGATGCTTTCGATCGTTTCCTTGGGAAGCGGGCTGCCGGTGGCATCAAGGGCCGCGACGCCACCCAATGCCTTTTCCCACTTGAACGGTGCGCCGACGGCGTCGAGGATTTCGATGACGGAGTCAACAATTTCAGGGCCGATCCCGTCGCCGGGGATCAGGGTGGCGGGAATTGTTTTTTCTGCGGACATTTTGAACGTCTCCCTATCGTGCTTGCGCCTGCCCGGGGGGCAGGTTGCGCACCGGCTTGGCTGTTTCCGCTGATGCTTCGGATCCAGTTGCGTCGGAACTGGTAAAAAGTCCTAGGCCCCGGACCGGCATGTGACAATTCCATCCCCCCCGTCCGGGACCAGATTCGTGGTCACATTATCTGGCGCTCAGCGGCGCGCAGGCCGCCTGCAGCCATGTCTGCCCGACTTTGTCCAGATGTGGCGCGACCTGTTCAAAAACGCGTGCATGATAGGCGTCGAGCCAGGCAATTTCGGTGGTGTTGAGCATGTCCACCGCAATCAGGCGGCGATCGAACGGCGCCAGCGTCAGCACCTCGAACGCCAGAAAGCGCCGCGTCGCGCCCGTGGTGACCGCGGGGGTGATCGCGGGCTGCACCAGCAGCAGGTTTTCCAGGCGGATGCCAAACGCGCCGGGGCGGTAATATCCCGGCTCGTTCGAGATGATCATCCCCGCCTCCAGCGGGACGGGACGGTAATTGGTGGAAATGTTGCACGGCCCTTCATGCACCGACAGGTAGCTGCCGATTCCATGCCCGGTGCCATGGTCGTAATCCAGCCCGCCTTCCCACAGGGCCTGCCGCGCCAGCGCGTCGAGCGCGTGTCCCGTGGTGCCGTGCGGGAAATGGGCGCGCGCCAGCGCGATATGGCCGCGCAGGACGCGGGTAAAGGCGTCGCAGACATCATCGTCGGGCTGTTCGGGGCCCGTCCACACGGTGCGGGTGATGTCCGTGGTGCCATAGGGATACTGTCCCCCGCTGTCGATCAGGTACACCTCGTTATGGCGCAGGATGCGGTCCGTTTCGGCCGTGACGCGGTAATGGATGATCGCGCCATTGGGGCCGGATCCGGAAATGGCGGGAAAGCTTTCCTCGCGATAATCCTGCGATCCCTTGCGGAATGCGTCCAGACGCTGCGCTGCCTCCAGCTCGCCCGTGCCGACCCCTTCGGTGTCCAGCCAGTGCAGGAAACGGCAGATGGCGATGGCATCCTGTTCATGGGCGTGACGCGCACCCTGCTGTTCCACCTGATTCTTGATGGCCTTGGGCAGCAGGCAGGGGTCGGTGGCGCGGATGACGGTGGCGCCGGCCTGTTCCAGCGTCTGGATGAACCACACGGAATTCGCCGCCGGGTCGATCTGCACCCGCTGTCCCGCCTGTGCCGCCAGTTGCGCCGGCAGGTCATCGGGGGTGAAAACGCGCACGTCCTCCCCCAGCCATTCGCGCGTGCGCGGGGTCAGCTTGACCGGGTCAATGAACAGGGAGACGGAGGCATCCGCGTTGACGATGGCAAAGCACAGGCTCAGCGGCGTATAGGGAACATCGTTGCCACGGATGTTGAGCAGCCATGCGATGGAGGCCGGATCGCTGAGCACCACGCAGGCTTCGCCCGACTTGCGCAACTGTGCCGCCAGCGTCTGGCGCTTGGTCAGGCTGTCGATGCCACTATATTCAAGCGGCTGTTCCAGGCAGGGGGTGCGTGGCGGTTCGGGGCGGTCGGTCCATATGGCGTCAACCGGGTTGCGCACCAGGGCCACCAGCGTCAGTCCCGCCTGGATGAAGGGCAGGAGGGCGTTTTCGCTCAGCAGGCGCGGGTCGTACCCGATCCGCGCGCCAGCGGCATGCTGGGCCAGCCATTGCGCAGGCGGCGTTTCGCGCAGGTGCAGCCGTTCCCAGCACAGCCCGTCCACCTGATGTTCCATCTGGGTGGTATAGCGGCCATCGGAAAAGACCGCCGCGCGATCCATCAGCACCGTCGCCATGCCCGCGCTGCCGGTGAAATCCGTCAGCCACGCCAGCCGTTCGGCGCAGGGGGCGACATATTCGCCCAGATGTTCGTCCCCGCGCGGCAGGATGAAACCATCGACATTGTCCTCCCGCAGGATCTGTCGCAGGGCGCGGAGGCGGGTGGGGGCATCCGTCATGGAACGTGACTCCGTTTCTGGAATGAAAAAGCAGGCGCGCGCGTCATGTTCATGACGACGCTCAGTCGTTCGGGACAAGCCGGTAGAGGAACATCAGGTCCATCCATTTGCCGAACTTGGTCCCGCATTGCGGGATCGTGCCGCCGCGCTGGAAATCGAAACGTTCATGCAGCAGGCGCGACGCCGTGTTCGACGCGGTAATGGCCGCGACCATCACATGCACGTCCGAATGGCGTGCAAGCTCGCACAGGTGTCCCAGCAGCAGGCTGCCGATGCCCCGGCGCTTGTACGCGGGGGCGATATAGATGGAATGTTCGACCGTGTGGGCATAGCCCGAAAACGGACGGAAGGTCTTCCAGCTGCAGTATCCCGCGACCACGCCCTCCGGCGTGACGGCGACAAGGACGGGATGGCCGTTCTTCTGGCTGTCATGCAGCCATTCCAGCCGGACGGGCACCGTCGTCTCGCGCGTTTCCCACAGGGTGGTGCTATTGCGGATGGCGTCGTTGATGATGTCCACGATCGCGGGAATGTCGTCGTCCGTCGCGGGACGGATATGAACGGGGGGTGTGGGCTCAGGCATCGGGTTTTCTCAGGATCAGCGTGGCCCAGTCGCCTTCGCGCAGGTGACGTTCCAGTACCAGCCCCTGCCGGCGGTGGGCCGAAAGCACCATGCGCACCTGCGTCTGCAACAGCCCCGCAAGGATGGCCGTCCCCCCCGGCAGGAGGTTGCGCGCAAGATCGCCCGCCATCGCGCATAGCGGGCGGGCAAGGATGTTGGCGAAGACAAGGTCATAGGGCGCATGCCGGCGGATGGCGGGCGTGCTCCACCCGTTGCCGAGGTGGCATGTCACCATGTTGGCAAGGCCGTTCATCTGCGCGTTGCGTCGGGTGACGCGCACGGACCAGGGATCGATATCGGTCGCCAGCACCGACTGTTTCAGCAGCGCCGCCGCCGCCATGGCGAGGATACCCGATCCGCACCCGAGGTCGAGGATACGGCGCGGCCTGCGATGGGCCACCATTTCCAGCGCGCGCAGGCACCCGCGGGTCGAGCCATGTTCCCCCGACCCGAACGCAACGCCCGCGTCCAGCACCAGGGTGATGCGCTGCGGATTGGCGCCGGGTTCCAGATGGGTGCCGCGAATGGCGAACCGCTTTCCCGCCGTCTGTTCGGGAAATGCCTCGTACGTGCGGGCAAGCCAGCCCTCGGATTCCGTGCGGGTGCGTTCCAGGGGGGCGTCCACCCCGCTCAGGGCCGCCGCCAGCACCAGTGCCGCCTGCAGTTCGGCTTCGGCATTGCCGATGTCGCGCACGCCCTCGACCCGCCACAGGGTCTGGGCATCGTCCACTTCAAAGATGCCGATGGTCGCGCAGGCGGTGGCCAGCGCGTTTTCATAGGCTTCCACGGCCTCTGGCGGCACGGTGACCGAAATGGTCTCCAGTTCGGTGGCGTGGCGGCGGGGGGGAATGGTCATGATACCTGCTCAACAAAGGAATCGATCACCCGTTTGGTGCCCGCTTTTTCAAACGCGACCTCCAGACGGCTGCCTTCTGCGGACGCGACGGTGCCGTATCCGAATTTCTGGTGAAAGACACGGGTGCCCACGGGAAAGGCACCCTTGCGCGCCTGCGTGGGGGATGTCGCGACGTCGGTGACGGGACGGCGGCGGGCGACGACCGGAAACGGGGTCGCGCCAAATACCGGCGTGCGCATCGAGCCGTTGTGACGCGCGCGCGTCGAATCGCCCTGGGTTTCAATATGCTCGTCCGGCAGTTCCTCGACAAAGCGGCTGGGGATCGCGGACTGCCAGTTGCCATAGATGCGACGGTTGGCCGCATGGCTGATGATGGCGCGCAGCCGCGCGCGCGTGATGCCGACATAGGCGAGGCGACGCTCTTCCTCCAGCCCCTTCATCCCGCCTTCATCCAGCGTGCGCTGCGACGGAAAGACGCCTTCCTCCCACCCCGGCAGGAAGACCGTATCGAACTCCAGCCCCTTGGCGCCGTGAAGGGTCATGATGTTCAGGCGCTCGTTCCCGGCGTTTTCCTCCGTCTCCATCACCAGCGCCACATGTTCGAGGAAACCGCCAAGGTTCTCGAAATCGGCAAGCGCGCGCACTAGTTCCTTGAGGTTGTCGAGGCGTCCGGGCGCGTCAGGCGACTTGTCCGCCTTCCACATGTCGAGATAGCCGCTGTCCTCCAGCAGGCGTTCGACCACCACCACGTGCCCTTCACGCGGCAGGTCCTCGCGGCACTGTCCGAAACAGCGCATCAGCGTCGCAAGATGTTCGCGCGCGCGTCCCTTGATCGCGCCATCGGCCAGAAGTTCCAGCACGGCCGCCGTCAGCGGGATGTCGCGCGCGCGGGCGTGAAGGTGAAGTTTCTGCAGCCCCGTCGCGCCGATGCCCCGGCGCGGCACGTTGATGATGCGTTCGAACGCAAGGTCGTCCGATGGCTGGTTCAGCACCCGCATGTAGGCCAGCGCGTCGCGGATTTCGGCGCGTTCGTAAAAACGCAGCCCCCCCACCACGCGATAGGGCAGGCCGATTGTGATCAGCCGTTCCTCGAACGCGCGGGTCTGGAACCCGGCGCGGACAAGGATGGCGCATTCCGCCAGCGAATGGCCGTCATTGCGCAGGCGTTCCACCTCCTCGCACACCATGCGGGCCTCGTCATCGGAATCCCATACCGCGACGACGCGCACCTTCTCGCCTTCCGCGTCATCGCGTCCCGGATGCAGCGTCTTGCCCAGCCGTTCCTCGTTATGCGCGATCAGGCCGGACGCCGCGCCAAGGATCTGGCGTGTGGAGCGGTAGTTGCGTTCCAGCCGCACGACCTTCGCGCCGGGGAAGTCGCGTTCGAAACGCAGGATGTTTTCCACCTCCGCCCCGCGCCAGGAATAGATCGACTGGTCATCATCGCCCACGCAGCAGATGTTGGCCCGTCCGTCCCCGCGCTGCGCCAGCAGGCGCAGCCACAGGTACTGGATCGTGTTGGTGTCCTGGTATTCATCGACAAGGATATAGCGGAAGAAACGGTGATACTGCGCCAGCACGTCGGGATGGGTGCGCATGATTTCGGTCATGTGCAGCATCAGGTCGCCGAAATCGCAGGCGTTCAGCTGGATCAGGCGTTTCTGGTAATCGGCATAGATCGCGCGGCATTTGCCATCGGCGAAATCACAGTCCTCGGCATCGCTGACGCGCTCGGGCGTCAGGCCCCGGTCCTTCCACCGCTGGATGACGCCCATGATGCCCTGTGGCGGCCAGCGTTTGGTGTCGATGCGGCGCGGTTCGATCACCTGCTTGAGCAGCCGGATCTGGTCATCGGTGTCGAGGATGGTGAAACTGCTGGTCAGTCCGACATATTCCGCGTGCCGGCGCAGCATGCGCGCGCACAGGGAATGGAACGTCCCCAGCCACAGCCCCTCCACCGGCGCGCCGAGCAGTGCGCCGATTCGCTCCCGCATTTCGCGGGCGGCCTTGTTCGTGAAGGTCACGGCAAGGATCTGGTTGGGCCGCGCCCGTCCCGACAGCAGGATATGGGCAAAGCGCGTGGTCAGCACGCGCGTCTTGCCCGTGCCCGCCCCGGCAAGGACAAGCAGCGGACCGTCCGTCGTCTCGATCGCGGCGCGCTGTTCCGGGTTCAGCCGGGCGAGGTACTCGGGCGCGCCTTCGTCGGGAATGCGCGTGGGGGGGAAAAGACTGTCCATCACATGGTTACCTATAGCAATGTCCTTCCCAACAGGCCATGACGCACACGCATCGGGAACTGAAACGCTGCCGGACATGACAGGGCGGCCGCATGGAATGAAGGGGGACAGGTGGCATCGCGCACGGATGGCGGGGGAAACGGATCGGGGAATGGATCACGCAACAGCGGACCGGGCGGGCACCGGGCACGCATGCGCGCGCGCATACGCGCCGCCGGGGAGGGATCGCTGGCGGATTACGAGATTCTGGAGGTCCTGCTGTTCGCCGCCATTCCCCGTCGCGATACCAAACCGCTGGCCAAGGACCTGATCGCGCGTTTCGGCTCCCTCGCCGGGGTGCTGTCGGCGGGGGCGGGGGAACTGCGTGCCGCCAGCGCGGGGCCGCGTGCCTGCGCGGTGCTGGGGCTGCCTGCGCTGGTGGCGGGACGGCTGTGTCAGGGGGACGGGCGATCGCGTCCGTACATCCATGACCTGCAGGCGGCATGGACCCATTACGCCGCCACGCGCGATGCCATGCCCGTGTCGTCGCGCGATGGGCAGGGAAGCAATGCACAGGGACAGGTGACGATCCTGCTGCTGGATGCGGCCAACCGTCTGGTGGGCGATGAACGGGTGCCCGCGGGTCCGCCCGCCGACATGTGCCGCACGATCCTGCAGCGCGTGCTGCACCTGCATGCGGTCTCGATGGTGGCGGTATGGGATGGCGGGGCATTCCCGCCCGCGCCCCGCCTGCTGGAGGACGCGGCCGTCGTCATGCGGCAGGTGGAGGCCCACGGACGCCTGCTGTCCACGGTCATGCATGACTGCATCATCGCGGGCAGGAAAGAGTGGACCTCCCTGCGGCGGGAGAAAATGCTTTAGCGACGGCCTGAAAAAAACAGGCCCGACAACACCCTGAAATCACAAAAGTTTTTGGCGAAGCTTTTTGCAAAAAGCTTCGTAAGGCGTCGCCTTTACTGAAAATAAGGCGACATCCGAAAAACTTCCGTTGTTTTCAGGCAGCCTTCCGGGGGTCAGGCGGCGTGCTTCGCCATCAGTTCGAACTGCGTGGCAATGGCCTGCAGAAGTTCGTCCGGCTGGCTGACCAGCGCGTCCGCGCCTGCGGCGACCAGTTCGTCGCGCCCCCCATATCCCCACAGCACGCCCAGCGCACGGACATGGTTTGCATGCGCGCCCGTGATGTCAAAGCGGCGGTCGCCGATCATCAGCGCATGGTTACGCGCCACGTCATGTTCACGCAGCAATGCGGCGATCAGTTCCGGTTTTTCCGCGCCGCTGTCATCGGCGCGCGCGCCCGACAGGCCGTCGAAATACTGCGACAGCCCGCGCAGGTGTAGGATCTTGCGCGCCAGGTAGCGTGGCTTTGACGTGGCGATGAAAAGCTGCGTTCCCCCGGCATGCAGGGTTTCGATGACATGGCGCATTCCGTCGAACAGCGGGCTTTTGCGCATGCCGCCGCCTTCGTAATGCCTGCGGTACAGGTCCATCGCCTCGTCCACGCGGTCGTCGCCGTAATGGGCCAGGATATGCCCCAGAAGATCGCGCAGCGGCGGTCCCACCACCCATGTCAGGTCGATCGACAGGTCCGGTTCATGGCCGAGGTCACGCAGGACGGCATGGATGGATTCGATGATGCCGTCATGGGAGCGGATGATCGTGCCGTCCAGATCGAACAGGACTGCATTGCGCGGGGCAGGGGGAATGGAAAAATTCATGCGGGTATATGACCTCCGTCTGTTATCGATTATTGGTTCCCATTATGCCCTGTCGTCGGGCTGTCTGTCCTGAATTTATCGACACATGCACGGGGTTGGCCGCGAATGGGACTGCACGGATCGCCACATGACGCCCCGCCCGCGCCGTGGGAGGGCGAAAATGGCGCGGCGGGGATGGATGACCGGACGCTCCTGCGCCATGTGATCGGGACGCTGGACCCCCGCCATGCCGATGCCGACGTTCTGGCCGATATCCTGCTGGCGCGCTTCGGTTCCGCCGGGATGGTGCTGTCGGCCTCTCCGCAGGAACTTGACGCGGTGACGGGCATGTATCCCGTGCTTTCCCCCCTGATCGCTGTTGTGCGGGAGGCAGCGCTGCGCCTGCACCGTGCCTATGTGCGGCATGGGGATGCGCTGTCGGGGCATCGCCGCATCGTGGATTACCTGCAGGCGGTGATGGGCCATGACAGCACCGAACAGTTCAGGGTGCTGTTCCTTGATGCCGCCTACCGGCTGGTGGATGACCGGGTGATGGGGGTGGGGACCGTCGATCAGGCCCCCGTCTATCCACGTGAAATCATGCGCCACGCCATGGATCTTAACGCCCGTATCCTGATCCTCGCGCATAATCACCCAAGCGGCGATCCCATGCCGTCCGCGGCGGATATCCAGATGACGATGCACATAGAACAGATCGCGCGCGTCATGGGCATCCGCCTGCATGATCATATGGTCGTGGGAAACGGCCGGAGCCTCAGCTTCCGCAGGGCGGGCCTGATCTAGGGCCTCAGTCCCCGTCCGCCCCGTCCGCTGGCGTCGCGAGGGGACCCAGCGCCGCCTCCACCCCGAATTCCCCCGGCAGGCCGCCATAGGGGAACAGCACGTTGACATGTCCCATCTTGCGGCCCGGTCGGGCCTCCGCCTTGCCGTAATGGTGGGCCAGCAGGCCGGGGGCGGCCATGATCCGGGGCCACAGGGCCATGTCGTCGGGACCGATCAGGTTTTTCATCACCGCGTCGCTATGGCGCGTTGCAGGCGGCAGCGGCAGGCCGGTGACCGCGCGGACATGCATCTCGAACTGGTCCACCGGACAGGCATTCATGGTCCAGTGACCCGAATTGTGCGGACGCGGGGCGATTTCATTGACCAGCAGGTCCCCGTCGCGATCGACAAACATCTCCACCCCCATGATGCCGGTCAGGTCCAGCGCACGGGCGATTTCGCCTGCCAGTTCGCGGGCGCGCTGTGCAAGTCCGTCGGAAATCCGCGCGGGGGCAAGGCTGAGGTCAAGGATGCCGTTGCGGTGACGGTTTTCCGTCGTATCGAACGTGACGGTCCCGCCCGTGGCGTTGCGCGCCACCATGACGCTGACCTCGCACGCGAAATCGACCATTCCCTCCGCTACCAGCGGATGGGGGGCAAGGCGGGAAAATGCGGCGGACAGGTCCTCGGGCGCATGGATACGTGCCTGCCCCTTGCCATCATATCCCAGCCGCGTCGTCTTGAGGATAAAGGGATATCCCAGCCGCGTGGCCGCGACCTGCAGGTCGGCCTCGTTCTCCACCAGGTGGAAGGGGGCGATCGGGATTCCGGCATCCTGCAGGAATGTCTTTTCCGCGATGCGGTCCTGGCTGATGCGCAGGATCCTGCCTGACGGATGGACCGGGCGGAGGGAGGAAAGCAGGTCCAGCCCGTCGGCGCTGATGTTTTCGAATTCGAACGTCACGACATCCACCGCATTGGCAAAGCGGCGCAGCGCGTCATGGTCGTCATAGGCGCCGACGGTCACCGCATGGGCAACCTGTGCTGCCGGGCCATCGGCCTGCGATGTCAGGATATGGGCACGAAAGCCCAGACGTGCCGCGGCGATGGCCGACATGCGGCCAAGCTGCCCGCCGCCAACGATGCCAAGGACGGAGTTCGGGGAAAGCGGTGTCATCGCACCGGCTCCTGCGCGACGGACTCCGTCTGGGTCGCGCGCCACGTTTCCAGCCGCTGTGTCAGTGCGGCATCGCCAAGCGACAGGATGGACGCAGCCAGCAGCCCGGCATTCTTTGCCCCCGCGCGACCGATCGCAAGCGTGCCGACCGGCACGCCGCCGGGCATCTGGACGATCGACAGCAGGCTGTCCATTCCCTTGAGCGCCTGCGATTCGACCGGCACCCCCAGCACCGGCAGGCTGGTCCACGCCGCGCACATGCCCGGCAGGTGGGCGGCCCCGCCCGCCCCGGCGATAATCACCGACAGCCCCCGTCCGCGCGCCGTGCGGGCATATTCCGCCAGCCGGTCCGGCGTGCGGTGGGCGGACACGATCCGGATTTCATGGGGGATCTCCAGCTCCTCCAGAACGGCGGCGGCATGGCGCATCGTTTCCCAGTCGGACTGGCTGCCCATGATCAGCCCCACATGCACGGCGCTGTCCTTGGGGGAGGAAGGGGCAGGGGAATTGGTCACGGCGTCTGTACTTTCAGGGCTTTGTGGCGGGGGAGGCGGTTATGCCAGCGGCAGTTAGAAGAAATGCCGCGATCAGGCAATGCTGTCGGGGATCAGGCGGCTTTCGAGCCACATGATTTCATCCTTGAGCAGCAGCTTGCGCTTCTTCAGGCGCTGGATATGCAACTGGTCCACTGGCTGTTCGCCCATCCGGCTGATGACGGTGTCAAGGTCGCGATGCTCGCTGCGCAGTTCGTGCAGCTTGCGAAGGAGGGTATCCCGGTCTGTCAGCATGGCGCTCCATCCAGCACATGAACATGACGCCATCCTAAGCACATCGCATGCAAAAAACGAAATGATGGCGAATTCGCGCAAGGGTGCGATTTTGTCATGGCATCGGGCAATCGGGTTGCGTTAGCGTACCCCCGTCGTAGCCAAACATGCTGGAGGAGAGTCCATGCTGTACGAAGCGCGTATCAACAGCCTCAAAACCCGTCATGCTCGTCTGGATGACCAGATTTTTGACGAAGACAGGCGCCCCATGCCCGACCAGCGGGTGCTGATGCGACTCAAGCTTGAGAAACTGCGACTCAAGGAAGAAATCGAACGGCTCAGCCTTCAGGGCTGATGCAGGGTCCGTCCCCCTGCCGCACGGGGCGGCAGGGGGACGGCAGCCCGCAGATCAGACCGGGTCGTTGTCGAGTTCGATCGGCGGCGGGACGGCCTGTCCCTCCCGGGCGAGGCGATCGTTGGCGGCCGCCACCATCGCGTTCAGGTCCGTCTGGCTGCACAGGCCCAGGATGACCGGGTCGCGCGGCTTGATGTTCGCGCTGTTCCAGTGCTGGCGCGTGCGGACCTTTTCAATCGTATCCTTGGTCGTGCCCAGCAGCTTGACCATCTGCACATCCGACAGCTGCGGGAAATTGCGCAGCAGGAACGCAATCGCGTCGGGACGGTCATTACGCTTGGCCACCGGGGTATAGCGCGCGCCCTTGGACCGGCGATGGATCGGGTTGGGGGCCGGCAGGACCTTCAGGCGCTGTGCCGGGTCCTTTTCGCAGCGGTCGATTTCCGCCTGCGTGACCTGATGGTTCTTGACCGGGTCATAACCCACGATCCCCTGCGCGACCTCGCCATCCGCGATTGCCTGTACCTCCAGCGGATGCATGCCACAGAATTCGGCGATCTGGGTAAAGGTCAGCGCAGTCTTTTCAATCAGCCACACGGCGGTGGCCTTGGGCATAAGGGGCAGAGCGTTCATTGCAAAACAGGTCCTACTGCGTGTGATGGCGCCACGCGCAGGCACCTCGGAACGAAGGGCAAATCGTCAATGCCCCCGCGGGCATCGTGCGTGCCTGCTGGCGCGCAAGAAACAAAAGCACTTGATGGGATGGGATATGAAGGCGCGGCCATGCAAAGGTCAAGTATGTTGTGCGCGCAACGGCGTATTTCATCACCATTGCCGACATGCGGTCCCGTAAATGAAAAAAGGGAGGCCGCGATGATGCGGCCTCCCCCTTTACTGTCATGCCTGACCGGACCTCTTTCCGTCAGGCGGCCTGCCGGGCGGCGCCGGCGTGACTGGCCTCCGCATCATGCGCGCCGAACGTGCTTGGCAACGGCGCGGGGACGGAGCCGGTTGTGGCATGTTCGCTGGCACCGGCCGCCTGCGGCGCGGGCGCGGCATGTTCGGCCGGGGTCGGAACCGTGGCGCGCGCGCCGGACGAAATGGGAATGCGCCGTGGCTTCAGCGCCTCGGGAACGATGTGGCGCACCTCGATGCACAGCAGTCCGTTATCGAGGTTGGCGTTTTCCACCACGATATGGTCGGCCAGCACGAAGCGTCGCTCGAACGCGCGCTTTGCGATGCCGCGATACAACATTTCGCGGTCGGGCTGCGTGCTGGACACGCGTCCGGCAACGATCAGCGTGTTGTCCTGCACCGTCAGTTCGATGTCATCCGGCCCGAACCCCGCCACCGCCATCGTCAGCATGTACTGCGACTCCGCCAGCTTTTCGATGTTGTAGGGGGGATAGGACGGGCTGACGGGGTTCTGCGCCGCCGTATCGACCAGTTGCGCCAGACGGTCGAATCCGATCGCGCTGCGGAACAGGGGGGCAAAATCGTAACTCATGAAAACCTCCTGAAAGTGAGCAAGGCCTGTTGTCATGCGGTCCCTCGATATGGAGCGGACCGCGATTTCCGGTAGTTCATCGCAACCCGACATGCGGCATTGCGACACACTGGAAATGGAAATGCCCGGTCCCTTTTTCAAGGGCCGGGCATTTGCGTGCTGACAGGCAGGCCTGACTGCGGAGGGAGGTTTTACGCCCCTCAGGACTTCTTGCGCTGGCCCAGGCCACCGAACTTCTTGTTGAACTTCGCCACCTGGCCCCCAGTATCGAGCATGCGCTGCACGCCCGTCCACGCCGGATGCGACTTCGGATCGACGTCCAGACGCAGGGTCGCGCCCGGTGTGCCATAGCAGGAACGGGTCTTGAACTCGGTCCCGTCGGTCATGATGACGGTGATTTCGTGATAGTCGGGGTGGATGCCGGGTTTCATGTTCAACAACTTTCGCGCGTTGGGGACCCCGATGCCGACCGGGGCATAACTTTCGCTGGCGTATAGACGAGGACGCCGTCCCGATCAACATCTGATTGCCCCGCCATCCGTAATGCGGCGGCGCATGCGTTCCTTCATGTATCCGCCGCGTTGCGGATGGCGGAAATCTGTCACCTTTCCGCATCACCCGGATGACGGAGCGCATGGCATGTCATTTCCCCTGTCGTAAATGGGATGACAGATTGTTAGACAGTGCAGGAGAGTGATTTTCAAAAGAGGATGATACAGCATGGCGCAAAAGCCAACACACCTGCATGTGCCTGAAATCCACGCCCCCAGCTGGCTGGGGGATTTCCGTGCGTTCCTGATGCGCGGAAACGTGGTTGATCTTGCGGTCGGTGTGATCATCGGCGCGGCTTTCACCGCGATCGTCAACAGCCTGGTGAAGGACATCTTCACCCCGTTCCTGGGCCTCCTGATCGGCGGCATCGATTTCACGAACCTTTTCATCACCCTGCGCGGCCCGCACATGCCCACCCTGGCGGATGCGCAGAAAGCCGGCGCGGTGACGCTGAATATCGGCGTGTTCCTCAATGCCGTGATCCAGTTCATCATTATCGGTTTCGTGATTTTCTGGGTGGTGCGGATCATTTCGCGCTTCGCCGCCAAGAAGGACGCGGCGTCTGCCGCTCCGCCGCCGCCGCCGCGCAGCGAAGTGCTGCTTCAGGACATTCTTGATGTCCTCAAGGAACAGGAAAAGACCAAGACGACGCCGTCTGCCTGATACGGCTTTGCCGTTGCGTCCATGCGAGGCGGGTCCGGCCACGGTGCCGGGCCCGCCTTTTGCGTTCATGGGGGCATGTGACGGGGCGGGCGTGACGTGATCCCTTGCCTATCGTGTCGCGGAACGTGCTAGGCTCCGGCCCGATGAAAAGCATTTTCAGGCAATTACGAATATCGGTCATCGCCGCGGCCGGTTGCTGCATTCTTGCGGGCTGTCATGGACAGCAGCAGGTGCGTGATGTCGGTCACCTGCCCCGCGATGTGCAGAACTACCTTCTGGTGACCACCTACGCGATGGCGGAGGGGGGCCTGCTCAGCCGCGTTCAGGACGGTGCCCTGTCGCGCGACCAGGTGCTGGATATGTCGATTTCCCTGAAATACGGCCGCCTCATGGTCCTGAACAACCTGATGCATCCCTCCCACCGCAGGCGGGAGCGCGCGCGTCAGGCGGTGGAACTGATCATTGCCTGCACGGCGCAGCCGGATACCCTCAGCAAGGATGCGCCACCCGCGCCGCACTGCATTACCGACCCCCATGCCCTGCTGAAAAACGCCAGCAAAATAAAGCCGCCACGATAAGGGGCTGTTTGAAAACAGCCTGTCGGGGTCTGTTCGGAATTATCGTGAATTGATGATTGCAGTGGCCAGATGGATCATGGCTGCAAAGGATCCGTCTGTCCTGTTGCTTCGCAGGGCGACGCGAATGAACTTGTTGAGCTTGCAGAAGAAGTTCTCGACAGGATGGCGCGCTTTGAACAGGATTCCAGCGGATGGGTGTCTGTTAAGGCGATACCTGCGCTGGGGAATGACCATGCAGGCACCTTGCGTGCATATGGCATCCACGATCCAGTGAACGTTGAATGCCCTGTTGACGATGCCCTCCTGAAGTCTGCTGGTTCAGGAAAAGGAAGCAGCCCCGACCGTATCGTAATTCGGGCCGGGGAGGCGCGTCAGGTTGCCCAAGGCATCCGTCAACACAAAACAATCCATGCAGGCTTTGAACCAAAACAGGGCGCTTCAGAAAACATAATCCCCAACAGATCTTGGGAAAAGCTTCACCAAAAACCGCCCTATGATTGCGGAATGTCCCAAACGCAGTCCTTCAGTTGGCCTTGAGCGATTCCCTGAGCATCTCCAGCTCCAGCCATCTTTCTTCTGCCGCCGTCAGGTCCGCCTGCGCTTTTTCCAGCTTCAGCGTGGTGGCGGTGAAGCCGTCCGGGTCACGGGCATACAGGCCCGGATCCGCCAGGATGGCGCGCAGGCGTTCGACCTCTTTTTCCAGATCCGCGATCTGTCCGGGCAGCCGTTCAAGCGCATGCTGGTCCTTGTATGACAGCTTGCGGCTGGTGGGTCGGGGTGCTGGGGCGGCGGATTGCGCCGGACGCGCCTTTGCCGGGGGGGCGGCCAATGGCCGGGCGGCAAGTGTTTCGTCCTGACGCTGTGCCAGCATGTCGCTGTAGCCGCCGGCATATTCAACCCATCTGCCTTCGCCTTCCGCCATCAGCACCGAAGAGGCGACCCGGTCGAGGAAATCACGGTCATGGCTGACCAGCAGGACGGTCCCCGCGTACTGCGCCAGCATGTCCTGCAGCAGGTCCAGCGTTTCAAGGTCAAGGTCGTTGGTCGGTTCGTCGAGCACCAGCAGGTTGGACGGCCGTGCCAGCGCGCATGCCAGCATCAGGCGTCCACGCTCCCCCCCTGACAGGACACCCACCGGCGTGCGGGCCTGTTCGGGGCGGAACATGAAGTCCTTCATGTATCCGATGACATGGCGTTTTTCATGCCCGACCTGCACCATGTCACCACCGCCGCCCGTCAGCGTGTCGGCCAGCGTGCGGTTGGGGTCGAGCTGCCTGCGCTGCTGGTCCAGCGTCACGATGGACAGGGCCGTGCCGACCGTGACCGTGCCGCTGTCGGGCGTGTCCTGCCCTGTCATCAGGCGCAGCAGGGTACTCTTGCCCGCGCCATTGGCCCCCACGATGCCAAGCCTGTCGCCACGCAGGATGCGCAGGTCCAGATCACGCACCACCGTATGTTCGCCATAGGATTTGCTGATGTCCTCGGCCACCGAAACCAGCTTGCCCGACAGTTCGGCCTCGCGCGCTTCCATCTTTGCGCCGGTGGCGGGCTTGATCGCCTCGCGCCGGGTCTGGCGCAGGGCGGCGAGTTCAGCGACGCGGCGGACATTGCGCTTGCGCCGCGCCGTCACGCCATAGCGCATCCAGTCTTCTTCGCGCGCGATCTGGCGGTCCAGCTTGTGCGCGTCGCGCTCTTCCTGTTCCAGCACCTCTTCGCGCCATGTCTCGAACCGGGCAAAGCCCTGGTCCAGACGGCGCGTGACACCCCGGTCCAGCCAGACGACCGAACGTGACAGCGTTTCCAGCAGACGGCGGTCATGGCTGATGATGACCATGGCGGAGGACAGCGACAGCAGTTCGCGTTCCAGCCATTCGATGGTCGGCATGTCGAGATGGTTTGTCGGTTCATCGAGCAGCAGCAGGTCAGGCTCCGGCGCCAGGGCCCGCGCCAGCGCGCACCGCCGTGCCTCCCCCCCCGACAGGTTGGCGGGGTTTTCGCGCCCCGTCATGCCCAGTTCGGACAGGAGGGCGGCCGCCCTGTAATCCGGATCCCCCGGCCCCATGCCCGCCAGCACGTAATCCAGCGTGGTTTCGAACCCCGACAGGTCGGGTTCCTGCGGCAGGTAGCGCACGGTCGTGCCCGGCTGGAGGAAGCGCGTGCCGCTGTCGGCCTGCAGTTCGCCCGTCGCGATGCGCAGCAGGGTCGATTTGCCGCAGCCGTTGCGGCCCACAAGGCAGATCCGTTCACCGGGCGAGACGCCAAATCCGGCCCCGTCCAGCAGCGGCGCGCCACCAAGGGTCAGAGTAATGTCCTGAAGAAGAAGGAGGGGAGGTAAGGCCATGCGCGTTTGTCACCTACTCCCGCCGCAGGTGCAAGGGGTCAGCGGACCGTTGCTTCCAGCGTGCGCAGGAACGCCTGTCCCCATCCCAGCGCGGTGCAGCCCTCAAGGTTGCGGCGACATGTCCGCCAGCGTTCGCGGCGTTCTTCCCTGGGCATGCCAAGGGCGTGGTTCAGCGCGTCGGCCAGGTCGTCATGATCCAGCGGATTGACCAGCAGCGCCCCATCCAGCTGCCGCGCGGCCCCGGCCATGCGCGACAGGATCAGCACGCCCGGATCATCCGGGTCCTGTGCCGCGACATATTCCTTGGCCACAAGGTTCATGCCATCGCGCAGCGGCGTGATGTATCCGATCTTCGCCTGTCGCATGTATCCCGACACGACCCGGCGCGGGCTGCCGCGCGTCAGGAAGCGCAGCGGGGTCCAGTCGGCCTGTCCGCGGCGGCTGTTCAGCCTGCCGATCAGTCCCTCCAGCTCCGCGCGCAGGGCCTTGTAGGACGGCACGTCCACTCGGCTTTCCGCCGCGATCTGCAGGAATGTCACGTTGCGCTGCCAGATGGGATAGCTTTCGAGCAGCCGGTCATAGCCCGCCAGTCGATCGCACAGCCCCTTGGTCGGGTCCATCCGGTCCACGCCAAAGATCAGCTTGCGCCCCGCGAGGGAAGAGCGGAGCTGCTTGAGTTCCGGGACCTCGATGGCGTCGGCGGCCGTCTTGGCAAAGGCTTCGGGGTCGATTTCCACGGGGAACGTGTTGACGCGCACCGTGTGCCCCTCGAACTGCAGGGTGTCGTGCGTGACCAGCGTGGCCCCGGCCGTGCGCTGCGCCGCGAAGATGAAGTTGGCCGTATCGTCGCTCGTCTGGAAACCCAGAAGGTCCGCGCACAGCATGTCACGCAGGAACGTCCCCCCGTCAGGGGCGATCGCCAGCATGTCCGGCGCGGGGAAAGGCGTGTGCAGGAAAAAGCCGATCGGCATTTTCACCCCCTTGCGGCGCAGCAGCGCGGCAAGGGGCAGCAGGTGATAGTCGTGGATCCAGATCGTGTCGTCGGGCCTGAGCAGCGGCAGGAGGTTGGCGCAGAACCGTTCGTTCACCGACCAGTAGGTCGCAAGTTCGCGCCGTTCGAAATGTATGAACTCCGGCAGGGAGTGCATCAGCGGCCACAGGGTCGAATTGGAAAAGCCGGTATAGTAATGCTTGTGTTCGGCCGGGGTCAGGCCAATGGTCGCGTATTCGACGCCCCCCGCCTGCTGCATCTGCGGCGGGGTCGTTTCGGCGTCCGCGCTGGTGGTGCCGTTCCATCCGAACCACATGCCCCCCTGAAGGGCGAGCAGGTCATGCA
Source organism: Novacetimonas cocois (assembly GCF_003311635.1). Classification (GTDB taxonomy): domain Bacteria; phylum Pseudomonadota; class Alphaproteobacteria; order Acetobacterales; family Acetobacteraceae; genus Novacetimonas; species Novacetimonas cocois. The sequence goes on along the minus strand of NZ_QEXL01000002.1, from coordinate 97,616 downwards.
GTACAACCGCAAGCCCGCCGGGCCTCAGGCCTTCTTTCGGGACGGGGACGCGATTGGAGACGATGACCAGCCGTTTCATGTTTTCCTCTTCCAATCTGTCCGGGCCCTCATGCATGCGCGATCGGGTGACCTCACAATGTCGCAGGCACCTTGACCGATGCAAGCCGGTCGTCGTCATGCCTGTGTCGCGTGTCTGTTCTGCGCCTGGCCGGAAGATGCGCGCCGCGCCCCGGGCGCGCGGCGGAAGGGGCCTGTTATCAGGCCACGGACATCATCGTCCCACGGACATTAGCATCGCGGGAACATCACGTCCCGGACATCAGGTCAGGGGCAGGCCGCCGCTGACCGCCTGGTATGTCGCGATCGCCAGTGTCAGGGGCTCGAACGGCTTGGTGATGACAAAGGCCGGTTCGATCCGTTCGCCCGTCAGCAGGCGTTCGGGATAGGCGGTGACGAAAATCACCGGGATGTTCTGCTGCTGCAGGATCTGCGACACCGCCGTCATGCCGTCCCCGCCAGCGCCAAGGTTGATGTCGGCCAGGATCAGGCCGGGACGGGTGCGGGTGGCGATTTCGACCGCCTCCTTTTCCGTGGCGGCCACGCCGGCGATCCTGTGGCCGCATTTATGCACCAGTTCCTCGATATCCATCGCGATGATCGGTTCGTCCTCGATGATGAGGACGTTCGTCTGCGCGCAGGATTTCAGGCCGGCATAGGCACGTTCCAGCGTGGCGCGCGCGGTGGCCTCGTCCAGTCCCAGGACACGCGCGGCATCCGCAAGGCTCAGCTCCTCCAGCGCGGTCAGCAGCAGCAGTTGCCGGTCCAGCACCGTAAGGTCGCCGCCATGCGGTGGCGCGGACGAGGTATAGTGGCGCGATATCCATTGATACAGTCGAAGACGAGGGCGCAGGGCGGGGTCGTCAACGGCGATGAGTTCACGCAGGCTCTCAGCCACCAGGAGATCCCCCCGTGACTGGCTGCCTGACAGCGCCCTGGCATAGCGTCTGGCATAGGGAAGGGCGCGGAGCAGATCTTGACGCCGGGAAAGCGGCATGTGGACTTCATCCCCCCGAAGAAATTGTTACACCGTAAACCATTACAGCGTAGGCTGCGCTACTGGAGTTATGGAGAGCTAAACAAACTGACCCAGAGCATATCAGCCAGTTCACAGACCGTAACCCAACTGCGCAAGGAGATCATGTCTCTTTTGCCGCATTTGCGTGGGTTTGCCAGATTTTTGACCGGCGAGGTCTCGTCCGCTGACGACCTTGTGCAGGAAACCGTGCTGCGCGCGCTGGCGGGGCTGGACCAGTTCCAGCCGGGCACGAACATGCGGGCGTGGCTTTATACCATCGCGCGCAATCTTTTTTATGAAACCGCGCGCCGGCGCAGGCGTGAGCGGGACGTGATGTCCGATTACGCGGCCAGTCCCGACCGCGCGCAGTCCGACCGGCCCGCAAGCGACGGCGACGACCTGCGCGATCTGGACGGGGTGATATGGCAGCTGACCCCCCGCCTGCGTGAGGCGCTGATCCTGGTTGGCGTGCAGGAAATGACCTATGCCGAGGCGGCGGAGGTCTGTGGCGTCAGCGTGGGCACGCTCAAGGCGCGGGTGTCGCGGGCCAGGACGCAGATCATGGTCATGATCCGCGCCGGTCGCGGCGCGGCGGCACCGCCCGCAGCCGGGTCAGATCCCGATTCCGACGACTGATACGGCGGAGCCGTGCGAAGGGGCAGCGACAGGGATCGCTGCAACTCACGGTTTCGTTACATTATGGATGCAACCCTTTTGCAAGCCCGTTCATTGCACAGGTATGAAAGGGGACAAGACAATGACAAATGACTTTCACGACCAGGTGATAGCACTCCTGCCCCGACTGCGGGTCCAGGCCCTCTCCCTGACGCGCAACCGTGCTGCGGCCGATGATCTGGTGCAGGACGCCGTATGCAACGCGCTGTCCGCACAGCACAGCTTTACCCCCGGTACGAATTTCCCCGCGTGGATGCATCGCATCCTGCGTAACCGTTTCATCTCCGACCTGCGCAAGAAGCGCGAGACCGGCGATATCGAGGACGTGCCCACCGCCGCCCTTGCCTGCAGTGGCGCGCATGAGGAACGTCTCGCGGTCAAGGAACTGGCCAGCGCGATGGATCGCCTGCCCGCCGACCAGCGCGAGGCGCTGGTGATGGTGGTGATGCAGGGCATGAGTTACGAGGAACTGGCGGAAGTCAGCGGCTGTGCCGTCGGCACAGCCAAAAGCCGTGTTTTCCGCGCGCGCCGCCAGCTTGAGACATGGCTGGAAGGCGAGGAGCAGACCACCGAAACGGTGCGCCTGCGCAGTGTGGTCGCCCGCCTGCGGCAGGGCACGGCCTCGCGGCTGGAAGCCCGTTCCCGATAGGGACGGCTGCACATTAATTAGTTATTAAATGACGCTTTGAATTGTGATCAAAATGTGGCACGTGAGGAGACGGGGTCCGTATGTCCCCGACTTCTTTCGGAAAATAGATTGCAACTGCGATGCTTATCCGAAGTTTGTGAATAAATGAATATAAGCTTCGGGATAATGAAATGCCGTTAAAGGAGAACTGTCCTCCTAGGCAACCAGAGAAAAAGAACAAGAACAGTTCGAATGATGCGTTCGAATTGTGGTTGAAGCGGGGACTGCACCAATTGTTCGATGATGTCGCCAATGAACCGGTACCTGAGGAATTGCTGCGATTGATCAAGAACGATCGCGAGCGCAAGAAATAGATGAAGAAATGGTTTCGCCGTTCCTCGTCCGGGAATGGCGAGGGCAGGTCCCATCGCACCCTGCTGCGCATCGGGCGGATGTTCGATGCGGTGCGGGTCCGCATGATGGCCATCATCCTGTTCGCCGCCATGCCGATTGCCCTGATCGGGGGTGTGCAGGCGTGGCGGAACTATCACAAGACGCTTGCCGCCCCCGGATATCGTACCGACCTGACGCTGGAACGTGTCAACCTGGAAATCCGTCACGAAGTCGATGACCTTGGCGGCATGCTGCGGGTTGTCGGCCACATGGCGCTGGATGATGACGGCATCCGGCACATGCTGGAACTGGCGCAGTCCCTGACCGGCCATCATTACGAACAGATCGCGCTGGTGGACGCGCTGGGCAATGTCGTGACCCAGGTCGGCCGGTCGACGAATGAAAAGCGCCTTGTCCTTGATGACATGCCGCGCTTTCAGGGCGACGTGCGTGTTTCCTATATCACTGCCGACGGGCAGGGGCAGGGTATTCCCACCGCATTCCGCGTGACCGTGGCGACCATGATCGGCGATGGCAGCGGCCATCTGGCGCGCAATGGCTTCCTGACCGGCATCATGCCGCTGTCCTGGCAGGACCGGACAATGCGTCCGGGCGACTCCCGGCCCGAGATCGTGCAGCGTGACAGTCCTGTCGCCATCTGGATCATGAGCCCGAATGGATCGGCCGCGGCACCACTGTGCGGGGATTGTGGCTGGCCCGCGATGCCATCGCCCATGCTGATGGAACGGGTACGGCGCATCATGCATTTCGGCCGTGACCATGCGCGCGGCACGCTGCCCGATGGGGCATTTTCCCTTGGCCGGGTGGAGGGGGGCGTTTTCGTGCTGGCGGCCACGCGGCGTAACGCCAACGAACGCCATGCCGTCCTGATGTTCGCGATCGCACTGGTCACCAGCGGTCTGCTGCTGCTGACCGGCCTGCTGGGCGCGTCGAAAAGCGCGGATGTCCTGATCGTCTCCCCGCTGCGCAAGCTGACGGCCTCGGTCAATCTGTGGCAGCTGGGGGGCGTGTACGACGTGCGTTCCAACTGGGCGATGCCGTTCGAGGTGCGACAGCTCGCCCATGCCTTCAGCAAGGCGACGCGCAGGCTGGCGCGGCATGAGCGTCGGCTGGAACGCGCGGCGGTGCGTCAGGAGCTGCTGCTCAAGGAAATGCATCATCGGGTCAAGAACAACCTGCAGATCGTCGCCTCCCTGCTCAACCTCCAGGCCGACCGCATCACGCAGCCCGCCGCGCGGGAGGAATTCGCGCAGGCCCGCGACCGGGTGCGCGCGCTTGCGACGCTGCATCGCTATCTCTATGCCGAAGGCGGCCTGTACAACCTGAACATGCAGAGTTTCGTGCGTGAACTGTGCGGACAGATCATGCATGCGATCGGCGAGCCGGATGACGGTCGCATCACGCTCGACATTCAGGTCGAGGACCTGCTGATGGTGCCCGATCAGGCGGTGCCGCTTGCCCTGATCGTGACCGAGGCGGTCAGCAACACCATCAAATACGCCTTTCCCGACCATGCCCGTGGCACGCTGGAGGTCGGGCTGCGGCAGGTGGACAGGATGCGGGCATGCCTGTGGATCGCCGATGACGGCGTGGGCATGGCGGCAGGCCGCGTGCGACGCGGAGGGGATGAGCGCAGCGGCATCGGCCTGCAGCTGATCCGTGGCTTTGCCCGCCAGCTTGGCGGGGAACTCCAGATGTTCGAGGAAAACGGCACGCGTTACGTGCTTGTATTCGTCATCCAGCAGCCCGAACCCGATCAGGACGATATCTGAGGGGTAAAAAACGCATGGCTGCCCCATGCAGGCGTTACAGCCACATGGGGCCTGATGACTGTCCCTGACCCGGTTCCTTCGGTATAGGGAGCGATCATGAGTGATGACAAGACAGTGATGAAGGCGTGGACGCGGGCGCAGTCACGTCTGGGACGCAGGCAGGCCATGCCCATCGTATGCCTTGGTCTGGTTTCCAGCATGCTCGGCGCGGGACAGGTATGGTGCGTGGCCAATGTTCTGGGCCATGTGCTTGCGCCTTCGCCCGGCGGGTCCGTCGCATGGTCGCTGGTGGCACTGGTGGTCCTTGCGGTGCTGCGCGCTGGGTGTCAGGCGATGTCGGACATGGCGGCGGCACGCGCGGGCATGGGCGCGCGCAGGCGGCTGCGTGGTGACGTGCTGTCCGCCATCCTGCACGGCGGCCCCGCCCTGCTGCGCCAGCATCACAGCGGGGCGCTGACGGCGCTGGCGGTGGACCGGATCGAGGCGCTGGACGGATTTTTCGCCCGCTGGCTTCCGGCCTCCATCCTGTGGGTGGCGGCCCCTTTCGTCCTTGGCGTCATCGCCGCCTTCGTGCAGCCGGGATCGGCCCTCATCATGGCGCTGTGCGGGATCGCGGTGCCATTTGGCCAGGCGCTTTTCGGCATTGGCGCGGCGGTTGCCTCTCGCAACCAGTTCCTTGCGATGCAGCGCCTTCAGGCGCGCTTCCTCGACCGGGTGCGCGGGATCGCGACCATCGTTCTGGCGGGCCGGACCGAGGACGAGGCGCGCAGGCTCGCCATTTCCGCCGATGACCTGCGGCGGCGCACGATGAAGGTGCTGCGCGTGGCGTTCCTGTCCTCCGCCTCCATCGACTGTGCCATGGTGGTGGCGCTTGTGCTGATCGCGCTGCGCAATGGCGCGACCCTGCTGGCGCTGCATCAGGCGGGCGCGCCCGCGACGCAGATGACGGAAACGGCGGTCAGGGCGCTGTTCGTGGTGCTTCTGGTGCCGGAATTCTTTGCGCCGTTCCGTGGGCTGGCACTGGCCTATCAGGATCGCGCCCATGCCTCCGGCGCGGCGGCTGCGATGGTCGCCCTTCCTGCCCCGCAGGAAGTGCGTGCGGCGCAGGACAGGGTGCTTGACGTGGCCGGGCATGGCGTCGGCGTGCGGTTCGAACATGTGGATTTCATGTGGGATGCGGCGCGTGGGCCGACATTGCGCGATATCAGTTTCAACGTGCCCGCAGGCCAGACGCTGATCCTGACCGGGGCGTCGGGGTCGGGCAAGTCCACGATCATTGAAATGCTGCTGGGCTTCATTACGCCCGCACGGGGCCGCATCCTGTTCAATGACACGGACATGACCACGATCCCGCCACAGGCGCTGAGTGCCATGATCTCCTGGATCGGGCAGAAGCCGGTGCTGTTCGCGGGCACCCTGCGGGAAAACATCCTGTTCGCCCGTCCCGACGCGGACGAGGCGTCGGTGCAGGCCGCCATCCATGCGGCTTCGGTCGACCGGTTCGCCGGCGACCTGCCGCAGGGACTTGAAACCCGTATCGGCGAAGGCGGCTTCGGCCTGTCGGGCGGGCAGGCGCAGCGTATCGCGATCGCGCGCGCCTTCCTCAAGGACGCGCCGCTGCTGCTGCTTGATGAACCGACCTCGCACCTTGATCCCGCGACGGAGGCGGACGTCTTCGACTGCCTGCGCAGGCTGGCGCAGGGCAGGACCGTCATCCTTGCCAGCCATTCGGCATCGGTCGGCATGTTCACGGGACAGCGGGTGGAGCTGGATCATGGACAGGTGATTTCAGGGGAAACGGCGGCATGATGAGATCGCGTACGGAACATCGCCATCATACAGGCAGGCGGGAGCATGTGTTCGCGCCCGTGCTGACCATCCTGTCGATCTGGCGGCTGCGCGCGCCCCTGCTGACGGCGGGCTGCATCCTGTCGCTGCTGGCGCTGCTGTGTGGCCTGCTGCTGACGCGCGAGGCGGGGATCCGTGTCGCGGGCATGGCGATGGGCGGCATCGTGATCACCGTCGCGGCCCTGCGGGTCCTGGGCGTGGCGCGGGTCGGCCTGCGGTATGTGGAACGCCTGGTGACCCATGACGCGATGTTCCGCGCGCTGGCGGACGTGCGTGTGTGGTTCTTCCGTCATCTGGCGCGTGGCGCCGCGGCGGGACTTGGCTTTCGCAGGGCGGGCGATCTGCTGTCGCGCCTTGTCTCGGATGTGGAGACGCTGGACGGGCTTTACCTTCGCATCATCGTGCCGCTGGCCGGCGCGGTCATGGTGCTGCCGTTCCTGTTCCTTGCCATCAATCTGGTCAATTCGCCCCTTGCGATCGTCATCGCGGTCCTGTTCGCCATTGGCGCGTTCGTGATGCCGGTCTGTGCCGCCGTCCTTGCGCGGCGTGACGGCGGGCTGGTCAACCATCAGGCCGCACAGCTGCGTATTGGCGTGCTGGACATGGTGACGGGCCTGCGTGAAATCCGGACCTTCGGGGCGGAGGGGCGGATGCTCGCCAACGTCACGGCGCGGGACGAGGCCCTGTTCCGCGCGCAGATGCGCCAGTCCCGTGCGCTGGCCCTTGCCGGCGGGGCGTCGTACCTGTGCGGGCAGCTTGCTGTTGTCATCGTGCTGGCGGCGGCACTCGGGATCGGTGGCATGGGACCGCTGGCCCCGCTGCCGGCGGCGGGCGTGCTGTTCCTGACGGTCGCGGCGTTCGAAAGCATCGGCGGCCTGACCCGTGCGGGGGCGCTTGCGGGCAATGTCACCCGCGCGGCGGAACGCGTCGTCGGGGTCGATGACAACGTCCGGCACGCGGCCCCGCAGGGCAGCGCCCCGGCACCCGCTGGCACCGATATCCGTTTCGAGAACATCACTTTCCGCTGGAGCGAGGATCGCGTGCCGGTGTTCGATGGCCTGTCGCTCGACATTCCGGCAGGCAGCCGCGTTGCGGTGCTGGGGCCGTCAGGCGCGGGCAAGTCCACGCTGGCCGCGCTGCTTCTCAAGGTGGTGGCGCCGGATTCCGGGCGCGTGCTGCTGGGGGGCGAGGATATCGCCGGCATTTCCGACGATGCCCTGCGCCAGCGCATGGCGTGGCTGTCGCAGGCCACCCACCTGTTCGAGGATACGATTCGCAACAATTTGCTGCTGGGCCGTCCGGATGCGTCCGACGATGACCTGTGGGTCGCGCTGGACCGCGCGCGGGTTGGCGATCTGGTGCGCGACATGCCCGAAGGCCTTGATACATGGCTGGGTGAAGGCGGGGCGAGCGTATCGGGCGGACAGGGACGGCGCATCGCGCTGGCGCGGACCCTGCTGTCGCACGCACCCATCCTGATCCTTGACGAACCCGCCACCGGGCTGGACGCGGAAACGGAGCAGGACTTCCTGCGGACCCTCAATGAAGTGACGCAGGGCCGGACGGTCATCCTGATCGCCCATCGCCTGACCGGGGTGGAGCAGCTCGACAGAATATGGCGTATTTCGGGCGGCCATGCGGTGGCGGTGGCGCGATAATGAATGCCCGCCGCCCGGAAAGGATTGACGTAGGTCCGCTGTGGGGGCACGAAGTAGCGGAAATTACGGATCGTATCGCGCCTGCGCAGGATGCGGGGACGCGGTTCCGACGGTCCCGCGTAAATATATTTTTATCAGGAGTGGTCCATCATGCGTCGCCTGTCTATCCTTCTGGGTCTTGGTCTGCTGGCGGGTTGCGCGGGGGGGCACCCTGCCAAATACGTCGTGTTCTTCACCCAGAACTCCACCCAGATCGATCCCCCGGCCCAGACGGTCATCTCGCAGGCCGCGCAGCGCGCCCTGTCGCATAACGGTACCGTCCGGGTCGAGGGATATGCGGCGGCGTCCAAGGACCTGTCGGCTGATGAACTGCTGGCGATCGACCGCGCCAAGATCGTGGCGCGCCAGCTGGCGGTCGATGGCGTGGATGCCAGCCGCATCCGTCAGCAGCCCCGTGGCCCCGTGAATAACGAGGACGGCGCCCTTGCGTCGCGTCGCGTCGAGATCGAGGTGACCCGCAACTGATCCCCGACGGGATGATCCGTCCGGTGATCCGGTTTTTTCGTCTGCCGGTGGATGTGTGACGATGGCCCAGGACATTGACACATCCCCGCGCGGCATACTGTCACGCATATTTGGCTTTCCTGATTTCCGGGGCCTGCAGCAGCAGGCCGTGGATCAGGTGATGGCGGGACAGGACTGTCTGGTCCTGATGCCCACCGGCGGCGGCAAGAGCGTATGCTATCAGGTGCCGGCGCTGAGCCGTCCCGGCACGGGGCTGGTGATTTCGCCCCTGATCGCGCTGATGGACGATCAGGTCGCGGCCCTGCGCCAGCTTGGCGTCAATGCAGGCGCCCTTCACTCCGAACAGGAAGCGGACGATGCCATGCGCGTCCGTTCCGACCTTGCCGCCGGGCGGCTTGATATCCTGTATGTTTCCCCCGAACGGCTCCTGTCGCCGGGCATGCTTGAACGGCTGTCGCGTCTGACGCTGTCGGTCATCGCGATTGACGAAGCGCACTGCATTTCCGCGTGGGGACATGAATTCCGTCCCGAATACCGGGCGCTGGCTTCCCTGCCGCAGCATTTCCCCGGCGTGCCGCGCATCGCCCTGACCGCGACGGCCGACCCGCGCACGCAGAGCGATATCCTCGAAGCGCTGGCAATGCCCGACGCTACGGTGCTGAAGGCGAGCTTCCACCGTCCCAATCTTGATGTCGCCGTCAGTCCCAAGACGTCGGAGATGCGCCAGCTTGTCAGCATCCTTGACCGTCACAAGGGGGAGGCAGGCATCGTCTATTGCGGCAGCCGCAACAAGACGGAGCGGATCGCGAAATCCCTGTGCGATCGGGGTTATGTCGCGCTGGCCTTCCACGCCGGCCTGTCGCCGGTGGAAAAGCGCGCGGTCCTGATGCGCTTCCGCTCGGGCGAGGCGGTGGTCATTGTCGCGACCATCGCGTTCGGCATGGGCATTGACCGCCCTGACGTCCGCACGGTGATCCATCTGGACATGCCGGCCTCGCCCGAGGGATATTACCAGCAGATCGGCCGTGCCGGACGCGATGGGGAAACCGCCGAAACCGTGCTGCTGTATGGCGGCGACGACATCGCGCGCGCCCGTTACTGGCTGGAGCAGTCCAACGCGCCCGAAGCCCAGCGCCGCATCATGAGCGGCCGGCTGGAGGCGATGATCGCGCTGGCGGAGACCACGGGATGCCGGACGGAGGCCCTTCTGGCCTGCTTTGGCGAACGTCTGGACCAGCCATGCGGGCATTGCGACAACTGCCGCAATCCCGCGGTCACGTTCGATGGTACGGTTGCGGCGCAGAAGGTACTGTCGGCCATATACCGCACGGGGCAGCGTTTTGGTGCGGTGCATGTGGCCTCCGTCCTGCGGGGCAAGACATCGGACATGGCCGGACGGCACGGGCATGACAGGCTGAGTGTCTTTGGCATTGGCAAGGACCGTCCCGAAGTCTTCTGGCGTGGCGTCATCCGGCAGCTGATCGCGCGGGGGGCGATTCGGGTCAGCGGGGAATATAATGCCCTCTCCCTTGACCAGGCGCGCGCGCGTCCCATCCTGAGGGGGGAGGAAGTCGTTTCCCTGAGGGAGGACGCAACGGACGACCTGCGTGCGGCCGGAGGCGAACGGCGCGGCGGCGGCAGGCTGGATCCCGATACGCTGCCGCCGGAGGTGGCGCGGCTGTACCGTGCCCTCAAGGCATGGCGTCTGGGGGAGGCGCGGGAGCAGGAAATCCCGCCCTATGTGATTTTTCACGACGCGGTGCTGCATGACATCGCGCGTGAACGTCCCGCCAGCCTGCATGAGCTGGGCACCATCAAGGGCGTGGGATCGTCAAAGCTGGAACGTTATGGCGACGCGGTCCTGCAGGTCCTGTCCGAGACGCCGCCAGAATGACGCCGCCGAAGTGACGTCGCGTCTGCGGCGGATGTGTTTTTCTGTTATGCAATCATGCCGGCGGGGCCTGTATCGGGCCATGCAAGCCGGAACTTCTGCCTGTAATGAGTAATTCCCATGCGTTGCCCGTTTTGTGGACATGAAGATACCCAGGTCAAGGACAGTCGCCCGCACGAGGACGGGGCCGCGATCCGCAGGCGCCGTATCTGTGCCTCCTGCGGGCAGCGTTTCACGACGATCGAGCGCATCCAGCTGCGTGACCTGATCGTGGTCAAGGCGGATGGCAGGCGCGTGCCGTTCGAACGTGACAAGCTGGCGCGTTCGGTACGGATCGCCCTGCGCAAGCGCCCGGTTGATGAGGAGCGCATCGAACGCATCGTCAACGGTCTGGTCCGGCATCTCGAGGCGGCGGGGGAGCCGGATATCCCCTCGGTCGATATCGGGCGCAGGGTGATGGAAACTTTGCGGGAGATCGATTCGGTGGCCTATATCCGGTTTGCCAGCGTGCATTGGGATTTCAGGGAAACCAAGGATTTCGCCGCGATACTGGAGACGATCTCCACCTCTGTCGCGGCGGATACGGCCCCAAAGGACGACGATCAGGCCCCTATGGCGGATAAATGACGCCAAAAGCCTATGGACCCGATGCGTCAAAGAGGCGATGAAGCCCTGATTCCGCACGATGCCATAGCAGGAGACAGCACATGACACAGACAGGCGCCGACGCCCCCACCGGCGGCAAGAACAGGTCGAGGACGGCATCGCGCGTGGGCGCGGTGCAGGCGCTGTTCCAGATCGAGCAGGCGGGCGACAACCCCGAGACCGTGGTGTCGCAGTTCACGCGCCATCGCCTGGCGAGCGGGAACGTCCCTTCGGAATATGCCGAAGGGCAGGTACCCGATGCCGATGTGCGCCTGTTCACTGCCATCGTGCGCGGCAGCGTGGCGCGCAGGGAACAGATTGACGCAATGGTCATCGACGTCCTGCCGTCATCATGGCCGATGGAGCGTCTGGACCCTGTCCTGCGCGCGCTGCTGCGCGCGGCGGGGGGCGAACTGACCGCTGCGGACCCCGCGCCCAGCCGCGTCATCATCAACGAATACATGGATGTGGCGCACGGTTTCTTCTCCGGCGATGAACCGCGCATGCTCAATGGCGTCCTTGACGCGATGGCACGCAGGATCGCGGGCGAAGCGCCCCGTCAGGCGGAAGTACCCGCCCCGTCCGCGCCGGATGCCGGGCCATCGGCCGGCTGAGCCGCGCAAAGGGCGCCACAGTCGCCTGAAAGACGAGGTCGCATGTCGCAGCATTCCTCTGGCGGACCTGCCGCCCTGCCTGCGGAATTTGGGTTTATCGGGCGCATCTTTCGTCCGCTTGCCGGGGAAGGGGCGCTGGATCTGCGCGATGACGCGGCTGTCGTCACGCCCCCGCCGGGACGGCAGATGGTGATGGCGGTCGATGCGATGGTCGAGGGCGTGCATTTCCTGTCCGATGACCCGCCCGATACGATCGGGCGCAAGCTGCTGCGCTGCAACCTTTCCGACCTCGCCGCAATGGATGCGACGCCATTGGGTTACCTGCTGACGGTGGCGCGTCCCCCGGGATATGCGGAAGCCTGGTTCGCGGATTTCGCCGCCGGGCTGCATGCGGACCAGCAGACATATAACCTCGGGCTTCTTGGGGGCGATACGACCTCCACCACCGGGCCACTGGTGCTGTCATTGACGATCGTGGGGCATGTGGCCAGCGGCTGCGCGTTGCAACGCTGCACGGCGCGCGCGGGCGACGGGCTGTGGGTAAGCGGCACCATCGGGGATGGGGCGCTCGGGCTGCTGGCCCTGCGGGGACAGGTGGCTGACCCCAATCATGTGCTTGCGCAACGCTATCGCCTGCCCATCCCCCGGCTGGGGCTGGAACTGCATGGGATCGCGACGGCGGCGATGGATGTTTCGGATGGGCTGGTGCAGGACGCGGGGCATCTGGCGCGTGAAAGCGGGCTGGACGTGGATATCGATGTCGATCGTATTCCACTGTCGGACGCGGCGCGCGCTGCCGGTCCGCAATGGCGCGAAACCTGCCTGACGGGCGGGGACGATTACGAACTGCTGCTGGCGGTGCCCCCGGATCGGGAAGAGGCACTGGAACGTCAGGGCCGTCGCCACGGCGTACCCATGACGCGCATCGGACGTTTTACCGATGCCGCCAGCACGGTGGGCGTCGTGCGGCTGCATGATGCGCAGGGCGGGACGGTCAGGGTCGCGCGTCCCGGATGGAGCCATCTGTAAGCCGCGCCAGCCAAATCATCGCCATGATTCCGCCTGACCGCCGCGATCATCAATTCACGATAATTTCCAACGGATCCCGGAAAAATTTCCAACGGATCCCGGAAAGCTTCGGGGAACGCTGCCTTTTTGGAAATAAGGCGGCACCCGAAAACTGTCCACCAATAACGGTCCCTGGGCCGGGCACCATGCCTGCATCGCGTCAGTCCGGGAAACGCAGCACGCCTGATGCTTCCATCCGCGCGCGAGTATCCGCGATGCTTTGCCCCACGGCAAGGGCGGCGGCCAGCGCCCGGCGGCCCGCCTGCGCATCGACCAGAACCGGCGCGCCATCAAGGCAGGATGCCGCGAACGCCTCGTGCTCCGCCGCCAGCGTGTCATGGTCGCTCCACGTTACGCTCTGCCGCCGGAAGCCGCCGGTACCCGGCAGGGGCAGGCCGCTTTTGCGTCCGATCATCGTCAGTTCGCGCCGCATGAAATCCGCCGACAGGTATCCCTCCTGCGAGAAGAGGCGCATGCGCCGTTCGGTCTTCAGCGAAATGCGGCTGGCGGTAATGGTCGCGACACAGCCATTTTCAAACCGTACGCGCGCGTTGGCGATGTCTTCATGCTCCGAACTGACGGCCGCCCCCAGCGCATCGACGCTTTCGATCGGGCTGTCCACGATCGCGAGCACGAGGTCGAGGTCATGGATCATCAGGTCGAGGATGACGGAAACATCCGTACCGCGCGGCTTGTAAGGCGCGATACGCGTGGCCTCGATATAAAGCGGGCGGCTGATCCGCTCGGTAATGGCGCGGTGCTCCGCCGAATAGCGCAGGAGGTGGCCGACCTGCAGTACCAGCCCACGCGCGCCGGCCAGTGCTGCCAGACGGTCGGCCTGCTCCAGCGTTGCGGCGATCGGCTTTTCGACAAGGACATGCCGCCCCGCCTCCAGCGCCTGTTGCGCCAGTTCGAAATGATATTCCGCAGGGGCCGCGACCACGATGGCATCGGAAACCTCCAGCAGCCGGGCATAGGACAGGGCGGGCGCGCCGCCTGCTTCCCGCCCGACCTGTTCGGCGCGTGCATGGTCCGGATCGTATATGCCTGACAGGCTCTCCCGGGCGGAGGACGCGACCTTCAGCGCATGGTAACGCCCGAAATGTCCCGCCCCCGCGATTCCGACCCTTAACCGCCGTCCCGCCGTTGCGCCATCCGATCGTCCCTGCGTCATTGCCGCCGCTCCAAACCATCCGTGTTTTTTTCGAGCAGTGTCATGAATGGGCGCGATTAACAACCCGCGCCCCCGCACCCCAGCCCCCACCACGGGCGGCAGGACGCCGCGCGCCATCCGGGCCGCGTGGATGCGACAAAACGGCAACGCAATGATCCCGACATCCGCAACAGCGGTTGCATCCTGCGCTGTGGACCGGCATGTTCCCGCCCTGTTGTGATGCGTCATGGCACCATGACGCCAGCAGATACGACACCAACAGACAGGGAGCCGGTCGCGGCCGGGCGTGGGGAGCACTCCTTTCAGTCATGATGTATTATAGTCGGCTCAAGATGGCTTCGGTCCTTGGCGTATGCCTCATCGGCCTGGCGCTGTGCCTGCCCAATTTCATACGCCAGCCCGTGGCCTCCATCCCATGGCGGCAGATTCACCTCGGGCTTGACCTGCGCGGCGGGTCCTACCTGCTGCTTCAGGTGGACATGCAGAGCGTCACATCAGATCGCCTGCGGACCCTGACCGATGAAACGCGCCAGACGCTGTTGAAGAACGGGCTTGGCTATCGCAACCTCACCACGGGCGCGCGGGCGGTGACGTTCACCCCGCGCGCGCCGACGGAGGCCGAGGCCGACCTGAAGGCACTGCGCGCGATGCCGATGAACGTGCCATCGGAATTCACCGTGACGCAGGCGCCTGACGGCCTGGTATCCGTCGCCCTGTCGGACGAGGCCAGCCACCAGCGCGCGCGCGACGCCATCACCCAGTCGATCGAAATCGTGCGCCGCCGCATTGATGCCACCGGCGCGATCGATCCACAGATCACCCGTCAGGGCGAGGACCGGATCATTGTCGAACTGCCCGGCATCAGCGATCCGGAGCGCGTGAAGCACCTGCTGGGCACGACGGCGAAGATGACCTTCCACCTTGTCGCGGATTCCGCGATCGGTTCGGCCGTGCCGCCGCCCGGCGTGACCATCCTGCCGATGAGCGACGCCGCACTGGGCACGCTTCCGGTCTATAACCATGTCGATGTCGATGGCGCGGACCTGACCAACGCCAGCGCCTCCATCGATCAGCAGAGTGGCGAATGGGCCGTCAATTTCACCTTTGATTCCGTGGGCGCCCGGCAGTTTGGCGAGGTCACGCGCACCAATGTCGGCAAGCGTTTCGCCATCGTGCTGGACAACAAGGTGATCGAGGCCCCGGTCATCCGCACCGCCATCACCGGCGGGTCGGGCCAGATCACCGGCGGGTTCAGCGCGCAGCAGGCGACCGACATGGCGCTGCTGCTGCGGGCCGGCGCGCTGCCCGCGCCGCTGAACGTGATCGAGCAGCGTTCCATCGGGCCGTCGCTGGGCGCCGATTCGATCCGGGCCGGCGCGATGAGCCTGCTGGCCGGACTGGTGCTGGTGATCGTGTTCATGGCGCTGTTCTATGGCCGGTTCGGCTGGTACGCGAACATCGCGCTGCTGGCGAACCTGGTGCTGATGATCGCGATCCTGTCGATGTTCGAGGCGACGCTGACGCTGCCGGGCATGGCGGGCATGCTGCTGACCCTGGGCATGGCCGTGGATGCCAACATCCTGATCAACGAACGCATCCGCGAGGAAATCGCGCGCGGCCGCACCGCCCTGCAGGCGATGCAGGCGGGTTTTGAACGCGCCACCTCCACCATCATCGACAGCAATGCCACCGCCCTGCTGGCGCATGTCATGCTGTTCGTTTTCGGAACCGGGCCGGTCAAGGGCTTTGCCCTGACCATCACGATCGGCATCGTGACGACCCTGTTTACCACCCTTGTGCTGTCGCGGATGCTGATGGTGCGCTGGTACGCGCGCACCCGTCCGACAGTCCTGCCGGTCTGAGGCGCGCTGACATGATGCTTGATCGTCCCCTTCTGCGTTTTGTCCCCCGTGGCACGAAAATCGATTTCATGCGCGGGCGCTTCATCGGGCTTGCGACGTCGGCCGTGCTGTCGATCGCCTCCCTGATCCTGTTTTTCCATCCCGGCCTGACGCTCGGCCTCGACTTTCGCGGCGGCATCGTGGTGGAGGCCCATACACAGGGTCCGGCCGACGTGTCGGCCATCCGCGCGGCGCTGGCGACGCAGCATGTCTCGGCCGCCGGTGTGCAGTCATTCGGCGGCCCGGACGACGTGCTGATCCGCCTCGACACCCCACCGCAGAGCGATCCCGCGCATGAGGCGCAGACGCAGGCGCTGGTGGATTCCGTGCGCCATGCCATCGGCACCATCCCCGGCGCGCAGGTCCTGCGGGCCGACGCGGTCGGGGCGTCGGTGTCGGCGGAGCTGTTTCGCAACGGCATGCTGGCGCTGGGCATCAGCCTGCTGATGATCCTGGCCTATATCTGGTTCCGTTTCGAATGGGAATTCGCAGTCAGCGCCGTGGTCACGCTGGTGCTGGACCTGACCAAGACCGTTGGCTTCCTCGTGCTGACGCATTTCGAATTCGACCTTGTGATGGTCGCCGCGATCCTGACGATCCTTGGCTATTCCACCAATGACAAGGTGGTGGTCTATGACCGTATCCGCGAAAACCTGCGCAAGTACCGTTCCATGCCGCTGGCGGAACTGATCAACCTGTCGATCAATGAAACGCTGAGCCGCACGCTGGGCACGTCGTCAACGGTGTTCCTGGCCGCGCTTCCGCTGGCCCTGTTCGGGGGGGCAAGCCTGTCTGGCTTTGCATGGGTCATGCTGTTCGGGATCGTGGTGGGCACGTCCTCGTCCATCTTCATCGCAGCCCCCCTGCTGCTGCTGCTGGGGGAAAAGCGACTGCGCCGCAGCGCGCGTCCGCCCGCGCGCAACTGATGCGTTCCGCCTGTCCCCGGCGAACATAATCCGTCCGGGGGCAGGCGGTCATTTACAGGTCGTTCGCTGCCGTTGCGGCCGATCCTTCATGACAGCTCTGGCTGCCTGTTTGAAAAGGCAGGCCCTGAATAATACCCTGAAAATGGATAAGAGTTTTTGGTGAAGCTTTTTGCAAAAAGCTTCATGAAGACGCCGCCTTTTTGAAAAAAGGCGGCACCCAAAAACTTTTACGTTTAAAAAACAGCTGTTTTTTAAACCGTCGCTTACAGGTCGTTATCAGTCAGGGCGCGGTCATATACGCGATAACGCTTGTAAGGCTGTGGCGCGATCCGTTCGATCAGGCGGCGGATCGGCAGGTTGCTCTCCAGCACCCAGCCAAGCTCCACCGTGCGGTAGGGCAGCACGCGCCCGCGCTTCATCAGTTCGGTAATGGCCAGCGCGGGCATGATCGCGCCCAGCGCCGTTCCCTCCAGCCGGGAACTGACGCCCAGCAGGATGACGCGCGCGGAATGGAATTCATGCCGGAGCAGCCGCTTGCCCAGCTTCAGCCAGCCCAGCGGGGTGGGGGCGCCGCCCAGATCGCTGGAGATGTCATACACGTTGGGCACTACCAGGGCGAAGGCCACCGGCTGCTCGTCCTGTTCGATCAGGACATAATGTTCGGGGCGAAGCAGGGGACGAAGCTCGCTGATCATGCCGTCCACCTCCTCGCGCGTCAGCGGGAGGGAGCCCCAGTTGTTGCGCCATGCGTCGTTATAGAGCTGGCGCAGGATCTCCCCTTCCTCATGCAGGCGGCTCATGTCTAGCCCGCGCGTCCTGATGCTGCCAAGGCGGCCTTCGCCCATCTTCAGGCTGGCGGGGACAAGGTGCGCCTCTTCCGCGTCGGGGCCGGTAAAGATGCGATAGGCCAGCAGGTCTTCCTGCCCGACCATGCCACAGGCTTCCATCATGCCCGGCAGCCAGTGGGGATGCCACGGCATGGCGACCATCGGCAGTTCATGCTGACCTTCGATCATCATGCCGAATTCGCCGTTGCTGTTCGGCGTCTGGGGGCCGCGCATGACTTTCATGCCCCGTTCCCGCAGCCATGTCGCCGCGGCATCCAGCAGGGCGGAAACCACCCCCAGATCGTCCACCGCGTCGAGCGCGCCGAAAAAGCCGACATCCTCCTTGATATGGGCGATGGCGATCGGGTCGATCTGTGCGGAAATGCGCCCCACGGCCTCCCCATTGCGCATGGCGAGGAAATATTGCGCCTGCCCCCGGCGGAAGAACGGATTGCGGCTTGGCAGCAGCAGGTCGCGCTGCACCATGTCCAGCGGCGCGACATAGCCCGGCAGGCCCGCATACAGCAGGCGGGGTAACTGGATGAAGGTGGTCATCTGACGAAAACCGGAAACGGGAATAATGACAAGTTGGTCGGCTTCGTTCATGACCTGTCCGCAGCTTCCTGACTGTGCTGGCGTTACCGTTGCCGCGCCGGGGGCATGACGTGGCGGGAATGTCAGCGAGTGGTGTAGAAGGTTGAATAACCCGTTCGTTGTGCTGATGGCACAAAATGGTGGTGGAAAGGAAGACAGACAATGGAAGTACGGCCCGGCCAGAACACGAACGGGACCCCCGCCTGGGCGCTGATTACCGGCGCGTCGGGTGGAATTGGCGCGGAACTGGCGCGGCTTTATGCCTACAGGGGCTGGAATCTGCTGCTGTGGGGCCGTGATGAGGGCCGTCTTGAGGCCGTGGCGCGTGATTGCCGACGTTGCGGCGCGGATGTCCGGATACGCGCGCTTGATCTGCAGGACGGACATGCCGCAATTGCATCCTATCGGGAAGACGATGCCCGCACGCCCATCGACCTCGCCATCCTCGCGGCGGGTCTGGGCGACATGAAGACGGCTGATGACGCGACCGAAAAGGCAGAGACGGTCCTGGAACTCGGGCTGGTGAACTATGCCACGCCGTCGGCCATGGCGGCTGCCGCGGCGGAGGCGATGGTGCGGCGCAGGCGCGGGCATATCGTGCTGGTGGGGTCGGTGGCGGCCTTTCACGCCATCCCGTTCGCCGCAGCCTATTCCGGGTCCAAGGCCGGGCTGAAGCGTTTCGCGGAATCACTGCACATGGCGCTTTCCCCCCACGGGGTGGGGGTTACGCTGGTGTCGCCCGGGTTTGTCGATACCGCGATGAGCCGTCGCGTCGTGGGGTTCAAGCCCTTCCTGCAAAGCGCGCCCTCGGCCGCGCGGCAGATCGCGCGCGCCGTGGAACGCAACAGGGCGCACGTGGTCTTTCCCTTCCTGTTCTCGATCCTGCGGCTGGTGGACGTGATCGTGCCGTGGCCGCTTAAACGGTGGATCCTTTCGCGGCTGAAGGCCGGTCAGGTCCCGCGTGGGGAGATGACACAGGACGGACAGAAAAAATAATATTCGTGCGCGACAGGTCCGGATTTGACGGATTTACGTGACTTCAGTCAATGTCATGCCCCTGTTTCCGGCCATAGTTGCGTCAGATAACAAAATTCATTTTAGAGGGTCTGATTTGACGGGGATGGGACAACCGGCGTTCCATGGAGCCTGCCGCCCAATAGACTACCCCCGGAAGAAGATTGCCTGCTGACTGCGGAGAATGATCGCACATGAAAGAAATCGTAGCCGTCGATATTGGGGGCACGCACGCGCGTTTCGCGCTGGCACGCGTGGAAAATGGGCGCGTTGTCAGCATGGGAGAGGCAACGACCCTGAAATGCGCCGAGCATGCCAGCCTGCAGCTTGCGTGGGAGGCGTTTGGCCGTTCGGTGGGCAAGCCGTTGCCGCGCGCGGCAGGCATTGCGGTCGCGTGTCCCATAAAGGGCGAAATCCTGAAACTGACGAATAATCCGTGGATCATCCAGCCAGCCCAGCTCGGGGCGAAGCTGGACATTGACGAGCATGTGCTGGTCAACGATTTCGGCGCCGTCGCCCATGCCGTGGCGCAGGTGGGGGAAGAAAGCCTCCAGCATATCTGCGGCCCGGACACGCCGCTTCCCAAGGAAGGGATCATCACCATCGTCGGTCCGGGCACTGGACTGGGCTCGGCCTATGTCGTGCGGCACAAGAATGGGTATTTCGTGTGCGAGACGGAGGGCGGGCATATCGATTTCTCCCCGCTGGACCAGCTGGAAGACCGCATCCTGCAACTGCTGCGGCTGCGGTATCGTCGCGTGTCGGTGGAACGCGTGGTCTCCGGCCCCGGACTTGGCAATCTGTACGAGGCGATCGCGGAAATCGGCAACCTTCCGGTCCGCACCCGCGATGACAAGACCCTGTGGACGATGGCGCTGGACGGAAGCGACCATGTCGCCGCCGCTGCCCTGGAACGTTTCTGCCTGTCGCTGGGAACGGTGGCGGGCGATCTGGCACTGGCGCAGGGGGGCGGCAGCGTGGTGATTGCCGGTGGCCTTGGCCTGCGTCTGGCGAAGCATCTGGGCGTATCGGGCTTTGCCGAGCGGTTCGTAGCCAAGGGCCGTTTCGAAAGCCTGATGGCGGCGATGCCGGTCAAGCTGATTACCTATCCGCAGCCCGGCCTGCTGGGGGCTGCCGCCGCCTTTGCCGAGGCCTATCGTTAAAAACCTGTTTGAAAACAGGAAATAACGAAAGCTTCTGGGTGTCGTCTTTTTTAAAAGGCGACGTCTTCTGAAGCTTTTTATAAAAAGCTTCACCAAAAAACTTTTATAATTTCAGGGTGTTACCTAGCCTTCCTTTTCAAGCAGCCTTTAGGAAGGCGCATCTTCCGCATCCTTGAGCACTGCCTGAGCAGGCGAGGGGAGAACGCAGGTAACATCCATATTCCCGGCCTGAACGGAGCGCCTGTGCCGCAAAATGCGGGGCAGGCGTTTTTTTATGCCAGTTTCCAGATGGATGTAAAAATATTATCGCACACTACATAATTGGGATTGGACGAAAGCATGCCAGATACACGGACTGGCATCCGGCAGGGCAACCATCTGATGATCCGCAGGGTTGAGTGGTCACGGGGAACGAGGGCTGGCGTCCGGCCGGCCTCTGGTCGTGTAAACTCTTGTGGCCTATGGAGAAGGAAAGCGGTACCGGCCCGGTGACATGCGCGGCGGGTATTGAAACGATATGGAAAACATGACGCGAAAGCGGATGGAGAATCCCCGATGAATCTCAAGCCCATTCTCGATGCCTATTCCGCGCTGTCGGCGCAGATGGACCAGAGTTCCAGCGGCGTGCTGAATGTCGCCAATCTTCTGAAGGAAGGCGTGCACAACAAGGATCCGCAGGCAATGGCCTGCATGAAGCTGGTTCAGGACATCGCCGCCTCGCACGAGGCGGAGCATCAGAAGCTTGCCGCCTTCTGGCGTGAGCTGAGCACGGCCATTCCGACCTTGCCGAAATATCCCGAAGATGGGGTCAATGGCGTGGCCGTGGAACAGGCGCAGTCCCCGCGTCTGGGGCTGAAATCATTTTTTGATGGATTGATGGACGGGTTCGATCCGAAACCCTGATCGGTCAGCCATCCGGCCCGTGGCCCATATAGGCCGGACAGGCACGGATGGCATGCCCCGCCGGGCAGCGCCGTTCAGGGGCTGTTTGAAAAAGCAGTCCCAATAACATCATGAAATTATAAAAGTTTTTGGTGAAGCTTTTTATAAAAAACTTCGAAAGATGTCGCCCTTTTTAAAAGAGGCGACACCCAGAACCTGCTGTTGTCAGGCCGGCCCTCAGGGCGAGGCCAGACGTTCGCGGAACAGCTTGCGGATTTTGGCGATCTTGGGCGGGATGACCGCATTGCAGAAGGGATTGCCCGGATTCTTGGCGAAATAATCCTGATGATAGGTTTCCGCCGGATAGAAATGTTCCAGTGGCACGATCTGCGTGACAATGGGATCGGGCCATGTCCTGGCCGCGGTCAGTTCGTCGCACACCTGTCGGGCAATCCGCGCCTGTTCATCGTCGAGCGTGAAAATGGCTGATCGGTACTGGGTGCCGACATCATTGCCCTGCCGGTTGAGGGTCGTGGGATCATGCAGGACGAAAAACATCCCCAGAAGATCGCGATAGGACAGGATGTCCGGATCAAACTCGATCCGCACGACTTCCGCATGTCCCGTCCGGCCGGTGCAGACCTCTTCATAGGTGGGATCGGGAACATGTCCCCCCGCATAGCCGGGTTCGAGCGAGATGATGCCGCGTATTTCGCGAAGCGGGGCTTCGATGCACCAGAAGCATCCCCCCGCCAGAACGGCCACTTCCGTCTTTTGCTGCGTCATGGGAGTTCCCGTTTTTTCATGATTTGCGAATGGCTGCGCCGCGTCCTTCCATCAGGATGCAAAAGCGGCGCAGCGGTGAGCCTGACTGTCAGGAAATGCGCGCCAGCGCGGCATCCAGCCGCACGCGTTCCGCACGGAACGCGGCAAGGCGCTCGCGGTTTTCCTCCACCACTTCGGGTTTTGCGCGGGCCACGAAATCGGCGTTGGCCAGCTTGCGCTCGACCTTGGCGATCTCGCCATCCACCTTGCCACATTCCTTTTCAAGGCGCTGGCGTTCCTGCGACAGGTCGATGATGCCCGCCAGCGGCAGGATCAGCGTGGCTTCGTCAACCACCAGCTGGGCCGCGCCCTCCGGCATTTCGCCCTCAAGGGGACGGACTTCGGACACGCGGGCCATGCGTCCGATGGCCTCCGCCCATTTTTGGGCACGCGCAACGGTCTGTGCCGAGGCATCGCGCAACAGCACCGGGGCCAGACGCGATGGCGGCACGTTCATTTCGGCGCGCACGGTGCGGATTTCCGTAATGAAACGGATCAGCCATTCCATCTCCGCCCCGGCCTGCTGCGCGTCGGACACAGTGTCGGGGGCGGGCCACGCCGCCTGCATCAGGCTGCCACGCGCGCCATAGCCGAAGCGATGCCACAGCTCATCGGTCATGAACGGCATGACCGGTTGCAGCAGGCGCAGGATCAGGCCCAGCACATGGGCCGTAACCGCGCGGATTTCGGCCGCTTCGCCTGTTTTGTCGTCCGCGTTGAGAACCGGCTTGGCGAATTCCAGGAACCAGTCGCAAAAACAGTTCCAGACAAAGCGGTAGCAGGTCGCGGCATATTCGTCGAAGCGGAAGGCCTCCAGCGCCGCCGTGGCGTCCTCCACCGCGCGTCCCGCCTCCGCCAGCAACCAGCGGCCCAGCGGTGATTTCACGCTCGCGGGGTCAAAGCCACTGACCGGGGCGACCTGGTTCATTTCGCAAAAGCGCGCGGCATTCCACAGTTTCGTGGTGAAGGAACGGTATTCCTCCACCTTCCTGCGGCCCAGCTTCACATCGCGACCCAGCCCCGTCAGCGCGCAGATCGTGAACCGCATGGCATCCGCGCCATAGGTATCGATCATCTCCAGCGGGTCGATGCCGTTGCCCTTGCTCTTGGACATTTTCTGTCCGCGTTCGTCGCGCACCAGCCCGTGGATGAACACCTTGCGGAACGGCACGTCCTTCATGAAATGCAGGCCCATCATCATCATCCGCGCAACCCAGAAGAAGATGATGTCAAACCCCGTGACCAGCACGTCCGTCGGGTAATACCGCGCCAGTTCAGGCGTCTGCTGCGGCCAGCCAAGGGTGGAGAACGGCCACAGGGCGGAGGAGAACCACGTGTCCAGCACGTCGTCATCGCGGGTCAGGACCTCGTCACGGCCATAATGGTCGCGGGCCTGTCCAATGGCCTCCGCCTCGTCATGGGCGACGAACACGTGGCCATCGGGGCCATACCATGCGGGGATGCGGTGTCCCCACCAGAGCTGGCGGCTGATGCACCAGGGCTGGATATCGCGCATCCATGCGAAGAAGGTGTTTTCCCACTGGCGGGGCACGAACTCGACCCGCCCCGTCTCCACCGCCTCGATCGCGGGGGCGGCAAGGGTCTTGGCGTCGCAGTACCATTGCGTGGTCAGGCGGGGTTCGACCACCGCGCCGCTGCGTTCCGCATGGGGCACCTGATTGGTGTGCGCCTCGATCTTTTCCAGCCATCCCAGGCGTTCAAGCTCGGCCACGATGGCCTTGCGCGCCTCATCGCGCGGCATGCCCTGCAGGGTGCGGACAAAGGCGGGGTCGGAAATGCCGTCCTGTGCCTGCAGTTCGTCGGCGATTTCCTCCAGCGTGATGCAGGCATCGGCGTCCAGAACGCTCGGCATCGCAAGGTCATGGCGACGTCCGACCTCGAAATCGTTGAAGTCGTGCGCGGGGGTGATCTTGACCGCGCCGCTGCCTTTTTCCGGGTCGGAATGTTCGTCCGCGATGATGCGGATGCGCCGCCCCGTCAGCGGCAGGACAACCGACTGTCCCACCAGATCGGCATAGCGTTCGTCGTCCGGGTGCACGGCGACCGCCATGTCGCCCAGCATGGTTTCGGGGCGCGTGGTCGCCACCGTGATGGTGCGCTCCGTCTGTCCGTCGATCGGATAGCGGATGTACCACAGGTTGCCCCGCATCTCGCGATTATCGACTTCCAGATCCGAAATGGCGGAACGGAAGGTCGGGTCCCAGTTGACCAGGCGCCTGTCGCGATAGATCAGCCCTTCGCGGTACAGGGTGACGAACACTTCGCGCACGGCTTCCGACAGGCCGTCATCCATCGTGAAACGCTCACGCGGCCAGTCGAGGGAGGCGCCAAGCCTGCGCAGCTGCGTGGTGATGCCACCGCCTGACTGCGCCTTCCATTCCCATACGCGCTTTTCAAAGGCCTCGCGCCCCAGCGTCTGCCGCGACGTGCCTTCCTTCTGCAGCATCCGTTCGACCACCAACTGCGTGGCGATGCCCGCATGGTCGGTGCCCGGCTGCCACAGCACGTCGCGTCCCTGCATGCGGCGCCAGCGGATCAGGGTGTCCTGCAACGTCATTGTCAGGGCGTGGCCGACATGCAGCGTGCCCGTGACATTGGGCGGCGGGATCATGATGGTATAGGGACGGTGCGGACTGTTGGGATCTGCGGCAAACGCTCCGCATCCCTCCCACAATGCGTAAAGGGAGGTTTCTGTCTCGCCGGGGGAGAAAGACTTATCAAGCATTGCTAAAAACCAGATCCACCTAAATCAGACGCGCGACGGGACAACATGTCCGCCCGTGGCAGATATACCCCAATCCGTGGCGAAAGAAACGCCGCAAGATTCCCTCATGTCCCGCGACACGTCCGCGGCCATGCGGAAAATCCGGTTGGTCAGGCGGTCATCAGCGTCCCGGTTCCCGCAGGGCATAATCGCTGATGCCCCACAGGCGGTCATGCACGGCCTTGTAATAGGCCTTCTCGTTATAGAGTGGCACGTCGAGGTTGAGGTCGCGCGCGGTCAGCCGTCCGATGGCCGCGACCTCCTGATACGAAGCCTGCACGAGGCTGCCGAGGCTCATGACCAGCGCGACCTGTGCCTGAAGCAGGGTTTCCTGCTGCTGCAGCACCGCAAGCGTCGTGCCGGTCCCGACGATGGCCTGTCGCTCCACCCCGGCAAGGGCGGTGATGTTCGCGGAAATCGCCTCGCGGTTGCTGGTGATGGCGGCGCGGTTGGCAAGGATGCGCTGCCAGCTTGCCTCCGCCAGCTGGATGGCGCTGCGGCGCTGGACCTCGACCGCGCGGTGGGCCTCCGCGACCTGCTGCTTGGCCGCGCGGACGGCAGCGTACTCGCTTCCCCCCTGATAGATGGGGATGGAAGCGGAGACGAGCGCCGCCTTGTTGTCATAAAGGGAGCGGCCCTCGTTCTGGTTGATGTCATGCATGTAGGTGGCCTGCGCGTTGATGGAGGGCAGCAGCGCGGCGAAGGCCACGCCGACCGCATCCTTGCGCGCGGCCTCGTCAAACAGGGCGGCGATGACAGAGGGATTGTTTTCGGTCGCGCGGACCGTTGCATCCTGTTCGGACGTGACGGGCAGCACCAGCGGCTGTGGCGGTTCGAGGTTGTCCGGCGCATCGGCGCCGACGACCTGCAGGTAGGTCGCGCGTGCCGCCGCCAGCGTGCCTTCGGCCTGCTGGCGCGTGGCGCGTGCTGCGTTCAGCGCGGCTTCGGCCTGTGCCACATCGGTATGGGTGATTTCACCCCCACGGGCACGCAGCTGGGTGGCGCGCAGCTGTTCTTGGTACAATTTCTCGTTATTGATGTCGATGTGCAGGATCTGCTCGTCCTCGATCACGCCGACATAGGCGTTGACGACATCGGTGAAGACCTGCTGTTCCGTCGCGATCAGGCGCGCGCGTTCGGCCATCACGTCATGAACGGCGCGATGGGTGGAGGCGGTCGTGCGCCCGCCGGTATAGATGGGCTCGCTGATCGTGACGCCCGCGCCATAGCCGGGCTGGTCATAACGGCGGGTATATCCGCCGTTCCCGCCCTGCGCGGCCATCGTCATGTTGCCGGTATAATAGCTCATGTCGGCGGTGCCGGTAATGGTCGGCCGCCAGCCGCCAAGTGCCGTGGGCACCTGTTCGTCCGTCGCGCGCAGGGTGGCGCGTTCCCTGCGCAGGACCGGATTGGTCAGATAGGCGCTGGCCAGGGCTTCCTGCAGGGTGCGCGGAACCTGGACAGGGGAGGATTCCGCCGGAATGTGTGTCACTGGCGCGCGTGCCAGTGCGGTTCCCCCATACAGAATGGCGGCAAATCCAATGCCAACGATCCCGCGTCCCGTCATGCGATCATCCCCTGCGCCCGGCCTGATGCAGGCATGTCCGCCTGCGGGGCGGACACTAGCGTCAGGAGGTTGCGGTCAGGTTAATCGGACGCAGGGGACGCCGCCGGTACGCTGTCGCGATATCCGTGCGGGACGACTGAATGCTAGGCGACTGAATCGAAGGAGAAGGTCGGAGCCGGGGCCAGTTCGGGCAGCAGGGGAACACTGGCGTCGAACACCGCGCGCGTGGCGCCCGCGCCCTCCGCCGTGGGCTGCACGATGCAGACCGAGGCCACGCTGTCGGCAGGCCAGATGGGTGCCACGATGCGACCGTCGGGCGCGCATTGTGACAGCAGGGCAGGGGGGATCGCACGCACTGCGCCGTCAATCAGGATCAGGTCATATGGCGCATTGTCCGGCACGCCCGCGGCCAGCGGCCCGATATGCCACGACACGTCGGGGGCGAACGTCCGGCACAGCGCCTGCCCTATGGCGGCGAGCGTCCTGTCCGATTCCAGCGCGTCGATCTGCAGCCCTTCTTCCATCCGCGAGGCCAGTGCCGGGAGATAGCCGGTCCCCGCCCCCACGATCAGCACCCGCTCGCCCTGGCGGGGGGCGGCCACCTGCAGCATGCGCGCGACCACGCGGGGTTCGGTCAGGACGCGCCCGTCAGGCAGCGGCAGCGACTGGTCCGCGTAAGCGAATTCACGCAAGGACTCCGGCACGGCGAGTTCGCGCGGGACGTGGCGCATCGCCGTTATGATGCGCGGATCGTTGACCTGCGCCGGCCGGATCTGCGCATCGACCATGCGCTGGCGTGCCGCCTCGTAATCAAGGGGGGGATATTCGATAACTGGCTGCTTCATGACCTTCCCTTCCATCGGCCCCGTGAACGGGGTGGCGATCCGTGCATCGCGGCGGGTGCGTAATTTTTATTTCCCCGCAGATCCTGTTCTATTCCCGCTTTTCATGTCTGCCTAGCAGGTGGGCCGCACACAACGGCTTGACCTGCGGCATGATTAAGAGGATATAGCCCTTGTCCCGGTCAGGTCCGGTGGCAGAATGGTGATGCAGCGGACTGCAAATCCGTGAATGTGGGTTCGATTCCCGCCCGGACCTCCAGACAATTACTTCAGGTAATCAGTCTTGTCGTAGCACCGGGAATTTCTTCAAATTCATCCCGCTGCATGCTTTTCGCATAAAAAATCCATGCAGGTCCGGATATGGGAAATTGCAATGGCGCATCCGCATTGCGGATCGTCCGTCATGTAATGCCGCAATGGGGCGGATGCCCGGTCATGGTGCTGACGAAGATAGTGTCAGGAAACAGTTCTTGCGGGACATGCAGGCACGATGGGGATTCGTGAACGCCTGAACGGGTTTGGCGGAGGGGATGGGAATCGAACTGATGGGGCGGATCGACCGTCAGAAGGAAAACGATATTCACTGTAATTAACGGTAAATATTTCTTTTTCCAAGATGCAAGTATCCGATTCCTGCTTTATGTTCGCTATTCGGCCTGCCGTTACTTGTGGGAAACTGTTTCAGGTATCGTTCGCCAAAAGTCGGATATGCATATTATCAAAGACGTTTCATGAACCGGCAGGAATCGTGGCGGCATCAGACCGTTCCATTGGCCCTGTCGCGGTCATCAAGGAAAAGCTGGTCCGCCTCTTCATCGAAATCGAACAGTTCGGCATACCGTGCCCAGCCGATCAGGGTCTGCAGCGTCTGTTTCGCATAATCGGGCGACATGCTGTCTTCCAGTTCATCGCGGAAACGTTCGGCGCTGGCGCGGTGGTTGGGGCGTTCATCCAGGACGGAGCGGATGCTGCGCACCATCGGAATGTTATGCAGCAGGCTGTGCGACAGGATCTGCTTGCGTTCGTCATGCTCGCTCTGGACAAAGCGCATGCCTTCGGGCGTCAGCAGGATATCCCCGTCCTCCAGTTCCGCGAAGCCCAGAAGCTGTAGCGATTCACCCAGCGGGAACAGGTCATCAAGCTCCAGCTGCAGCCTGCTGGCCAGCAGCGGAAGGTCGGCGCGCCCATCCAGCGGGTCGGCCGCAAGCGTTTCCATCATGCCAACCATGGTATTGATCGCAAGGCGCGGCAGGGCGATGGCCTCGATCGGGGGACTTGTCCCCTGCGCGCCCGTATCGGTCAGGTCTGCTTCGGAAACGACGGGCGCGCGCCGCGTCATCAGGGCATAGATGCGATCGACGAACTGCCGGAAGGCCGCATCCTCCCGGTTGCGGGGATGGTCGAAAGGCACGCTCAGCTCATGAGCCACGCGGCCGGGATTGGACGAGAAGATCAGGATGCGGTCGCACATCAGGACCGCTTCCTCGATATTGTGCGTCACCAGCAGGATCGACTTGATCGGCAGCTTGCGTTCCGACCACAGCTCCACCAGGTCGGTGCGCAGGTTTTCCGCCGTCAGCACATCCAGCGCCGAAAACGGTTCATCCATCAGCAGCAGGTCGGGATGCACCACCAGCGCGCGCGCCAGCCCAACGCGCTGGCGCATGCCGCCCGACAGTTCCTTGGGATAGGCATTTTCGTAACCACCCAGCCCGATCAGGTCGATGGCCCGTTCCGCCAGCTCCTCACGCTCCGCCGCGGGGACGCCCTTGGCTTCCAGCCCCAGTTCGACATTTTTCTGGACCGTCAGCCACGGAAACAGGGCGAATGACTGGAACACCATCGCGACACCCGCGGCCGGTCCGGTCAGCTTCTTGCCCTTCCAGATCACTTCGCCCGATGTCGGCGTCAGCAGCCCCGCGATGATCCGCAGCAGGGTGGATTTTCCAGATCCGGAGCGCCCCAGCAGCCCCACGATTTCGCCAGATCGCAGGGTCAGGTTGACGTTGTCCAGCACGACAAGATCGGTAGCACTTTCCTTGTGATAGGCCTGCTTGCAGTCGATGATCCGGACCAGTGTTTCGCTCTGCGGGGCCGGAGTCGGGGTTGGTGCGGGGGCTGCGGAAGGCGAAGGCATCGTATGCTTTCAGTTGAAGGTGAAATGACGCGCGGCGTAATTGGCCAGCGGACGCCAGACCATGCGGTTGAACAGCAGGACGAACAGGGACATCACGACCATGCCAAGCCCGACACGGTCCGTCGCGCCGTCAATCGTGGCCTGTGCGATATAGGCCCCCAGTCCCTGCGCGCGCAGGGTGGTGGAACCCCAGCTTGCCATCTCCGTGGCGATGGCGGCGTTCCATGCCCCGCCCGACGCGGTGATCGCGCCGGTAATGAAGAACGGCACGATACCCGGCAGCATGACGCGCATCCACCACAGCATGCCCCGCACCTGGAAATTGCGCGCGGCCTCCAGCAGGTCGGTGGGATAGGAAGAGGCGCCGGCCACGATATTGAACAGGATATACCACTGCGTTCCCAGCAGCATGAGCGGCGTCAGCCAGATATTGCTGTTGAGGTGGAAGCGCACGATGAACAGCACGAACAGCGGAAAGAACAGGTTGGCGGGAAAGGCGGCCATGAACTGCGCCACGAACTGCGCGCGTCGCGCCCGGCGCGCATCCAGCCCCAGCCAGATCCCCACCGGCACCCATATCAGCGACGCCACCAGCAGTGTCACCAGCACCCGCACCAGCGTCAGGCCGCCCAGGCCCGCGACATGCAGCACCTGCGTCACGGTGAAATGTGCTGCGGCATAGACCGCCACCTTTTCGCCGGCGATGACGACACACAGCCCGAGGCAGGCCCACCATGCGATATCGATCACGCGGCCCGAAATATGCGATGGCCCGATGTCGGAGGGCGCGCGCCCGATACGCAGCCAGCCGATGGAGGTCAGCGCATGGCCAAGCGCGTCGCTGACCCGCCGCAGCACCGACGTGCGCCGCAGCAGCGCAAGGACCCACGGGTCGGGCGCGGCCTCGCCCTGCGTGTCTTCCACGCTGAAACGCGCCGACCATGCGACAAGGGGGCGGAAAAGCAGCTGGTCATAAGCCAGGATGACGATCAGCATGGTCACGATCGCATACCCGATCGCCAGCAGGTCGCGATGCGCGATCGCGGTGCCGACATACGAACCGATTCCCGGCAGCGCGATATCCGTGCTGCCCACCGTGATCGTTTCGGAATAGACAACCATGAACCATCCGCCGGACATGGAAATCATCGCGTTCCACACCAGCGAAGGGATGGCGAAAGGCACCTCCAGCCGCCAGAACCGCTGCCACGCCGTCAGGCCGAAACAGCGGGCCGCTTCCTCCAGGTCGGCGGGCACGGTGCGCAGCGACTGGTACATGCTGAAGGCCATGTTCCATGCCTGGCTGGTGAAGATCGTAAAGATCGCCGCCAGTTCCGCCCCCATCATCTGGCCGGGGAAAAGCCCGAGGAAGAAGACGACGGTAAATGTCAGGAACCCGAGGATGGGCACCGACTGCAGGATGTCGAGGACCGGGATCAGGAGCTGTCCCGCCCGCCGGCTTTTCGCCGCCCACACGGCATAGGTGAAGGTAAAGACCAGCGACGCCAGCAGGGCCGCGAACATCCGGAACGTCGTGCGCAGGGCATATCCCGGCAGCCATGACGGGTCGAGGTGGATCGTCTGCGCGGTGGCGGGGGACAGCGGCACCAGCATGTGCCGCCCCACCGTCGCCATCGCCACGGCAAGCCCCATCAGGATGACAAGCCCCACCAGGTCGAACATGTTGGGACGGACCCGCAGGCTGTGGGCGGTAAGGGTCGGTTCGATCACCCTGTCGTCCCCGTGCTGCCGAACCCGCCTGCGCCACGCGCCGTGTCGTCAAGGGTATCGCATTCCTGCCAGACGCCGCGCACGACTGGGGCCAGCACGCCCTGTGCGATGCGCATGCCCCGTTCGACCACGAAATGATCCGTGCCGGTATTGAGCATGATGATGCCGATTTCCCCGCGATAATCCTCGTCAATGGTGCCGGGCGAATTGGGCAGCATTATGCCATGTTTCAGCGCAAGGCCGGAACGCGGCCGGATCTGCAGCTCGTACCCGGCGGGCAGCGCGATGCACAGGCCGGTCGGGATCAGCGCGCGCCCACCCGCCCATATCGTGACCGGGTCTGTCACCGCCGCGACCAGATCCATCCCCGCAGCCCCCTGCGTCGCATAGGCAGGAAGCGGCAGTCCCGCCGCATGCGCGAGGCGACGGATGCGGATGGGCAGGGAAGGCTGGCTCATGCAGGGGCTCCGTGATGGGAAGGGGCTATTTCTGTTACAATCTTATGCACCAGTCCGCGCGCGACCGCATCCTTCGATGTGCGGGGCCAGTGTTCCATGCCTGTGGCCGTGATCAGCGTGACCTCGTTTTCGTGGCCGCCCATGATGCCGGTTTCCGCCCGCACGTCGTTGGCAACGATCCAGTCGCAGCCCTTGCGCAGGCGCTTGGCCGCCGCGTTGTCCCGCACGTCGTCGGTTTCGGCGGCAAAGCCGATCACCAGCCGCGGACGTGCCGGGCCGGGGCGCGACAGGTGGGCAAGGATGTCGGGATTGGGCACCAGTGTCAGGCCTGGCGGTGGCGCGTCGGGGGATTTCTTGATCTTGCGCGTGCCCGGCCGCGCCACGCGCCAGTCCGCCACGGCGGCGGCGCAGATGGCCACGTCGCAGGGCAGCGCGGCCTCGCACGCGGCCAGCATCTCCTCCGCCGTTTCCACGCGATGAAGCGTCACGCCGGGTGGCGGGGGGAGGTCTGTCGGCCCGCTGACCAGCGTGACCTGCGCGCCCATGGCCGCCAGCGCCCCGGCAATCGCATATCCCTGCCGTCCGGAGGAACGATTGGCGAGATAGCGCACCGGGTCGATGGGTTCATGCGTCGGCCCCGCCGTGACCAGCGCGCGCACCCCATGCAGCGGCAGGCTCGTCGCCGGGCGCAGGGCAGCCATGACGGCCTCCGCAATGGTGGGGGGTTCGCTCATCCGGCCCGGCCCGGTTTCATGGCAGGCCATGACGCCTTCTTCCGGGCCGACAAAGGTGACGCCGCGCGCGGACAGCGTCGCGACATTGGCGCGGGTGGCGGGATGCAGCCACATACGCACGTTCATTGCGGGCACGGCCATGACGGGCGTGTCGGTCGCCAGCAGCACGGTGGTCGCCAGATCGTCGGCCATGCCACTGGCCATGCGGGCCAGGATGTCGGCCGTGGCGGGACAGACAACGATCAGGTCGCTGGCGCGCGACAGGGCGATATGCCCCATTTCGTGTTCGTCGGTCAGGGAAAACAGGTCTTCGGAAACCCGCTCGCCCGTCAGCGCCTGAAGGGTGAGGGGGGTGACAAATTGCGCGCCCGCGCGGGTCAGGATGGTGCGGACCTGCACCCCACGTTCCACAAGGCGCCGGATCAGCTCCGGCACCTTGAATGCCGCGATCCCGCCGCAGATCACCAGCAGGACGGACGGGCGCGCGCCTTTCATCAGATGCGCCAGCCCGAATGGATGGCGGCAATCCCGCCGGACAGGTTCTGGTAGGAGACACGCTCCAGCCCCGCTTCGCGCATCATGTCCGCCAGCGTTTCCTGATCGGGGAACATGCGGATGCTTTCGGCCAGGTACTGATAGCTTTCGCGGTCCCCGGCGATGGCAGCCCCCATGCGGGGCAGCACCTGAAACGACCAGGCGTCATAGATGGGCGACAGGGCCGCGACCTGCACGCGGGAGAATTCGAGGCACAGGAAACGCCCCCCCGGCCGCAGCACGCGCCGTGCCTCACGCAGGACCTGCAGCTTGTCCGTGCAGTTGCGCAGGCCGAACGCGATGGAGACGCGATCGACGGAACAGTCGGCGATGGGAATGGCCTCGGCATCGACCGCCACGAAATTGAGGCCGGAGACAAGCCCGCGTGACAGCGCGCGGTCACGTCCGACCGCCAGCATGCTGACATTGATGTCCGACAGGATGGCGGGACCGCCCCCGCCACGCAGCCAGCCGAAGGAAATATCGCCCGTTCCCCCCGCAAGGTCGAGCAGGCGCAGGTCGGGATGGGGACCGAGTTCGGTGACGAAAATCTTTTTCCATGCCCGGTGAATGCCAAGCGACATCACGTCATTCATGATGTCGTACTTGCCTGCGACGCTGTCGAACACCTCACGCACCATGGATTTCTTTTCCGTGACGGGAACGTGACGGAAGCCGAAATCGGTCGTGCCGGAGGGATGTCCGCTCGGCGTGGGGCCATCGGACGGGGAAGGGGCGGATGGGGTATGGTGGCTATTGTCGCTCATGATCGGGAGATATAACCTTATAACCTGCCATGCCGGAACTCCCTGAAGTAGAAACTGTGATGCGCGGGATGCGATTGCATCTCGAAGGTCACAAGATTGCAACTGCCACGACCGGGCGCGAGGGACTGCGCCGCCCTTTCCCGCCGGGCCTGGGCGACTCGCTGCGTGGGCGCGTGATCACGCGGTTCGGGCGGCGGGGGAAATACATTCTCGTCGATCTTGACGACGCGCGGACGCTGCTGGTGCATCTGGGGATGTCGGGGCGGGTCGTGCTGGGTTCCGACATCTCGGTGCCGGCGGCACGGCATGAACACCTGCTGATCCTGACGCATCAGGGCGCGCGATGCGGGCTGGTGGATCCGCGCCGTTTCGGGATCGTGGACCTTGTGCCCACGGAGACGGTGGACGCCCACCCGCTGCTGGCGCGCATGGGGCCGGAGCCGCTGGGCAACGGGTTCGATGCCGAAGGGCTGGCGCGCGCGGCGGCGGGACGGCGCACCCCGATCAAGTCGCTGCTGCTGGATCAGCGGGTTGTTGCGGGACTGGGCAACATATATGTCTCCGAAGCGCTGTTCCGCGCGGGCATCCATCCCGCCCGCATGGCCGCCAGCCTGGACGCGGCGCAGTGCGGGGCGCTGGTGGGCAGCATCCGCGACGTCCTGACAGAGGCGATCGCCGCTGGCGGGTCGAGTCTGCGTGATTACGTGAAACCCGATGGGGAGCTGGGCTATTTCCAGCATGCGTGGCGTGTCTATGGCCGGGCGGGGGAGGGATGTCCCGAATGTCCCGGCCCGCCGGCATGCGATGGCGTCATGCGGATCACGCAGGCGGGACGGTCCTCTTTTTTCTGTCCCATGCGCCAGGAAGTCGGGGCAGAGGCCGAAGACTTGTCTTGACGAATGGGGAAAGGGTGGACTAGACCGCGATCCTGATATCTGGATGTCCGCAACTATCGGGTGGCGGACCGCCGTAACCTGATTTTTTGCTGAACTGAGAACGATGGCCAATACCGCATCAGCGCGCAAGCGCATCCGTCAGACCGAGCGCCGTAACGCGCGCAACACCGCCCGCATCTCCCGCGTGCGCACCTTCGTCAAGAAGGTCGAGACCGCGATCGAGGCCGGCAAGAAGGAAGACGCCACCGTCGCCCTGCGCGCGGCACAGCCCGAACTGCAGCGCGCCGTGGGCAAGGGCGTCATGCACGCCAACACGGTGGCGCGTCGCATCTCGCGCCTGTCCGCGCGTATCAAGGCGCTGGCCGCTGCCTGATCCATTTAATGGATAAATAAGCGTGCGCGTGGAATAAATAATTCCGCGTAATAAATGGGACCGCATCATGTCATTCCGGCAAGGTGTGGTCCTTTTTATTTGCCATCTACTTCCGGCTGTTGCGTATTTCTGTCGCGGAATCGGTTTTGATCGACGGTTGATCAGATTCCCGTTGCTTCCTCCGATTCCCTGCACTAACTTCGGGTCATCCTCATCGGTAGCGACTGGGGCGCTGATCCGTCGGCGCATGGGTTTTCGTGCAGGCATGCACGGAAAACGCGAACGTGTCCGCGTGCGTTGGGGTGATGTGTTAATTTTGAACAGGCATTTCGCGGACGCGGACTGTCATGTCCCTGAATGGCCGGGAGTGAAGATGACGGGCGGACTGGAAGGATATGACGAGGTTGCCGAAGCGAATGCCCAGAAAAGCATTCTCGACATCCACTGGTCGCGTATCTGCGCCCGCCTCAAGGCCGAGGTCGGGGAGGTGGAATACAACACCTGGCTGAGGCAGATGGGCGTCGGTCCCGTCGATGAGGATGAAATCACCCTCTACCTTCCCACGCGTTTCCTGCGTGACTGGGTGCGGGGGCAGTACGGCGATCGCCTTGGCGCGCTGTGGCATGCCGAAATCCCCGCGATCCGCCGCGTCGAGCTCCAGGTCGCGCGCAGCGCGTCGCCCGCGGTGGACGGGGACGCCCCATCCGCCGATTCCGCGCCTGCCGCAACGGCGGCAGCCCCCGTGGTCGAGGCCGTGGCGGTCGAAGAACCCCGCGCCGCCGAGGTGCGCAGCGACCTTGCCGCCCCGCTCGACCCGCGTTTCACGTTTGATACCTTCGTGGTCGGCAAGCCGAACGAGTTCGCGTATGCCTGTGCCCGGCGGGTGGCCGAACGGCCGTCCAGCCCCGGCTTCAATCCCCTGTTCCTGTATGGCGGCGTGGGGCTGGGCAAGACGCACCTGATGCATGCGATCGGTTCCGAACTGGTGCGCGAGGGACGGGTTTCGGTGGCCTACATGTCGGCCGAAAAGTTCATGTACCGTTTCATCGCCGCCATCCGTTCGCAGTCCACCATGGAATTCAAGGAACAGCTGCGTTCGGTCGACGTGCTGATGATCGATGACCTGCAGTTCCTGATCGGCAAGGACAATACGCAGGAAGAGTTCTTTCACACCTTCAATGCACTGGTTGACGCAGGGCGGCAGATTGTCGTTTCGGCGGACAAGTCGCCCTCCGACCTGTCGGGGCTGGAGGATCGCCTGCGCACGCGCCTCGGGTGCGGGATGGTGGCCGACATCCATGCCACGACGTTCGAACTGCGGATTTCCATCCTGGAGGCCAAGGCCGCCGCGTCCGGGGTTGAGGTTCCGGCCAAGGTGCTGGAATTCCTTGCGCACAAGATCACCTCGAACGTCCGCGAACTCGAAGGCGCGCTGAACCGTCTGATCGCGCATGCCAACCTGTTTGGCCGCCCCGTGACGCTGGAGGCAACGCAGGATGTGCTGCATGACATCCTCAAGGCCAACAACCGCCGCGTCACGATCGAGGAAATACAGCGCAAGGTCGCCGAACACTGGAACATCCGGCTGACGGACATGTCTTCCGCCCGGCGTTCCACCGTGGTGGCGCGGCCCCGGCAGGTGGCGATGTACCTGTCGAAGCAGCTGACCTCGCGCTCCCTGCCCGAAATCGGGCGCAAGTTCGGAAACCGTGACCATACCACCGTCATCTATGCCGTGCGGCGCGTGATGGAACTTATGGAACAGGATCCGGCTTTTGCAGAGGATGTGGAATTGCTGCGCCGGATGCTCGAAAGCTGATATTTTCGTTCAACGCCCTCTTTTCGCATTTGCGTCAGGCTGCTAGACCTATTGCCCCCATTACGTGCTTCGGTCACGAAACGCGTTGCAGGGCAAGGAGGATTTGTTACACATGAAGCTGAAGGCTGATCGCGCGACCCTGCTCAAGGCGCTGATGCATATTCAGGGCGTGGCTGAGAAGCGTAACACCATCCCCATTCTTGCCAACGTCCTCATCAACGTCACCGACGGGCTGATGACCATGACGGCCACCGACATGGAAATCGCGGTGGTGGAGGGGATTTCGGCTGAAATCCTGCGTGACGGGGCCGTGACCGCGCCTGCGGCCGTGCTGTGCGACATCGTGCGCCGGCTGCCTGACGGCGCGGTGATCGAACTGGATCAGGCGGGGGGTGACGCGCCGCTGGGCCTGCGCGCCGGACGCTTTACCACCAGCCTCAACGTGCTGGATGTCGATGACTTTCCCTCCATGATGGCGGGTGCGCTGCCGCACGAATTCACCATCGCGTCACAGGTACTGCGCGGCCTGATCGACCGGACCCGCTTTGCCATTTCGACCGAAGAGACACGCTACTACCTCAACGGCATCTATTTCCACGTGGCGCAGACCCCGCATGGGGAAATGCTGCGCGCGGTGGCGACCGACGGACATCGTCTTGCCCGCGTGGAAACCGACGTGCCGGAAGGGGCGGCGGGCATGCCCGGCGTCATCGTGCCGCGCAAGACGGTGACGGAACTGCGCAAGCTGCTGGACGAGGGGCCGGAACATATCGGCGTCGCCCTGTCGGATACGCGCATCCAGTTCACCGTCGGCAACGTGATCCTGACGTCCAAGCTGATTGACGGCACCTTCCCCGAATATGAACGCGTGATTCCCACCGGCAACGACAAGATCCTGCAGGTGGGCAAGAAGATTTTCTCTGACGCGGTGTCGCGCGTGGCCGCGATCAGCCAGGAACGTTCCCGCCCGGTCAAGCTGACGGTCACGCAGAACCTGCTGACCCTGACCGCCGTCAGCCAGGATCAGGGCACCGCGACCGAG
The DNA here is from genome assembly GCF_003311635.1 of Novacetimonas cocois. Lineage (GTDB taxonomy): Bacteria > Pseudomonadota > Alphaproteobacteria > Acetobacterales > Acetobacteraceae > Novacetimonas > Novacetimonas cocois. Next base: position 59,812 of record NZ_QEXL01000002.1, on the reverse strand, counting down.
GAACTGGACGATACCCATGTCGTCTATGACGCAAGCCCGATCGAAATCGGTTTCCAGGCGCGTTACCTCAACGATATCACCGACCAGATCGACAAGAATGTCGAGTTCGCGTTTTCCGACAGCTCCGCGCCCACCATCGTGCGCGATGTGGATCGTCCCTCGGCACTGTATGTGCTGATGCCGATGCGCGTCTGACGGCACGATCGGTCGCCGGGCGCGTATGGCCCATCTTGCGCGGCTTGTCCTGACGGATTTTCGCAATTACCGCCATCTGTCATGGACCCCCGACGCCCCGGTCACGGTGGTGGTGGGGGAAAATGGCAGCGGCAAGACCAACCTGCTGGAATCGGTTTCCCTTCTTCTGCCCGGGCGGGGCCTGCGCGGGGCGCGGGTCGCGGACCTACCACGCCATGGGTGCGCCCGCTGGGGCGTTGCGGCCCGGATCCATGTGCCCGACGGGGTGGAGGAAGGGACGCGCGAACTGGCGGTCGGATCCGATCCCGCCCGTCCGGAACGCCGCATCGTCCGGCTGGATGGCGAGGTATTGCGCAACAGGGCGCGCGTTTCCGATTTCCTGTCCGCCGTATGGCTGACGCCCCAGATGGACCGCCTGTTTCAGGAAGGGGCCGGCGGCCGGCGGCGTTTCCTTGACCGGCTTGTCCTGGCAATGGAGCCGGGACATGGGCGTGAACTTGCCGCCTATGACCATGCCATGATGCAGCGCAACCGCCTGCTGGGGGATGGGCGCGCCGATCCCGCGTGGCTGTGCGCGCTGGAGGACGCGATGGCGCGTCACGGCGTGGCCGTCATGGCCGCCCGCGCCGGTCTGGTCGCGCTGCTCAATGCGGATGAGGAGGCGCTGTGTGACGGGTTTCCAGCCACCACCCTGCATCTGGAAAGTGAAGTGGCGGAACGCCTGCGCCATGCCTCCGCCCTGATGGTGGAGGACTGGCTGCGTGAGCGTCTTGCGGCCTCGCGCTCCGGTGACCGCGCGCGGGGAAGTGCCGGGCACGGGGCGCACCGCACCGACCTGCGCCTGCATGACCGCGCCACGGGACGCGGTGCCGCGCATTCCAGCACGGGGCAGCAGAAGGCCATGCTGGTGGGGCTGGTCCTGTCGCATGCCCGCCTGATCGCGCGGATGCGGGGGCAGGCGCCGCTGATCCTGCTGGATGAGCCGCTGGTCCACCTGGACGAGGCACGGCGCGCCGCCCTGTTCCGCGCCATCGGGCGTCTGGATACCACCGTGATGCTGAGCGGCACCGACGCGGCGCAGTTCGCCCCCCTGCGCGATCAGGCGGCCTTTGTCATGCCCCGGGACGGCAATCTGGTTTCAGTTCCCTGATTCGCCGCGATTTATGGCGGGGAAAGCTTGGTGCGAAGGGCGGGTTCGATGTATAACCGCACTTCAACGCGTGACCCTGTTGTGGAGCATCTGTCCGGCATGTCTGACCAATCCAATCCCGATCAGAAACACGATGCCGGGGGGGAGGATATTCCCGTCACAGGTGCGGATTATGATGCGGCCTCGATCTCGGTTCTCAAGGGGCTGGACGCGGTGCGCAAGCGCCCGGGCATGTATATCGGCGACACCGATGACGGGTCCGGCCTGCATCACATGGCGTTCGAGATCATCGACAATGCCGTGGACGAGGCGCAGGCCGGTTACGCGACGACATGCATCGTCACGCTGAATGGCGATGGCAGCGTCACCGTCCGTGATGACGGGCGCGGCATCCCGACCGACATGCATCAGGAAGAGGGCATCAGCGCGGCTGAGGTCGTGCTGACGAAGCTGCATGCGGGCGGCAAGTTCAACCAGAATTCCTACAAGGTGTCGGGCGGCCTGCATGGCGTGGGCGCCGCCGTTGTCAACGCCCTGTCCGAATGGATGGAGGTGCGCATCTGGCGTGGCGGCAAGGAGCACATGATCCGCTTCCGCGCGGGTGAGCGCGAGGCCCCCCTGTCGGTCGTGGGCGAAAGTGACGAGGCACGCGGCACCCAGGTCACGTTCAAGCCGAGCGCCGAGACCTTCGCGATCGTGGAATTCCAGTTTTCGGTGCTGGAGCGGCGGCTGCGCGAACTGGCTTTCCTGAACTCCGGCCTTGCCATCGTCCTGCGTGATGAGCGGCATACCCCCGCGCGTGAGGAATCGTTCCATTACGAAGGGGGGCTGTCGGCCTTTGTCGAATGGCTTGACCGTGGCAAGACCCCGATCGTGGAGCCGCCGATCACCGGCAGCCTGCAGAACGACGATAACGGCATCAAGGTCGAATTCGCCCTGACATGGAATGACAGTTTCCATGAAACCATGCTGTGCTTTACCAACAACATTCCCCAGCGTGACGGTGGTTCGCATCTGGCGGGTTTCCGTCAGGCCCTGACGCGCATTGTCGGACGCTATGCCGAGGCGAATGCGAACAAGAAGGATTCCCACTCCCTTGTGGGCGAGGATATGCGCGAGGGGCTGACGGCGGTCCTGTCGGTCAAGGTGCCGGACCCCAAATTCTCTTCGCAGACCAAGGACAAGCTTGTCTCGTCCGAGGTGCAGCCCGTGGTGCATGCGGCCGCGGCCGACATGATTTCCCACTGGTTTGAAACCCACCCCAAGGAAGCCCGCCAGATCGTGGCGAAGGTCATGGATGCCGCCGCCGCGCGTGAGGCGGCGCGTCGCGCGCGCGAACTGACGCGGCGCAAGGGGGTGCTGGATGTCTCTTCCCTCCCGGGGAAGCTGGCCGACTGTCAGGAACGCGATCCGGCGAAGTCCGAACTGTTCATCGTCGAGGGGGATTCGGCGGGGGGCACCGCCAAGCAGGGACGTGACCGGCGGTTCCAGGCGATCCTACCGCTGAAGGGCAAGATCCTGAATGTCGAACGCGCCCGTTTCGACCGCATGCTCGGCTCGGCCGAAATCGGCACGCTGATTACGGCGCTGGGCACTGGCATCGGCCGGGGCGACGTGGAACATGGCGGCTTTTCGATCGACAAGCTGCGTTACCACCGCATCGTCATCATGACGGACGCCGACGTGGACGGGTCGCATATCCGCACGCTGCTGCTGACGTTCTTTTTCCGCCAGATGCCCGAACTGATTGAAAAGGGCTATCTGTATATCGCGCAGCCGCCGCTGTACCGTGCCAAGCGTGGCAATGACGAACGCTATCTCAAGGATGACGCGGCGCTGGAGCAGTATCTGCTCGACAAGGCGCTGGCGCATGCAAGCCTGCGCTATGCCGATGGCCGCGAAATCACGGGGGAGGCCATACAGCCCGAAGTCAGCTTCATCCGTGACGTCGCGCGCGCGCTTTCGCGCCTTGCGGTTCGCGCGCCTGTCTGGATCCTGGAACAGGCGGCGATTGCCGGGGCACTTTCGGCGAATCCCTCTGCCACCCCGGAACGGATCATCGACCTGCAGTCGCGGCTTGATGCCGTCTCCCCCGAATCGGAGCGTGGATGGAAGGTCGCGGCGAGCGCGGACGGGCTGGAAATGGCGCGCAGCGTGCGCGGCGTGGGGGAGGTCTATCGCCTTGACCCCGCCACCCTGCGCAGCGCGGAGGTCCGCTGGCTTTCGGAACATCATGACCGCATCGCTGCCGATTTCGGTGGCAGGGTGGAGCTTACCCTCGACAGCCATACATTGCCGCTCAATGGTCCGGCGTCGGTTTATGAACGCATCCTGGCGCAGGGGCGGCGCGGCCTTTCGATCAACCGTTTCAAGGGCTTGGGCGAAATGAACGACGCGCAGCTGTGGGAAACCACGCTGGATCCCGCCATGCGCACGCTGCTGCAGGTGCGGGTGGGCGACGTGGAAAACGCGGCGCAGGTCTTCTCCACCCTGATGGGCGATGTGGTGGAACCCCGCCGCGACTTCATCGTGGGCAACGCCCTCAAGGTCGCGAATCTCGACGTCTGAGGGCGTGCCGGATCTAGGCGGGGATCAGTTCGCGGGCAATGTGCGGGATTTCGGAAATGGAATCCGCGCCCACCGTGGCCCCGGCCTCCATCTCGGGCGCGCCGTATCCCCAGCGGGCGAAGATGCCCCGGACATGCGCGCCCATGGCGGCAGCGATGTCGTTATGATGATCACCCACCATGATGGCGCGATCAGGCGCGCCGCCCGCCATTTCGATGGTTCCCAGCAGGTGGCGCGGGTCGGGTTTGCGCACCGCGAAACTGTCGCCCCCGCCCACCGCGTCGAACCATTGGTCCAGTTCCATGACGCGCAGGATATGGCGGGCCGCGGCGACCGGCTTGTTGGTGCAGACCGCCAGCTTCCATCCCGCGCCCTTCAGGCTTGCCAACGTGGCGCGGGTGCCGGTGAACGGGTGCGACAGGTCCGTCGAATGGGGGGTATAATCGGCCATGTAGCGGCTGACGGCCTCATCCGCGTCGATGCTTCGGGCGGGTTCGCCCGCATGGGCCAGCAGGCGGCGCACCAGCATGCCGACGCCATCGCCCACCATGGGGCGCACGGTATCGGGCGTGACAGGGGGCAGCCCGTAATGGTGCAGCAGGCGACAGGCGCAGGCGGTCAGGTCCGGCAGGCTGTCGATCAGCGTGCCATCCATGTCGAAAACCGCCAGGCGGGGGGGAAGGGAAGGCATCCGGTTCTCCTCGGTGGCTCTTGCAGTAGCAATCGGAAATTCTAAGTGATGGTATCTTGTTCTTCTCTGGGTTTGACAGGTCTGCCGGGCCGGGGCTACCCGCAAAAAGTCATGAGCACCATTACCGATTCCGCGCCCACGCCTTCCCGTTCCGCCACGGCGGTCATCCTTGCCGCCGGGCGTGGCACGCGCATGCGTTCGGAACGCCCCAAGGTCATGCATCCCCTCGCGGGGCAGCCGATGCTGCGGTACCTGCTGGAAAATGCCCAGCAGGTGTTTGACCGTATCGTCATCGTCATCGGGCCGGGAATGGACGATGTCGCCGCCATCGCCGCCCCGCACGCGGTCGTGGTGCAGTCCGACAGGCTGGGCACGGCGCATGCGGCCCTGCAGGCGCAGGCGCAGTTCGGAACCGGCGATGTCGCGGTTCTGTATGGTGACAATCCCCTGATCACTGCGGAAACGATGCGCGAACTGCTTGCCTGCCGCCGGCAGCCCGGCGTCGGGCTGGCGCTGCTGGCGATGCGGCCTGCCGATCCGGGACGTTACGGCCGGGTCGTGACGCAGGGCGAGAATGTGCAGCGCATCGTCGAATGGGCCGACGCCACGCCGCAGGAACGCCGCATCGACCTGTGCAACGCGGGCGTCCTGTGCGCCGACGCGGGGGATTTCCGCCGCTGGCTCAATGCGGTAAGCAACGATAACGCGCAGGGCGAATATTACCTGGGCGACGTGGTGACGCAGGCCGTGTCCGAAGGGGCGTGCGTGCGGGCGGTGGTGGCCGCGGAAGACGAACTGCGCGGCATCAATTCCCGCGCCGAACTGGCGGTGGCGGAAGCCTGCGTGCAGACGCGCCTGCGTCATGCCGCGATGGACCGGGGCGTCACCCTGATCGCGCCGGAGACCGTGTTCCTGTGCGCCGATACCGACCTGGCCCCCGATGTGGTGGTCCATCCCCATGTCGTCTTTGGCCCCGGGGTGAAGGTGGAGCGCGACGTGGAAATCCAGTCCTTCTCCCACCTTGCGCAATGCATCGTCAGGATGGGCGCGCAGATCGGGCCGTATGCCCGCCTGCGACCGGGCAGCGATGTCGGGGCGCGGGCGCATGTCGGCAACTTCGTCGAACTCAAGGCCACCACGCTGGGCGAGGGGGCGAAGGCCAATCACCTGACCTATCTCGGCAACGCGCGCGTCGGCGCGCGGACCAATATCGGGGCGGGCACCATCACCTGCAATTACGACGGCGTGTTCAAGCACGTCACCGTCATCGGGGAGGGCTGTTTCATCGGTTCTGACACGATCCTTGTCGCGCCGGTCACGCTGGGGACGGGCGCGATGACCGCCGCGGGCAGCGTGATCACCGGGGACGTGGCGGACAACGCCATGGCATTCGGGCGCGCAAGACAGGAAAACAGGGACGGATACGCGGAAGAATTCCGCAACCGGCTGAAAGACGCGAAGGAGCGTGGCTGATGTGTGGTATCGTCGGTGTCGTTGGTAAGAACCAGGCCACCCCGGTCATTTTCGATGCCCTGCGGCGGCTGGAATATCGCGGATATGATTCCGCCGGCATCGCCACCCTGGAAAACGGCCATGTGGAACGGCGGCGCGCGGCGGGGAAGCTCGACCACCTCGCCAGCGTGCTGGCGCGCGTGCCCCTGCCCGGTGTGACGGGCATTGGCCATACGCGCTGGGCCACGCATGGCGCGCCGACGGAAAACAACGCGCATCCGCATGGCACGGAACGCGTGTCGGTGGTCCATAATGGCATCATCGAGAATTTCGAGGAACTGCGCCGGGAGCTTGAGGCCGCAGGGCAGACCTTCTCCACCGATACCGACAGCGAGACCATCGCGCAGATGATCGACTATCATCTGGGTCGTGGCCTGTCCCCGCGCGACGCGGCGCACGAGACGCTGAAGCGGCTGGAGGGGGCCTACGCGCTGGCGATGATTTTCGCGGGGCATGACGGCATGGTCATCGGCGCCCGGCATGGCGCGCCGCTGGTGGTGGGCTTTGGCGAACAGGAAATGTTCCTTGGTTCCGACAGCCTGGCCCTTGCGCCGCTGACGCGGCGGATCGCCTATCTGGACGATGGGGACTGGGTCATCGTGACGCCCGGCGGGGCGGAGTTCTTTGACATGGCGGGGAATGCCGTCACGCGGCCGGTCCGCACGACCGCGCTGATCGCCGCGTCGGTGGGCAAGGATGGCTATCGCCATTACATGGAAAAGGAACTGCACGAACATCCCGTGGTCATCGGCCAGACGCTGCAGCGCCTGGTGGACCCGGCGACGCGCCGGGTCGTGCTGCCGGACCTGCCTTTCGATCTGGCCGCCGTGCCGCGCGGCGTGGTGACGGCCTGCGGTTCGGCGTTCTATGCCGGGATGATCGGACGTTACTGGCTGGAGCAGTATGCGCGCCTGCCGATCGATATCGATGTGGCGAGCGAAATGCGCTATCGCGATCCGCCGCTGACGCCCGGCGGCCTCGGCCTGCTTATTTCACAGTCGGGGGAGACGGCCGACACGCTTGCGGCCCTGCGCGGCATGCGCCAGCAGGGGCAGCACATCGTCTCGGTCCTGAATGTGGAGCAGAGCACCATGGCGCGCGAAAGCGACGCGGTGCTGGGCACGGTCGCGGGGCCGGAAATTTCCGTCGCCAGCACCAAGGCGTTTACGGCGCAGCTTTCGGTGCTGGCCTGCCTGACGGTAGCGCTGGGCCGGGCGCGCGGGCATCTTGACGCCAGGGCGGAGGAACGGATGGTCACGGCCCTGCTGGACCTGCCAAGCCGCGCGACAGAAGTGTTCGAGCAGCGCGACGCGATCCGTCACATGGCCGGCATCGTGGCCGAAGCGCGCGATGTACTTTATCTGGGGCGCGGGTCCTCGTTCCCGGTCGCGCTGGAAGGTGCGCTGAAGCTCAAGGAAATCACCTATATCCATGCGGAGGCATATGCGGCGGGCGAAATGAAGCATGGTCCCATCTCGCTGATCGACCGCACGGTTCCGGTGGTGGCGACGGTGCCGTCAGGACGCCTGTTCGACAAGACGCTGTCGAACCTGCAGGAAGCGAAGGCGCGTGGCGGGCGGCTGCTGGTCTTTACCGACACGCAGGGCGCGCCCCGGCTGCGTGACATTGCCGAGGTCGTGGTGGAAATCCCCACGGTTGACGAATTCACGGCCCCCATCCTGCAGACCATCCCGGTCCAGATCCTTGCCTATGAGGTGGCGTTGCTGAAGGGGACGGACGTGGATCAGCCGCGTAACCTCGCCAAATCGGTCACGGTGGAATAACCTTGTTCCTGTCGCGACAGATCAAGGATTCAACCGATGTCACAGCCGCCGATCACGTCCGTCACCCCGCCCTCATCCGCCACCGGGCCGTCCGTCCTGGTGCTTGGCGCGGGCGTGTCGGGAATGACGGCCGCCGTGACGCTGGCCGAACGTGGCGCGCGCGTGGTGGTGCATGAACGCGGACCACGCATAGGATCAGGCGCGTCGTGGAAGGCGGGCGGCATGCTGGCCCCATGGTGCGAGGCGGAATCCGCAACGCCGGAGGTCACGCGCCAGTCGCTGTCCTCGCTGGACTGGTGGGATGCGCATGTGCCCGATGTGGTGCGCAACGGCACGCTGGTCCTCGCACCCGCGCGCGACGTTGGCGAAATCGCGCGTTTCGGGCGCCGGACGTCGCATTTCCGTACGATCGGCGAAAAGGAACTGGCGGAACTGGAACCCGAACTGGCCGACCGCTTCTCACGCGGGCTGTTTTTCGAACATGAAGGCCACGTCAACCCGCGTGACGCGCTGATGGCGCTGGGCGGCCGGCTGGAGGCGCTGGGCGGACAGATCATATGCAACGCCCCTCCCTGTGACGGGAGGGAATATGACTGGGTCGTCGATTGCACCGGCATTGCCGCGCGGGAAAAGATGGCCGACATGCGTGGCGTCAGGGGGGAGATGCTGCTGCTGCACTGTCGCGATGTCACGCTGTCGCGTCCGGTGCGCATGCTGCATCCGCGCATCCCGGTTTACATCGTCCCCCGGGCGGACCACGTATTCATGGTCGGGGCCACGATGATTGAAAGTGAAAATGACGGTGGCATGACGCTGCGTTCCATGGTGGAACTCCTTGGCGCGGCCTATGCCCTGCATCCCGCCTTTGGCGAGGCGGAAATCCTGGAAACCGGCACGGGACTTCGCCCGTCATATCCGGACAACATGCCTGCCGTCCGGCGCGACGGTAAGCGAATTTATGTGAATGGCATGTATCGTCACGGTTTCCTACTGTCGCCTGTTCGGGCGCGGGAAGCGGCAGATATCATCCTTGGCCCCTCATGACCGCAACGCGGGGAGAATGCTGATGAAGATCCTTGTGAACGAAGAGGTTCATGATGTCGGCGTGGCGACGCTGGACGCGTTGCTGCGCGAACTTGGCTATGGTGATGCCTGTGTCGCGACCGCGGTTGACGGTGATTTCGTCGCGGCCGCCCGGCGCGGCACGCACCGGCTTCATGATGGATGCCGGGTGGAAATCCTGGCGCCGATGCAAGGGGGGTAAGCAGACGACATGACCCTGTTTTATGGCACGCCACTTTCCTCCCGCCTCATGCTTGGAACGGCGCAGTATCCTTCCCCAGAAATCCTGGCGGAGGCGGTGCGGCATGCGAATGCGGGTGTCGTGACCGTGTCCCTGCGTCGTGAATCGGCGGGCCAGCGCGCGGGACAGGCCTTCTGGAACCTGATCCGCGACCTTGGCGTCCCGGTGCTGCCCAATACGGCCGGATGCCACAGCGTGCGCGAGGCCGTGACCACGGCCCAGATGGCGCGGGAGGTTTTCGGTACCGACTGGATCAAGCTGGAGGTGATCGGTGAATCCGATACCCTGCAACCGGACATGTTCGCCCTTGTCGAGGCCGCGCGCATCCTGAGCGAAGACGGGTTCAGGGTCTTTCCCTACATGACGGAGGATCTGGTGGGCGCGGAACGCCTGCTGCGCGCGGGATGCGAGGTGCTGATGCCCTGGGGGGCGCCGATCGGATCGGGCAAGGGGCTGAACAACCTGTTCGGGCTGCGGGCGCTGCGGGCGCATTTCCCCGATATCCCGATGGTGATCGATGCCGGGATCGGGGTTCCGTCCCACGCGGCGCAGGCGATGGAGCTGGGTTACGACGCGGTGCTGATCAACACTGCCGTCGCCAGGGCGGGCAACCCGGTGGAGATGGCGCGCGCGTTCGGCATGGCGGTGGAGGCGGGGCGCATGGCCTATGTCGCCGACCCGATGGAGGCGCGTGACATGGCTGTTCCCTCCACACCGACCATCGGGCAGGCGGTGCTGGCATGACGGGACTGCCCTCACGCATCTATCCCGTGGTCGACCGGGCCGACTGGGTGGCGACACTGGGGCAGGCCGGCGCGAAGCTGATCCAGCTGCGCCTCAAGGACATGCCTGCGGAGGCGCTGGTTGAGGAGATACGCAAGGGCCGTGAACTGGCGCGCGCCCATGGGGTCTGCCTTGTGCTGAATGATTACTGGCGCATCGCGATCGATGAAGGCATCGATTTCATCCATCTGGGTCAGGAAGACTTGGACGAGGCCGATCTGCCCGCGATCCGTCGGGCAGGGCTGCGGCTGGGGGTCAGCACCCACAGCCACGAAGAACTGCATCGCGGGCTGGAGGTGCGGCCCGATTATGTGGCACTTGGCCCCGTGTGGCCGACAAAGCTCAAGAAAATGCCCTGGGGTGCGCAGGGGGTGGAGCGGCTGACGGAATGGAAGCGCCTGATCGGTGATCTGCCGCTGGTCGCGATCGGGGGTGTCACGCTGGCGCGTGCGCCGTCATGTCTTGCGGCGGGGGCGGACTGCGTTTCGGCCGTGTCGGATTTCATACGCATGCCCGATCCGCAGGCGCAGGTACGCGCGTGGTTGCAGGCAACACGGACGAAGGAGGATACGGAAAAGGCTTCGGCCTGAAATTCTGTGTATTATATGCAACGTAGATGTGGCATAAATACAATTTCAGGAGAAACGGGATTTTTATCACGGGCGTGTCAGGATAGGGGGCGACTCCTTTCCTCCTGACCATTATTGCGGTCGGGGACGAAGACACGGTTTTTTACCTCTGCCCGGTAGGGAAACTTCGGGTGGCGGACATATTCTGTCCATGGTTGCGCGACAGGATGTACCGGAACGACGGTCTGGGTTCCAGAATTTTTGAGGGCATTGAATGGCGATAGCGGGTCTTGCGGCAATTCTGATGGCGATCGCCATGTTGCTGGTGGTCGTCAGTACCGTGCAGCCTATTGCCCGTCGCCTGGAACTGTCGGAAACGGTTCTGCTGGCCATCGTCGGGATTGTCATCGGTGGCGTGGCCGACCTTGTCCTGCGCAACGCGCATCTGGAGATTTTCAGCGGCGCGGCCGAAACCCTGCTGGACTTCCCGCTCAATAGCGAAGCCTTCCTGCTCATTTTCCTGCCGATCCTTGTCTTTCAGGGGGCGCTGGGCATCGACGTGCGGCGTCTGGCACATGAAACGGCCACTGTGCTGCTGCTGGCGGTGGTGGCGGTTGTCGTCTCGACCGCGACCATCGGGCTGGCGCTGTATCCCTTTGCCGGGCTGCCGCTTGCCGTCTGCCTGCTGCTGGGGTCCATCGTCGCGACGACCGACCCTTCGGCGGTTGCGGGCATCTTCAAGGAAATTGGCGCGGCAAGCCGGCTGACCCGCCTGGTGGAGGGCGAAGCGCTGCTGAATGACGCGGCGGCCATTTCCATCTTTTCCATCCTGCTGGCCTCCATCACCGCGCATCACAAGATCATGCTGGGCGGGGCGGTGCTGGAATTCCTGGTGTCGTTCGCGGGCGCGCTGGTGATCGGCGTCGTCTTTGGCCGCCTGACGCTGATGCTGATCGCGACCATCGGGGCCGCGCCTGCCGCCGAAATCACCCTGACGGTGGCGCTGCCGTACCTGTCCTATATCGTGTGTGACGAATTCCTCGGCTTTTCCGGGGTGGTCGCCACGGCGGCGTCGGGGCTTACGATCTCCATCTATGGCCCTTCCACCTTCCGGCCGCAGACATGGCGCTTCCTCAATGAACTGTGGCAGCAGCTGGTTTTCTGGGCGGGATCGCTGGTGTTCGTGCTGGCCTCCATGCTGGTGCCGCGCCTGCTGGCGGGGATGACGCGCTGGGACTGCGTGCTGATCCTGATCGCGACGGGGGCGGGGCTTCTGGCGCGCGCCAGCGTGGTGTTCGGGATGCTGCCGATCCTTGCCGCCACGCGCCTGTCGCCCCCGGTGCCCACCCCGTTCAAGATCACGATGGTCTGGGGCGGGCTGCGCGGCGCGATCACGCTGGCGCTGGCGCTGGCCGTGACGGAAAACGAGCATGTCTCCACCCAGATCGCGCATTTCATCGGGATCATCGCGACGGGCTTCGTGCTGATTACCCTGTTCATCAATGGCACCACGCTGCGCTATCTCGTCCTGTTCCTGAAACTGGACCAGCTGCCGCTGATCGATCAGGCCCTGCGGCACCAGATCCTTGCCATCGGGCTGGGGGAAGTGCGCGACCAGACGCGCGAGGTCGCGGGGGAGCTGGGATTTTCACGGAACGTGACGAATTCGGTGGTGCAGTTCCTTGACCGCCGCGTCACGACGGAACAGCAGGCCAATACGTTCGATACTGCGCTGGGTGACCGGCAGCGTGTGACGCTGGCGCTGATCGTGATCGGCAACCGGGAACGTTCCATCCTGCTGGACCTGTTTCGCATACAGGGCCTGTCGCGTCGCGTGATGGAAACGCTGCTGCGTTCGGCGGAGGCCATGGTCGATGGCGCCCGGCTGGAGGGACGGTTCGGCTATGTCCGTGCCCTGCGGCGGCGGCTGAAGCCTTCGCTGCGTTTCCGTATTGCGCAGGCCATCCATCATCGCCTGCATTTCGACCTGCCGCTGATGTACTGCATGACGGAACGCTTCGAAATGCTGATGATCGCGCATTTCGTATCGCTGTCGCTGACGCGGTTCATGCGCACCCGCATGGAACCGACCCTAGGCCTGCGCATCAGCGAAATCGTGGGCGAGGTGCTGGGACGGCAGTGCAAGCTGCTGGACGAGGCGCTGCAGACGCTGCGGCTGCATTATCACGGATATTCCGAGGCACTGGAAAACCGCATGCTGCGCCAGATCGCCCTGCGCCTTGAGGAGGAGAAATACGACTCCCTCCTGTCGGAATCCCTGCTCAGCGATGAATTGCACCGTGAACTGCACCGTGATGTGGAACAGCGTCGTGCCCATCTGGATTTCCGGCTGAAGTTCAACATCAAGGCCGGGATCGAAAGCCGCATCCATGGCTTTGCGATTTTCAAGGGACTGCCCGACGGGGTGCTGCATGACCTGTCGATGAAGATGTCGCTGCATTTTTCCTCCCCGGGGGAGCGGCTGTACAAACGCGGGCAGAAAGTGCACACCATCTATTTCATCAGCGCTGGCCTTGCGGAGACGCATTACGCCGAACGTGACGTCCGTTTTGGCGCGGGTGCGGTGATCGGCGCGACGGAGGCATTGACGGGCGCGCGGGTGGCCGCGACCAGCCGGTCGCTGCAGTTCGGGCATTTCCTGACGATGAGCGCGCGGACCTTCCGCCGTCTGGTGGAGGAACATCCCATCGTGCGCGACAATCTGATGCAGCTGGAACAGGCACGCGCGGACGGGGAACTGCCCGATGCGCGTCTGCTGCCCGGGGAAGGCAAGGATAGGCCGGGGACATCCCCGTCCTATGACGCCATCGCCCTTGCGACCGCGCCGGTCGGTTCGGCCATTCCCGTGCGGAAAGATACGGACGCCAAGGAAGACTGAAGCTGGTCATCCGTCAGGCATGGGACGGATGACGGAGCACGTCCCTACGTTCAGTCGTCACAATGGCTGCACGGGCGCATGGGGCTGCAATAAGACAGCCCCAATAACATCCTGAAATCATAAAAGTTTTTGGTGAAGCTTTTTGCAAAAAGCTTCGAAAGGGCGCTTCTTTCCTCAAAGAAGGCGCTACCCGGAAACTTTTATTGTCCCTGTCCGGTTTTTTCCAGCTGTCTGGATCAGAAGGACTGTAGCAGCCGGTCGAGATACTGCAGTTCCTCGGGCGAACGGGTGCGGTCCGAATCGCGACGGCGCAGTTCCTGTTCTATTTCACGTGCGCGTTCGCGCGCGGCCTTGTCCGGCACATGGGTGTCGCTGTCCATGCCCGTATGTCCATCCCCGGTCTTGCGACCCAGCGGATCGCGTGGCTCGGAACTGGCATTATCAGGCGTTTCCTCGTCTTCCGGCTGTCCCGGCTTTGACCCGCCGGTGCCCTTGCCGCCTGCAAGCGCGGGCAAGAAAATGGTCATGCCCTTGCCCGATCCCCGGGTGGACTGGCGCATCTGCTGACCACCTTTCTGCAGGTCGGCCAGCACCTTGCGTTCCGCCGTCGCGGCATCGGTATCCTTCCCCGCCGTAAGGGCAGTGCGGACCGTTTTCATATCCGCCAGCGCCTGCTTGATGGCGGGCACGTCCTTGCCGCTTACGGTCTTGAATTCCTTCTGCAGTTCATGCAGCGCGCGGGCCAGCGCGTGCTGGGTGGCGCGGTCGGCATGCTGCTGTTCCTCATGCGCCTCGGGTGTTGCGCTTTCGGGAGAGGGCGGCTGCTTCGCGGACGCAGGCGCGGGCGGTTGTCCCGGCGGGGTGATGCCAAGCTGGCGCAACAGGTCCGATGTGGACATGGTGGACAGATCCTCGCCATCGGGCGTGTCCATGTCGGTCTGGCGCGCGGCGTCCGCAGCCGCGTCCTGTTCGATGCGCTGCTGCGTGTGGTCAAGCAGCCCGGACTGGCGGTGGATCAGGTCCCGCAGGGCTTCGCGCTGCTCGCGCAGTTCCTGCTGCGCCTGGAACTGCCGCGCGGCCTGCATGATGTCCTGAGGCGTGGCGTTGCGCATCTGGCCCGCCATGTCCTCCATCTGGTGAAGCTTGTCCAGCGCGTCGGCCGACCGGCCATTCGCGGCATCGTCCTGCAACTGCTGCATCATGCGCGACAGGTTCTGTTCGCCGGTCTGCGACATCTCCGGCATGGCGGGAATGGCGGAATGATCGCGCATGGCCTGTTCCATCAGGGCCTGCATCTTGCGCTGGATCGCGTCCTTGAGCGCCTGCACCCGGCGTTGCAGCTCCGCCTGCTGCTGCGATGAATGTTCGCCCTTCGCGCCCGGTTCGCGCATATGCTCGATCTGTGCATCCAGGGCTTCCTCGGCCATCTGGATGTCGAAATCGGCCTGGCTGTTTTCAATGTCGCCATGACGGTCATGTTCGACATCCAGCGCCAGATACCACAACCGGCCCACCGCCTGTTCAACGGCCTGCGCGGTATCGACCTCCCTGAGGCCCAGCAGGTAGGATACGCTGCTCAGGGCGATCATCAGGCCGGGATTGTGCGTCATCGGGGCGGAGGTCATGCCCAGCCCGTGCAGTTCCTCGCCCGCGGTAAAGCGGTTTTCCCGGCCAAGCGCCAGACGCTTGCGGATATCAAGGATCGCCTTGGCCATGGGATTGCGGAACACCCGTGCGCCCAGACGCAGGCGCACGGGGGTCGAGGACGCGGTCATGCCGCTGTCGCTGGTTGCGATCAGCGTGCCGGTGACGTCTTCGCCCGCCCACGGGTCGGATGACAGGTCGGGCGTTGCGACACCTTCGGCGGAACGGGGATGACCGTTCAGCAGGATCGGAACCGAAACGACGCGCGGATGGGCCACGTTTTCGTCGCCAGGCATGCGCAGTTCCACCCGAAGGGAGGTAATGCCATAGGGCTGCGACACCTTGTAGGGCAGCCGCGTGCGCCATTCCCCGTCCGCGGCGCCGGGGTTCGCGCCCCATGCGACCATGGGGGCCGGGTTGGGCGTGACCCGCAGGTTCCACTGGCTCAACGTGCGGCCACGGCCGCGCAATGTCAGCTTCCCATCCGCCAGAAGGGGCGTTTCCATGGACCAGTTCGCGGAATCCAGCGGATGGAACGCATGGGCCCCGATGCTGTCCGAATGCGTGGCGGAACGGACGCGCAGGACCGGCTCCCCCTTCAGCCCGGTTACGGTCACGCTGAGGAGTGCGCCGGCCGGGATGGTGGCCGATCCGTCGCGGTCATCAAGGAACACCGGTGCGCCGGGGGCATATGATGGCATGGTGATCCATGCGTGGATCTGGGGGCGGGGCGTGTCGGCGTCGTCCGTTCCGGGGATGAACGCGGCCCCGATGCGCCCCGGCGCCTTTGGCCCGGCCCAGATCAGGGCCACCGCCAGCAGCGGGGCCAGTCCCAGCGTGATGTACGATGTCTCACGCCCGATGGGCCACAGATGCGGCCATCCCGCATGCAGGCGACCGACCCGCGCGCCCGTGCGCTGCAGATGGATATGCCACAGCGCATCGGTTGCATGGACCGCCGCAGGGTCGTGATCAGGATGCACCGGCCTGTCGAGCAGTGTCTGCAACGGGCGGTCCGGCAGGCCGGAGGCCCGTTCGATGCGCCGGTCGAGCGTTGCGTCGTCAGGGGACGTGCCATGGCGATAGCGACGCACGCCCCATGCGGCGCATCCCCCGGCGATTGCCACCAGTGCCGCGGCATGCACCCCATCGGGCAGCCGCTGCGGGATGCGCAGCAGGCCAAGCAGCGCGATCCCCCCCGCGACATCCGCGATGGGCAGCATGATGGGCCACAGCCGTTCGACCAGCAGGACCCGTCGCGCCCGCAGCCGTGCCCGTGCAAGGCGAAGCGTGAAGGAGGACGCGTCCGACGGCGCGGCGGGAACATTGTCCCGCAGGGGCGCCGTGGCCGGGATGTCGCGCTCCTGCGTCATTTGCCTCCGGCGGGATGCGTAAGGGTATCGGGCACGATATCGCCTTCCCACAGGGATTCGATTTTCTGGCGCGCGCGGATCACGTCCCAGCGCGATCCATCGACCATGACCTGTGCCGCCATGGGACGCGCATTATATGTCGAACTCATGACCATGCCATAGGCCCCAGTGTCCAGAATCGCCACCCGCGACCCGTCCCGCAGATGCGGCAGGGTGCGGTCATGGCCGAACGTATCGCCGCTTTCACAGACCGGGCCGACCACGTGCACCTGTTCCGTCGGGGCGACGGCGTCGCGCGGCGACAGCGGAATGATGCCGTGCCATGCGTCATACAGGCTGGGGCGGGCAAGGTCGTTCATGGCGGCATCAAGCACGATGAAGGGCGGCATGCCGTCATATCCGCGCTTGCGCAGGATCACGGTGCTGAGCAGCAGGCCCGCCGGTCCCGCAAGCCAGCGTCCCGGCTCGATCTCCAGCCGGGTGCCGAGATCGCCCAGTTCAAGCCGTATGGCATTGGCGAGGGCCTCTGGCGCGCCTTCGGTTTCGTGGCGATAGGAAATGCCCAGCCCCCCGCCACAGTCGATGACCTCCACCGTCAGGTCGCGCGCCCGGATGACGCGCACCAGTTCGGCCACGCGGGCATAGGCCTGCCGGTATGGCTGCATCCGTTCGATCTGGCTGCCGATATGCACCGCCAGACCGGCGGGATGGATGCCCGGCAGGGTGGCGGCATGCGCGTAAAGATCGGCCGCGCGGTCATAGGGAATGCCGAATTTGTTGCCCGCCAGGCCGGTCGTGATCTTGGCATGCGTGCCGGCATCGACATCGGGATTGATCCGCAGCGCGATGCGGGCGGTGCGTCCGCAGGCCACGGCCGCGGCGGAAAGCAGTTCAAGCTCCTCCGCGCTTTCGACATTGATGCGGGCGATATCGTGGCGCAGCGCCAGTTCCATTTCGGTGCGGGTCTTGCCCACCCCGGAAAAGACGATGTCACGCGCGGGGATGCCCGCCGCCATGGCGCGGCACAGCTCGCCTCCGCTGACGACATCCGCCCCGGCCCCCTGCGCGCCAAGGACCTTCAGCACCGCCAGATGGTCATTGGCCTTCACCGCGAAATGGATGGCGACATCCAGCCCCGCGTCGCGCATCGCGCCGGACAGGCGCGCGTAACGCCCGCGCAGGGTGCGCGCGCCCATCACCCATGTCGGGGTGCCAAGAGCATCCGCGATCGCGTTCAGGGGCACGTCCTCGAACACCAGCCCGTCAATGGCGTGCATTGACAGCGCGGGACGGGCGGCCAGCAGGTCCCGCAGGGTCGGGTCCTGTCCCGCATGGGTGGAAAAAGTGTCAGCCATCGTGACAGGATACCGGTTCGCCCTGCGCCTTCCAAGGTGCTTGTGGCTTATATTCATGGTGTTGCGCGACATAGCATGTCGCACGGTTCAGGAACGGGGTGGCGGTCATGGAAGACGGGGAACGGCAGGATGCATATCGCGACGCATGCCTGATCCAGGCGGCGGTCGCGGCGCGTGGCAATGCCTATGCGCCCTATTCCGGATTCGCGGTGGGGGCGGCGGTGGAGGATGAAAGCGGACGCATCTTCGCCGGCTGCAACGTGGAAAACGCGGCCTATCCCGAAGGAACCTGTGCTGAGGCCGGGGCCATCGCGGCCATGGTGGCGGCGGGGGGACGCGGGCTGCGTCGCGTCATCGTATGCGGCGGTGGTCCGCAGCCCTGTTTCCCGTGTGGGGGCTGTCGGCAGAAAATCCGTGAATTCGCCGCCGCCTCCGTCGCCATCGGCATGGTCGACGCGGATGGCAACATGCTGGCGCGGCGCTCCCTCGCCGATCTCCTGCCCGACGCGTTCGGCCCCGAAAACCTGTAGCAGGTGCGCGCCGGATCAGCGGTCCGGCGCGGGATAGGTGCGGTTGTAGGTGAATTTGGAACGCGGTCCGGGGGGCTGCGGCGGTCCGATTCGCCCGCAGGCGCTCAGGACGCTGCCCACCAGGCCAAGGCCGATGACGCAGGTCATGATCCATGCGATGCGTCCCCGCGCGCGCCTGCGGGCAGGGCCGTCATGACGCGTCGTGGCGTTGTGGGGGATCATGCTTTTTCTCCTTCCGCGCTCCGGGGCGTTGTGGATGACAGCGCCTCAAGCCAGCGCGTGGCCTGCGCGCGCACGTTGTCCGGCGCGGTGCCGCCAAAGCTCGTGCGCGAGGCAAGGGAGGCATCGACCGTCAGGACATCGAAGATCTCCTTCGTAATGCCCGCTTCCTCCGCCTGCATGTCCTCCAGGCTGAGCTGCGACAGGTCGATCCCGCGTGCCTCCGCCTTGCCGACCAGACGTCCCGTGACGTGATGGGCCGTGCGGAACGGCAGCTTCAGGACGCGCACCAGCCAGTCGGCCAGGTCCGTCGCGGTGGAAAAGCCCGCCCCGGCATAGGCGCGCATCTGCTGCGCATTGACGCTGAGGTCGCGGATCATGCCATCCATCGCCGCAAGCGACAGGGCGGCCGCGTCGGTCGCGGCGAATACGGGCTCCTTGTCTTCTTGCATGTCCTTGGCATAGGCCAGCGGCAGCCCCTTCATCACCATCAGCAGCCCGACCAGCGCGCCGGTGATGCGTCCCCCCTTGGCGCGGATCAGTTCGGCCGCGTCGGGATTGCGCTTCTGCGGCATGATGGACGATCCGGTGGTGAACGCGTCCGACAGGCGGATGAAGGAGAACGGCGCGGAACACCAGATCACGATCTCCTCGGCCAGTCGCGACAGGTGCATCGCCATGATCGACAGGGCGGAAAGATATTCCAGCGCGAAATCCCGGTCGGACACGGAATCGAGGGAATTGGCCGTCGGGCGGTCAAAGCCGAGGGCGCGGGCCGTCATGTCGCGGTCGATGGGAAAGGACGTGCCCGCCAGCGCGGCCGCGCCCAGTGGCGATTCATTGAGCCTGCGCCGCGCATCCGACAGGCGCCCGCGATCGCGGGCCAGCATTTCGACATAGGCCAGCAGGTGATGGCCGAAGGTTACGGGCTGCGCGGTCTGGAGGTGCGTGAAGCCGGGCATGGGGGTCGCGGCATGTTCTAGCGCGCGGGTGCACAGGGTGTTGAGCAGTGCCGTAACCTGCGCATCCAGACCGTCGATGGCGTCGCGCACCCACAGGCGGAAATCGGTGGCGACCTGGTCATTGCGTGAACGCGCGGTATGCAGGCGCTTGCCCGCCTCGCCAATACGTTCGGACAGGCGGGCCTCGATATTCATGTGAATATCTTCGAGGGCCGTGCTGAAATCAAAGGTGCCGGCCTCGATCTCCGCCGCGATGTCCGTCAGGCCCTTGCGGATCTGCGCCTCGTCCCCGGCGCTGATGATGCCGGTCTTCGCCAGCATGGCCGCATGCGCCAGCGACCCGGCAATGTCCTGACGCCACAATGCCTTATCAAACCCGATGGAGGCATTGATGTCCTGCATGATGGCCGCAGGCCCCCCGGCGAAACGGCCCCCCCACTGGGCATTCGACGGGGCGCCTGCCTGATGCGTGTTGGTTCCGTTTTTCTTGTTTGCAGCCATCTCGTCATGCCCCAGCCATCTGTTCCGACCCGTCCGGATGCTACGCCCCGGCGCGACCGACGCACCCTAATGACGGGGGGCGGGCTGTGCAATCGCGACCTTGCGCCCGTCGCGCCATCATGGCGCGAAATCGGCGCCTGAGGGGAAAACAGATCGCGCGCGCCCCCTTTCGTTCGGGCGTCGTGGCCGGTAGGGTCTGGCCCATCACGCAGATCACGGACAGGAGTTTTCGGGACCGCCATGAACATGACGCGCCTTCTGGGGGATGGGGATCCGTCGCCGGTGGTTGAATTCGATCCCGCCGCCACTGCGCCCGACAGGCGCAGGACCGATTCGCCGTTCCTGTTCGTCAGCGATCATGCCGGCCGCGCCGTGCCGCGCGCGCTGGGGGATCTCGGCGTTCCGCCCGATGACTGGGAACGTCATATCGCATGGGATGTCGGCGTGGCCGCAATGGGGCGCATGCTGGCGGAACGCCTTGGCAGCAGGCTGATCGAACAGGCCTATTCGCGGCTGGTGATCGACTGCAACCGCGCGCCGGGGCACCCGACCTCCATCGTTAGGGAAAGCGACGGGACCCCGGTGCCGGGCAACCACGACCTGACGGTCGAGCACGAAGGCGCGCGGGTGGAGGAGATCTTTCACCCCTACCACAACAGGATCGCGGCCGAACTGTCGGCGCGCCGTGGCGCGGGGCAGCCGGTTGTCATGGTCGCATTACACAGCTTTACCCCCCGGATGAACGGGATCAGCCGCCCGTGGCACGCCGGGGTCCTGCATAACCGCAATCCCGGTTTCGGCCTGCGGGTGCGCGACCTGCTGGCGGCGGAGGAGGGGCTGGTCATCGGTAGCAACGAACCCTATGCCCTGACCGATATCAGCGACTACACCATCCCCACCCATGCGGAGGGACGCGGCCTTGCCTATCTGGAGCTGGAGGTGCGTCAGGACCTGATCGCGACCGAAGGCGGGCAGCGTGAATGGGCGGAGCGTCTTGCCCGCATCCTGCCGCAGGCATGGGAGGGAATGGGCGCATGACCATGAAAAGCGCAGCGGGCGTGCCCGCGCCACGGAGGATCGGCGGCGCAACGGCGCTGGCGGGGGTCATTGGCTGGCCTGTCGCGCATTCACGCTCGCCCCTGATGCATAATTTCTGGCTGGCGCAATATGGCATCGATGGCGCCTATGTTCCCCTGCCGGTGCGGCCGGGCGCCTTTGAGACCGCCGTGCGTGGCCTGCAGGCGGCCGGATTCCGCGGGACCAACGTCACCATCCCGCACAAGGAAGCTGCATTCCGGATTGTCGACCGGCTTGACCGTTCGGCGCGGCGGTCGGGTTCGGTCAATACGCTGGTTTTCGCCAGCGACGGCATGATCGAGGGATTTTCGACCGATGGCGAGGGCTTTGTCGCGAATGTGCAGGCACATGGCATCGCGGTGAAGGACGGTCGCGCACTGCTGCTGGGCGCGGGCGGCGCGGCCCGCGCCATTGCCGCAAGCCTGCTGGATCGTGGCGTTGCGGTGGTCCTTGCCAACCGGACCCCCGCGCGGGCGGAGGAACTGGCCCGCGCGCTGCGCGAGGACGCGGCCCCGGCGGTGGAGGTCGTGGCGTGGGATGACATGGCGACGGTACTGTCGCGCTGCGACATGCTGGTGAATACGACGTCCCTTGGGATGGAGGGCGGGCCGCCGGGCGACTTTCCCCTCGATCTGGCGGCGGCCGATCCCGCGCTGGTGGTATGTGATATCGTCTATGTCCCGCGCCAGACGCCCCTGCTGCGCGATGCGGCGGCGCATGGCCTGCGCTGCGTAGATGGGCTGGGGATGCTGATCCATCAGGCGCGCCTGGGCTTTTGCAAGTGGTTTGGTACCGATCCCGTCATCGGGCCGGAGGTGGAGGCGCTGCTGGATGCCGACCTGCGGGGGCAGGGACGCTGAGGGAGCACGCCGGTCATGGACATCCCGCCGCGATGATGGGGCCGACATGCTGATGAAGCCGATATGCTGATTCTGGGTCTGACCGGTGGTATCGGCATGGGCAAGACCACGGTGGCGGCCATGCTGCGCGGGCAGGGCGCGCGGATCTTTGACGCCGATGCCGTTGTCCATGAACTGCAGGCGCCCGGTGGTCGCGCCCTGCCCGCGATTTCGCGTCTGGTGCCCGGATCGGTCCGGGATGGAAAGCTGCAGCGTTCCGTCCTGCGGCAGGCCGTGATCGCCGATCCCGCCCTGTTTCGGAAGCTGGAGGGCATCATCCATCCGATGGTGCATGATGAATGCATCGCCTTCCTGCGGGCCGCGCGACGTGCCGGATGCGCCCTGGCGGTGCTGGACATTCCCCTGCTGTATGAAGCGGGCATGGACCGGCTGTGTGACCGGGTTCTGGCCGTCAGCGCGCCGGTCGGGGTGCAGCGTCGGCGTGTTCTGGCGCGCGGGCGCATGGACCGGATGCAGGTGAATGCCATCATCGCGCGGCAGATGAAGGACCCGCAGCGTCGCCGCCGCGCCGATCATGTCATCAGGACGGGGCTTTCGCGTCGGCAGGCATGGCGGCAGGTGCGCGCGCTGGTGGCGTCGTTGCGCAATGCACGGACAAGGAGCATGACATGAAGCGTTCCATCCTGTTTGATACCGAAACGACCGGCCTCGATCCGCAGACGGGCGACCGCGTGATCGAAATCGCGGCGTTGGAACTGATCGGGGACCTGCCGAGCGGGCGCAATTTCCATGTCCTGATCGATCCCGAACGCGATGTGCCGGAAGAAGCGTCGCGCGTGCACGGCTTTACCCGCGCCGATCTGGAGGGGAAGCCGAAATTCGCCGAAATCGCCGCGCAGTTCCTCGAGTTCATCGGCGACGACGCGTTGATCGCGCACAATGCCGCGTTTGACTTCGGCTTTCTCAATGCCGAGCTGAAACGCGCGGGCCTGCCGGAACTGTCGATGGATCGCATGGTCGATACGCTGCAGATCGCGCGCGCGCGGTTTCCCGGCATGCCCAACAGCCTTGACGCGCTGTGTCGCCGGTTCTCCATCGACCTGTCGGCGCGCACCACCCATAACGCCCTGCTGGACTGCAAGCTGCTGGCGGAAGTCTATATCGAACTCAGCGGGGGAAGGCAGCGCGGGCTGGGCCTGTCGGTGGAAGAAGGGGGAACGCCCACCGCGACCTATGGCTATGTCCGTCCCGCCGGGCATGTGACGGTGCGCGTGACGCCCGGCCCGGCGGAGCTTGCCGCGCACGAGAAATTCGTGGAGGGCCTGACGGAGCCATTATGGCTGGCCTGAAGGGTTTTTTCATTTATATGTGATGACAGTGTGTTTGCGTTGTCCGGTCGGCATCGCTTTCATGCGCAGGGGGGTGTGGCCGTATGTGGCCGCATGATCTAGGATCGTCCCTGTATAACGTCAGGTTATTGTAAAGACAGGAAGAGAGCATTGTCCCCGGACGAGATTGTCGATCCCTCGGTTGCCCCTTCCGACCAGTTCAGGCGCTTCATCATCCATGTCGGCATCCCGGTCGCCGGGGTGCTGATGGTCATTGCGGTCATCGCCGGCGTCGGCTGGCATTCCTATCGCACGGTCCGCAATGGTGCGCTCAGCCTGACGCGCAGCCTGCTGCAGAGCCAGCAGGAATATGTCAGTAACGAAGTCACGAATTTCCTGGCGCCAGCCTCCGCCGGCGCGGTGATTGCCCGCGACATGCTCCAGCATGGCAATCCGTCGGTGGAAGACAAGATCTTCTATGGCTACAGCGGCAGCATGCTGCGCAACGTGCCGCAGATCCAGTCCTATTACCTTGCCGACAGCGACGGCAATTTCAGCCTTGTCCAGCGCGGTCCCGACGGCAAGGGGCTGGAGCAGATCACCCTGCAGAACAAGGGAACGCCGGACGCGGTGTTCATCCACCACATCCTTGACGATCAGGGAAAGCTCCTCCGGGAGGAGAAGACAAAGGCCAACGGTTACGACCCGCGCCTGCATGTATGGTACCAGCAGGCGGTCAAGGCCGGAAAGATGGTGTGGACATCGCCCTATATCGTCGAAGTCACCAAGCAGATGGCGATTTCGGCGGGGATGCCCTACACCACCGCGAATGGCAAGACCTATGTCTATGCCATCAACATGTCGCTCAGCCACCTGACGGATTTCCTCGACGCGCTGAAAATCGGGCAGAGCGGGCACGGCATCCTGCTGGACCAGACGGGACACGTGCTTGCCGGGCACAAGATGCATGAAATCGAGATCGCCGCCCATGGCGATCCGGAAAAGATGCTTCTCGATCCCAAATACTATCCCGTCATGAGCAAGGCGTTCGACGAATACCGTGTCCACAGCTATGGCACGCGCGCCATCAAGGCGGGTGGGCAGAACTATATCACGATGCTGTCCCCGGTGCCGCTGGCATCGCAGAACTGGGTCCTGATGCTTGTCGCGCCGGAAAGCGACTTTGCCCAGTTCGCCAAGGCGGACGGCCGGCAGAACCTGTTCTTTGCCTTCCTGGTCGTGGTCATGTCCTCCCTCCTCGCGGTGCTGCTGTTCAGGCAGGGACGCAAGACCGAGCATGTCCAGCACCAGCTCGAACGCTTCCGCGCGATTTCCAGCTATGAAAGCCATTCGCTGCAGACGGTTGCGTCCTATCCCGAACTGTTCAATCCGTCCGATGATGCACTGATCCTGACGGAAAGCCTGGCTGACCTGTCGCAGGCGCGTCGCGCGGGGATCTGGCGCATCCTGCATGACGGCGCCACGCTGATGTGCATCGATTCCTATGACCGTCAGCAGGACGCCCATTCCGGTGGCTTCGAACTTTCCACCAGTGAACTGAAGACATTCTTCGACGCGGTTTCCCACGGGGACTCCCTGCTGGCGGCCGATGCGTCGCAGGACCAGCGCACCGCCAATTTCTATCGCCTCTACATGCGTTCGATGGGAAGCCACAGCCTGTTCCTTGGCCCCATCCTCGGCGCGAATGGCCCGGTCGGGGTTATCACGCTGGAGGACGCGCCACAGGCACAGACGGTCACGCATTTCGTTGACATGATTGCCGGCATCGCGGCGACCCGCTTTTCCGCCCAGCATTATTCCGCGGTCGAAGCGGCGCGCGCCGAACTGGCTGACAATGAACGGGTGCAGGAAGAGGCGCCGGATCCAAGCCAGGGCTTCCTTCTGCCCCCGGGTTCGCTGCAGGTGGAAGGCGCCAAGGCACCGGAGACGGACCCCAGCCAGATGGATGGTTTCTATCCCGCCGTGGCGATCATGGTCATCAGCCTGTCCGACATGATCCTGACGGCGCAGAACGATCCGTCGGAAAACCTGAAGCTGATCGATGAAATGTCGCAGCAGCTTCAGCAGATCGCGGAACATTACGGGCTGTATTCCATCCGCATGCTGGGCCATCGGCTGGTATGCGTGGCCGGATGTTCCAAGGTGCCGGACAAGACGGCACCGCAACGGATCGCCAATGCGGCCCTGTCGATGCGCGAAGTGACGATGTCGATGCTGGCGAAGGCCGATCTGGACCCCATCTTCCGCATCGGCATCGATGTCGGTCCGGTCTTTGGCGGCCTGCTGGGGCAGAACCCGCGGGTGTTCAACCTGTGGGGCGACGCGATGGGCATGGCCGAGCTGATGGCGCAGGGCGCGCCGGATGCGGGCACCATCCAGGTGACGGAAGAGATGTATCTCAGCCTGCGTCAGTCGTTCCTGTTCCGTGAACGCGGACGCTTCTTCGTTCCGGGGCTTGGACTGACACGTACCTACGTGCTGGCCGGACGGCGATGACCCAGAACGATCCCCCTACGAAAGATGTGCCGGCGGGTCCGCCCGCCGCGCCTCCGCCGGAGGAGGCCGCGCCGGCCGGTACCGTCGTCACTTCCACGCAGGAGGCCCCGCCGCTTGTGCGGCTGATGGTGCGCGTCGCGCCGTGGCTTGCGGCGATAGGCCGGTTCGCGCGGCATCAGGTGCGCTTTACCCTGATGCTGATCGGCGCGGGGTGGGGCACCTTCCGCGAAAGCATGCGCCCCAATTCGTGGCGCAGGCCGGTTGTCCATGAATTCCGCGTCTGTCTGCGGCAGGTCCTCAGCGGCGGGCTGATCAGCACGGTCGTCACCGCAACGCTGGCGGGACTGATGGTCGTGTCGCAGGCCGCGTACTGGCTGGGTTTTGCCGGCATGGCGCAGATGACGGGGTCCATCCTTGTATCCGTGCTGGTGCGTGAAATCACGCCCATCCTGGTGGGGATCATCCTGCTTGGCCGCAGCGGCATGCTGTCGCTTACGGAAATCGGGCTGATGGTCCTCAATGGGGAGGTCCGGGCGCTTCAGGCACGCGGGCTCGATCCGTTCCTTACGCTGGTGATGCCGCGGACGTTTGCCTTTACGCTGGGCGGTTTCGCGCTCGGGATGATCTTCGCGCTGGTCTCGCTGCTGATGGGATTTGTCGTTGCGCATGCGAATGGCGCCATCACGTCGTCCGTCTGGACCTTCTTCTTCAACGTGCTGGGGGCGATGACAACGTGGGATTACCTTATCATTCCCCTCAAATTCCTGCTGGTCGGGTTCTTCGTCGGGCTGGGCTCGTGCATTTCCGGCCTGACTGTCAGCAGCAATGATACGATCGCGACATTGATGCCGCGTGGTTTCGCCCGTGGCATCATGCTCATCATGGTGGTCAACATCCTGTTCATGCTGGATTTCTGACAATGGTGGCAAACGCACCCCTTCTGGAAATGCGCGAGGTTGTCCCCTCGTTCGAGGAAACGGGCCTGATGCCCGCCCCGTATGATTTCCGGCTGATGCCTGGCGACTGCGCGATTATCGAATGTCGTGATTCCGGCCGTGCCGCGATGTTCGCCGACCTGTGTTCGGGCATGGTGTCCCTGTCGCAGGGGACGTGCCGTTTCATGGGGCTGGAATGGAACACCCTTGCGGACCGGCAGCTCAATGCCCTGCGTGGCCGGATCGGCCGCATCCCGCGCGCGGGGGGATGGGTGAACATGCTAGGCACCCATATCAACATCATGATGCAGCAGCTGTATCACACCACCGACAGTTTCGAGGACGTGGTCGCCAACGCAACGCAGCTGGGGGAAGCCTTCGGTTTTCCCGGCCTGCCG
This sequence comes from Novacetimonas cocois, assembly GCF_003311635.1. Taxonomy (GTDB): domain Bacteria; phylum Pseudomonadota; class Alphaproteobacteria; order Acetobacterales; family Acetobacteraceae; genus Novacetimonas; species Novacetimonas cocois. The sequence goes on along the minus strand of NZ_QEXL01000002.1, from coordinate 32,659 downwards.
ATCAGTACGCCCGATCGCCTGTCCACCGCCGATCTGGCGCGCGCGGCCTGTGTGCGTGCCTTCATGGGGCGGCCTGACCTCCTTGTTCTGGAGGACATATCCGATATGCTGCCATCGGAAATGGTGCTGCCGTTTCTCGAGGCGCTGACCGCGGCGCGTGACCGGGGATGCGGCGTGGTGTGGCTGACGCGGCATACCTCATCATGGAGCGTCTATCGCAAGGCGGTGAACATTCATATGCGCCTTCTCGACGAAGGTCTTTTCCCCATGCGGGTGATATAATGGCACAGAAACAACAATCCTATGGAATCCGTCAGCTTGTCCGTGTCCGCTATGCGGATGAATGGGTTGGTGTTCTTGTCCTCTTTTCGCTGCTGATCCTGTTTGGCGCGGTGCTGGAGGCGGGCGTCCTGCGCAACTGGCTGACGCCGGCGGGAAAGCTGCGGATCGTTCTGCCGGAAAATGGGGTGGGTGGCCTGTCGGTCGGCGATAACCTGGAGGTCATGGGCATCCATGCCGGCACGGTGCGCCGCGTGCGGATCAATCCGTCGGGCGGGATGTATGCGATTGCCGAAGTCGATCCCGACATCGAACCCTATATCCGTCGCGACAGCACGGCGGTAATCCGGCGGCAGTTCGTGGTGGCGGGCGCAAGCTACATCGATATCTCCCGCGGCACGGGGGAGAAGCTGAACTGGAGCTATGCCGTCCTGAACGCCACCAACGCGCCCAATCCGGCAGATACGATCACCCAGACCTTTGCCGATATCCGCGCGCGCATCATGCCGGTGCTGGACAATGCCCAGCACATGATGGCGACGATGGATGCCACGATTTCCGACATGCATGCGGGCAAGGGATCGATTGGCCGCCTGATGACGAATGATGAACTGATCCGTCAGGCGGAAGGGGCGATCACCACCCTGAACGCCACGATCTCTCAGCTGACCCCGATCGAAGGGCAGCTGTCCGAAGTCATGAAGAAGGCCGATGCCAGCATGGCCAATGTACAGAAAGCAACGGGCGACCTGCGCGCTGCCTCGCCCCAGCTGCCGGGCATCACGAAGAACCTGAACGAAACCAGCCAGCAGCTGCCGGTCCTTCTGGTGCAGGCGCAGTCGACCGCGCACAGCCTGCAGCAGCTGGTGGATCAGCTGCGTGGACTATGGATACTGGGTGGTCACGGCACGCCGACCAAGACTCATGGGCGACTGTCGCCGCAGAAGGTGCAGCCGTGATGCGGGCGGGCTATCTGGCGTCAGCGGCACTCTTGGTCCTGCTGGCCGGTTGCGGGGGGGGCTCCAGCGTGCAGGCCCCGACCGATGGCACCCTGTCGCAGGACATGGATACCGGGCGCGACGCGGTGGATATGGACCGCCTGTCGGTGGCGGAGGGGCAGTATCGCGCGGCGGGCGTGCGGGCGCTGGCGCGTGATGACGTGACCGCCATCGGGGATGCCGGCTATAACCTTGCCGTCGTGCAGCTGGATGAAAACCGGATGCAGGACGCGCTGTCCACCATTGCCTCCACGCGTGCGGCGCTGTCGGTGCGCGGCGCGAAAACGGATGATACCGGGCTTGACCTTGTTCAGGCGGGCGCCCTTTACCGGCTCGGCCGCCTTGACGAGGCCGCAACCAGCGCAAGTGCGGCCTCCAGCGCCAGCGATCCCGTCATTGTGGAAAAGGCGCAGCTTCTGGCAGGCATCATTGCCGATGCCCGTGGCGACAGGACGACCCTTGACAGTGTCGCGTCCTATTTCGCCAAGCTGCCCAGGACATCAGGCTGGGCGATGCTGGCGGATGGGCAGGAAATCGCGGCGCGCCAGCTTCTGGTGGATGGGGGCGACGCCCAGAGCGCGTATCAGGACGCGATGCAGGCGGTTTCCGCACGGCAGACGCATGTTGAATATCGTGACATGGCGCGGGGGCTGAGTGTTGCGGCGCGTGCCGCAAGCCGCCTTGGCAATGCGGCGCAGGCAGCCGACCTGTACATGCGCGCCAGCCAGAGCGCGCAGAAAGAGGGCGACACGCAGAACGCCGATACGTGGCGCAAGCTGGCAGGTTCCGCCAGCATGCCCGACCCGTTCGCAACACCTGATGCGGACAGCACGGGCGCGACAAAAACCACTGCCAAAAAATAAGGGATGGGACCGGCCCGTTTCGTGACGGGCCGGAACCGGATCAGGGCGCAGGGACCTCGACCGCGGAATGGCGGTTCACCAGCGCGGCACTTGCCGCGTTGAGGCCGATAATGTCCACGCCCATCCCGTGCTGGCGCATTTTTTCCACCACGTTTTCCAGCGCACCGACGGCGGTGATGTCCCAGAAATGGGCGTCAGTCAGGTCGATGCGGATCTGGCGCGCGCTGTCATGCAGGTCGAACGCGTCGGTAAAGCTGTCGGCGGAGGCAAAGAAGACCTGCCCCGTGACGATATAGGTGCGCGTGTCATGGGCGGCATCGTAGGTGCTGGTGATGTTGAGCATGCGCGACACCTGAAAGGCAAAGAACACCCCATTGAGCAGCACGCCAGCCACCACGCCGGCGGCAAGGTCATGGGTGCTGACAACCACCGCGACCGTCAGGAGCATGACCGCGCTGGACAGGCGCGGATGATGCGTCAGGTCGCGCAGGGACGACCAGGAGAACGTGCTGGCCGATACCATGATCATGATCGCCACCAGTGCCGCCACCGGCACCTGCGCCACCCAGGGCCGCAGCGCCACCATCAGCAGCAGCAGGAAGGCGCCCGCCACGAAGGTCGACAGCCGGCCCCGTCCGCCATAGCGCAGGTTGCCGACCGTCTGTCCGATCATGCCGCATCCCGCGATGCCTCCGAACAGCCCCACGGCAATGTTGGCAATTCCCAGCCCCGTACATTCCATGCGCTTGTTGCTATGGGTTTCGGTGATGTCATCAACGACGCTGGCGGTCATCATGGATTCCAGCACCCCGACCGTCGCCATGGCGAGGGCATAGGGCGCGATGATCGCAAGCGTGGCACTGCTGAACGGGACGGACGGCCAGACAAGATGCGGCAGGCTGTCCGGCAGTCGTCCAAGGTCCGCCACCGTATGCAGGGGCATCGGAATGGCGATGGAAATGATGCTGAGGACAAGGATGCAGATCAGCGGCGATGGAATCGCCGTGAAGAATTTCGGCACGCCATAGATGATCGCAAGTCCCAGCGCGATCATGGCGTAGGTCTGCCACGACACGTGCATCATATGGGGCAGCTGCGCGGAAAAGATCAGGATCGCCAGCGCGTTGACGAATCCTGTCCTGACGGAGCGCGAGACATAGCGCATCAGCACATGCAGTCGCAGCACGCCAAAGATAACCTGAAACACGCCCGCAAGCAGCGTGGCCGCAAGCAGGTACTGGACCCCATGCCCGCGCACCAGTGCTGCCGCCACCAGGGCGACGGACCCGGCGGCACCGGAAATCATGCCCGGCCGGCCACCGGTAAAGGCGATGACGACGCTGATGACAAAGGATGCGTAAAGCCCGACCTCAGGATCGACGCCGGCGACGAAGGAAAATGCAATGACCTCCGGGATCAGCGCAAAGGTCCCCACCATGCCGGCAAGGATATCGCGCCGTATGTTGCCGAACCATTCGTCGCGATAGCGTGTCAGTCCATTCATTCGTTCATGTCCATTGCAGGGCGGGCAGGAAAGGGAACGCGATAACGTCCCCGGCATGGTCAGTCCGTCATCGCGCGCGATGGAGCAGGGATCAGTGGCCCGTGTCCGATATGCTCATGTCCGCGCGGCGCCACCAGCATTGCCGCGCCGGGCGTGGCGCGGGCAGCATCAGGAGCGGATCGCCTTCATAGCGTACGGTATTGGTCGGTGTTTCCTCCAGCGCGATCGCCGCGCAGGTCAGGACGTTTCCATCGGCATGCAGGAACGCGTTCAGCTTTGCCATCATCAGGCAGGCCATCAGTTCCGTGGTGGGATCGCCCGGCGTCACGATGATCCGTTCGGCCCGTTCCGGCTCGTGCGTCCGAAACCACGACAGCAGGGGATCGTCCTCCCCCAGCTGCAACGCATGATCGAGGCAGTTATCGACGAAGTCGTGCCATGTCCCTTTTGCCCGGTGAAAGGGCACGACCATGTTCTGCGTCCCGTCCAGATGGCCCGGGTGGGTCGGGCGCAGCGTCACGCGGACATATTCGTTATGGCCGTGGGGCAGGGCACAGCGTTCGCTTTCGCCCGACAGCAGCCGGTGCGCCATGCAGAAACGGCGGGTAAAGACCAGTTCAAGCATCGGATGACAGTAACCGGAAACGTTCCCATCCGGCACGGCGCAGCTGACAGGCGGGGCAGGTGCCGCATCCATGGCCCCACGCATGCATGACCCCGCGCGTGCCGAGATAGCAGCTGTGACTTTCACGGTTGATGAGGTTCACCAGATCGTCGCCGCCCAGGTCACGCGCCATCTGCCATGTCCGGGCCTTGTCGATCCACATCAGGGGCGTATGCAGCACAAGGCGGCTGGCCATGCCAAGGTTCAGCGTCACCTGAAGCGACTTGATCGTATCATCGCGACAGTCGGGATAGCCGGAATAGTCGGTTTCGCACACGCCGGTGATGATGTGGCGCGCATTGCGCCGCGCCGCGAGGGCTGCGGCAAAGGTCAGGAAAATCAGGTTGCGCCCCGGCACGAATGTCGTGGGCAGGCCATTTTCCCCCATGGTGATTTCCGCCTCGCGCGTCAGCGCGGTATCCGACACCGCCCCCAGCGCATCGAGCGAAAGCGTATGGTCCGGACCAAGCCGCGCGCCCCATTCAGGGTCAAGCCGCGTCATCCCGTCACGCAGCTTTTCACGGCATGACAGTTCGATGCTGTGACGCTGCCCGTAATCAAAGCCAAGGGTTTCCACGTGCGCGAAGCGTGACAGCGCCCATGCCAGGCAGGTGGCTGAATCCTGACCGCCGGAAAAGACGACCAGCGCGGTATCGGGCGAAAGGGCGGAAAGGGTCATGTCAGGGAATCCCGATCAGCTTGTGTGTCTGCAGCGACAGCCGCCATCGCGGGTGGGCCATGCAGTATTCCACGGCGCGCGCCGTATTTGCGACCCGCGCGGGACCGTCCATCGGCTGAAGCCAGTATTGCCTGAAATCCAGCCCCGCCACCTGTTCTGGCATCAGGTCGTCCTGGGGGAACACCAGCTTGAGCTCCTGCCCCGATGTCTGTACCAGCGGTGCGCCCGCCTTGGGGCTGACGCAGATCCAGTCGATCCCGTCCGGCGCGCGCACGGTGCCATTGGTTTCGACCGCGATGGAAAAACCCCGTTCGTGCATCGCCGCGATCAGGGCACTGTCAAGCTGGAGCAGGGGTTCCCCACCCGTAAAGACGACAAAGGCTTCATCGCGTGACGTGGCGGTCCATGCGGCGGCGACGGCATCGGCAAGGGCATCGGCGCTGGCAAAGCGTCCGCCGCCGGGACCGTCCGTGCCGATGAAGTCGGTGTCACAGAACCGGCATATTGCCCCGTCGCGGTCCTCCTCACGCCCCGACCACAGGTTGCATCCCGCGAACCGGCAGAAGACGGCAGCCCGTCCGGCCTGGCCGCCTTCGCCCTGCAGCGTGAGAAATATCTCCTTTACCGTATAGGACATGACGGAACGCGACCTTGTAGGGGCAGTAAAACCATTGCGACGGACAGCAGGCGTGCCTTACACGCCAGAGGTATGCATCCCCAGCCGCTGCAGCAGGCGCATGTCCCGGCTGGCGGCCGGATTGGGGGTCGTCAGCAGTTTTTCACCGTAAAAGATGGAATTCGCCCCGGCGAGGAAGCACAGCGTCTGGGCCTCGTCATTCATGTCCTCCCGCCCGGCGGCAAGGCGCACGCGACTGGTGGGCATGGTGATGCGGGCGGCGGCGATGATGCGCACGAACTCGATGGGATCGACCTCGGCCCCGTCCTTCCGGGCGGCGTCCTTTTTCGCAAGGGGCGTGCCCTCCACGCGGACAAGCATGTTGATGGGCACGCTTTCGGGATGGCGCGGCATGCTGGCCAGCGCGGCGATCAGGCCCGCGCGGTCATTTTCATCCTCGCCCATGCCGACGATCCCGCCACAGCAGACATTGATGCCCGCGTCACGCACGTTCGCCAGCGTATCCAGACGGTCCTGATAGGTACGGGTGCTGATGATCTCCCCATAATATTCGGGGGAGGTGTCTATGTTGTGGTTGTAGTAATCCAGCCCGGCATCACGCAGGCGGTGCGCCTGACTGTTGTCGAGCATCCCCAGCGTGACGCAGGTCTCCATGCCAAGGCTCTTGACGCCCTCGACCATGGCGCACACCGTCTCCAGGTCATGTTCCTTGGGCGAACGCCATGCAGCCCCCATGCAGAACCGCGCGGCGCCGGCGTCGCGGGCGGCGCGGGCTTCCTTCATCACCGCTTCCACCGCCATCAGACGGCTGGCCTTGACGCCGCCATCCTCGTGCATCGCGCTTTGCGGGCAATAGGCGCAGTCCTCGGGACAGCCACCGGTCTTGATCGACAGCAGGGTGGAGATCTGCATTTCCGACGGGTCGAAATGTTCGCGATGGACGCTTTGCGCACGGAACAGCAGTTCGGGGAACGGCAGCGCGATCAGCGCCGCGACCTCGTCACGGGTCCAGTCGGTCCGGATGGGCGACGGCGGAGCCTGCATTGGGGACACATACGGCAGGGAGGCCGCGGTAATGCCATCAGACATCTGACGGGATCCTTGGACGGTTGTGGGATAGGGAAAGCAGCATCTGCCACACAATGCGGTCTTTTGTCACGGACGATGGTCCATGGCGAACAATTTTTGGTGTCCGCCACCACGGGGACAGGCTGACCCTATCCCCATGGTGGCCGCCGCTGGCGCGATCAGTCCAGAATGCGCGCCAGCGTGGTGCCCAGTTCGGCGGGGCTGGCGCTGATGTGGATGCCGGCCGCGCGCATCGCCTCGATCTTGGCGGCGGCGGTTTCATGCCCGCCGGTGATGACCGCGCCCGCATGGCCCATGCGACGGCCCGGCGGCGCGGTGGCCCCGGCGATGAAGCCCACGACCGGCTTTTTCGTGCCGCTGGCGCGGATCAGTTCCGCCCCGTCGATTTCGGATGTGCCGCCGATTTCGCCGATCATGACGATCGAATGGGTGTCGGGATCGGCAATCAGGCGTTCGAGGACGTCGGTGAAATCCATGCCCTTGACCGGGTCGCCGCCAATGCCGACGCAGGTGCTCTGCCCCTGTCCGATGGCGGTCGTCTGGGCCACGGCCTCGTAAGTCAGCGTGCCGGAGCGCGAGACGATGCCCACATGTCCCCGACGGTGGATCGGGCCGGGCATGATGCCGATCTTGCATTCGCCCGGCGTGATGATGCCGGGGCAGTTCGGGCCGATCAGCAGGCTTGACGAACGTTCCAGCGCCATGCGGACCCGCACCATGTCAAGCACCGGGATCCCCTCGGTAATGCAGACGATCAGGGGGATTTCGGCGGCGATCGCCTCCAGTATCGCATCGGCGGCGCCGGCGGGCGGGACGTAGATGACGCTTGCATCGGCGCCCGTCGCCTCGCGCGCCTGCGCCACGGTATCGAACACCGGCAGGCCCAGATGGACCTCACCCCCCTTGCCCGGGGTGACGCCGCCGACCATGCGGGTGCCATAGGCGATGGCCTGTTCCGTATGGAACGTGCCCTGCGCGCCGGTGAAACCCTGCGTAATGACCTTGGTGGAACTGTTGACAAGAATGGACATCAGGCTGCTCCGGCGTTGCGAACGGCGGCAACGATCTTGCGGGCGGCATCGCCCAGGTCGTCGGCGGGAATGATGGTCAGGCCGGATTCGGCAAGGATCGCCTTGCCACGTTCCACGTTGGTGCCGGCAAGACGCACCACCAGCGGCACGCGAAGTCCCGTGTCGCGCGAGGCGGAGACGATTGCCTCGGCGATCACGTCGCAGCGCATGATCCCGCCAAAGATGTTGACCAGGATGCCGCGCACGTTGGGGTCCGACATCAGGATGCGGAAGGCCGCGGCCACGCGCTCCGTCGTGGCGCCACCGCCGACATCAAGGAAGTTGGCGGGTGATTCGCCCTCCATCTTGATGATGTCCATCGTGGCCATCGCAAGGCCCGCGCCATTGACCATGCAGCCGATCGACCCGTCGAGCCCGACATAGGCGAGGCCATGGCGCGCGGCCTCGCGCTCACGCGGGTCCTCCTCATCCTCGTCGCGCAGTTCGACGAGGTGGGGGTGGCGGAACAGGGCGCTGTCGTCGAACGACATCTTCGCATCCAGCGCCAGCAGGTCGCCCGATCCGGTGACGATCAGGGGATTGATCTCCACGATCGCGGCATCGAGGCCGCAGAATGCGTCATAGGCGGCGCGCACGACCTGCTGGAACGCGCGCACGGAACGGCCCTTCAGCCCGAGCTGCACGGCGAGGTCGCGTGACTGGTAATCGCAAAGGCCCAGCGCCGGATCAACTGTCGCCTTGAGGATGCGTTCAGGGTGGGCTGCGGCCACTTCCTCGATTTCCATCCCGCCTTCGGAGGAGGCGATGACCGCGATGCGCCCGCAGCCGCGGTCCACCAGAAGGGACAGGTACAGCTCCCGCGCGATGTCGCAGCCCGATTCGACATAGACCTTGCGCACAACCCTGCCATGCGGTCCTGTCTGTTTCGTAATCAGGGTGCGCTCCAGCATGGCATCGGCGGCGCTGGCGACTTCCTCCGCGTTGCGCGCAAGGCGTACGCCGCCCCTGTCGTCAGGTGCGCCGGCGAAATGTCCGGCGCCGCGACCGCCTGCGTGGATCTGGGCCTTGACCACCGTCAGGGGGGCGGCAAGCTCGCGCGCCGCGCTGACCGCGTCCTTGGCAGAGGTAGCGACACGACCGTCAGGCACGGGCATGCCGAACGAACGCAGCAGCGCCTTGGCCTGATATTCGTGAATGTTCATGTTGCGACCCAATCTGTCGTTTTTCTTGTTGTTGCGAAAAAATGGCGTACACGATCAATACATGGTTTTACAACGATCCATGATACGCGGACTTGGCGTAAGGGCGAAACATGTGCCATGTCGGGCGGCGTAATGACATGTCCCGGTGGGACCGAACGGAGTTTATGCGAGAGTACGGGCGGCGATGAAACACTGGCGCATTGAACAGATGGACTGGGACAGATTCGACCCGTCACGGGTAAATCCCGAGATCGTGCCCCTCGTCAAGGCCGCATCGGTGGTGGAGCGCAATGGCGTCGATTACGCGGCCTATCTGAAGAACGTTTTCGCTGACGATCCGGATTTCAGGCAGGCCGCCGACAGGTGGGCGCATGAGGAGGTGCAGCACGGCGACGCGCTTGGACGCTGGGCGATGCTGGCGGATCCGTCGTGGGATTACGTGGATGCCTTTCACCGGTACCGGCGTTCCTACCAGCTGGATCTGGAGGTCGATACCTCCATCCGTGGATCGCGCACGGGCGAACTGATCGCGCGCTGCATGGTGGAAACCGGGACCTCGTCTTTCTATACCGCGCTGGCCGACGCGACGGACGAACCGGTGCTCAAGGCCGTGTGCAAGCAGATCGCCGCCGACGAATACCGTCATTTCAAGCTGTTTTACGACCACATGCACCGCTATCTCGGACGTGAGAAGCTGGGTGTGTGGCAGCGGACGCGCATCGCGCTGGGCCGCGTGGGCGAAAGCGAGGACGATGAGCTCGCCTCCGCCTTCCATGTGACCAACGATGCGCCGGGGCAGCCCTATGACCATCGCCGCTGTATCGCGGCGTACATGTCGCGGGCGCTCAAGGTCTATCAGCCGCGCCATACCAATCGCGTGACGGGCATGATCCTCAAGACGATCGGCTGGACGCCGCACGGGCGCCTGCATGCCCTGATCGCGCGCGTGTTTTATTATCTTCTGAAATTGCAGCAGAAAAAATTTGCCCGCATTACCGCATCGGCCTGAGGCACGCGGAAAGGGGCACGGAGAAGGCATGACATCAGGTTACAGGCGCAGCCCGTCGCGGGGCATGATCCATGGGATGATCCTGTCCGGCTTCCTCATGGGGGCGGCAGGCGGGATGGAGGCCCGTGCCGACCCGCCCGCGCCATCGGCCGCCCCGGCCCAGCCCACCCAGCCCGCGTCCGCCCAGCCAGCGCCAGCCCAACCGGCATCGGCACAGCCGACACCGCCCCAATCCGCGCCAGCTCAGGCCGCACCAGTCCAGGCGGCGCCAGTCCAGCCTGCCCCGGCCGCTACCACCGGCACCTTGCCGGCCGGCAGCGCGCAGGAGGGCGAACTGGGGGAGGAGGCGCGCGCGGTCCGGCTGCTTGCGGCGCAGATAGGGCTGCGTGCCTTCACCGCCCCGGATTTCCGTCCGGGCAAGGTCCGTCATATCGTCCTGATGCGTTTCCTGCCGACCATTACCGACGCCCAGCGCGCGGAGGTGGTGCGCCGTTTCAAGGCGCTGGCGCAGGTCTCGCGGCGCGATAACGGACAGCAGGTGGTGGCAGGCATCGAAACAGGCGTGCAGATGAGCGGGGAGGGCGCGGATCAGGGGTTTGACCAGGCCTTCGTCATGACCTTCAATTCGGAAGGGGACCGCAACTATTATGTCGGCCGGCCGGTTGTCACGGACCCCGCCTATTTCGATCCGGCGCATGAGGCGTTCAAGAAATTCGCGGCCCCCTATATCATCAGCGTTCTGGTATTCGATTATGAACTGCCCACGCCCCAGCCGCAGCATGCCCGCCACGCGTCGGCCCCACGGCCCGGCCTGACGCAGCAGCAGGGATAGATAACGTTCCCTTTGTCACCATCCGGTGGCAGGGGAGGAATAAGACATGTCGGGTTTCGGGAGTGTCGCGCTTGTATCGATCATGTGCGCCTGTCAGGAACGCACCCGTCAGAATGGAGAATTCTCATGACATCGGTCACGCTTGGACACCTGGACGAAACACTGCATGAGGCGACGGCCGCTGCGGTCGCGCGCGTGCTGGAGGCCTATGAGCTGGAAATCGAATACGTGCCGGGCACCCGCGACGCGCTGATGGGGCACATGCGCAATGGCGACATCGACCTGTTCGTGTCGGCGTGGCTGCCAGACGTGGATGGCGCCTATCTCGATTCCTCGCTGGGGATGGAGCCGCTGGGCGATCTGTATCGTCCTGAATTCGGCTGGTACCTGCCCACCAGCGCCGCCACGGGCCTGACCTCCATCGCGGAACTGGCGTCCGAAGTGCATGACGTCAACCGCGAGATCGTGGCTGCGCAGTCCACGCTGGACCGTGTGCGTCAGGGGGTCGTGGCCTATAACCTGACCGAACATGGCTTCACCATCGCCGCACGCCCGGATGAGGAGGCGATGGAATACGCGATTCAGGCCGTCGGAACGGGCGATCCCGCCATCCTGGCGCTGTGGCAGCCGAACTTCCTGCATTATGGCAGTACGAACCTGACGTCGCTGGCCGATCCCAAGGGGGCGCTGGGCCCGGCACAGACGGCGCGGATGCTGGTGCGCAGCGCCGTGCGGCCGGACCTTGATTCCGACATGCTCGATGAACTTGACGAACTGACGCTCGGCAACAAGGTGGTCAGCGCGCTGGACCATGCCATGCGCATGGACGGCATGAGCGCCGATGCCGCTGCCGAGGCGTGGCAGCGTGGCAAGCTCCTGCCGCGCTGAGGGTCTGATGGAAACGACAGGCAGCGGCGTCGGCGGCGATGTCCGTGACGGGGGGCTTGCCGCACAGTACGAGGCCTACCCCTATCCGGAGCGCGACCCGCGCGAGGAGAAGAAGCGGCTGCTGATCGGCAGTCCCAGCCACCTGCGCGAAATCGATTACTGGGTATTCGGCGCGACGCGTCCGCGTTCCTGTCCGCTGCGCGCGCTGGTGGCGGGCTGCGGCACGGGCGACGGGGCCATCATGCTGGCCACCCATATGTCGCGCGAGGGACGGCCGGGCGAGGTCCTGTGTGTCGATCGTTCGGAACATGCCCTGCGCATCGCGCGCGAACGTGCGCAGGCGCGGGGGCTGGAGAATATCCGTTTCATCCCCGGGGACCTGACGCGGCTGGATGCGCTGGATCTGGGCGTGTTCGATTACATCGACTGCTGCGGAGTGCTGCATCACCTGCCCGATCCGGATGCCGCCCTGTCCGGCCTGACGGCGATGCTTGCGCCCGATGGGGGGATGGGCCTGATGGTCTATGCCCCCTATGGCCGCACGGGCGTCTATATGCTGCAGGATGCGCTGGCCCGCCTGGCCCCGCTGGATGATCCCCCGGCGCGTCGGCTGGACGTGGCGCGTCGCGTCATGCGGCACCTGCCCGCGACGGCGTGGCTGCGGCAGAACGCGAATTTCGGCGATCACCTGACGGGCGGTGACGCGGGGCTGTATGACCTGCTGCTGAACCCGCGCGATCGCGCCTATGACGTGACCGCGCTGTTTGGCCTGCTGGACCGTGCCGGCCTGTCGGTGGCGTGCCTGATGGAACCGCTGCGTTACGATCCGGCGCTGCTGCTGGCGGACCCACGCCTGCGCGCGCGGATCAGGGACCTGCCCGAACGTCAGCGTGCCGCCGTGGCGGAGGATGTGGCAGGCAACATGGCGACGCACGTGGTCTATGTCACGCGCGCCGGTGCGCCGGTGCAGCGCGCGGATCCGATGGCGCCTGATTCGGTGCCGGTCATGCGTGAAATCCCCGGCGTCGAACTGGCGAAACAGATCACGCCGGACGACCGTCTGCCCTTCGCCTTCGGCACGCTGGTCGTGCCCGTCGCGGTTCCGCCGCAGACGCGCGGCTTCCTGCCCCTGATCGATGGGGAACGCACGGTGGCCGATCTTGCGGCCATCATGGAACCGCGCGGGATTTCCGCCGCGCGTTTCGCCACCATCTGGCGCACGATGTTCACGACCCTGTCGGGGCTGAACCGGGTGCTGCTGCGCGCCCCGCGCTGATGCCGCGATCCCCGCGCCTGCCGATCGTCATTTTCGGGGCGCGGGTCCGTCCGGACGCCACCCCGTCGCGGACGCTGCGCCACAGGCTGAAGGCAGCGGCAGCTTTTGCGCGGAAAGCGGCAGCTTTTGCGCGGAAATGTGAAAATCCGCTCCTGATCCCGACCGGGGCCGCGCGGGACGGCCTGCCGTCGGAGGCACGGGTCATGGCCGACCTGCTGCTCGCCGGGGGCGTCGCGCCCAGTGACATCGTGATGGAGGAAACGGCCCGCGACACCCTGGATTCGATCCGGGCCTGTTCGCGGCTGCTGCGTGACAGGGGACATGTGGGGCCGGTGGCCATCGCCACGAGTGCCTATCACCTGCCGCGCTGCATGGTACTCATGTTCCTTGCGGGGTGGAAGGTCATCCCCGTTCCGCCACCGCCCCATCCCGCAGCCCGGTCCCTGCCGCGTCGCTGGTTCTGGCGCCTGCGCGAGGTGGCGGCCCTGCCGTGGGACGCGCTGCTGATGGTGGCGCGGCGCGGACATCACCGGGCATCGCGTGATTGACATGTGGGGCCTCGTGCCGTCATCACCACGGGGATTTTTTTGAACATGTGGATCCGGACGAGATAACCATGCCTGTGCAAGCCTTTATTTTCCCCGGTCAGGGAAGCCAGTCCGTCGGAATGGGACGCGACCTGGCCGAAGCCTTCGCCCCCGCGCGCGAAGTTTTCCAGGAAGTTGACGATGCGCTGGGCCAGCACCTGTCGAAGGTGATGTTCGAAGGCCCGGCCGAGGACCTGACCCGCACGGAAAACACCCAGCCCGCGCTGATGGCCGTCTCCCTCGCGGTGCTGCGTGTGCTGGAGCGCGAGGGCGGGGTCGACCTGCGTTCGGAGGTCGCGCTGGTGGCGGGGCATTCCCTGGGGGAATATTCCGCGCTGGCGGCGGTGGGGTCATTCGGCCTGACGCAGACGGCACGCCTGCTGCGGCTGCGTGGTCAGGCCATGCAGAAGGCGGTTCCGGTGGGCAAGGGCGGCATGGCGGCCCTGATCGGCGTGGATCTGGAGCAGGCGCGCGCCATCTGCGAGGAAGCGGCCATCGTGCGGGAGGAAGGCCAGCCCGACCGGCGCGAGGTCATCGAGATTGCCAATGACAATGGCGGCGGACAGGTGGTGGTGGCGGGCGAACTGCCCGCGATCGAACGTGCGATCGCGATTGCCAAGGCGCGCAAGGTCAAGCGGGCGCTGGCATTGCCTGTTTCCGCGCCATTTCATTGTTCCATGATGGAACCCGCAGCCGAGGCGATGCGTGAAGCGCTGGCGCGCGAGGACATCCGGCCGCCGGTGATCCCCGTTGTCGCCAACGTGACGGCGGCGAAGGTCACGGACCCCGCGACCATTCGCGACCTGCTGGTGCGGCAGGTGACGGGCACCGTGCGCTGGCGCGAAAGCGTGGAGGCGATGGTCGGCATGGGCGTGGACAGTTTTGTGGAGATCGGGGCGGGTAAGGTCCTGTCGGGCCTCGTGCGCCGCATCAACGGCGACGTGGCGACGCGTTCGGTGGGGACCCCGGCCGATATCGAGGCTTTTCTGGCCGCGCGCTGATGCGCCGTGGCTTGCGGTGGCCCGGCCTGTCGGCAATGTGGGTCGCCCCTCCAGACAACAGGGAAAATGACGGGTAGATGTTCAGGCTTGATGGAAAGGTGGCGCTGGTAACCGGGGCGTCAGGTGGAATCGGCAGCGCGATCGCGCGGAGCCTGCATGCGCAGGGCGCGGTCGTGGTGCTGTCGGGCACGCGTGAACAGGTGCTGCGCGATGTCGCGACGGCCATCGCGTCGGATGCGGGCACGGATGAAGGGCGGCTGCATGTCTGCCCGGCCGACCTGTCCGACGCCGCGGCGGCTGACGCCCTGGTCGCGGCGGCAGAGGAAAAGGCGGGCGCGCCGCTGGATATCCTGGTCAACAATGCCGGGCTGACGCGCGATACGCTTGCGATTCGCATGAAGGACGATGACTGGAACCGCGTCATGGACGTGGACCTTTCGGCCCCGTTCCGGCTGTCGCGCGCGGCGCTGAAGGGGATGCTGCGGCGGCGGTCCGGCCGCATCGTCAACATCGCCTCCGTCGTCGGGGTGACGGGCAATGCGGGACAGGTCAATTACTCCGCGGCCAAGGCGGGCATGATCGGCATGAGCAAGTCGATGGCGCAGGAAGCCGGGTCGCGCGGGGTGACGGTCAATGTCGTGGCGCCCGGCTTCATCCAGACCGCGATGACCGATGTCCTGCCTGACGCGCAGAAGGAAAAGCTGACATCCGCGATTCCGCTGGGCCGCATGGGACAGCCCGCCGACGTGGCCTCGGCCGTGGTGTATCTTGTCTCGGCAGAGGCCGCGTGGGTGACGGGCGCCACATTGCATGTCAATGGCGGCATGGCCATGTCCTGAAGGCGATGTACGGAATTTCGCTGGACACCAGCGCCGAAGTGGCAAAAAAGAAGGGGTGAACGGGCGCGGGTGATCCACCCTGTGGCATCGCAGACATAACGAAATGCGATCATCGCCTTGGCGTGGACAGGTAAACCGTGCTAATCGCCCGCAGCTTCGTCCGAAGCGGGCCGGACGCTTTTCCCGCAGTTCCGGTTTGCGGGACGTTATCAGGACGAATGAGTTTCGAACCGCCCGTTTCTTCAGGGGCAGACAGGAAGCAGAGACAGATGAGCGAAATTGCCGATAAGGTTAAGAAGATCGTTGTCGAACACCTTGGTGTCGACGAAAGCAAGGTGACGCCGGACGCCTCTTTCATTGACGATCTGGGTGCGGACAGCCTGGACACCGTTGAACTGGTGATGGCGTTCGAGGAAGCCTTCAGCGTCGAGATCCCCGAAGATGCGGCGGAAAAGATCACGACCGTCAAGGACGCGATCGATTACATCGAGAAGCAGAAGGCTGCCTGAGCCACGCGCGTGGCGTTTGTGGCTTGAGTAGAAAAACAGTCAGATATCGTTAGAGTCAGGGAGCAGGTCGGGTTGATACAGTCTGCCGGATTGGCGTCGAAGCAGCGACGCGTTGTTGTGACCGGTATGGGCATCGTCAGTCCGCTCGGGCTGGGGATCGAACATAACTGGTCACGTCTGGTGGCGGGGGAAAACGGCTTTGGCCGCATTACCGCGTTCGATCCGTCCGGATTGCCGGCCCAGGTCGCGGGCGAGGTTCCGGTCGGACCCACCGAAGACCATTGCCTGACTCTTTCTGACTGGGTTCCTGTCAAGGACCAGAAGAAGATGGACCGCTTCATCCATCTGGGACTGGTGGCAGCAACCGAAGCGGTCGAGGATTCCGGGTGGATGCCCGAATCCGAGGAAGATCGCTGCCGCACCGGCGTCATGATCGGCGCGGGCATCGGTGGTCTCCAGACCATTTACGAGGCATCGGTCACGGTCAAGGAAGGTCGCGCGCGGCGTCTGTCGCCCTTCTTCATTCCTTCCGCGCTGATCAACCTCGTTTCGGGGCATGTCTCCATCAAGTACGGATTCAAGGGGCCGAACCATTCGGTGGTCACGGCCTGTGCGACAGGCGTGCATGCCATTGGCGACGCGTCGCGCATGATCATGCTGGGCGATGCGGATGTCATGGTCGCCGGCGGGGCGGAAGCAGCGGTGTGCGAACTTGGCATCGCCGGTTTCTGTTCGGCCAAGGCGCTGTCGACCCATTTCAATGATACGCCGGCAAAGGCGTCGCGCCCGTGGGACCGTGACCGTGACGGTTTCGTCATGGGCGAGGGCGCGGGCATTGTCGTTCTGGAAGAATACGAACACGCCAAGGCGCGTGGCGCGAAAATCTATGCCGAGGTGGTGGGATACGGGATGTCGGGCGATGCCCATCACATCACCGCGCCCGCGCCGGGGCATGAGGGTGCCTTCCGCGCCATGCAGGGCGCCCTGCGCAGCGCGGGGCTGACGCCCGCCGATATCCAGTATGTCAACGCGCATGGTACCTCCACCATGGCCGACGACCTTGAGCTGGAAGCGGTCGAGCGCCTGTTTGGCGATGACGCGCGCAAGCTGGCGATGTCATCCACCAAGTCAGCCGTCGGGCATCTGCTGGGTGCCGCTGGCGCGGTGGAGGCGATTTATTCCATTCTCGCGATGCGTGACAATGTCGCGCCGCCCACCCTCAATCTGGACAATCCTTCGCGTGAAAGCGTGATCGACCGTGTCGCCCATACCGCGCAGGAACGCCGGATCGACACCATCCTGTCCAACAGCTTCGGCTTTGGCGGCACGAACGCCAGCATCATCCTGCGCGGGGTCTAAAAACGGGGGGCCGTGCCCGCCGGATGGCGTGAGGCCGACAGGAAAGGAGAAACGTGCGCAGGGTTCTGACAGGACTTGGTATCGTCTTTCTTGTTCTGGTTCTGTCGGGGCTTGCGGGTGTCGGTTACGGGGCATGGGTCTTTACCCGCCCCGGTCCCATGCCCGAAGCACGCGTGATCGTGGTGGCCAGGGGGGGCGAGGGACGTGCCTTTGCCTCGCTGCGGGACGCGGGCGTATTTTTCGGGGATTCGTGTACACATGCGATATTCCGTATCGCGGTGCATCTGACCCGGCCCGACGGCGCGCTGCATGCCGCTGAACTGAGTTTCCCCGCCCATGCGTCAATGCAGCAGGTCCTGTTCGTGCTGCGTCATGGAAAGCCGATCATACATCGCCTGACCATTCCCGAAGGCAGGTCATCCCTGCAGATTGCGGCACTGCTGAATGACGCGCCCGCGCTGGAAGGGACATTTATCCCGCCGGCGGAGGGGGATGTGATGCCCCTGACCTATGATTATGAATGGGGAATGGCGCGTCAGGCCCTGCTGGATCGGATGCAGCGTGCCATGACGCGCACGCTGGCGCGTGTGTGGGACGGGCGGCAGCCTGATCCCGCCATACCCGATCCCCGGACGCTGCTGATCCTTGCCTCCATGATCGAACGCGAAACCGCCGTGGCGCAGGAACGCCCCATGGTGGCGCGCGTCTTCCTCAACCGCCTGCATCAGGGGATGCGGCTTCAGTCCGATCCATCGGTGGTCTATGGCCTGAATCAGGGCGCAGGACCGCTGGGGCATGCCCTGTCACGCGCCGACCTGACCACGCCCACCCCCTATAATACCTACGTCATACCGGGCCTGCCGCCGGGGCCGATCTGCTCTCCCGGTCTGGCGTCGCTGGAGGCTGCGGCCCATCCGGCGGAAGGTGACATGCTGTATTTCGTCGCCAACGGGGGCGGCGGCCATGATTTCGCGGCAAGCCTTGGGGAACATAACCGCCATGTCAGCGCGTTCCGGGCGCGACAGGCCGCGCAGCCGGAACGCTAGGACATACGATCGCGCGTCCTTACTGGCTGGGCAGTTCCTGACTGTGGACCTGTCCCGCCTGCGCGGGCTGGACGACGGGCTGTCCGCCGCTTGTCCCTGACGTCGCGCTCTCGCCCGGGGGGACATTGGCCTGCGCCGTCGTCAGAACCTCGCTGAGCGCGCTGCGCAGGGGGTCTGCGCCCGGATTATTGACACGCATGGAAATCACGATGTCTTCCGGTCCGACGATCTGGTTGTAATAGGCACGATTCGCCGGGCTGTTGACCTTCAGCTTGGATCCGCCAAGGGCGGCGCCGGCAAACAGGCCCTTGGATTTCTGGACACCCATGATGCCCGTGTTATGGGACCCCGCCGTGCCGCTTTCGACCCCCGATCCGGATGATGCGAAAGAGGTGCCCATGTCGGCGCTCAGCTTGAACTGGCTGTCCAGCAGGGACTGCACGCCGGTATCGGTCATGACGAACATCATGATCTCCGCATCCTGCATGCCCAGCTGCAGCCCGAAATTGGCGGTCGTGATCTTGTAGAAGGCCGGATCCGACCATGACCCGCGCCCGTCACGCGTCAGCAGCACGCATCCCCCGCTGCCCCCGCCAAAGCCGATGGACATGCGCATGACCGATGGACATACGATGACCCCACGTGCCTGTGCGAGGTAGCGCGTGATCTTGCTGTTGGATTTGGCGCCCGAAAACATGTCGCGGACCGTCAGCGTCGCCTGATCGACAAGGTTCTGCTCCTTTTCCGCCGTGGCCGTGGCGGCCATGACGGCATGGCATGGCATGGCCATGAACGTTGCGGCCATGAGACTTTTGACGAAAAAACCGTTTCGCACGCCTGTGCTCCCTTTCGATCGTGCCGGGCCGTGGCATGAACGGGTTATGCCCCGCGCCGGGACATGCCCCGTTTTCGTGGCCGAATAATGGCTGCTTATGTCAGTGTCGGCGGTTCATCAATCCATCGATACGCCGACCGCCTGCGAAAGGACATCCGCAATATGCGGGGCCGCCGCAAGGATGGTGGCATCCCCCTCCAGCCCGCCATCGCGCAGGAAGGGCGAAACCCGCGCGCCAGCCTCCTCCAGCAGGACGAGGGCCGCGGCGACGTCCCACAGGTTGATGCTCATTTCCAGATAGCCGTCCTGCCGTCCGCACGCGACTTCGGCAAGGGCGATGGCGCCGGACCCGCCGGAACGTGGCATCGCGCCGAGGTTCAGGATGGCGTCGATCTTCTGCTGGAATACGCCCGGCTTCACCCGGTTGCTCCACCCCATCTCGATCATGGAGGAGGCGGGATCCAAAACGGTGGAGGCATGGATCGGCCGTCCGTTCAGAAAGGCGCCCTGTCCCCGCACGGCGGTATAGGTCTCCCGCAGGGCGGGGGCTTCAATGATGCCGGCAATGGGGGTGTCGCCATCCATCAGCCCAAGGGAAATGCACCAGCGGTTGCGGCCGCGCGCGTAGTTGGAGGTCCCGTCGATGGGATCAACCACCCAGCGCAGGCTGCCGCCACGGGTGCGGCCTTCCTCTTCGCCCTGGAATCCGTCTTCGGGGAACATCTGGCCGATGCGATGTGAAATCAGGGCCTCCACCGCGCCGTCAGTTTCCGTCAGCCAGTCCTGCGCGGCTTTCTGCGTCGCCTGCGGGCCACCGGGGGCCGGGCGCATCTTCATCGCCAGTTCCGCCGCGTCGCGCACGACGGAACGCGCGGCCTCGAAACGGTACAGGATATGGGGACTGGGCATGGGGGAACTCCTTTTGGGGGTGAGAAGGGAAACGCGTCAGTCGGATCGAAGTGCCGTCTGCAATACGGTCGCCAGCGTGGGATCTTCCATCCTGTTCAGCCTCTGCGCCGCGAGCATGGCGAACCTGTGGGTCAGGCTGCGTCGTCGCGCCGCCGGCAACGGGTGCGACGGCGCGGGACGCAGGATGGCGGCATCCGCGATCATGCTGGTCCGGACAGGGGGCGCGGGCAGGTCCACCACCATCACCCCGACATCATCGGGCAGGACGTCGCGCGGGAAAAAGGCGGGCACCGCGAAATAAAAGGCATCGCACCACGGCCGGTATTCCGGCCATTTGAGGTCGCTGCGGAAATCAGGCAGCCCGGATTTGATTTCAATGCAGGTCAGCCGACCGGCGGGGCACAGCGCCATGACATCCGCGCGGCGGCGATTGGGCAATGGCATTTCATGCAGGATGGCCCAGCCATGCTGACCACACAGATGCGCCACCGCCCGCCGGATCGCGGGCTGGACATCTGCGGTCGTCATGTCGGTCAGGGGGGCGTCCATGCGGCTATCTGATGCCATTTTTCAGGTCGTGGGCAACACCCGGCGCTGCGATCATCCCGTCGGGACCTTCAGGCTGCCGCCGTGTCCCGTCCGATCAGGCGGGTCACCAGTTCCAGGTCCGCCGGTTTGTCGACATCCACGGCGGCGCGTCCGTCATCAATGGGAATAAGCCCGACCCGCGCGCCCGTCAGGCGGCCGATGCGCCGGCACAGGGCGGCGCGCGTCAGACGGCGCAGGACAAAGCGCAGCAGGATGCCGGGGCCCAGCAGGCGGGCCATGCGCAGCGGATGCTTGCGGTCATTTTCCAGCCGCTGCCACAGCTTCAGGACCGACATCGCCGCGGGCGTGCGCAGGAAGAACAGGTTACATCCCGAAAATGCCCCATCCGCCAGACGGATCATCGTGCGTTTCGTGTCGGGCACGTCGCGGGCGATGGCGCCTTCCAGTGCGATGCCCGCAGACATGTCGCACTGCGCGCGCGTGGAATCGGCAATGAAGGACTCGACCCATTCCGGCCGCAGGAGCGCATGATCGGCGGTCGTGACAAGCAGGGGCGCGCCAAGCGTGGCAAGCGCGTTCATGACGCTTGCGCTCGGGCCTGCCGCTTCGGGGATGAAGGTGACGGATGGTGGCACCGCGCCACGCAGGACGTCGGGATCGTCGATGCACACCACGATTTTCCCAAGCCCCGGCACCTGCATCAGGGCATCGCATACGCGGGTGATCATCGGGCGCCCACAGACGGGAAGAAGGGCCTTGTGCGAAATGCCGGCCGCCTGCGCCATGGGGTCGCGCACCCCCCGGCGGCTGCCGGCAAGGATAAGGACGTCAAGCCCCGGAATATCGGTCATGCAGCGTTCCGGTTGGGATTCGCGCCATCGGGGCGGTCACGCGGCGGCGATCCCGTCAGGTCCATGACCCACGGGTAACGCTTCGCCTCGTCCTGATCGTATCCCAGGTTGAAGACGCTGGGGCTGCGCGTGCAGCTCTTGGCGTCGACGTAATAGCTGCGGAACAGGCGGTCGGCGACGAAGCTGGTGATGCCGTAATTGCCGTTTTCGTTGTGGAAGTGATGCAGCACGTGACGCTGCTTCATCCGCTGGATCCATGACATCTTCGGCTTGTAGTTGAGATGCTGGATACAGTGAAAGAATTCATAGATGCAGGTGATCGTAAGCCCCGCGCCAAAGGCGGCGGCGGCACCTGCGATCTGCCCGATGGCAAAGCCGATGGGAATGGTGACGATCGCGATGGTGGGAATGGTGTTCAGCGGGGAGCCGAACAGGACATCCAGCAGGTGCGGGTCCTGATGATGGTCGAAATGAATGCGCTTCCACAGGGCGGAGGTCATTTTCAGGCGATAGAGGAAGCGTCCGTGCAGGATGAAGCGGTGGATGGCGTACCAGACCAGCGGATAGACCAGGACGACCGACAGGATGCTGATAACGACCGGCAGCCAGGATACGAAGGTATGGACCATGACCGCGAAGCTTCCCGCCGCCAGGGCGACGTAGAGCAGGATAGTCGGATAGGTCAGATAGGCGATCCACAGCTGGCGAAGATTCATCTTCCCCAGATCGAAGCTGCGCCCCGTCCGGATGGATGTGTTCTTCAGGGTACTGGTAATCATCGTTCTTCAATCCTCAATAGCACTGTCACCACGCCGAGAATGAAAATTACGATCCCGACAAAAACCGCCACCAGAGAGGGAAGCGTACCGGCATTGCCCAAGGCCCGCAACAATCCCTGGAATACGACAAACAGCAGACCTGCCCCCAGGCACCATATTGGCAGCCAGCTGCGTGTCCCGGCCCGCGGGGGGATATAAACCACCGGGATGGCCAATAACAGCATAACCGTAAATGTCAGGGGTAACATGATACGACCCAGTATTTCGGTCATGAAAAATGCAGGGGACTGGCTGGAAGGAAAATCATTGTCGAGCACCTGCATCATGGTCAGAATCGACTGTGGCGTATCCAGCGCCAGCTGCAGGACCAGATCCGGCGTCAGCGTCCGCGGCCAGTCCAGCACAAGGCGCGTGTCGGAACCGGTATCAAGCTGTTCCACGCGCGTGGGGCTGATGACCGTCAGGACATGGTCGGGATATCCGCTCCATCTGTTGATGAAATAGCTGACCTTGGGCAGGTGGAGGACCTTTTCCACCTGGCCGTCGTTATCGCGGCGATAGAGGGTCACGTCATGCAGTTCGCGCCCTCCCTTCGCGATGCCCTGAATGTTGACGAGCGTCATGCCGGTGCGGAACCAGACATCGCGTGAAACCCCGGTGGGGGAGGGATTCGTGGCGTTCCACCACCGTGCCTGCGCGATTTCACTGCGCGGGACGACCTGATCG
This sequence comes from Novacetimonas cocois, assembly GCF_003311635.1. Lineage (GTDB taxonomy): Bacteria > Pseudomonadota > Alphaproteobacteria > Acetobacterales > Acetobacteraceae > Novacetimonas > Novacetimonas cocois. The sequence continues at coordinate 9,718 of NZ_QEXL01000002.1, read as the reverse complement.
TCCACCACTACGCACAAAACCCCCAACCCCAGTATCGCGGGCAGGAACAGGCGGAACAGGCCCGGCGTCGAAAGGCCGGCGGCGCGCAGGATCGAAATCTCGTTCGAGATCGTCAGCTGCAGCAATGTGATCAGCGCCCCGATCAGGACCGCCAGCGGCATCGCATTGCCAAACAGCAGCGGCAGGCGGATCACGGCGTAATACAGCACGCCGGACAGGCCCAGATGGCGGCCCATGATTTCCGTCACCTGTTCCAGAAGCGCCAGGACCTCCATCAGCGCGATGATGACCGCGGCGGTGGCGAAAATCTTGCCCAGCAGTTCCCGGGTCAGATAGCCCACCAGCACGCGGCCGCCGGGCAGCAGGCGTATCGTCTTTCCCTTCAGTTTCATGGATGCGAATCCTGCGTCCGCGTCGGCAGGCCGTCAGGCGACAGGACGCGTTGCGAAGAAGGATGCGGCGCCATGAGCAGGACGCGAAGTCCTCCGCAGCGCCAGACCAGCGTTTCGACACAGCCCAGGGCGAATATCAGCGTCGGAAGCCAGATCACCACCAGTGGCGACATGTGGACATTCGCGACAAGACTGAGACCCATTTGCAACGTGTGGTCAAAGCCCACCAGCGTAACGGCGGCGATCGGCAGGCCGATGCTGCGTTTCTGCCGTTTAGCCATGATCGCCAGCGCGCAGGCAAGGAACGGAATGAACGGAATCGCGATCGTGCGCGCAAGGCGGAAATGCAGTTCCGCGACCAGATAGGAATGCTTGATCCCCGGCATGCCATGGCGGATGTCGTGATACAGCTCAGGCAGCGTCAGTTCACGTTCCGTCTGTCCCCGGCTGCGGTTGGCCTGCATCTTGTCAAGCTGGCCGTGGGGCGAAAACAGCTCGGTCGTATGGTCGAAATGGATGATGGACGGGCTCTTGTCATGCCGGTCGGTGATGATCGTCCCGTCAATCAGGTCGAGGCGGATCTTTTCTTCATTGTTCGGGATATACAGGTATCCCTTGCGCGCGGTGATGTAGCGGGTCACCTCATGGCTGCTGTTGTCGCGGATAAAGACCGTGAACAGGCGCGACCCCGCGTCATCGACCTTTTCCGCCGTCAGCATCAGATCGCGCGATGGTGCTGCAAACATGTGGGACTGCAGGTGCGGCGCCCAGCCGCTGTGACTGGCGAAATACAGCGCCGAGCGGTAGTCATACCGCGCATAGGGCTGGATGAAGCCATAAAGCGAGAAGCTGAGCGCGCCGAGGATCGTTCCCACGATGATGAAGGGCCGCGCGATACGGAACATCGAGACGCCACTGGCCATCAGGGCGTCGATTTCGTGATTCTGGCTCATGCGCCGGATGACGGAAAACACGCTGACGCACATGGCGGCCGGCAGGGCGAGGCCAAGGTAATGCGGCACCAGATCCGTCAGCAGCGCCAGGAACGTCTTCATCGAACTGCCGTTGGAGGCCAGCATGTTAAACAGCGCCAGCAGCCGTTCCAGCAGCAGGGCCGCCATGACCACGCCCAGCGAAATGGAAAATGGTGGCACCACCTGCTGCAGCAGGTAACGATCCAGCGTCCCGGGCACCAATCCCCGGAAACAGCGGTGCATGAATGGCGGAACGTTCATCAGGGGCTGCTTATACCCGAAAGACGCGGTGATGCAGCAGTCGCCGTGAAAATAATTGGCGGCGTGCCGAGGGGGGCTTCCCCCGGCAGGATGATGCGGCGCGTGATTTCGGTGCGATAGCCATCCGGCAGTGTCGAGATGCGCACCCGGTTCCATGACGCCGCGCGCGCGGGATCAGCCACGCAGGCGGAGGCTGACGCCACCCCCACCACCGGCACGGGCCCCACGGGGCCGGGCATGGTCGTCTGGGTGGAGACATGGGTATGTCCATGCAGTACCAGCTCGGCCCCATTGCGTGCGATGCATGCAGCGAACCCGTCCGCGTCGCGCAGGGACTTGCGTGGCGTCGTCAGGCGCGCCAGCGGCGGATGGTGGATCATGATGACGCGGTAGAGTCCCTGGCGTCCCGTTTCATCCAGGATCGTGGCAAGGCGCGCGCACTGCCGCGCCCCGATGCTTCCCGCCGCGCAGAAGCATGGCGTGGGATGGGCCGAATTGACGCCGATCAGGGCAACCGGCCCGATCCGGCGGATATAGGGAAAGGGCAGGGGCCCCATCCACGCGCTCCACCGGCCGATCGTCTCGTGCCAGTCGCTGCGGACAAGCGCGTCATGATTGCCCGGAATGACAGTGACGGGCATCGGCAGGCGCGACAGCCACCGGGCCGCCTGCGCGCATTCATCCGGCAGGCCGAGATTGGTCAGGTCCCCCGTCAGCGCCAGCATGTCGACATCATGGGCGATGATGTCGTCCATGACCCGCTGCAACGTCCGTGCCTGATGGCGCCGCCGCCGCCTCTGCCACGAGAGGTAGCTCAGCGCGCGTTTGTTAAGAAGATCACGCGGACGGATATGAAGACTGTCCATCGTCAGATGCGGGTCGGAGGCGTGTGCAAGTGTAATGTCGATCAAAGGCACTTTCCTCTGGAAGCATCATGGATGCGCCAAGCGGGCTTTGCATACAGGCGTTGCGCTGGCCGGATCGGGCCATCCCGACAGGCATAATGTCGGGGGGAGGCGGGTTTTCGTGCCTTGCAATAAAAGGCAGATGGTTGCTTATGGCCCGTACGTCAAATTTCTAAACGATTGGGATCATCCGTGACAGCACGCTTCGTCATCATTCATAATCCGCGCAGTCGGCGGAATCGGAGCGGGAACGAACATTACAGCATGATGGCCCGGCAGTCGCTGGGGGAAAATTTCCTCTCGCCCGCGTCACAGGCAGAGCTGCTCCATCAGGTAGAGGAACTGGCGCGCCGCGATGTCCAGTGCATCGTCGTTGACGGGGGGGACGGCACGCTGAGCGATGTGCTCAGCGCCATTCACAGATATTATCGTCCCGACCGGCTGCCCGCGCTGGCGCTCCTGCCGTCGGGCAATACCAACCTGATCGCGGGCGACGTCGGTTTCGGGCTGCGGGGGATGGAGGCGCTGGTCCGTCTGAACCAGCTTGCGCTGGGGGGGGGCATGCGGCGCAACATCCGTCGTCGCCGTGGCCTTGTCGTCAGCTGGAGCGACCCGCAGCGCACGCCCGTCGTGGGAATGTTCCATGGCACGGCCGCGTTCCGGCGCGCCATCGAACTGGCGCACCAGCCCCAGATCCTGGACCGGTATTCCCATGAAATGGCGGTGGTGGTGACGCTGGGATCGTCCGTTGCGCATCTGCTGTCACGACGCTTCAGGCGTGAATGGACACAGGGCGACCGCCTGTCGATCACGGTGGGGGATGCCCCCGCGCGGCAGGAGAACTGTTTCCTGTTCCTGGCGACCACATTGCAGAGCCTGCCTTATGGCGTGTGGCCCTTCTGGCATGGGGCCGAATCGCACGATGATGGCATCCGTTATCTGGATGTCGCGGGCATGCCGCCCCGGCTGACCGCGGCGGTCACGTCGCTGCTGCGGGGGCGCGTGCCCCAGTGGCTGAGGAACGAAAGCGCCTATGACAGCGGATGCGCCATGCGGATCCGGCTGGAAATGAAGGAGGATTTCGTCCTTGATGGCGAAGTCCTCGATTCCGGACCCGATGGCGTGACCTACCTTTCGGTGACGCCGCCCATTGATTTCATTCAGGCCTGATGGACAAGATGAACGCACGACCCGACAGCGCCGGCGGCCAGATCGCCCATCTGCTGGCATCCGAGCTGGTTCAGCCGGTTCCGGTGGAAATCACGGCCTTCGTGACCGGCATGATTGGCGCGGCGCAGCCGATGGGCGTGCTGTTTTATGGTTCGGCCCTGCGCCAGCCGGACATGGATGGGGTGCTGGATTTCTATGTCATCGTGCGGCGCCTGTCCGACTGGCCCGCCGGTGGATGGGCGCGGACGGCCAACCGGCTGCTGCCGCCAAACGTGGAATATCATGAATTGCCGGTCAACGGGCGCACCCTGCGGGCCAAGGTCGCGATCCTGACGCTGGAGCAGTTCCGGCACATGACAGGCCGCAGGACGCTGGATACGACGATCTGGGCCCGGTTCTGCCAGCCCGTGCGGCTTGTCTGGGTCAGTGGCCCCGATGCGGCTGACGCGATTCTTGGCTGCCTGATCCGGGCGGTGGGCATGGCGGCGCGATGGGCCATGGCGCTGGGCCCGCGCGAGGGACGGGCGGACGAATTCTGGAACGCGCTTTTTTCGAATACCTATGGCGCGGAACTGCGGGTCGAAAGCAGCCGCAAGCGTCCGCGCGCCCTTGTCGAAGGGAAGGAAGCCCGTTACGCAGCGCTGTTGACGGCGGCGTGGCGCGCGGACGGACTGCCTTTCGATCAGCATGGCGACATGCTCGTGCCCCGGACGGACGCGGCCTGGCGGGAGCGGATGCACGCGGGCTGGTGGTTGCGGCAGAAGGCGGGGCGTCCGCTGAACATCGCGCGACTGGCAAAGGCCGCGTTTACCTTTACGGGCGGCGCGCGCTACATCGCGTGGAAGATAAAGCGGCATTCCGGCATCGAACTGCCGCTGTCCCCTTTTGCCGAACGCCATCCCCTCATCTGCCTGCCACACCTGTTATGGTCGCTGCGGCAGGCAGGCTTTTTCAGGCGGAAACAGCAGCCCGATTGATCCCCATTTCCCCGGCCACGGCGGCAAAGACGCTGACGGCCTGATCGATCTGGGCCGGCGTATGCGTTGCCATGACGGAGGTGCGCAGCAACGGATGCTGGTCCGGTGTCGCGGGCGGCAGGCTCAGGTTGACATACACCCCCAGATCCAGAAGCCGGTTCCAGAAAGCGACCGCCTGACCCACATCATCAAGGATGACGGAAACGACAGGACTTGCCTGCGGGCCGGTGCGCAGGCCCGCGGCATTCAGCCCCGCATGCAGCCGACGGGCATTGTCCATCAGCTGATGGCGCAGTTCCGGCCGGTTTTCCAGCTCATCCAGCGCCGCCATGGTGGCTGCGATCACTTCCGGCGGGAGGGAGGCGGTGAACATGTAGGGACGCGAACACAGGCGGATGAGGTTCAGGCCGTCATGGTTGGAAACGCAGTATCCCCCGACCGTCCCAAGGCTCTTGGAGAACGTGCCGACAACGAAGTCGATGTCATCCTCCACGCCGTCCGCCTCGGCAACGCCGCGCCCATACTCGCCCATCACGCCCACGGAATGGGCTTCATCGGCCAGCAGCCATGCGCCGGTTTCGCGCTTCACCTGCGCGAACTCCGCCATCGGGACCACGTCGCCCATCATGGAATAGATGCCTTCCACCACGATCAGCCTGGCCCCCGGCCTGCCGTCGAGGCGGCGCAGGCGCTTGTGCAGGTCATCGGCATCGTTATGACGGAAACGGATCACCTGCGCATGGCCCAGACGGCTGCCGTCATAGATGCTGGCATGGCTGTCGGCATCGAGCAGCAGAAAGTCATCCTTGCCCGCCAGCGCAGAAATCGTGCCCAGGTTCGCCTGGTATCCCGTCGAAAACACCATGCAGTGGCGGCGACGGAAAAAAGCGGCCAGCCGGCTTTCCAGCTGACGGTGCAGGCCCTGCGTGCCGTTGGCGATGCGTGATCCGGTCGTCCCCACGCCATATTTGCGTGCCGCTTCGACCGCCGCTTCGATCGCCGCGGGCGACTGGCTCAGGCCGAGATAGTTGTTGGTGCCGAACAGCAGCGTCTCGCGCCCTTCGATCAGGCCCACCGTGGAGGAGATCGGACGTTCGATCACCACGTCGAACGGATTGCGTCCCCCGTCGGCCGTGATGCTGGACAGCGAATGCGACAGGCCTTCATATTTCGAGAAGATGGACATGCGGATCAGGACGCCTGCTTGAGTGACACGATACAGGCCGCCAGATCGTCGATCGTGCGGATATCCGCCAGCCGGTCCAGCGGAACGGAAACGTCAAGCTTGTCCTCGATTTCCATCACGAAGTTCATGACGGCCAGTGAATCGAAAGCCAGATCCTCGACGATCTTGCTGCTGCCATTGATATCGCGAGGAACCTTGGGGTTCGCCAGCAGTGTCTGCACAATGATGGCCGAGACGTCCGCTACCGTTTCACTCATTATTACATCCTTATGGCATGACCCTGCCGGATATCGCGGTAGGGGATCAGCATATCGTTGCCAGAGTCCGGATTTCCCCGGAACAGGGGTCGCGCCACATGGCGTCCCCCATGACGGAACCCCTTATGATTGAAAAACGTCATTTTGACCAGTGCCGCGTTGAGCCGCTTCCGGCAGGCAGAGGCTCTCCGCAGGCCTGACCTGCAGGCGCGAAAAGCCTCAGGCGACGGAAATGGTGGTGTCGATCGGCTTGAACGCGCCAGACAGCAGCATCGCCTTGGCCCGTGCCCGCGTCAGCTTGCCCGACGAAGTCTGGGGCAGGGTGTGCGGCGGCACGAGGATGACCGAAACATCGACGCCATGCTGACGGCGGAACAGGTTCACGGTCTCATTGCGCAGGGTTTCCCGCGCTTCGGGGGTGGTGGCCCGGCACTGCACCAAGGCCACGATCTTTTCCCCTTCATTTTCATCGACCGAGAAAACGGCCACGTCACGGCTGCGGAGGGAAGAAATTTCCGTCTCCGCCGACCATTCCAGATCCTGCGGCCAGATATTGCGGCCATTGATGATGATCAGGTCCTTGGCGCGACCGGTAATGACAACCTGTCCATTCAGCATATAGCCCAGATCGCCCGTATTGAGCCATCCATCCGCATCCAGCACCTTGGCGGTTTCCTGTGGCTGGCGGAAATAGCCCTGCATCAGGCTGGGGCCGCGCACGAAAATCGTCCCCAGCTTCCGGTCGTCAAGCACCTTGCCATTGCTGTCGCGGATTTCGAGTTCGTGTTCCGGCAGCACTTCCCCACAGATCACGAACGTGCGCAGTACCTGGGACGGATCGTTGGAAGGCGAGGCGATGGCCTGTGTCTCGAGAACGCGCAGGTCGATCGTATCGGTCTGGATCCCCGAACCCAGCGGCACGAAACTGATGGCAAGCGTGGTTTCCGCCATGCCATAGCTGGCAGTGAAAGCGCGGCTGTCGAACCCCGATGCGGCGAAGCGTTCGGCGAAATCTTCCAGGATATGGTAGCGGATCATGTCCCCCCCGATCCCGGCCACGCGCCAGCAGGACAGGTCGAGGGAAATCGACGTCGCGCGGCGGGCGCACAACTCGTAACCAAAGGAGGGGCTGTAGGAAATGGTCCCCCTGTTGCGGCTGATGAGGTCCAGCCAGACATGGGGACGGCGGGCGAATTCACGGGTCGGCAGCAGATCGACGCTCAACTGGCAGGTCATCGGGGTCAGAAAGAAACCGACCAGTCCCATGTCATGATAAAGCGGAAGCCACGAAACGCAGCGATCACCGGTTTCACGCACTTTCAGGCCGTTGAGCGCGATGGCGTGCGCATTGGCCATGCCCGAACGCTGCGTCACCGCGATGCCCATGGGGAAGCGCGTGCTGCCGGATGAAAACTGAAGATAGGAAATGTCGTCCGCGCCGACCTCGGGCAGGTCGGTAACCGTAATCGGCGTCGCGAGCAGGTCTTCGGGCACCCCAGCAAACTTCAGGTCCAGCCCTTTGGTAAGGTCATCCTTCCACGAGGCGATGATGGAGGCGATGACCACGGCCGAGGCATCGGCGCCCGTCACCATGCCACGCAGGGTTGCGATATAACCTTCACGTCCCCCGAACGCCACCGGAAGTGGCAGGGGGGCCGGGATCAGGCCCGCATACTGGCAGCCGAAGAAAATCCGGGCGAAATCACCGTCGCTTTCCGCCACGATCGCAACCCGGTCCCCCGGCTGCAGCCCCAGCGACAGCAGGCGTTTCGCGACTTCCCGCGCCTGCTCACGCAGGACACGGTAAGGCAGGGCTTCGAGCAGTTCACCGCGACCCGAATAGATATTGAAACCGCTTTCGCCCTGTGCGGCGTAATCAAGCGCCTGCGGGAAGGTATCGAAATCGCCGTAGCGTCGCGGCTGGCCAGAATCTGTAGGGGTCGGGAGACGTGTCATTTCCGGTAATGTGACTTCCACAGGCAGAACTTGGAATGAAGAAAAATTGGTCATCGATCATTTGACCTCAGAAAGTCAACGATTGAATTCGCACCAGTCGCAGCTGTCGGTCCCGGCAGGGCACTACCGAACGTATCGCTTATATACGTTTTCTGCCGGTCGAGGAATTGGCTCTGCATCGTAAATGCCCTGTCGATTTCATGGCCCAGGTCGGTGACGGAATGGATCACGTTTCCCAGGCTCCAGCTCGCATAGTTGGGATTATTCTGCCACTGGGTCGCATGCGCATCCAGGAACAGGCATGGACGCGGCGTGATTAGAAACTCGGCGATCTGGCTGCTGACATCACCCATATAGAGGTCGGACCCCATGGTATAAGTCATGTCGATGCTTTTCTCGCTACCTGGATCGAATAGCATGTGTCCACAGTCCCGGTAGGGATCAAACAGCCGCTGGGCCCGGGCGCGATGACCGTCGAACATCCTGAAATGCGGCGCGAAAACCAGATTGTATTTCTGCTGTCGTGCAAAATAATCGAGTATCTGAATGCCGAATTTCGGGAATGATGACAAGTGGCGGCTGAAATGCGGATTGTAGAGGACGGTCGGACGGTTGTTCCGGAACAGCGGTTCACGTTGAATATTCATGCGCCGGACCAGGTCGAATTTTGCATAAATTCCATTCCGGTAATGGCCCGGCCGCAGGCTCCCATGTTCCATCAGGCGCTGTTCGACCTTGCTTCCGGCAAGAAGAATGTAATCGAAGTGCCGGACATCCTTGGCAAAACCCACCGCGCGATCCCCCGCGCCGTGGCGGGTCCAGACCAATTTTGGGGCGTGAACCCCCATGCGGCGCAGATACAGGCTGGTACGTTCAGGAACGACAATTGCCTGAAACTTTCGGAAATATTCTTTGTTTAAAAAGAGGGTCAGTATCTTGTCGAGTGGCTGGGGGCCATGCCGGTCGATCTTCCTGCGGAGGAGCGGGGGCAGTTTCAGCAGGTCATAATGTACGCGTGCTTCGGGATAGAATCTGGCCAGGGATTGCAGTTGGGCTTCGCGTTTTTCTGTCAGGCTGGCCAGATGCACTTCTGTCTCTGGATGGCGGATCGCCATTTCAAGTGCGATGGGCAATGAATGGAACACCTGATGCGGATGCCCGATATAAGGAAAAATAACGCGTGGCACGTTTCAATCCAGACTGCTGTTGTATCGTGACAAAGGGAAATTGCGTTCAGAACGGGACGGAAGACGGCCTTTATAATTAAAAGGCGTTGGTGCACGGACGGAAAAAGTTACGGCAAATATGATGCCCGATGTTATTTCATGGCGTAGGTAAGGCCATCAAGTGCTGCGTCTGCTTGCTGGGGACATTCATGATGGCGAGACGGTGAAGGTTTCGGCATCGGACGATCACCTGACGATTGACGGGCATGTTGTTGACGGGGACTGACGCGTGGATGCGGGATGCTGGACGTGAAGGAGGGGAGGCGAAAGCCTCCCCTTCTTTTTTTGGATTTTTTTTGGGGCGTGCGTGCCGGGAATGGGAGTTTTCGGGTCGGGTTTGCCGGTTTTCCGCCGTTTTTCATGGTGTTGGATAAGGCGTTGACAATGGGGGTCGATCTCCTTAAAACCCGCTTC
>NZ_QEXL01000019.1 GCF_003311635.1 Novacetimonas cocois | reverse complement strand
CTGTGCCTCAAGGCACGGGAAAGTCGGTCGCCGCCAGATCTTCCAGACAGTCCTTTGAAAAAAGCCCCTCCGCGTAATCCGCAGGAAGGGCTTTTTGTGTTCAATGTTCCTGTCGATCATGAACGGCATTACCAAGAGGCTGCCTGAAAAGGCAGTCCCAATAATATCCTGAAACTGTAAAAGTTTTTGGTGAAGCTTTTTCAAAAAGCTTCAGGAAACGTCGCCCTTTCAAAAAAAGCGACGTCCCTGTTGTCTTCTTCAAAAAAACAGATCGCGCCAGGCTCCGGCCGCCCGCAAAATCCGACTTCTCAGTCCTGATCCTTCAACGCTTCTGCTTCTTCCTTACGCGTGGCGAAAGGCACTTCCTGCTTGTCGTCAAGTTCGTTCATGCTGCCGCCCTCGTTGCCGAGGTTTTCTTCCAGCCATGCCTGCTCGATCGGCTGTCCGTTCGCATCAAGGGGAACGGGCGATTCGACCGGAATCTGGCCGGCATCGGGGTTGCTTTCCATCCCGATCAGTTCGGATGCCGCTTCCTTATAGGCTTCCGGCCCGCACCCGGGCTTGCCATCAGCGGTCCACAGTTCCTTTGCTTTCGCAAGGATACGCGCTTCCTTCTGGGGGGTATCTTGCAGCGGATTGTCCATTTTCGTCCTCGTAATCTATTATGGCCCTGTCAGGGCATGGGTATCTGACAGGGCTGTATCATGTGAGGTAAGGGATCAGGCAGTTTTTTTGCTGCTATCCGTCCCGCCGGATGCGGGGTCAAGGGCGACCGTGGCCTCGCTTGTCAGGACACGGAATACAAAGCTTTCCTGCAGGTAGAGTTCGACCGTCTCTGCCGTATGCGCCAGATAGCCGATCGAAAAATCCTGTCCGATATCCAGTGCGAGATCACCGCCGCGCATGGATACGACAAAGGCCCCTTCGATGGCGGGGGCCCAGATCAGCTTCCCGTCGATCATGCTTTCGATATGTTTGCGCACGGGATAGCCGTCATCATCTCCGCCGCTGAGCGCCTGATACGCCTTGGCGCCCAGAACGATGGAATAGGGGCCATTCACGCCCGCCAGACGCAGCGTGCTGAGGGCCGCGGCAATGGCGTGGGGATAATCCTTCGCCAGCGCGGGAAGTTTCAGGTGCTCATTTGACGTGGCCTTGCGGATGCCCTGAATGCCAGCGGCGGCATATCCGTCAAAGATGGCGCAGTCCTCGGCAAAGGCGATTTTCAGGGCCGCGTCCTTGACCGGCTGCCAGTCGGAATCGAGGGAACCGCGTTCCACCGCATCGATTTCCTCCCGCGACAGGGTGAAGGGCACGCGCAGTTCGACCGGCGACAGGACCTCGCGCCGTATCGCGCGGACGCCTTCGGCCAGGGGCGCGATCTGCTGGCCGCGCCCGGTCCCGACACCGGCAAAGGCCGTTCCCCTGGGTTCGGACGTATCGACAACGCGACGTCCCGCCAGATGCCGCCGGATGGTGCGGGCCGCTTCTTCCTCGATCTGTGCCCATGCCGCGCTGGAAACGGGGGCAAGGTGTCTGTGCAGGTTGTTCATGTCACGTTTCCTTATTTCAATGATCCGATGCCAAGGGTGCCGTCACGTGGTTGCGTGTCCTGTTGCCCGGCCGGCGTTTCGGGGGCGGCAGGCGACGCGTCCGTTTGCCGGTCCGGCGCGCTGTCGAGGAAATCGCTGCTGGGGATGAAGAACAGCGCGCCCGTGACGGCCGTGCTGACATCAAGGAGCCTGTCGTAATTGCCCGGCGGCTTTCCCACGAACATGTTTTCCAGCATCTGTTCAATCCGGGACGGGGCGCGGGCATAGCCGATGAAATAGGTGCCGAACTCCGCCTTGCCGACTTCGCCAAAGGGCATGTTGTCGCGCACGATCTGCAGTTGCTTTCCGTTTTCCTCGAGTGTGGTCAGTACATTATGGGCATAGCTGGGCTTGTCCGCGTCGGGCAGCTCGATGTCCGAGACTTTCCTGCGTCCGATGATATGTTCCTGGACCTCGGTCGGGATGGCGTCCCATTTCTTCAGGTCATGCAGGTATTTTTGGATGATGACATAGCTGCCGCCTGCAAAATCCGGGTCTTCGTCCCCGATGACGGTGGAATCCCGCGCCGCCTGTCCCGACGGGTTCTCGGTCCCGTCCACGAAGCCGAGCAGGTCGCGCGCGTCGAAATACTTGAAGCCGTGCACCTCATCAACAACCTTGCCCGCCCCGTCGAGGCGGGAGACGATTGCCGTGGCGAGTTCAAAGCACAGGTCCATGCGCGTCGCGCGGATATGGAACAGCAGGTCCCCCGGCGTCGACGGAGCGTGATGCACGCCGTGGATTTCACGAAACGGATGCAGTTCGCGCGGACGTGGTATGCCGAAAATGCGGTCCCATGCCCCGGACCCGATTCCTGTGATGCAACTCAGCCTGCCGTCAGGAATTCGGAATCCGACAGCACGGACAAGGGAGGAGAGATCACCCAGAAGATCCCGGACCTGAGCGTTGACCGATGTGTCGCTGTTCAATGTCATGACCAGGAAAACAGCCGCCTGGGTCAGTTCTGTATCAACGGGTTGAGGTGTGGCCAACGCTCTGGATCTCCCTGCTGCTGAGGCTCGTGTAACGAGAACGGGCACCCAGCATAGGCAGGTGGTGATTTGTGACAAGGGAGGGGTCACAACAAAATAACCAGAATAATCACAAACGCCGCATCATTATAACCAGTACGCATAATGATATGACTAAAAGGTCTTGGACGCCCGCGATCGGCCTGATCTAGCACATGCGCAGGGGGCGTCCTGACGCGCCCCGACCGGGCGGCACACCATTACGGCGGCACCCATGACGGGAAACGTCGATCGCGACCGATCCGTGGGCCTGTTTTCAGGTGGAGATGTCACGGCCACGATTATTGGAAAGTATCGATGTACAATGCACATGATTTCGCGCTCCTTCTGGCGCGCTTCCAGTTCGCCTTTACCGTAGGCGTCCATATCATCTTTCCGGCCTTTTCGATCGGGCTGGCGGCCTATCTGGCCGTGCTGGAAGGACTCTGGCTGAAGACGGGGCGCGCGGTCTTTCTTGACCTGTACCGATACTGGATCAAGGTCTTCTCGATCGTCTTTGGCATGGGTGTCGTCTCGGGGCTGGTCATGTCGTATGAATTCGGCACGAACTGGTCCGTCTTTTCCAAAAAGGCCGGCCCGATTACCGGCGTGCTCCTGTCCTACGAAGTCATGACCGCCTTTTTTCTGGAGGCGGGCTTCCTTGGCGTCATGCTGTTCGGCATGAACAAGGTCGGGCGCGGGCTGCATTTCGCCGCGACGTGCTGCGTTTCGGTGGGCACGCTGATTTCGATGACGTGGATCCTTGCCTCCAACTCATGGATGCAGACGCCGCGCGGCTACACGATCGACCCTGCCACGGGGCGTTTCATGCCTGCCGACTGGCTTGCCATCATCTTCAATCCGTCCTTTCCCTTCCGGCTTGTGCATATGGGGCTGGCGGCGTTCCTGTCGGTGGCGTTCGTGGTGGGCGCGACCGGCGCATGGCATCTGCTGGGCGCGCGGCGCAGGGGCGAAATCGCCAGCGAGCCGGTGCGCGTGATGTTTTCCATGGCCATGTGGATGGCCGCGATCGTGGCCCCCATCCAGATCCTTGCGGGTGATGCGCACGGCCTGAACACCCTGAAGCACCAGCCGGTGAAGATCGCCGCGATGGAAGGGGACTGGGAAAGCGAAGGGCGCGCGCCGGAACTGCTGTTCGGCATTCCCAACATGAAGACGGAACATACCGATTACGCCGTGCGCGTGCCGCTGCTAGGGTCGCTGATCCTGACCCACAGCCTTGATGGCAAGGTGCCGGGCATGAAGGATTTCCCCCGCGACCAGCGGCCGCCCTCGCCCGTCATCTTCTTCTCGTTCCGGATCATGGTGGCGATGGGGATGCTGATGATGCTGATCGGGCTGTGGTCGCTGTGGCTGCGGCGCACCAGCGCCCTGTTCACCACGCCCGCCTTTCACCGCGTGGCGCTGTGCATGGCGCCTGCGGGCTTCCTTGCGCTGTTATGTGGCTGGGTCACGACAGAGGTGGGACGCCAGCCCTGGACCGTCTATGGCCTTTTGCGCACATCCGACAGCATTTCCCCGGTCGCCCTGTCGAGCATGGCGTTCTCGATGACGGCCTTCGTGGTCGTGTACGTGATCGTGTTCGGCTCCGGCCTGGGGATTCTCGTGCGTCTGCTGGCCCATCCGCCGCACGAGGGCGAGCATGATGCCAGCGCCGCCCATGCATCCGACATCCTGGGCGCGCGCATGCATCCGGCCGTTATCGACCCATCTTCTGGCGAAGGAGCCTGAGGCATGATGGACTTTTCATACTGGCTGCCGATCGTGTGGGCCGTGATCCTTGTCGCCGCCATCACGATCTATGTCATCCTTGACGGGTTTGACCTTGGCATCGGCATGCTGTTCACGCTGGAACGTGACCCCGACCACCGTGACGTGATGATCAATACCATCGCGCCGGTCTGGGACGGGAACGAGACGTGGATGGTGCTGGGTGGCGCGGTGCTTTACGGGGTCTTTCCCGGCGCCTACGCCACGTTGCTGCCCGCCTTTTACCTGCCGGTCATCCTCATGCTGCTGGCGCTGATCTTTCGTGGCGTGGCGTTCGAATTCCGCGTCATGACGAAAGGCACCGCGCGCGGCGGGATGTGGGATATCGGGTTCATGGCGGGATCGGGCATCGCCGCGTTCTGTCAGGGCGCGATCCTTGGCGGCGTGGTGCAGGGGGTCCGCGTGGTCGATGGGTCCTTTGACGGCGGGTCGTTCGACTGGCTGACGCCCTTCAGCGTCATGTGCGGGCTGTCGGTCATGTGCGGGTATGCGCTGCTGGGGGCGACGTGGCTCATCTGGCGGACAACCGACGCGCTGGAGGCCTCGTGCCGCAGGTGGGCGCAGCGGCTTGCCATCGCGCTGTTCGCGGCCATCGTGATCGTCAGTATCTGGACACCGCTGCTGCATGCGCCGTACCTGCGCCGCTGGACCGACTGGCCCAACATCCTCCTTGTCGCGCCGGTGCCCATCCTGGTGGTCGTGCTGGGGCTGGGTCTGGTGCGCGGGCTGCGCAAAAGCCATGCGCGTGGTCCCTTCCTGTGCGCCCTTGGCTGGTTTTTCCTGTGCCTGTCGGGCCTCGGGATCACGATCTGGCCCTATGCCGTGCCGCCGTCCCTGACGCTGTGGGATGTGTCCTCCCCCCCGTCGAGCCAGTTTTTCCAGCTGGTCGGTACGGCGATCCTGTTGCCGATCATCCTGACCTACACCCTGTATTCCTATCACGTGTTTCGCGGAAAGGTTACAAAAGCCGATGGCTATCACTGATATTGTCCGGGGAAACGGGAATGACGCGCCAAGGCATGCGGGCGTGCGGATCGGATGGTTTGTCGTCATCTGGTCATGCAGCACGGCGGTGTTTTTCGGGGTGGCAGGCCTGATCCACCTGATTGTCCCGAGATGAGCGGGCAGCGGCCCCGTCACGTGGACGTCCATATTACCAGTTCAGGACAAGGTTCGATGCTTTTTGATTTTGAACGTGATTTTGCCGGTTCCCTGCGGTGCATTCCGATGATTGCGCGACAGAAGCTCGATATTGTCGGCATAAAGCTCAGCCTGCGGCAATGGAGCCGGTTTTCACGTGAAGAGCGGGCACAGCTTGCGGACCTGCCCTGCGTAAGTGACGGGGAACAGGCCGCCTATCGCGAACTTGTCGCCCGCCTGATCGCAACGCGCACTGACGAACCGCTGCGTCCCCTGGCGGAACGGGGGCTGGAGGACTGGCGCGATCCGGGGCACATGCCACAGGCCGTGCGCGCGCAGGCGCATGCGGACGGCATTGCGCCGCCCACGGCGCGGGAATGGGCGGCATTGACCCCGTTGCAGCGGTTCGCCCTGATCAAGCTTGCGCGTTCACGGCATGAAAATGAAAATTTCGTGCCCGCGATGAAGGAATTCGGGATTCTGCGCCATGATGACAGGCAGCGCGAAAACATGGCTGCCTTGTAAAACCTGCTGAACACATCGGAAACGATTGATTTCTAAAGCCCGGCCCGAATCTGTAAGGTCCCTGTCATGAGCAACGAAAAAGAATCCGAATACAAGCCATACCACCATCCCGCCGGGGGATGGGGTGCCGCGGGCGCGACCGCGAAGGTGCTGATGGAGCAGAGCGTCCTTGTAAAGGGTTCGCGCGGCCTTCTGTCGATGAACCAGCCGGGGGGATTCAAATGCCCCAGCTGCGCCTTTCCCGATCCCGATCAGCGCAAGACGCTGGAGTTCTGTGAAAACGGCGCGAAGGCACTGGCGCATGAGGCGACAAAGGCGCGCATAACGCGGGAGTTTTTTAAAAAACATACCGTCACGGAACTGATGCTCAGAAGCGATTACTGGCTGGAAATGCAGGGGCGCCTGACGGAACCGATGCGCTATGACCCCACGACGGACCGCTATGTGCCGGTGACGTGGGATGACGCGTTCGCGATGATCGGCCGTCACCTGCAGGCCCTCGACAGCCCGCATCAGGCGGAGTTCTATACCTCGGGGCGCACCGCGAACGAAACGGCCTTCCTCTATTCGATTTTCGTGCGCGAATTCGGGACCAACAATTTTCCCGACTGTTCCAACATGTGCCATGAACCGACCAGCCGGGGGCTGCCGCCCTCCATCGGGATCGGCAAGGGCACGATCGTCATGTCCGATTTCGAACATGCCGAGGCGATCTTCGTGGTGGGGCAGAATACGGGCACCAATTCACCGCGCATGATGACCAACCTTGTGGAGGCAAGGAAGCGCGGCGTGCCGATCGTCCTGATCAATCCCATGCCCGAACGCGCGCTGATCCGCTTTACCGAACCGCAGGACGTGCTGCAGATGGCGACGTTCGGTTCCACGCCGATTTCCTCCGAATTCGTCCATGTCCGCATCGGCGGCGACCTTGCGATATTCAAGGGCATGATGAAGGTCCTGTTCGAGGCGGAGGAACAGGGCGAGGACGTACTGGACCGTGATTTCATCGCGCAGCATACGGCGGGCCTTGACGCGTTGCGCGCCGACATCATGGGCTGCGGGTGGGAGGACATCACCCGTATCTCCGGCGTGTCAGAGGCGCAGATCCGTCGCGTGGCCGAGATTTACAAAAAGTCGCGGGCGACGATCATCTGTTACGGAATGGGCCTGACGCAGCATCAGGAAGGGTCCCGCCTGCTGCAGCAGGTCGCGAACCTGCTTCTGCTGCGTGGAAACTTCGGCAGGCCCGGCGCGGGTATCGCGCCGATCCGGGGTCATTCGAACGTGCAGGGGGACCGCACGGTCGGCATAGATGAAAAGCCCACGCAGGCCTATCTGGACCGCGTGCGCGATGCCTTCGGGTTCGAACCGCCACGCGAACATGGCCATCATGTCCTTGACGCCATCGCGGCGATGGAGGCGGGAAGCGCGCGCGTCTTCATCGGGATGGGCGGCAATTTCATCCGCGCGGTGCCCGATACCGAACGTTCCTATGCCGCGATGCGCAACCTCGACCTTACGGTTGGCATCGCGACGAAACTGAACCGGGGACATCTGGTCCATGGCCGCGATGCGCTGATCCTGCCGGTGGTCGCGCGTTCGGAAATCATCCGCACCGACGCGGGCGAGCAGTTCGTGACCATCGAGGACGCGATGGCGAACGTGACCGCCTCACGCGGGGTTTTCGCGCCGGTCAGCGAACATGTCCTGCCGGAGACGGAAATCGTCTGCCGCATGGCCATGGCTGCGCTGCCGCATTCACGCACGCCGTGGGCGCGGTACATGGTGGACTACGACCTGATCCGCGACAAGATCGCGGAAGTCTATCCCGAAATCTATGCCGATTTTTCGGAAAGGATCAAAAACCCCAGGGGATTCCACCTCGACATTCCGCCGCGCCGGCGCGTGTGGAAGACACCCAATGGCAAGGCGAATTTCCTTGTCATGCCGGGGCTGGAGGTGGATGCGCCGGTCGCCGATGGCGCGATGCTGCGCCTTGCGACGATCCGGTCGCATGATCAGTACAATACCACCATCTATAGCAACAATGACCGTTATCGCGGGGTGTACAACACCCGTCTCGTGGTCTTCATGAACAGGGAGGACATGGCGGAACGCGGGCTGGAAAACGGCGCCGTCATCGGCCTTGAAACCTGTAGCGACGACGGGGTGCGCCGTTATGTCGACGGGCTGAGCGTCATTGACTATCCGATGCCGCGCGGCGCCATCGCGGGCTATTACCCGGAACTCAACCCCCTTCTGCCGCTGGATTATTTTGACGAGATCAGCGGCACGCCAGCCGCCAAGTCCATTCCGGTCCGGGTTGTCGAAAGCGTCGCCTCGGCCCCGCCACTGCGGATCGCCGGATAGGCGGCCCATGACCGCACCACTTTACGGCCTGGTCCTTGCCGGTGGGGCCAGCCGGCGCATGGGGCGGGACAAGGCGGCGCTTTCCTATGCCGGGCGGCCGCAGCTTGCGCGGGCCTTTGACCTGCTGGCCGCCTGCGTGCCGCGATGTTTCGTCTCCGTCCGGCCCGATCAGCTGACCGATCCCCTGCGTGCGGCCTATCCACGAATCCCCGACAGGACGGATGTGAAAGAGGTGCTGGGCGGTGGGCCGGCGGTGGGGCTGCTGTCGGCGCATGCGGCGTACCCGGACGCGGCGTGGCTGGTGGTCGCATGCGACCTGCCGATGCTCGACGCGCTGACGCTGTCCGCCCTGATTGACGCGCGCGATGTCTCCCGTGGTGCGACGGCCTATCTGAGCGAGCATGACGGGGATCCCGAACCGTTATGCACGATCTGGGAACCCGCGATGCTGCGGGCCCTGCGGCAACAGGCGGCGACGGGGAAAGTCCGGATGCGCGGGATGCTGCGCGCCCATGGCGGCCGCTTCGTGCAACTCGACAGGGCGGGGGCGCTGGATAACGTGAATCTGCCGGCAGAACAGGTGGCCGCGATGCAGCGGCTGCCCCCCGGCCCGGCATCGCAGGCGGAGGCACGGCCCGCGCGTGCGCGGACACAGGGCGGAACGTCATGCCCTGCCCACGGCTGCGGCGCGGAAATTGCATAAGGTTTTTTGAAATGTTCCCCCTGTTTCATCAGGTTCCCGTCGCGCGGCTGGACCAGCCGGAGCGCGTGTTCGAACTGAACATCGCCGAAGAGGTGCCCGTCAGGCTGGTGTTCAACGGCATGTTCGCGCATGGCATCATGATGATGACGCCAGATGGGCTGGAGGATTTCGCGTACGGATACTGCCTGACGGAACAGATCGTAGGCTCCATCGGGCAGATACGCTCCGTCACGGTGAGCCGGGAGGATGACGGGCTGCTGCTCGATATCTCGATCACGGGCGAGGCGCTTAGTGCGCTGATCCGCCGCAGCCCCCGCGCCCGGACAGGCCATTCAAGCTGCGGCATCTGCGGCAGCGACGAGGTGCCATCGCCCGAGGCCACAGGCATTGCCGCCCTGGGGGCGGGGCCGTTCATTTCGACGGACGCGGTGCGGCGCGCGCTCGACGAACTGGGGGAATGGCAGGCGCTGAATGCCGTGACGCGAATGGTGCATGCGGCGGCCTGGGCGGACTGTACCGGTCGTATCGGCATGATCCGCGAGGATGTGGGACGGCATAACGCGCTGGACAAGCTGATTGGAGCGCGTGCGCGTGATGGCGGGATGCAGGCGGGGCTGTGCGTGCTGACAAGCCGGTATTCCTATGAAATGGCGCTCAAGACATTACGGGCCGGGATTGCGATCGTCGTGGCGGTGTCAGCACCCACCTATCGCGCCTGTCGCCTTGCGCGGATGGGCAACCAGACCCTGATCGCCATTGCGCGACGCGATGGGCAGATGCTGTTCTGTGGTGGGGAACGGCTTGTCGCGCGAAACCTGGTATAAGGAACTGTCTGAAAACGACGCATTGGATGAAAACAAAAGTTTTTGGGTGTCGCCTTTTTTTAAAAAGGCGACGTCCCTTCGAAGCTTTTTGAAAAAATCTTCAGAAAAAACTTCTTTGTAATTTACAGGATTTCTCAGGGACGGTCTTTCCGGTTCCCTGACATGCTGCGATCATTTCCGGAGTGACACGTGTTTCTGAAACAGCTTCATTATCTGCGCGAGATAGACAGGCTCAGGAGTTTTTCAAAGGCGGCGGCGGCGTGCAACGTGTCGCAGCCCGCCCTTTCGCGTGCGATCCGGCAGCTGGAGGACGAGCTGGGGATCGTGATCGTCGATCGCAAGAAAAAGGTCTTCGGCCTGACGGCGGAGGGGGCGCGGGTCCTCAAATGGGCGCATGACATCCTGCGAAGCGTGACGGAAATGCGCAACGAGGTCTCCCTGTCCAGGCAGGAACTGGTCGGCACGATCAGGATTGGCGTCATTCCGACGGCGGTTCATATCGTGCCTGTCCTGCTGCATGCCATAAAGGACAGGATCGGCGCGTTTTCGGCCGATGTCTCGGTATTTCCCAATGTGGAAATCATTGAAAAGCTGGTCACGAAACAGCTGGATATCGGGATCATGTATTATGACCAGTGCCCGCAGGCGCAGGCATTCGTGGTGCGCTCCCTTTATGAGGAAGAACAGGTGCTGGCGGGGACGTTGGCCTATGACTTTCCCGACGCGCGTGAAATCAGCTGGGAGGAGGCCGCGCGATTCCCGCTGGCCCTTCTGGGGCAGGGAATGCGCTGCCGGCAACTGGTGGACATAGGGTTCCAGACGGCAGGCGTCGAACCTGTCATCCGTCTTGAAACCACGTCGCTGGAACTGATCCATGCGGAAATCATGTGCGGCGCCCTTGCGACCATATTGCCGATTTCGTCCTTTCCCCTGCGGGTACCACCGATGGGGCGGCTGCAGATGCGGCGGCTTGCCGGGTTTTCACCCGGTTCGATCGGGCTGGTGAGGCTGAGCGAACATCCCCCGTCGGATTTTGTCGCACGGGTCTGGAAAGTGGCGCTGGAAATAGATTTCCGGCAGCAACTGGACAATCTGTGCTGGCCCCCCGAAGGCCAGGGACTGTCTGGAAATGGTATATTGATGGAAAAGTAATAAAAGTTTTTGGGCGTCACCTTTTTTAAAAGGTGACATTTCTTCAAAGCTTTTTTCAAAAAGATTTACCAAAAACTTTTCATGATTTCACCGTGTTACCGGGTCTGCCATTTTCAAATGGTCCCTGACGAAAGTTTCAGGGCACTTAATTTTTTGAAAAATGCAGATTTATTCGAATTGTTTGAAAAAATTTCCATAAATTCCTTGTTCTCAAGGTGCGTCAATGATGCGTGTATTCGTCGGTGGCGTCACGTCTTCATAACCCCATTCGCCAGAATGCCAATGGCGACAGGATCGGTATTTTCCCGCAGGGCAGCTTTCAGGCGAAGAAATTGATATATACGTAAAGCATATAAAATATCCCTCGTCCATTCCATCTGAAATATAGATATTGAAAAATATTTTCGCATCCCATACGCTGCTGGCAAAGACGAAATAATAAAGAAGAATACGTCATGGTAATAATTTCTTACAGAACGGACATGCTTTTCCGAAGTCCTGTCGCCACTGGATGAACCGACCGTGGGCGGAGTGATGATCCGTCCCTGTGTCCGGTATTTCTGAACCGTCAAAGGTAATGCGTCCCCATGCAAGGAGGGGAGGCATCCCCTGTAGCGCATGCGATGTCCCGATGCATATCCTGTATGCCACCCCACCGCTTTTTCCTGTTCCCGGCCCGTATCGCGCCTGTGATGGCCGCGCGGGTCCCGCCCGGCTGCATGTCATGCTGGGGTTTTTCGTGGCGACATGGTGGATGCTGTTCCTTTCCTGCGTGGCGTCCGCCCCCTGTCGCGCGGCGGCGCAGAAGCTGCGCGCGGCCCCGGTCGCGGCCCCCGACATGATCCCCGTGCCCGCCGCCGGTGTGGCGAAAAGGCACAAGCGTCCCATTGCGGAAGAACGGCTCGAATCCCTGTTCGATACAGAAAGCATTTCCGCATTGCTGAACCACAATGACGACGCGCTGCGCAAAAGCGACCTGAGCGCGGGATATTTCGTGGCGGAGCAGTCTTTCGGCAATCTGGTGCCGCAGCTCAGGCCGTGGCGCGAATGGCTGGGCAATCGTGGCTTTACCTTTGAGCTGACCTACAAGGGGGAAAGCATGGCCAATGTCGGCGGTGGCCTTTCCAGGGGCGTCGATTACGTCCACGACCTGCGGGTCAGCATGCTGTTCGATCTGGGAAAACTGTTTGGCCTCGATGGCTGGTTCGTGCATGGCATCGTCATGAACCGCGAGGGACGGCAGGTGGGCTGGGACCATGTGGGCGAACGCGATGTCCTGCTGACGGAGGTATGGAGCATCCACGGCCCAGCCGCCGCGCGCCTTGCTGATCTGTATGCGGAAAAGTCGTTCTTCCATCACCGCGTCAACATCAATATCGGCCGTATCGCGCTGACGCATACCTATGGCACGTCGGTCCTGCTGTGTACGTTCATGATGCAGTGTTCCGCGCCGATGGCCATTCGCGAACCGCCGGGATGGAGCGTCTATCCCAAGACCTCGTGGGGGGGGACCGTGCGCTTTCGCCCCACGCGCGACCTGACATTGCGGACCGGCATCTATAAAATCGGGCCAAAGGCGCAGGACAATACGGGTTGGGCATGGGGGAGCGAGACCACGACCGGCATCCAGACCCCGATTGAACTGACGTGGGAACCGTTTTTCGGCCCGCGCAAGCTTGCCGGTCATTACAAGCTTGGCTTCGGGCATGACACGTCGCCCTATCCCGACCTGATCGGCGACATTCCGCCGGCCTATCGCGCCATCGCGCATGCGCATCGGGAAAAACCGCGCGACACGTTCTATATCGAGGCGGACCAGATGGTGTATCGCAAGCATGGCGAACATCAGATGGCGGGCGGCTATCTTCTGGCGGGGTTCATCCACAATACGCCCGGCATCTCCACCTTTGCGGACGAATTCTATTTCGGCGCCTCGCTTCTGGGGCTGATCCCGCATCGCCCCTATGACCGTTTCGGCGTGATGTATTCCTATTACCAGATGAGCCCGCGCCTGACCTATGGACAGGCCCTGCGGCAGATGGCGGGCCTGCCGATGGGGGATTTCGTCACGGCGCCGCAGACCCATTCCGCCGTGCTGGAGGCATATTACGGCATTCCCGTAACACCCGGCTTGGTACTGACGCCGGAGTTTGAATACATGATGCGTCCTGGCGAAAACTCCGTCATACCCAATGCCATGCTGGTGGGGCTGAAGGTCATCGCGAACCTGTAATTTCCGCCGGGTATCTCACGCAATATTTTAAGGCATATCCGTTTCGTGATGGGTGGCCGGCATGGCCGCCATTTCCCCTTCATGCGACATTCCCCCAAAAACGGTCAGGAACGGGTGGTACAGGCCATGGACAATACGACGGATGCTTTCGCGGCGCGATCGCCGCAGATGACGCCGGATCATGACGTGGCCACCGCGCGTCATGTGGTTGCGGCGTCGCTGCTGGCATGGATGCTTGATGCCTGTGACTTTTTCATCGTGCTGTTCACGCTGGATGATGTCGCGCGCAGTTTTGGCGTTTCGCTTGAAAGCGTGCTTCTGGCGCCGACGCTGACGCTGCTGACGCGTCCCATCGGGGCGTTCATCTGCGGGCGCGCGGCGGACCGCTATGGCCGAAAGCCGGTGATGATCACCACGATCATCGTCTATTCCGTGATCGAGGTCCTGTCGGCCTTTGCCCCCACCCTTGCGACCTTCCTGTTCCTGCGGACGCTGTTCGGCATCGCGCTGGGCGGGGAATGGGGGGTCGGGACGTCGCTGATCATGGAAAGCGTGCCGGTATCATGGCGGGGCATGGCGTCGGGCATCCTGCAGGCGGGATATCCGGCGGGGTATCTTCTGGCGTCGCTGGTCTTTCTGCTGCTGCCGGTGCTGGGGTGGCGCGGCCTGTTCATCCTTGGCGGCAGCGCGCTGTTTTCGGCGCTGTATATCTGGATCCGTGTGCCCGAAAGCCCGGAATGGCTGGCGCGGCAACGCCATGGCGGGGCGACGGCCCCCGCGACTGCGGGCCTGTGGCCTGTCATCCGAGGCAATGTGGCGCTGTGTGTCTTTGCCGTGACCCTGATGGCGGCGTTCAATTTCATGAGCCACGGTTCCCAGGATCTGTATCCCAAGGTGTTCCTGGGGCTTGAACGCAGGCTGTCCCATCCGTCGATCACGCTGATCGTCGTGCTGTACAATATCGCGGCCATCGTGGGGGGCCTGTTCTTTGGCATGCTGTCGCAACGGATCGGCCGCCAGTACAGCATCGCGCTGGCAGCGTTGCTGACGCTGCCGCTGCTGCCGTTATGGACCCTGCCGCATTCCACCGTGTGGCTGACGGTGGGCGCTGTGTGCATCCAGTTCTGCATACAGGGCGCATGGGGCGTCGTCCCGGCGTATCTGAGCGAGCTTTCGCCGCCTTCGGTGCGGGCGACGTTTCCGGGGCTGGCGTATCAGTGCGGCAACCTGATCGCCGCCAGCAACGCCCTGCTGCAGGCGTCCGTGGCGTCGTTTCTGGGAACCGGGCTGGCGCCCGCGCTCATGCTGACGGTGGGGGGCGGGGCTGTCGTGGTCCTGACCCTGACGCTGCTGAATGCGCGACGGCATCGCGGGGCTGAAGCGTCCAGCGTGCCATAGGGATGTTTGAAAAAGCAGGCTTGACAATATAGTAAAATTACAAAAGTTTTTGGTGAAGATTTTTTCAAAAAGCTTCGCAGGAACATTGACTTTTTGAAAAAACTCGGCACCCGGAAACGTCGGCTATTTTCAGAAATTCCGCATGGCGGCGTTACTGTCCGCTCGCCGTATCCGCCACCTGACGTCGGGGACGCCATTCGCCAACGATGACGCCTGCGATGATGAACAGCGCGCCAGCCAGCGCCAGCGGGGGCAGGCGTTCGCCCGCGATGCGCCCGAGAATGCCCGCCCATACCGGCTCGCCCGCGTAAATGACGGTGGCGCGTGTTGGTGAAACCGCCTTCTGCGCCCAGTTCATCGTCAACTGGATCAGCGCGCTGGCAACGCCCAGCCCCCCGGCGGACGCCGCCCATATCCATGAAAAGCGCGGCAGGCTTTCCCCGTCCAGCGGCATGGCCGTCAGGGCCAGCACGCCTGCGACCACAAGCTGCACCACGGTCACGCGCCTGCTGTCCACCTGCGTGGCAAAGCGGCTGATGAGGATGATTTCGCTTGCGATCGCGACCGTCCCCAGCAGGGTCGCGATTTCGCCACCGTTGAACGCCCCCGTTCCGGCATCCGGTCCCGCCAGCAGGATCAGCCCCACGAAGGCAAGGCCGATGCCAAGCCAGCTCATCAGATGGGGCAGGCGGCGCAGCACGACCCATTGCAGCAGCGGCACCATCGGCACGTACATCGCGGTGATGAAGGCGGACTGGCTGCTGGTGATGCTTTGCAGGCCATAGGTCTGCAGGCTGTAGCCCAGGAAGATGCTGGCCCCGATGGCCGCCCCCGCCCCGCATTCGGTCAGGGTAAGGGCGCGCATGGCCCTGTGGAACACCAGCAGGCTGACGCCCCCGGCCGCGAGGAACCGCACCGCGACAAAGAACAGGGGCCCGCATGAGCGCATCGCAAGATGCACGATCAGGAAGGTGGCGCCCCAGATCATGGTAACGCCGACAAGTGCCATCTCCTGACGGGAAAGGCGCAGCGGGGAGGGTTCGGATGTGGATCTGACGTGCGACATGGGGACCTGTCTATACACGGACTGTTCCCCCGCGCCACCCATGCTGCGTCTTGTACATGAAGATTGTGTGAAACATTGCAGATGGCGGAAGGATGTTTCGGAATCGCAATGCAGGGGCAGGTTCCGGCGCGCCCGGCATGTATCGGGCGATGGAATTCGTACGGATGTTGTTGTGTTATTACTTATGAATTTCATTTTTCATACGATATATATTTAAGTGTCGAATCATGGAATGGAATTTTTATTTTTTGGATTCTTTGTGCATGTCAGGAACCACTATGGGGATGCGCCGTTGAATGGTCCACAGCGGCCCCGGCGGGATTGCTTCCTTTTCCCGGATTTCATGACGGGAACAGGGAAAAACAAGGATCCCTTATGGCCGCTGCGATCTCTGAAGGAGATGACTATGGTCTATCGTTCTTACAGTATCCGTAATACCGGCATTCCTGCCATGGCGCCCGCGGACAGTCACGGCGGTGGCGGCGCCCAGAACAATCCCGGTAATTTTGCCAATGATCCCAAGCGCGCGGCCGAAGCGGGCCACAAGNGGCGGACAGCACAGTTCGGGGAACTTTGCCAACGACCCGGAACGCGCGGCCGAGGCAGGTCACAAGGGCGGACAGCACAGTTCCGGCAACTTTGCCAATGATCCCAAACGCGCGGCCGAGGCGGGCCACAAGGGTGGGCAGCACAGTTCCGGCNAACTTTGCCAACGACCCGGAACGCGCGGCCGAAGCGGGACGCAAAGGCGGCCTGCACAGCCATGACAAGTCATGAGCTGACATGACGCCAAAAGGACGGGGCCCGGAAACGGGCCCCGTTTCTTTTTTTGATGATGCCTGAAAACAGAAAAAGTTCTTGGTGAAGCTTTTTGCAAAAAAGGCGACACCCGGAAACTTCTGTTATTTCAAAACGGTCTTTTAACGCGCCCCATCCTGACGGCCCCGTTTCCTGACACGCCACAGGGCATGCCAGCCGCGCCACAGGACCAGCCCGCACAGGGCGGCGGCGTATCCGACACTGGTGGGGGTATAGGTCTTGAACGCCATCAGGAAATGGACGGACGCCAGCACGGCGACGACATAAACCAGACGATGCAGCGTCTGCCATCGCCGGCCCAGCCTGCGTATCGCCCATGCGCCGGAGGTCAGCGCCAGCGGCACCAGCAGGCAGAACGTGCAGAACCCGATCATCAGGAAGGGACGCCGCGTCATGTCCCGCCACAGGACGGGCATGTCAAAACGCTGGTCCAGCCCGACATAAACCGCGACATGCATGCACGCGTACCAGAATGTCAGCAGCCCGAACGTGCGGCGATAGCGCAGCAGGTTGTAGCCCGTCATGACGCGCAGGGGCGTGATGCACAATGTCAGGACCAGAAAGCGCACGGCCCACAGGCCCAGCCAGCGTTCAAAGACATTGACCGGGTCGGCCCCCAGCTGGTCATGCGCGCCGTACCAGAAATAAAGCGCCGCCGGGACCAGCCCGATAAGGGTCAGGGCCCATGTCTCGAACCGCCACGGCACGACCGTCCGGTTGCGTCCGCTCCCGCTCAGGTAAGGCATGTCAGAAATAGGTCCGCAGGTCCATCTGGCTGTAAAGCCCGGCCACCTGTTCGCCATATCCGTTGAACATCAGCGTCCTTTTCCGGCCGCCGCCAAAAAATCCGCCCCCGCCGATCACGCGTTCCGTCGCCTGGCTCCATCGCGGGTGATCGACGTCCGGATTGACGTTGGCGAAAAAGCCGTATTCCAACGCGTTCATCCGGTTCCATGTCGTGGGCGGCATCTTTTCCACCAGCCGTATGCGCGTGATCGACTTGATCCCCTTGAACCCGTATTTCCATGGCACCACCAGCCGTACCGGCGCGCCATTCTGGTTCGGCAGCGTCTGTCCATACAGTCCCACCGCAAGGAAGGTCAGCGGGTGCATGGCCTCGTCAATGCGCAGCCCTTCCACATACGGCCACGGCAGGGAATCAAGGCCCGGTTGCTGTCCCGGCATCTGTTCGGGTCGCAGGACCGATTCAAACGCCACGTAACGTGCATTGCCCAGCGGTTCCGCCAGTTTCAGCAGGTTCGCCAGCGCGAAACCGTCCCATGGAAAGACCATCGACCAGGCCTCCACGCAGCGCATGCGATACAGCCTTTCCTCCAGCGTCATCGCGGCCATCAGCCGGTCGATGTCCCATACGCGCGGATGCGCCACCAGCCCCTCCACCGACAGTGTCCACGGGCGCGGCCTAAAAGCGCTGGCATAGGTGGACGGGTCGCTTTTCCCCAGCCCGAATTCATAGAAATTGTTGTAATGCGTCACGTCCGTCAGCGGCGTCGGCTTTTCTTCCGCCTGAAAGGGACCGGGCCGGGTCTGCAGCCCTTCCGCCATGGCGGGCCGGACGCCCTGTCCCATCATGCCCCCCATCGCGACGGACGACGCTGCCAGGAACCGGCGGCGCGACATCCATGCCCGATGGGACGTGATTTCCGTGGGGGAGGGACGGGGATAGGACCAGCGCGCCATGATACGGCCTCTTGGGTGGTGTGACATCCGGGGGGACTGCCGCCGTGTCTCCCGGACAGTGGGCGCTCCATTGCGTGGATGCAAGGCTGTCCTTTGGTGAAGCTGCCGCCTGGTCCCTGCGTCAGTGCGTGGATATGGGCAGGGGATAAAAATGACAGAAGTTCCGAGTGTCGCCTTTTTTCAAAAAGATGATGTCTTTCGAAGCTTTTTGCAAAAAGCTTCACCAAAAACTTTTTGAGATTATTGCATCGGCCTTCCCAAACGCATACGGACCTGCGGAGGTATCCCGCAGGCCCGTATCGTTCCGTCAGCCTTCCGTCAGGCGGCGGCGTCGATGGGCACCACGTCGATCAGCTTCTTGTTGACGAATTCCTGTATGCCAAGCGACGAAAGCTCCCGCCCGTAACCCGACCGCTTGATCCCGCCAAATGGCAGGTCGGCGCGGGTCCATGTCGGGTGGTTGACGAACACCATGCCGGTTTCGATCCGCCGCGCCACCTCGGTCCCGTGATCGGTATCGCGGGTGAAGACCGAACCGCCAAGGCCGAACGGGCTGTCATTGGCAATGCGGATGGCCTCGTCCTCGTCACGCGCGCGAAAGAACATGGCGACGGGACCGAACAGTTCCTGATGATAGACGGGGTTGTCCGGCGTCACGTCCGTCAGGATCGTCGTCTGGACGAATGCGCCGCGTTCGGGCGGGGGCGGGCCGACACGGATCGCCTTTGCCCCGTGTTCGACCGCGACGCGCACCTGTTCATTCAGCTGGTCCGCCGCCGCCTGCGACGACATTGGCGGCAGGCCCGTCGCCGCGTCCATGGGGTCCCCCGGCCTGAGCTGTCCCAGGGCCCCGGAAAAACGGGCAAGGAAGTCGTCGGCGATGTCGTCCATGACGATGATGCGCTTGGAGGCCACGCAGCACTGTCCCCCGTTGTTCATGCGGCCCCAGACCGCCCATCTGACCGCATGTTCCATGTCGGCGTCCGACAGCACGATGAACGCGTCGCTGCCGCCCAGTTCCATGGTCGTTTTCTTCAGGTTCTGGCCCGCCCGCGCGGCGATGCGCGCGCCCGCGCCCTCACTGCCCGTCAGGGCGACGCCGACGATGCGCGGATCATCGATCAGCTCCTCCAGCTGCTTGTGCGTGGCATACATGTTGGTATACAGCCCCTCCGGCGCGCCAGCGTCCTGGAACAGCCGCGCAAAGGCGGCCGCCGACTGCGGCACGTTGGATGCGTGCTTGACCATTACCACGTTGCCGGCCATGAACTGCGGCCCCACGACCCGGGCCAGCTGGTAATAGGGGAAATTCCACGGCTCGATCGCCAGGATCACCCCCATGGGCTGGCTGATGACCATGGCGCGGTCGCCGCGTCCCGCCTCGTCCGGGACGGGCTGCGGGGCAAGGAATTCCTCCGCCCGATCGGCGTAGTAATCGAGGATATCGGCGCACAGCGTGACTTCCTGCTGGCTTTCGCGAAACAGCTTGCCCATTTCCAGCGTCAGCAGTTCCGCGTAATGGTCCGTGCGGTCACGCAGTTGCGCCGCGGCCTTGTGAAGGATCGCGCGACGGTGGGCAAAATCGGTCTGCGACCATGTGGCATAGGTCGCCTGCGCCGTTGCGATGGCCTGTTCCAGCTCATCCTCGCGCAGGTCGGGGAATGTCGCGACCAGTTCGTTGGTGTAGGGATTTACGGTCTTGTAAGCCATGGGTGCCTCCCTTGAAAAGGGGAGCGAGCGTCCATGTACGTGAGGCTGGGTACGTGCCATTGATGGGCCGACGGGACCCCGCGACGCTCGTTCCTGGATATGGCGTGCCCCTATCCAACATGCCGGCCTGCGAAAGGTTCGACGCGGGATGATTTTTTATCGTGTCAGTCCTGCCGCCGCAGGGAATGCAAAACGCCGTCAGCGATGTTCCCGTGAAGACGGCAGGTGTCGCAGTTTCCTGAAATCATAAAGGTTTTTTGGTGAAGCTTTTTGCAAAAAGCTTCAAAAGAACGCCGCCTTTTTGAAAAAAGGCGGCACCCAAAAACTTTTGTTTTTTATCAGCAGGTTGTTTTCAGACGGATTCCGGCATCGTCGCCATGTCGATGACGAAGCGGTATTTCACGTCCGAACGCAGCATCCGGGCATAGGCGTCCTCGATCTGGTCCATGCGGATCATCTCGATATCGGCGGTGATGTCATGTTCGCCGCAGAAATCCAGCATTTCCTGCGTTTCGGGAATCCCCCCGATCAGTGATCCGCTGAAATTGCGGCGCTTCATCAGCAGGCTGAAGACCGAAACCGGCAGCGGCGTCTCCGGCGCGCCGACCTGCACCAGCGTGCCATCGCGCTTCAGCAGGTCGAGATAGGCATTGATGTCATGGTTGGCGGCGACCGCGTCGAGGATGAAGTCAAAGCGCCCGCGTTCCTTTGCCATGGCCCCGGCGTCCTTTGACAGGACGACCTCATGCGCGCCAAGGCGCAGCCCGTCGGAGACCTTGCTGGCGGATGTGGTGAACAGCACGACCTCCGCCCCGAAGGCGCGGGCGAATTTCACGCCCATATGGCCCAGACCGCCCAGTCCCACGATCCCGACCCGCTGCCCCGGTCCCACCTTCCAGTGGCGCAGCGGGGAATAGGTGGTGATCCCCGCGCACAGCAGCGGGGCGACAGCAGCGGGGTCGAGCTTTTCAGGGACCTTCAGCACGAATGCCTGATCGACGACAACGGCGCGTGAATACCCGCCAAAGGTAATGCCGCCGCCCTGGCGTTCCTCGCCATTATAGGTGGGGACGAAGCCCACTTCGCAATACTGCTCGAAGCCCTCGCGGCAGCTGGGACATTCGCGGCAGGAATCGACCATGCAGCCAACCCCCACCAGGTCGCCCGCGTGAAAGCGCGTGACGGAGGCGCCCACCTTTGCCACCCGTCCCACGATTTCATGGCCGGGGACGCAGGGGAAGATGGTGTTCTGCCATTCGTTGCGCGCCTGGTGAAGGTCGGAATGGCAGACGCCGCAGTACAGGATGTCGATCTGGACATCGTCAGGCCCGGGATCGCGACGATCCAGCTTGATGGGGCCAAGACGTGCATCGGCGGCCGTGGCCGCGTATCCTACGCATGAAAACATGATTGCCCTTCGGGGTCTGGTTGGATTTCGGATGACGGGGACAAGCATATCGCCTGCCCGCCCGCCATGCGACCCCGCGACGCGCGGACGACGCGTTTTCCCGAAACCGTGAAAACGCGCGCCATCACGACCTGTCCGGAAATCGCGGACGGCCGGGATGGGCGCGCCTGCCGGGGCATGGCGCATGATGCCCGGCCGCGCGGCGGTGGCGTCCGGGCAGGCAGGGGCCCGGCGCCGCCTTCGTCAGTAGATATCGAAGTCGTTGTTCCCGGTGGAGGAAAACGCCATCCGGCGTTCGGTCATGTTCAGGATCCACGACGCCATGTCGGAACGCGACTTGGGGAAAGGCAGGCGGTGGATGATCGAGCGCATGCTGTAGAATGATTTGTACATCCGCTGGATGCGCTGTTCCATCTGTCCGGGGGTGCAGTCGCGCGGCCAGATATGGCAGACCTGCCCCGGCCAGCGGTCGATATCCTCCGGATCGATGATCCGCCCGGCCTTGAGCATCTTGTTGAACAGGGCCGTCCCCTTGGTCGGGGTCAGGATGTTGAAATACGCCGCCGGCACCTTGTGTTCCTCAAGGAAACGCAGGGTGTTGCGATAGACGTCCGGGTCCTCGTCATCATAGCCGAAGATGAAGTTGAGGGAGTAGCTGATGTCGCGGCGGCGCATGTTCTCGAACATCTCGCCATAGCGGGTGGTCTTGTTCCAGCCCTTTTTCATGTCGGCCAGCGTCTCGGCATCGATGCTTTCGATGCCGATATTGACGTGCATGACGCCGCTTTTCTGCGCAAGGTCGAGGAAGTCGGTGTCAAGGCACAGGTTGGACGACCACAGCGTGGACCAGCGGATCTTGAGCGGAACCAGCCCTTCCATCAGTTCCATGGCGCGGCTTTTCTTGCCGCCGAAATTGCTTTCGCCGAAGAAGAAGTGCGATCCCTTGTTCTGGATCCGCCTGATTTCATCGACCATTTCATTGACCGGCCGCCAGCGGTACCGCCCGCCAAGGTAGAAGCGTTCGGAACAGAAATCGCATACGAACGGACATCCGCGCGACGACTGCACCGCGAATGTCCGGAACGGCCCGAATTTCTTCAGGTCCAGCAGGTCGTAGCGTGGTGGCGGAAGATGGTCGAGATCCTTGAGCGGCGTTGCGCGGTAAATCTTCTTCAGCCTGCCGGCCGCCGCGTCCTCCAGCATGGTTTTCCAGATGGGCTCCGCCTCTCCCACGCCGACGGCGTCGCAGTATTCGGCAGCTTCGTCGGCATAGAAAAAGACATGCGGGCCGCCCATGATGACGGTCACGCCGCGACGGCGGAATTCGGTCGCGATGTCATAGGCGCGCGGCGAATGCAGCGTCCACGCCGTCAGCGCGACCACATCGACCGGCGTATCGAAATCGATGTCTTCAAGCTGCTCGTCCAGCAGGGTGACAGACCATTCCCGCGGGGTCAGCGCCGCCAGGTACGGCAGCGCGAGGGGTACCATCTGTCGTCGTCGGGTCTTGAAAATCGTCCGATCCATCTTCGATCGGTAATGGGAGGGCTGGATAATAAGCAGTTTCGGGTGGCTGAGAGACATAACCGGAATCTATGGCTGATGGGGGAACGTTTTTTTCGTGATAATCCTATTGTCAGACAGGATAGGCAGCCCTTCCGTGCTGTCCATACTGAATATATCTATATGTTATATATCCGTATCATGGTTCAATACACATAGTATACGCACAGCGCATACCGGATCTGCTAAAATATATGCGTTCATATCAATATTAAATATAAATACGCGATAATTTAATGTTGTTAAATACTTTTATATTTCTATAAATATAAAAACCAAAAAAATAATTATGGTCATAAAACAAATTCGAAACGTTATTTGTTTTATTTTTGATTGTGTATTCAGGGGAATATTTATGATGCCTCGACCTATGCTACAAAATTGTATGCCTGATATTGCAATGGTGAATATGCACGCATGCGCATGATGGCGGCGATACGGGGCGTGGTCTGCGGCGCCGCGTGCCCGCGTTCCCATGTTCCGACGCCGTGACGGCGTGGGCCGGTGCTATTGTCATCTTCTTCATATTTTACGATATGATCGGCGATATCTGCCACCTTCGGGTGGTGTGGCCCGGATTTCTGGTCCGGCAGGCTGGATGATGGGCAGTATCGGGATCATGGCGACACAGACAGGCGGGACACGATCGTCCGGCGGCGCGCGGCCGGGTGGGGACGCGGGTTGGCGCGGGCGGGTGCGCGATATCCTTGCCGGGCTGTCGCTTGCGTCGATGAACATCCCGCAGGTGCTTGGCTATACCCGCATTGCCGCCATGCCTGCCGTGACGGGGCTGTACACCGTGCTGCTGCCGCTGGTGGCGTTCGCGTGTTTCGGGGCGTCGCGGCACCTGGTCGTGGCGGCGGATTCCGCGACCGCCGCCATATTTTCGAGCGCGCTGGAAAAGATGGCCCCGCCGGGAAGCCCGCATTACATGGCGCTGGTCAGCATGGTCGCGTTGCTGAGCGCGGGATTCCTGCTGGTCGCGCGTCTGTTCCGCCTTGGCTTCCTTGCGGATTTCCTGTCGCGCACCGTGCTGGTGGGGTTCATGGCCGGGGTGGGGATACAGGTGGCGCTTGCCATGATGCGCGACATGCTGGGCATTGCCACGACCGCGCATAATTCCGTGCTTCAGCTGACGCAGATGCTGTCGCGCCTGCCGCAGGCCAGCGTGCCGACCATCGTGCTGTCGGCCTGCGTCGTCGGGCTGATCCTGACGGGCGACCGGCTGGCGCCGCGCCTGCCGCTGGGGCTGGTGACGGTGGTGGGATCGATCATCGCCAGCATGGCGCTGGGGTTTTCGCGTTTCGGCATCGCGACGATCGGCCCGATCGAAAGCGGCCTGCCACGCCTGCGCCTGCCGGATGTGTCATGGAACGACATGCTGGCGCTGCTGCCGGTCGCCACGTCGTGCGTGTTCGTCATCATCGCGCAGAGTGCCGCGACCTCCCGCGCCTTTGCCGTGCGGTTTCATGATCCCGTCGATGACAATGCGGACATACTGGGCCTGTGCGCGGCCAATGCGGTGGCGGGGCTCAGCGGGACCTTCACCGTCAATGGCAGCCCGACCCAGACCGCGATGGCCGCGCGCGCGGGCGCACGCACCCAGCTGGCGCAGCTGACATTCGCGGCGGTGACGATGGTGGTGCTGGTGTTCCTGACGGGGCCGCTGCGCTACCTGCCGCGCTGCGTGCTGGCCTCCATCGTCTTTACGGTGGCGGTGGGGATGATCGACCTGCGCGCCATCCGGGCCATCCGGCGTGAAAGCCCCGGCGAATGCGGGCTGGCGCTGGTGACGGCCGCCGCGGTGGTCGGCATCGGGGTGGAACAGGGGATCTTCCTTGCCATCGCGCTGTCGCTGTTTCGCCATGTGCGCCACAGCTATGAACCGCATACGATGATCCTGCAGTACGACGGCCATTCCGGCCTGCTGGAACCGCATGATGTCGCCGCCGGGCGGCAGACCCTGCCGGGGCTGGTTGTCTATCGCTTCTGCGCGGACCTGTTCTATGCCAATTCTGCGCGGTTCGGGGCGGATGTCCGCCTGATGGTCGACAGGGCGCCGGTGCCGGTGGCCTGCATCGTCATCGATGCCAGCGCCATTACCGATATCGACTTTTCCGCCGCCAGCGACCTGCGCGACCTGTTCCGCGCGCTGCGGACGCGTAATGTCACCGTGATTTTCGGCCGGGTCAGTCCCTATCTGCGGGCCGACATGGACCGTCATCGCATTACCCCGGTGGTTGGGGCCGCCAACATCCATGCACAGCTTCATACCGCCATCGCGGCGGCGCGGGCGCTTCTGCCCCGGTCGGATGCGACGCAGCAACCAGCTGTTTGAAAACAGTCTGCTGACAAATAAAAGTTTTTGGTGAAGCTTTTTGCAAAAAGCTTTGAAAGACACCGCCTTTCTGAAAAAAGGCGGCACCCAAAAACCTTTATGATTTTGCAGGGTAATATTCGGGGTTAATTTTCAAAAATATTCAGGAAGCGCGCCTTTCCCCTCAGTCGCCGGGGTGGATCCGCACCCCCAGTGCCCGCAGCGTGTCCCAGTACGCCGGAAAGGTCTTGGCCACGCATCCGGGATTGAGGATCGACAGGCCCGGGATTTTCAGCGCGGCAAGGGCGAAGGACATGGCGATGCGGTGATCGTCATAGGTTTCGATCCGCACGTTTTTCGCGGTGGCGGAGGGATCGGGATCAGGAAAGACGAGGAGGTCATCGCCCTCTTCGCGCGCATATCCGGGGTTGATGCGCTGCATCTGGGTCGCCAGCGCGTGCGTGCGGTCGCATTCCTTGACCCGCAGGTTGGCAATCCCGACAAAGCGCACGGGCGTTGCGTTGAACATCGCCATGACCGCCAGCGTGGGGATGGCGTCCTGCATCTGCGAACCATCGATGACGGCGGGCATGTGGGGAAAGGACCGGATCACGCGCCATGCGGCGGCATCGGGTTGGGTGAAATCTGCGATGGGAAATCCGATATCGATATCGCCGCCCGACAGGGCCTGCGCCGCCCACAGATAGGTCGCGGCGGAGGCATCGGGTTCGATCCGGAAATCGGTGGCCGTGTACCCGCCGGGCGCGACGGTCCATGACGTGTCATCCGTGCTGGCGACACTGGCGCCAAAGGCCTTCATCGCCGCGATCGTCAGGCCGATATAGCCCTGTGCCCCGATATGGGGACCCGACAGGCTGATGCGCACGGGCCTGCGGCTGCATCCCGCCATCATCAGCAGGGCGGAGACGTACTGGCTCGACAGGCTGGCGTCGATTTCCACTTCCCCGCCATCCAGCAGGCCGGTACCGTGGATGGTGACGGGCGGGCAGCCGCTGGGCGCGGTGGCGTCGATTCCCAGCCGTTGCAGGGCGGCGACCAGCGGGGCGATGGGACGCCGTGCCATGTTGGCGTCGCCACCCACCACCACGGTGCCGCGCACCAGCGCGCTGGCGGCGGTCAGGAAACGGACCGCCGTTCCCGCATTGCCCAGGAACAGCGGCGCGTCGGGGGCCTGCAGCGCCCCGGTGGAACGCACGATGAAGCTGGTCGCGTCGGGCTGTTCCACGCTGACGCCCATCTGCCGCAGGGCCTGCGCCATGTACAGCGTATCATCGCTTTTCAGCGCGCCCGTCAGCCGCGACGTCCCCCGCGCCAGTCCCGCAAGCAGCAGCACGCGGTTGGTCACGGATTTGGAGCCTGGCAGGACCACCTTCCCCTTCAGCGGCGCGGTGATGGGTTCAATGCTTAGGGACTGGAGGGGGGCGTTCATGAAAGGCTGGTCTTCCGTCAGCAGGGGTAGGGCAATGGCGCCCCCGGCCACCGGGGGCGGGGACGTATGGCGGGACAGGGAACGGTGCGAACGTTCAGTCGGGCTGAAGTTCCGGCCGGGCAAAGCGGCGGTTGGCAAGGACCGGCAGCACCCTGCGCGCATGTTCGAGGCGGTCGCGCGACACGGTGGCAAAGACGAGGTTCGGTGCCTCCCCCGCCTGCACGATCGGCACGCCGAGGGGATCGACCACCATGCTGCACCCGATGTTGCGCGGCCCGCACTCGCTGACCGCAACCATGTAGCAGGTGTTTTCCAGTGCCCGCGCCGTGACCAGCACCCGCCAGTGATCTTCCTTGGCCGGTCCGCGCACCCATGCGGCGGGCATGACCAGGACCTCCGCCCCGTCAAGGACCAGCCTGCGCGCCAGTTCGGGAAAGCGCACGTCGTAACAGGTCATCAGCCCCACCCTGAACCCGCCGATGGCGATCACGGGCGGTACCTCGGCCCCCGGCGTGACGTTGCGCGATTCCTGTATGGAAAATGCGTCATACAGGTGCAGCTTGCGGTATCGGGCGATGATCGCGCCATTGCTGATGACCAGCAGCGTGTTGTGGTGGCGTCCCGCCCCGTCGGGCACATGCAGGCATCCCGCGATGGCCAGTCCCGGCTGCGCGCGGCTGGCCTCCAGCAGGGCGGAGACGAACGGCCCCGACAGGGGCTGCGCCGTGCGGGCGATGATGTCCGGGTCCGCGATGTCGTGCGCCAGCATGCCTTCGGGCAGGACCAGCAGGGCCGCCTGCTCATCCCCGGCCGCGCGCATCAGGTCCACGATACGTGACAGGTTGTCTTCCCATCGTGGGGCGACAGCAAACTGGCCCAGGGCGACTTTCATCGGGCAACTTTCATCGGGCGGCTTTCCATCTCTGATGGGGCAGGGGGCGACATTCGGGCGGCGATATTACCATCGCGCGCGGGCTTTGACCAATGATTGTGCCATTTTCACGCCCCCGTCCGCGGATTGCCGGCAGGGACGGCGAGACCGGAAGGGACATTTCCCGCCCTGCGGGGCATTGCCGGGATGGTGTCGCCGATGCGGCATGGCGGCGGGGGCATGTCACGCGTATTTTACCATTCTGCCGACATGAAACGCATCCGGTCTCATGGGGCGTCCGTGCTGCCTCAATCCTGCCCTGTTGTGACGTTACCCGTTGTTCATCCCTGGGCGCGACGGGGCGGCGCGGGCCATAAGAGACTGGTCTAATGTGTTGTCTGGTTGCAGATTTTATGTAAAAATGAAACCTCTGACGTTATGCGTCATGGGCTCAGTCATTGCGTGCGAGATGCAAAAGTAGATGCAGCTTTCCCTACACACCGATCAGGCCGTGAAATTCCTCATCTGCATGACGCAGCATTCCAGCGGCTGCGCCTCCGCGCGGGACATATCGGACATGTGCGGACTGACCGCCGACGAGGTTGCGGGCATTGTGCATGACCTCGACCGTTGTGGCCTGATCGAGCGTTCCTCCGACGGAAGCGACGGGCTGCGCCTGCGTCATGATCCCGCGTGGGTCAGGGTCGGCGATGTCATCCGCAGTATCGAGGCCGTGCGCGTGCATCCCGCGCCCGCCCATCAGCCTGCATTTACGGAAATGTTCGACCTTGCCCACGCCGCGTTCATGGCGGCGCTGAACGATTACTCCCTGTCCGATATCGCGGGGACCGCCGCCCGAAACGTCAGCGGTGGCGCGGCGTCTTACGGGGCGTCAGGCGTTGCGGTGATGGTGCCCTCATAGGGCGTTCCCATTTCCCCGTTCCGTTCAGGCGGGGATTCTTTGCGATATCCGGATGCTGGCAGTTGCCGCCGGTTGGATGGCGGGTTTCGGGCGCAGAAGGCCGTCTGAAAACAATCTGCTGAAAAATAAAAAGTTTTTGGTGAAGCTTTTTGAAAAAAGCTTTGAAAGACACCGCCTTTTTGAAAAAAGGCGGCACCCAAAAACTTTTGTTACTTTTTCATCAGAAAATTGGTTTCAGATATTATCCAAGGGTTTTGCCTGAATTCATCAGGTAAAAATAGGAATGATTAATCGGAAAGAGACCGGCATTTGTCTCAGGCGTCGTATCGCAACCGGATACGCCCGCTGCGCGCCTGCATTCATATCCGCACCTAGCGCACGGGTCTGAGGTGCAGGTCCATGCGATAGATCGCGACCGGCAGTTGCAGGTGTGATTTGCCGTCGCGTTCGAATGTCGCCGTCCGGTTCAGCTGGACCGCCGGGATCCACAATGACCCGTCATGGGCGATCCACATGGCATCGGCCCAGACCAGACGCCGGTCCGCCACCAGCGTCGTGGCCTGTCCGGCGGGCGTGATGCGCAGGATGCGCAGGCGGTTGGTATCGGACACATACAGGTTGCCATCCCCGTCGATGGCCGTGCCGCCGGTGGTCGGCGTGTCGTAAAAGAAGCGGACCTGCTTCTCCAGCGCGTCGGGCGACAGGCCCGCATCCTCCAGCGCGGCGGTGGGGGCAACCCACATCGGCCCGGAACTGGGCTGGAAATACAGCTTCGTGCCGTCGGGGGAGACCTCCAGCTGATCGGCATGGACGCGCGCGGGCCTGCCGTTGCTGATCAGCAGGTGCCCCTCCGCATACATCGGGCGTTCATCGGTGGTGGAGCGCGCATGTTCCAGCACGCGGCGCTGCTGCCCGGTCTTCATGTCCACCACCACCAGCCCCGGATCGCCTGCATCCGTCAGGAACAGGGTGGAACCGTGGAAGCGCAGATCATCGATATAGGTGTGGGGCGTGCTGGCGGCGGCAAGGCTGATGGTGCGCTCCACCTGTCCCGTTGCGATGTTGATGACCACCAGCTTGGCCTTTGCGCCTTCTGGCGGGTTGGGGCTGCCGCCCACATTGGCCTCGCCTGAATCCACGACCCACAGCCTGCCATCCGGGCCGAAACGGATGGCGTTGACGCGCACGAAGGCATGGTCGCTGTCATGCGTGCGGGCCCAGTCGTTCCATTTTTCATCCGGGTAGGGACGGGGCGAACCGTCATGGTCCAGTTCGGCCACCGCGGGACCCGGCGTGTCGCCCCCGCCCCAATAGGGGAACGAGACAAAGACGCGCCCGTCATCCGATACGCTGACCGCGTTCATCACGCGCTGCGACGTATAGGCGGTCTGCAGCGGGGGCGTCGCGGCCCCGGCCGTCGTCAGGCCAGACAGGAACAGGGACGCGCCCGCAAGCGCGGGAAGAAGGGTCCGGCCACCGATGGGGGGGAATCTGAACGGGGATCTGAACAGGCGCATGCGGTTTCCTCGGGCGGGATGCGGACGGTCTTGGACCACAAGACATCCTATCATCCCGTGCGCCGCGTCTTCATCAACGATGTGCGCGCAAAGGTCATCGGGCGCATGCAGGGCCATCACGTCACGGTGATACGGGCCCGGTATCGACGCCGGGGCGCGACAGATGCACCCTGGCGTCGTCAGGCGACCCCGCCGGGGCCGCCATCATGCAGGTCAGGGTGTGATCAGGCCGTGGCGGTCTTGGCCGCATCGCCAAGGGCGGCGCGCAGCTTTGCCTCGTCCTCGGGCGACAGGGAGGTCTGCAGCACGCGGGCATGGCCCTTGAACTGCTTCAGGTCGGCCAGCACCTTTTCCGGCTGCGACTTGCGCACCAGAACGAACAGGGCGGAGGTGTTGACCGGGATCGTAGCGCCCAGCGACTTGATGAACTTGTCATCAATGCCGTAATCCGTCATCGACCCCGCCAGCGCGCCCGCGCCCGCGCCGACGACGCTGCCCGCGACAAATCCCGCGAGCGGGTTGAGGAACAGAAGCCCCACCAGCGCACCCCA
Source organism: Novacetimonas cocois (assembly GCF_003311635.1). Taxonomy (GTDB): domain Bacteria; phylum Pseudomonadota; class Alphaproteobacteria; order Acetobacterales; family Acetobacteraceae; genus Novacetimonas; species Novacetimonas cocois. Next base: position 37,416 of record NZ_QEXL01000019.1, on the reverse strand, counting down.
GAACCCGCCGGAAAACAGGCCATAGGACGCGCCAACCTTTTCCAGGTTCACGCTCTGCTGCAGATGGATCTTGCCTGCGGCGTCACGGACGACCACCACGGCGTCCTCGAGGTCGAGCAGGTATTCCTTTTCCAGCGCCTTGCATTCCGTCAGGGCGGCGGTGGCTTCGTCAATCGCGTCAAAGCCTATGACAATCAGGTCGGACATAAAGGTTTTTCCTTGTCATTGCATACGGACATCCAATGGATGCAATGTTGTAACACTACTGTATAACCTCAAGACCCCGTGACATTTTTTAGAATGGGAGCCCCCGTCTGGATGCAGGTCTTCCTTTCCGCATGTGACCGGCCACGCCACCCTCGGAACCCGTTTGAAAAATCGCCCCGGAATATCCGGCAATCATAAAGAAGTTTTTGGTGAAGCTTTTTGCAAAAAGCTTCGAAGAACGCTGCCTTGCTGAAAAAACGTCAGCACCCGGAAACGTTGGTTATTTCCATCAGTACTTGATTCCCGACCAATCTTTTAAAGGTCCCCCACGGACCGACAGGCGGGATACGACGTCAGTTCGGCATGCCCTGATCGTATCCGCCGTCGCTCAGGCCGCCCTGCCGGGTGGATTGCTGTCCCGTGTTGGACAGGGGGGATGCGGACGGATTTGCCCTGTCGGGCGGAATACGGGGGTCAGGCTGCGTGCATGCGGCCAGCATGGCAAGGCATGGCAGACAGAGCATGAGGTGACGGGCAGGCATGGCTGTTCCTTGGTTGCGTGGCGGCGGCATCCGCGCCCCTTGGCCGGGGGATGGCGGCCTGTCGGTTCTTTGCCGCATGGGCCGGGACGCGTGATGGGCGGGGCGCGACTGGCGCGGGGCGATTGCAGGCGCGCGATTCCGGCACGCGGTCTGTTCCGGCATGGGTCTGTCGCCCAAACGTGCGGACACGCGCGGGGTTGCGACCCGCGTCATCCGGCCCCGGCGTCATCGGGCCACGGCAGGGGTGGCTTTTCAGAAAACGAGCGCGGTTTCGAAATCGAGGATGAAGGCGTTGCGGTAACGGTTGGTGCCCCCCGGATGCCACAGGTACTGCAGGCCCGGACGGATGGTGGCCCACGGCGTCGCCCGCCAGCCATAGTTGAGTTCGAAGGCATTTTCCTGCGACGGCTTGTAGGCGTCCTGCCCCTGCGACTGAAGCTCGCGGGCATAGTCCGTCAGCTTGGGGTTGACCACCAGGAACTTGCCGCCGACGCTGACGGTATCGTTGGGACGGTTGGCGAACGTGCCCTTGCGGATGATGCCCCATGTCGCGAAATACGGCGCGAACGCCGTGCGCGGGTCGCCCCAGATGAAGCTGCCGAAGATGACGGTGCCGCACGAACTGCCGGGCGCGTCGCGCTGGACCATCTGGTCGGCCTCGACCCAGCCACCGTAACGGCCACGGATGGAATTCTGCGGCAGGTCCGTCAGGACCACGTTGGCGGGTTCGAACGTGGCAATGTGCGAGGCGATGACGTTCTTGACCTCCGACGTGTCCCAGTATCCGCCGATCTGTATGTTGCCCGGCAGGATGCCATGTTCGTCGGTGCCGCCGTTATGCCAGCCCAGCTGCCACGGCAGATAGGTGCCGGTGCTGTCATCCAGGCCCAGCTTGAACCCGTTATGGGTGTTGGAAATGGTGTTGTCGACGTTATACACCCCCGCCGACACCAGCAGCCGTTCATCCCCCAGCGGATACAGCTTCAGATACGCCCCCGGATGCGCCGTGGGATACCAGCCATAGCCGGAGTTCATCGCCAGCGACTGCGGCATGCCGCAGATGGCGTTGGTCTGGAACTGGCAGTAGATGGACATGCCCCAGTGCTTGGTGGACTGGGCAAAGTCGTTTTCGGTGTTCACCCAGCCCGCTTCCATATCGACATACCGGGTGAAATGCCGTTCCAGCGACAGGCGCGTCAGGCGCACCGTCTCGCCCGAACCGAAAATCTGCTGCACCGAATCCAGCGCCGGCAGGATGGAGGAACTGAGGCCAAGGCCCGCGCGCTCGGTAATCAGCCCGTGCAGGATGCCGATGTCGTGGCCCGTCAGCTTCTTGAAATTGATGTCGACGCCGATGCCGAATTCATGCGCGTACCTGACACCCTGTGCCTTGCCGCCCACCGGGTTGCCTGACGAATCCTCAAGGTAATGGCCCGAGATATCGACGCCCTTGGCCGCAAGGCGGCTGCGTATCCCGCCCCAGTCGCCCGTCATGGTGTCCTGATGGATCCATGACTGGTAGCTGGTGGGAAAATACCGGCGCAGCCCCCACCAGGCATCGGGATCATACCCGCCCGGGGTCCCGGACGCCGTTGCGTCGGCGGATGGGGCGGCGGCGGTGGTCATGGTGGGCGTGGCGGTGGTGGCTGGCGCGCGCACCTGGGCGGCGGGGGGGACGTCCCACACGCTGCCTGCCGTGCCGGCCCGCGCCTTTGCCGATGGCCACGGTATGGCGATCGCGCCCGCGCATATCAGGCCCAGCGCGGCGACATCGCGCCTGGACCCCGTCCCCTTTGCGATGGGGGCGGATATGTTGCGAAACATGTCACGGAAAAATGGAAATGGCTTTGGCGTGGCATGCATATGAAATGATGACCCCCGGTATCATCGAACGGTCATGCGTCAGGATGACCGGGCAAATGGAAATGGAACTGCAGGTGTAAAACAGAACGCCTTTTGGGGCTTATAACGACATGAATGGGCCGCCTGCGGGCACTTTTGACTGTTTGGCGGGGTGTTCGTCAACCATGAAGGCGGCTTTGTACTATGTGGAAGCAAAATCGCCTCTGTGCGCGAAGTTGTGATTGAACGGGCGATCGGAAAACCGTGTGTCTTTACTGCAACGGTTTGTGGTTCCGGAACCGATGGAAGGTAATACCGAACAATAGAAAGAAACGTTTGATACGGCTGATGAAATTCAATTTCCCACTGCAGGATGGATCATCCGTCCCCGTGCAGAAAAGTGACATGTATATACAAACGGACATAGACATCTCGCAATCGCGATTATATACGGCAGAACATCTTTCAATCATAATTTAAGGTAGCGGCATGTGCCCGGTTAAAAGGACGGCGATTTATGTTGTTTCGGCGGGGTTGGGCCTGTCGCCGCTGGGCGTGCCGGCCATGGCCGCCGCCCCCGCGTCGGGAACTTCCGACGTGTCGTCCAAGGGAAATACGTCCGCCACCACGACGAAGGCGGCGCACGACAATGCCCCCGCGCAGCCCACCGCGACGCAGAACGCCGTTGCCTCCACCAACGCGGAGGACATGACGGTGATCGGCCACCGGCGCATGGCGTCGGGTGCCGCGGCCAATTATAACAAGAAGATGGCGAACCTCGGCCCGCTGGGCACGCGGCGCACGCTTGACACGCCAATGTCGATCATGACCGTCCCGCACGACGTGATCGTCAACCAGCAGGCGCGCAACGTCAACGACCTGATGCAGTACATGCCGTCGGTCCAGCTTGAAACCCGCGCCGATCCCGGCACCAGCCGCCCGCAGTCACGCGGGTTCGAGGCCGACGTCATTTCCAACAGCCGCATCGACGGGCTGAACGCCTTTACCGTCACCCCCTATGCCGCGGAACAGTTCGACAACGTGCAGGTCCTCAACGGGCTGGCGGGCGCGCTGTATGGACCGCAGAACCCGGCGGGCACGTTCGAATACGGGCTGAAGCGCCCGACCGACGAACGGATCAACCGTCTGGCGGTGGGCGTGGATTCCATCGGCACGCTGATGGAAAATGTCGATTCGTCGGGACGCATCGGCAAGCATGGCTGGTTCGGCTACCGCATCAACCTGCTGCATGGCGACGGCACGTCGTACGTGCAGGACAGCTGGATCCGCCGTAACCTCGTCAGCGCGGATTTCGACATCCATATCGACCGTGACACGGTTCTGGAAATCGATGCCAGCCATTACACGTTCGACGAACGCGGCATGCCCGCGGGCATCAACCTTGCCGGCCACGCACTGCCGACGGCCCCCGACCTGGGCAAGCCGCACATGGGGCAGGACAATGCGGGCTTCAATTCCGAAAACAACGTGTTCCTTGCCAAGCTGAAACACCGGATCAACGATAACTGGAGCTTCGTCATCGGCGGGCTGTACCAGGATTCCGGCCGTCAGGTGTTCGAGGCGGCAGATACCCTGATCGACAACAAGGGCGATTACAAGCAGGCCATGTCGGCCGCCACCACGGTCAACGATTTCAAGGTCGGCAGTAACATGGCCTATATCAACGGGCATGTGCATACCGGCTTCATCGCGCATGACCTCGTGATCGGCACCAACGGCTACATGGAAGGCGGCTACAACCCGCTGAGCGGGCAGAGCTATACGGACATCACGTCGGCCTCGCTCTACAACCCGGTGGGCCGCAACGTGCCGCAGCCCTATTACCATGGCAAGTATGAGTCGCAGTACGTACGTTACCAGTCGATGATCCTTGGCGATACGGTGCATTTCAACAAACACTGGTCGGCAAGCGGCACGCTGGCGTGGAGCTGGCTGGACGAGGATACGACCGGGACGATCGCGGGCAAGCCGACCACTTCGGACATTGATGGCTATACCGTCACGACCACGCACCTGACCAAGGGCGCGACCAAGCATGCGCCCGACGTGGACGCGGCGTTCAGCCCGACCGCCAGCCTTGTGTACAAGCCGACGGAAAACCAGACGGCCTATTTCACCTATGGCCGTTCGCTGCAGGCGGGCACGTCGGTGTCGGCGGGCGCGCTGAACGACAACCAGTTCACCTCCCCCGTCCGCAGCGAGGAGTTCGAGGTCGGCTACAAGTACATGTATCGCAACGTCCAGTTCAACGTGGCGGGCTTCCGCGCGACGCGCAGCTATTCCTTCATCGATCCCAAGACGGATATCTATGGCAACTATGGCACCCAGCGTAACTATGGTGTCGAATTCCAGGTCATGGGCCATATCACGCCCCGCCTGTCCGTCATCGGCGGCATGACGTGGATCGATGCGGAGGTGCTGAATACCGGGACGGCCGCGACCTCCAACAAGGAAGCCGTGGGCGTCGCCCCGCTGCAGGCCAACATGCTGATGGATTACCGCATTCCCTTCGCGCAGGGCTTCGCGCTGAACGGGCTGGCGGTCAACGCGAACGTCCATTACACGGGCCGCCGCGCGGCGGACGTCTACAATTCCACCTATGCCGGGTCCTATGTGACGCTGGACATGGGCGTGCGTTATCCGTTCCGTGCCGCGAAACATCCGTGGATGGCCCGTTTCGGCGTGACCAACGTGGCGAATGAACGGTACTGGTCGTCGGTCTATAACGGCACGGCCGAAGGCACGGCCGTGACGGCGGCGGGCACCAGCGCCGCCTATGCCGGCATGCCGCGTGCCTATCACTTCACGCTGGAAGCAGATTTCTGATCCGCTGTTTTTCCCCGCGCACCGGCTTGTGATGGCGCGCGGGGGCGCATACGGCATGGGGCGTTCCCATATTTCCTGAAAACCACAGGAAGGAACGCCACCCATGACCCAGCCGCCGAAACTGACCGACTGTCCCATCGGCATCAAGGCCACCGGCCTGCGTCGCGAACGCGATTCGATGGGCGACATCGACGTCCCCGCCGATCATTACTGGGGCGCGCAGACGCAGCGCAGCCTGGTGCATTTTTCCATCGGCCGCGACCACATGCCCATCGAGGTCTGCCATGCCTATGGCATCGTCAAGAAGGCGGCGGCCCAGGTGAACGCCGCCGATGGACGCCTGCCGCAATGGAAGGCCGATGCCATCTGCCGCGCGGCGGACGAGGTCGCCAGCGGCGCGCTGGATTCCGAATTTCCCCTGTTCGTATGGCAGACGGGTTCGGGCACGCAGACCAACATGAACGTCAACGAGGTGATCGCCAACCGCGCGATCCAGCTTCTGGGGGGTGTGCTGGGGTCCAAGACGCCGGTCCATCCCAATGATGACGTGAACATGGGACAGTCGAGCAACGATTCCTTTCCCACCGCGATGCATGTCGCGACCCTGCTGGAAATCGACGACCGGCTGATGCCGCGCGTGGAGGAACTGATCGCCGCCCTGCGTGCCAAGGCAGAGGAATGGCATGACGTGGTCAAGATCGGGCGCACCCACCTGCAGGACGCGGTGCCGCTGACGGTGGGGCAGGAATGGTCCGGCTGGGCCTGTCAGCTGGAGGATGCGCTGGATGCGGTCAAGGCCGCGCGTGGCGGCGTGCTGCAGCTGGCGGCGGGCGGGACGGCAGTCGGCACGGGCCTGAACGCGCCGCCGGGATTCAGCCGCGCCATCGCCGAACGCATCGCCGCCCTGACGGGACGGAAATTCGTCACCGCACCCAACAAGTTCGCAGCCCTTGGCGGGCTGGACGCCATGGTGCGCGTGTCCGCCGCCCTGCGCGGAGTGGCGGTCGCGCTGATGAAGATCGCCAATGACATGCGCTGGCTCGGCTCCGGGCCGCGCTGCGGGCTGGGTGAGCTTCACCTGCCGGAAAACGAACCCGGTTCCTCCATCATGCCCGGCAAGGTCAACCCGACCCAGTGCGAGGCAATGGTCATGATCTGCACGCAGGTGATGGGCAATGACGCCACCGTCGCCTTCGCCGGCAGCCAGGGGCAGCTTGACCTCAACGTGATGCGCCCGGTGATCGTCGCCAACGTGATCCACGCGATCCGCATCCTTGCCGATGGCTGCCACAATTTCCGTGTCTTCTCGGTTGAGGGGACGCGCCTGAACCTCAAGCGCATCCGCCAGTATGTCGAAGGCTCCGTCATGCTGGTCACCGCGCTCAGCCCCGAAATCGGCTATGACAATGCCTCCGCCATCGCGCATCGGGCGATGGAACAGGACATCACACTGCGCGAGGCCGCGCTGGCGTCGGGACTGGTGGACGGGCCGACATTTGACCGACTGGTCAACCCGATGGCGATGGTGGGACATGGCGTCGGGGGCGCATAGGCAGAAGGTCAGGGCGCTGCCCTGAAACCCGGCAAAGGGCATTGCCCTTTGCAAACCATCTGTTGAAAACAATAAAAGTTTTTGGGTGCCGCCTTTTTTCAAAAAGGCGGTATTCTTTTGAAGCTTTTAAAAAAGCTTCACCAAAAATTTCCTTACGGTTTCAGGGCGCGGGGTCAGGACAGGCCCGCGCCCTGCGTATTGACCACCAGCGTGAACAGCGCGTCTGCAGCGCACATGAACAGCGTATCGCGCTTTGGCCCGCCAAAGGTCAGGTTCGACACCGCGCGCGGCAGGCGCAGCCGCCCGATCATGCGTCCCGCGGGGCTGTAGACCACGACCCCGCACAGGCCCAGCGGGCCGCCCGCGCCACACCACAGGTTGCCAAAGATGTCGGCGCGCATGCCGTCCGGCCCCATCTGGTGTCCATCCAGCATCATGTCCGCGAATACCCGTCCGTTGCGCAGTTCCCCGTCATGCAGGTCAAAGGCATGGATGCGCTGGTCCCCGCCGGGACCGTCCTGTCCCGGTCCCGGCCCGCTGGAGATGACGTAAAGGATCGTCCCGTCGGGTGAAAAACACAGCCCGTTCGGGCCCGCCAGCTGCTGTTGCGTCAGGACGGCGCGGAGTTCGCCGCTGTGCGGGTCAATGCGGAAAACATGGTCGTCCTGTCGTGCGTGGCCTGCGTACTGGGCCACGATTTCCCCATCTTCCGTCCAGCGTTCGCGGCCCATGCGGTTGGCCCGCCCGCCGGGCGCGTCGGGATGTCCCTCCACAATGGTGTCGCCATAGCCGGGATCGGTGAACCAGATGCTGCCATCGGGATGGACCACCACGTCATTGGGGGAATTGAGCGGCGCGTCATGGTACCGGTCGGCCAGCACGGAACATGACCCGTCATGTTCCCACCGCACGACCCGGCGCATGCCATGTTCGCAACTGATGAGGCGACCTTCGGCGTCGAAGGTATTGCCGTTGCTGTTATAGGAATAGGGACGGAAGACCGAAACCGTGCCCGTTTCCCACAGATAGCGGTACTGCCGCGCGCGGATCGTGTCACTCAGCAGTAAAAAGCGTCCCTCCGTGCTCCATGCCGGTCCCTCCAGCCAGTCGCCGCCGCGCCATGCAAGCCGCAGGTTGGCGTTGCCATAGACAAGATTGCTGAAGCACGGATCGATCGCGATGATGTCCGGATCCGGCAGGTAGGGGGGCGGCGCATCCGGTCCCCACTGGCGCGCCGGGATGCTGACGACGCTGGGTGGCTGCGCCAGCGGGGCGGCGGCGCGGGCGCGTGTGCCAGTTGTGGCCATGCCGACCCCCGCCATGACGCCGCCCATGATGATTTCGCGACGGGAAAGGGGGGCTGGGGGCATGGCAGCGGACTCCGGCATCATATGAAAGGTGGAGCCCGTGGCCCCGCGAACGGGGCGATCATAAAATATGTCATCCGGCATGGAAACGTAACAATCCGTCCAGCCTGCGCAAACGTGACGGGCCGGACGGTTGGGATCAGACCTCGCCCTCGGGCATGCGGGCGACAATGTTCTGCACCACGTCGAACCCTTCAAAGACGGGCGGGCCAAGCATCAGCGGCTTTTTCGTGCCTGCGCTGGCATGGGCTGCGCGGAATTCGTCCGACCGGGTCCAGTTTTCGAACGCGGCCCGGGACTGCCACACCGTGTGGGAGGCATAAAGAATGTGATCGTCGTGCCGCGGACCGGCCAGCAGCTGGAAACTGATGAAGCCGGGCACCGTATGCAGATGGACCTCGCGTCCCAGCCAGCGTTCGCGGAACGCTTCCTCGTTTTCGGGGGGAATGCGGAAACGGTTCATGGCGATATACATGCGACGCTGATCTCCTGTTGCAGGTAATCCAAATAACATACTGAAATCATAAAAGTTTTTTGTGAAGCTTTTTGCAAAAAGCTTCAAAGAGCGTCACCTTTGCCGAAAAAAGGCGGCCCCCGGAAACCTTTGTTGTTCCTTATCAAGGTATTGCCTTCAGGCAGCGCTGTCAGCGCCCGCCCGAAACCGTCATGACGCTGCCGGTCATGTAGGACGATGCGGGCGAAAGCAGGAACAGCACCGCCTGCGCGATTTCGTCGGGGCGGCCCGTGCGGCCCATCGGCACGACCCTGTCCACCAGGGCCTCGGTTTCGGGGGGGACCATGTCGGTGGCCGTCAGGCCGGGGGCGACGGCGTTGACGCGCACGCCCTCGCGCGCGACCTCGTTGGCAAGGCCACGGGTAAATGTCTCGATCGCCGCCTTGGTCGCGGCATAGGGCACCAGCCCCGGCAGTCCGCCCAGACGCGCCGCGACGGAGGACAGGTTGACGATGCTGCCGCCGTGCCCGCCATGACGGGTGGACATGCGGCGCACCGCCTCGCCCGCCACCAGCATGCTGCCGCGCACGTTGATGTCGAACAGCGCGTCGAGGGTTTCGGCAGTCTGTTCATCCACCCGGACCTTGGTGCCGGTGACGCCCGCATTGTTGACCACCCCCGTTATGGGGCCGAGTTCCGCCACCGCGCGGTCGAACAGGGGGGTGATCTGCGCGGGGTCGGCGACGTTTGCCGCGATGGCCACCGCATGGCCGCCACTTGCGCGGATCTGGCGGGCCAAGTCCTCCGCCGGGGCGGCGCTGTGACTGTAATTGATTGCCACGCGGTACCCCTCGCGCGCCAGAAGCTGGCATATGGCGTGGCCGATGCCACGGCTGCCGCCCGTGACGATGACGCTGCCTGTGGCGTTGGCGGGGGTCTCCTCGGGGGTCATGATCGCGTCCTTTGTGCGTCGGGGTTTCGGATGACGCATACGGTCGCGTCAATCCATCGCCCGCGCAAGGGGGCGGCGCGCATCCCACCTTCCCCCATGCAGTTCGCCGCGCGGCGTTCAGCCATCAAGGCGCGACATGTGCGGCAGCAGATCGCCAAGTCCCGCGATGGTCGCCGTGCGCGACAGCCCCGTCTGGCGGGAGAAATGGTCGATGACGTCGGCCGGCAGCAGCCGCGTCACCACGTCTTCGCCGACAGGGGCGGGGGATGTTCCGTCCTCCCACTTCTGCACCATCGGTTCCAGCCCCGCGTCGCGGGCGCGTTCATGCACGGTGCGGCGGCCGGGGCTGCGCGGGGCGCCCATATATTCGATCATCGCGCTCATCAGGCCCGACGTATCGGTTTTCGCGCCCGTCAGGACGTCCGCAACCTTGCCTGCCGCATCGCCCATCCGCGTTGTGGTATCGTTTGCCATGAGACTTCTCCTTTTCGGTGTCGTGTCAGGGTGTCCGTCCTCAACGCAGGCAGGCGGCGATCCGTATCATCACAGATAAATGATGATTTTTCCTAGGGTTTTCCGTAATAATGGCGCAACTTGTCAATGCGTGGCGCGTTACGGCGACAGCCCTTATCCCCGGACTTCCGCCTGTCGGGGGAGTTTTCAGGGCGCGCGATTCCACGCGCCACTGATGGCCACTGACGATGGGTCGTGTCCAGATGTCGTCTGGCACCCATGCCCATCCAGCATGATGGAGGATCGAGAAATGTTGCGTCATTACCGGACCGGACCACACGCCCTGCGCATAATGGCATGCGCGGCCGTCGCGATGGTCGGGGGAATGACGCAGTTGCCTCTGGCCCATGCCGCCGGGCGGGAGGACCAGACCTCGGCCTGCAAGAAGGACGTCTTCCGGCTGTGTTTCATGGACATTCCCAATGAACAGCTGATGGAGGAATGTCTTGAAAGCAAGCTCGACAAGCTGTCCCCGAAATGCCGCGCCATGTTCGAAGAACCCGACAATGCCGCCGACCGGACGCCCGCGCCACAGGAAACGCGCAGCACCACGTCCGATCCCGCGCCCAGCCCGCCAGCGCGGTAACTGCCGGACGTTCTGGCAGGGTCTTTTGTCTGAAAAGATGTGAAGAGGCCGTTTGAAAATAATCCGTTGATAAAAAATAATAAGAGTTTTTGGTGAAGCTTTTTGCAAAAAGCTTCATGAAGACGTCACCTTTCCGAAAAAAAGGCGACACCCCAAAACTTTTATCGGCATTTATAAATAACTTATTTTCATACCGTCTTTACATACGATCGGGCGGATGCGGTCACAGGTTGATGCCCATGCGTGCCGCGCACCATGTCATGAGCAGGTAAAGCGCTGCCGTCAGCACGCATCCCGCCAGCAGGGCCGGGTAAAAGCCGACGCCGTGGCGCATCAGGTACGGGATCAGCAGGAACATCGGCAGGGAAGGGATCACGTACCAGAACGTGGCCTCCACATGGGTTTCCATGCGTACCGGATCCTTCGTTTCCGCCCACAGCCACAGCATCCCGAACACCGAAATCAGCGGGAGGGAGGCCACAAGCGCCCCGAACGCCGGATAGCGCCGGGCGATGGTTGAGACGAGGGCGATGATAAGTCCAGACAGGACGGTCTTGATGATAAAGAACATTCAGGTGTGACGTTCATTCAGTGAGGGGAAGGTTTCGCTTGCAACGGTTCATGGCGGTATAGCACATCAGGGGGCCCGCCATCAGTCTGGAACAGATATGCCCCCATCGTCTTCGTCCCCCGCTTCGGTTTCTGCCTCCGCGTCCGGTGCCGCGCCGGTCATCGTCTGGTTTCGCGATGACCTGCGGCTGGCCGATCATCCGGCCCTGTCGCATGCCGTGGCGTCGTCGGGGGCGCCGGTCCTGTGCCTGTTCGTGCATGATCCGCGCACGGCCCCGTCCGGCGCGGCGCAATGGTGGCTTCATGGGGGGTTGTGCGCCCTGCGCGATGACCTGTCGCGCATGGGGGCGACGCTGCATGTCGTGCGCGGGGATGCGACGGTCCTTGTCCCGCGCCTTGCGCAACAGGCACATGCGGCGCAGGTGGTATGGAACCGGCGTTACGATCCGCAGGGGCGTGAAACCGACACCACGATCAAGGCGGCCCTGAAACAGGATGGCGTTGCCGCGCGCAGCTTTGCCGCCAGCGTCATGCATGAACCCTGGACGGTCCGCACCCGCGCGGGCGATGCGTTCCGGGTCTATACCGCATGGTGGCGCGCCGCGCGTGCGATGGGGGACCCGCCACCGCCCCTGCCGGCGCCAGGGCAGATCGCGGGCGCCGGCACGCCCGATGGCTGGCGGGCGGAATGCGTGGGGATCGATGCGCTCGGCCTTTTGCCGGTCGCGCCGGACTGGGCCGCGGGCCTGCGCGCGACATGGCACCCGGGCGAGGCTGCGGCGCGTGCGCGGCTGCATGAATTCGTGCATGACGACATGGCGGGATACGCCACCGCGCGCGACAGGCCGGACCTGCCGGCGACATCGCTGCTGTCGCCCGCCCTGCATTTTGGCCATGTCTCGCCCCGGCAGGTGTGGCATGCGGCGGTGTGTGATGGCGACGGCGCGGCGGGGACGGAGGATCACGCGAAATTCCTTGCCGAACTGGGTTGGCGGGATTTCGCGGTGTCGCTGCTTTATGAGCAGCCGGAACTGGTGCGCAGCAATTTTCGGACGGAATTCGACGCCATGCCGTGGCGCGACGATGCGCGCGACCTGCGTGCGTGGCAGCAGGGACGCACGGGGTATCCCATCGTGGATGCGGGCATGCGGCAGCTGTGGCAGACGGGGTGGATGCATAACCGCGTCCGCATGATCGTGGCGTCTTTCCTGACGAAGCACCTGCTGATGGACTGGCGCGTGGGGGAAGGCTGGTTTCGCGATACGCTGGTGGATGCCGACATCGCCAGCAATGTCGTCAACTGGCAGTGGGTCGCCGGATGCGGTGTGGATGCCGCGCCCTATTTCCGCGTGTTCAATCCTGTCCTGCAGGGGAAGAAATTCGATCCCGATGGCACGTATGTGCGGCGATGGGTGCCGGAACTGGCGCATCTGCCCGCATCGCGCATCCATTGTCCGTGGACCTGCGGCCCGGCGGAGGCACCGCGCGGATATCCGGCCCCGATTGTCGGGCTGGACGAAGGCCGGGCGCGTGCCCTTTCGGCATGGCGCGGCCTGTCCGGTGCGACGTAAGGGCCGGGTGGCTCAGGGCTGTTTTTCCATCTGGTCGAACCGCGTGTAATCGACCGTGATGCTGCCGTCTGGATTGGTGTTGATGATATCGACGAAATGATGGTCGTACAGCATGCGGTCGAACCCGTAGGCCGTGCGGGCAAAGACCGTCTGTCCCGATGCTTCGTCCGTGCCGGTGATCGTGACGATGATTTCCGCCTCCTCCGATTTCAGCATGTCCAGCGTGACGCCATGCAGGGGGCTGTTTTCGTCGATGACATGCACCGGCAGGCACGCGAAACGCAGCACCGGCATGTGCGACTGACGCAGTGGAAGGGAGTCGAACTGCCGTGTGACATGCCCGTCAGGCTGCGGGATCAGGCGGGCGAGGGAGAATTCGATATCCGCGCTCAGGATCGGGCTGCGCCGGCAGTTGGCGATGCGGACGTCCAGGTGGGGCTGCGCCTGGTTCTTTACGATGACGGCGCGCTTGCTGAACATGATGCGGGCGCGGGGACGCGAAAACCGCGCAAAGACCAGGCCCGTCGCGACGGCGTTGATCATCATGCCGCCCAGAACCTCTGTCGTCGCCAGCAGGTTCGCCACCCGCCCCACGGGGGCCATGACGCCATATCCCACGGTGGACAGGGTCTGCACGCTGAAGAAGAAGTAATCGAGGAAATCACCCGCCCGCGCGCCCGATACCTGCGTCCCCACCGCCATGTAGGCCAGCGCGAAGACAACATTGATGATGATGTAGAACGCGATCGACCAGTAAAAGAAGACCCCCCACGGCGCGATCAGGGCATGGTGGTAGAAATCGGACCAGATGCGGTCCGCCTGCCCCACGCGCACGACGGCATCGTGGCCCTTGTCCTCCAGCACATGGGGATGGCGCAGGACCGGGGCGGCAGGTGCCTCGGCGGGGACGGGACGGGAGGGCTGGGGCATGGGATGGGTTACCGCGACAGAAACATTACGTAATGTGTCATGTCTGCCGGCATCACACCAGCCAGCGCCGATGCCGGGGTCCCATGCAAATATTGCGGTACGGATTGCTTCTGCCACATTCCCGGGGAATGTTGAAGACAACCGGAAGTTTCTGGGTGCCGCCTTTTTTCAAAAAGACGGCGTTCTTTCGAAGCCTTTTGGAAAAAGCTTCACCAGAAACTTCTTTGACGGGATGTCTCAAGGCAGTTCTTTCGGGCGTCTGCTAAAAAGACCGTGCGGTTGTGGTCTGTCGCATATCCTGCCCGATGTCCGTGATGTTCATGGATCTTGCATGGAGGGGATCATGTGGCGGATGCGGCCTTTTTCCTGACCTGCTGGCACAGTTCACGCCGCTGCGGGATGTCGAGGTCCGTCAGACGCGGGCTGTTCCGGTTTTCGGGATGGAGAAGTCCCACCGTGCCATAAACGTAATCCATGTCGCCCGTATGGTCCTTTGACACAGCCTTTGTCTGGGCGATGAGATGGTCGAGCACGGGGGTCGCGTCCTCATACGACAGCAGATGATTGCTGATGCAGAAATTCAGGTATCCGGCAAGACGCGCGCCCGGTGCGCCCTCGATGGCGCCTGCCGTCGCCGACATCGCGGGCGGAGGCGGGGCGGCATGTGCCTGCGACGTGCCCGTCAGCAGGAAACCAGCCAGAAGGGGAAATACTGTCAGAATCAGCGGCGGAACCAGCCGTAGCGAAGGGGAGCGCATTGTTCTTCATCCTTCCGGGAGGTGTCAGCAGTGTCGTGCCGGATTTTCGCGGCCATCCGGGGGATATTTTTCCCGCTTTCCCAAGTGCATGCGCGAGGGGAAGTTGCATGGATGCGGACGTGAAATTTCAGTGGCGGTGCCGCTGCCGGCGCGACGAACGCAACAGGCCCCGCCCACGAAGCATCCCGCAAGGACGTTTCCGGGGGCTTTCGCTGTCCTGATCCCGGGCAACCAGGTCCCGCACCTGCCCGTCGATACGGGTTGCGCACATTATGTTTCGGTTCCAACATGATTGTGCCGTCATCATGGAGTTCAGGCAGTGAAGACCAGTTTCTCGACGAAAGAACTTCTGGCGATCGGGATTGTCGCTGTCGCCGTTATCGGGGCGGCGGCCTATGCCCTTCCGCAATATCAGGTCTATTCCGCCAAAATGCATGGTGAGGCCGAACTGGCGCGTGCCACGCAGAACCGGCAGGTGCTTGTGCAGACCGCGCAGGCCGAGCGCGATGCGGAAATCCTGCGCGCCGAAGGCACCGCCAAGGCCAACAAGATCATCGGTGAAAGCCTGAAGGAAAACTCGGAATACCTGCGTTGGCTCTGGATCAGCAGGCTGGATAACCAGACCAACAAGACGGTGGTTTACGTGCCGACCGACGGCATGGTTCCCCAACTTGAAACAGGCCGCATCGGGGAGGGAAAATGACCGGTTCCTTTTCTGGCATCCGCGCCTTTGGGGACCGTGGTCAGGTGCACATGCCGTATGACGATTGGCTGAGGCGGGATGCACAACGCATCGGATCGCCGTCATCACTGAACACGGCACATTGTCCGGGACCAAGCGTTATACGCATGTCGTTGAGCAGGTGAAATTGGCTGGCGGTGCCATGCGGAGATTGGAGCAGATTGGCAAACTTCGGGAAGAAATTGTCAAACTTCCAAATAACCGACTGATATTGCGCGATTTCATATGGGAAATGGCGGACTCGAAAGGATTCGAACCTTCGACCTTCGCCTTCGGAGGGCGACGCTCTATCCAGCTGAGCTACGAGTCCACAGCCGCCTGCATACCCTGTCACGGGCGCAAACGCTACCCCTGAAATGATGCAATCTTACTTGCGCACCAGGCTGTCCATCTGCGCGGGCAGGAAGAAGGGCACCTTCATCTGCCCCGCCGGCGCGTCCCTCCACGTGGCTGCGGCGATATCCCCGCCGGAGGGGAGGAAGGCATCAGGCCGTTCGATCCACGAGATGATGTCGCGCGTGACCTTCTCCGCCTCACGTCCGCGCAGCAGCAGATGGTATCCGGCGGGAATGAAGTCGCGTCGCGCGTCCTGCGGCAGGTGACGCCATGCCCGCGTCATGGCGCGCGCGGGCACCAGCTGGTCCCTGCCGCCATAGACCGCCAGCACCGGGCCGTGCATGCGCCCGACCTCGTGCGCCGCGCGGTGCATCAGCTCCGCCAGTCCCGCCAGCGCCGGCATGCGCGTGGCGCGCAGCGTCAGCGGGTCGTAATACAGCCGCGCCAGCGCCAGCATGTCATCGGACGCCGTGACATGCACCGGCAGTTCGCGGCCCGTCACCCGCCACCGGGGCGCGATGGCGGCCATGGCGTTAAGGGTCGTATCCGTGCCCGCCCCCAGATCCCAGACGGCGGGCGCCAGCAGGATATAGCCCGCGACATCGGGCATGCCGCCTTCCGCCGACATGCAGACAGCCAGCGCGCCGCCCATGCTTTCGCCCATGACGTATAGCGGGACGCCCGGATTTTCATCGTGGATCATCGTGGCCTCCGCCCGCGCGGCGGCGACCATGCCGTCCGTCCCGCGCCAGCCGCCCCTGTCGGGCATCGCGCCGAATCCCGGCTGGTCCGGGGCGTAAACGGTAATGCCGCGCGCCGCCAGCACGGGGCCGGGACGTTCCCACGCGTCGCGGCTGTCGTTGAAGCCATGCAGCGCAAGCACGACTGCCTTCTGCCCGCCCGCCGGCGCGTGCCATATGCGCATGGGCACCGGGCCGGTGCCGGGCACGTCCATCACCCGGTCGGGCGGGACGACGCGGCCAAGTTCGGCATGGCGTGGCGGCGGGACGGGGGTGGGGGCGTCATGTGTCGCGCATCCGGCCAGAAGCATGAGGAACGCCGGATAAAGCAGGCGTGACAGGCGAAGGTTTGAAAGCACGGCAATCCTGCGTATCATCATCATTCGACGCCGCGGGTCCGCCGGGGCATCGCAATCCATGCCGGACAACAAGCCCGAGGTTCACCGAAATGCAAGCCCTGACCAAAAACCCGACAAATCCGACGCCCCATCCCGTCCTTGGCCTGGTCGAGACGATCGTCGTCGATTCGCGCGTCCTGTCATGCGACGGCGGGCTGGGCGCGCTGGGCCATCCGCGCGTTTTCCTGCGCATCCGCGACCACCAGACATTCTGCCCCTACTGCTCGCGGCTGTTCGTGCTCAACCCCGAGGCCTCATCACACGGTGACGCGCACTGAAACCCTAAATCCCGATGCACACCGACGCGCAGGTCCGCCTGATCCTCGTGGATGGGTCCGGTTTCATTTTCCGTGCCTTCCACGCCCTGCCCCCCATGACCAGCCCGGACGGAACGCCCGTCAATGCGGTATTCGGATTTACCAACATGCTTGCGCGGCTGCTGCGCGAACATGCGGGAACCCATCTGGCGGTCATCTTCGACGCGGGACGCCACACGTTCCGCAACGATCTGTATGACCAGTACAAGGCCCACCGTCCCGAACCGCCGGAGGACCTGCGCCCGCAGTTCGCGCTGGTGCGCGACGCGACCGCGGCCTTCAGCGTGCCCGCGATCGAGGAGGCCGGGTGGGAGGCCGATGACCTGATCGCCGCCTATGCCCGGCAGGCGACGGACGCGGGTGGGACATGCACCATCATTTCCTCCGACAAGGATCTGATGCAGCTGGTCCGTCCAGGGGTGCAGATGATGGACCCGATCAAGCAGAAACCTATTGGCGAGGCGGAGGTCAGGGCCAAGTTCGGCGTCGATCCCGTCCATGTGGCCGAGGTGCAGGCCCTGATCGGCGATCCGGTGGACAACGTGCCCGGCGTGCCGGGAATCGGGCCAAAGACGGCGGCGGCCCTGATGGCGGAATACGGCTCGCTCGACGCGATCCTTGACGCGGCGGAGGGGATGAAGCCGTCAAAGCGGCGTGACAACCTGATCGCCCATGCCGACATGGCCCGCCTGTCGCACACGCTTGTCACCCTGCGGGAGGACGCGCCGTGTCCCGTGCCGCTGGCGGAACTGGCCTGCTGCGACGTGGATGAGGCGCGACTCGGCCCCTGGCTGGAGGAGATGGGCTTCCGTTCCCTGCTGCAGCGCATCGGCATGAAGGCCGCCGCGACCCCACGCCGCCCGACGCCGCCCCTTCCTGGCGCGGGCACGGCCGCAGCGCCGGCGGAACAGACCCCGGCCATGGCCGTCCCCGACGCCGCCTATGGCCCCTATGAAACCGTCAGCGACGTCGATGCGCTGCGGCGTTGGGTGGCGGAGGCCCGGGCCGCGGGCGTGTGCGCGGTGGACACGGAAACCGATGGCCTCGACTCGCTGCGCGCGGGGCTGGTGGGGATTTCGCTGGCGACCGCGCCGGGCCGCGCCTGCTACATCCCGCTGGCGCATGAGGGCGACCTGATGGACAGCGCGTCGGTGGCGCAGATGGATGTTGGCGTGGCGCTGGAATGCCTGTCGGACCTGCTGGTGGATCCGTCGGTGCTCAAGGTGTTCCAGAACGCCAAGTTCGATCTAGAGGTACTGGTGCGCGCGGGCGCGCCACAGCCCACGCCCATCGACGACACGATGCTGATTTCCTATGCCCAGTTCGCGGGCAAGCATACGCAGGGCATGGATGAACTCTCGCGCCTGTATCTGGACCATACCCCCATCCCCTATGACGAGGTGACGGGCACCGGGCGCAACCGCGTCCCCTTCGCGCGGGTCGATATCGCGCGCGCCACCGCCTATGCGGCCGAGGACGCGGACGTGACCCTGCGGCTGTGGCAGGTACTGCGCCCGCAGCTGCGCCCCAACCATGCGCTGGCGCTGTATGAGGAGCTGGAGCGTCCGCTGGTGGACATACTGGCGGACATGGAGCGCGAGGGCATCGCCGTCGACGCGGACGACCTGCGGGCGATATCGGTGGAATTCGCCGGGCGCATGTCCACGATCGAGGCACGCATCCACGCCCTTGCGGGGCGGGAGTTCAATGTCGGCTCCCCCAAGCAGCTGGGCGAGATCCTGTTCGATGAAATGGGCATCGCCGGGGGCAAGCGCATGAAATCCGGCGCGTGGGGGACGGATTCGTCCGTGCTGCAGGACCTTGCGGACAAGGGGCACGACCTTCCGGCCGAAGTGCTGGCGTGGCGGCAGCTCGCCAAGCTCAAGAGCACCTATGCCGATGCCCTGGTCAATCAGGTCGATCCCGCGACGGGACGGGTACACACCTCGTTCCAGATGGCGGTGACGACCACGGGCCGCCTGTCGTCTAACGACCCCAACCTGCAGAACATCCCCGTCCGGACGGAAGAGGGCGGGCGCATCCGCCGCGCGTTCATCGCGCCGCCGGGCCGGCTGCTGCTGTCGGCGGACTATTCCCAGATCGAGCTGCGGCTGCTGGCGCACGTGGCGGACATCCCCGCGCTGAAGGAGGCATTCGCGCTGGGGCAGGACATCCACGCCCGCACGGCGTCCGAAGTGTTCGGCATCCCGATCGAGGGCATGGATCCCCTGACGCGCCGCCGGGCCAAGGCGATCAATTTCGGCATCATCTATGGCATCAGCGCCTTCGGGCTGGGACGCCAGCTTGGCATCCCGCCGGGGGAGGCGCGGGGCTATATCGATGCCTATTTCGCGCGGTATCCCGGCATCCGCGATTACATGGAGCGGATGCGCGAACAGGCCCGCAGGCACGGATATGTCGTCACGCCGTTCGGGCGGCGGTGCTGGGTGCCCGAAATCGGCGGGCGCAACGCCGCGCGGCGCAATTACGCGGAACGCCAGGCCATCAACGCCCCCCTTCAGGGGGGGGCGGCCGACATCATCAAGCGCGCGATGGTGCGGATTCCTCACGAAATGCGTGAGGCAGGGCTTGACGGACGCATGCTGCTTCAGGTCCATGACGAACTTCTGTTCGAGGTGCGGCATGAGGAGGCGGATCGTCTCGCCGCCCTTGTAAAGCAGGTCATGGAATCCGCAGCGACCCTTTCCGTGCCGCTGGTCGTGGAGACCGGGACCGGAACGAATTGGGCGGACGCACACTGATGCTGAGTAAACGCGACAGGTTCATCCTTATCGTCACGCTGGTGATCGTGGTGATTTCATCGTTGGTGGGATATGTGGGGTACCGGATTTTCGACCGGATGGCCCCGCCGCTGACCACCTATGGCAACGAGGTCGGCGGGTCCTTCCGGCTGGTCAACGGCGCGGACGGGTCGGTGCTCGACAGCGATTTCCGGGGACGGTGGATGCTGGTCTATTTCGGATCGACCCATTGCCCCGACACGCTGTGCGGCGCGACGATGGAATCGATGGCCAAGGCGATGGATATCCTTGGCCGGGCCAAGGCGCGCTATGTCGCGCCCATCTTCATCTCGGTCGATCCGATGCGCGATACGTCCGATGTCCTGCGCACCTATACCCTGCGTTTCGGGCCGCGGCTGTTCAGCATGACGGGTTCGCCCAAGATGGTGGAGGCCGTGGCGCATGAATATCATGCCCCCTATGTCCGCAAGCCGCTGGAGAACGGGGATTACATGATGGAACCCGCGTCGCAGATCGTCATCATGTCGCCGACCGAACGTTATGTCGGCACCATCCCGGCCTCTGCCTCGGCGCAGGAAATCGCCGATCGCATCGAACAGCTGATGGCGGAACAAAAATGATGCCACGTGCGTCGTGGCTTGCACTTGTCGCGGTGGGGATAACATGCCTGCCTGGCATGCGGCACGACGCGCGCGCGGCGGATCCGATTGCAGATCCGATTGCGGACCATGCGGCGAATCATCGCGGGGGGACATTGCGGCTGACGGCCCATGTCTCCGCAGGGACGCTCGATCCGCAGATCGACTATACCACCATGTACATGCAGCTTTTCAGCGTGGTCTATGACGGGCTGCTGAACTTTCGCAAGGCCGAGGGGGCGGCGGGCAACGAACTGGTGCCCGACCTTGCCGAATCCCTGCCGCAGACGCCCGACGGGGGGCGGACGTGGATATTCACCCTGCGGCGCGGCGTCCGGTTTTCCAACGGCGCGGAGGTGGGGCTGGAGGATGTCGTGGCGTCGCTGCGGCGGATTTTCATCGTCGGCAGCCCCACCGCCGGGTCGTTCTATGGCGGGATCCTGGGCGCGGATGAATGCCTGCGCGATGCGGCGCACTGCACGCTGTCCGACGGGGTGCAGGTCGATCCCGCGACGCGGCGCATCACCATCCGGCTGAAGGAACCGGACGCCGAATTCCCGCAGAAAATCGCCTTTCCCCATGCCTCCATCCTGCCGGCGGATACGCCCGCGCATGACGTGGGCAACACTCCCATTGCCGCGACCGGCCCCTATCGCATCGTGTCGTACGATCCGCAGCGTCACATGCGGCTGGAACGCAATCCCTATTTCCATGTCTGGAATGCCGAGGCACAGCCCGACGGCTATGTCGATGCCATTTCCTATGATTTCGGCCTGTCGGACGAGGATGCGGTGACGGCGGTCGAAAACGGGCAGTACGACTGGGCGTTCGGGAACAAGCCGCTGGACCGGCTGGGGGAACTGGGCGCGCGCTATACGGCGCAGGTGCATGTGCAGCCGCTGTATGGCCTGTATTTCCTGCCGATGAACGTCAATATTGCCCCGTTCAGCAACCTGCAGGCGCGACAGGCGGTCAATTACGCGCTTGACCGTCGCGCCATGATGATCCTTGCCGGGGGCAGCGCGCTGGCCTCGCCGTTATGCAGCATGGTACCGCCCGGCCTGCTGCCCGATGACGGGCGGTGTGCCTATACCCGCGACGCGACGCCGGACCATCCCGCGCCCGCATGGCGTGGCGCGGATCTGGATCGCGCGCGCCAGCTTGTGCGCGACAGCGGCACGGCGGGGCAGGACGTGACGCTGGTGGTTGCGGCCAATGCCGTGGACATCAGCATGGGCACCTATGTGCGCGGCATATTGCAGTCCATCGGGTACCAGGCCCACCTGCGCACCGTGTCGCAGACCATCCATCCCGGATATATCGAAAATACCGACAACCATGTGCAGATCAGCATGCGTGAATGGTATGCCGATTATCCGTCGCCCTCGAACTTCCTCGACACCCTGTTCGGGTGCGAGAATTTTCGTCCGCATTCCGACAGTTCGATCAATATCTCGGGCTTCTGCGACGCCAGCATCCAGCAGGTGATGGACCGCGCGCGCCAGGATGTCGATCCGCAGTCCGCCCGCACGCTGTGGGCGCAGGCCAACGACATGATCACCCGGCAGTCCCCTGCCGTGCCGATGATCCACATGAGCTATGTCGATGTGGTATCAAAGCGGCTGGGACATTATTTCTATACCAGCCTGTATCACATGATTTTCTCACAGGTCTGGGTGCGGTAGCAGGCCCTGATCCCTTGAGATATCCTTTAAATCATGAAGAAGTTTTTGGTGAAGCTTTTTTCAAAAAGCTTCAGGGAACGTCGCCTTTTTGAAAAAAGGCGACACCCAAAAAACTTTTGTCAGTTTTATCGCCGGGCTGTTTACAGGCAATTTTTCACGCATGAAGACCACATGGTAGTGCTGCGTTACTGGCTGGTGACAGTATTTCAGCCATGTCCCTCGCTGCCGGGAAATCCGCGCCTGCTGGCGTGCCGCCTTTATCCCATGAAAAAACCCCGGCCAGGGCCGGGGTCTGGTCCTGCTTCCGCCGCGATATCAGGCCACGGAAGCAATAATTCCCCACGCATGGGCGGACCCATGCACGGGAATGGACGCGATCAGAGCAGCGACTTGGCGCGGGCCTCGACCTTCGCGCAGGCGGCGCGGCGGATGTCGGTGGACGCGTCTTCCAGCGAGATCGGCGCCTTGCCACCCACCTTCAGCAGGCCGGTCGAGCCGTCGGCATAGGACATGTTGCCCTTGCTGTTGGACGGGACGTCGTTGGTCTTCTTGTTCAGGGCCGCGAGCACGGGCCATGCCTCGGACGCGGTCAGGTAGTTGGACTGGATGCAGTAATTGAGGATGCCGCCCAGATCAGCGGGCTTGGCCGAGGCCACGGCCGACATCACCGTCTTTTCCGACAGCGATCCCATCTTGATCTGTTCGACCTGATTCGCAACGCCCGCGCCCGTCGGGGGGGAGGTTTCGGCATGCGCCAGCACGGGTGCGGCAGCCAGCAGGGTGGTAACGGTACCGACGGAAAGGATGCGACCGAGACACGAGATCATTTTGTTCACCTTTATTCAATTATTGCGCGACCAGACGCAACGGCGTGCCTGGCTTGCGTATTTCAGTTTGTGTCATGCTATCATGGCTTGTCCGCCCCGGCTCATTGCAGGGCATATGCCAGACATTCGTCTTTTGGATATATGGCAGTAATGCCGCAGACGCAGGTCACACGGCCCGGCCCCGGGGTGCGGGAAAATTCCTTTCGGGGTCAGGACTTTTCCCATGGCGGGTCACTCAGGCCCCGCGCCGCGCTGCCGTGAGGCCGGGAATGGCGGCGGCAAGTTCAACATTATGTGACGAGCGCGGGCCATCGACGGACCACGGCCCCGGCAGTCCCCGAAAGTATATTTTCAGTAAACATCGGCGACCGGGCGGTTCCGACGGCCATTTCCGCAGGCAGGGACGATGGCCCGGTGCGGGACCGGACGGGGCGTTGTCAGGCGCGCGCGCGGATCCATTTCTCCAGTTCGTCCGCGGGCAGCGGCCTGGCGAACAGGTATCCCTGCATCACGTCGCACTTCAGGTCTTCCAGCAGCTGGCGCTGCTGTTCGGTCTCCACCCCTTCGGTCACGACCGTCATGCCCAGCCGGTTGCCGATGCCGATAACCGCCGTCGTCACCGCCTGTNGCGTTGGTGTCATGTTCGAAATCGTTGATGAAGCTGCGGNTCGATCTTGATTTCCGTCAGCGGCAGGCGCGTCAGCCGCGACAGCGAGGAATAACCCGTGCCGAAATCATCCATCGACAGGCCAACGCCAAGGTTGCGGATGGCCTGCAGCACGTCATGCGTGGTCTGGCCGCTTTCCATCATGACGTTTTCCGTGATTTCCACCGTCAGGCGATCCGGCGTCAGGTCGTATGTCCGCAACAGCCCCGCGATGTATTCGGGCACGCTGTGATCGCCGAAATGCGCGGCCGACAGGTTGACCGCCACGGTGGGAACGCGGATGCCGTCGCGGTCCCACTGTCCCATCTGGCGGCATGCCTCGCGCAGGGACCACCGGCCGATGGCCGCGATCTGCCCGGTTTCCTCCGCCACCGCGATGAAGCGGGAGGGGAAGATGTTGCCCAGATGCGGATGGTGCCACCGCGCCAGTGCCTCCACCCCGTATAGCGCGCCCGTCATCGTGTCGATCTGGGGCTGGTAATTCAGGTGCAGCTGCCCCTTGGACACGGTTTCATGCAGCGCGCTGCCCAGCAGCAGGCGGTCCTGCGCCAGGCGGTTCTTGTTCGAATCCGCGAATTTGTAGGTGCCGCGCCCTTCGCTCTTAGCCTGCTGCAGGGCGACGTCGGCATGGCCCAGCAGGGATTCCCCGTCTGGCCCGTCATCGGGATAGCACGCGATCCCGATCGACACCGACAGCGTGATGGTGCTGTCGTCGACTTCGATGGGATCGGCAACGGCGCGGATGATCCGCGTGGCCTGGTTCATCGCCAGCGCGCGCGGACAGTCGGGGATAAGGACGATGAACTCGTCGCCGCTGCTGCGGCTGATGATGAAATGCCCCCCCGACAGCGCCTCCAGGCGTTTCGCCACCACGCGCAGGAAGTTGTCGGCGTGGATATGGCCCAGCGCGTTGTTGATGTCGCGGAAGCTGTCGATATTGAGGACCATGACTGTGAACGCGGCGTCCTGGCGGTCCGATGTCATGCCCTCGATATACCGGTTGAGCGAGGAGCGGTTCAGCAGCCCCGTCAGGGTGTCGCGCTCCGACAGTTCGGAAATGCGCTGCCGCGCCGCGTCGCGGCCCAGCGCCAGCGTGCAGAACGGAAGGGCGGCCTTCACCACCGCGCGGGCCCATTCCACCTGGCTGGCGTCGCGCAGGTAGATCGCAAGGATGCCCGCCGGGGTGCCGTCATGGGTGGCGACGGGCGCTGCCTCGCACCCGATGAAGCCGAACGCGTGCGCCAGCGTGGCATGGCGCGTCCATGCAAGGTCCAGCGCCATGGCCGGATTGTCCTTCATGGCGGCGATTTCGGCGGGGCCGGGGACGCCGGCCGCCAGCGCGTTGCGCATGCGCCGTGGCAGCGTGGTGGTGGCGGTGATATCCATCCGCCCGTCATGCCCGCCCGGATGCAGCAGCACGGCGCAGCAGTCGGTAATGGTGTTTTCGATCCGGCGGCACAGGAACTGCCCGCTCTGGTCAAGGGGCAGCTTTTCGGACACCAGGCTGCGCATCAGGTCATTGCGAAGCTGCAGGATGCTTTCGGACAGGTAATCCTGCGTCACATCGGTCATGATGCCCATGTAACAGGTGCCCGCCTGCCCCGGACGCACCACCTGCGACAGCGACAGCCGCCCGCGCCGCGTCTCCCCGCCCGCGGTGACGAACTCCACGTCGCGGGTGGTGCCGACGGTGTGGTCCTTCCCGGACTGCCGGTGGCGGGCGATGAAACCGTCATGGTCGGCGCGATAGGGCGGCGGCACAAGGCAGCGGACGTTGCGGCCCATGACCTCCGCCCGCGGGATGCCCCAGAGCTTCTGCGCCGCGTCATTATAGAAAACGATGTCGTTGCGGTCGTTGATCAGGACCACCGCCTCGGGGATGTGCTGGAGGACGAGGTCGGAATGCTGCAGGACCGGAGAATGCGTATTGGCTGTCATATCATCGTTTTCTTCTGCAATCCGCTACCGGCGCGGGAACGTCCGGGCCAGAAACGGCAGTGACCGCCCTGTCCCGCAATGGCGCACGCGGCAGGCGCCAATGTGCATTCGCGTCACACAGGGTCATTCAACCGGTTTCCTGTCTTCCGTTTATCCCGTTGGCGGTATTCATACAAGAACGCAACAACCATCGCGTGTCCTGAAACAGGCGGCATCCTGCATGATCGACGATGCAGGGGCGGCCCGTCGCGGCGGTCCCGTCCCTAGGATATATCAGGGCAGACGCGGATGCTGCGCGTTTTTCACGCCCGCGTGAACCGGTGGTCTCGGCCTGCCTTTTCCCATCGGGAGATCCGGATTCCGACGTGCCGTGTTCCTCAGGCCATGCCGCCCGGGCCATGTCCCTTCGGCCATGCGGGGATCATCCGTCCCCATTATCCGGCACAGGGCGCTGCGGGGATGGCCTCCGGGGCATGTTTTTGTCTCCGCCCAGCCCCTCCCGTGCGGAGACGTCTCGCCTATGGCGGTGGCTCATGCGATGTCATCATCGCCGGGACCATCAGGTCCACGTCATGGCGGATCATCGACAGGTAATCGGGTGCCGGCCCCCCGGGAGGGGAGAGGGATTCCACATACATCGTGCCGCCCGCACGGGTGCCCGTCGCGCGGGCGACCTGCTGTACCAGTCGCGGGTCCGCCGTGTTTTCCACGAAATAGGTGCTGACGCCCGATGCGCGGATCTGGCGGATCAGGGCGGCGATGTCGGCGGCGGCGGGTTCGGTTTCGGTCGACAGGCCCTGCGGCGCGATGAACGTCACGCCATATTCACGCCCGAAATAGCCAAAGCCGGTATGCCCCGTCAGTACCCTGCGGCGGTCGGGCGGGACGGTGGTGATCCGTTCGCGCACGTAATGGTCCAGCGCCTGCAGGCGCCCCAGATAGGCGGCGGCGCTGGCGCGGAAGGCATCGGCGTCGTCCGGGTCCGCGCGGATCAGCGCGTCGCGGATGTTGCGTGTCCAGATTTCCACGTTGGGCACGCTGTTCCACACATGCGGGTCGGTCACGTCGCGCCCGTTCTCGCGCATGTCGCGCGTCACGATCCCGTCGGATGTGATGACGGGCGTGCCATGATATCCCGCCGCGCGGGCCAGACGGACGAACCATGTCTCCAGCCCGTCGCCGCTGAGGAAGATGAGGTCCGCGTCCTGCAGCCTGCGCGCGTCGGCGGGGGCGGGTTCGAATTCGTGCGGGTCGCCATCGGGCGGCACCAGCGATGTCACGTCCACGTGCGCGCCGCCCACCTGCCGCACCACGTCGGCCAGCACGCTGAAACTGGCGACGGCGCGCAGCGTGCGGGCCGCGGCGGCAGGGACGTGGCCCATGACGGCAAGGCACGCGCAGCAGCACGCGACAAGGGACAGCAGACGGGATTTCATCGCGTGGCGGAGCCTTTGCCGGAAAAAAGGCGTCATGGCCGCGAGGCCAGCAGGCGCCGTGCCACCCCGGCCGGGCCCAGCAGCAGCGACAGGATGTAGAACAGGCTGCACGTCAGGATGATCGTCGGCCCCGACGCCATGCGGTAATGGAACGACACCAGCAGCCCGCCCAGTCCCGACAGCGTCGCCACGGCCGACGCCATGCCCATCATCGTCCACAGCCGCCGCGTCCACAGGCGCGCCGTGGCGGCGGGCAGCATCATCATCCCCACCGCCATCAGCGTGCCCAGCGCCTCGAACCCGGAGACGAGGTTGATGACCACCAGAAACAGGAACAGCATATGGCACGCCGCGCCATGCCCCCCCACCAGCCGCATGTAGCCCGGATCGACGCATTCCATCACCAGCGGCCGCCACACGACTGCAAGCACGCACAGCGTCAGCGTCGTCACCCCGCCCATCAGGCACAGGGTCGGCGTGTCGATCGCAAGGATGGTGCCGAACAGTACATGCAGAAGGTCGATGTTCGACCCGTGGGAGGAGACGATCAGCACCCCCAGCGCGAGGGAGGTGAGGTAGAAGCTGGCGAAGCTGGCATCTTCCGACAGGCGGGTATGGCGGCTGACCAGGCCCGACAGCAGCGCCACGCCCAGCCCCGCGACAATGCCGCCCAGCCCCATCGCCATCATCGACAGGCCACCGGCCAGCAGGAAGCCGATGGCAGCCCCCGGCAGGATCGCGTGGCTCATCGCGTCGCCCACAAGGCTCATGCGGCGCAGCTGCAGCAGCACGCCGACCGGCCCCGCCCCCAGCCCCAGCGCGGCGGACGCCACGAGCGCGCGGCGCATGAACCCGAAATCCGCGAACGGGGCGATGAACAGGTCGTACGGGTTCATGACCACGCGTCCGCTGCAGCACCGTCGGGCCGCGCCCCGTCGTCCGGGCCCATGGGGCAGGCGAACATCGCATTCGCGCCATAGGCCTGTTCCAGCAGGGGCGGCGTCAGGATGTCACGCGTCGGCCCCCAGTGCGCGGCCCCCCGCGCCAGCAGGACGACGCTGGGGAAATGCTGCGTGATCTGGCGCAGGTCATGCAGCACCGCGATGACGGTCCGTCCCTCGTCACGCCAGTGATCGACAAGGTGCAGCAGGTCGCGCGTCGTGGGCGCGTCCAGCGCGGTAAAGGGTTCGTCCAGGATGATGACCCGCGCGTCCTGCATCAGCAGCCGCGCGAACAGCAGGCGCTGGAACTGCCCGGCCGACAGGTCGCCGATCGCACGTTCCTCCATCCCCGACAGGCGCACATGTTTCAGGCACCGCGCCGCGCGTTCGCGCAGGGCGACGTCCACCGCCCCGAACGCCCCGGTCACGCGCCACGCGCCCGACAGCACAAGGTCCGCCACGCACATGGGAAATCCGCGATCGATGTCGCGCGCCTGCGGCAGGTAGCCGAAGTCACGGGGCCGCTGGCCGCCGTAATCGATATGCCCCTCGCGCAGCGGCACCTCCCCCAGCAGGGCGCGCACCAGCGTGGACTTGCCCGCCCCGTTCGCCCCGGCGATCGCCGTCAGGCTGCCGGGGGCGAAGCTGCCGCTGACATGCCGCCACACCGCCGCGCGGCCATAGCCCGCGGCGATGTCATGCAGCCGGATCGGCCCGGCCCGGCCTGCCGCGCATGTGGTGCCGGATGTGGCATCAGGGCCGGTCATGGCAGGCGCGCCGCCCAGAGGATCGCCAGCCACAGCAGGCCGACGGGCACCCCCATCCACGTCAGGCGCCATGCCCATGACCGGGCCATCCAGGTCTGCAACGCGGGCGCCGGTGGGGACGGGGGCCGTGCCCCGGACTGTCGTGTCATGGCCTGTTTCATTCCGCGCGGGGGTGCGCGATCCGTAATGTTGTTATATTATAACGTTTCCTCATTATACCCCCTGTCTTCCCCCGGTCAAGGCGCCCGCGCCCCTGCGAAGTCCTGTGGCATGCGCGACGCGGCCGCGCTAGGATCATGTTTCCCACAGTCACAGGAGGCGTGAAAATGCGCCTTGTCCTTGCATTGCTGCTGCCATGGCTGCAGTTCTTTACCATCGGGCGTCCCTTTGCGGGGATCACCTGCCTCGTGCTCCAGCTGACGGTGATCGGGTGGCTTCCCGCCGCGATATGGTCGGTCTATGCGCTGGGGCAGTACAAGACGGACCGCAAGATCGCGCGCATGGCCGGCCGATGAAACGCAACAGGCCGCGCAGTCTGCAAAGCGTTTCATAATAACGCACTGAAGGAAATGACAGAAGTTTCCGGACGCCGTCTTTTTCAGAAGATAGGGCGGCGTTCCCTGAAACTTCGCCACGACGCGCAGGACGCCGCGTGGGGAAGGTTTGAAACAGCCATCAAAGGGTAAGGATGCGACTCTACAGCTACGACCACTGTCCCTTCTGCGTGAAGGCGCGGATGATTTTCGGACTGAAGGACATTCCGGTGGAGGTTGTCACGCTGCTCAATGACGACGTGGCGACGCCCACGCGCATGATCGGCGCCAAGATGGTGCCCATCCTGGAACAGGACGGGCGGTTCATGGGCGAAAGCATGGATATCGTTGACCATGTGGACGGCATGGATGGCCATCGCATCCTGACCGGCGCGGCCAGCCCGGCGGTTGGCGCATGGATCGGCAATGCCGGTGCGGTGGCCTTCCGGCTGATCCTGCCGCGCGTCGCGGCCGCCCCGCTGGAGGAATTCGCCACGACCGGGGCGCGGGCCTATTTCATCCGCAACAAGGAAAAGATGGTCGGCCCCTTTGGCGCGCTTCTCGACGACAGCGCCGTGATGATCGCGCAGATCGATGCGCTGCTGCGTGAACTCGCGCCGCTGGTCCGCAGCCCGCACGCTGTCAATGGCGAACTCTCCAGCGACGATATCCACCTGTTCGCCCTGCTGCGCAGCCTGAGCATCGTGGCGGGCATCGACTGGCCTGCCCCGGTGGACGCTTATTGCCGGACGATGGCGCGGGCGTCGGGGGTGCCGCTGCTTGATGGCGTCAGCGCATAGGCGCCCTGCGCTGCAAAGTGACCCATGTCATTGAACCGTCACGCGTGGCGGGGGTTTGTGGGTATGTCACGACCCCCGCCGCGCATGGCCGCGCGTCCGGGGGCAGTCACCGAGTAAGCAGGAGGCCACGATGTCGCGTTTCATGAATGATGACGACCGTCCCGACGACGCGGGGGAGGGCAGGCATGCCACCGCCCGCAGCCTGGCGGAGGCGGGAATCCGCGCCGAACAGGCCGGTGATCAGGCACGTGCCGACGCGCTGTTCGATCAGGCCGAACGCACGGACCCCGAGGCACTAGAAAACGTACTGATGGAAAATCCCGTCCCGCGCAGGCGCGTGTCGGGCCGGGGATTCGGCGATGATGCCGCCGTCGCCCGCGCCACGCGGGAGGTGGAGCCGGGATCCGACGCCCCGTCGCGCGCGGGCATTACCGATAATGGCAGCGGGGCCGATTCCGAACGCCGCTGACCGCCACGACAGGCGCGGAACGACGGACCCCGGGGGCTAAAGCGATGGCCCCCACATGCCCAGCAGGAACAGGATCGCGCCCAGCGCCATCATGACGATGTGGAACATCACGTCGCCGGGCATCGCCGTCAGCGGGTTCATGTGCAGCGACCGCACGAACTGCGCCACCACCAGGATCGCGCCACCGACGCACAGGGCGATTCGAAGGGGGCTGATATTCCCCGGCAGCAGCGATGGTTTGCGGTTCATGTCGTATCCATTGGGAAATGTCAGTTCCACCATGCCATAGAAAATCCCGTCTTTGAACCGGTTGCAACGACATGGCCGCATGCGCGCGCGTGACGGGGCGGATTTCATGCGACCTGTTATTGAGAATGTGAAATAAAGTCCGCTCGTCGATTCTGAAGGAATGATGGAACAGCATGGGCAGGGGATTTCCGCATGGGCGCGCGTGGCGCGGCGGTACGCGCGGCATCGTGGGCGCGTGTGTTCTGATGGGGGGAATCATGGCGGGTGCGTCGCCGGGATGGGCGCATCGCGAGGCACCACCCCCACCCGGTCCCGCCCTGCCGGACGGCCGCATTTTCCTGCCGCCCCCGCCGCCTGCCGAAACCGCCGGCAGCGCCGCCGACGCCAGCATCTTTGCCGATACGCGCGTGCTGGAAAACAGCGAACGGTGGAAACTGGCGCAGCGTGATGCCCGCCACGGGGTGGGCCACATGCTCACGGCCTTTTCCTGCGCCGCCGGATTTACGCTGACGCCTGCCCACCTGCCCCATCTGGAGGCATTGCTGAGCCGCATGGAAGCACGGGTCGAGCCCGTGATCGAACAGGAAAAGGCGCAGTGGAAGCGCCCGCGTCCCTATTCCGCGATCGAACTGCCCCTGTGCGTGGCCGAACGGGGGGAGGTGGCGCGAACGCCGTCCTACCCCTCCGCCTATGCCACGCTGGGCTGGATCACGGGATCGGTGCTGTCGGACATCCTGCCCGCGCGGACGGCGCAGATCATGCAGCGCGCCCGTGTCTATGGCGAAAGCCGGGTGATCTGTGGCGTCCACTGGCGCAGCGATGTCACGGCGGGATGGATGAACGGGGCGGTGCTGTACACCGCGATGCGGCAGGAAGCGGATTTCGCCCGCGAACTCGACGCCGCGCGGACGGAGGTCGCGAACCTGCGCGATCACCCGCCCGCCCATGTCACGCCGCCCGATCCGGGGGAATGCGCGCAGGAAGAGGACGCCGCCGCCCACACGCCCCAGTAACGGCAGCCTTTAACTTATAAAAGTTTTTGGTGAAGCTTTTTTCAAAAAGCTTCGAAGAACACCGCCTTTTTGAAAAAAGGCGGCACCCAAAAACTTTTCACTATTATTGTGGCGTGTCCTGCGAACGATTCCAGGACCCGACCGCCCGGAGCGGGGACTTACATGGAAAAGCCGATGGTCTGGCTGCCTTCGCGCCCCTGACATTCCGCCGCCAGCAGATCAAGCATCGCCTGCGGGGTGGCAGGCGTGTCCAGCAGCGCGCGCCTGCGCACCACAAGGGCAAAGTCCGAAGGCGTCAGCGTGCGCAGCCGGTTCAGCCCCTCGGGCGCGGGCAGGTCGAAAAACCGTTCGAACGCATGCCGTGCCTGCGGGGCCGTCAGGTAATCGAAACGCGCGCGCAGCAGGAAGCGCCGCATGCTGGCGGGGTCAAGACGCGCGGCCAGGTTGGTGGTGCACACGAACGGCAGCGGGTGGCTTTCCATCCATGTCAGCATCTCGTTCACCTGGCTGACCTCCCAGTTGCGTTCGGCCGCGCGGCGATCGCCCAGCAGGCTGTCCACCTCGTCAAAAATCAGGAAGGAGCCGGTATCGCGTGCCTCGGCAAAGGCGGCGGCGATCTGCTGCTCGCTCTGTCCGACATATTTGTCCAGCAGGTCGGAGGCGCGTTTCTGCAGCACGGGCAGTTCCATCATGTCCGCAAGATAGCGGGCATAGGCGCTTTTGCCCGTGCCCGGCGGCCCCGACAGCAGCAGCGACACGGCCTGTGGCGCGCCCGGACGTGACAGGCGCGTCGCCAGCGCCGCAAGGTCGCAGTCGGCATTGACCAGCCCCGCGTCATAACGCGTATCGCCGCCCGCGGGCGGCACGACGACCCGGCCGGCCGACGCCGCCTGCGTGATGCCGGTGGCGATGGTGCAGACCATCGACGAATCGCCCCCCGCCAGCCGCGCCGAACGCAGCGCGTTGCGCAGGATCGCGGGCGGCGCCGGGATGGCGCGCGCCAGCGTCGCCGCCGCGTCTGGGGTCAGGGGTACCTTTTCCTCGCGCGCCATGTCCTGCCACAGGCGCGTGCGCACCGCGACGCCGGGCTGGCGCATCTCGATGCACAGGGCCATGCGGCGCGCGATGGCCGGGCCCAGCATGTCGAGGTCGTTGGCCGTCCAGATCACCGGCGTCCCCCCCTGTTCAAGCAGGCGGTGGAAGAAGACGCGGCTGTAGGATTGCGGGGCCTCGAACAGGCCGGTGGTGAACAGGTCCTCCGCCTCGTCAAACAGCAGGACGGAGGATGTGTTGCGCAGGAGGCGCGTGCTGCACCGCAGGTCCGCCAGCCGTTCATGGCGCGACGGTTCGTCGCCGCTGCTGTCCGCCTCCCCCACGGGATAGAGCGTCGCGCCGACATGTGCTGCAAGGGTCGCGGCGAATTCGGTCTTGCCCGTGCCCGGCGGCCCGTACAGCAGGATGTTGATGCCGCTGGCATGGTCGCGCACGGCGGCGGTCAGGATTTTCGCCGCGATTTCCGCCTGTTCGCCCATATGGGCAAAGGCATCCCACGGCAGGGTCGCCGCGCGCGGCTGCCCCAGCAGGAGGGAGCGGATGTCCCCCACCACGCGCGCGCGCCGGTTCATCAGCGCCATCAGGCGCGGCAGCAGCGTGATGTCGCCATCCTCGTCCACGCTCATCAGCCCACTCATGCGCAGCTGCCCTTCGGGGGCGAGGGCGGCCGCGATCTCCACCTCAGGCCGTCCCAGCAGCATGTGCAGCAGCGAGATGTCCTCGCACAGGAATGGCCCGCGGGACCTGTTTTCGCACAGGTCGTCCCACAGCTGTTCGAAATGGCCATTGAGGCGATAGCACATCGCAAGGCCGAGGATGTCGGTCGCCACGTCATCCAGCCCCGTCGCGCGCCGCAGTTCCGACAGCCACGCGTCGAGATAGCCGCCACCCTGTCCCGCCTGCGTGTCGCGCGCCTCCTCCAGCGCGTGGCCGAGGCGTTTCCATTCGGTGGCGGTGGGCGGGGTGTCGCCGTCGCGGCGGCTGAGCGCCGGCAGCGCCTTGTCCGGCAGGCCAAGGTCGGGCTGCGCCTGCACCGCGCAGCGCACCAGCGATCCCGCGTCGCGGGCGCCACGGTGGATGGATCCATGCAGCGCGCACAGCATGTCCAGCAGCCGGCGCATGTCCCCCTTGACCCGTGACGGGCGCGGGGCGGGCACGCGGTGATGGGCCGGACGTCTGCTTCGGGCAAGCGGCATCGGGTCGGGTCTCCTGCTGTTGGGGGAAGAATATACGGATCGTGGCGGAAAATGTCGTGGGAAAAGGTGGCGCCCCCATCCCCGATGGTGCGGCCCGTCGTGGCGGGGCGGGGTGCGGCCGATGGGGAATTCCGTGGGCCGGCAGGGTGTTGGCCTGCCGTTTCCCTGCGTATGCGTGATTTTGCGCAAGATACGTTGAACTCACCAAACCATTTTCCCAACGCATATTCCCTGTCCCCCCGATCCGTGTTCCATAGGCATGTGTTCCGGCGGGGATGCTTCCCCCTGGTCGCCGCAGGGCGGTGAAAGGGGGGCAGGGACGGGCACGACCGGCCGGATGGGGCCGGCGCATCCATGTCCGATATGGGGATGGCGTGGGGGCAGGGGAAGAGTTAGCGGACAGGAAACCGGGGATTCGTCCGCAGGCGGGGCTGGGGACTTTCGTACGTTCCGGCGGCCGTGGCGCTGGCGCTTCTGGCATTTTGCGCCTTTTCGCGGTGGTCATCCTCGGTACTTCTCGGATTTTCAATGACTGAAGGGGTTTTGCCCGTCCGCCGGTGGGCGGATGCTGCGTGGTGATATTTCTTTCACACGGTTCAGCAGGCTGATGGACCATCCCCTTTCCCGGATATTTTCATGCAGCGATGAAAGCGCACGTGACCGGCATGGTCCCTGCGGCGGATGGAAGGGATATTGCGGGTCACTTCAGTTGCATCATCACGCATGACCCGCCGGATGACGGGGAAAACGTCCGGACGAAAAAGAGACTGTCGCAAAATCATGGCGGATGACGACACGCACGGAATCCGCATCAGCAAAGGCAGGGAAAGCCCTGTCATAAGAAAACTGTCGGTCCCGCGCGTGAACCGACTGGTATTTGCATCCCGCCGGCCGGGTCCCGTCCGGTACGGGCCGTGGCGGATGCCGTGGTCGGGGCATCCTGTACTGTCGTGGATGGCGGATATGACCGGCCATGACGGACCGCATGACGAACCTTCCGCCATGCGTGGCGTTTTTGACGCAGGAGGAGGAAAAAACCGCGCCCGACACTGTTTGTCTCGATCATCGCGCCCGGACGATACGATACTGGCGCAGGTCCTTCCCCGAAAGGGAAAGGCGGCATGTACCAATCTGAATACTACTGGACGGAAAAGACCCGATATGAAAATCAAGACCCTGGCGGTACTGCGTTTTGTGCCGTCCGTCTTTGTTCCCGGCCTTGCGGCATTATCGCTTGGCGTAATGACGATGGGCGCGCCGCACGCCGCCCGTGCCGACACGTCGGTCATCGTGGGCAACCAGGTTTCCTCGGCCACGGTCGAAACCGTCGATCATGAGGCCGGCACGGTCCTGCTGCGCGATCATACCGGCGACCTCGTGACCGTGCGGATCCCGCCAGAGGCCCGCAACGTGCCCCGCCTGCAGGCGGGCGACAAGATCAACATCCGTTTTTTCAAGACGATGGACGCAACGATCGTACCCCCCGGTACGCAGGCACCCGTCTCGACCGTAACGTCGGCCAGGGGATATGCCGGGCTGCATCCGCACGGCATGCTGGTGTCGAACCGCCGCGAACGCGTGCATGTGCTGGCGGTCGATCCGGCGCACAATGTCATTACCTTTGACGACCCGGACGAAATCACGCGCACGGAGGTCATTCATGACAAGGCGATGCAGCCCCTGCTGGGCACCGTAAAGGTGGGGGATTACGTGGATGTCACGATCACGGACGCCGTGTCGTTCGAGGTGACGAACCGCGTCATCGCCCCGTCCGCCACCGTGCAGCAGGCCCCCGGCCAGAAAGGGGATGTCCAGAAAGGGGATGCCGCCCCACCGGCGAGCGCCCCGTCCGCCCCGTAAGGCAGCGTCTGGCGGAATGGCCCACCGGGCGGGCATGCGTCATTGCCCCGTCCGGGATCATTCCGCCGTGCTGGCGGCGTCGCGCATGTCGCGCCGGCACAGCAGCAGCACGGTAAACAGCCAAACGCATCCCGCCCCCAGCCACAACGTGCCCGAAACGCCGAGCATCAGCGCCAGCGGGCCGGATATCGCATAGCCAAGCGGCAGCAGGCAGAATGAACCGAACGCGTCATAGGCCGAAACGCGCGACAGGCGGTCCGGCGGGATGGCACGTTGCAGCGCCCCCTCCCACACGACATTGACATTCGCCATCTGCATCCCGCCCAGCAGGAAACACACCCCCTGCATCCAGTAGGGCAGGGACACGGCAATGCTGACCGGCCCCAGCGGATAGACCAGAAACCATAACAGCACGGCGCGGATCGGCCGGGCCGGCCGCACCCGCAGGGCAATGCCGCCGCCAATCAGCGCCCCCAGCCCCATCAGCGCCAGCAGCCCGCCCCAGTGTGGCGCACCGCCCGGCCGGTGGGCGAAGACAAGCGCGCCCAGCACCTCCGTCGGGCCCCATGACAGCATGTGTATCAGCCCGAACAGACAGACCATGAGCCACACCCACGGCCTGCGCACGAACTCGCCCCACCCCTCGCGCATCGCGCGCGGCAGGGGCAGGTCGGCATCCGTCCGCGCTTGCGACTCCTGTTGCGCGACAGGCCGCAGGCACAGCAGCAGCGCGGCGCTGATGAGATAGCTGAGCGCGTCAAGCGCGATGGCCCAGCCCGCGCCCATGCCCGCCACCAGCACGCCGCCCACGGCCGGGCCCAGCAGCACCGCGAGGGAGGTCGCGATCATCACGACGCTGTTGGCCGCCGCCAGCCGGTCGGGCGCGACGATCTGGGTCAGCAGCCGGTTGCGTCCGGGCGTGTCGAACGCCGTGCCCGTCCCGACCAGCGCCGCCAGGACAAGGAGTGCGACGAAAGAGGGATTGCCGGCAATCAGCAGCGTGGCCAGCACGCCCTGCGCCCCCGCGCGAAGCAGGTCGGCCGCCATCATGATGCGCCGTGGCGCAAGGCGATCCGCCACGACCCCGCCCACCAGCATGAAAAGCGCCATCGGCAGGGCCTCTGCCGTCAGCACCGCGCTGACCCGCCCCGCCCCGGCGCCCTTGGCGAACAGGGCGAAGGAGAGTGCCACCGGCACCATCATGCTTCCGAGGACGGAGATGAAATTCCTTGTCGCATACAGGGCAAGGTCCCGTTGCATGCGCGGGCCGGTCCC
Source organism: Novacetimonas cocois (assembly GCF_003311635.1). Classification (GTDB taxonomy): domain Bacteria; phylum Pseudomonadota; class Alphaproteobacteria; order Acetobacterales; family Acetobacteraceae; genus Novacetimonas; species Novacetimonas cocois. The sequence continues at coordinate 83 of NZ_QEXL01000019.1, read as the reverse complement.
GACCTGCGCAGTGCGTTGCGTGCGTTCCATCGTAACCGGCCGCTCTGGGCCGCCTTGATTATGCGGCCTGTCTGTGCAGTGTA
>NZ_QEXL01000018.1 GCF_003311635.1 Novacetimonas cocois | reverse complement strand
TACACTGCACAGACAGGCCGCATAATCAAGGCGGCCCAGAGCGGCCGGTTACCTTCCATCGTGGAATGTCTCCAACAAAGGAAGAGGATCCTGATGATGAGCAAGGAACCGTCGGAAGTTATCCACGCCGCGCTGATTCACGCTGCGGCGACCCTGACTGCGGCCAAGAAGGAAATAATTGAAAAGGCGTCCCCGACCGAGATCAAGGCGCACTTCAAGTCTTTCCTGCACACGCTGGAAACCGGCTGGCGTGAGCATGAAGCCGGCGATCATCACAAATAAGAACCGATGATCCGTGGCATCCGGGTAAATAGGACCCGGATGCCGCATGCAAGGCGTGCCTGATTTATGGCGGCACGAACAGGATTTACTTTCCTGTAAAGAACTTGTTCATGTCGGAGCCGGTCTTGTGGCTCCAGCGGTCCATTTTATTGCCCGTATCGTGGCTCCAGTTATCCAGCTTCTTGCCGGTCCGGTTGCCCCAGTCCTTGACGTCCCGCGTATCGTTGGAGGCTTCGTCATGGGCTGAGCGGGTCTTCTCCCGCGCCACATGTCCCTCGTGACGCACCTTCTGCTTTGCCACGCATGCATCGTAATCTGACGCCTGTGCACAGTCATCGGCATGGGCTGATGTTACGGCCATGCCGGACAGGCCCAGAATACCAAATCCAATCAGTAATGCTTTTCTCATATCTCCCAGTATCCACCCTGTACTTGTGGATATCTGCCTGAAATGCTGAACCCTGCCGGACAGATATCCTGCCTTCGGTTATGGAAAATGACAGAAGGCATGAAATGAAGGATCCTTCCGCATCACCGGCAATACAGTTCACGGAAGGGGCGTATCTAGGTTCAACGCCAGATACGCCCTCCGGTTGCATGGAACTTATTTGCGGAAATCGAGGACGATACGGCCAGCAACTTTCCCATGCTGCAGACGGTCGAAAATATCATTGATATTTTCGAGTTTGTCAGGCGCGACGACCGTTGAAACCTTGCCTTCGGTAAAGAAGGACAGGGCTTCGATCATGTCCAGTCGCGTGCCGACGATGGAGCCGCGGACCGTCGTGCCATTCATGACCATGTCAAAGATCGAAAGCGGAAATTCCCCCGGCGGCAGGCCGTTGAGGACAATCGTCCCCCCCCGCCGGGCATAGCCGATGGCCTGCGTGAACGCGCTGTTGGATACGGCGGTCACAAGCACGCCGTGGGTTCCGCCCGTTTTCTGCTGGATATAGGAAACAGGGTCGGTCGTGCGGGCATTGACGGTAACGCTTGCGCCAAGCCTGCGGGCCTCGTTCAGTTTGCCGTCATCGATATCGACGGCCGCGACATTCAGTCCCATGGCGACGGCATACTGGATCGCCATCTGGCCCAGTCCGCCTGCCCCCGAAATCGCGACCCATTCCCCCGCGCGGGTATCGGTCATTTTCAGGCCTTTATAGACCGTCAGGCCTGCGCACAGGACCGGCGCGGTGCGGATGGGGTCGATGTCCTTGGGCAGGTGCGCCACGTAATTCGGGTCGGCCACGACATATTCCGCAAAGCAGCCGTTGACCGAATATCCGGTGTCTTCCTGCTTTTCACACAGGGTTTCCCAGCCACCCAGGCAATGCTCGCAATGGCCGCAGGCCGAATACAGCCACGGCACGCCCACCACGTCGCCCGTCTTGATCCAGTCCACGGACGACCCGACCTCCACGACATGGCCGATGCCTTCATGTCCGGGAATGAAAGGCGGCTTCGGCTTGACGGGCCAGTCCCCACGCGCGGCATGCAGGTCGGTATGACACACGCCACAGGCGTCCACCTTCACCAGGATCTGGTTGGGACGGATCGAGGGAATATCGAGTTCCTCGATGCTCAGCGGTTTACCGAATTCGCGGACAACCGCCGCTTTCATCTTTCCGGCCATTTAACCCTCTTTCGCAGTATGCCACGCGCGTCAGGCACATATGCGCCGTCCAGGGGAACCCTTTCCCCTGCGTCCTGACTCGACACGGCCTTGTTCAGTCAGCGCATGTTGTCACAAGATGTTCCCGCGCGCATTGATGTGTGTCAGCCTGCCGTGCGTCTCAGTCCCCAGCCAGCCCGTCCAGCCCCTGCGCCAGGTCGGCAATCAGTTCGCCCGTATTTTCCAGCCCGATATGGATGCGGAACGTCGGCCCCGCCTGCGTGACGCTGTCGCACGAACGGGTGATGCCGTGGGTGGTGGGCAGGACCAGGCTTTCGTATCCCCCCCATGATGCGCCGATGCCGAACATGCGCAGCGAATCAATCATCTGTTCCAGCTGGATCAGCGTGAAATCGGGCCGCAGGATGACCCCGAACAGCGAGGACGCGCCAGAAAAATCACGTTTCCAGAATTCATGCCCCGGACATGACGGCAGCGCCGGGTGCAGGACGCGGGCCACTTCGGGACGTGTCTGAAGCCACAGGGCGATATCGATGGCCGATTGCGACTGCCGTTCCTGCCGCACGGGTAATGTCCGTATTCCCCGCAATGTCAGGGCGCAGTCATCCGGCCCCGCCACCTGTCCGGTCTGGATCGCGGTGTCGCGCAGGATGCGCCAGTCCTGTTCGCTGTTGACCGAAATGGCCCCGATGACGGTGTCGGCATGTCCGGCCGGATATTTCGTCAGCGCCTGTATGGAAATGTCGGCGCCATGACGGAATGGCTGGAAGATGCCGATGCCCCACGTATTATCCACGATCAGGCGCGCGCCGTATGCATGGGCCACGCGGGCAAGCATGGGAATGTCCTGCACCTCGAACGAATGGCTGCCCGGACTTTCGCTAAAGACGATCCGGGTATTGGCCCGGCACAGATGCCGCACTTCGGCTTCGGTGGCGCAGGGCGGGAAATAGGTGATATCCACGCCAAAGCGACGCAGGATTTTTTCAGCAAAGCGCCGGGTTGGACCATAGACGGAGTCCGAAATCAGGCAGTGGCCGCCATTGTCCAGAAACGCCAGAAGCGGCAGCATGCATGCCGCCAGACCCGAAGGCGCGATCTGCGTATGGCTGGCGCCCTCGATCGTGGCGATGGCGTGCTCCAGCCGGTACTGGAGCGGCGTGCCCATCGCGCCATAGATCAGTTCATCGTCGTAGCGCCTGTGCCCCGCCTTTTCCATGGCCTCCAGCGAGGAGAACAGGACCGTCGAGCCACGGGCGACCGCCGGATTGACGAAGACGCCCCCATCCCCTTCCGGGGTGTCGCGGGCAATCCGTACCGCAAGCGACGCCAGTTCCCGCCACCCGTGGGAGACGGCATTTCGCAGGTTTTCGTGATCCATGATGTCTTCCTTGCCTGGGCCTGTCATCCGCGCTGCGTCACGATGGGGGTGCCGGGGGTCGATGCCCATTCCGCCCATGAACCGTCATAGACCGCATGCAGGCCCAGTCCGGCCGCCGCCAGGCCAAGGGCCAGCACGCAGGCGGTCATGCCACTGCCGCAGCTACATACGACCTCGCTGTCGGGATGGACGCCTGCGGTTGCGAATATCTGGCGAAGCTCATGCGGGGGCAGCATGCGTCCGTCAGGCCCCAGCACGGTGGTATAGGGCACGTTGGCCGCGCCCGGCATGTGCCCGGACTGGATGCCGGGACGGGGTTCGGGCTGTTCGCCGGTAAAACGCCCGTGCGCGCGGGCATCAAGGATCACGGACGATCGCGGGGCATGCACGATATCCAGCATGTCACCCAGTCCCTTCAGGCGCCGGGTGCGCAGGCGTGCGATGAACCGATGGGTGGCATCGGGCATGACAGGCGTCGGCCCGGTTTCAAGGGGAAGGCCCGCCCCCATCCATGCGGGCAGTCCACCGTCAAGCACCTGCGTCCTGTCATGGCCGAACAGCCCCATCAGCCACCATCCCCGCGCGGCGCAGGGCACACCCTTCTGGTCATAGAAGACGATCCGCACCCCGTCATGCAGCCCCAGGGCCGAGGCCAGCCGGGCAAAGCGCGCCTGTCCCGGCACGGTGTGCGGCAAGGGGGAATCCGGGTCTGAAAATGTGTCGATGTCAAAGCGGCGCGCGCCGGGAATATGTCCCGAAAGGAAACATGTCTGCGGATCGAATGTCTGCCCCGGCAGAGCCTGCGTCGCGTCGAGCACGACGATATCGTCATGCGGCAGGCAGCGGGCAAGTTCTTCGGCGCAAATCAGTGGGTGCATGTCTGTGGCCAATCTTTGGTGTTTGTATGCTTTGCGATAAGGTGCAGCATATTGCGCCATGACGGAAGCGGGGCAACGCATTGTCCACGCATTGCCTGTGCATTGCCACGGAACGGATCACGACAGATTATGGTCGAACGCATAATGATGGGGCTCATGCTGGGGGGGATCGCCTTTGGCTGCGTGCTTGTCCTCTACCCTTTCATGTCGGCCCTGCTGTGGGCGGCGATCCTGACCTTTTCGACATGGCCGATCTATGTCCGGCTCCGGCGCCATACGAACCCGCTGATCGCGGCGCTGGGCATGACGGTCATGTCGGCGCTGGTTCTGGTCGTGCCGCTGACCCTTGTGGTCTCCAGCAGCATCGTCGACCTGCCGCAGACGCTGCCCTATGCCATCAACAGCATCACGACCCTGATCCACCTGCCCTCCCTGCCCGCATGGCTGCAGCATGTTCCGCATATCGGTCCCCAGCTGAATGAAACATGGGAAAAATGGCGCGTTGACGTGGGGAACATCGACCAGATGATACGCCCCTACAGCGGGCGCATCGTGCAGTCGGTCCTTTCGGGCGCCATGCAGCTGGCCAGTGGCCTGGCGCATCTGGGCATGGCGCTGTTCATCGCGTTTTTCTTCTGGCTGGGGGGGGAGGCGCTGGGCGATACGTTCGTGTCCGTCATCCGACGGATTGCCGGGGTCTATGCGGACCGTATCCTGGGGATTATCGGGCGCACCATCCGGGGCACCGTTTACGGGATCATCGGGACCGCCCTGCTGCAGGGCGTGCTGACGGGGGTGGGGTTTGCCATCGCGGGGATATCGAATCCCGTGCTGTGGGGCGGGATTACCGCCTTTATCTCGGTCCTGCCCATCGGTGCGCCGCTGATCTGGATTCCGGCGGCGGTTTTCCTGTTTATCGGGCATCATCCCGGCTGGGGCGTTTTCCTTCTGCTTTACGGAACCATCATCGTGTCGGGGGCCGATCATATCATGCGGCCGATGTTCATTGCCCGTGGCGCGCAGCTTCCCTATCTTCTGACGGTCCTGGGGGTGCTGGGCGGAATCTGGACCTTCGGGGGCCTGGGTATTTTTCTGGGGCCGGTGCTGATTGGTGTGGGATATACACTGACGGCGGAATTTGCCGCGGGCGATCCGGCGACACGCATGTCGCCAGAGGTCAGGGAGCCATTTGTCGAACCATGAATCTTGCGCGTCCGTACCTGCGTCTGCCGGCGGTTGCGGTTCAGCCCGGGACAACGCCCCTGCCTGGATACCAGCCACGGTTCCGACCGGAAAACAGCATCAGGATCATCAGCTGGAACCTGCTGCGCCTGATTGGCGCGACGGTGCGCGATGTCGTGCACCTGATCCATCAGGAAAAACCCGACCTGCTGCTGATGCAGGAGGCAACGGTCGATATCGATGCGCTGCCGACCCTCATCGGTGGTCATTACGCCCGTTCCCCCCTGCCGGGCCGGATCCATGGCGTGGCCTGCTGGAGCCCGTGGCCATACAGGCGGCCGCCAATGACCTGCACCCTGCCCTCCGGCACGCTGATCCGCCGGGTGGCGCAGATTATCGAATGCGGCCCCTTTACCGTCGCCAACGTTCACCTGTCCCATGGGCAGCTCCTGAACCGGCGGCAGTTGCGCCGGATGTCACAGCTTCTGCCGTATCGCGCGGCAATCCTTGGCGATTTCAATCTGGTGGGACCGACCCTGATCCGGCATTTCCGTGATGTCGGGCCGCGCGCGCCCACCCACCGCATGGCCGACGTCCTGCCGATCCGGCTTGACCGCTGCCTGATCCGGGGCCTGACCTGCGTGGAACAGCGCGTGATCGACAATTATGCGTCCGATCACCGCCCGATTTCCGTGCGGCTGGAGATTATTCCTCACAGATAGGGCAGCAGCAGCCGCGCGAAGGCATCGCGCAGCTTGATCGGCAGGCGGCGCCGGTCAAGGTCATGATGGGTCAGGCGTTCATGGCGGTGCTTGGCAATGAAATCGTCAATCGTCGCGGCCAGTGCATCGTCATAGGCCTCCAGATTGATTTCGAAATTCAGCCTCAGGCTGCGCACGTCAAGGTTGGAACTGCCCACAAAGGACCAGTGCCGGTCCACCACCATCAGTTTCGAATGGTTGAAGGGCGGTTTTGCCTGCCATACGCGGCAGCCGGAATCCAGGAAACGCGGCAGGTTCGCCGAACGCGCCCAGTCGATGATGATGTGATTGCTGTGGCGGGGGACGACGATATCGACCTCGATCCCCCGCAGCGCCGCAAGGGCGAGTTCCGTCAGGAACCTGTCATCCGGCAGGAAATAAGGCGTCATCAGGCGGACGGAATGGCGGGCCATGGAAATGGCCTGAAGCATGGTGTACTCGATTTTTTCCAGATCCGAATCAGGCCCCGCCGTCACGATGCGCGTCAGGCTGTCGCCATGGGACTGCTGTTCGGGGAAAAATATGTCCGCCGTCAGTTCCTCGCCGGTCGTAAAGGTCCAGTCGCGGGCAAACGCTTCGCTCAGCTGATGGATGACCGGCCCTGCGATCCTGAAGTGCGTATCGGACACGGGATGGGTAGGGTGCAGGGCGGTCAGGTTCTCCTCCCCGATATTCAGTCCCCCCATGAAGCCGATCCGCCCGTCGACCACAAGAATCTTCTTGTGATCGCGCATGTTGATGAATGGCATGCGCCACGGCAGCATCGAATGCATGAACCGCCCGACCGGAACTCCCGCCCGTTCCAGGATGCGGGCGATGCCGCAATGGAAGTAGCCGCTGCCGACCCCGTCCACCAGCACGCGCACCTGCGCGCCGCGCTGGTGCGCCGCGATCAGGGCGTTGCAGAATTTGTGGCCGATATCGTCGGAACGGAAAATATAAGAACACAGAAGAACCGTGTTCCGGGCATTTCCGATGGCCTCCAGCATCTGGGGATAGGCGCTGTCCCCGTCATGCAGGGGGGTTACGAGATTGCCCGCCAGCAAGGGCCGCTGGGTCAGTTTGCTGACCATTTCCGCCAGCGGGGCGAAACGACCTTCCTCCCCCCGTCGCCAGCGCGACGTCATGGTGCGGCTGTGCCACGGATGAAGGCCGATCATGCGCCTGGCGCGGCGTCTGACACGGTTGATGCCGAACATCGAATACAGGATGCCGCCCGTAAAGGGCATCAGCACCGTTACCCCGATCCAGCCGATGGACGCACCCACGTCGCGCTTGGTCAGCAGGACATGGATGACCACCACTGCGATGACACAGATACGGCACGCCAGGACAAGTGGATCAATAAAATCGGTATAGGTATAAATCATGAGCCAATGATGATTCCATGCATGCCACAGGCGATTATGATAGTACGTCAGGGCCTGAAATATGAAAAACGTGACAGGAATGTCATATCAGGCGTCGGATACCCCGATAATATCGGATGGCGGTATTGCTGATATCTTCCCGTGACAAAGGATAAAGGAATGACGGTTTCCTCCCCTGCTCCGTCCTCATGGCGCAGGCGTGCCACGGGACGGCGTGCCTATCACACCGGGCTGGAGGCGGAACGGAAGGTCATCGACCTGTTGCAGCGGGAGGAATGGACCATTCTGGCCCATCGCGCGCGCACGCAATGGGGTGAAATCGATATCGTTGCCACACGCGGCGGGATGCTGGTCTTTACCGAGGTCAAGGCCCGCCGGTCCGTGATGCAGGCGGGCGATGCCATCGATCACAGGACCATGAGGCGCCTCATGAATGCGGCGCAGGCGTTATGTATGCTCAACAGCAGCTGGCATTACGACGAAATGCGTTTCGATGTCGTCGTTGTCCTGCCTGACGGGAACCTGCATCGCATCGAGGATGCATTCCGTCTGGAATGAAACCTCCCTCGCGATGCGTCCGGCATCAGGTCCGGTGATGGATGCTGGCGCGCGCGTGATGGCTGGTGCCGGCTGCGTGCGGACGATACGCGACTTCATGCACCAGCGAATGACGGACCGGTGATGACGTGACATGATGGACGCGCGTGACAGTGGCGTGATGTCCTGACGAAATCGCATGGCGATAGACGACGTGACGCACCGGCGGCGGTGGCGCGGTCAGCGCGCTGAGCGTCAGGCGATCTGCTTCCATCTCTGTCATGGCATGGCTACGTGCCTGCGCCTGCGGCGTGACGCTGTAGAAAAAACCCGCGCAAACCACCGACAATGTCGTGATTCGCAAGCACGTATGACGCATCTGACACTCCAATTCAGTCATTGCAGCGAAGCTACGCAAAACAGGGCATGCAAGGCAAGGCTCTGGACCGGTTGAAACAAAAAAAAGCGGATGGACACGTATCCTGTGTCCATCCGCTTCCATGATTTCAGGCTTTGAGCCGCCGTGTTCAGGCAGATGCCGGAACAATGCCCTTTTCAGCCAGAAGCTTTTCCAGTTCGCCGGACTGGTACATCTCGGTCACGATGTCGCATCCGCCGATGAATTCGCCCTTTACGTAAAGCTGGGGCACCGTCGGCCAGTTGGAAAAGTCCTTGATGCCCTGACGCAGGGCCGGATCTTCCAGGACGTTGGCGGTCTTGAACGGTACGCCCATATGCTTGAGGATCTGCACGACACGTGCGGAAAAACCGCACTGCGGGAAGGTTGCATCGCCCTTCATGTACAGCATGACCGGATTGGCGTCGATCTGCGACTGGATCTGCTGCGTGATGGTTTCGGCCATAATAATGGACTCCTCGTTTGGAAAGCTGGATTTCTGCCTTAAGCTTCAGTCCGGCGTGCTGGTCTGAAGGGCCAGCGCATGCAGCTTGCCCCCCATATGTCCCTGCAACGCATCATAAACCAGTTGGTGCTGTCGGACGCGCGACAGGCCCCGGAACGCATTGCTTACAACCTTGCAGGCATAATGGTCGCCGTCGCCGGCAAGGTCGTCGATGCGGATCTGTGCATCGGGCAACGCTTCGCGAATATAGGTCTCGATTTCCTGGGCCGTCATGGCCATCGACTGTTCTCCTGCCTGTCCCTGCTGCTCAACGGTCCATCAGTCGCGGGAAGAATTCTGAATTCACCGCCACAAGACGTGCCTTTGATATTGTGGAGCCATTGGGCAATGTCAAACCGTCCCCGCCACTTTGGCCCAGCCTGCGGCACGGGATCGAGGCCTGCTGCGCCCGGTCCATGAAGGACTGGCCATCGCGGACCGCGACAACGTAGCGGGACTGGTCCTCGCCGAACCAGAAAGCTTCGGGGCGCATCCCGGCCTGCGGAGCCAGCAAGGTGCAGCCCGCCTCCCCCGCCATGACCATTTCTGCCACCGTCACCAGCAGGCCACCATCCGCGATGTCATGGCATGCCGTAATCGTGCCGTCCAGAATGGCCGCGCGCACGAAATCGCCATTGCGGCGTTCGGCCTGCAGGTCAACCGTTGGCGGTTCGCCATCCTGACTGCCGTGGATTTCACGCAGCCACAGGGACTGTCCCAGTTCGCCCCGTGTCTCGCCAATCAGGAACAGGTCACATCCGTCGGGCATGCCCAGTCCGACAGCTTTGGAGACATCGTCGAACACGCCGAGGCCGCCGATCGCGGGCGTGGGCAGGATGGACACGGACTCCCCATCCGGGCCACGCGTCTCGTTGTAGAGCGAGACATTGCCGCTGACGACCGGGAAGTCGAGCGCGCGGCATGCCTCGCCCATTCCGGCGATGGCATCGACGAACTGTCCCATGACCTCGGGCTTTTCAGGGGAGCCGAAGTTGAGGTTGTCCGTCACCGCCAGCGGCCGCGCGCCTGTGGCCGTGATGTTGCGCCATGCCTCGGCCACCGCCTGCGCCCCGCCCGTCTTTGCGTTCGCGCGGCAGTAACGCGGCGTGCAGTCCGTCGTCATGGCTAGGCCGATTTTCGTATCCTCGACCTGAATGATGGCGGCATCGGCGGCGCCGGGCCGGCGGACGGTCTGGCCGCCGACGGTGCTGTCGTACTGGTTCCAGACCCATTCGCGCGAAGCAAGGTCCGGGCAGCGGATTAGCCGCAGCAGGGCCTGTTCGATTCCCACCGGGTCGGTAATCGCCTCCAGCGGCACGGGCGGCAGGGCCGGCGCGGTGGGACGGTGATAGACGGGGGCCTGATCCGCCAGCGGCGCGAGCGGAATGTCGGCCTCCGTCTCGCCCTTGTGGCGCAGGACGATGCGTCCCGTATCGGTCAGGTGGCCGATGACGGCGAAATCCAGCTCCCATTTCTCGAAAATGGCGCGGGCCTGTTCGGTGCGGTCGGGACGGATGACGATCAGCATCCGCTCCTGACTTTCCGACAGCATCATTTCATAGGCCGTCATCCCGCGTTCACGCTGCGGCACCTTGTCGAGGTCAAGCTCGATGCCGACCCCGCCCTTGCCCGCCATTTCGACGGCGGATGACGTCAGCCCGGCCGCGCCCATGTCCTGAATGGCGACGATCGCGTCGGTCGCCATCAGTTCCAGGCATGCCTCGATCAGCAGTTTTTCAACGAACGGGTCGCCGACCTGCACCGTCGGCCGCTTCGCCAGCGCGTCTTCGTCGAATTCGGACGAGGACATGGTGGCGCCGTGGATGCCGTCACGTCCCGTCTTGGATCCCACATAGATGACGGGATTGCCCACCCCGGCCGCGGCTGAAAGGAAGATGCGGTCCTGCCGGGCCACGCCAACCGTCATCGCATTGACCAGCGGGTTACCGTCATAGGCCGGATGGAAATTGATTTCCCCGCCCACCGTGGGCACGCCGACGCAGTTGCCGTAACCGCCGATGCCGCGCACCACGCCATCGACAATGCGTCGCGTCTGCGGGTTGTCGGGATTGCCAAAGCGCAGGGCGTTCAGGTTGGCGACCGGCCGCGCGCCCATGGTGAAGACATCGCGCAGGATGCCGCCCACCCCCGTTGCAGCCCCCTGATAGGGTTCGATGAAGGAGGGATGGTTGTGGCTTTCCATCTTGAAGATGGCGGCAAGTCCCTGCCCGATATCGACGACGCCCGCATTTTCCCCCGGTCCGTGGATGACCCAAGGCGCCTTGGTCGGCAGCGTCTTGAGAAACGCGCGGGAGGATTTGTAGGAGCAGTGCTCCGACCACATGACGGAAAAGATGCCGAGTTCGGTCAGGCTGGGCGTGCGTCCCATGATGGACAGCACGTTGTCATATTCCTCGGCGGTAAGGCCGAATTCCTTTGCCAGCGCCGCGTCGACGGGCTTCTGTGCTGTTTTGCTCATCCGACCAGCGCCTCCACCAGACCTGTAAACAGGGGCTTTCCGTCCTCGCCACCCATCAGGGGATCAACCAGATCCTCGGGGTGTGGCATCATGCCGCAGATCCGCAGGTTTTCGCTGAAGACACCGGCAATGGCCCTCATGCTTCCGTTGGGGTTGAGGGTGACGTCCGCGACATCCAGACGTCCGTCCGGCGCGACATAGCGGAAGGCGACGCGCCCCTCCCCCTCCAGCATGCGGATCGTTTCCTGATCGGCGATGTAGTTGCCATCCCCATGCGCCATGGGCGTGCGGAACACGTCATGGCGTTTCCAGTGACGGGTAAAGGGCGTATCATTGCGTTCAACGCGCAGGAAACAGTCCTGCGACAGGAAACGCAGCGACGCATTGCGCAGCAGCGCCCCGGGCAGGAGCTGCGCCTCCGTCAGGATCTGAAAGCCGTTGCATACGCCAAGGATATGGCCGCCCGCCTGCGCGAAGCGGCGGATGGCGGGCATGATCGGCGCATGGGCCGCCATCGCGCCACAGCGAAGGTAATCGCCATAGCTGAACCCCCCGGGCAGCACGACCAGATCCAGATCCGGCAGTTCCGTTTCGCGGTGCCAGATCATGCGCGGGGCGACGCCGGTCACGCTGCGCAGCGCGATCGCCATGTCACGTTCCCGGTTGGTGCCGGGAAAAACAACGATGCCCGCCTTCATTTGTGATCGCCGCAGGGATAGGATTCGTGAAGCGCGGTAAATACCGCCTCCCCCGCCGGACGGGAAAGCTGGTCATGGTGATCCTTCATCCATCCCACGACCTTCCCCCGCATATCCGTCAGCGTCGTGGCGGGCGCGATGCAGAACGCGGCGACATCCTTGTCATCCTTTTCCGCGTTGCGTTCGAACAGGTGGCCAAGCGCCACCGCGTCCGCCACGCCGGAAATATAGGAATCACACAACCCGGTGCCAGACGCCCGCGTGCACAGCGTCCCGAGCTGGGACGCGGGCATGCGCGAAACCCGCTGCGCCTGCGCGCCCGACATGGGCAGCAGCCCCGCGCCCACGGCGCAGGCGGCAAGGAAAATGCCAGTTGCCGTCTTCATTCAACGACCTCCGCCGCGAAATCCTCGATCACCAGATTGGCAAGCAGCGCGCGCGCCATTTCGTTGGCCTGCACGATGGCGCGGGCCGGATCGCTTTCGGCGATTTCAAGGTCGATCACGCGGCCGATGCGCACATCGCCGACATTCTTGAATTCCAGCACATGCAGCGCATGTTCCACCGCCTTGCCCTGCGGGTCCAGCACGCCGTCCTTGAGCATGACCGTCACGCGTACTTTCATTGCATTACCTCCGGTCCCTTCATGTCGGAATTTGTGGCCTCGGGAAGGATACCCAGGCGCATGGCCACTTCCTGATAGGCTTCCTCGACCTTGCCCATGTCCTGGCGGAAACGGTCCTTGTCAAGTTTCTGGCTGGTCTTGGCATCCCACAGGCGACAGTTGTCTGGCGAAATCTCGTCCGCCAGCACGATGCGCATGTTGTCGTTTTCCCACAGCCGGCCGAACTCGAGCTTGAAATCGACCAGCGTGATGCCGATGCCGATGAACAGCCCGCACAGGAAATCGTTGATCCGCATGCTCAGCGATACGATATCCTCGAGGTCGTGGGCGCAGGCCCAGCCGAACGCGGTGATATGTTCCTCGCTGACCATCGGGTCATGCAGGCTGTCGTTCTTGTAGTAATATTCGACGATCGGATGCGGCAGGCGCGTGCCTTCCTTGATGCCCAGGCGCTTGCTCAGGCTGCCGGCGGCGACGTTGCGGATCACGACCTCCAGCGGGATGATCTCCACCTCGCGGATCAGCTGTTCGCGCATGTTCAGTCGGCGGATGAAATGGGTGGGGATCCCGATTTCATGCAGGCGCAGCATCAGGTGTTCGCTGATCCGGTTGTTCAGGACGCCCTTGCCGGTAATGACGCCCTTCTTGGCGCCGTTGCCGGCGGTGGCATCGTCCTTGAAATACTGGACCAAGGTGCCTGGTTCCGGCCCCTCGAAAAGGATTTTCGCTTTTCCCTCATAAAGCTGGCGGCGGCGGCCCATACTCGTCCTTCACATAAGGCTGTGGGAAGCATGCCGCAGGCATCCCTCCCTGCGGGTCCGCAACAGGACCCAGAATGATGCGCATGCCATAGCAGCGATTGCGCATCGAAGATACCATAACGTTTCTATGTTCCTGTCGTGTCGGCATCATCACGGCGCGTGTCAAGGTCAACCGGCGCATAGCCCACCCTGTCGGGCGCACCAGCGGCAAAGAACCATGACCGCCCCCCCGGAGCACCCGGATCGCGCGAGACACCCAGCGCCGATGAACTGCATGTCCCGAAGCCCGAACGCGGCGGGATGTTCAGTTCGCTGCCGGCGGGAAGCGACCTGTCGGCCAGCAGCGTCGTCCAGCTGCTCCATTGCGGGGGGACCGGGCGGGCCGCGTCACGGAAACGGGGCAGATGGCGCGCGATGCGTGGCATGGACATGTCGTCGGGGTCCGTGGTCGCGACCATGTGCACGCCCGCGCCAAGCGCGATGACCTGCGGGGCGCCGTATCCCGGCCCGCGGATGAAAAAGGCGTCGGTGCCGTCACCCACGATCATGTTGAACGACCGCCATTCCCCCGCGTCCAGCGTGGCGATGCGCGCGACAGCATCGCGCGCGCTGGAATGATCCCCCACCATCAGCGGCAGTTCCCCGCGCGAACGCTTGCCCGGCGCAGGGCCAAGGCTGCCGACGCGGTTCATGATCGCCCCGATCACGCCCGCGTCGTTCATGGTCAGCCATGATCCCCCTGCCACGCAGTCGCGCCCCCCCACGACCTGCGGGTGTTCGCGCCAGTGACGGCCCGGTGGTTCCCAGGGACGGTCGAGGCGTTCGTCACGATTGGCCGCCAGCAGCAGCGGCCATGCCTGATCCGGCTGGTGGGAGATAACGACAGTACACACGCCTTTGATCCTGTATGTCGGGGCCTGCGGTCAGGCCCGGTGGGCGGACGGCGGCGCGCATCCGGCTTCCGCGATGCCCGCCGCCGCCGCATCCATGGTCCCGCAGTCAGGCGGATTTGGGACCAGTTTCACCAAAGACGCGACGATAGGTATGATCCAGCTGCCGCAGGTGCGCCCTGCTGTCCATTGCCGCGTCGAGCACTTCGGCGGGAACACGGCCCGCGACTTCCGGATCGGCATCCAGGTTTTCGCGGAATGTCCTGCCGTCCGGCTGTCCCAGCTTGGTCCATGTCTCCATCGCGTTGCGCTGCACGATGCGATAGGCATCTTCACGCAGGATCCCCGCGCGCGCAAGCGCCAGCAGCACCTCGCCCGAATGGACGACGCCGCCGAGGCTTTCGATATTGGCCTGCATGCGATCGGGATAGACCACAAGCTTTTCCATCATGCCCGTCAGCCGGACAAGCGCGAAATCAAGGCCGATCGTGCCATCGGGACAGATGTTGCGCTCCACCGACGAATGGCTGATGTCGCGTTCGTGCCACAACGCCACGTTTTCCAGCGCGGGGATGACATGCGAACGCACCAAGCGGGCAAGTCCCGTCAGGTTTTCCGACAGCACCGGATTGCGCTTGTGCGGCATCGCGGAGGAGCCTTTCTGCCCCGGATGGAAGAATTCTTCCGCCTCGCGCACTTCGGAACGCTGCAGGTGGCGGACTTCGACCGCCAGACGCTCGATCCCGCTGGCGATGACGGCAAGCGCGCAGAAATAGGCGGCATGCCGGTCGCGCGGAATGATCTGCGTGGAAACGCCCTCGGGCTGCAGGCCGAGCTTTTCCGCCACGTATTCCTCGACCCGCGGGTCAATATGGGCATAGGTGCCGACCGCGCCTGAAATCGCGCAGACGGCAATTTCCTCACGCGCGCGGAGCAGGCGTTCACGGTTGCGGGCGAATTCCGCGTAATGTCCGGCCAGCTTGAGGCCGAAGGAAGTCGGTTCGGCATGGATGGCGTGGCTGCGGCCGATGGTCAGCGTATGCTTGTGCTCGAACGCCCGTCCCTTCAGCGCCTCCAGCAGCGCGTCCAGATCCTTCAGCAGTAGGTCGGTCGCCTGCACCATCTGTACCGACAGGCACGTATCAAGCACATCGGAGGAGGTCATTCCCAGATGGACAAAGCGGCTGTCGGGCCCGACCTTTTCCGCAAGCCATGTCAGGAACGCGATGACGTCGTGGCGGGTCACGGCCTCGATCTCGTCAATCCGGTCCAGGTCGGCCTGGGTGAACGCCGCCATGGCGGCATCGCCCTTTTCGCGGATCGTGCGCGCGGACTCTTCAGGGATGGCGCCATATCTGGCCATGGCTTCGCAGGCCAGGGCCTCGATCTCGAACCAGATACGGTACCGGTTTTCCGGGGACCAGATGGCGGCCATCACCGGCCGGGTATAACGCGGGACCATTGCGGTGGATTTCCTTAACAAAATGGGCGGTATGGGAATGTGGGTCCTTTCCTAGCCAATTCCGCGTCGCGCGTCTTCCCTTTCGTGCATATTTCAAATCCCGATACGCGCGATTGCATGGTGTTGGCATCCCACGGCATATTATCCGACAGACCGGTTCATATTCCGGTTCATATTCATGTCCTGAAATGGACAGTACAACAGGATATCCCTGCCTTATGTTATTTGCCGTTTCCGCTTCGTCCCTTTATGCGCTGGGGCAGGTTGTCCTTATCGATCTTACGCTTGCGGGTGATAACGCGATTGTCGTCGGAATGGCGGTGCGTGGCCTGCCCGCCCCGCAGCGGCGCATCGCGATTCTGGCAGGTGTCCTCGGCGCGGCGCTGATCCGGATCTGTCTTGCGCTGGTGGCGGTCAGGCTGCTGGCGATCATCGGCCTGACACTGGCGGGCGGGCTGCTGCTGCTGTGGGTATGCTGGCGCATGTATCGCGAAATGCGTGGCAATCCGGGGGAACATGCCGACGCTGCCCCCGCGCCGGGGTCCCTGCGCAATGCGATTGTCCGCATCATCGTGGCGGACCTGTCCATGAGTCTCGATAACGTGCTGGCGGTCGCCGGCGCGGCGGGGGAACATGTGGGCGTTCTGGTGACGGGACTTGTCGTGTCGGTGCTGATGATGGCCATTGCCGCATCGCTGATCGCGCGTCTTCTGGAACGTTACCGCTGGATTTCATGGATTGGCCTGCTCGTGGTGCTAGCAGTGGCGATCGAGCTGATCGTCAAGGGAGGAGGTGAAGTGTGGACCCATATCTCCTGAAGGGTGGACGCATGACACGCCATGGCCGTGGCGCGGGAACGCGCGCGGGCATGCTTGCCCCGGTGGTGGGGATGCTGGGCCTTCTCCTGCCCCTGACGGTTGCCGGGACGATGGCCGGCGCGGCCTCCCCTTCCCCGCCTGTCATGACGAACCCTGCCGGCTGGCCCACCGAGCAGCAGGCCGGGACCGGCAATGCGGATGACAGTCCCGTCGCCGCCCGTCTTACGGTCTATCTGCGGCTGCTGTCCCCGGCTGGCGGCACGGCGGACGAATACGCCAATTTCCTGACCGAAAGTCCCGACTGGCCCAAACGCAGCGTCATGATCGCGCGTTTCGAGCGTGCCCTGTCACAGGAAAGCGATCCCGCCACCCTGTCGCGCCTGTGCGGGCGCTGGCAGCTGACGACGGCGCAGGCCCTGGCGCATTGCGCCGACGCCGCGGTGCCACCGCCGCCGCGCATCGGGGAATGGGCGCGGGCCGCGTGGATCGCGGGAGCGGATCAGCCCGGTGACGCGCGGCTGCTGTCGCAACGTTTTGGCGCGTTGTTTACCGCCGATGATGAGTGGCGGCGTTTTGAACGGCAGGAACGCGCAGGGCATCTTGGCGCGGCGGACCAGCAGGTCGCGATGCTGGATACGCAATACCAGGCGCTGGCCCGCGCGCGGCTGGCCCTGCGTCGCAACGACGCGAACGCCGAGACCCTGCTGGCTGGCGTTCCGGCAGGGCAGCGTAATGACGCCATGCTGGTGCTCGATCACCTGCGCTGGCTGGATCATGCGCAACGGCTGGACGAGGCCGTGGCATTATGGAAACGGACGGGATTTGCCACGGAACAGCATCAGGACGGCCCGACCGCCGCCCTGTTCTGGCGAGCCCGTGATGCTCTGGCGCGTGATCTGCTGGCGCAGGGGCGAAATCGCGATGCGCTGGACATTGCGGATGACCGTTCTTCCCTGCCGGAAGTCAGTAATTACGACGCGCGATTCCTGACGGGCTGGATACTGCTGCAGCGGCTGCATCAGCCCGCAAGGGCACTGGCACAGTTCGAACCGCTGACGAAGGCGACCGCGCTGATTACCCGAAGCCGTGGACTGTACTGGAGCGGCCGCGCGCAGGAGGCACGTCACAACCGGGCGGCGGCGCGTGAAAGCTGGGGCATGGCCGCCGAACTGGCCAACACTTTCTATGGACAGATGTCGATTGCCGCCCTGCAGGGGAACGCAACCAGCGGGCTGCTTGCCCCCAGCCAGGCGGGACAGCCGGTGCGTGAATATCTGATGCGCCTGCGTACGCCCGAACCCACGGTGGAGGAAGCAGTACGTTTTGACACGTCGGACATGGCGCGCGCGGCCCAGATCCTTGTGTCATGGAATGATTTTCAGCATGCGCGCGATTTTGTCATCCAGCTCGACATACAGGCGACGCGGCCGGTGGAACATGTGCTGGCCGCGCGGCTTGCGACGCGGCTGGCGCTGCCGGATGTCGCGGTCCTTATCGCGCGGCGTGCCGGACGTGACGGAATCGCGCTGGTTGATGACGGATGGCCCCGTCCCTATGTCCCGGCGGAACACGACCTGCCACAGGGACTGGAACTTGCCGTGATGCGGCAGGAAAGCAGCTTCGATCCCGCGATCGTCAGCGGGGCGCATGCGGTGGGCCTGATGCAGCTGCGTCCCGCGACGGGACAGGAACTCGCCCGGCGCACGCATCAGCCCTTCGGCAACGTGACTGCCGCCACCCTGACCAATCCGCAGGTGAACATGACGCTGGGGGCACTCTACCTCCAGCAGTTGATGGAACGTTTTGGCGGCAGCGTGCCCTATCTGCTGGCTGCCTATAACAGCGGGCCGCATCGGGTGGATACGTGGCTGGCGTCGCTGGGCGATCCGGTGCGCGATCATCCTTCAAGCGAGGCGGTGCTGGACTGGATCGAAAGCATCCCGTTCGAGGAGACGCGCAATTACGTCGAACGTGTAGAGGAAAACATGGCTGTCTATCAGGCCCGTGAGGCCCAGCGCGAGGCCGCGCGATAATGCGTTCGGTTGCAAGGATGATCGCCAGTTTCGGCGGATGCGGCTTTGCCCCCCGCGCACCGGGCACCGTCGGGTCGCTGGCGGCGCTGTGGGTGGGGATTCCCCTGCTGCAGCATGCGGCATGGATGGGAATTGCCATCGTGCTGTGCTGCGTCATCGGATATTGGGCGACCGCCACGATTTCCGGGGGGGAAGATCACGGATGGATTGTCATCGACGAGGTGGCGGGCATGTGGCTGTCGATGTGGCCGCTGGCGCCCCTTTCCCCCTTTTCCCTGCGCTGGGCCGATATTTTCTGGCTTGTGCTTGCCTTCGCGCTTTTCAGGCTGTTCGATATCACCAAGCCGGGACCGGTCGGATGGTTCGACAGGCGCCATGATGCGGTGGGTATCATGGGCGACGATATCGTGGCGGGCATGGGCGCGGGCCTGATTGTCATGGCGCTGCATGCCATTGCCTGAACACGGGTTGCAACAACACGACAGGATGCAGGATATGGAACCGTCATTACCGGCCACGATATCGCATGATACATTGCTGCTGCTTGAGGGACTGGCCGCGCGGGGGCGTCGTATCGTCACGGCGGAAAGCTGCACCGGCGGACTGCTGACTGCCGCCCTGACACAGCCACCCGGCGCATCCGAATTCGTGGCCGGTGGGTTCGTGACCTATTCCAATGCGATGAAGATGCGCGTGCTGCAGGTGCCGCAGGTGCTGCTTGACCTGCGTGGCGCGGTCAGCAGCGAGGTCGCCGCCGCCATGGCGGATGGTGCCATCGCCACGGCGCCCGACGCCGACATCGCGGTGTCCATCACCGGGATCGCGGGGCCGGATGGCGGCACCCCCGAAAAGCCGGTGGGGCTGGTCTGGTTTGCCGTCGCGGTGAAGCAGCAGCGGACCCGGACGGTTTCAGCCCTGTTTTCCGGCGACCGCACGGCCATCCGGATGCAGGCAGTCAATTTTGCACAGAAGCTGGTGCTGGAAACTTTGCCTGCCGATTAATACATCGCGACGGTATCGCTGGTTTCCGGTATCCTGATCGGCGGGGATGTCGTTCCCGTTCCCGCGGCCTGAACAGCCTGCGGCTTGCCGTTGGCGGTTCTGGTGGCTTGTGTCGTCGCGGGCGGGGGGGCCAGACTTGCGCGGGCTTTTTTCAGGCTGATGGCATTAAGGTCGGCTGTTTCGGCATCGCTGCCGGGGGCCGGCGTGGTCGTGGATGCATGATGATGCCCGTGCCCCTTGGAAGAGGTGGCCGCATGCGCCGTCCCTCCCCCAGCCAGTCCAATCAGCAGGGACAACAGGATAAAGGAATATTTCATTATAACGTGTTTCCGGGAAGTAGGCATATCCGCAGTCAGGCATTTCCCATCTTGGCGGGTATGGTCGCGGGTTTGGCGGGCGGTACTATCGTGGGTGGCCCATAGATTTCGCGTGCCCGCCGGATAAAGGCCGAAACCATGAGGCGTACGGCCTCGTTGAACACAACGCCGATTGCCGCCTGCAGCAGGCGGGAACGGAACTCGAAATCGACGAAGAAATCGATCAGGCATCCGCGTTCGTCCGGCGTAAAGGTCCAGACATTGTTCAGATAACGGAACGGCCCCTTTTCATAGGTCACACGGATGGTCCGGGGCTGATCCAGGGTGACGCGGCTGGTGAAGGTTTCGCGAAAGGGTCCGAAACCGATCGTCAGGTCCGCAACCAGCAATGTCGCGGTCCGGGTCCTGACCATCGCATTGACGCACCACGGCAGGAACTGCGGGTATTTTCCGACGTCGGCCACCAGATCAAACAGCTGATCCGGGGAATAGGCGATCAACCGACGTTCGGCATGGGTGGGCATTACTTCGTCTCCCTTGCGCCGTTCTGGGTTTCCAGACGCTTCTGTCGCGCGGCCCGCAGTTCCGCAAAGTCGGAGTCCGCATGATACGATGACCGCGTCAGGGGCGAGGAACTGACCTGCAGGAACCCCTTTACCCGGGCCATCGCGGCATAGTCCGCGAACTCCTCCGGCGTGACGAAACGCGCCACCGCGGCATGCTTGACCGTAGGTTGGAGATATTGCCCCAGGGTGATGAAATCAACGTCCGCAATACGCAGGTCATCCATGACCTGAAGTATTTCCGGCTTTTCCTCCCCCAGTCCCAGCATCAGTCCGGATTTGGTGAAGATGGAGGGATCCAGCCGCTTGACATCGTCCAGAAGACGCATGGACTGGTAATAGCGCGCCCCCGGCCTGATGGAGGGATACAGCCGTGGCACGGTCTCCAGGTTATGGTTGAACACGTCCGGCCGCGCTTGGACCACGATTTCCAGTGATCCCGGCTTGCGCAGGAAATCGGGGGTCAGGATTTCGATGGTCGTTGTCGGGGCCGCGTTGCGTATCGCGGTGATGACCCGCGCGAAATGATGCGCCCCCCCGTCGGGCAGGTCGTCGCGATCGACGGAGGTAATGACCACATGCCGCAGTCCCAGCGTGGCCACCGCCTCGGCCACGCGCTGGGGTTCATCCGGGTCCAGCGCGTTCGGCAGGCCGGTGGTGACGTTGCAGAAGGCACAGGCGCGCGTGCAGATTTCGCCCATGATCATCATTGTCGCGTGCCGCTGCGACCAGCATTCGCCAATGTTGGGGCAGGCCGCTTCCTCACACACCGTGACCAGCTTCTGGTCGCGCATCAGCTTGCGTGTTTCGTGGTACACGGGATTGGTCGGCGCGCGCACGCGGATCCAGTCCGGTTTGCGCGCGATGGGATTGTCGGGCCGGTGCGCTTTTTCCGGGTGCCGCGCGGCGGGGGAACCCTCCTTGCGATGATCGATCAGGACACGTACGGACATAACGGTAAAACCCCGAAAAACAGGCAGATATTCACAAGTGGAACGGGTCGTCCCATGCGTCAAGCATTCTTGCGTGCCGGAACCCGGGCCGCAATCACAAGGTCGGGAAACAGGGAAGCGGGGGCATGTCTCCCCTGTCTGACACGCATGCGAATGCCGTCCCGGCCCTCAGAAATGCAGCGCCCCGTCATAGGCCGCAAGCACGGCCTCGTGCATGGTTTCGGAAATGGTGGGATGCGGGAATACCGTTTCCTTCAGTTCCTCGTCCGTCAGTTCGGATGTCCGGGCAATGACATATCCCTGTATCATTTCCGTCACTTCCGCGCCGATCATGTGCGCGCCCAGCAGTTCGCCCGTCTGCGCGTCGAAGATGGTCTTCACCAGCCCTTCCGGCTCGCCCATCGCGATGGCCTTGCCATTGCCGATGAAGGGAAAGCGCCCGACCCTGATCTTGTACCCGGCATCCTTCGCCTTGGCCTCGGTCAGCCCGACGGAGGCGATCTGCGGACGGCAGTAGGTGCAGCCCGGAATGTTCAGCGGGTCCATCGGATGGACCTTGCGCCCGGCAATCATCTCCGCGCACATGACGCCCTCGTGGCTTGCCTTGTGGGCAAGCCATGGCGGCCCGGCAATATCACCGATGGCATAGACCCCCTTCTCCGCCGTGCGGCAATAGGGATCCACCTTGATGTGGGTGCGGTCCACTTCGATCGCCGTGCCTTCCAGCCCGATATTTTCGACATTGCCGACAATGCCGACGGCCGAAATCACTCGATCGACGGTCAGGTCATGCGTCGCGCCCCCGGCCTCGACCTTCAGGGTCACGGTATCGCTTCCCCTGTCGACCGACACGATCCTGGCCCCGGTCAGGATTTTCATGCCCTGCTTTTCAAAGGCCTTGCGCGCCAGCCCGCTTATTTCCTCGTCCTCCACCGGCACGATGCGCTCGGCCACTTCCACGATGGTCACTTCGGAGCCCATGTTGCGATAGAAGGAGGCGAACTCCACCCCGATGGCGCCGGAACCGACCACGACCAGGCGTTTCGGCAGCGATGTCGGCACCATGGCCTCGCGATAGGACCAGATCAGCTTCTGGTCCGGCTCAAGCCCGGGCAGCACGCGCGCCCGCGCGCCCGTGGCGATGATGACATGCGGCGCCAGCACCGTCATGGCCTGTCCGCCCGTGGTCGGCGTGATTGTTACCTTGCGGTTGTCGCCATCGCGCCCGTCAAGGCGGGCAAAGCCGTTGATGACCGTGACCCTGTTCTTTTTGAGCAGGTGTCCCACCCCGGCCGAAAGCTGCGCCGATACGGCGCGTGAGCGTTTGACCACCTTTTCAAGGTCAAAGCGCACATTATCGGCGGCAAAGCCGAATTCCGTCAGGTTATGCAGCAGATGGTTGATTTCCGACGCGCGCAGCAGCGCCTTTGTCGGGATGCATCCCCAGTTCAGGCAGATGCCGCCCAGTTGCGCGGCCTCCACCACTGCGACTTTCAGGCCCAGCTGTCCCGCGCGGATCGCGCTGACATAACCGCCGGGACCGCCGCCAATGATGATGACGTCGAATTTGGTTCCATTCATGTCACGTCACCTCAGACCACGAGACTTAGCGGATTTTCCACGACGGAGCGGAAAACGGATACCCACTGCGCGGCAAGCGCGCCGTCCACCACGCGGTGATCCACCGACAGGGTGACCGTCATGACGGTCGCCGCGCGGATTTCACCATCGCGGACCACCGGACGTGCCTCCCCCGCGGCGATGGCGAGGATGGCCGCCTGTGGCGGGTTGATGATGGCCGAGAATGCCTTGACCCCCATCATCCCCATGTTGGAGATGGAGAAGGTACCCCCCTGGAATTCCTGTGGCTTGAGCTTGCCCGCCCGGGCGCGCTTGATCAGGTCGCGTGTCTCCGCGCTGATCTGGCCCAGGCTTTTCAGGTCGGCCTGCCGCACGATGGGCGTAATCAGCCCGTCGGGGATGGAGACGGCCATGGAGATGTCGATATCGTCATAGACAACCGTGACATCGTCGCCAAACGACACATTCACGTCCGGCACCCGGCGCAGCGTGACGGCCGCGGCCTTGATGAGCATGTCGTTGACCGAAATCTTGTACGCGCCGGCTCCTTCCGCAGGCGATGCCGCGTTGAGCTGTGACCGCAGGGCCAGAAGCGCATCCAGTTCCACATCCATTTCGACATAGAAATGTGGAATGGTCGATTTCGCCTCGCTCAGCCGACGCGCGATCACCTTGCGCATCGTCGAATTCGCAACCGTGTGATGCGCACTGTCGGCCGCGATCGGCGGGGTTGCGGCGGGGGGGGGCGTCGTGGGTTGCGCGGGGGCGGTTGCGGGGGCCGGCGCGGGCTGGCGTGCCGCCTCCTCCACATCTCGGCGGACGATGCGGCCGTTGGGACCGCTGCCCCTGAGGGTGGACAGGTCAATGCCCTTCTGGCTGGCGATGCGCCGCGCCAGGGGGGAGGCAAAGATGCGCTTCCCCTTCCCCTGCGAAGGTTCCGTCGATTTGCGGGGCGCCGCATGATCCGTCGTGGGGGGCGCAACGGTGGTGGCTGCCGCAGGTGCTTCTGGCCCTGAGGCGGCGGGCGGCGTGGCGGTAACCGCGTCCGGCACGGCCTCGCCCTGTGCGACCAGAATGGCGATCGGGGCGTTGACCTTGATGGCTTCCGTCCCTTCGGGCACGAGGATGCGCCCCATTATGCCTTCATCAACGGCCTCGACCTCCATCGTGGCCTTGTCGGTCTCGATTTCGGCGACGACATCGCCCGCGGCAACCGCCTCGCCTTCCTTTTTCAGCCAGCGCGCCAGCTTGCCTTCCGTCATGGTGGGGGACAGGGCCGGCATCAGGATATTTATGGACATCGCGTTGTTTCCTCAGACGATCTGGCGGACGGCATTGAGGATCCACTCGACATTCGGAAGTGCCAGTTTTTCGAGGTTGGCGGCGAAAGGCATCGGTACATCGGCCCCGGCCACGCGCACGGGTGGCGCGTCAAGATAATCGAACGCATGTTCGATGACCTGCATCGCGATTTCCGCCCCGATCCCGGCAAAGGGCCAGCCTTCCTCGACACAGACAAGGCGGCTGGTTTTCCGGACGCTGCTGACGATGGTTTCGGTATCGAGCGGGCGGATCGTGCGCAGGTTGATGACCTCCGCGCTGATGCCCTGTTCCGCCAGTTTCGCGGCGGCTTCCAGCGCCACGCCCACCATGATCGAGAAGGTGACGATGGTTACGTCCGTCCCTTCGCGTTCGATCCTGGCCTTACCGATCGGCAGGATGAATTCCTCGTCCACGGGACAGGGAAATTTCTGTCCATAGAGGATTTCGTTTTCAAGGAAGATGACCGGGTTGGGGTCACGGATCGCCGCGCGCAACAGGCCCTTGGCATCGGCGGCGGACCAGGGCGCGACAACTTTCAGGCCCGGCACATGTCCATACCAGCTTGCATAACACTGCGAATGCTGTGCGCCGACGCGTGCCGCCGCCCCGTTGGGGCCACGGAAAACGATGGGGCACGACATCTGGCCACCGGACATGTAACGGGTCTTGGCGGCGGAGTTGATGATCTGGTCAATGGCCTGCATGGCGAAATTCATCGTCATGAATTCCACGATCGGCTTCAGCCCCGTCAGGGCCGCGCCAACCGCCATGCCGGTAAAGCCCTGTTCGGTAATCGGGGTGTCGATGACCCGCTTTTCACCGAATTCATCCAAAAGGCCCTGTGAAACCTTGTAGGCGCCTTGGTACTGCGCGACTTCCTCGCCAATCAGGAAGACATCCTCGTCCCGGCGCAGTTCCGCGGCCATGGCATCGCGCAGGGCCTCGCGCACCGTAATTTCCTGTGTTTCACCCCAGTCCTTTTCCCCGACCGGCTGTGCCGCGGGCTGGGGCGGCGCTGCGGGGGCCGGCGTTGGCGCCGTCGCGACAGGTGCTGCTGGCGTTGCTGACGTGGACGGCGCGGGTTCGGCAGCCGGCGTGTCGATGGAATTACTTTCCTCATGCGGGGCCAGCAGGATGGCGATGGGGGTGTTGACGGCGATGTTCTCCGTCCCTTCGGGCACCAGGACCCGGCCGATGGTTCCCTCTTCCACCGCTTCGACTTCCATCGTGGCCTTGTCGGTTTCGATTTCGGCGATCACATCGCCGGGCGCCACGCTTTCCCCGGTATTTTTCAGCCAGCGGGCGAGCTTGCCTTCCGTCATCGTGGGAGACAGGGCAGGCATCAGTATCTGTATGGGCATCTCTGTTCAGCTTTCGACAAGCACATCGGTCCACAATTCGGACGGATCTGGTTCGGGGCTGGTCTGGGCGAAATCGCTGGCGTCCGTGACGATGGCCTTGACCTTCGCCTCGATGGATTTCAGTTCGTCTTCCGTCGTGCCCATCGCCAGCAGTTCCCGACGCACCCGGTCGATCGGGTCGTGGTTCTTGCGCATTTCGTCCACTTCGGAACGCTGGCGGTATTTTGCGGGATCGGACATGGAATGGCCGCGATAGCGATAGGTATCAACTTCCAGCAGCACCGGTCCCTTGCCCGCGCGGCAATGGGCGACGGCCTCGTGCGCGGCGCGGCGCACGGCCTCCACATCCATGCCATCGACGTGGAAACCGGGAATGCCCCAGGGTTCGCCATTGCGCCACAGTTCACGCGAGGCGGAGGCGCGTTCGACGCTCGTGCCCATGCCGTAACGGTTGTTTTCGATCACGAAGATGCAGGGCAGCTTGTGCAGCGCGGCGAGGTTGAAGCTTTCGTAAACCTGTCCCTGGTTGGACGCGCCTTCGCCGAAATAGGTGACCGCGACCTCGTCCGTGTTGCGGTATTTATTGGCAAAGGCCAGCCCGATACCCAGCGAGACCTGTGCGCCGACGATGCCATGACCGCCATAGAAATTCTTCTCGCGGGAGAACATGTGCATCGATCCCCCCTTGCCGTGGGAATATCCCCCCTCGCGTCCGGTCAGTTCCGCCATGACGCCGCGCGGGTTCATGCCGGCCGCCAGCATCTGCCCATGGTCGCGGTAGGAGGTGATGATCTTGTCACCGTCCTTGAGCTCCATCTGGATGCCGACCACGACAGCTTCCTGCCCTATGTAAAGGTGACAGAAACCGCCAATCAGTCCCATTCCATACAGCTGTCCGGCGCGTTCCTCGAAACGGCGGATCAGGACCATCTGGTAATAGGCCTCCTGAAGATCGGTCTGGGTCATGCCCTGACTGTTGCGACCGCCTATGTCGGAATCTTGTTTTTCACTCATTGAGCGTCCTTGCATTTTACATGACGTATCGACCGGGGACCGGACCGGATCAGGTGGTTGCCCGGATCAGGTCATTGCGCGGTAACCGGCTGTTGCGGTTCAGTTATCCGGATGGTGATGCTGCCCTTTCATAGGTTCCTGATGCACCGCCTGACTTGTGATGCAGGCAGATGTCACCGATTTCCATGTCACGATCGACAGCCTTGCACATGTCATAAAGTGTCAGCCCCGCGATACTAACGGCTGTCAGGGCTTCCATTTCCACGCCGGTCGGCCCGGTGGTCCGGACGCGTGCCGTAATCTCGATGCCGGACCTGTCGGATGCGGGCACAAGCTCCACCCTCACCGATGACAGCGCCAGCGGATGACACAGGGGGATCAGGTCCGATGTCCGTTTCGCTGCCATGATGCCTGCGATGCGCGCCGTCGCCAGCACGTCACCCTTGGGCGCCGTGCCCGAAAGGATCATGTCCAGCGTGGAGGCGCGCATGCGGATGCGCCCCCGCGCCACGGCCTCGCGACGGGTTTCGGCCTTGTCCGACACATCCACCATGATGGCGTTGCCCGTGGCGTCCAGATGGGAAAGACCGGCCTTCGTCATGCGGGCGTGGTTCCCAGCAGGGCATGCACCGCCTCTTCCAGGTTGTCGCTGCGCAGCAGGCTTTCACCGACCAGAAAGCCGCTTGCGCCCACGGCGTTCAGCTTCATGATGTCTTCATGCGTGCGGATCCCGCTTTCGGAGACGATGATACGATCAGGCGGCACCATCGGTGCAAGTTCCAGTGTGGTGTTCAGATCGGTCTTGAGCGTCTTGAGATTACGGTTGTTGATGCCGATCAGTGACGTATCAAGTGCCAGGGCGCGGTTCAGTTCATGCTCGTCATGCACTTCGACCAGTACATCCATATCAAGTCCGCGTGCGATATCGAGAAGTTCGGCTGCCTCGGCATCCGTCAGGATCGCCATGATCAGCAGGATGCAGTCCGCGCCGATCAGGCGGCTTTCATGGACCTGCCACGGATCGAGGATGAAATCCTTGCGCAGGATGGGCAGCTTGCACGCCTCCCGCACGCGGGTCAGATCTTCCGCGCTGCCATGGAAACACGACCCTTCCGTCAGGACCGAGATACAGGCCGCGCCCGCCTGTTCATACTGCTGGGCGATGACGGTGGGCTGATAGTCGGCACGCAGGATGCCCGCCGACGGGGACGCCTTCTTGATTTCGGCGATCAGGCCGATCTGGTGATCGGCGGTGCGCTGCTTGAGGGCCTGGCCGAACCCGCGCGGCGGGGTTGCGACCTCCCTGGCGCGGGCCGTGATTTCCTTCAGCGGCGTGATGGTTGCGCGTTGTGCGACATCTACCCGGGTACGGGCACAGATCCGGTCGAGCACATCGGGCAAATCATCGGCATCCAGGTCCGAGACAGAATCGGTCTGTTGCGGCATCATTGGCGTGTCGTTCATTTTTTACCCTGTGTTACTCTATTCTGGCCTGTCCGCCCGGTCTTCACGAACGGAGTGCAGCACGGCATGCGCCGCGCCATTGTCGAGAACGTTGGCGGCCAAGGCAACGTTCGCACGCAGGGCGACAATATCAATCCTGTCGTCCCGAATGATATTTCCACGTCCGGCGACATGCAGCGCCACCGCCGCATTGAACAGCACGGTATCGCGATAGGCACCATCCGCGCCCTGCAGCAGCGCGGCAAGGGCGCGGGCGTTATGTTCGGGGGAACCACCCGCAATGGCCTCGATCGGCGCGCAGGACAGGCCCGCGTCCGTCGGCGTCAGGACCAGATCGCGCACGACACCGCCGTCAAGGGCGCAGATCCGGTTTTCCCCCGCAAGGGTCAGTTCATCAACCCATCGGCCATCGCCACAGTTGCCGCTGACGCTCCAGACGCAGTGCGATCCTTCATCATGCAGGGTCTGGACAATCGGGCGCAGCCAGCGCGGATCGAATACGCCGATCATCTGCCGGCGTACCGCCCCCGGATTGCATAGCGGTCCCACCAGGTTGAAAATCGTCCTGAACCCCAGTTCCCGGCGCACGCCACCCACATGCCGCAGGGCAGGATGATGGTTGGGGGCGGCAAGGAACGCCACCCGCCGCGTCAGGACCTGCGTGCGGATATCGTCATGTTCCGTCGGGATGAGGACGCCGAGTTCCTGGAGCACGTCGGTCGCGCCGGAACGCGAGGACAATGCCCGGTTGCCATGCTTGACCACGGGAACGCCAAGCGCTGCCAGCACGAAGGCAACCGCAGTGGACACGTTGAAGGTACCAAGCCCGTCCCCGCCCGTGCCACAGACGTCGATGCATCCATCCGGAAGGTCGGCCACGCCGATCATGCGCGCCCTGATCGCCCTTACCGCCCCGCGCAGTTCGTCGGGCGTTTCGCCCTTCATGTGCAGGGCCGTGAGGAAGGAGGACAGGCGGATGTCGGAAAACTGCCCGTCCATGATCTGCCCGAAGACACATTCCGCCGCGTCATGGGACAGGTCATGTCCCGCCAGCAGGTCCTTCATCACGGTGCGGAAACTGCCAGCCACACGGGAGGACGGGCCTGAAGAATGTTCCATGGCGCGTCAGGCAGCCTTGCGGGGCGTGACGCCATTGCGCGCGATTGCCAGAAAATTGGACAGGATGTCATGCCCGTGTTCTGAGGCAATGCTTTCGGGATGGAACTGCACCCCGAATATCGGCAGGTCACGATGCCGCAGCCCCATGATCACGCCATCGGCCGTCCAGGCCGTGGGGACAAGCGTATCGGGCAACGTGTCGGGATCAACGGTCAGGCTGTGATAGCGCGTGGCGCGGAACGGGTCCGGCAGGCCCGCGAATATGTCTGTCCCGTTGTGCATGACGGGCGATACCTTGCCATGCATGGGCTGGGGCGCGCGTACGACCCTGCCCCCGAAAACCTGCCCGATCGACTGGTGCCCCAGGCAGACGCCAAACATCGGCACCTGTCCTGCCGCACGCGCGATCAGTTCGCAGCAGATCCCTGCCTCGTTCGGGGAACGTGGGCCGGGCGAAAACACGATGGCCTCCGGCTTCAGGGCCAGGGCCTCGTCAACGCTGATGGCATCGTTGCGCCGTACGTCGCAGCGTTCCCCAAGATCCCCCAGATAGTGGACAAGGTTGAAGGTAAAGCTGTCATAATTGTCGATCAGAAGGATCATGTCGATATCATGACCTTGTGGCGGGGCATGGTCAAATCCCTGTTCGGATGAACGGTAAAATAAATGTGTATATTTCCGTACAACATCTATTCATCCGTGTTTCCATCCCGGTCGCGCGTGGCAAAGCGGACCGCCTCCTCCGCCGCGCGGAACAGGGCGCGCGCCTTCTGGCGGGTTTCCTCGTATTCCGCTTCCGGCACGCTGTCGGCCACGACGCCACATCCGGCCTGCACATACATCTTCCCGTTCCTGACGACGGCCATGCGCAGGCCGATGCAGGTGTCCATCTGCCCTTCCGGCCCGAAATAGCCGATGCACCCGGCATAGGTCGCCCGTCGCGTGGGTTCGACCTCGTCAATGATTTCCATGGCCCGGATCTTGGGCGCGCCCGTCAGGGTGCCTGCGGGGAAACCCGCCATGAGGGCGTCAAGCCCCTCCAGCTCAGGGCGCAGCGTGCCCTCCACGTTGGAGGAGATATGCATGACGTGGCTGAACCGTTCGATGACGAACTGTTCCGTCACCCTGACCGAGCCGAGTTCGCACGCCTTTCCCACGTCATTGCGGCCAAGGTCGATCAGCATCAGATGTTCGGCCCGTTCCTTCGGGTCCGCCAGAAGATCCTGCTCCAGGGCAAGATCCTCGGCCGCCGTGCGTCCGCGTGGACGTGTCCCCGCCAGCGGGCGGACCGTCATCGTGCCATCGCGCAGGCGCACCAGGATTTCCGGCGAGGACCCCACGAGGCTGAACCCGTCGAGATCCAGATAAAACAGGAAGGGTGCGGGATTGATGCGGCGCAGGGCGCGATACAGCGCAAAGGGCGGCAGGGTGAAATCCGCCTCGAACCGCTGGCTGGGCACCACCTGGAACGCATCGCCGGCCGCGATGTAATCCTGGATGCGACGCACCATCGCGCAGAATTCGTCCCGCGTGAACGGGGATCGCGGGACCGGCGGCGCAAGCGGTGCCGCATGGCTCCGTGGCGCAGGCAGGGGCGTGGCCAGTGCGGCGCGCGCCTCCTGCAGCAGCTTCTGCCCCTTTTCCCGTATCGCCTCCGGCGACTGCGTGGCATCGGGCCGCAATGGCACGGCCAGCAGCAGTTCATCGCGCACGGTATCGAAAATGGCGAACAGGCCGGGCCGGATCATGATCCCTTCGGGCAGGTCCAGATCGTCGGGCGGAATGTCTGGCAGACGTTCGATCTGCCGGATCATGTCATAGCCCAGATAGCCGAAGACGCCGCCCGTCATGGGGGGCAGGTAATCCGGCAGTTCGATGCGGCTGGCATGAAGGATGTCGCGCAGGGAGTCCAGCGGGGGCCGGGACTGTGGCACGAATTCGTGCCGGTCGGCGGCCGGGTCGCTGCATATGCTGGCCCTGCCGTCATGGCAGCGCCAGATCAGGTCGGGAAGCAGCCCGATGACGGAATAGCGGCCCCGCGAAATCCCCCCCTCCACGCTTTCGAACAGGAAGGCATTGCGTCCGCCATTACCGCCCCCGTGCCGGGCGGCCAGTGACGACAGATGCAGGAACGCTGCAACCGGCGTCAGCAGGTCGGCGGGTTCGACCCGCCATGCGATCGTCGGTCGCCCCTGACGCAGGATCGCTAGCGCGTCCTCCCTGTCGGGGGCAGGCATGGCCTGAAACGAAGGAATGAACTGTGATGGGTCCGTGCTCACTGTCCTGCCTCTGGATTGCCCTTGCCGGAAACGGCCGACATGACCGCGTTGATG
The DNA here is from genome assembly GCF_003311635.1 of Novacetimonas cocois. Lineage (GTDB taxonomy): Bacteria > Pseudomonadota > Alphaproteobacteria > Acetobacterales > Acetobacteraceae > Novacetimonas > Novacetimonas cocois. The sequence goes on along the minus strand of NZ_QEXL01000018.1, from coordinate 46,585 downwards.
GCGCTTGGGTTGGGCTTGGGCTTTACCGTGGCCTGCAGGGCCATGGCATAGCTCATCTCCACATCATCGGCCACGGCCTGCGTCAGGCTGGCGCGGATACGGTCAAACAGCATGCGCTGCGTTGACGGATCGGGCCGCGAAATGTCCGTCAGGGTCGCGACGTAAAAGGCGCCATCGGCCTCGATCATCAGGCTCTGTCCCGGATGGTCAAGGCGGAATGCGATTTCCGCGACCTCGTGCGGGACATCGGGCGTATCATGGGTGCGCGAGAATTCGGCGCTGTGAACCAGATCGGCAATGGCGGGCTGGAGATGCGCCAGCCCTCCGCCATCCTGCGCCCGGTTGTAAAGGTCGGTGGCGGACTGGTCCGCGGCATGGCGCTGCGCATCCGCCATCCACGCATCGCGCACCTTGCCGGCGGACGCTTCATAGGACTGGGGCTGGGCTGGGGTGATGCCATCGACCATGACGGCGTACCACGTCCCTTCCGGCCCCTGGATCAGTTCGGGGCTGCCGCCCTTGGGCTGGGTGAAGATGCGTCCGGTGATGGCCTGCCTGACGGCGTCGCTGCCGGGGATAGGGGCAGGCGTGCCTTCTTGCGTCATGCCGTGGGCGTCGATGTTGCCGGACATGGCAGCTGCCCCGATGTCGGTCGGAATGGAATCCAGCCCGCCGCCGGCGATGGCGTCCTGAAGCTTCTGGACCCGATCGCCCATCTGCGCCTGCACCTGTTCGGCGACGGCCTGCGACTGCAGCGCGGGGCGCGCGGATTCAAAATCCGAAACATGCGCGGGCGTGACATGCGTGACGCGGAAGATCGCCCAGCCGCCATCGGTATGGACGGGGGGCTGGATCGCATCGGCCGGCGCCGCGAAAATCTTTCGTCCCAGATCCTGCGAAGGCACGGAGGCGATGCGGATGTCGTTCATTTCCACGCTGGCGCTGTCCCTGCCCGCGTCTTTCTGCATCGCATCCCAGTTCGCGCCCTGCTGCCATGTGTTCAGCAGTTCGCGGGCGCGGGCCTCGGTCGGGGCGGTGATGACCTGAACGGAGCGTGTCTCTGGCGTGTTGAACCGCTGTGACTGCTGTTCATACATATGACGCAGGTCGGCGTCCGGAATGGTGATTGAACGGGCCATCGTCTCGGGCGACAGCACCACGATTCGGGCATGCCGGTATTCCGGGGCCTGGAACAGCCACGGATGGTTGGCGTAAAAACGGTGCATCTGTGCGTCGGTGGGCGCGGCCGGCGTCTGCGATGCGAAGGGAACGCGCACGATGTCGACCCTGCGTGTCTGGGCCTCGAGGTCGAAGATGCGGCGCGTCAGGATGTCGGGCGCGGTCGCGCCGCTGCGAATCGGTTCCATCAGCGCCTTCGATGCCTGTTCCGCCCGGACAAGTTCGATCAGCCGCCCTTCCGTCATGCCGCTGTTGCGCAGCCTGTTGTTGAACAGGTCGCGGTCGAACTTGCCGTTCTTGTCCTGAAAGGCGGGAATGGCGAAGATTTCGGCGCGCACCGCGCTGTCGGGCACGAGCAGCCCGTGATTGCGCGCGGCCAGCGCCACTTCGGCCTGAAGGACAAGGCGCTGGAGGACCTGCTGAGCAATCTGTTCACGCGTGGTGGCGGGGATCTGTGATGGATCCTGCAGATGCATCTGCTGCGCGATCTGGGGCATTTCCGTGCGCAGCGCCTGTTCATAGGCGGGCACAAGGATGGGGTCTGGCCCAACGCGGGCCACGACATCGGCGCGTTCGGTGCCGATGTTCATCAGGACGTCGCCCACGCCCCATCCCACGAAAGTCAGGAAAAACAGCCCCACGACAATCCTGCCGACCCAGGAATCGACAAAAATACGGCACAAGAATGATAGCATGCAGACACCAGACCCAGACGAAAATCGGCAAGTAACGCAGCATGACCCATGCGCGCATGGCATGGATGGGCCACTTTTTCAGCAGCGGCACCATACGGCCCCCCCGGACATTTGACCAGAAGGCAGTTCGGCACGCCCCTGCCCCGCCGCATGGATGGCTTGCCATCCGTCGGGGGGGATGGTGTAGGCTGAAGGAAACAGGCTGCCGGTTCCCTGCGCCACCACGGGGTTGAGGATCGGTGGAATCGCAGTTTCAGTATGTGCATTACCGGAAAAAGCAGCAATGAAGCAGATAATCGTCGGCAACTGGAAAATGCATGGCATGACAGCCGACGCCGCCAAGGTGGCCGATGACATCGGCGCGGCCATGTCCGAGGACGTCTCCGGCGCGCAGGTGGTCGTCTGCCCGCCCTTCACGCAGCTTGCCCTGATCGGGCCGAAACTGCGCGAACATGGAATCGCGCTCGGCGCACAGGACTGCCATCAGGATCCCTGCGGGGCGCATACCGGTGACATCGCGGCCAGCATGCTGCGCGATCTGGGCGTCGAATACGTGATCCTGGGCCATTCCGAACGCAGGCGCGATCACAATGAACTCGACGAAATCGTGCGTGAAAAGGCGGTCGCGGCGGCGGCGGCCGGGCTGACCCCCATCGTGTGCGTGGGCGAAAATGCCGACCAGCGCGCGGCGGGAGATTCGCAGGAGACCGTGGGATGGCAGATCCAGGGATCCCTGCCGCAGGGTTTCACAGGGATCGTGGCCTATGAGCCGGTATGGGCGATCGGGTCGGGAACGGCGGCGTCCCAGCAGGATATCGCGGACATGACCCTGTTTATCCGCGAGGAACTGGTGCGGCAGTTCGGCGATGCTGGTAAAACCATAAAAATCCTTTATGGTGGGTCGGTCAACGGACGTAATGCCGCCGATATCCTGCCCATCGCCAATGTCGGTGGCGCGCTGGTCGGAAACGCCAGCCTGGCGGCGGATACGTTCATGCCGATCGTCCGCGCGGCGGTCGATATCTGATTTCATCCACCCCGTCCAAGGGGGGATAGCTGGGAACAAGTATGATCACGGTCCTTCTTTTGTTGCATCTGTTTGTCACGGTGGCACTGATCGGGACGATCCTGATCCAGCGCAGCGAGGGAGGCGGTCTTGGAATCGGAAGTTCCCAGGGGATGGGATCATTCATGTCTGGACGCGGCACCGCGACGCTGCTGACGCGTTCCACCGCGATCCTGGGCACCATTTTCATGGTGCTGTCGCTGACGCTGGCGATCATGAACCGTGGTGCCTCGTCCGGTGTGGGGCATGATATCCTTGCTCAGCCCCCTGCCCCTTCAGCTCCGGCTTCTTCGGCTCCGTCGGGTCATTGATCGCGTGACGGCCCGGTTCGCCCCATGTCGGGCGCCGGGCCGGATATTTTTTTGCCCATGATGCGTGATGGCGCCCATGATGGGCCTTTCATGTCGGGGCCAAGCAGTGTAGGAAGGCCTTCCATGACGCGGTTTGTATTCATCACCGGCGGCGTGGTGTCCTCCCTCGGCAAAGGCATTGCTTCTGCTGCCCTTGCCGCCCTCCTTCAGGCCCGTGGCTATCGGGTCCGGTTGCGCAAGCTCGATCCCTATCTCAATGTAGATCCCGGGACGATGAGTCCCTACCAGCACGGCGAGGTCTTCGTGACCGATGACGGTGCTGAGACCGATCTTGACTTGGGGCATTACGAGCGTTTTACCGGCGTGCCCGCGACCAAGGCCGACAATGCCACGACGGGCCAGATCTATTCCGATGTGATCGCGCGCGAACGGCGTGGCGAATATCTGGGCGCGACCGTGCAGGTCATTCCCCACATCACCAATGCGATCAAGGAAATGGTCGTCGCCGGGACCGAGGACGTTGATTTCGTCCTTGTCGAAATCGGTGGCACGGTGGGCGATATCGAAAGCCTGCCCTTCCTGGAATCCATCCGTCAGCTGCGCAACGATCTGGCGCCCGAACAGACGATGTTCATTCATCTGACGCTGCTGCCGTGGATCGCGGCGGCGGGTGAGCTCAAGACCAAGCCCACGCAGCATTCGGTCAAGGAACTGCAGAATGTCGGCATCCAGCCCCAGATGCTGGTCTGCCGTTCCGATCGCGAAATTCCGGCCAATGAGCGCCGCAAGATCGCCAGTTTCTGCAATGTGCGGCCAGAGGCGGTCATCGCGGCGCGCGATGTCGATACCATCTATGCCTGTCCCATTTCCTATCACGCGGAAGGCATGGATACGGAGGTGCTGCGTCATTTCGGCCTGCCCGCGGATGAGGAGCCGGACCTGTCGCGGTGGGAACATATCGTCGATGCCATCCGTCATCCCGAACGCGAAGTGACGATCACGGTCGTGGGCAAGTACACCGCCCTGCTCGACAGCTACAAATCCCTGATCGAGGCACTGCATCACGGGGGCATCGCCCATCGTGCTAAGGTCCGCCTGAACTGGGTCGAGGCCGAAGCGTTCGAAAAATCCGACGACAGCCTTCAGGCGCTGGCGCGGTCGGATGCCATCCTTGTGCCCGGTGGATTCGGGGAGCGCGGGTCCGAAGGCAAGATCCGCGCGGTGCGGTTCGCGCGTGAAAACAATATCCCGTTCCTGGGGATCTGTTTTGGCATGCAGATGGCGGTCATCGAATGCGCCCGCAACCTTGCCGGGCTGCCTGATGCCTCTTCGACCGAATTCGGTCCCACCGATGAACCGCTGGTCGGTCTGATGACGGAATGGGCGCGGGGCAACGAACTGCTGCGCCGGCGTGAAGGGGGCGAGCTTGGCGGGACGATGCGGCTTGGCTCCTACCCCGCCCATCTGGCGGAGGGATCGCGTGCCGCGGCCATCTATGGCAAGACGGATATCCGGGAGCGTCACCGCCATCGTTACGAGGTGAACGTTCATTACCGCGACCAGCTGGAAAAGACGGGACTGCGTTTTTCCGGCATGTCGCCCGACGGCATCCTGCCCGAAATCGTCGAATATCCCGATCATCCCTGGTTCATTGCGGTCCAGTACCATCCCGAACTGCTGTCGAAGCCGTTTGATCCGCACCCGCTGTTTTCAGGTCTGGTGGGCGCTGCGCTGGAACGCGGGGCACGCAAGTGAACCTGCAGCCCGAAAACCCGCAGGTGGATATCCGTGTCGGAGAGCTGGTGATTGGCAATGACAGGCCATTCGTCCTGATTGCCGGCCCCTGCCAGATCGAATCGGAGGCCCATGCGATGGAGACCGCCGATGCGATCCATGCCATCACGCATCGGCTGGGAATCGGGCTGATTTACAAAAGCTCGTTCGACAAGGCCAATCGCACCAGCCTGACGAGTGCGCGGGGAGTCGGGGCCGGCAAGGGTCTGGAAATCCTTGCCCGCGTGCGGGAGCGTTTCAGGATTCCCGTCCTGACCGATGTCCACCTTCCGGAGCAGTGCGCTCCCGCAGCCGAGGCGGTTGACGTCCTTCAGATTCCAGCATTCCTGTGCCGCCAGACCGACCTGCTTCTTGCTGCGGGGGAGACAGGGGCTGCCATCAATGTAAAAAAGGGGCAGTTCCTGGCGCCGTGGGACATGGCCCATGTCGCGGCCAAGATCGCCTCCACCGGCAACGAGCGCATCATGCTGTGCGAGCGTGGCACGTCGTTTGGCTACAACACGCTGGTCAATGACATGCGTGGCCTGCCGATCATGGCGCAGACCGGATTCCCGATTGTCTATGATGCGACCCATTCGGTGCAGCAGCCGGGCGGACTGGGAAGTTCATCGGGCGGTCAGCGGCAGTTCGCCCCAATCCTGAGCCGCGCTGCACTGGCGATCGGGGTCGCGGCCGTATTCATCGAAACGCACGAAGATCCGGACAATGCCCCCAGTGACGGGCCGAACATGATCCCGCTGTCGCAGATGGAGGCCCTGCTTGCCAATCTGCAGCGTTATGACCGTCTGACCAAGGAACGGGCCTGATCGCATCTGGCCCGGTTTATGTGAAAAGGCGGCCTGTCAGGCGGTGTATTTCCACGACAGCGCCATGACCGCGACCGCCAGCAGACAGACTTCCACCACGGTAATGACAATCCACTGCAGCGTCATGTAACCGCGTGGCATCGCCCCCCGGCGCCATGCCGCGCGCTCCACCGCCAGTGTGGCCGCGAATCCGGCCATAAGCATCATCAGTGCGGCCAGTTCATGAAACATTGCCACGCATAGCGAAAGCCAGCCGATCCCGGCAGGGACCGCGCCCAGCAGCAGCCGATAGCTGTTGATCTTTCCCGGCGTCTGGCCCGGAGTGATTATGGCGGGCGTATCCAGCGCCAGTCCCCAGTGAATGGCCCCCATGAAGGACAGCATCACCGCCGCGTAGCCGACGGTGACCTCCAGCATGCGGGGTGTCACCGTGGGGGAAAGGAAAATGATGGCGCAGGCACACCCGACAATGGGAATGAGGCTGGCGATGCCCATGACCATGGCCAGAAGGGGAAGACGTTTCACGACGGCATGCTCTCCTCGGTAGTTTGTATCTTATCGCACTCTGACATGTGACACGTCATATGTTTCTGGTATCGTTTCACGCACTGGGTATCGAGGGACGTCCGGTTTTTGATACCTCAATAAACTCTGGAAAAAGAGGAAACGAATAGCATGAGCGCCATTATCGACATCATCGCCCGCGAAATTCTCGACAGTCGCGGCAACCCGACCGTGGAAGTGGATGTGGAACTGGCCTCGGGCGCGAAGGGACGCGCGGCAGTGCCGTCCGGCGCGTCCACTGGCGCACATGAAGCGGTTGAGCTGCGCGATGGCGACAGGTCGCGTTTCGGCGGCAAGGGCGTGCTGAAGGCTGTCGGCAACGTTGAAAACGAGATCCTGGGTGCATTGCAGGGTGTCGAATCCAGCGATCAGGTTGCGATTGACGAGGCCATGATCGACCTGGACGGGACCCCGAACAAATCCCGTCTGGGCGCGAATGCCATCCTTGGCGTTTCCCTGGCGGTAGCCAAGGCGACGGCGGAGGAACTGCAGGTTCCGTTCTATCGGTATGTGGGGGGCGTTTATGCCCGCACGCTGCCGGTGCCGATGATGAACATCATCAATGGCGGGCAGCATGCGGACAATCCCATCGACATCCAGGAATTCATGATCCAGCCGATTGGCGCCCCGACCGTGACCGACGCGATCCGGATGGGATCGGAAATCTTCGCGCAGCTTAAAAAGAGCCTGTCGGGCGCCGGATACAACACCAATGTCGGTGACGAAGGCGGGTTCGCCCCTGCCCTGAAATCAGCGGACGAGGCCTTGGGATTCATCAGTCGCGCGGTGGAGGCGGCAGGCTACCGTCTGGGGGATGACATCACGTTCGCCCTCGATTGCGCCGCGACCGAATTCTATCACGATGGCCGCTATGACCTTAAGGGCGAAGGCAAGTCGCTGGATGCCGGTGGCATGATCGCCTATCTGGCCGACCTTGCCGCGCGTTATCCCATCATTTCCATCGAGGACGGCCTGGCTGAGGATGACTGGGAAGGATGGGCGGAACTGACCGCCAATCTGGGGGGAAAGCTGCAGCTGGTGGGTGATGACCTGTTCGTCACCAATCCCGATCGCCTGCGGCGCGGGATCAAGGCGGGGGTCGCCAATTCCCTGCTGGTGAAGGTCAACCAGATCGGCACCCTTAGCGAGACGCTGGAAGCCGCCCAAATGGCGCAGCATGCCGGTTATACCGCCGTCATGAGCCATCGTTCGGGGGAGACGGAGGATTCCACCATTGCCGATCTGGCGGTGGCGACGAACTGCGGGCAGATCAAGACGGGGTCCCTGTCGCGTTCCGACCGGACGGCAAAATATAACCAGCTGATCCGAATCGAAAACGAACTGGCAACCGCGGCCCGCTATGCCGGGCGGACAATCCTCAAGGGACACTGAAAGCGCCCGGGCATCGGCGACGTTCGTGGGCGGAAAGCTCTCGCGCGACGTCGCCGGTATCGGAAAAACACGGACACAGGGTCGTAATGCAGATCGGCAAGATTATCAGACGGGTCATGGGAAGCACCCTTCCCCCTGCCCTTTTCATCGGGCTTACGGCCTATTTCGGCTGGAACGTCATGCGTGGCGAACACGGGCTGCACAGTTACGCCGCGCAGCTTCGCCTGCTTGACGAGGCAAACAGCGCCCAGCGCGACGCCTATGCCGAACAGCAGGTCTGGCTGCGCCGCGTGCGCGGGATCAAGGAAAATACCCTTGACCGGGACCTGCTCGATGAACGGGCGCGTTCCATGCAGAACCTCGCCCGGCAGGATGAAATCGTGGTCCCCTATGGCCCGCATGACCGGCTGTACTGAGGTCGCGGGTCGGTGACGTATCCTGCCGTCCATGAAAAAACCCGGTCCAACCGAATGGACCGGGTTTTTTCATGCCGAATCAAATCGGGTCGTTATTTGATTTTCGCTTCACGGAAAGTCACGTGCTTGCGGGCAACGGGATCGTACTTGCGCATTTCCATCTTGCCGGTCTGGGCACGGGCGTTTTTCTTCGTGACGTAGAAATAGCCGGTATCCGCCGTGGAAACGAGCTTGATCTGAATGGTGTTGGTCTTTGCCATGATATCCTCAGCACTGCTCCGCCGCTGCTGGAACACTTGGGTGCAGCAGTGGTTCAAGTTTGGCGGAAAATGCGCATACAAGAGGCTGAGGTCAAGCTTTTAGTCCCGATATTCGTCTTCAAAATCCCCTTGATCCCCAAAAAAAGGAATATGCCCCGCCATGTTGAGCGTTTCAGAAGCCCGCGAACGTATCCTGCAGGGACTTCGTCCCACCGCGCCAGAGGTGGTTTCCCTTTCCTGTGGTGGCGGGCGCGTGACCGCGTTGCCCGTGATGGCGCGACTGGACAATCCGCCTGCCGATGTCTCCTCGATGGACGGATACGCGGTGCGGGCCGCCGATCTGTCCGCCACGGGCGTGACGTTGCGCCTGATCGGGGAAAGCCCGGCGGGCCATCCCTTTGACGGGACGGTGGGCGCGGGGGAATGTGTGCGTATCTATACCGGCAGCATCGTGCCCGATGGCGCGGATGCGATCGTGATCCAGGAAAATGCGACACAGCATGACGATGTCGTAACCACGTCGCAGACGGCTGCCGCAGGCCTGTATGTTCGCCGGAAGGGGCAGGATTTTGCCCGGGGGCATGAAATCATTCCCGCAGGCCGCCGTCTGGACGCGCGCGCCATTGGCGTGGCGGCGGCGGCCAACCATCCGTGGGTTACGGTGCATCGTCGCCCGCGTGTCGGCATCGTGGCGACCGGTGACGAACTCTGCCTGCCGGGGGATCCGATCGGGCCGGGCATGATCGCCAATTCCAATACCCTGATGCTGGCGACGCTGGTGCGCGCGGCAGGCGCGGAGCCTGTCATGATGCCGGGTGCCCGCGACAGGATGGAGGACCTGCTCGCCCTGTCGCACATGCTGGACGGGCTGGACATGCTGGTGACCATCGGCGGTGCTAGCGTGGGACGGTACGACCTTGTGCAGGAAGGGCTGAAGCGCATCGGCATGGAGCCTGATTTCTGGAAAATCGCCATGCGGCCGGGCAAGCCGCTGATGCATGGCCGCCTGAACGGCATGCCGCTGATCGGGGTGCCGGGCAATCCGGTGGCGGCCTTCGTGTGTGGAACGTTATTTGTCGTCCCTGCGTTGCAGCGCCTTGCGGGAGAGCAGGATGTGGGTCCGGAGATCGATGTCGCCATCCTTGGGGAGGATGTCGAGGCCAATGACCGGCGTGAAAGCTATCTGCGCGCGCGGTTGCAACGTGACAGTACCGGCAGGCTGACCGCCCTGCCCTTTTCGCGGCAGGATTCCGCCATGCTGCATCTGCTGACGGAAAGCCAGGCCCTGGTCATCCGTGATCCGCTGGCCCCGGCCGCCCGGAAGGGCGACATGTGCAGGATCATCCGTCTGAACATCCGTTGAGATGTTGACCTGAGCATGGGAACTAACATAGAACGGCGAAAGATACTTTCTGGTTTTGTTCCTTAAGGGCGGGAGACGGCATTCATGCTGACGCGCAAACAACATGAACTCCTGCTCTATATCGACAGGCACCTCAAGCAGACCGGGTTTTCCCCTTCTTTCGACGAAATGAAGGATGCGCTGGGGCTGCGGTCGAAATCAGGAATCCACCGCCTGATTTCGGCGCTGGAGGAACGGGGGTTCGTGCGGCGCAAGCATCATCGCGCCCGCGCGCTGGAGGTGGTGCAGATTCCACAGATCATCTCCGACGATGCCGCATCACGGGCGGAGGACGCCTTTTCCCCCACCGTGATCCGGGGCAATTTCACCCCGATCCTTCCCGCGGCGGAGGTCGCCGCCACCGTGGAGGCCGTCCGCCTGCCGTTCCTGGGGCGGATCGCGGCCGGACAGGCGATCGAGGCCATTGCCGATGCCACCCGTCTGATTGACGTGCCTGCGGGCCTGATCGGGACTGGCACCTATTACGCGCTGGAAGTATGCGGCGATTCGATGATCGACGCAGGAATATTCGACGGCGATACGGTGATCGTGCGGCAGGACTGCAATCCGGAAAACGGACAGATCGTTGTCGCCCTGATCGAAGGACACGAGGTCACCCTCAAGCGCCTGCGTCGCAAGGGCAGCACGATTGCGCTGGAACCGGCCAATGCCCGTTATGAAACGCGCATCATCCCTGCAGACAAGGTTGCGATTCAGGGGTGTCTTGCGGGCCTGATCCGCCGGTACTGAACGCACATGCGTCCTTCCAGTCCGGGACCATGCGGGCCAGTTGTTCCACGGTATCGCTGCTGACGACGTCAAGGGTGGGGAATTCGGCCAGGATGCGCACCTGCCCATGGCGTTCTATGGCGCTGCGGGCATATGGATTGTCCGGGCCATTAAGGATTACCCCCATGACCGGGATATCACGCTGTCGCAGGACGGCGAGGCTGAGCAGCGTGTGATTGATCGTGCCCAGCGTGCTGCGCGCCACCAGCACCACCGGCAGGCGCAGCCGTTCCATCAGGTCCAGCATCAGGAAGCCTGCGCTGATCGGAACCATGACGCCCCCCGCCCCTTCGACGATCATGGGGCGGCTGGATTCATCCCTGGGCAGCACGATCAGGTCGGGATCAATGACCTTGCCTTCGCAGGCGGCGGCATCTTCGGGCGAGAGCGAGGCCGCATAGACACCTGCAGGCGGATGCAGCCGGTCCGGCGAAAGGGCGGCGAGTGTCGCGACGCTGGTGGTATCCGCTGGTTCGTCCGCGATGCCGCTTTGCAGCGGTTTCCAGTAGGAGGCATGCCACGCCCTTGCCAGAACAGCCGACACCACGGTCTTGCCAACGCCCGTGTCGGTGCCGGTCACGAAGACCCCTGACTGGCTGGCGCGACAAAACATCCCGAATGCGACATTGTAATTGGCGCTGAATACCGCATCGCGACGCGCTGCCTGCAGAACGTGGCGCAGGCTGGCCGGTGTGTGACCGGGACGCGGAGTTCCCGCCCCGATGGCTCGCAGTTCCCGGACAAACGACAGGGCGGAGCGCGGCAGGTCCACGATGGTTTCGCATGTCCATGTTCCCCTGCCCGACAGGGGCCATTCCCGCTCCAGTGTCTGCAGGTCAGGATGTTCGGGCATGGGACATTCAAGGTTCAGGAGCGCGTAATAACCCCGCCACTGCGTGAAGCTGCCGCTGCACAGGGTCGTAAACGCCATCGTCCCGTCGGGGGCCAGCAGGGAAGAAAGCGTTTGCATGGCCAGCCTGCGGTCTGAAAACCACTGCATCGCCATGCTGGAACAGATCAGGTCAAAAGGCCCATCCAGATCAGGTTTTTCGGCATCCATGACATGGAAGGCAAGATGCGGACCCTCGTGCAGTTTTGCCCGGGCGCGGCGTATCATGTCCGGTGCGATATCGGTCGCCACGATTTTCGCGGTCGGAAAAAGTGCCCGCAGCCGCTGGGTCAGGAAACCCGTTCCACAGCCGACCTCCAGAATACGGCGAGGTCCCGACCGCGCAGACGTGCTGGCGATCTGCTGTGCCAGACGGTCTGCGACGATGCGCTGCACGCGCGCCGCGCTGTCATAGCCGGAGGCGGCGTTGAAACTGCGGGCGATGCGATGTTTGCGGATGGAGGTCACGGCAGGGTGCGTTTCATCATGCGGTCAATCGTGTGCAGACAGGCGGGAACATGTGTCAACGGCAATAGATGCCCCCCCTCCACCCAGTCAATGGAGGTTCCCTGCGCAAGGGAGCCCTGGGTCAGCCCGGGTGGCGCGATCGGGTCTAGCGTCCCGGCAAGGCAGCACAGCGGAAAGCGCGGCGGGCATATGGCCTGACGCGCATCCAGATCCTGCAGTTGCTGCAATCCCGCCGCCAGCCTTTCCGGCTGAGGGGTTCCGGGCAGGGGTAAATCCGTCCCGGCCCGTCGCCTGAAATCCTCGACCGTGGCATGAGGCGCCGATTTCAGCGCACGCATCATGCGCGTCAGGATGCGCGGGGCGACCCCTTCGGGAAAATCGGCGGCAGCGGCAAAGCGTGCGAAACCATTGAGCAGCACCATGCCCCTGCACTGTTCCGGCGCCTGATCCAGCAGCCATAGCGCGCCAAGGGAATGACCGATCGCGATGAATGGTCCGTCGGGCAGTTCGACATGGCGTTCATTGGAAAAATAGCCAAAATCGAGATTTATGCAGGCCCTGCCCGTCAGTTGTCGCTGGATCGGGGTCCAGATTTCCGGCCCGAACGCCCATCCATGCATAAAGACAAGGGGGATTTCGGATGGGGTCATGCGACGACCTCTGCTGTGGCCGTGGCAAGGGCGGCGATAAGCCGGTCGATCATGGTCCTGTCATGCGCGGCGCTCAGCGCAAGGCGGATACGGCTTGCATTGGGTGGAACGGAAGGCGGCCGTATGGGAACGCCAAGTATGCCCTCACGCTCCAGAATGGCCGCAAACGCCATTGTCCGACCGATATCCCCGATTTCAACCGGAATGATCTGGGTTGACGAAGTGCCGGTCGAAAGGCCCATTTGCCGGATTGCCTGACGCACCTGTCGGGCATTGTCATGCAGATGCTGGCGCTGTGCCTCCATGCCGGGCACCAGTTCCAGCGCGGCGTCGATGGCGCCCAGATTGGCGGGTGGCAGCGCGGTCGTATAGACAAAGCCGGAACAGCAGTTGACGAGCCAGTCGCACATGGCGCGTGACCCCGCGACATAGGCGCCAAAACTGCCCAGCGCCTTGCTGAAAGTTCCCATGACAAGGTCAATGCCGTCCGTCAGGCCCGACAGTCCCTGCCCCTGCGGGCCCAGCACGCCGGTTGCATGGGCCTCGTCAAGGTAAAGAAAGGCCCCGTGCCGTTCAGCCAGCGTGCGCAGGCCCGCGACATCGACACGATCGCCATCCATGCTGAAAACGCTTTCCGTCACGATGAAACGCATGCCGGGCTGGTTCCGGCGACTTTCCAGCAGGGCCGACAGATGTTCAAGATCGTTATGACGGAAACGGATCTGCCGTATTCCTGCGGCCTGGCATCCATGATGTAGGCTGGCATGGTTCAGCCGGTCGGTAAAAACCAGTGGGGCCTCCCCCGTCCGTGTCATGGCCAGACGGCACAGCGCCGACAGGACGGAGGCATTCGCCTGCCAGCCGGAGGCAAACAGCAGCGCTGCCTGCGTTTTCTTGAAGGCGGCCAGTCGTGCCTCGACCTGCTGGTGGGCCGGGGTCGTGCCGCTGACCAGACGTGATGCGCCGCTGCCGCCGCCCCATTGGCGTGCCCATGCGCAGGCGCGTTCGATGACCAGGGGATGGTGCGCAAGGCCGAGATAGTCGTTGGATGAAAAATCCAGCAGCACCCGTCCATCGCGCACAATGGTCACGGCGTCGCGGCGTTCGACATTCCGCATGACCCGGCGTGTGCCATTACGCTCCAGTTCGGTAAGCGCCGTCTGGAAAAAAGTATCAAAACGCGCCATGAAGCGTCCTCTTCTGCCGGTGCCTGCGGCGTCGGCCAATCATGCCTGTCCCAATATCACGGAGAACCCGCATGCGTGGACCCCAATGGATGGATAACGGGATGTCGCATATCTGGCTGCCCTATACCCAGATGAAAACGGTCCTGCCGCCCCTGCCCGCCGTCAGTACCTCGGGCTGTGACATCCATCTGGCGGACGGGCGCGTGCTGACTGATGGCATCGCCTCGTGGTGGACGGCATGTCACGGTTATAATCATCCCCATATCTGCGACGCGGTCAGCGCACAGCTGTCGCGCATGCCCCATGTCATGTTCGGCGGTCTGGTCCATGAACCGGCCCTGACACTGGCGACGCGTCTGGCAGGAATGCTGCCGGGGGATCTGGAACGGGTATTTTTTACGGATTCCGGTTCCGTCGCGGTGGAGGTCGCCATCAAGATCGCGATCCAGTACTGGATCAACCGTGGCGTATCGGGCCGCAATCGGCTGCTGGCGTTCAGGGGCGGGTATCACGGCGATACCCTGGCCACGATGGCGGTCTGTGACCCCGAAGAGGGGATGCATGCGCTTTTCAACGGCGTCCTGCCCCAGCATTACATCGTGGATCTGCCGCGTGATCAGATGACATTGCAGCGCCTCGAATCGCGCCTGTCGGAATCGGGGGACGAGATCGCGGCGATCCTGGTCGAACCCCTGATACAGGGCGCGGGCGGGATGCTGTTTCACGATCCCATGGTGCTGCGTCATTTGCGGACTCTGGCGGACAGATACGGCATCCTGTTGATTTTTGATGAAATTTTCACGGGATTCGGCCGCACGGGCACCATGTTCGCGTGTCAGCAGGCCGATGTCGTGCCGGATATCATGACCCTGTCAAAGGCATTGACCGCCGGCACGATGCCGCTGGCCGCGACAGTGACGCGCACCCATGTGTTCGAGGCCTTCCTGTCGGACAATCCGCTGCATGCGCTGATGCATGGACCGACATTCATGGCAAATCCCCTCGCCTGTGCCTGCGCCAATGCTTCGCTCGATCTGTTCGAGACGCAGCCCCGCCTGCAGCAGGTCCGGCAGATCGGTGCCCAGATGGCGCATGAACTTGCCGCCTGCCGTCATCTGCCCAATGTGCGTGACGTGCGCGTCATGGGGGCGGTCGGCGTCGTGGAGCTGGAGACGATTGCCGACATGAACCGTCTCAAGGCCGCGCTGATCGCACTTGGGGTATGGATACGTCCTTTCCGGACGATCATTTACCTGACCCCCTCCTTTACCATACGGCCTGACGAGCTTTCGCGCCTGACCGACGCCATCCGCCGTGTCATCGCGCAGGGGGCAGCAGGCAAGGAGGCGGCAAGCTAGGCAGTCAGCACATGGGCGGCATATGAAATCCGATCTCCACTAGGTCCCGTATGCTGAATCTGGTATGAAGAGGGCATGACGTTTTTTCAACATCGTTCCTGGCGCGTGACTAACCATGACAGCAAGCGACAGATTGTGCTGAAAATCCTGTCTGATGGAAAAGCGCGTTCGGTCAAGGAAATAGGCGACATGTTTCCGGAAATGGGAACATATCATGCCCGTCTGGCGCTTCAGGCGCTCAGGAATCAGGGGCTCGTCAGCGTGGATGACGATCCTGAATCGGGGCGTAGGCGCAAGGTCTGGAAACTGGTGACGCCGGATGGGTCCGACCCCACCGGAACATCGACCGGATGATCCCTTCCCTCATGTGACCGCAAAAGGACCACATGAGGAAACGGGCCATGTATTCACGAACTGGTCGAGGCGAGTTCTTCGGTATTATTCGCAGCAGGCGCCGTATNTGCTGTTGCTGTTGCTGTTGCTGTTGCTGTTGCTGTTGCTGTTGCTGTTGCTGCGGGAGCGGGTGCGGCTCTTTTCCGCGGGCCTGGGTTCCGGCCTGGTATTCTCGGCGACGGATTCGCCGTTTTCTTCCTCGTCGCTGTCGGTATCGGACTCCGCAGATGCCTGCGACGGCGTATTGTTCTGGCGCTGCTGGCGGGAGGCGGCCTGGCGCTCCTGACGTTCCTGCTGGCTCTGCTGCGCGGCCTGCGTCATCGCGTTGAGGATGCGGAAGTAATGTTCAGCATGCTGAAAATATGCTTCCGCCATGACGCGGTCGCCGGATCCGCTGGCATCGCGGCCAAGCTGGAGATATTTTTCAAAAAGCTGTTGTGCTGTTCCCCGCACGCGCAGGTCGGGCCCGTTACTGTCAAAGACATGATTACGGTTCAGCGGTATCTGACCGTTATTATGGCGTGACCCTCCGCCGTTGCTGCCGCCAGAACGGTGGTGACGGCCTCGCATGCGTTTTATGTTCATAAGCTGCGCAGCACTTTCATGTTAACGGTCACCCGCAGGGAACCTGACCGTAGGGACGCCTTCATGCCCCTGCCTGTTATAAATAATGAATGGCCGACATGGCTGTCGAACCCCGATCCCGTGGTCCGCCTTTCGGGACAACAGGACAGATCATGATCTGCCACCGGATTACATACAATCGGGATCGTCCGCTTTCCGGGCAAGCAGGAAACAATGTAATGCTTCCTGTCCCGGTATGCAGGGCCAATATAGCCTGCAAATCCTTGCCCGCCAAACTATTTTTTCGCCACTTCTCCATGGGGCCGCAGGACCAGTGCGCGCCCGATTCCGCCAAGATCCGCCCGAATGGACAGCACCTCCATCCCCGCCTCGCGCGCCAGCGCGGGCACGCTGTGTTCCTGCCCGATGCCAAGCTCGATGATCGCTATCCCCTGTTCCGACAGAAGCCGTGGCAGGCACTGCATCAACAGGCGATAGGATGCCAGTCCGTCCGCGCCACCATCAAGCGCGCGATGCGGTTCGTAATCGCGCACGTCAGGCATCAGCCCGCCAAGATCGGCGTGGGGAATGTATGGCGGATTGCTGAGCACGACATCGAACCGGCCCATGATCGCCTGCGCCCAGTCGCCGCATATGATGTCGCATCGCCCCGACAGTCCAAGCTGGCGTGCATTGCGCGTGGCAAGTTGCGCTGCATCGGGGGAAAGGTCCACGCCCACGCCCCATGCGTGCTGATATTCCTGCAACGCCGCCAGCAGCAGGCATCCGGTCCCGGTGCCCAGATCAAGGATGCGGCGCACCCTGTCATGGTCGGGACGCAGTTCCAGCAGTGCCTCGATCAGGGTCTCGGTATCCGCGCGTGGCACCAGCGTCGCGGCAGAAACCTCAAGCGTCATGGACCAGAAACCGGCGTTCCCGGTGAGATAGGAAAGTGGCTCGTGACTGGCGCGCCGTTCGACCAGGGCTTCGAACCGCCGCACCTGTCCGGCTTCCACATGGTCATGCGTCAGAAGCCCGCTCAGGTCCGTGTGCAGCACATGCGCCAGCAGCAGCCGGGCCTCGCGACGGGGAGAGTCGATGCCGGCCTGCGACAGGCGGCGTGCCGCGAGATGCAGGATGTCCCTTGAATTATGGATGCCCGGCAGATCATTCTCTTTCATTGGAACCTGTTTCCATCATAATCTGCCCCCATGAAATGCGTTGTCAGTATTCTGGGTGGCGCTGTCGTGGGTGCCCTGGGGCTCGCCACGATGGTATCGCCCGCCTTCGCGGGGACATTCGATGTCACGGATGGCTGCGCGTCGGATGAAATTTCCGAGGTCTCGCGCCTTTACGTGGACGAGCGTCTGGTGACGACATTCCGCCTCGACCCGCGCCATGCCGAACATACCGTCAGCATCGAAACGGCATCCGGGCGGATCAACCACAGCTATGCCCTGTGTGGGGAAATCACGATCCGCCTTCCTTCCGGCAAGACCGAAACGCACGAGGTCAGCGGCGAAGGCGTGCTGCATGCGCCTGACGGGCATCATCTGGTCGCGCTGGGGGCCAACAATTTCACCGAGTTCTATCTGGATGACCCCGACGACCCTGACGTGGTGGAACATCATCCCGGCCGCAGTTCACTGTGCGCCGCGCCCACGTCCTGATCCGGGATCATTCCTCGTCAAGGGCCAGCAGCGCCGCCTGTTCCTCCTGCGTCAGGGCGTCGACGAATTCATCCAGTTCGCCTGCCATGACCTTGTCTATCTTGTACAGTGTCAGGCCGATACGGTGATCGGTCACGCGCCCCTGGGGGAAGTTGTAGGTGCGGATACGTTCCGACCTGTCCCCCGTTCCGACCTGTGAGCGACGATCGGCGGCGCGGCTTTCATGGGCGGCGGCGCGGTTGCGTTCATACAGGCGCGCGCGCAGGATTTTCATCGCCTTCGCCCGGTTCTTGTGCTGGCTTTTTTCTTCCTGCATCGCCACCACGATGCCGCTTGGCATATGGGTGATGCGGACCGCGCTTTCCGTTTTGTTGACGTGCTGCCCCCCTGCGCCGGACGCGCGATAGACATCAATGCGCAGGTCGCCATCATTGATTTCGACGTCCACCTCCTCCGCTTCCGGCAGGACGGCAACGGTGACCGTGGACGTATGGATGCGGCCCTGGCTTTCGGTCGCGGGCACGCGCTGGACGCGATGGACGCCTGATTCATATTTCAGGCGGGCGAAGACGCCACGGCCCGTGATATTGGCAATCCCCTCGCGCAGGCCGCCGAGTTCCGATTCATCGTATTCGAGAACTTCAAACCGCCAGCCCCGCTGGTCGGCGTAACGCTGATAGGCCCCGAACAGCTCCCCCGCGAAAAGGGCGGCCTCGTCCCCGCCGGCCGCCGGACGGATTTCAAGGATGGCGCTGCGTTCATCGGCCTCGTCACGGGGCAGCATCGCGATACGGATTTCCTGCTCAAGCGCGGGAATGCGCCTGCGCAGGTCTTCCACTTCGCTTTCCGCCAGGGCGCGCATTTCCGGGTCCGTCAGAAGTGCCTCGGTCTCCGTCAGGGCCTTCTGGGTCGCACGCAGGGCATTGACCTTGCTGACGATGGGATCAAGCTCGGCGAATTCACGCGATGCCTGGCCGAACTCCGCGCCGGACAGTCCTTCGGCAAGCTGCGCCTGCAGTTCCTCGCTGCGGGCGACGATCCGGTCAAGTCGTTCGTCGAACCTTGTCACCCTTACGCGCCCCTGGACAGGCCGTGCAGGAAGGCGGTGATCTGGTCCATCCCGACTTCCGTCTGCTCTCCCCTGTCGAGATCCTTGACCTGTGCCACGCCGCGCGCCACTTCATCCTCGCCAATGACGATGGCATGCGTCGCGTTCAGGCGATTTGCCCGTTCCATCCGGCGTTTGGTGTTGCCACGATAGGAAGTTTCCGCACGGATGCCCGCCCCCCGCAGCGCCTGAAGCACGGTCAGGCCCGCGGTGACGGCGTCATCGCCCACGGGCACCACGACGACCGGACGGGGGGCCGCGGGTGCTTCGTCAAGCAGCATCGACAGACGCTCGATCCCGCCGGCCCAGCCGATGGCTGGCGTTTTCGGGCCGCCCATTTCGGACACCAGCCCGTCATAGCGTCCACCCGCCAGCACGGTCCCCTGCGTTCCCAGCCGGTTGGTCACGAATTCGAAGGCGGTATGGCTGTAATAATCCAGCCCACGGACAATGCGGGGATTTTCGCTGAACGGAACCCCGAGGATATCGAGCGTCTTGCGCAGGTCATCCCAGAATGTCTGGGCCAGCGGGGTGAGATAGCCGGAGATCATCGGCGCGTCTTCCACGACCACGCGATCCTGTGGCGCCTTGCTGTCGAGGATACGCAGCGGGTTGCGTTCCAGCCGGCTGAGGCTTTCGGTGGAAAGTTCGTCGCGCCGTTCGGTGAAATAGGCGATCAGCGCGTCGCGCCATGCCGTCCGGCTTTCGATATCGCCCAGCGTATTGAGTTCCAGCACGGTGTCGCGGGCAATGCCCAGCGCCTGAAGGATATCGTGCCCCATCGCGATGACTTCGGCATCCGCCAACGGTTCGGCAGGCCCGAGAAGTTCCGCCCCGATCTGGTGAAACTGGCGATAGCGTCCCTTTTGCGGGCGTTCATAGCGGAACATTGGCCCCGCGTAGAAGACCTTCTGCGGCAGCGACTGCGTCAGGCCATTGGTCACCAGCGCGCGGCAGACGCTTGCCGTTCCCTCCGGCCGCAGGGTCAGTGATTCACCGCCCCGGTCCTCGAAGGTATACATTTCCTTGGAAACGACATCGGATGTATCCCCCAATGTCCGCATGAACACGCGGGTATCTTCGAAAATCGGGGTTGCCCATTCGTCAAAACCGTAAAGTCCGGTAATGCGACGGGCCGTTTCGATGACATGCGCGAAACGGCGCTGCGATTCCCCGATAAGATCGTGGGTTCCGCGGACGGGCTGTAAACTGCTCACTGTCAAATTCCTGGTTGAACGACATCGCAGCCGTCACGTCCCTCGTCGCGCGACGACACCCATGCCGGTAGGGAAAGACAGGCAGGAACCCACCAGTGGCAGGCCCCTTCCCTATCGCAATCAGCTCGCGGGCGTCAGTTCCGCCGCGCGGGCCTTGTCTTCTTCCGCCTTGCGGGCATCTTCCTCGGCCTGCATGGCCTTGGCCTTCTGCTCCACCAGCTCGACGATATGATCGACCATGTCGCCTGCCGGCATCGTATGGTCCTGACGGCCGGCGGAATAGACCATGTGCCGTCCCGCGCCACCGCCGGTTACGCCAAGGTCGGTCATCAGGGCCTCACCCGGTCCATTGACCACGCAGCCGATGATCGACAGCGTCAGGGGGGTCTTGATATGCGCGAGGCGGTCTTCCAGCGTCTGGACGGTCTGGATCACGTTGAAGCCCTGCCGCGCGCAGGACGGGCAGGAAATGATCTTCACGCCGCGATGGCGCAGGCCCAGCGACTTGAGGATATCCCATCCGACCAGCACTTCTTCTTCCGGCTCCGCCGAAAGGGAGACGCGCATGGTGTCGCCCACGCCAGACCACAGCAGGTTGCCCAGGCCGATCGACGACTTGACGGTGCCCGCGCGCTTGCTGCCGGCTTCGGTGATGCCGATATGCAATGGATGGTCGCATACGTCGGCAAGCTGCTGGTAGGCGGCGACGGCAAGGAAGACGTCCGAGGCCTTCACGCTGATCTTGAATTCATGGAAATCATGATCTTCAAGGATCTTGGCATGTTCCAGCGCGCTTTCGACCAGCGCGTCGGGATTGGGTTCGCCGTATTTTTCCAGAAGGTGCTTTTCCAGCGACCCGGCATTCACGCCGATACGGATGGAACAGTTGTAATCCTTCGCCGCGTTGACCACGTCGCGCACGCGTTCGGCGCTGCCGATGTTGCCCGGATTGATGCGCAGGCAGGCCGCCCCCGCCTTTGCCGCCTCGATGGCGCGCTTGTAGTGGAAATGGATGTCCGCGACGATGGGAACGTTCACTTCGCGCACGATTTCCGCCAGCGCGGTGGTGCTTTCCTCATCCGGGCAGGACACGCGCACGATATCGACGCCCGCCAGTTCGGCGCGGCGGATCTGCGCGATCGTGGCCTCCGCATCCGTGGTGAGGGTATTGGTCATGGTCTGCACCGAAATCGGCGCGTCTCCGCCCACCGGAACCTTGCCCACGTGGATCTGCCGCGACTTGCGACGTTCGATATGCTGATATGGACGATAGCTGCTCATTCTCTGCCCTCCATGCGAGGCGGGGACGCACATCCCGACCTGTCGTGTGTTGCCGCGACAGGTCGCGATGAAGTCCTGTTTTCAGATCCGGCGACGGATAGTATGTCGTTTTCACGCCATGCCTTTGCCGACCATATTACTCCGCTTTGTCGGTTTGTGGGAGTGGGGGAAGCGTATTATTCCCCCCGCCCGGCGTATTGGCTGGCGGTAATGGTGGCATCGGGGCCGATGTCGCGGCGGCGGCAGGCGCTGCGGGCGCGGGCCGTGGCGTCGGGGATGCCTGGGTGATGTTGCCGCTGCTGATGGCCTGCGCATCAAGGATGATGTTGCGACGCACCTCGCCATTACGGCCCAAGGGCGGGGAGACCACGCCATTCGCACTCAGCGTCAGGCCGCCCGCGTTGCCGACCGTCAGGACAAGGTCATGGCTGTCCGCCGGGACCTGCCATGTCTCCCCACTGCCGAGGGTATGGTCATAGATGACCCCTCCGCCCTGCTTGCGCACCTGCACCCATGTCGGTGCCGAGGCATTGAGCGTGATCTGGTTGGCCGGCGTGGCGGCGGGCTGCTCGCCACCCTCAGGCGTTCCGGCATCCTGATGCGCGGTAAGCGCGCTCTTGTCCTCGCCCATCTTTTCCACCGGACCGGAAACGGGCTTCGGCTGGGGGGCGTCGGCAGGCGGCCCGGACGGGGCAAGCGCGGTGATGCTGTTCTGTTCCTGCTGCGGCAGGGGCTGCGGTGGGTTGGGCGGCAGTTCACCCGGCGCGGGCAGGACGGAGGCGATCTGCGGCGACGCGGTGCCCTGCGTGGAAATGCCGGGCAGGTCCGTGCGGGTATTGATGACGGGACGGTCGGACGAGGCCGTCAGGCGGTACCATCCCACATACGCGCCAACCAGGATGACGATCCCGCTGAGCAGGATCACGCCAAGGGGCAGGCTTTTTTCAGGAAGCGGCACCGGAAACGACAGCTCCGGCTTGCGGTCGAACGCCCCGCGCGTTTCCATCTTGAACCGCTGGATCAGCGTTTCGGGCGGCAGGCCCAGCGCCTTGGCATAGGTCCGCAGGAAACCGATGGCATAGGCACTTCCGGGCAGTCCCTGCGGCCGTCCCTCCTCCAGCGCCTCCAGATACGGCAGGCGGATCCGCAGCCACGATGCGACGTCCGGCAGGCTCCAGCCCAGCTGTTCGCGTCGGGTACGCAGTTCCTGTCCCACGTTGAGGGGGATTTCACTGGCGGCCACCGGCGTGGCCGCGTCACCACTGTTGGGGGTCTTCTGGCGGAACATGCGCGTGCCCTCGCTCATTCGCGATGCATCCTGTCTTCCTGGCGGATCAGGGCATCGACGGCCTGATTGACCAGTTCATCAATAATCTCGCGCACCGACTGTTCGCTGCTGATCATGCCCACTGACTGTCCCGCCATGACCGAACCGTTTTCGACGTCGCCATCGATGACGGCGCGACGCAGGGAGCCGGCCCAGAAATGTTCGATGTCCAGCTGCGCCTCTTCTTTCGTCAGTTCCCCGGACTGGAAGCGTCTGAGGGTTTCGGCCTGATGGCGCAGGAAGCGTCGGCTGCCCTCGTTGAACAGGCCGCGGACGGGAATGACCGGGAAACGTTCATCCAGCTGGACCGAGGTCACTGCGTCGCGGGCATTGGCGCGGATGAAGGCCTTCTTGAAACGTTCATGCGCGATACTGTCGGTGGAGGCCGCGAAACGGGTGCCCAGCTGCGCGCCTGCGGCCCCCTGTTCCAGATAGGACACGATGGCGTCGCCACGGCCGAGGCCCCCCGCCACGAAAACGGGAATGTTGCGGATGAACGGCAGGACCTCCTGCGCCAGAACGGTCAGGGAGACGGGGCCGACATGCCCGCCCGCTTCCGATCCCTCGATCACCAGCGCGTCCACGCCCATGCGCACAAGACGCTTGGCCAGCACGAAGGCGGGTGCGAAGGCGATGACCCTCGCACCCCCATCCTTGATGGCGCGGATCACGGGGCCCGACGGGATGCCACCCGCCAGGACCACATGCCCGACGCCTGCGTCCAGACAGACCCGTACGAGGTCATCAAGCTGCGGATGCATGGTGATCAGGTTCACGCCGAAGGGACGGCGCGTCAGCGCCTGCGTCGCGGCGATTTCTTCCGCCAGCCGCGCGGGTTCCATTGCGCCGCAGGCCAGCACGCCAAAGCCCCCGGCATTGGAAATGGCGGAAACCAGATGGCGTTCGCTGATCCATGACATGGCGCCGCCCAGAATGGCGACGTCCGTGCCAAGAAAGCTGGTGCCCGCAGCCCAGAGGCGGTCAAGGCGTGCGCGCGCCGCCTGGCGACGGGGATCGGCGGACGTGGGTGCGATTGGATCTGTATGGGTCATTTCAGGCAGCATCGAGGCCATAGGCGGCATGAAGGGCGCGGACCGCCAGTTCCGTATATTCGGCCGCGATCAGGACCGATACCTTGATCTCGCTCGTGGAAATGACCTGAACGTTGATGTTGCGTTCCGACAGGGTGCGGAACATCGTGTTCGCGACCCCGGTGTGCGAGCGCATGCCAACGCCCACCACGCTGATTTTCACGACGTCGTCGTCGGTGGCAAGCTCACCATAATGGATGACGTCGCGTGCCTCCTCCAGCGCCTTGGTGGCCCGTGCGAAATCGGTCTTGCCCACGGTGAACGTGATGTTCGTCATGCCGTCGTCGCCCGTGCTCTGGACGATCATGTCCACGTTCACGTTCGCTTCCGTCAGCGGCCCGAAGACGGCGGCAGCGATGCCGGGGCGGTCCGGAACCCGTCGCACCGAAATCTTTGCCTCGTCACGGGAATAGGCAATCCCGGCCACCAGTTCCTTTTCCACGATTTCGTCCTCATCCACGACTATTGAACCGGGCAGGTGCCCTTCCGATGGCGCGGGGCCATCCGTAAAACTGGACAGAACCTGCACGCGGACCCGCTTTTTCATCGCCAGTTCCACGCTGCGGGTCTGCAGGACCTTTGCACCTACGGACGCAAGTTCAAGCATCTCCTCATAGGTGATTTTATCGAGCTTGCGTGCTTTGGCAACGATGCGCGGATCAGTCGTATAGATTCCATCCACATCGGTATAGATATCGCATCTGTCCGCATGCAGCGCCGCCGCCAGCGCCACGGCGGAGGTATCGGACCCCCCCCGCCCCAGCGTCGTGATGCGGCCGGCCGGATCGACGCCCTGGAAGCCCGCGATCACCGGGACCTGCCCTGCCGCCATCGAGGCGATCAGCGCCTGTCCGTCGATCGATTCGATACGGGCCTTGCCATGTGCGTCATCGGTAAGGAGCGGGATCTGCCACCCCAGCCATGAGCGCGCATTGATGCCCAGCGCCTGCAGCGCGATCGCGAGCAGGCCGCTGGTGACCTGTTCCCCGGTGGAGACGACCGAATCATATTCGCGCGGGTCATGCAGCGCGGAGAGTTCCTCGCAATACCTGACAAGCTGGTTGGTTACCCCTGACATGGCCGAAACGACGACCGCGACCTCGCACCCGGCATTGACCTGTTTGCGAACCTTTTCCGCAACGGCGCGAATTCGTTCCAGGTTGGCCACGGATGTGCCACCGAATTTCATAACGATCCGCGGTACGGTAGTGGACATTGCAACAAGGTCTCCGCTGTGGGTCAGGATTCGTGCATCCGGGCCATTATCACAGATGGGCGGTCCGGGGCATTGCGGTTATATGCAAGCCGCGTCACATACATCCCCCCCGCCTCTGCGTCCAGCACGAGACAGTCACAGGAAAGGCGTTGCACCATGCAGCTTCACGATTCGTCAGCCCCGGAGCCAGGTTCGGTCTCCCCGTCCGAGATCGCGCGTTTCAGCGAACTGGCTGACCGGTGGTGGGATCCGGCGGGTCCGATGCGCCCCCTGCACGCCATGAACGAACTGCGTATCGGATGGTCGCTGGCCCATCTTCCTCCACCCCTTGACGGGCATGGGGTGGCGCGCAGGCTGCTGGATATCGGCTGTGGCGCCGGCCTTGCGAGCGAGGCGTTCGCCCGGGCCGGATTCGATGTGACGGGGCTGGATGCATCCAGTGCCGCGATTACCGCGGGCCGGCAGCACCTGCGTCACCATCCCCTGCCCGAAGGGAGCCGACCGCTGTCCTATCGTTGCGGCAGCGCGGAGGACCTGTGTGCCGAAGGCGCGCGGTTCGATGCGATTTCCGCGCTGGAGGTCATCGAGCATGTTACTGATCCGGCTGCATTTTTGCAGATGCTGGCGACAATGCTGAATCCGGGCGGCACGATCATCGTTTCGACCATGAACCGCACCCTGCGTTCGCTGGCGATGGCCAAGATCGGGGCGGAATACGTCCTGCGCCTGCTGCCGGTCGGCACCCATGAATGGCGTAAATTCATCACGCCGTCCGAACTGGGGGGATATGCGGTGCAGGCGGGACTGCGGGTCGCCGATATCGCCGGCATGGTGCCGGGCCTTGGCGGCTGGCGCGAAAGCCGTGACCTCGGCGTCAATTACATCGCGCAGCTTGTGCGCGACTGACCGCCGGATTGTGCCCGGGTCTGCCTGTCCCGTCGGGCAGGCCCGAGTGCATCCGGCTTCCCGCCTGAACGGAGGGAAGCCGTATCACAAGGGTCAGATCGTATTGAGGAAGGCAAAGGTGGTGGGACTGCCGACGGGGGTGAAATTCCACGTAAACTGCAGTTCACCTGTTGCCGCATTGACACGGAACGACGTGACGGAATCGCTGCGCTGGTTGGCGCAGAACAGGAACGATCCCGTGGGGTCGAACATCATCGAACGCCCGTAATCCGCATGCATCCAGATTTCGTCGACCAGATTGAGCGTCCCGTCATCATTGACGTGGAAACTGGCCAGTGAATCACCCAGACGATTGGAGACATAAAGATACCGACCGTTGGGCGACAGCAGGATGCCCGCCGCAAGACTGCTGCCACGGAAATGCGGCGTTACGGTGCTTACGGTCTGCTGTGGGACGATTTCACCCGTCTGGGCATTGAAGGTGGCCGCGACCACCTTTGAATCCTGCTCGCCCAGGATGTAGATCATGGTCCCCTTCTCGTTGAAGGCGAAATGACGGGGGGCGGAACCGGGGGTCATGTTGATGAACGGTGCCTTCGCGTCCGGGACCAGGCGCCCCGTATGCAGGTCCAGCGTCCAGACATAGACACGGTCCAGCCCGGCGTCGCATGCCAGCACGAATCGTCCGCTGGGGTCGGATGCGACCATGTGCACATGGGATCCGGAATGGTCGCTGACCGCGAAATTGCCCGGCGGGTTGTCGCTGGCGCGATCAGGCATCCGCGGGCCGGTGTTCTTGACCACGTCGGTCGGATCGCCCAGCCCCCCGTCGGGACGGATGGGCAGGATGCCGACGCTGCCGCCCATGTAATTGGCGACCATGACGTACTTGCCCGAATGATGGATGCTCAGATGGGCGGGAATGGCCCCGCCAGAGCGCATGACATTGATCTTGGTCAGTTCGCCGCTCTTGCGGTTGACCGAAAACGCGGTCACGCACCCTTCGTGATTGGCGTTGAAATCGTCGATTTCGCTCAATGCGTAGAGGTAGCGCGAATCCTGCGAGATGACGAGGAAGGAAGGGCTGGCGATATCGACATAGGTCATCAGTGGCGACAGGCTGCCATTGTCGGTGTTCATTTCGAACACTGAAATCCCCTGACCGTTGCCGCTGCCGCCTGGTGGGCCATGCTGCGTATATCCGCCGATGTAACAGATGGTCCGCGAATGTGGCGGCTGCGGCAGTTCGGCGGCCGCCCTGCGTGACAGGGCGGGTGCCCCTGCCATGGCCAGTCCCGCGATAACGGCACGACGGGTAAGATTGGACTTCATCGAATTTTAAATATCCCCAGCACAGGTTTTAAAAATGGTCCATTCAGGGCAGGCGGCATTCCGGCCCGATCTTGCCGGTAAAGCGGGTCCAGGTTTCCGTTTCACCAAACAGTGGAACCGCCACGAACCCCCGCAGTTTCAGCGCACCCGATGATGAAACCCAGATTCGCGCGTGATAGACGTGACCGCTGTCGGGATCAAGGATATGGCCGTTCCAGTGTCCGGCATCCTGCTGATCGGGGGTAAAGCCGGTCAGCATCCGCAGTCCGCATTCCGAATGTCCGGCATGGTCCTTTGGCACTTCCTTCGTATAGCTCAGCCCCACCAGGTCGCCGCAGATTTCGGAGCCGCATTTCATGATGCGGAAAACGCCGTCATGATCCTTGGTTTCCCATTCCCCAAGAATTTCCGCCGTGTCCGATGATGGCGCGGCGTCAGCGGGCGGGATCGCGCAGGCCAGTCCTGCTCCCAGTGCCAGCACCAGCAGCGTCCGGCCGGCAATGCCGGACATCGCGCGCGCCGTGATGCGCCTGACGGTGTGGGACTGACCGATCTGTCCGGTCACTCCTGTCGTTTCGCACATGAATCCCTCCCCTTGGTCGTGCGCCGCGTAACATGCCTGGATACGAAGCGAGAGCGTTGTCCGTCTCAGCTGTCGGCAGGTCTGACCCAGGGGATGGCCAGCACCTCTACCCCCTCGTCATCCAGCATTTCACGTTCATCTTTGGTCATGGTGCCATAAATTCCCGCGGGCTGCTTTTCCCCACGATGCATTTTCAGCGCCTCCTGCGCAAACCGCTCCCCAGCATTCACGCAATGCTCTTCGATGACACCGCGTATTTTTTGCAACAGAGCCATCGCCACATCGGGTAATGATCCGTCGTCACCCTGCGGCGCGGCGGCCGTCGCGGGTACCGTGGCAGGCGTTGCGTCCGTGTTCGTGCGGCGGATGGCAGGCGCCATCAGGGCGCGGGTGACTTTCGCGCCGCCGCATTGCGGACATGACAGCAATCCCAGTTCAGCCTGACGTTCGAAGCTGCCGCTATCTGGAAACCATCCTTCGAATTCATGCTCTCCCTCGCATCGCAGGCGGTAGAGAATCATGTGACGTCTTCCCTGTCCGAAGCGGTGTGGTCAGCCTGCGCCAAGCAGTAGGTCAAGTTTCCCCGCACGGTCGAGCGCCATTATGTCATCACATCCGCCGATGAATTTTCCATCCACGAAAACCTGCGGCATCGTCGTGTGTCCCCCCGAACGCTCGACGGCCGTCTTGCGGGCCTGCGTGCCATGCAGGGCCGTTATTTCCTCGAACGGAACGCCTTTCGATTGCAGGAGGCGGACGGCGCGCACGCAATAGGGGCAGCCGGGCTGGGTATATATCTCGATTTCAGGCATGGGAAGCTTTCAGCTGAGGGATCAATCCCGTGTCTACAACAGGTTGGGGACATAATGCCATGTCGCGCCGATGGGGGGTAATGAAACCGTATGCGTTATGGATGTACTTCCCCCGATGGGCAGACCCGGGCGGCGCACAGCACGTCAATGCGCGTGGCCCCACAGGCACGCAGTACCCTGACGCAGGTGCCGAGCGTGCTGCCCGTGGTCATGACATCGTCCACCATGACGACATGTTTTCCCCGCACCCCGGACGCCCTGTGCGGGCGAAGGGCGATCGCCCCGGCAAGGACCTCCTGCCTTTCGGCACGGCTCAGCCGTCCCAGCGGGCGGGTATGGCGAATCCTGCGCAGGGCATCCGGCCAGTGTACGCAGCCCCCCATGCGCGCCAGTTCGTGGGCAAGAAGCGCCGACTGGTTGTACCGCCTCCTGAACAGCCGCCAACGATGCAGCGGAACCGGGACCACGATGGTGTCAGCGTCCAGCACGTCACGACCGGCCTGATACATGTAACGTGCAAGAAGTGCCGCGTTTTCGGTCCGGTCCCCATATTTGAGGCCGAGGATCAGGCGACGCGACCCTTCGTCATAAACCAGCGGCGCGCGCCCTTCGTCCCACGGCGGGGGATTCTGCAGGCATTCGGCGCAAAGCCTGTCCGTTCCGGCTGCGGCTTCGGATGTGAAAGGCCCCCCGCATTTGCGGCATGATGGGCGGCCGATCAGATGAAGTCTGCCAAAGCAGTCGGGGCAGACATGTCCGGCCTGTTCCACCTCCGCGCCACAGGACAGGCAATGTGGCGGCAGGATCAGGTCCAGCGCCGCGCGGGCGGCATGGCGCAGGCGAGGCATGAGGAAGCTGGAGGCACGGGACATGAGGGACCGGACGTTCACGTGATGGTGTTCTTGGCAGATGATAGCGGATGGCCCACATCAGTGTCATGGAGACGCCGGTAATTTTTGATCGCCATGTCGTACGACTGCATCGGGATCGCGCATCCGCAGGGATGGAGCGTGTGCGACCGATCCTGAGCGCTGCGGCGGAGCGGCTTCTGGACCGGCTGGACGATACGACCCATCGGTTTTCGCATGCGCTCGATATCGGCGGACGTGGCGTCGTCGCCCCGTTGTTGCGCGCGCGGGGGATGGAGGTGATCGCCACCGATATCTCCCCTGCCCTGTGCGCCGGTGAAAGCGGCCCGAGTGTCTGCATGGACGAGGAATGGCTGCCGTTCGGCGCGGGAACGTTCGACCTTGTCGTCGCCAACCTGTCGCTGCACTGGGTCAACGACCTGCCGGGAACGCTGGCGCAGATCCGCAATATCCTGCGACCGGACGGGCTGTTCCTGGCGTCCATGCCAATCCTGCCGACCCTTGCGGAACTGCGGCAGGCATTGACGGCTGCGGAACATGACCTTCTGGGCGGGGCGTCGGTGCGCGTGTCGCCTTTCCCCGGCCTGCGCGATTGTGCCGCACTGCTGCAGCGTGCCGGATTCGCATTGCCTGTGGCCGATTCGGATGTTCTTGAACTGGCCTATCGTTCTCCATTCGCCCTGCTGCGGGACCTGCGCGACGCGGGCGAGACCAATGCACTGGCCCAGCGGCATCGTGCCTGCCCGCCCGCCAGTCTGTTTCCCGCCGCGCTGGCGCGTCTGCCGCGTGACGAAGATGGCAATGTGGCGATGCCGTTGCACATGGCGGTCATGACCGGGTGGGCGCCGGCGGAAACCCAGCCCCGTCCCCTTCGCCCCGGGCAGTTTACGACCCCGCTGGAGGACGCCCTGCGTCACGGGGAACAATGAAAACCTAGCCCCCGGTCACGCTCATGTGCCGTGCGATGCGGGCAGGGTCGTCGGCGGGACGGTCGAGCATGAAATCATGCCCTTTGGGCTTGCGCCTGATCGCGGACTGGACCAGCCGGATGATCCCCGCATCATCCATTCCGGCACGCAGGGGACCGCGCAGGTCGCTTGCCCCCTCATGCCCCAGACAGGAGTAAAGCTGGCCCGTGCAGGACAGGCGCACCCGGTTGCAGCTTTCGCAGAAATTATGGCTCATGGGCGTGATGAAGCCGATTTTCTGTCCCGTCTCGGCCACGCGCGCGTAACGCGCCGGACCACCAGTACGATAGGTCAGCGGTTCCAGCGTCCAGCGGCGCTGAAGGTCGGCGCGCACGCGATCAAGGGGCAGATAGCGGTTCTGCCGGTCATCGCCGGTTTCGCCCATCGGCATGGTCTCGATCAGGCACAGATCCGCCCCGATCTGTCCGCACCATGCGACCATGTCATCGAATTCGTCGTCATTCAGGCCCGCCATGGCGACGGTATTGATGCGGATTTTCAGGCCTGCCTTTCGCGCGGCGCGAATACCGTCGAGCGTTTTTTCCAGTTTTCCACGTCGCGTGATGGTCCGGAAACGCTCCGCATCCAGTGAATCCATGCTCACATTGATGCGCCGCACCCCGGCTGCGTAAAGCGGTTCGGCAAATTCACCCAGCCGACTGCCGTTGGTGGTCAATGTCAGTTCATCGAGATGGGCTTCATCCTGCGGGCGTTTCAGCCACTCCCCCATCGCGGCGAAGAAGGACATGACATCGCGACGGACCAGGGGCTCCCCCCCCGTGATGCGCAGCCGCCGGACCCCATTATGGATAAACGCCCCGCAGATACGTTCCAGTTCATCAAAGGACAGGATTTCAGGCTTGGGCAGGAAGGTCATTTCCTCCGCCATGCAATACAGGCACCGCATGTCGCATCGATCCGTGACCGAGGCACGCAGATAGGTCACTGCCCGGCCAAAGGAATCAAGAAAAGGGCGATTCATGAGGCGTTCCAATCAGTCCAGCACCGTCAGTTGCACGACCATGGCGTCAATGGCGACTTTTCCGGCATGGGAGAACATGACCACCACCCGACGTCCCGTGGCGGACTGCACCTGTCCCCTGCCCCATTCCGGATGGTCGGGGTGGGAGACATACTGGCCCGGTACCAGGAATGAGCAGAAAGGCGAGGATGCCGTCATGAGGTAGATAAACCCGATCGGAACTTACGGTACCATATTGGACCAATTTGGGCCTTTTAAACCCGTTGACGGCAGGTTCAATAAAAAAACGCCCTGATGTCACGTCAGGACGGTGATCGGAAATCGGGCTGCCGTTCCGGTCAATGCCGGGTGTTGGTGCCATGAAAGTCAGGCGCGTCCACCCCTGATTTTACCAGCTGGGCCGTGAGTTCGGCCTGCAGCCGCGACAGTCCCGTTCGGGTGCCGCTTTCGATACGTGCCACCAGCATCGCCTGCGTGTTGGAGGCGCGCAACAGCCACCAGCCATCGTCGGTGGTGACGCGGACACCATCAATCAGCGACACGCGCGCCCCGCTTTCGCGCAGGCGTTTCGCGACTTCCGCGATGACATCGAATTTGCGCGTGTCGGCACAGTCAAATCGCAGTTCCGGCGTGCTGAACATATGCGGCAGCGCGCGGCGCACATTCGAAAGTGGACCGGACAGGCGCGCGACGATGCCAAGCAGGCGGACCGCCGCATACAGCGCATCGTCAAAACCATACCATCTGTCGGCAAAAAAAATATGGCCGGACATTTCCCCCGCCAGTACGGCGCCGGTTTCAGCCATCTTCGCCTTGATGAGGGAATGGCCCGATCCCCACATCACTGAGCGGCCACCCGCCTGATCCACGGCGTCAAAGAGAACCTGGCTGGCCTTTACATCGGCAATGACCGTAGCACCCGCATGGTCGCGCAGGACATCACGCGCCAGCACCGCCAGAAGCTGATCGGCCCACAGGACCTGTCCGGTATTGTCGACGACGCCGATCCGGTCCGCATCCCCATCAAAGGCGATGCCGAGGTCGGCATTGTTTTCCTTCACGGCCGCGATCAGCTGCTGCAGGTTCTGGATAATGGTCGGATCTGGGTGATGGGCGGGGAAATGGCCGTCAATTTCGCCATTCAGGACAATATGCGCGCCCGGCAGTTTCCGGACCAGCAGCGACAGGGCTTCCCCCGCCGCGCCATGGCCGTTATCCCAGACAACGCGAAGCTGGCGCTCGCCCCCGTCCCAGTCCTGAACAAGACGTTCGACATAGCGGGGCGCGATATCAATCGTCCGGACGCTGCCTGTCGCCTCCGCCACCACGTCACCTGTTTCGGCCAGATGACCCAGTTCGCGAATCTGCCCGCCAAAAAAAGGCCTGTTGGCGAGCATCATCTTGAAACCATTATGATCCGGCGGATTATGGCTTCCGGTGACCATGATCGCGCCATCGGCCTTCAGCATCATCGAGGCGAAATACAGCATCGGCGTCGGGCCGCGACCCATGCGGATCACGTCCATCCCCGAGGTCCGCGCCCCTTTCACCACCGCCGCCTCGAGGTCGGGCGAGGACAGTCGTCCGTCATACCCGACCACGAGTGTGGAGCCGCCATTTCTGGCGATGATGCTGCCAAGGGTACGCCCGATGGCATGGGCGTCATCTGTCGTCAGGGTCTTCCCGACAATCCCGCGGATGTCATATTCCCGCAGGCTTGTCGGGTCGAAGCGATGACAGAACGCCATGGGGCAGGATTATTTACCCTGATAGGACTTGAGGAACGCGCGCACATCGCCCGCCAGATCCTCACGCTCCAGTGAGAACGCGATCTGCGCTTCGAGGAAGCCGATCTTGTTGCCGCAGTCGAAGCGACGGCCTTCATAGCGGTAGCCATGGAACGGCACGTGGCCGATCATCTTCGCCATGGCATCGGTCAGCTGTACTTCACCGCCCGCGCCCTTTTCGAGCTTGGCGAGGTGGGGCAGCACGTCAGCCGTCAGGATATAGCGGCCGATGATCGACAGGTTGGACGGGGCGTCTTCGGGCTTCGGCTTTTCAACCAGTCCCTTGACCTCCACCAGCCTGCCATCGTCATGGCCAACGTCGAGAATGCCGTACTGGTCGGTCTTTTCACGCGGCACTTCGCTGACGGCCACGACGTTGCCGCCCGTGCGGTTGTACACATCGACCAGCTGCTTGAGGCAGGAGGTCTTGCTCTGCACCACGTCGTCGGGCAGCAGGATGGCGAACGGGTCGTTGCCGATGAAGCTGCGGGCGCACCAGATGGCATGGCCAAGGCCAAGCGGTTCCTGCTGACGGACGGATGTCATCGAGCCCGGCGTGACGCGGGTCGGTTCTAGGGCCTTCAGCGCGGAGGTCTTGTGACGGGCCTTCAGCGTGGTTTCGAGCTCAAATGCAATGTCGAAATAATCAATCAGCGAATCCTTGCCACGGCTGGACACCAGGCAGAATTCCTCGATGCCGGCTTCGCGGGCTTCGTCAATCGCGTACTGGATCAGCGGCCTGTCGACGACCGGCAGCATCTCCTTGGGGACCGATTTCGTTGCTGGCAAGAAACGTGTTCCCATTCCCGCAACAGGAAGGACGGCTTTTTTCAAGGGTTTGATCACAAAATTCACCTTAATTTATAAATAACCTCGGACTTCCCATTCCCTGCCCTCCTGAATTCCAGAACAAATCGGCAATAACGGGCCTCAGGGATGTCGCGCCATCCGCATCTTTAAAACGCGGATTCCCGCAACAACATGACCTAAATCAACCAGTTTGGTCTAGAATGTAATCGCACCCCTCCAAGACACGATTTGTAACGTGTCCGGGACGGTCTCCCGCGCGTGATATGTCATCCCTGTCGTGCGGGCATGACGTGTTGGGCAGTCGCGCGGCATCGTTAAGGCTTATGGGCATATGAATCCACGATTGTGCCAATTTTATGGCGACGGTCGCGCCGGGCGCGAATCAGGACGCACGCGCGGCAACAGGCACGGGAAAAATACCTGCCTGTGCGCGTCTGTTTTCTGTCTTTATCATCGGGAAATAATGGTGCGGCCAAGAAGACTCGAACTTCCACGGGGTTTCCCCCACAAGCACCTCAAGCTTGCGCGTCTACCATTCCGCCATGGCCGCATACATTTCCTCGGTTATCGGCTAAGCGATACCGAAGCAATGAAGGCCGTATAACCGATGGGAGACGAACGGGCAATGACTGAAAACAAGATTTTATGGGAAATCGCACACCAGCAGGTCCCCTATCCGGACGCCCTGGCGCGGATGGAACGCGACGCGCGCGCCATCCGCGCGGGGGGGCAGGCGGAACATGTCTGGCTGCTTGAACATCCCCCCACCTATACGGCCGGAACCTCCGCAAGGCCGGAGGATCTGTTCAACCCGTCGGGATACCCGACATGGCCCGCCGGTCGCGGGGGGCAGTGGACCTATCACGGTCCGGGGCAGCGCGTATGTTACGTCATGCTGGACCTGACCCGCCCGCATGGCCCGGTGCCCGCCCGCGACGTGCGGGCCTATGTCCACGCGCTGGAGGAATGGCTGATCGCAACGTTGCGCCGTTTTGACGTAACCGGGGAACGTCGGGAGGGACGCGTGGGCGTCTGGGTGGTGGATCCGGTGACCGGGGCGGAGGAGAAGATCGCGGCGATCGGCGTGCGCGTCTCACGCTGGGTCAGCTGGCACGGAGTCGCGATCAATGTCGATCCCGACCTGTCGGATTTCGGGGGGATCGTGCCGTGCGGCATCCGTGAACATGGCGTGACCAGCCTTCGCAGGCTGGGCCACGAAGTCTTCATGGCGGATGTGGACCGCGCCCTGCGCGAAAGCTGGACCGAATGCTTCGGCAGCGTGCCGGTGGAAGGGGAGTATCTCGAGGCATGATCCCCGTGGCGGGGTGCGTCCTTTTCGATGTTCCCTCCCCGCCTGTTCCCCTTCGTGTCCTATTTCGTCGTGCTCAGGGAAAACAGGTCATCGGGCCACGCCGGTCCGGCATGCACGTCATCGAGGTCGAGGCGGATATGCTGACGTTCGACATCGGTCATCTCGATGGCGATCAGGCTCAGCGTGCCTGCAATGTCGGAAAACCCAAGGGTCAGCAGCCCCTGCGACGGACTGTCGGAACGCGCCATGGAAAGCTGGAGGCTGTTGGCCCCATGCTGGACGGAGGTGACGACGATCTGTCCATCCAGATGCACCGGCTGCTGCAGCAGCAGGCCCAGCGGCTGGTGGCCCAGCGACATGCGCGTCACGGAATCGCGCCTTGGGTCGATAAAGACAAGATGGCCGTTCGCCGCCGTCAGCTTCATCGCCGCCGGCGTCGCGTAATCGAGGCGCAGCCTGCCGGGATCGTAGTACAGCCTTCCATCCCCCTTCCCGCCATCGGGCCATGTCTGGACAAAGTGCGCCCCCAGGCCGTGCGTGTCGTTGAGATAGTGTTCGACGCGCGTGATTTCGTCCTTCTGGCTCAGCGTGGCCTTGTCCGGCACGGCCTGGCACGCCGCGAGCATCATCAGGAGGCCGCCGGCCATAAGGCGGCGGACATGGAACGGGAATGCCGGCTTCATTGTATCGCCATCCGCGCATGTTCCGCCGGGGTGCGCAACGTCAGTGACAGGGCGTGCATGCCACCCGCGAATTCCGCGGCCAGCAGTTCATGCACGAGGCGTGAGCGCTGCACCCGGCTCATGTCGGAAAACGCATCGCTGATCACGAGTACATTATAGTGACTTTCCCCCGCCTGCACGCCGTTGTCGCGTATCCCGACATGATGGGCGTGGCGCGCGCTGTCGTCGTGGACCCGCAATTCCACGGGGGAGAGATGGTCACGAAGGCATGTCTCGATTCGGGCGGCGCGTCCCGCGATCCGGTCTGTCATTGGCTGCTCCCTTTGGTCCATGGCAACACATCGCACATCTTCGCTCTTGCACGAAGCATGAACGGACGCACATAACGGGAATGATGAAGAGAAGGAATACACGCCCCAGGGCCTTTGACCCCGACCCGGATGCGCCGGCGCGCTGCTGTGACATGGCCGGCTGCACCGAGGCCGCGGGCTATCGCGCCCCGCGCTCGCGCGATGCGCTGAACCAGTATTTCTGGTTCTGCCT
The DNA here is from genome assembly GCF_003311635.1 of Novacetimonas cocois. Classification (GTDB taxonomy): domain Bacteria; phylum Pseudomonadota; class Alphaproteobacteria; order Acetobacterales; family Acetobacteraceae; genus Novacetimonas; species Novacetimonas cocois. The sequence goes on along the minus strand of NZ_QEXL01000018.1, from coordinate 9,905 downwards.
GGAGCATGTGCGCGAGTACAACGCGCGCTGGGATTATTACAAGGGAATGTCACCCGGACAGATCGAGGCGCATATCCGGGCCGACGTTTCGTGGAACCGGCCTTCATGGCGCCTAGGACAGGCCAATGGCGCCCGCGCCTTCGATGAGGAGGAACTGCTTGATCCGCTCGAACTCCTCAAGAACAGCGCGCGTGCCCGCGCGAAACGCGCACGCGAACGTGACGTGCGCCATGCCGCGCCGGATGAGCTGAAATATCCGCTCAGCGTTCTTGACCTCGGGTGGCCCATTTCCATGGAAGAGCTCAAGACGCGCTACAAGGCGCTTGCCCGGCAGCATCATCCCGATGCCAATGGCGGCGACCGCGCGGCAGAGGAACGGCTGAAGGGGATCAATGTTGCCTATACGGCCATACGCGCCCATCTCGTCGCGATGCCGAGGGATGACTTCGCCCGTTCGGCCTAGATTTAGGCGGTGGCTGATTGCGTGTGCCCTTCCTATACTCCCGCGCAGGCTTTCCAGTTGTGCCGGGCGCGCGGCGTATGATGGCGGAGGCACCAGAATATGACGGATACGATATCGATGAATGAACTCGCAGAGCTGACGACCGTGAATGTCAATGCGGAGGGAGAACCGCTTCCGTCGATTTCCGCCATTTCCGCGCCTGATCGAAAGGTGTCGGCGCGTGAGGTTTTCGGAATCGACAGCGACATGGAAATTCCCGCATTTTCGGTCCGCACCGATCATGTGCCGGAAATCGATCCGACCTATCAGTTCGATCATGACACCACGCTGGCCATCCTTGCCGGCTTTGCGTTCAACCGTCGCGTCATGGTCCAGGGATATCACGGCACGGGCAAGTCGTCGCATATCGAGCAGGTGGCGGCCCGCCTGAACTGGCCCAGCGTGCGCATCAACCTCGACAGTCATATTTCGCGCATCGACCTGATTGGCAAGGATGCGATCGTCCTGAAGGATGGCAAGCAGATCACGGAATTCCGCGAAGGGCTGCTGCCGTGGGGACTGCAGAATCCCTGCGCGCTGGTCTTTGACGAATATGATGCGGGGCGGCCGGATGTCATGTTCGTCATCCAGCGCGTGCTGGAGGTCGAAGGCCACCTGACGCTGCTGGACCAGAACCGGGTGATCCGTCCCAACCCGTTCTTTCGCCTGTTCGCGACGGCCAATACCGTCGGGCTTGGCGATACCACCGGGCTGTATCACGGCACGCAGCAGATCAATCAGGGACAGATGGATCGCTGGAACATCGTCACGACCCTAAATTACCTGTCCCATGCGCAGGAAAGCGCCATCGTCATGGCCAAGATGGGGATCGACCCGAAAAAGGACGCGCAGGGACGCAAGCGGGTCGAGACGATGGTGGCCCTTGCCGATCTGACGCGCTCCGGGTTCATCGCGGGCGACATCTCCACCGTCATGTCGCCGCGCACGGTCATCAGCTGGGCCGAGAATTATCGTATTTTCAACGATCTGGCCTTTGCTTTCCGCCTGACCTTCCTCAACAAGTGTGACGAGGCGGAACGCCCGACGGTGGCGGAATATTACCAGCGCTGCTTCAATGCCGATCCCATGCCGGCACGGACGCGATAAGGCGGCGCGTGACGATCATGCAGCAGGGATGTGATGGACGGCATGCGTGAAAAGACCCCCCCTTCCCGCTCTGCCGAGCGTTCGGCGGAGCGGACCGCGCGGGCCGAACGTTTCAAGCGCGCGACAGTCGGAACCGTTCGCGCCGTGGGCGGGAACGCCGCGACCGAGGTGATGTTCCTCAACGGGCCTGTTCCACCTGGCGTCTCCGTCGTGGGGACGCAGGTGCGCCTGCCGCAGCCTGCCCCCGGCATGTCGGAGGAGGATATGGCCCGCCTGCGTGGCGTGGCTGATGCGGCGGCGCTGCGTGTGCGCCACCATGACGAAGCCGTGCATGCCACCATCCAGCCCGAAGCAGGCGAAGCCCGCGACATCTACGATGCGCTGGAACAGGCGCGCGTTGAAAGTGTCGGCGCGCGTCACATGGCGGGAATGGCCGCCAACCTTCAGGCCCGTCTGGCGCAGGAATGCCGTGACATGGGGCTGGATGACGCGCATGCGGGGCGCCAGATTCCCACGCCGCTTGCCTTCGGGCTGCTGGCGCGGGCGCACATGACGGGCCAGCCAGTTCCCGCCCCCGTGAAAGATATCATGCGCAGGTGGGAGGACGCGCTTCCGGCTCCGGTGCGTGACGCGCTGGCCGCGATGGTCGCGCGGCAGGACAGCCAGGTGGAGTTTGCCCGCGCCGCCCGCCAGCTGCTGGTCGCATGCGACCTGATCGAGCAGGAAACCGATCCGCAGGCCGAGGATGACGAAGGCGCCGCCTCGGCCCAGTCAGATGAAAATGATCCTTCCGACACGCCGGAGGAGCCTGATCCGCAGGAACAGGACAATCCGGTGGAGGAAGAGGATCCGGGCCTTCAGATGCAGATGTCGCAGGGCACCGGCACGGGGGAAGACGATCAGGATAACGGCGATCAGGGGGGCGCTGCCTCGGGATCGGAAGAGGCGGGCGGCCCCGCGCAGGATGGCGACGAGGCGCCGGACGACGGACAGCCGGCCTATCATGCCTATACCACCGCCTATGACGAGGAAGTCGGGGCGGAGGATCTGTGTGATTCGGAGGAACTGTTCTGTCTGCGCCAGACGCTGGACCAGCAGCTGGTCAGCATGCAGGGTGTGGTGTCAAAGCTTGCCAACCGGCTGCAGCGTCGCCTGATGGCCCAGCAGACGCGGGCGTGGGAATTCGACCTGGAGGAAGGCATCCTTGATGCAGGCCGCCTGTCGCGGGTCGTGGTCAATCCCATGCTGTCGCTGTCCTACAAACATGAACGCGATACCGATTTCCGCGATACGGTGGTGACGCTTCTGATCGACAATTCCGGATCGATGCGGGGGCGGCCGATTTCCGTTGCGGCGATGTGCGGCGATATCCTGGCGCGGACGCTGGAACGCTGTGCGGTGAAGGTGGAGGTCCTTGGCTTTACCACCCGCGCATGGAAGGGCGGGCGCAGCCGTGAACAGTGGGTTACCGCGGGCAAGCCCGCCAATCCGGGGCGCCTGAATGACCTGCGGCATATTGTCTATAAGGCCGCCGACATGCCCTGGCGGCGAGCGCGCAGGAATCTGGGCCTTATGCTGCGCGAAGGGCTGCTGAAGGAAAATATCGATGGCGAGGCCCTGTTATGGGCACAGCGGCGGCTGCGCGCGCGGTCGGAAAGTCGCAAGATCCTGATGGTGATTTCCGATGGTGCCCCGGTTGATGACAGTACCCTGTCGGTCAATCCCGGATCCTATCTGGAAACCCACCTTCGGGAAGTCATCTCCCAGATTGAAACACGCAGCCCCATCGAACTGCTGGCCATCGGGATCGGTCATGACGTGACCCGCTATTACCGCCGCGCCGTCACCATTACCGACCCCGAGGAACTGGGCGGCACGATGATGCAGAAACTCTCCGAACTCTTTACAGAAGAAAAATCGAAGGGGCGCGGCTAGAGAGGCCCGCCCCCTTCCCCTCTGGTTCTACGCCTGTTTTTCCCGCGCAAGGCGTTCATCCGCAAGTTCCAGAAGCTTCGCCAGCATGCGATCGACGTCCGCCTCCACCGTGCGATGGTTGACGATCGCGGCGCGAACGGCCTTCCTACCGGATATGACGGTGGTCGAAGGTGCCGCAACGCCGCTTTCATGCAGGTCCTTGACGATTTCGCTGTTGAAGTGGTCAAGGTCGTCCACGGGGGCAAGAACCCGGAAACACACGATGTTCAGCGTGACGGGCGCCAGCAGTTCGGTGCGCGGGTTTTCTTCCACCCGTCGGGCAAGGTGACGGGCGATGGCGCAGCATTGCGCAACCATTTCGCCCATCCGCTCCGTGCCATAGGTGCCAAGCGTCATCCATACCTTCAGCGCACGGAAACCGCGCGACAGGTCGGGACCCAGGTCACAGAACCACGGACCATTGGTCGCAAGGCCACGATCCTCACGCGCGAGATAGCTGCGCGACTGGGCGAAGGCTGCCGCCTGCAGGCCGGGATCGCGCACCAGAATACAGCCCGCGTCGTACTGGACCTGCGCCCATTTGTGGAAATCGAACGCGATGCTGTCGGCCCGTTCCATGCCCCGGACCATCGGGCGCAGTTCCGGCGACAGGGCCGCCAGCGCGCCAAAGGCCCCATCGACGTGAAACCATATCTTTTCGTGCGCGGCGATATCGGCCAGCTGCTCCAGATCATCGATCGCCCCCGTATCGACGGTGCCGGCGGTGCCAATGATCATGAAAGGTTCGTAACCGGCCGCCCGATCCCGCGCGATGGCCTTTTGCAGTTCCGGCAGGACCATGCGGTTGTTGTGGTCCACCGGGATGATCCGAAGGGAATCGGACCCCAGCCCCGTCAGGTCAAACGCACGGGAGACGCAGCCATGCGCGCTGGAGGCGGCGTATCCCGTCAGGCGACGCGTTCCCACCCCGGCATGGCGCATGGACAGGCCATCGGGCACCGCGCGGCTGGCGGTGATGACGGCGATCATGTTTGCCATGGACGATCCCGTGACCAGCAGGCCGGAACAGTCGGTGGGAAAGCCGAAGATCTGCGCGGCCCAGCGAATGACCTCGCGTTCGACCTCGATGGGGGCGTGGTCGCGACCGCCACAGTTCGCGTTCAGCCCGCCAGACAGCAGCTCCGCCAGCATCCCGATGGCGGTGCCCCCGCCATGGACCCACCCCATGAATCCCGGATGAACGTTGCCGGTGGCATAGGGGACCACCAGTTTTTGGAAACGTTCATACAGTTCCTCCGGCGCGCTGGGCGCAACCGGCAGTCCGGTGCGCAGTTCCTGCCGCAGTTCGGGCGGCATGGGCCGCCAGACCGGCTCTTCACGCAGGTGGCTCAGGTGGTCGATCATGTCGTCCAGCATCCGGTGCCCCAGATGACGCAGCGCGTCCCAGTTGTCGGGATCCAGTCCAGTCATGATGCGTTCGTCCACCCTGATTTATGTAATGGCATGTCGGATAAGTCATACGGCATGAAACCGCATGTGTCATAACCCCCCTGCGTTCCAACGGCGAGAGGCAAAACGCGGCGTCAGGGCGTCATGCCTTCGTGGGGTCATGTCTGGTGCGCGATGTCGCGGGCCTTGGCGTCCGGGGCGCTGCGTGCGTAACGGCGGGCAAGGGTTGCGCATACGAAAAGCTGGAGCTGGTGATAGATCATCAGCGGCAGCACGATGATCCCCACCATCGGCCCGGCAAACAGGACATTTGCCATCGGCACCCCGGATGCGAGGGTCTTTTTCGACCCGCAGAACACGATGGCGACCTCGTCACGGCGGGAAAAGCCGAGAAGCCGGCTGCCGAAGGTCGTCAGCACGAGCACGAGGAAAAGCAGGATGCTGTCTGCCAGCAGGATATAGCCGATCTGCAGTGGCGGCACGCGATGCCACAGCCCCTGCGTCACGGCCTCGCTGAAGGCGGTATAGACGACGATCAGGATCGAGCCCCGGTCACTCAGCGATACGAGCTGCCTGTAGCGGTGGACCCACGGTCCGATCCATGGCTGGGCCATCTGACCCAGCATGAACGGCAGCAGCAGCTGCAGCATGATGGAGGTGACGCCCCCCTGTGTCGCCGCGGAGTGGTGGACGACCAGCCCGGTCAGGATGGGGGTGATGAAGATGCCCAGAATATTGGACATGGTGGCCGAACAGATGGCGGCCGCGACATTCCCCTGCCCGATCGAGGTAAAGGCGATCGAGGACTGGACCGTGGATGGAAGGCAGCACAGGAACAGCAGGCCGGTCCACGTATCGGCGCTCAGGGCCTGGGGAAACAGGGCATGGAATCCTGTTCCGATCACCGGGAAGGCCACGAAGGTGCAGGTCAGTATCGCCAGATGGATACGCCAGTTGATCATGCCCTCAATGATCGCGCGGCGCGACAGGCGCGCGCCCTGAAAGAAGAACATCAGGCCGATGACAAAGACCGCCAGATCCTGAAAAAATTTTACCCCATTGCCCGTACAGGGAAAAACGGTAGCAATGATGATCGTGACAATCAGACAGAGCAGGAACGTGTCGATCTTGCGAAACATGGAGCGTGAAACTTCTGATGACAAAAAGGCATCTGGCGTTTTGTGCCGGGGACGGATTGCATAATGGACGTATCCAAGCCAGTTTACGCATCACAATGAAGAAACTCCTTCTCCCGCTCCTCTTGGGGACATTCGCCCCCGTGTTCGCCTGTTCCGCATCTTCGGCATGGGCGACATCCCTGCCGGCGGAATGTGCCGTCTCCACCGCCACCACCACCCAGCCACACGGCGCAGGCAGCCTCATGTCGCGTGGCTATGACCTGCGGCTGGTGGGGGAGCACGCCCATCAGGAACTCCAGGCGGGCGATATCATCGTCAGCGGGAACGGACTGGATGCCGGCTCCCTGCAGGATCTGGAGGACGCGGCGTCGCTGGTGATGGTGGCGAGCCTGTCGGGGCATCATTCGGATCACTGTCCCAATGCCTATTTCCTGCAGGCCGTGGCCCCGGTCCTTGACGGGGTGCAGTCCGGCAAGAGCTATGACCTGGTGTGGGACAATGGCGTCATGTCCACCGGCACGGTCCACCTTTCCTTCCGGCGTGCCCATCTGCGTCTGACCGGCGGCAGTACCCCCGATGCGCAGGCGGTCATGACGCTGGAAACGCAGGGGGTGAATATCAATGGCAGCAAGAATCATCTGCTGGAGGCCACGATGCCCCAGCAGGCCTCGGCGTCCGCGTCGATGCCGGTTTCCTCGATGGGGCCGCTTGCGGCGGCCATCGTGGGACATGCCGCCGAAAGCGTCGCGGTGCCGGTGGAACTGACATCCGTCAAGGCCGTGCGCGATACGATGCAGATTTCCGGCAATGGCAAGGCGACCCTGACAGGCAATGCCGACGCATCCGCCGGCGAAGGGCATATCGCGGTCCAGCATCTGGACGATATCATCGCCACCCTGCGTGACAGCGGACAGACGAAAGCAAGTGCCGCGCTGGTACTGGCAAAGCTGTTTGGTCATCGGGGTACCAATGGCACGTCATGGGACGTGAACTGGGACGCCGGTGTCCTGACGGTCAATCATATTCCGCTGCCCATTCACTGACATCACGGCAGCAATTCACGCTGGTTTCTGAATCCATGGGCAACCATGTGTTTCGGAAATCAGGGCGTGCGTTCTATCCCTTCTGTAATATCCACTCATCCGCAGCGTCCGTTGCGTGAATACCTGGTACATGGACGCGGATGCCCTGAAGCATCCTGAATGGCCATTCGTGGAAAGGTCTCAGGCTCCCTCTTTTGGGTCGCAAGCGTCATTTCGGTGGGACGAGAGCCGATGGCAGACTGTTTGCACAGAGAGACCATACCATATCGTTATCGGATTGGCATTGTGTGGCCTGATCCATCGGTATGCGCCGGGGGCCGGAGAAACGTTTATAGACCGATTCGTTTATGAAGAAGACGCGACATCGCTGAACGGTAATTCCAGAATCTGACGGACGATCATGCGGATGAATACATGATGCTGGATGATACCATCGCGTGGGCGCGTCGGTACAGTTACTTGTAAAAAAGGGATAGGGACCGATCCATCGGAAGTTCCCGGTGGTCAGGCCAAAAAAATCCAGACGGCTGTTAATTTCGTACATATGGTTGCCGCGCCCTCCCTGCTCCCGACAGAAAAGTGGACGACATTGGAATGGGGATTGTGCCGGGATGAAGTTTCATCCGAAGTCTTCACGGCTGAATGGCTGATAAGAGACTGTTTGAAAAGATCGGCCTGATAATACCCTGAAATCATAAAAGTTTTTGGTGAAGCTTTTTGCAAAAAGCTTCGAAGAACGTCGCCTTTTTGAGAGAAGGCAATACCCAAAAAAATTTTGTCGTTTTTATCAAAGGGTTGTTTTTGAACAGTCTCTAAGTCCATGGTGCGGATCTGTTCAGCAGAACGCTCGAAGCTCGGGAATTACTTTGAATATTCCCACAGGAAAAATACCGCAGGCATGGATAGCCAGTTTTCTTTACAGGAAGCGAACGTTACCGGACCCGTTCTGGGAAGGCATGAGCAGTTCAGGGGGATCGGTGCGCGTCATGTTGCCGAAATCAACCTGCTTTGCGGCAGCAAGACTTCCCCTCACCACCATCGGTCCTGACTGATGGCATGTCCGAAACAGGAGATGGCCTCATGTGGCATGTGAAGATAACGTTGCAGTAATAGTCTGGCATAATTGCGGAAATAAAAATCAGGAAAGTCGGTCTATTGTCTGATAGCTGAAAAAGGATCAGGCCCGGTTATTGAAACCGGGCCTGTCCCCTGTCAGATCAATGCATCAGGCGGCGACGGATTCCTGAACCTCGTCTTCCGCAACATTCTGCGTCCAGGTCGGCAGGCTACCGGCCGAGGTGATGGACAGCATAACGGTTCCGTCCATTCCGTCGAGAAGAGCAGTCGGAAGGTTGGCGTTTCCATCGGTCCAGCGGGAACCGGTTTCTTCAAAAACATGGAAACCGTCGGACAGGCAGGGATCGTTCATCGCGATATTACGCTCGGCCGAGAAACCATCGGACAGCGTAATTTTACTGATATAGACACCAAGCTTCCGATTGTCGGCATTGATCCCAAGGAAACCCGGCACATTTGACGTGGAGAGGATCCGGATGGAATGCGCATCGGCCGGCACAAGGAATTTCGCAACCGCACCACGGACGTGCGGCGAGACAATCTTGCCATCTACATCAAGGCGAATTCCACTCAGCAGATCGTACGACTGCGTCCAGCCCAGGGTTTCCGCGCGACGCGCGATCTGTGCGCGAACGGCCTCCACGATCACGCCATTATCGTAAAACGGCGCGCAATAATCAGACAGCATCCGCGCGGCATCATCCGGATTGGCGGCCAGATCGACAGTTTCCGTATTGGCAAAGAAAGAACGGTTGCCAACATTAATGAAGCTTTCCGCACCCACGCCATTCGCGATGACGATGCCATGTTCTTCAAGTTCGATGTGGTAATACGTGACGGATTTCACATCGAGCTGACGGATGGTCGAGCCGTTGAGAAGGCTTTTGGCGGGAACCAGAACCGTGCCGACCACGTCGAACGCCATGGCATGACCGGGGGAGACGATCAGATCAGCGAAAGGCAGGCCAGGCCCAAAGGCATTGGCGGAAATCTGGATCGGCAGGCCGTCCAGATTGGCGTTGGCGCCGACAAACCGCATCAGGCGATGGCCGACCCAGGTAATTGCCTTTTGTTCACCCGTCGCCGTCAGGACAAGATCACCAACGGACAGGGATTCGATGGGGCGGTCCCCATCGGCCGTACGGATCAGCGCGCCTTTGGTAAAGCATGCGATGGCTGTATTAAATGTAGCAGTTCCATTATCGGTAAGGACTGTAGACGGGTATTGTCCATTCGACAGCTGAGCTATCTGTGTATTGGACAGCAGCATAGGACTTCCATTTGAATCATGGAATAATATCTGCCCGTTTGATTGATACCCCGACTGTGTTAAAAGGAACTCCTGCGTACTCGTCGTGCCACCATTTCCATCAGGGACCACATTACTTACAGTCACCTGTCCAGGCATGTTCGTGCTTTGAAAAACGAGCGTTCCATTTTCTCCTGTCGTGCCCGTATAGATCTCGCCCATATCAGATGCAGGAGTAACGGTATCAGACGTTCCATCCGAAGATGGGAATTCTTCAGCGAGAAAAAACTGGTTGGATTGGGAAATCGTATAATCGTTAAATGTTACATAGTTGGTCATCAAGTATATTCCTTAGGCTCAGGACCCATTGATATGAGTGTCAGGATGTGATTCAGGCTCGTTGA
>NZ_QEXL01000017.1:361-79099 GCF_003311635.1 Novacetimonas cocois | reverse complement strand
AAGTTACCAGTCACAATCCTCAATCATAAGGCGGCCTCAAACGGCCGGTTACGATGGAAGGCACGATGGCCCCTGACAACTGTTATCCCTGCATATCGGGAAAACACATCCGTACCCTACGAAAAACTCATGGCTTCCGCCGCCTGTGGTCCGGCCATGCGCTGACGTCCGGCACCACGGAACCGGCCTTGGGTCCACGTGTTAACAACATGAACAAACTGGAAAACAATCTGCCATGAAGCTTAATAAATCCGCCTTTTACGCCCTGCTTGTCTGTGCATTCGCAATGCCGTCCTCCCTTGCCTTCGCGGAACCGGGAGGGTGCCTCAAGGGGGCGGCGGCTGGTGGCGTTGCCGGTCATTTCGTCGGCAGTGGCCATGCCAAGGGAGGTGCCGCCGCAGGCTGCGCTGCTGGCATGATGCGTCGCCACAAGGCGCGCAAAGATGCCGCAGCCGCGCAGAAGGCGCAGGAAAACCAGCCGCCCCAGCCCGGGGGAGAGCAGTCGGGAACGCCGGCGAATTCACCGTCATCCCCACAGTAAAATCACCCAGTCCGCAAACGGGAAAGCAGCGTTCATTCAGCCTCTGAATGGACGCTCTTGACTCCCAGTGCCCGCGCGAAACAGACATTCATCATGCTGTGCGGATCGGGGGAAATCCCCACGAAAATAATATCCTTGTGGACATAAAGCAGTTTATGTCGTGACCCCATGGTGACACGCGGCAGGGTAACATCGTCATAATTCTTACTGTGGGGGGTCGTCAGGTCGACCCAGGTCCGGCTGATACGGGCCAGATACACAAGGTCGGGCACACATATCCACATATGCCATATGACCATCCCGAAAATTCCGACCCTGACTGCCATAACGCGGGCCATGGTCATATCGGGCCGGTTGACGAATAACATCCCCAATACACACACGATATAGACACTGGCGGGGAATGACACCCGGGCAGCCAGGGACGAACGCGGAAACAGCAGCAGTCCCGCCATGTAAATCAACGCAAGACCTATGAAAAAACCGACCTTTCCCGACAATTCGGGAGAGCGCCTTCCGACATGCCCGGCCTTTCGCGATGATACGTAGCATATGAGCAGAATTGCGATAAAAGGCAGCCAGTATAAATCAAATAAACTGCCGAAATTTCCAAAAAGCCCGTCAAGGCGATGCAGGACCGTATCGTGCTCCATGACACGGGCGCGCACATAATTCCCCGGGGCCAGCCATAAAAACGCGGTTCCCAGCATGTGGGCTGCAATAAAACCCCAGGGAACGGCCGCCCGGCGGCGGTAACTGCCGATCCCGTAGCAGACCAGAACAATACTCATCAGAAGGGAAAGCGGTTCCAGAAACGTCGAGATGAAAAAGACGAAGCAGCATGCCGCCAGTCCATAGTGCGTACGTTTTGCAAGGACCTGCCGTAAAATCCATAGCTCCCCCGTGACGGGCCACAGATACCCGATGGAGCCTGTTTTCCATAATGCGACTTCGGCAATATCACGCGGGATCCACCATAGCGCGAGGAATATGAACAGGATATTTATCGCGGATACCCTGTCTTCATCGTGTTTCACGCCACGTGGGATCAGATTTTCTGATATTTTACAGCAGTTGAATACAAGACAACAGAATATGATGGAGTTCAGAATATCAAACAGGAATATTGAATGATAATCCTTCATCTCCATGAAAAAGAAAGTTATGAGGGTAGTGAAATACCGCCCCGTCCAGTAAAAATAGTTTCCATAAACGATATGGAACGTATTGCGGATATCAAATGGAATGCTTCGGCAATAATCATCCGCCCATAGGGGGGTGATCAGGTTGGCCCACAGCACGAATGCGAAAATCGCCCCGAAAGCCCCCAGTTCCAACTTGCGGGTGAAGACGGAGCGTATGAGATCAGATGGTTTCATGAAACACTCCATATGGGGGAGTGTGCCGATACCCATTCCCCCGCCCGTCATATGACCACATCGCGCCCCATGTGGACGGTGCCGTGTGATTTAATAATTGTGTCAGAAAGTCCGTCGTTCGGGGTTGCATCATGGATGGATGCCGTATCGGTCATTATGACGTCAACATGGACCTAGAAAAACATTCCCCCCGGAGGAAAACAGAACGTGTTTCCCACCACCGCATCCCCTGAACATCGTTCCCCCGCGCATCAGAAAGCCTTTCGCATCGGATTGATCACCGCCTCGGCCGGTCTGCTGGTCGGGCTGGATACAGGACTGATTTCCGAAGCACTGGGATTTATCGGGAACGATTTCCATGCCTCCATCCGGGATCAGGAATGGATCGTATCCGTCCTGATGATCGGGGCGTCGATCGGATCGCTGGGGGCAGGGACGTTTTCCGCCCGTTTTGGCAGGCGCCTTGTCCTGATGATGGCCATGGTCCTGATGTTCATCGGGGCCGGCCTGTGCACGGATGCCTTTCACCTCTCGCAAATCCTGGTGGGGCGCCTGCTGATCGGCGTTGCCATCGGCATATGCACCTTTACCGCGCCGCTCTATATCTCCGAAACGATGTCAGGCCATCTGCGTGGCAGCATGGTTTCAACATTTTCAATGCTGCAGTCTGCCGGAATCCTGGCGGGATATCTGCTGGGAAGCATTCTGTCGTCAGGGGGGCACTGGCGATGGATGGTCAGCATGCCCATGCTGCCCGCAGCGCTGCTGTTCACCGGCTGCCTTTTCCTGCCCCCCAGCCCTTCGTGGCTGATTGCGCGCGGGCAGGATGACAGGGTCAGGGAGGTCCTGCGTTCCCTGCGCGATACACCCGCCGAGGTCGAGCAGGAGTTCAACAGCCTCAAGCAGGAAGCCGCCAAGGGACATGTCAGTGGCCTGAGGCTCCTGCGTCAGCAGCCCAATTTTCGCCGTTCCGTGCTGCTGGGCATCTGCCTGCAGATCATGCAGCAGCTGACCGGCATCAACGTGGTCATGTACTACATGCCCAAGATCCTGCAGAACGCGCAGTTCGGCATATCCGGCGCGGCATGGGCAACAGTTCTGATTGGCGTCATCAATACGGTTGTGGGCATTGCCGCCATCTTCCTTGTCAACAGATGGGGGAGGCGGCCGCTGCTGTGTACCAGCGCGGCCATCATGGCGCTTTCCCTGACCATCGCGGCCATCATCACCGGCCTTCACCTGCCCGGCATGTCCGCAACCCTGTGCCTGCTCTGCGCGCTGCTGGTTTTTGTCGGGGGGTTCGGGCTGGGGGCTGGCCCGCTGGTATGGACCCTATGTTCTGAAATCCAGCCGCTGGAGGGAAGGGATTTCGGGGTAGGGTGCTCCACCCTCGCCAACTGGTGGGCCGACTGGGGCGTCAGCAATACCTTCCTGAGCCTCGTCTCCGTCATCGGATTTGGTCAGACCTTCGCGGGTTTTGCCTTCATGAATGTCGTGTTCATCGTCTTTACACTGATGTTCGTGCCTGAAACCAAGGATGTCTCCCTCGAAACCATCGAGACAAACCTGCTGGCGGGAAAGAAACTGCGCGATATCGGGCGATAGGGTCCGGACATTTTCCTCATCCATCATCACATTTATATGTTGCATGCCTGATATGCGTTGTGGTTGTAATGCGCTGGGCTCCGGCACCGGATGCCACGTCATATTTCATGCCTGGATGAGGACAACTGTATGACCACTTTCAAGAACATTATTTCCAGCACGGCAAACATCATTGCCGGACAGTTAAAGCAGGAGATCGGTTACGTTACGGGAAGCCGGAAAATCACGCGCAGCGGCGTCGCGCAGGAAATGAAGGGCCATGCCCAGAAGGTCGCATCCAGCCGCCCCACCGATTACTGACCTGCCGCCCGCAATCAGGCGCCGGGCCAGCCTGCTGAGAATTTCACGCCGCCCCGCATGACATGCCGGCAGGATCACGGATCATTACCCCTGCCGATTTATATTAATGATTTTTTTACCAATGGTAGCTAGCGTGTTAATGCTATGTGAGGAAAATTATCGGTCCAGAAGGATAATTTTCAGGTAATGACTGAAAATACATTTCGCGATGAACCGGGAAATGCCGTTTTCTTTTTTAGGGGCAAAATACTATGACAGTAAAAAAAAGCGCTCCCATGTCCGCCAAACAGATGCTGGTCTATGAAGCCCATATTTCGGGACTTGAGCATGCGCTGTCCGCCGCCGTGGAAATGCTGACGCCCATGCAGCAGGAGGCCCTACTGAACATGGTTCAGAAGGCAGCCAGCGAGGATAGCCAGTGCGATGCGCTGGGCACATGTCCCGCCGATGAACCCTGCATCCAGCCATTTGCAAACGGTCACCTGATGGCGGCCACATGCATCCAGCACGCGGCCTATCCGGCGACGGCAGCCACGATCTGAATTCCAGCCCGCTTCATGATCAGGGAACGCTGGACCTTGCGCGTTCCCCTTGCGGCCATCAGGTTTTCCTGACGGCTACGGCCGCGCAATTCGCTCCCTGTTTCGCGTAATCGCTAATGGTGCTGATAACCGCCGGGACAGGGTCCTTGGCGGTCACACGCAACAGTGTCCCCGTGAACGACCACGCCACAATGATCTCATAGGGCGTCTGGCTGCCCGGCAGGACCGCGTTGGTAATGATAAACCGTTCTTCCTGCAGATCATGGCGCATGAAGGGCTTTGTGCGACGGGCGTTGCAGACCAGCGAACGACGGATGTTTTCCGCCGCGATATAAGGCTCGATCGGAACATAAGCCGCATTCTGGCCCAGTCCATAAGCCAGGTACGGTCCCCTGTTGAAGGTCTTGTGGGTGGAGGAACAGCCTGCAAGCGCCATCATGATCCCGATACCAGCCACCCATTTACGACAAGAAACTAGGGTGTTTTTTTGTATCTGGTTTTTCATCGACAAGCCCATGAGAGAAGAAAACGATTAAGGATACACGAGAGGAGGGATAGACGCCTCCCCGAAAAATAACCAGAGCGCCGGCGGCGATCCGGACATAAAATTCCGGCCGCATGATATGCCATGCTTGAGCGGACGGCACATGCCCTTTGTCCGTTACTTTCAATCAGACAGACTTCTTTCTGGTAGAACTTATGCCACCGGCATGGCCGCCATTCCTGTCATATTCCGGCAAGGAAAGATCTTCTGCCCTTTTGATCAGCAGGTTTCTGCAAATCAATGATTTTTACTTATTTTATTATATATGAGTAAAATTCATTCTTAATTTATAAAATGAATTTCAAAGTCCTGAACTATAAATATTCGCCATCAGGAAACTTATAATATTCAAGAAACGTTCACGGGCCATCCTCAATCAGGACAACTCCCATGAGCACGAATTTCAGACGCGGCAGCGAACCGCCTCCTCTGGCTGACAAGAGCCTGAAACCGCCATTCTCCACGCCATTGGAACGAAAACATGCCATGCTGACAACAGCCATGGTCATTCTTTTTCTGGCGGGGATCGCACTGGGGTGCCTGTTTTCGCCGCATATTCCACTCCCCAAGCTTTGATATGAATCAGTATTTCCAATTTCAATTGATATTTACATAAGGGCATCAGCCATGAATCAGGATGATGAGGTCTGTTTTTATACAATATGCGATGAACATTATTTTGAAGGACTTGTCGCCCTTATCAATTCCCTTGTTCTTACAGGCCACAATCAACGAATACGGGTCGGGGACTGTGGCCTGAATGAACGGCAAAGGGCATTGCTCAGAACCTATGGACAGGTGGAACTGTTCTGGCTGGATCCAGCCAAAATAAAAAACCCCGGTCAATACAAGGCATTTGCGCATCTCGCCAATGCCTCCGGGATTGTCGTGATCATTGACGCAGACATGATCATAACCGGATCGCTGACCCCGCTCATCAACCAGGCGCGGGCAGGGGGCATCTGCGCGTTTCCCAATCCGATTGATGACCGCTGGTATGCCCAGTGGGAAGATATCTTCCAGCTTCCCCGGCCACCACGTCGCCAGACATACATATGTTCCGCATTTGTGGCATTTTCGGTCGATCGTTGGCCCCGGCTGCTCGGACAATGGTGGAAAGCCTGCGAGGCCATCTATTCGCATCCGACCTATCAGGAGGGAACCGACTGGGACGCCCCGACCGCCCAGTCCGATCAGGATGCGCTCAATGCGGTGCTGATGAGCGAATATGCCGAAGAGGCCCTGTCGCTCGCCCCGGTGGAAGATCAGGTCTATCGGTGGGATTTCCGCCTGCTGGAGACGCTGGACGTGCGCAACCTGCGCTGCCGCTTTCAGGGGACAATGCCCCTGATCCTGCATGCGGCACTTACCCCAAAGCCGTGGGACGAAGGGGGGGCAAGCAACGATACCTATTTCAAATTCCTGCGTCGCCTGCTGCTGGGGCGTGACGTGACGCTCCATGTTCCCGTTAACATGCTTACACCTGTTACAGCTCCGGGGCTTATGTGCTGGATGCGCAGGCAGCAATATTTCCTGAAGAACATGGGAATCGTCGAACTGGGGCTTTCCTATCTTCCGCCTGCCCTGGGCATCCGGGCGAAACATGCCAAGGACTGGCTGCGTCACAGATTGCTTGCCTTGCGGAACAGGCGCGCCCGGCCTTCCGCGCAACCGGCACAGGCCGGATGGTCAACCGAAACCGGCACGGGTGATTGAGGTCGATCCAGACCTCTTTCTTACAGTCCCGCCTCCAGACTCTCCTCATCCTCATCCGCGCTCATGACCTGAATAAGGGCCTGGGCGTCTGCCTCATGCGACTGGATAAGCCTGACATTGGCCGGATTCAGGTGGGGAAGGTTGCTGTTTTTATGCTCCGGATTCTGGAGGAGGGCGGTCGTCATGCCGAAACAGGTGATGCTCATCACGAAATCACGCGCTGACATGCCGTTACGCTGCAGAATCGGCTGAAGCTGCTGCATTGCCTCCATGCGCCGGATGGTCATCGCCAGCGTCGTATTCGACGTCGCAATCGGCGGGGAAATATGGGCCTGCGTGATCTGCTGCATCATCGGCAGCATGCGGGCAAAGAAATCCTTGGGCAGGGGATACTGCGCGACGCTCTGCATGTCATGCTGGACCGCCTCATGCACAACACGCTCCATTTCGGCCTTCTGCTCGGGCGTGGGGCCATGCCGCGCCACCTCCTGAGCCGTGGCGTGCCGTATATTTCCGGATGCCACGCTTGCCCCCAGAACGCACGCGCCTGTCAGGAGCATCTTACGCAGGAAAGAAGTGGTCATGGCTGATGGCTCCATTCGTCCCATCTTATCAAGAGGGTGCCGGTATGATCGTGGTTTGTGATCACGGTTGATGACAGCCTGCTGATTTTGCTCTCCCCGCACGTCCAGTCAACATGAATGACATCAAATGACATCATCATACGGGCCCGTCCCGCGGAAACCGTCACCATTCCCGACACCGGATTTGCGGATATTCACCCTGAACTTATCTGAAGGTGATGCGTTGCCTGCGTGCGGCAATATCGTCAGGCAGTCGATATGCCTCGTGATTATTCCAACACCCCACAACATGGCAGAGGGAGGTGGAGATGACGAAGTCAGATCAGGGCATAACCAACCCCGAGCTTGAACTGCTGGCGATCAGTATCTGGAACCAGCAGCATCCCGACCGTCCATGGCAGCGGATGGGCAGTTTCCGGACACACCGGAAAACATCCCATGCCCTGCAAGGCATTCCGGCCTATCCGGAAGAGCAGGCCCAGTTCCGTTTTCTCGCATCGCATGCGATGGCGACAACGAACCGGCATAACCTTCGCTAAGGGCAGGGAGCTTTCCTGTTGCCCTGACGGTCGGCGCTGAGGTCTGCCAATACGGCGGATCGACACGTGATGACATCCCCTTGGCCTGTCACCACGCAATGGTCGCTGCGTGTCCATCGGCATACGGCGCAATATGCCCCGACAGTTCATTTCTTGAAAGCTGCGGACATCGTCACGTCCTGAACCGGCGTTGTAACTGAAACAGATGCAACGCCGGCCAGAAACCCAGGATGGCCGCAACCAGCAGCGACATACGCAGCCCTCCGGAGCCGAAATGCGGCGTCAGCATGTCGCTGATCCACCCGAAGAGCGGCGGCCCGAGACCGATGCCAACCGCGTTGGCAAGCAGCGCATACAGCCCCATCGCGGCCGCGCGGCGGTGCACCGGCACCACGCTGGGAATTGCCCCGTAAACCGGCCCCGTGCAAAGGGCCGAAATCGTTGTCGTCAGCACCAGCATCGTCAATGAGAGGTCGAGCGAAGTCGTCAGCACCTGCACGATCTGAAAGGGCTGGGCAAGAAGATAGGCCCAGAAGGCGAAACGCATCGCGCCGCCGAACCCGAAGCGCGCCGCCACCCGATCGGCAATCGGTCCCCCCATGAAGGTCCCGACCACGCTTGCAATGCCGATACCGATGCCGAACCACGCGCCAGCCTGACCCGAGGACAGGCCAAAGGATCGCATGTAGAACGAAACGCCCCACAGGGTGACGCCATAATTCACCACCTGACCGGTGACGCCATAAAGAAGCAGATCACGCAACGGCCGGTTGGTAAGCAGTACGCGCCAGGATTCCCCGCTCTGACTCATATGCGGCATCCGTGGTTCGCGGATGAACAGATATATCAGGATCGCAACGGGAATCCCCGCGAACCCGACGGCCGCGAAGGTCGCGCGCCAGCCGATATGCTCGACAAGATATCCGCCACCCGCTAGTCCGATGACATAGCCGAGATATGACACGCCGTAGGAAACAGAAAACGACGTGCTGCGCTTTTCTGGTGTGGAGTAGGCCGCGCTCAGGGCGGCTGAGGAAGGGGAGAACGCAGCCTGCCCCAATCCCACGCAGACACGCGTGGCCGCCATGCCAATAATCCCGTGCGAGCGTCCCATCAGGACCGTCGCGATACTCCACGCCGCGATGCCGAACGATGCCATGCGCGCGGCAAAACCACGATCGGCCACCAGTGCGAACGGCACGATCATTATCCCGTAAAGCAGGGCAAAGGCGGTACCGCCCAGCAGGCCGACCATCGTGTCCGAAAGATGAAGGTCGTGTTTGATGGCATCATTTGCCGTCGAAAAGACAAACCGGTCGATAAAATCCAGCATCCCCGCAAGACCGAGGAGCAGGATAACACCCGGCGACCAGCCACGTCGGGGAAGGGCATTTCGGGAGGATGCCGGGGGATCGCTCTCGCTCATGCCCCACGGCTCCCCCATGCGGCATCAGCCCATTGCGATATATCCCCGATACCGTGCCCAGATGACCGGCCCATGCGCAACATCATGAATCACTTCCGTTTTCGTGCATGGCCGAAATCATTAGCACATTCATTTCGGGATGCTGTCCATCTGTCACCGACAGGACATTCGTGAAGGACCACCTGCATCGCGCCCGCACATGACCAAACTGCATCAGTGGGCGCGGCGCATTGTCCGGAAAAGCCCGATCAGCTTTCCACACATGTCCTGTGCCATCTTCCGTTTCTTTTAAGGGCGGGGAGGCAAAGGCATGGAGCGCATGTCATCCTGCACTGAAATGCGCCCCGAACAGGAAAACGCTCCTGCGGGCCTGTCCGGGTACCCCGGCAGGAAAGTCATGGAAACTCGGAACGCTCAAAACCGCTGTAGGAAGGTGATGGCCCGCAGGCCTGCACGGGCATCGTGCGGCGTGGGCAAGCACCTCTGCACGTCACGCAGAACAGGGAACGCATGCCGCCAATACCATTGCCAAACTGTCCGCACGTACGCTTGATAGGAAGCGGCAGGAGAGGGGGAGTAACCAACATTTCTGGAAAAGGGGAAATCAGTGACCAGCGTCGAGCCACCGAAAAACGCCACCGTGTGACGATAAATCCCTGGAAATCAATCCTAACGTGATGGTAGCGGCGGACGGATTTGAACCGCCGACCAAGGGATTATGATTCCCCTGCTCTACCGCTGAGCTACGCCGCCATCGCGTTAGGATGTGTGCGAAATATCCCCGCTGAATGTAGAAGTCAACCCGTTATCGCCATGATTCCCTTATAAAAGAATCAGGCCGTCAGGGTCGCTTTGCCAGCCAGCGCACGATATGCGTACCAGCCCACCGAACATATATGAGAGAAGCCGAGATTCATTCTTGAAAAACGAATTCCTTACCGTTCTTACTGACCTTAGACATCTTTTCGGGTGGCTGCCTGGCCCCGTCGCGTCCATCCTCATGCTCTGCGCGGCAGGCCTGATGGCTGAACTGTTCAGCCGTTTCTTTACAAAACTGATCCTTCGCATTCCCGGACAGAAACGCGGCGCGTTCATCCGCTCCTTTACCATGGCGATGCAGCGTCCGGCCCGGATCATGCTGGTTGTCCTTTTTGTCGGCACCGCATTGCCGGTATCGGGGCTGCCCTATGAAATGATCCAGGCCACCACGCACACGCTGCTTGTCCTGTTCGTGCTGATGCTGGGTTATGCGGCCATCGTCGCCACGCGGATCCTGTCAGAAGCGTATCTGGTGCGGATCAATGACAAGAACGACAAGGACGACATCCTTCTGCGGACCCATATGACGCAGGTCCGCATGCTGCGTCGCACGGCGGATCTGCTGATCGGCCTTGTAACGGTGGGGGCGTCGCTGATGACGTTCGAGCCGGTACGGCAGTACGGGCTCAGCCTTTTCGCGTCGGCGGGGGCGGCATCGCTGGTGGTCGGTCTGGCCGCGCGTCCGCTTCTGACCAACCTGTTCGCCGGCATGCAGATCGCCATGACGCAGCCCATCCGCATGGAAGACCTGATTATCATCAACGGCGACTGGGCATGGGTGGAAGAAATCACCTCCACCTATGTCGTCCTGCGGGTCTGGGACTGGCGGCGTCATATCGTGCCCATCTCGTACTTCCTTGAAAACACGTTCCAGAACTGGACCCACAATTCGGCGGCCCTGATCGGGGTGGTGTTCCTGTACGTGGACTTTCATGCCCCGATGGATCGCATCCGCGAACGGCTACGCGAAATCGTGCATGCCGCCCCCCTGTGGGATGGCAAGGTATTCGACGTGCAGGTCGCGGACTGCAGCGCGCAGGTCATGACGATCCGTGTCATCGCAAGCGCGCGTTCCGCCATGCAGAGCTGGGACCTGCGATGCGAAATACGCGAACAGATCATCGCGTTCCTGCGTGATGAATGTCCCGAAGCATTGCCGCGCGAACGGCTGTCATATGTGGCATCGGTCTCGGGACGGGGCGGCATGCCCGATCCGGGGATGATTTCCCCCCCGATTGACCGGCCCCCGCCGGGATCCTATCCCGGGCCCGGCGCAGTCCCGGCCAACGGGACGCAGGGACAGGGACACGGGGCATCCCAGTAACAGAGGGCCCCGCATGCCGGGATAACCAACGGCCATCCATCGCCATATGATCCGGCAGGGCAGAAGGGGACACAGACGTGCTGGCGTGTCCGTGGCATGCGACCGGGCGGCACAAGGCCGCGCCATCCCGCCCTCCGGCCGCAAGAAGTCCCCATCGGATCACCAGGGAACATGTGCTGCCCGATGGCGGGACTGCTGCCTTTTGCACGATGACGGGACGCTTCGTGGGCGGCTTCTGAAACCGCCCGCATCTTCATCCCAGATAGATGAAGGAGAATACGCCCATCGCGATGCAGTAATAGCCGAATGGCTGCAGCGCCCATTTTTCATGGTCATGGAAATACCGCATCAGGACCGCCGTGCTGAACAGAGCCACCAGCGCGGCCACCACCGCCCCGATCCCGGCAATCTCCAGCTGTCCGGGCACCAGTTCGACATGGCGCAGTTCGAAAACTTCCTTGCCGGTCGCCATCAGGATGACAAGCGGCGCCATCAGGAATGCAAAGCGCGCCGCATTTTCATGAGACAGCCGGCTGAGCAATCCCCCCACGATACAGGCACCGGAACGTGAAATGCCGGGGAGGAAGGCAAGGCACTGGAACATGCCGATCATGACGGCCTCGCCCAAACCAAGGGATGCGATGGGACGGCTCAGGACACTGTCGGTGCCACGTCCCTTGATACGTTCGGTCAGCAGCAGCATGGCACCGTTGAGCGTCAGGAAAATCGCGGCATAGCGCGCCGTGCCGAACAGATTGCGAATCATGTGTTCAAACAGCCCCCCCACGATCACGGCCGGGACGGTCGCCACGCAAAGCAGGACAAGGATCCGTATGCTTTCCATCTGTCGCTGCATGCCGTCACGGCCCACGGCCCCGGACAGCAGCGCGCGCCAGTCCCCCCAGAAAAACAGCAGCAGGGCCATGACGGTTCCCAGATGCAGCATGACCAGGAACGGCAGGAACATATCCCCGTGAAGGTCGATCGACCAATGCAGAAGGGCCGGCACGATGGCCGCGTGCCCAAGGCTACTGACAGGGAACAGTTCGGTTGCCCCCTGGATGATTGCAATAATGATTGCCTGCAGGAGTGTCATTTTCGGGATATCCGTGGCGAATTAGACTATATGCAACGTCTGGACGCGGTGGTTTGATGCCATCACCGCGATACATAAATGGGCAAAGGATCGTCATGGCAAGGGAAAGAAGCGGCGCGATCATCTCCAGTGGGCTTGTACTGCTGGTGGCGGCTGGGTTCTGCGCCTATGCCCGCGCGTCCCAGATGGGACCGGACCGGGCGGGACGCCCCCTGACCGCACGGTTTATTTCCGCAAATGGGCTGAAGGTGGGCGCGGATGTCGAACTGGGCGGCGTGTCGGTCGGGCGCGTCACCTCCATCGTCCTTGACCCCACGACCTATATGGCAAATGTCGGCTTTACGGTGGATCGTGCCGTCAACCTTCCCGCAAACACAAGCATTTCCATCGGCAGCCCGTCGCTTACGGCCGACATGGCCCTGATGGTGCAGGCTGGCGACAGCCCGAAAATGCTGCCCCCCAACGCCACGATTACCGACACGCACGAACCGCTCAGCCTGGAACAGCAGGTCAGCAATTACATTTTCGGCAACGGGGGGCTTCCCCCCGACGGCTCCGCGCCCTGATACGCACTACGGACCTGAAGGAAAGCCCGCGTCAGTCATTGAGGGGATAGGACGCCAGCAGCCTGCGCTGGCGCAGCCAGCACCGCAGCATGGTCATCGCGCCGCTGGGCTTCCATCCCGCCCTGCGCTTCTTCGCCCCGATGCGAAACGTCTCGCGGTAATGCATGAACTGGGCGGCGTAGGCATCGCGCAGGGTCGTGCGGGAATCCCATATATGGGTGGCTTCCGAGCCGACGCCGTTGATTTCGATGATTTCGAACTTCTCCCCCCGCAGCAGCGCGGCGGCCGATTCGGCTTTCACGTCGATCCGCCCGAAATGGAAATCGGGGATATCATGCATGATTTCGTCAATCCGCGATTCGAGCTCCGGCGTCACCGTGGCCGTGCAGTCGTGAAAGATCGCGCCCTTGCAGTGATTGCCGGTAAAGACGAGCGGCAGCGACTCACCGGCGGCAAGCACCTCGCCCAGACGCGCACGAAGGCGGGGGATATAGATCTGGGGCACCAGCCGCGTCCGGGGATCGGCCCGCAGCAGTTCCTCCACCGTGGAACGGCCGTCTCCGGTCAGGACGGGAACCTCCTTGTAGGTGAGAGAGGTAATGCGCCCGCGTTTTTCATCCGGATGCCGGATATAGAAAATCCCGACCTCATGCGAATAGGGGATCAGCCGCTGCAGCATCAGGGAAACATGTCGCGGGAATGTCGCCAGCGCCTGTGTCAGGGCGGCCTCGTCGCCAATCAGCTTCACCCCCGTGCCATTGCAGCCGATGTCGGGCTTCAGCACCACCGGAAACCCCAGTCCGGTCTTTTCCATCGCCCGCAGGGCACGGGAGGCATCGTTTTCCCCCGTTTCCATGATGGCATAGGGCGCGATCCACCGCCGCGCGGTTTCACCCGCCATGTCGAGGATGGAACTCTTGCTTTCGCCGCACAGGCCACCAGTTTCGATGCGGGGGTTCGCGGCGGTCGGCAGGCTGACATCGCGATACCGCAGGCCCAGGATGATCCAGTACATCACGACGGGGGTATAGAAAATCCATCCCGGCCAGAACTCGAACATGGAAAGCGGAGAGGGCGGCTTGTCCGAAGAAGAAGACGGGGTGGTAAGGGTTGACATGTCGGTCATCGGGATGGGCCTTGCAATCGGGCGATGGTACGGCTGATGAGGAAGATGGTCAGGATAAAGCCCGCCAGACCCAGCCATTTCCACGTCCCCAGATGGGAAATCAGGAACTGTCCGACACGCAGGGATACGGCAAACAGCAGCGTTGTCCAGATCAGGGTCGCCAGGATCGCCGCGATGCAGAACAGGCCCAGCCGCGCGCGGAAGAAGCCGCATGCGGTGTATAACGGCAGACGGGCGCCGGGGATGAACCTGCTGATGAAGACAATACGGAAAACGTTACGATCGAACCAGTGACCTTCATGTTCCACGTTGGGCAGGGTGACCCACCGTCGCGCGGGCGGCCAGCAGGCCGCGAGATAGCCAAGGCCGTAAAGCCCGATATCCCCCACCACGATGCCGATATAAAGCGCGACAAGCGCCACCGGCAGGTGCACATGCCCTGTCTGCACCTGCATGGCGGTTATGATCGTCGCGGCATCCTCCAGAATGAACGTGCCCACGATGATGGCCAGGCCCTGCAACAGGGGCGACGCGCCTGCCGCCGCGAGGATGGAAGTCAGGGATAACGACATCTCCGGACGGCTAACACGCACACGGCAGGCAAAGGGGGATGAGCGCGATCAATAACTGACAAGCCTCTTTTCAACTCATGATCCATGCGCGGACATATCCGCCACCGGGCGGCATGACACGGCATGCTGCAGGACCGGGAGGGGGAAAAAACGATATCCCTGTCCCCGGGGTCCCGCTGTTGCGACCTTGTTGCATGCTTCCGCGACAGGAACAAACCCCAAGTTGTTACCCCAAAGTATCCATTCATTTCCCCGGGGGACGGAAACGTCACGAATATGGCGTCGAGGATTGAATCCACCCCGCCACCGTGGCAGAGCATCGACATGCTTGTCCGTCGCACATTCCTGCTTTCCGCCGCCACCCTGTCCGCCGGGGCCCTTGCATCCGGCCCGCGGCCGCGCGGGGCCCATGCGCTCGATTATGCCACGTTCGTCGCGGGCGTGCGCGACGACGCGATTCGACAGGGGCTGGACGCCGGGATCGCGGCGCGGGCGCTGAACCTGTCCGTGCCCAACCCGCAGGTGCTGAAACTGGATCGCACGCAGCCGGAATTCCACCTTACATGGGCGCAGTACCGCCAGCGCGTCATCACACCACGCAAGATTACGGATGGGCGCAGCGCCGTCACCCTCCAGCGGCCCCTGCTTGACCAGGCGCTGACACGCTACAACGTGGCGCAGGCCGCGATCGCCGGCATATGGGGACTGGAATCCGCCTATGGCACGCGCATGGGGACGTTTGGCGTCATCGACGCGCTCTGCACGCTGGCCTATGACGGGCGACGCGCGAAATTCTTTCACGATGAACTGATGAAGGCGCTGCGCATCCTTGGAATGGGCGACACCACCCCCGAACAGATGATCGGCAGCTATGCCGGCGCGATGGGACAGCCGCAGTTCATGCCCAGCGCCTATCTCCGCTACGCCGTGGACATGGACGGGGACGGACGGCGTGACATCTGGCATTCCACGGCCGACGTGTTCGGCTCCATCGCCAGCTATCTTTCGCATTCCGGATGGGTCAGCGACGAACCGTGGGGGCAGGAGATCACGGTGCCGGACACGCTGCCGCTGGCCCAGCTTGGCCGCGCGCATTTCCGGACATTGCAGGAATGGATGGACATGGGGGTCAGGCAGATCGACGGCAGCCCGTTCCCGCGCCCCGACATGCGCGGCGCGGTCCTGCGCCCGGATGGAACGGGCGGCGATTCCTTCATGGTCTATCGTAATTTTAACGCAATCCGGCGCTATAATCCTTCGGATTTCTATGCACTGGCCGTAGGGCTTCTGGGTAACGAGATTACATGACATCAGGACAGACGCGTCTTCGCGCAGCGACGCTTTCCACCGCCCCGCATGACGGGCGCCACCCGACACGCCGCGCGATCCTTTCCGGGGCGGCCAGCCTGCTTGCGCTCCTGCCTGCGGGGCAGGGGGCGTTTGCGGCGCGGAAACATCGCGCTGCCGCGGCCGCAGCCCCGGCCGCGACGCCGGATGCCCCGCCGGGAACATACGCCCCGGCCAACAGCCTGATCGGCCCGGTCGACACGCCGGCACGGTGGGCATGCATCGTCGATTACACGACGGGCGCGGTCCTGCTGGAAAAGGCGGCGGACGAACGCATGCCGCCCTCGTCACTGACGAAGATGATGACAGCCTATGTCGTGTTCGGCATGCTGCGCGCCGGGCGCCTGAAACTGGACCAGTCCCTGACCGTCAGTGAAAAGGCATGGCGGATGCAGGGGTCGAAGATGTTCGTCCCGCTGCAGGGATCGGTGATGGTGTCCGACCTGATCCAGGGCATGGTGATCCAGTCGGGCAACGATGCCTGCATCGTCCTGGCCGAAGGTGTCGCGGGGTCCGAAGACCAGTTCGTTTCCCTGATGAATACGCAGGCCGCGCAGCTGGGCATGACCAACTCGCATTTCATGAACGCCACCGGCTGGCCCGCGGACGGGCATTACATGTCGGCGCGCGATGTCACGACAATCGCGATGCACCTGATCCATGATTTCCCGGAATATTATCATTTCTTTTCGGAAAAAAGCTTCCGTTACAACAAGATATCCCAGGAAAACCGCAATGCGCTGGTTGTGAAGGGCATTGCCGACGGCCTGAAGACGGGCCACACCGACGCCGGCGGGTATGGCCTGTGCGCCAGTTCGGAACGCGGGGGCAACCGTATCGTCATGGCGGTCAACGGGCTGCCATCAAGCAATGCGCGCGCGTTTGAAAGCGAACGGCTGCTGGAATGGGCATTCGTCAATTTTGAAAACGCCACGCTAATGCACAGTGGCGCGGTGATTGACAATGCGCCGGTATGGCTGGGCCGGGCCCCGACCGTGCCGCTGGTCGCCACGCGCGACATCCTGCTGACGTTGCCCCACGGATGGCAGAATCGCGTCCATATCAGCCTGGATTACAAAAGCCCCATCCCCGCGCCGGTCACGGCCGGGCAGCAGCTGGGCGAAGTCGTGATTTCCAATACGGGACTGGCCGACATCAGGGTACCGGTCGTGGCAGGCGCGGACGTGGGTCGTCTGGGGCTGCTGGGACGGGCCTCCGCCGTGCTGGGACAGAAGCTGGGACATCACTGAACGCATGACGGGTTTATTCATCACGTTCGAAGGGGGTGAGGGGGCAGGAAAATCCACGCAGGCCGCCCTGCTGGAACAGTACCTACGCACGCGCCTGCCCGCGGACGCGATCGTGCGCACGCGCGAACCGGGCGGAACACCGGGGGCGGAGGCACTGCGTGACTTCCTCCTGTTCGGCGGCCACGACCTGTCGCTACGCGCCGAAACCCTGCTGCATTTTTCCGCGCGATACGATCACGTGGACCAGTTGATCCGTCCGGCGATGGCGGCGGGAAAGGTCGTCATCTCGGACCGTTTCACCGATTCTACCGCCGCCTATCAGGGATATGGACGCGGGCAGGGCGATCCCGCGATCCTTGACCTTATCGAATCGCTGCGCAAACGCACGGGCATCAGCCCGGATCTGACATTCATCCTGACCGTCCCGCGCCCCGTGGCACTTGCGCGGCTGCGGGCGCGCGCCAACCGTCCCGATCGCTATGAAACCGCGAACGAGGCGTTTCATGCCCGCGTGGCGGAGGGTTTCATCGCCATGGCAAAGGCGGAACCCGAACGCTGCATCACGCTCGACGCGACACAGCCACCCGAAATCATCGCGCGTGAAATCGCAACCCACGTCGCGACCCGCCTTCCGCCATCGCGGGAAGCGTGATGACGGCTCCACGCGAACGGACACGACTGCATGGGCACGGGGCCGCGTGGCGACAGTTCGAGAGCGTCATGCGCTCGGGACGGCTGCACCATGCCTGGCTGCTGACCGGCGCGGAAGGCATCGGCAAGGCCACGATGGCCTTCATGATGGCCCGCGCCCTTCTGGACGCGCTGGATCATGACAGCCCGGTCGGGCGGCGCGTCAGCGCGGGCACCCATGCCGACCTTCTGGTGGTCGCGCGCGCCATGGACGAAAAGAACCATCGCCTGCGTCGCGAAATCGTCGGCGACGACGTGCGCCCGATCGGCGCGTTCCTGCGGCGCACGGCGGCGGAGGGAGGATGGCGCGTCGTGATCGTCGATGGGGCGGAATACATGAACCGCACCGCATCGAACGCCATCCTGAAAATCCTTGAGGAACCGCCAAGGGGCGCGATACTGATCCTGACCTGCGCCGCGCCGGGCCGCCTTCTGCCGACGATACGCAGCCGGTGCCGGACGCTGGACCTTGGCCCGCTGTCGCCACAGGCGCTTGATGACATCCTGCATGATGTCGTGGAGGAAGAGCAGCGGCACGATATCGCGAAAGTCATCCCGCTGGCCCACGGATCGGCGGGGCGCGCCCTGTCGCTGCTGCGCAGGAACGGGGTAAAACTCTCCGCGCTGGTGGACGAGGTGATGGCCGGCGAAACCGGCGACATGGATGCCTATCGTATCGCCGGCAGCATCGCGGAGGCGGAAAATGGCTTTTCGGTCTTTTTCGATCTGTTATGCGATGCCATATCGACAAGGACACGCGAACTCCTCCGTCAGCCACGGCATGAGGGACCGGTCCGCGATCGCCGTCCCGAACACATGGCGCGGGCGTGGCAGGATCTGGTCCGCCTGCGGGCAGAGACCGAAAATTTCAATCTGGATAAGCAGCAGGCGCTCCTGACGGCGCTTGCGCGGGTGAATGCAATATGACACGGCGCTATTACGTCACGACACCGATCTATTATGTGAATGGGGCGCCCCATATCGGCCACGCCTATACCTCCGTCGCGGCGGACGTCATCGCGCGTTTCAAGCGACTGGCGGGATTCGACGTGTTCTTCCTGACCGGCACCGACGAACATGGGCAGAAGGTGGAACAGGCCGCGCAGGCCGCGGGCATGACCCCGATCGCCCTGGCCGACCGCGTCGCCGCGGATTTCCGCGACATGTATGATGCGATGGCCATCTCCTACGATGATTTCATCCGCACGACCGAACCCCGCCATGCCGAAGGGGCCTCCGCCCTGTGGAAGAAGCTGGAGGAAAACGGCCATATCTATCTTGGCGCGTACGAGGGCTGGTACGCGCTGCGCGATGAATGCTTCTATCAGGAAGACGAACTGATAACCCGCCCCGATGGCACGCGCGTCGCGCCCACCGGCGCGCCGGTAGAATGGGTGAAGGAACCGTCGTATTTCTTCCGCCTGTCCGATTTCGCCGACCGGCTTCTGGAACTTTACGAAAAACATCCCGGCTTTGTGGAGCCTTCCTCCCGCCGGAACGAGGTCATCAGCTTCGTGCGCGGGGGCCTGCGTGACCTGTCCATCAGCCGGACCAGCTTCAACTGGGGCATTCCGGTGCCCGGCGACCCGAAACATGTGATGTATGTGTGGGTCGATGCGCTGGCCAATTACCTGTCGGCCGTCGGATATCCCGACGAAAGCGCGCCACGATGGGATTTCTGGCCCGCGAATCTGCATCTGGTGGGCAAGGACATCCTGCGCTTTCACGCCATTTACTGGCCCGCGCTGCTGATGGGGGCGGGACTGGCGCTGCCTGAACGTGTCTTCTCCCACGGATGGTGGACCATCGAAGGCCAGAAGATGAGCAAGTCGCTGGGCAACGTGGTCGATCCGCGCGATCTGGTGAAGGAATTCGGCCTGGACCCCATCCGCTTCTTCCTGATGCGTGAAATGCCGTTTGGCGGGGACAGCGACCTCAGCCGCAAGGCCATCATCACGCGCATGAACGTCGAACTCGCCAACGATCTTGGCAACCTTGCCCAGCGCACCCTGTCGCAGATCGCGCGCAACTGTGGCGGCGTCCTGCCCGAACGTGGCGTCCACACGGCGGAGGACACGGCCCTTCTGGCGCAGGCCAGCCTGCTGCCGGAAATCATGGAAGGCCAGATCGACAGGCAGGCCCTGACGGACGCGCTGGAGGAAGTCTGGAAAGTCATCCGCGCCAGCAACGCCTATATTGACCATCAGGCCCCGTGGGCGCTGAAGAAGACCGACCCGCAACGCATGGCCGACGTGCTGCGCGTACTCGTCGATGGCCTGCGTGTCATCGCCACGGTCCTGCAGCCCTACATGCCGCGGAGCATGGATGCCATGCTGACCCAGCTGGGTGTGGAGGCCGGGGAACGCAGCTTCGCCGCGCTGGATGTGCCGCTGCCGGCGGGCCGGACGCTGCCCGCGCCCAAGGGGATCTTCCCCCGCTTCGTCGAAGCGGACGCAACGCCATGACCCGGACGGACCTGACGGATTCACACTGCCATCTGGATCATTTCTCGGACGAGGAACTGCCCGATCTTCTGGCGCGGGCGCGCGATGCCGGGGTCGGGGGGCTTGTCACGATCGGCACGCGCCTGTCGCGCGCGGCACAGCAGAAAAAGCTGGCCGCCCTCGATTCCCCGCAGGTACGGGTATGGTGCACCATCGGCACCCACCCCGATCACGTCGATGAAGCCCCCGTGCCAACGCCCGAGGACATCATTGCGCAGACCCATGATGCCTGCGTCATCGGAATCGGGGAAAGCGGCCTTGATTATTTCCATGGCAAGCCGGAGATTCGCCCCCGCCAGCAGGAAAGCTTTCGCGCCCATATCGCTGCGGCCCGGCAGACCGGCCTGCCGCTGGTCATCCACACGCGCGAGGCTGATGAAGACATGATCTCCATCCTGCGGCAGGAAACGGAAGAAAAGGGCGCCTTTCCCTTTCTGGTGCACTGTTTTTCCTCCGGCCCGGAACTGGCGCGGGCCGCGATCGAACTGGGTGGCTATATCAGCTTTTCAGGGATCGCGACCTTCAACCGCTCCGACGCGCTGAGGGCCATCGCGGCCGACATCCCGGCCGAACGCCTGCTGGTGGAAACGGATGCGCCTTTCCTTGCCCCGGTTCCAAAGCGGGGCAAGCGCAACGAACCCGGATACGTCGCCCATACGGCACGGCGTCTGGCGCAGGTGCGGCAGATGGACGATGACAGGTTCGCGGCGCTGACGACGGCCAATTTCCACCACCTGTTCACCAGGGCGGCCTGAACGATGGAAATGACCATTCTGGGCTGCGGGGGATCGGCGGGCGTTCCCATGATCGGCGGACCCGACGGGGCAGGGGACTGGGGCGAATGCGATCCACAGGAACCACGCAATGCCCGTACCCGCTCCTCCGTCCTGCTGCGCGACGACAGGGGGCATGCGCTGCTGGTCGATACGGGGCCGGACCTGCGCGCGCAGCTGCTGGCGCAGCGGATTTCGCGTGTCGATGCGGTCATCTATACCCATGCCCATGCGGACCATATCGCGGGGCTTGATGAACTGCGGGCGATCAACCGCATCATGGGATGTCCGATTCCGGCCTATGCCACGCAGGATGTCATTGATGAACTGATCATGCGCTTCGATTACGTGTTCCGTCCATGGACGCCGCCATCCTTCTACCGTCCGGTCCTGGTCCCGCATGTCGTGACCCCCGGCGACGAGGTGGAAATCGCGGGCATGAAGGTGCGTATTTTCGAGCAGGTGCATGGCCGCACCCTGACCCTTGGCCTTCGGGTCGGGCCGATGGCCTACTGCACCGATGTCGCGGAACTTGATGAAACGGCGCTGGATATCCTGCACGGGGTCGATACCTGGGTGGTTGGATGTTTCCAGCGTGCGACCCATGTTTCCCACGGCTGGCTGGAACAGGTCCTGCGGTGGCGCGAACGCATCCAGCCCCGGCGCACCGTCCTGACCCATATGGGCCCCGACATGGACTGGGGCTGGATGCAGGCGCATCTGCCACCGGGGGTTGAGGCCGCGCATGACGGGATGGTGCTGCGGACCTGACGGCCGCATGACGGGGACCCTACCAATGCTTCATGCTGAAAATTTAGGTTGAATCCCGCGCATCCGGAGCGATAGCGTAAATGGACGGGCCGATCCGTGATCGGGACCCGCTGTTTACGGGGTGACAAAATCACTAGGTTATATCAGGGCAATAATGCCCGACCTCACGATACCACGCCCATGCAGGCGAAAGGTCGTGTCATCACCGCCAAACGTTAAAGAGACAGGTTGCCGATACCCCCTTTGCATGCAGGGGACGGATTACAAGACAAGATACGACGAACGCTCATCCTAAGGTTCACCCCGAACCCTGCTGATTTCGGAGAAATCTGCTGATGGCCAATGAGTTCAATGTCTTTTCCCTTGCGACGGCAATGCGCGACGAACACCGCGAAGTCGAAATGGGACTGTCCGACTACCTCGAACACTGCAAGGCTGATCCATCCTGTTACGCCACTGCGGCGGAGCGCATGCTGAGCGCGATCGGAGAGGCCGAGACGATCGATACGTCACGCGACCCGCGCATGTCGCGTATCTTCATGAACCGTACGTTACGGATCTATCCCGCCTTTGCCGATTTCTACGGGATGGAAGAAACCATCGAGCAGATTGTCGGCTTTTTCCGTCACGCGGCGCAGGGGCTGGAGGAACGCAAGCAGATCCTCTACCTGCTCGGCCCTGTGGGGGGGGGCAAGTCCTCGCTGGGCGAACGCCTCAAGGCGCTGATGGAAAAGGAGCCGATCCATGTCCTAAAGGCGGGACGGCAGATCAGCCCGGTTTTTGAAAGCCCCCTCGGCCTGTTCGACCCCGAACGCATGGGACCCGCGCTGGAAAAGCAGTATGGCATTCCGCGTCGCCTGCTGACGGGCATTGCAAGCCCGTGGGCCATAAAGCGGCTGGAGGAATTCGATGGCGACCTTTCACGTTTCAGCGTCGTCAGGCTGCATCCCTCGCGGCTGCGCCAGATCGCGATCGCCAAGACCGAGCCCGGCGACGACAACAACCAGGACGTGTCCGCGTTGGTGGGAAAGGTCGATATCCGCCAGCTGGAAAACTACAGCCAGAACGATCCCGACGCCTACAGCTTTTCAGGCGGGCTGAACCGCGCCAATCAGGGCATCCTCGAATTCGTGGAGATGTTCAAGGCGCCGATCAAGATGCTGCATCCCCTGCTGACGGCAACGCAGGAGGGTAATTATGTCGGCACGGAAAACATCGGGGCCATTCCCTTTACGGGCGTCATCCTGGCCCATTCGAACGAGGCGGAATGGCAGACCTTCCGCAACAACCGCTCCAACGAGGCATTTCTGGACCGCGTATGCGTCATCAAGGTGCCCTACTGCCTGCGTGTGACCGAAGAGTCGCGGATTTATGAAAAACTGATCGATACCTCCAGCCTGTCAGCCGCCCCGTGCGCGCCGAACACGCTGGAAATGCTGGCGCGCTTCGCCGTGCTGTCGCGGCTGAAGCCGCACCCCAACTCCACCCAGTTCGCGAAAATGCGTGTCTATGACGGGGAAAACATCCGTGAAACCGACCCCAAGGCGCGCACGATGCAGGAATATCGCGACGCGGCGGGCGTGAACGAGGGCATGAACGGGATTTCCACGCGCTTCGCCTACAAGGTGCTGTCGGCCACGTTCAACCACGACCCGACGGAAATCGCGGCCGATCCGGTGCACCTGATGTATGTCCTTGAACATGCCATCCGGCGCGAACAGTTCCCCGCAGAGGTCGAGGCACAGTACCTCGCCACGCTCAAATCCGATCTGGCCGGGCGTTATGCCGAATATCTGGGCCATGAAATCCAGAAGGCCTATCTGGAAAGCTATAACGATTATGGCCAGAACCTGTTTGACCGGTATCTGGAACATGCGGACGCATGGATCGAAGATCAGGATTTCAAGGATCCCGACACCGGACAGATGCTCAATCGCGACCTGCTGAACTCCGAACTGACCAAGACGGAAAAACCCGCCGGGATCGCCAACCCCAAGGATTTCCGTAACGAGGTAGTGAAATTCGCCCTGCGCGCGCGCGCCAATAACGCAGGCCGCAACCCGTCCTGGACGTCCTATGAAAAAATCCGCGACGTCATTGAAAAACGGATGTTCAGCCAGGTGGAGGACCTTCTGCCGGTCATCAGCTTCGGTTCGAAAAAGGACAGGGAGACCGGGCACAAGCACGATGAGTTCGTCGGACGCATGATTGCGCGCGGTTATACGGAACGCCAGGTCCGCCGGCTGGTTGAATGGTACATGCGGGTCAAGCAGTCCGCCTGACACATGGAACATGGTGGTAATGCGCAGTGGACATCATTGACAGACGTTCCAATCCCCATGGGAAAAATATCGAGAACCGGCGTCGGGTCATCGAACGCGCCCGCGACGCCGTTCAGAAATCCGTGCGCGAGGCCATAGCGCACGGTAGCATACAGGAGACCGGACATGACAGAAGCGTCACCGTACCCGCCGATGCCCTGCATGAACCTTCCTTCCACCGCGTCTTCAGCGAGGGCAGCCGCGATTTCATCCTGACGGGCAACAAGGAATTCTGTCGCGGTGACAAGCTGCAGCGCCCACCCGGAGCAGGTCAGGGCGGTGGCAGCGGGGAAGGAAACGCATCAGAAAAGGGGGAGGGGGAAGACAGCTTCCGCTTTGTCCTCAGCCGGGAGGAATTCCTTGATCTGTTCCTCGACGATCTGGAACTGCCGGACCTTGTGAAGCGTGAACTGGCGACGACCGAAACCACGACCCCGGTGCGGGCGGGGCTGAGCAATGACGGCTCCCCCTCCCAGCTGGACCTTTCGCGCACGATGCGCCGCTCCATCGCGCGGCGCATCGGGCTGCGCCGGCCGCGCCCGGATGACATGACCCGGATGGAACAGCGCATCCATGCGCTGGAACAGCAGCGCCCCCTGAGCGATGGCGAGCTTGCCGAACTTCAGGACCTGCGGGAACAGCGCACGGTCATGCAGCGGCGTCTGGCCCGCATTCCATGGGTGGACCCGGTTGACCTGCGCTATCGCCGCCATGCCGTGATGCCCCAGCCGGTCACGCGGGCGGTCATGTTCTGCCTGATGGATGTTTCCGGATCGATGACGGAGCGGATGAAGGACCTTGCCAAGCAGTTCTTCGCGCTTTTGCACGTGTTCTTGGAACGGCGTTACCGCACGCTTGACATCGTCTTCATCCGTCATGCCGAACGGGCGGAGGAAGTGGATGAAAACACATTCTTCCACGATCCCAGCACGGGGGGGACGCTTGTCTCCTCCGCGCTGGAACTGATGGCGGGCATCCAGAAACAGCGCTATCCGGTTCACAGCTGGAACATCTATGCGGCACAGGTGTCCGACGGCGACAACCTGCCGTCCGACATGGGACGCGCCTGCGCCCTGCTGAGCGATGAAATCCTGCCGAACGTGCAGTATTTCGCCTATATCGAGGTTTCCGCCTCCGGCGCCGTCATACGCGGACAGACCGACCTGTGGCGGGCCTATCACGAAATCTCCACGCATGTGCCCCACCTTGCGGTCCGGCGCGTGGCCGAACGCAAGGACATCTTCCCTGTCTTCCGCGACCTGTTCTCCCAGCAGCCTGAAAGGGAAAACGCATGATGGACCTCCACCTCGGCCCCGCGCCTGTCCGGACCGGGTCGTCCCTGCTGTATCAGGGGAACGACTGGAACTTTGAAATACTGCGCGACTGCTATGACGCGGTGGCGGAAATCGCGGATCGTGAACTCGGTCTTACGGTCTATCCCAACCGGCTGGAGATCATCACGTCCGAACAGATGCTGGATGTCTATACCGCCCATGGCATGCCCCTGGGCTATCGCCACTGGTCACTGGGCAAACGGTTCATTTCCCATGAAAACGCCTATCGCCGGGGGATGATGGGGCTGGCGTACGAGGTCGTCATCAATTCCGATCCCTGCATCAGTTACCTGATGGAGGAAAACTCCGCCACGATGCAGACACTGGTGATCGCGCATGCCGCGTTCGGCCATAACCATTTTTTCCACAACAACCGCCTGTTCCGCGAATGGACCAACGCATCGGAAATCCTCGATTACCTTGAATTCGCCCGCGGCTACATCCACCAGTGCGAGGAACGCTACGGCATCGCGGCGGTGGAACGCATCCTTGACGCCGCCCATGCGCTGCAGGGGCAGGGGGTACATCGCCATTCGGGGGCACGGCGCCTCGACCTGCGGGGCGAACAGCTGCGCGCGCAGGCCCGCCGGCAGCATGAGGAGGCAACCTTCAACGACCTGTGGCGCACGCTGCCCCTCGACGATGAGCAGCCGCCGGAGACCGCATCCAGCGACCCGATGCGCCGCCGTCTTGGCCTGCCAGAGGAAAACCTCCTCTATTTCCTGGAAAAGCACGCGCCGCTGCTTGCATCATGGGAACGCGAGGTCATCCGCATCGTCCGCATGATCGCGCAGTATTTCTATCCCCAGCCGCAGCTCAAGATGATGAATGAAGGATGCGCGACGTGGGTTCATGATTACATCATGCGGCGGCTGCATGAAAACGGGCGCATCGATGACGCATCGTATCTGGAGGCCATCCATTCCACCAGCAACGTCATCACGCAGCCCGACTTCGATGCTGGCGGCGGCCCCTCCTTCAACCCCTATGCGCTGGGATTCGCCATGATGCGCGATATCGCGCGCATCTGCGCCGCTCCAACGGCGGAGGACCGGGCATGGTTTCCCGACATCGCGGGCAATGGACAGCCGATCGAGACGCTGAAGCATGCCTGGGCCGAATTCCGCGATGAAAGCTTCATCCTGCAGTTCCTCTCCCCCGCCGTGATACGGCAGTTCCGCATGTTCCGCATCCACGATGACACGTCTACCCCCTACCTGCTGGTCGATGCGATCCACGATGATGCGGGATATCGCGACATCCGGCGCACCGTGGCCCAGGCCCACGACCCCGCCAACATGCATGCGGAAATAGAGATTACTGGCGCGAACATGCATACCGACCGCCTGCTGACGATGGAGCACCGCACGATAAAGGGGCACCAGCTCCAGCCGTCGGACGCGCGCCAGACGCTGCAGCACATGGCGGACCTGTGGGGATATGGCGTGCAGCTGATCGAGCGGGACATGCACGACGGCACGGTGCTGACCACCTATGAGGCGACGGGAGGGAACGCCCGGAAACGCGAATGATCCTTTTATGGGACAAAGGGGCTGCAGAATGCTTGCAAGCCCCCGATTCACGGCTTATGAGGGTGCGCCAACGGTCGGGTACCCGCGGCACTGGGGACCCTCCACTGTCTGATGAGGTTCCTGCAGCATGTCTTCCACGACGAAACCGGTTTCCACTCCCCGCATTGAGGATCGCATCCGCGAGGCCCTGGCATTTGACGACGTGCTGGTGGTGCCGGACGAATCCAACGTCCTGCCGTCGGAAACATCGACGAAAACCCGCCTGACACGACGCATAAAGCTTAATATCCCGCTTGTTTCCTCGGCCATGGACACGGTGACCGAGGACAACATGGCGATCGCCATGGCGCAGAATGGCGGCCTTGGCGTCATTCACAAGAACCTGACCATCGAACAGCAGGCCGAACAGGTCCGTCGCGTCAAGCGTTTCGAATCCGGCATGGTGGTCAACCCGGTCACGGTTTTCCCTGACCAGACCCTGGCGGAGGTCAACGCCATCATGTCGCGCCACGGCATCAGCGGCCTGCCGGTGGTGGAACGCGAGACCAACCGGCTGGTGGGGATCCTGACCAACCGTGACGTGCGCTTCGCCACCGATCCGGGGCAGCGCGTCTATGAACTGATGACGCGCGAAAACCTGGTGACCGTCAATCACGACGTGGCGCGTGAACAGGCACGCCAGCTCCTGCATCGCCATCGCATCGAAAAGCTGCTGGTCATCGATGAGGAGGATCGCTGCGTCGGCCTGATTACGGTCAAGGACATGGACAAGGCCGTCATGCACCCCAACGCCAACAAGGATGAGCTGGGGCGCCTGCTGTGCGCGGCGGCGACGGGCGTGGGCGAAGATGGCCTGACGCGGGCGCGTGAACTGATCGACGCGGGCGTGGACGTGATCGTGGTCGATACCGCCCATGGTCATTCGCGCGGGGTGCTGAGCGCCATAGAGAAGATCAAGGCCATCCGGGAGGACATCCAGATCGTGGCGGGCAACGTCGCCACGCCGGAGGCCGCGCGCGCCCTGATAAAATCAGGCGCCGACTGCGTGAAAATCGGCATTGGCCCGGGGTCGATCTGCACCACGCGTATCGTCGCGGGCGTTGGCGTTCCGCAGTTTTCCGCCGTCATGGAAACAGCAGCAGCCTGCCATGAACTCGACATTCCCGCCATCGCGGACGGGGGCATCCGGACCTCAGGCGACGTGGTCAAGGCGATTGGCGCGGGGGCGGATGTCGTCATGATCGGCTCCCTGCTGGCGGGGACCGAGGAAGCACCAGGCGAGGTCTTCCTGTATCAGGGCCGCACCTATAAATCCTATCGCGGGATGGGCAGCCTTGGCGCCATGGCGCGTGGTTCGGCCGACCGGTATTTCCAGCAGGAAATCAAGGACACCCACAAGATGGTCCCCGAAGGGATCGAAGGGCGCGTTGCCTACAAGGGTGCGATGGGGGCCGTGGTGCACCAGCTTGTCGGCGGCCTGCGCGCGGGCATGGGCTATACCGGGTCGGCCACCGTGCCCGACCTGCAGCGGCGTGCCCGGTTCCGGCGCATCACGGGGGCGGGGCTGCGTGAAAGCCACGTCCATGACGTGTCCATCACGCGTGAAGCACCGAATTACCGCCAGGATTGATAGCGTCATAACAAAAGCGATTACAGTTCAATGACCCCCAGTGCCCGGCTGTCGGCCACCATCGACCTTCTTTCCGCGATGGAGGCCACGCCGTACCGGCCAGCCGACGCGGTTGCCAATTCGTTTTTCCGCGAACGCCGTTATATCGGCGGGGGCGACCGCCGGGCCATTTCGGCGCGGGTCTGGGACATCCTGCGTCACTGGCGGCGGCTATGCTGGTGGATCGAACGGGCCGGCGCCCCGGTTACGCCACGCAGCCTGACGCTGGCGATGGTCGTGCTGGCGCGTCAGGACCGCATGACGCCGGAGGAGCTTTTCAGCGGCGAACGTTACGCGCCCACGCGCCTTTCGGCACGGGAATCCGAGTTGTGCAATTTCCTAAGGGAACAGCCCCTCGATCATCCCGAAATGCCCCGTCCCGTCAGGCTGGAAGTGCCGGACTGGCTGCTGGCGCATCTGGATAACGCATTTGGCGACCAGACGGAGGCGGAACTTGCGGCAATGGGGGGCGAGGCCACGCTGGATTTACGCGCCAACCTGCTGAAAACCACGCGGGAGGCGGCACGCGCGGCCCTTGGGGAAGAGGGTATCGTGACGCGGGAAACCGCGCTATCGCCCTGGGGCCTGCGGGTCGCGGGCCGGCAGCCCGTGACCTCCACGGCGGCGTTCCGGGCGGGACTTGTCGAAATACAGGACGAAGGCAGCCAGCTGATTGCCGCTGTCGTCGGGGCGGAACCCGGGATGCGGGTGCTCGATTATTGCGCGGGCGCTGCGGGCAAGACGCTCGCGATGGCCATGACGATGAACAATCGCGGCCATATCGTCGCGTGCGATGTCTCCGAACCGCGGCTGGAGGGGGCAGTGCGGCGCCTACGCCGCGCGGGCGTGCACAACGCGGAACGTCACCTGCTGGTCCCCGGCGACAAATGGGCGCGTCGTCGCGCCGGCAGTTTCGATCGGGTTCTGGTGGACGCGCCGTGCACCGGCACGGGAACGTGGCGGCGCAACCCCGACGCGCGCCTGCGCCTGCGGGAAAGCGATTTGCGTGAACTGATGGAAAAACAGGCCGATATCCTTGACCGGGCGGCAAAGCTGCTGCGGCCGGGGGGGCGTCTGGTTTACGCCACCTGTTCCATCCTGCCCGAAGAAAACCAGAACCAGATCGCCGCCTTCGTGCAGCGTAATCCGGAATTCCGGATGGTCACGCCACCAGCGGTCGAGGGGGGCATGCCCGCCGGATTGCTGGTTGACGGAAAAATGAGCCTTTCGCCGTTACGCAACGGAACGGACGGCTTTTTTGCCGCTATCATGGAACGTGCCGCCTGAGAGGCTTTTTTCAATCCTGATTGACGGGCATGCCGGCCACGGCAATGGCAGCGGGTTCATGCACTCCGGCATGACGGCCATCCTGTCTGCCGGACGGCGTGACGATGCCTGCTGAAACGGAACGATACGGGAAATAAAGATGCAGGATAATCTGGCGATTGGCATTCTGTGTGTTCTGGGCGGCGGAATCGCGGCCCAGTGGGTCGCATGGAGGTTCAGGCTGCCGGCCATTGTCCTGCTGTTCACGCTGGGGCTGATATATGGGCCGGGTCTGGGCCTGCTGCATCCGGCGGCGGCAATCGGACAGTATTTCCACCCCCTGATTTCAATGGCAGTGGCCTTTATCGTCTTTGAAGGCGGGCTTGCGCTTGACCTGCGCCAGTGGCGGACCTCGGGGGAGGGGGTGCTGCGGCTGACGGCGGTGGCGCTGCCGATCAACTGGGTCCTGGGGACGCTGGCGGCCCATTTTGTCGGCCACCTGCACTGGGGCACGTCATGGCTGTTCGGGGCGATCATCGTGGTGACCGGCCCGACAGTCGTCCTGCCGCTGCTGCGCCATACCAAGCTGCGTCCGCGCGTGGCCGCCTTCCTGCGATGGGAAGCCATCGTCAATGACCCGGTGGGGGCGATCCTTGCGACGTTCGTCATGGAATTCCTGCTCCTCCAGCCCTCCCACACCGCCGGCGTATCGCTGGCGGCCGTGGAAATCTGGCCCCATCTGCTGTTCAGCACCATGTTCGCCATCGGATGCGGCATCTTTCCTGCTCTGCTGGTCAAATTCCTGTCCATCCGCGACCTGCTGCCAGAGATCCTGCGCATTCCGATTATCCTGACCCTGGCCATGAGCATGGCGTCGGTCTGCAATCTGGTCATGGAGGCAACCGGCCTGATGGCGGCCACGGTGTTTGGCATGGCGCTGGCGAACCTGCATGTCGTCGGGATTTCCGAACTGCGCCGCATCAAGGAATCCCTGGGCGTCATCGTGGTGTCATGCCTGTTCGTCATCCTGACGGCCGACCTCCATCGCGAGGTGCTGGAGCGGCTGTCGCTGCCAATCCTCGCCCTGACGTTCACGGTCCTGTTCGTTGTGCGTCCACTCGGGATTTTCCTGTCGACCATCCGTTCCGACCTGTCATGGCAGGAACGGCTGTTCGTGGGATGGATCGCGCCACGGGGCATCGTGGCCGCGGCCGTCGCGGGCGTCGCGGGCCTGCAGCTTGGGGAAACGGGCGATCCCAGCGCGGCCCTGATTACCCCGGCCGTCTTTGCCGTCATCGCCACGACCATGCTCCTGCATGGATTTTCCCTTCGACCGCTGGCCCGTTACCTGCACCTGACCCTGTCCGACGAACCCGCGCTTGCGATCATGGGGGCCAACGCATGGTCCACCAATCTGGCCGTGACCGTTCATCAGCAGGGCATTCCCGTGATGCTGGTCGATACCTATTCCGGCGCGCTGGAAAAGGCGGCGCGACAGGGCGTGCCGACCCTGAAGGCCGAACTGCTGTCGGAAGAGGGGCTCGAAAGTCTGGAGGAACGTCCTGCGGACTATCTGATCGCCGCGACGCCTGATGCCATCTATAACGGTCTGGTCTGCGCCCGACTGGCCCCGGACTTTGGACGTCAGCGGGTCTTTCAGGTCAGTCCGGGTCTGGCCCGGCTTGACCTATATCGCGGCGTCAGCCGTGAATCCCGGGGGAAGGTACTGGGGGAACCGACATGGAATTTCTCCATGATTGATTCCCTGTTCGACCGGGGCTGGCGTTTCCAGGCCCACGTCATGACGGCCCCCGCGCAGGAAAATGAGTTCCCCCCGGCGAACACGCTGCTGTTCATGATCATCCGCAAGGGCGTCGCAATCTGGATTTTCTCGGCCGAAGACGAAATACAGTCCGAACCGGGGGAAGGGGACATGGTCATCCTGCTTCAGCCCCCGCCGCATCCTGCCCCGTTGCATCCTGCCCTGGCGCCTGCCGCCCTGCCGCAGTCCTGAGGGACGTTATCGCTGCCCCGGGGGCAGGACCTCGATTTCCCTCATGCCCATCCTGAGCAGTTTACGCAGTTCAGGCTCCGCAATGGCGATGCAGCCTTCGGTGGGACGACAATGGGGCGGCGGAAGGTGAAGGAAAATGGCGGACCCGCGCCCCGGCACAGGCGGCGCGTCGTTATATCCCAGCACGACCACCAGATCGTACAGATGATCATCGCGCCACAGTCGCTCATGCCGCGCCGGATGGGGCAGCATCACATAGCGGTTATAATCGGAATGGGTAGGATCATCGCACCACCCATCCTGTCGCGACAGCGGCTCCACCGGCAGATGACAAACAGGTGATGCCACCCGGTCGGCACGGTAAAAAACCTGCCGCAAAGGAAAAATTCCCGTCGGAGTGGCGTGATCTCCCTCAATTTTGTGGGTTTTGATGCCTCCCGCCCCGATGGTGGCAGGGATCCGTTCGTTCATGCAATGCAGTTGTGCGTCCAGACCGGTATTCGATTGCAAAATAGCGCGTATCATGAATTTCTCTGTGCAGGGTCGCATTTATGTTATGTCCGGCCTGAGGGGCTGGATATGGTTTCGCGATCATTGGGCGACAGCCTGATGCGACATGTTATCGTATCATGAAAGTCGAATAACCGATTCCGAATCTCGGAACGGACAAAGTTATAAAAGAGGGTTCGATGGCGGGTGCACGTCCCATTCTGATAGCGGACGACGATCAGACGTTACGTCAAATGCTCGTTGAACAGCTGCAGGTTGAAAGTGAATTTGAGGCGATCGAGGCAGGGTCCGTTGCGGAAGCGTGGGAAAAGCTGAATGCACCGGGCGCCCGTTTCGATGCGATCATCCTGGATGTTTCGCTACCTGACGGTGACGGACGGGATTTCTGCGCCGATCTGCGGCGCAAGGGCAAACGTATTCCGATTATCATCCTGACGGGATCGGATGATGAAACGGACGTGGTGCGCGGGCTGGATGCCGGCGCCAATGATTACGTGGCAAAGCCGTTCCGTATCGCCGAACTGCTGGCGCGGCTGCGTGCGCAGATGCGTATTTTTGAAAACAGCGAAGACGCCGTCTTTGCCATTGGGCCCTATATTTTCCGCCCTTCGGCCAAGCTGCTGCAGGAAACGGAAAAGAACCGTCGCATTCGCCTGACCGAAAAAGAGGCGGCCATCCTGAAATTCCTGTATCGCGCGGGCACGCGTCCGGTCCCCCGGCAGGTCCTGCTGAACGAGGTCTGGGGATATAACGCGGCGGTGACGACGCATACGCTGGAGACGCACATCTATCGCCTGCGTCAGAAGATCGAGCCCGATCCGACCAATGCCACGCTGCTGGTCACCGAAGGTGGTGGCTACCGCCTTGACCCCGAAGGCGGCAAGAACGCGGCCTGAGCACGCGCCCATTGCGGAAAATGTGGGGTGAAACGCCATCCGCGTTTCCTCACACCGACTGTCCCGGACAGGAAATGGTGTTCCCGCCCTTCCTGCCCATCCTGTCGGGGAGATGATTTCTCCCCGGGCACAGGTGGTTATTCTCCAGCTGCCAGGTCGATCATTACCGGCACATGATCCGATGGTTTGTCCCAGTCACGGGCCGACCGCAGGACCGACATCGCCCTGAGGTCCGGCACAAGATCGGGCGTCACCCATACATGATCCAGCCGCCGTCCCCGATTGGAAATGCTCCAGTTCCGGTTGCGGTACGACCACCATGTATAAAGCTTCTCCTCAGGCGGGACGAAATGCCGCATGGCATCGACAAAGCCGCTCTGCTGCCACGCAAGCAGGCGGGAGGTCTCCTCCGGCGTGTGGCTGACGATCTTCAGAAGCTGCCTGTGGCTCCAGACATCCTGTTCCAGCGGCGCTATGTTCAGGTCCCCCACCACCACGGTGCGACGCAGGTCGCGTGCCGCGAACCAGGCGCGCGCTTCGTCCACGAATGCAAGCTTGTGGGCGAATTTCGGGTTTTCCACCGGGTCGGGAATGTCACCGCCCGCAGGGACATAAAAATCATGCAGGATAATGGGATTGTCATCCGTGCCGCAGGCCACGGCGATATGGCGGCAGTCCCCCCGGCTGCACCAGTCCGGCATGTCCGGCAGCACCCGTATGGGAAGCCGGCTGAGGATTGCGACACCGTTATAGCTTTTCATGCCGCGAAAGCATACATGGGCAAAACCCAGCG
Organism: Novacetimonas cocois; assembly: GCF_003311635.1. GTDB lineage: Bacteria > Pseudomonadota > Alphaproteobacteria > Acetobacterales > Acetobacteraceae > Novacetimonas > Novacetimonas cocois. The sequence goes on along the minus strand of NZ_QEXL01000017.1, from coordinate 44,750 downwards.
CCCGCACGGCCTCCAGCGGGAACAGGTCATCCGTTACCTTGGTTTCCTGCAGGCAGACGATGTCAGGCTGGATTTCACCACACAGACGCTCCAGCAGGGGAAGCCGCAGGCGAAGCGAATTGATATTCCATGTCACGATACGCATAGGGGTGCATTACCCATCGGACCGGCAGTGACAAGGGCAATCCTGCAACAGGGATGACAGTTTTTCCTCCGCATGGCGACTTCCCCCCGATCGGGCGACAGGGGGCCGGTGGGACGAAAACAGGAACGGTTTTCCAAGCCCCCTTGAAATTACATGCGAAAATCTCGAAATACCGTGTGCCCTTCCTTGAAATGAGTTTTATTCACCTCGGGACTTGACATCATTGTTTTCCAATAAGTTGTGTCACCGTTTCGCCTCTTTTACGTACAGGCGGCCGCATAATCATTTCAAATCAACAGGTTATTCGTTGTGACGTTTTTTTGGGCAATCCAAGGGCAAGGGAGGAAAACCGCCATGCGCATGATTTTTTCTGCCTCTGCTCCACAGGCTTATCCACAGCATCGGTGGATGAACGGTTTTCAATGACCGCTGACACACAGACCCTCGCCACCATCGCCCCCCCGCAGGGTGTCGCCGCGATCCAGAAGGCGCTGCAGACCATGCCGATGTCGCCGGGCGTGTATCGCATGCTCGGCCGGAAGGGGGAGGTGCTGTATGTCGGCAAGGCGCTGGCGCTGAAAAAACGCGTCACGTCCTATACCCAGATCCACCGCCTGCCGGAGCGGTTGCGCCGCATGGTGTCGGAAACGGCATTCATGGAGATCGTAACCACCCATACCGAGGCCGAGGCCCTGCTGCTGGAGGCCAACTACATCAAGCGCATGCAGCCGCGTTACAACATCCTGCTGCGTGACGACAAAAGCTATCCGTGGATCATCCTGACCGACCGGCATGATTTCCCCCAGATCGCGAAACATCGGGGCAAGCCGGTCAAGGGCGCGTCCTACTGGGGGCCATTCGCCTCCGCATGGTCGGTCAACCAGACCCTGAACCTGCTGCAAAAGGCATTCCTGCTGCGCTCATGCACCGATTCCGTGCTGAAATCACGGACGCGCCCGTGCCTGCTGCATCAGATCCATCGCTGCTCTGCGCCGTGCGTGGACCTTATCAGCAAGGAAGATTATGCCGATCTGGTGCAGCAGGCGCGCGATTTCCTGTCCGGTCGCAACCCGCGCATGCACGAGGAACTGGTGCAGCAGATGGAAGAGGCCGCCAGCGCGCTGCAGTTCGAGCGCGCGGCCGCCATCCGCGACCGCATCCGGGGCCTGTCGGCGATGCAGCAGGATGCCAGCGTCATCAATCCCAGCACGATGTCGGATGCCGACATCATCGCCATCTGGCAGATCGCGGGACAGTCGTGCATTCAGGTCTTCTTCATCCGTGGTGGCCGCAACAACGGCAACCGCGCCTTTTTCCCCAGCCATGCCCGTGACGAGGACGCAGCCGACGTGCTGGCGGCGTTCATGGCGCAGTTTTACGACGACAAGCCGCCGCCCGGACAGATCCTGGTCAACCATGCCATTTCGGACAATGACCTCCTGATAAGCGCGCTGGAACTCCGCCGTGGGAGGCGTGTTGAGATCATCCACCCTCAACGTGGGGAAAAACGTGCGGTGCTGGAGCATGCCGAACTCAACGCGCGCGAGGCGCTCGAACGCAGGCTGGCGGAAAGCGCCGGACAGGCAAAGCTGCTTCACGGCGTGGCCGAACTGTTCGACCTGCCCGAACCTCCACGCCGCATAGAGACGTATGACAACAGCCATATCATGGGCAGCAATGCCTATGGCGTCATGGTGGTGGCGGGGCCGGAAGGCTTTGAAAAACGCGCCTATCGCAAATTCGCCATCAAGGGTCCCGTGACCCCCGGCGACGATTTCGGCATGATGCGCGAGGTGCTGGAACGTCGTTTCAGCCGCGCGCTACGCGATCGGGAGGAGGGAACGCGCCCCGATGACTGGCCCGATATCCTGCTGATTGACGGGGGCGCGGGACAGTATTCCGCCGTAAAGGCCGTGCTCGACGAACTCGGGGTGACGGACGTGACCCTTGTGGGCATTGCCAAGGGCATCGACCGCGACGCGGGGCGGGAATGGTTTCATACCGCCACGCGCCCCCCGTTCCAGCTGCCGCCGCGCGATCCGGTGCTGTACTACCTTCAGCGCCTGCGTGACGAGGCCCACCGTTTCGCCATCACGACCCATCGGGCGGGACGGTCAAAGACGTTGGTCAGATCCGAACTTGATGATATCCCCGGTATCGGTCCGGCGCGAAAGCGCGCGCTGCTGAACCGTTTCGGCTCGGCGCGTGGCGTGCGTCAGGCCGGGCTGGCGGAACTGGAATCCGCGCCGGGCATCAGCCGCGACACGGCACGGACGGTCTATGGCTTTTTCCATCCCGAATGGAACGGGAATTGACCATCATGTCATGCAGATGTGAGCAAATGACCGGGCAGACCAGCGTTATAGGTGTTTTTGATTCATGCTTTCGTTGGATATAGCTGGTGAACCATGCTTACTGATCTGCCAAATCTCCTGACTTTGTCGCGGATTGTTGCGGTTCCTGTCGTTGTCCTGCTGGTCGTCATCAACACGCCGGGCACCGACTGCGCGGCCTGCGTGATCTTCATCCTTGCCGGAATCACGGATTATCTTGATGGCAAGCTGGCCCGCGCATGGCATCAGAATTCCGACCTTGGCCGGATGCTCGACCCGATCGCGGACAAGCTGCTGGTGGGGGCGTGCCTGATGGTGCTGGCGGGACTGTCGCGCCTGCCTTACTGGACGCTGTATCCCGCGATCATCATCCTGTCGCGCGAAATCCTGGTCAGCGGCCTGCGTGAATATCTTGCCACGACCAAAGTGGGGCTGCCGGTCACGCGGCTGGCGAAATGGAAAACCGGTTTCCAGATGACGGCCATCGGCTTCCTGCTGGCGGGCGACAGCACGGCCGTACTGCTGCATATGGCATGGCTGCCGGTCAACCTGCTGGGGGCGGCGATGCTCTGGATCGCGGCGGCGCTGACGCTGGTGACAGGGTGGGATTACCTGTCGACCGGCATCCAGCACGTTACCCGCAATAATCAGTCGGTTAGCAACATCACCCCCTGATCGGGCCATTGCCGTGGCATAATGCCACTTGTGGTTGTGGTCATATCCGGGCAAATTCTCCTTATGGTTGTGAATCCTTCATGAACCAGGGAGAATGTGATGCGTCCGACAGCCCCGTTGTTACTGGTACTGACGCTGACGGGGTGCGGCGGCTTCGGCAAGGTACTGGCCGACAATACCGAACTTCCCGGCAGCCTGCCGAACATGCCCAGAATGGAAGTGGAATCGGAAAATCTCCGCCGTTCCATGGGCCATGCCGCCGCCGAACCACCGATCCTGCCGCAGGGACACAACATATGGCCGACCGGGATACAGGAGATGCCGACCCTGGCGGACATCAGTTCCGGCCGGGTTCATGCCGTGTCGGGCCATTTCATGCGTCGTTCGGCTGATGGCAGCCAGCAGCTGCCTGATGGCGGATCGCTCAGCATCGGTGACAGCGATGACCCGTCGGGTGAACTGGCCGCACCAGAGACCGGAATTCCCGCAAAGCAGGATCAGGGCCACACGGTCGCCGCGAATTCCGATATCATCGTGCCCCATGCCGATGGCAGCAAAACCGTGATCGGCGCGGACGGCACGGTGGTGGAGCAGCAGCATCCCTGATATATCGCTCTCCGATCTTGGGACCTGACGTAACAAAAGGGCAGGTGGATGCCGGATATCCTCTATTTCGCATGGCTACGTGACCGTCTCGGCCGGGAACGCGAGACCCTGACCCTGCCGTCGGACGTGACCCATGTGCGGGATCTGGTGCGCCTGCTGCATGACCGGGGTGGGGAATATGGCGAAATTTTCAGCCGTCCCGAACTGGTGCGGGTCGCGGTCAACCAGTCCTTCGCAACGCTTGGGGACCGCGTGAGACCAGATGACGAGATAGCCTTCTTTCCACCGGTAACGGGGGGATAGTCACCATGTCGCGCATTTCCGTTCGCGTGCAGACCGCCCCGTTCGATCCGACGCATGAAAGCACGTTGCTGCTGGCGGGACAGTCCGGCATCGGCGCGGTGGCATCCTTCACCGGGCTGGTCCGTGGCGATGGGGGGCTGAAGGCGCTGGAGCTGGAACATTACCCCGGCATGACCGAATCGATGATGACGCGAATCGCCGAATCGGCGATGACCCGATTCGCGCTGTCCGGTTGCACCGTCATCCATCGTGTCGGACGGCTGGAGGTGGGAGCCCCCATCGTGCTGGTCCTGTGTGCGTCAGCCCATCGGAGCACGGCGTTTCAGGCGGTCGAGTTCGTCATGGACTGGCTCAAGAGCCGGGCGCCTTTCTGGAAAAAAGAGGAATTCATGGACGGTCGCATCCAGTGGGTGCAGCCCCGCGAACAGGATGCGCAGAGCCTGCGGCGATGGGGGGAGGGGGACGCCTGACGACCGGGCGTTGCGAGGGTATTTTTCCCGGCAAAACCCGACTCAAAAATATCTTTTTTCCCCTTGACGACGGATTGTCCAAGAGTCGGGAAACCTGACCCCGGTCATATATCTAGTGCGCCGGGCGGTCTTTTGGTCCATATATAGCGCCACAGCAGCAATGACCGGACAGACGAGAAACGGGATTCCCCGATCCTGCGGCATGTCACGGCCAGCTTATGGAGTTTAAGTGGATGAGTCTGGACGGCATCTCCGGTTCTACAGTCGAACATCACAGTGACGGACAGGATGTCATCCAGGGAAAGGATGCAGCCACCATGCCAGAGATGTTTGATGATGTCGTCCATCTGACGGGCGGCTTTCCCGTCCGCGTTGACCGCAGCCGTGACGCCCTGCTGACCGCTTTTGGCAAGGCGACGCTGGACAACCGCTACCTCCTGCCGGGCGAGGGGTATCAGGACCTGTTCGGGCGCGTGGCGTCCTATTACGGCGCGGACGAGGGACATGCGCAGCGGCTGTATGACTACATCTCGCGTCACTGGTTCATGCCGGCGACTCCCGTCCTGTCGAACGGGGGCACGACGCGCGGACTGCCGATCTCGTGCTTCCTGAACGAAGCCAATGACAGCCTGCGCGGCATCGTCGACCTGTGGAATGAAAATGTCTGGCTGGCCTCCAAGGGCGGCGGGATCGGATCCTACTGGGGCAACCTGCGCTCGATCGGTGAAAATGTCGGGCGTAATGGCAAGACGTCAGGCGTCATTCCGTTCATCCGGGTGATGGACAGCCTGACCCTGGCCATCAGCCAGGGCTCCCTGCGTCGCGGGTCCGCCGCCGTCTATCTGCCGGTCTGGCATCCGGAAATCGAGGAATTCATCGAACTGCGCCGTCCCACGGGCGGCGATCCCAACCGCAAGGCGCTCAACCTGCATCATGGGGTCCTGATTTCCGACGCGTTCATGCGCGCCGTTGCCGATGACGAGGAATGGGCCCTGCTGTCGCCCAAGGATGGCAGCCATATCCGCAAGGTTTCGGCCCGGGCGCTGTGGATCCGCATCCTGACCGCCCGCATGGAGCAGGGCGAGCCCTACATCATCTATTCCGACCATGTGAACAACGCGCGTCCCCAGCATCACAAGCTGGCGGGGCTGGAGGTCAAGACCTCCAACCTGTGCGCGGAAATCACCCTGCCCACCGGGATGGACCACCATGGCAAGGAGCGCACGGCCGTGTGCTGCCTGTCCTCGCTGAACCTCGAGACGTGGGACGAGTGGAAAGACAATCCGCAGTTCATCGAGGACGTGATGCTGTTCCTCGACAACGTCCTGCAGGATTTCATCGACCGTGCCCCCGACGACATGGCGCGGGCGAAGTACGCTGCGGCGCGTGAACGCTCGGTCGGGCTGGGCGTCATGGGCTTCCACAGCTTCCTGCAGGCCAAGAACATCCCGTTCGAAAGCGTGATCGCCAAGGTGTGGAACAGGCGGATTTTCGAACATATCCGCAAGGAAGCCGACGCCGCGTCCCACAATCTGGCCCAGACACGCGGCGCCTGTCCGGATGCCGCCGAATATGGCGTCATGGAGCGGTTTTCCAACAAGATGGCGATCGCGCCCACGGCGTCCATTTCCATCATCGCAGGCAATGCAAGCCCCGGCATCGAACCGATCGCGGCCAATGTCTTCCTGCAAAAGACGCTGTCGGGATCGTTTACGGTGCGCAACCGTCACCTCGACCGGCTGCTGACGCAGAAGGGGCAGAACACGGATGAGGTCTGGTCCTCCATCACCCTGAACAAGGGCAGCGTCCAGCATCTTGACTTCCTGACCCAGCATGAAAAGGACGTCTTCAAGACCGCCTTTGAACTGGACCAGCGCTGGGTTGTCGAACATGCCGCCGACCGGGCGCCCTTCATCTGTCAGGCGCAGTCGATCAACCTGTTCCTGCCCGCTAACGTGCACAAGCGCGACCTGCATCAGATCCACTACATGGCATGGAAACGCGGCGTGAAATCGCTGTATTACTGCCGTTCGCTGTCGGTCCAGCGGGCCGATGCCGTCAGTGACGGCAAGGGGAAGAACGATATCATGCAGAAGGAAAGCGACGCCGTCCTGCCGCCGCTGCCGCCTGCCGCGTCCTCGACCGATTACGAGGAATGCCTCGCCTGTCAGTAAGAGCATTCCTCAAAACAACCATTTGATAAAAAATAAAGTTTCCGGGTGCTGCCTTTTTTTTAAAAAGGCAGCGTTCTTCGAAGCTTTTTGAGAAAAGCTTCACCGAAACTTTGACAGTTTGCACAATGCTTCCCGAACCGGTTTTTCAGGTTGCGTCTGGCTACTCTAATCGATAAGCGGTGAACCTATTTGGCTTCAGATAGGGTGAGCACCATGAGCGATACATCATCCGGCCCGGGCATCCAGGCCGAGCAGCATTTCGACCTGCTGACCGCGAACCCGGTTTACAAGCCTTTCCGTTACCCCTGGGCCTATGACGCGTGGCTGACGCAGCAGCAGGTCCACTGGCTGCCCGAAGAGGTGCCGCTGGCCGATGACGTCAAGGACTGGCATCGCAGCCTGACGGAAAGCGAACGCCATCTGGTGACGCAGATTTTCCGCTTCTTCACGCAGTCCGACGTGGAAGTGAACAACTGCTACATGAAGCATTACAGCCAGGTCTTCAAACCGACCGAAGTGCTGATGATGCTGTCGGCCTTTTCGAACATCGAGACGATCCATATCGCGGCCTACAGCCATCTGCTTGACACGATCGGCATGCCCGAAGCCGAATATTCCGCATTTCTGAAATACAAGGAAATGAAGGATAAATATGACTACATGCAGAAATTCTCGGTCTCGAACAAATACGAAATCGCCCGCACGCTGGCGGCTTTCGGCGCGTTTACCGAGGGGCTGCAGCTTTTCGCGTCGTTCGCGATCCTTCTGAATTTCCCACGTTTCAACAAGCTCAAGGGCATGGGACAGATCGTCTCGTGGTCGGTGCGCGACGAAACGCTGCACTGCATCTCGATGGCGCGGCTGTTTCGGGTCTTCATCCAGGAAAACCCCGAAATCTGGACGGACAGGCTGCAGGACGACATCCGCCAGATCTGCCGCGATATCGTGGAACACGAAGACGCCTTCATCGATCTGGCGTTCGAAATGGGGGCTGTCGAAGGGCTCGATGCGGATCAGGTCAAGCAGTATATCCGCTTTGTCGCCAACCGCAGACTGGGACAGCTGGGCCTGGACGGGCTGTATGACATCGCCACCAACCCGCTGCCGTGGGTGGATGAGATGGTCAATGCGGTGGAGCATGCCAACTTCTTCGAAAACCGTTCCACCGAATACAGCCGCGCGGCCACGACCGGCACGTGGGATGAGGCCTTCAGCTGATACGAAATCGCATCAGGGCAGCAATGCCTGCCCATCGCGCAGGATGGCGCGCGCCTCATCGGTGAAGGCGCCATCCGCCCGGTGCAGCACGATGCCCGGCAGCAGGCGGGCAGGGGCGCGTGACGCCATGCGCCCGCGAAGCAGCACGATCTTTGCCGCAACACCCTGACGGGGCCAGCAGGGAAAGATTGTGATATCGCCCAGCCGGCTGTCATCCATGGCGCTGATCGCGTGATCGAGCAGCCGCGCCGGAAGGGCGAGCGTCAGCGTGCCGTGATGACGCAGCTGCGCCGACAGGCTGCCAACCCATTTTGCCAGATCCGCCTTTGGCAGCCGTCGCGCCATGTCCCTGCGCCCCATGGGGGAGGAGGTACTGGCATGGTCATGCCACGGGGGGTTGGCGAAGGCATGGTCGATCCGACGGATGGCCGGCCCGCCCAGCAGGCTGTCATCCGGCATCACCGGAAGGGTTGCATGCAGGATGCGAATCGAATCGAATCCGTTCTCCCTCAGGTTGGCCCGTGCCAGCGCAACGGTGGGGGAATCGCATTCCAGGCCGATGCCCACGATATCCGGCACCCGCGATGCCAGACACATCAGTCCCGCGCCCGCGCCACAGCCGCCCTCCACGACGCAGTCCCCGCGTCGGGCAGGCACGCATGCAGCCATCAGGACAGGCTCCAGCCCCGTGCGGTTGCCATCACGAAACTGTTTGTAATGGATCCGCCCGTCAAGGAGCGTTCCCTGTGTCACGACGGGCATCGTATCCATGCGCGAGACCACCGTCATACGTGCGCATTGAGCATTCGGTTTCGTCCTCCGGCTTGACCGGCTTTCCGGCGCCGCTCATATACTCTGATACATCGAACCTTCGGAACCGGGAGAATAACCTTTTGGGCCTAGCAGTTACTCTGCCGGAAACCGACAGAACGGCAAGTCAGAAAGACAAAGGGGCCCGACGCCCGATGGCAGACGGATCTGAGGTTGCCCTGCGCGACCTGGCGGAATATCTCGCCGATGACATGGCGGCATGCAATCGCGCGATCGTGGAGCGCATGGACAGTCCTGTCGCGCTGATCCCCCAGCTCGCCGCGCATCTCGTCGCGGCGGGGGGAAAACGGCTGCGTCCGTTGCTGACGCTGGCGTCGGCGCGGCTGTGTGGATACAAATCCGATGCCACGCACCAGCGTCACGTCGCGCTGGCGGCATGCGTGGAGTTCATCCATACGGCGACCCTGCTGCATGATGATGTCGTGGATGAAAGCACCCTGCGACGCGGACTGGCCAGCGCCAACGCCATTTTCGGCAACAAGGCGTCCGTCCTGGTGGGTGATTTCCTGTTCGCCCGTTCGTTCCAGCTGATGACGGACGATGGCTCCCTGAAGGTCATGAACATCCTTTCCTCTGCCTCCGCGACCATCGCGGAAGGGGAGGTGCTGCAGATGTCCACGCAGAATGACCTTTCGACCAATGTGGAAAAATATCTGGAAGTCATTCATGGCAAGACGGCAGCCCTGTTCGCTGCCGCCTGCCGCGTCGGTGCCGTGGTGGCTGACCAGCCGCTGAAGGCGGAAGAGGCGCTTGATTCCTATGGCACCAATCTGGGCATGGCATTCCAGCTGGTGGATGATGCGCTGGATTACGCGGCCGATCAGGCCACATTGGGCAAGACGATCGGCGATGATTTCCGCGAGGGCAAAATCACCCTGCCGGTCCTGACCGCCTATGCCGCAGGCAATGAGGAAGACAGGGCCTTCTGGCGACGCGTCATCGAAGAAAGCGAGCAGAAGCCCGGCGATCTGGAACATGCCTTTGACCTGATCGCACGCACAAACGCCATTGGGGTCACGCTGGACTATGCCACGCGCTATGCCACCGCGGCGTCAGAGGCGCTGGACATCTTCCCGCCATCGCGCCTGAAGCAGCTTCTGCAGGATACGGCTTCCTATACCGTCAGCCGCCTGCGTTAAGGGCGGCCTCAGATTTTCAGGTCCGTTCCGTAAAGGGATGGACCGCTGCATATCCCATAAGCCGCAGCCCGGGCATCAGGGCCGACACGTCATCGGGCAGGGCGGTAAAGAAAGCCTCGCCAGAAGTGGGTAGGTCTGTTTCCGCTTTCCCGATATCGCTGCTCAGCCTTGCTGCCTGCCGGGACACGGCTTCCGCCGGATCAATCCATCTGATGCCCGGCCGTCCCAATTTCCGGAAGCGGTCGAGCAGAAAGGTGTAGTGGGTGCATCCCAGCCCCACGACATCAATGGCGTCGCCCCCCGGCTGGGAAAACAGCCCCTCCATCTCCGCCAGTATGGCATGATCGGAAACCGGTCGGCCCCGGAACGCCAGTTCGGCCAGATCCGCAAGATTGCGGGCCCCATAGGCGACAAGCCTGCGGTCAGGGGCAAAACGCGCCTGCAACATGCGCAGGTAGGGACGGCTTACCGTCGCCCGCGTCGCCAGCAGGCCGATCGTGCCGCTGTGTGTCAGGTCGGCCGCCCATTTGATGGGCGGCACACATCCCACGAAAGGCAGGCGATAACGCGCGCGCAACGCATCCAGCGCCAGCGTGCTGGCGGTATTGCAGGCAATTACCACCAGATCCGGCTGTAACCGCTCTATGGCGCGTCCCACAAGTGCTACGATATGGGTGACCAGAAAATCATCCGGCTGCTCCCCATAGGGAAAGACAGCCGTATCGGCGAGATAATCGATACAGGCATCGGGGATTTCGTTCCTGAGACACCTTACGATTCCCAGACCGCCAATCCCCGAATCAAAAGCCAGGATTCGTACCACCGATCACGCCGTAAGTTCAGGAGGCCTTGTCCGCCGCCGTCTTGCGGGCCAGGGCTTCCTCGGCGCTGGCAACGCCGCCATGCTTTGCGGACCATGCACAGGGATTTTCAAGAAAGCGCCTGACTTCCGTCGCATCCTTTTCAGAGAAATAGGGCTTCCCCGCACAGGCTTCCAGAATATCCCACCATGTGCACAGGGCGTGCAGGGTAATATTCATGTCGGCCAGCGTCTGGTACGCGCCGGGGAAAACGCCATAGAAAAAGACAACGAAGGTATGGTCCACGATGGCGCCGGCATCACGCAGGGCCTGGGCGAAACGCACCTTCGATGATCCGTCTGTCGTCAGGTCTTCGACCAGGAGGGTGCGCATGTTTTCCGGCACATCGCCCTCGATCTGGGCGTTGCGGCCAAAGCCCTTGGGTTTCTTGCGCACATAGGCCATCGGCGCCATCATGCGGTCGGCAATCCATGCGGCGAAGGGAATCCCCGCCGTTTCCCCGCCGACCACCGCGTCGATGCTTTCATACCCGACATGGCGACCGATCTTCTCGACCCCCAGTTCCATGATCTTCTGGCGGGCGCGGGGGAAGAAAATGATCCGGCGGCAGTCGATATAGACAGGCGATTTCCAGCCGGACGTCAGGGTATAGGGTTCGTCAGGACGGAAATTGACGGCCTTGATTTCCAGCAGCAGACGCGCCGTGGTCAGCGCCGCGTCCCGATCCCATGCGGTCGAACCGGTTGAAAGACCTGCGCCATTTCCTGTTGCGTCGTGCATTTACCCTGCCTCCGGACAATGAATGTAAAATATTGCAAAGACGCTTACCGGGAAAGGCTTGGAAAATCCATAATTAGCGCGCGTCCTTGGAACATTCTGTTCCCCGGTCCGCATTTTCCTGACAAAACATGAATTTGAAACCGGGAAAGAAGTGTTGTGTTGATTTGTGGTAGGATTATCTATTAAACTTCTGTCAGTTAATAATAATTCTCATTTTCGGGTGGTGTCTTATCGTGGGTTCTGAAACAAGCCATATCGTTCGCAATTGTGAACGGGCCGTTGTGACCGCCTATCAGGAACTGCGTCAGGTCGGGACAACTGATGTGTCCGCCTTTCACGCCTGTACGACGCTGTATCGCATTCACCATCCCGAAGCATCGCTGAACGAGGCACGGCGCCTGGTGTCCGAATGGATTGACCATCATGTCGTCCATCACAAACAGGGCCCCACCGCCGGCTGCGACTGCGCCTGAGCCATCCGGCATCGCCGGAACGTGTGGCAGGACGGGATGCCACACGAAAGGGCAGGGGCCAGTAATTTCCAGTCCCTTCAGACATACTGAAAACGGGCCTTTCCCATATGGCGGGAAAGGCCCGTTTTCATTGACCAGCACATGATCACCGCAACGCCCCGGCCCATTTCCGGGCCGGGGAACTCGGGATATCAGGCGCGTTCGGAGAAGGGGACGAAATCGCGCTGCGGCGATCCGACATACAGCTGACGGGGACGGCCGATACGCTGGCCGGGTTCCTCGATCATTTCCTTCCACTGGCTGATCCAGCCCGTCGTGCGCGCGACCGCGAACAGAACGGTGAACATGCTGGTGGGAATACCCATCGCCTTGAGGATGATGCCGGAATAGAAATCGACATTGGGATACAGGCTGCGCTTGACGAAATATTCGTCATGGATCGCGATCTTTTCCAGCTCGATCGCCAGATCCAGCAACGGATCGTCCTTGATCCCCAGTTCGCCCAGAACCTCGTGACAGGTCGCCTGCATGATCTTGGCGCGCGGATCGAAGTTCTTGTACACGCGATGGCCAAAGCCCATCAGCCGCACGCCGCTGCTCTTGTCCTTCACCTTGGCGATGAAGTCGGGGATGTTGTCCTTGTGCCCGATCGACGCCAGCATCTTCAGCACGGCTTCGTTCGCGCCACCATGCGCGGGTCCCCACAGGGCCGCGATGCCGGCGGAAATGCAGGCAAACGGATTGGCGCCCGTGGACCCGGCCAGCCGCACCGTCGAGGTGGAGGCATTCTGTTCATGATCGGCATGCAGGATCAGGATGCGGTCCATGGCGCGGGCCAGAACCGGGTTGATCTTGTACGGTTCGCTGGGAACCGCGAACATCATGGACAGGAAGTTCTCGGCATAGGACAGGTCATTGCGCGGATAAATGAACGTATCACCCTGCGTATAGCGGTAGGCCCATGCCGCGATGGTCGGGATCTTGGCGATGATGCGCATGGCCGACAGGTTGCGGCTGGCGGCATTCGAGATGTCGATCCCGTCATGATAGAAGGACGACAGCGCGCCAACGGTGCCACACAGGATGGCCATCGGATGCGCGTCACGACGGAACCCGTTGAAGAAGTTGCGGATCTGTTCATGCAGCAGGGTATGATGCTTGATATCGGTTACAAACGCATCATACGCCTTCTTGTCCGGAAGCTCCCCGTTCAGGAGGAGATAGGCGACCTCCATGAAGGTGGCCTTTTCCGCCAGCTGCGCGATCGGATACCCACGGTGCAGCAGAATGCCCTTTTCACCGTCGATAAAGGTGATCTTGCTGGTGCACGACGCCGTTTCGCCATAGCCGGGATCAAAGGTGAACACGCCAGCCTGGGCAGGCAGCTTGCGGATATCAACGACATCCGGCCCCAGCGTGCCGGACAGAACCGGCAGCGTTGCGCTTTTTTTGCCTAGCGAGATAGTCGCGGTTTTTCCTGACTCGCTCATCAAACACTTCCTCCTGGTCGTCCGCCGTCGCTGTCGCGGCATGGCGAAACGTGTCTCCAACCTTGGGGCAGTCTGTCGTTCTGGCGACAGTTTCGTTCCCGCCCGCATTTTATGTGCCTGCCGGCTCCATGCGGATGACGGCAGGCGTTGAAATCGAGATAAGGACGAAATGCCACTCATGGCAATCCGGGGCAGCCATGCCCGTCAGACATCAGTCACACAGGGCGCGATAGAATGTAATTGCGTGATTCTGGGCGATATTCCACGGAATTGCGCTGAAAAAGCACGCCATCGCGGCAGGTGGGAAGCCAAGGGAGAGGGAGGGCGGGACATGGCCGGAACCATGACATCCCGCCAGTTCCATCGCCAGATTACCGATCCCGGGATTATGAGATAAGATAATGATATTATTGTATTTTTTATCCACTTCCCACAGCATGTCACGGATACGGTCCGCACTGGTTTCATAAAGTGCGTTCACATATTGGACATCGGGGGAATGATCTCCGAAAAATGATCCCATTTCCTCCCATGTCTGGCGCGTACGCAGGGCAGGACTGACCAGCGCCAGATCGGGAACAAACCCGACAGCACGCAGTTCCCGGCCCCGCAGATGTGCAACAGAACGCCCCTGTGGCGTCAGGGGCCGCCTGAAATCGGCCTGCGGGCCAAAATCGCCAAAACCGGCAGGCGCCGCCTGCGCGTGACGCATCAGGACCAGTCGGTGCGTGGCCTGCCGCCAGTCATCATCAGGTTCGGACATGACGGAAATATCAGGGCTGCGGCTGTTCATCGGCGCGGCGTGCGATCGCCTCATGATGGCGGATGACTTCGCGTATGATGAACGCAAGGAATTTTTCAGCGAAATCAGGGTCAAGGTTGGCGCTTTTCGCCAATGCCCGCAGGCGCGCAACCTGTTCCGCCTCACGCGCCGGATCGGCAGGGGGCATGTGATGCCGGGCCTTGAGACGCCCGACCGCCTGGGTATGGCGAAAACGCTCCGCCAGCAGATAAATCAGCGCGGCGTCGATGTTGTCGATGCTGCGACGCAGTTCCAGCAGTGCATCGCGCGCTTCATCCGGCGTCGTGGCAACGGGGGTTTCATTCATTCTGGATCAGGGCTCCCGACTGGACAGGTGGGTCATCACTCTACTTTCTTTCGCAACGCTCACGACGTGGGACAAGGAATATCGATCGCGGGAAGATCGATCCATGCCAGATGCCCGCCCTTGCCGGCACCGGTGTCGGTGAAAATGGCGGTTCCCCCGCCGCGGCCGTTGCGCACCCACGGCCGCCCGTCGGTCGAACGCCGGTCATGCCCGCAATAGACGGTGTAGCCCGCAGGGATATGATCGACCCAGTTCAGGCGCCGTTCGGGATAGCCGTCTTTCTGCATGCGCCCCGTCGTTTCGCCGAACAGGGCGCGCGAAAGCAGGGGGGTCACCGTTCCCAGGCCGGGCGGTGGCGCCTCATCAAGCATGCGGACGTGAAAGCCGCCATGAACGAAGACATATTTCCCCAGCACGATCCACGCGGGCGCCATGGCAAGGTCATTCAGCGCGCGCTGACGGACATCCTCGTTTTCCGGCAGAAGAAACTGCGTCAGGGTTTCCATGAGGGGCGGGTCGCGCCGCATCTTGCGCCCATGCAGCGCGCGGGCAAGCTTGCGGTCATGATTACCCAGCACGAACAGCCCGCGCCGTTCGTCGATCAGCTGCTGCATCAGGCGGAAGGTGCCGACACTGTCGGGTCCATAATCGACCAGATCGCCCAGCTGGATCAGGAACCTGTCGGTCGCTGCCGCATGCCGGAAGGCATGCAGGTCACCATGTACGTCCCCCACGATCCGGATGCGCCGCCCCCCGATCAGGCGCGCTATCTCCTCCCTGTCGGGGGCAGGCGCGTATTGCGGCATGGGAGGGACGGGGGAGGCGGAAGAAAACATCCGGGAAGGGGCATCCGGGGAAACGCCACCCGTAACGACATGATGAGAGGGCAATCGACGTCTCAAACGAAAATCCTCTCCCTGCATTATGGCGGGCGGCCGTTCACCGCCAGCCGACTGAAATACCCGACCGGATGCCCTCACAGGCGTTCATGGGAAACATTATCCATCAGGATAACGCTCCTTGCACCATCCGGAAACACAGGGGTGTCGTGTTTCATGGCCCCACGATGCCGCATATCGACAGGAAATTAATGCCCCGGATGCCCAAGCCCCGCGAAATACGCATATGAAAGTTGCAAATTATTATATCCGGTTCGGAAACTAGAGCAATCGTGAAGTCCCCGACCGACACGGCGCCCGAGTGTCACACGCTTTTGTTGTGACGCATGGAACAAGACGGAGAACAGATATCAGGAGGGAAGCCGGGACGTATTCCTCCCGTTCGCCTGACTCGTAACAATCCTGTAAGGGAGAGCGAAAGGGCATGGACCGATCCAACGGTCCGGCACAGGGAAATGCGTGAAGGTGGTTCGCGCGGAACGTGGGATGAATGACAGTCCCGCGCCGCGCGCCGGCCGCCACCAGGGACAACCGGCCCGGCGCAATACATGCGCTGGTGCAAACAAAAAAGACTTTGAGGGAAAGTTCATGATCGACCATACCCGAATCCGGAATGCGGCGCTCCGGGCCAGGATCACGACCGCTGAACAGGCCGCGTCGTTCATCAAGCCCGGAATGACGGTGGGTACCAGCGGCTTTACCGGGGCAGGCTATCCAAAGGCGGTTCCCGAGGCACTGGCCACCCTGATGGAAAGTGAACATGCCAAGGGGAACGATTTCCGGATCCGCCTTCTGACGGGCGCGTCCACCGGCCCGGAACTTGATGGCGCGCTGGCCAAGGTCAACGGCATCTCCTTCCGCATGCCCTACAACTCGGACCCGACGCTGCGCGCGCGCATCAACAAGGGCGAGACCGAATATCTTGACATGCATCTAAGCCATGTCGCGCCGATGGCGTGGGCCGGCTTCTTCGGGCAGATCGACACCGCGATCATCGAGGCCACCGCCATCCGCGAAGACGGCAGCATCGTGCCGTCCTCTTCCGTCGGCAACAGCAAGACCTGGCTGGACACGGCCAAGCAGGTCATTATCGAAGTCAACAGCTGGCAGGACAGCGCGCTGGAGGGGATGCATGACATCTGGACCGGCACGGCCCTGCCGCCGCATCGCCAGCCCATCCCCCTGATCCGCCCGGATGAGCGCATCGGCGATACGTTCCTGCGTGTCGATCCGGACAAGATCGTGGCCATTGTCGAAACCCACGCCCCGGACCGCAACGCCCCGTTCTCCCCCCCCGATGCCACGGCGAAGGCCATTGCCGGGCACCTGATGGAATTCTTCCGTCATGAGGTTGCGCACGGCCGCCTGCCGCCCTCGCTGCTGCCGCTGCAGTCCGGCGTGGGCAACGTCGCCAATGCCGTGATGGGTGGTCTTGAGGAAGGTCCCTTTGAAAACCTGACCGCGTTTACCGAGGTGATTCAGGACGGCATGCTTGGCATGCTGGAGACGGGCAAGATGCGCGTCGCGTCGGCCACCGCGTTCTCCCTCAGCCCCGATGCGGCGGAATCCCTGAACAAGCGCATGCGGGACTTCCAGAAGAAGATCATCCTGCGTCCGCAGGACATCAGCAACCATCCCGGCCTGATCCGCCGTCTGGGCTGTATCGCGATGAACGGCCTGATCGAATCCGACATCTATGGCAACGTCAATTCCACCCAGATCATGGGATCGAAGATCCAGAACGGAATCGGCGGATCGGGTGATTTCGCCCGCAATGCCTACATCTCCGTCTTCATGACGCCTTCCACGGCAAAGGGTGGCAAGATTTCCGCGATCGTGCCGATGGCGTCGCATGTCGACCACATCACGCAGGATTCGCAGGTTCTGGTTACCGAACAGGGTCTGGCGGACCTGCGTGGCCTGTCACCGAAACAGCGCGCGGAAGTCATCATCGCCAACTGCGCGCATCCCGACTATCGCCCGATGCTGCAGGATTATTACAAGCGTGCCCGCGCGGGATCGTTCGGACAGCAGTCGCCGCACCTGCTGACCGAAGCCCTGTCGTGGCATCAGCGCTTTATCGAAACCGGCTCCATGATGCCTGCCTGATCAATAACGACGCCAGCCTGTCCCTATGCCCGGGGTGGGCTGGCCTTCCGTTTTTCCATGCCGTTTTTCACGATTTCCGGCGACACGCCCGCAACGGGCGTCATACGGTTTCCGTCGCGTTCGCCCTGTCCTGCGCGACCATTTCCGACGCACGTTCAAGGTCGATCGACAGAACCCGGCTGACCCCGCGTTCCTGCATGGTCACGCCATACAGGCGATCCATGTGCGCCATCGTCAGCTGATGATGCGTCACGACCAGAAACCGTGTCCCGGCTTCGGCCACCATGTCGCCCAGCAACCCGCAGAACCTGCCGACATTGGCATCGTCCAGCGGCGCGTCCACTTCGTCCAGCACGCAGATCGGCGCCGGATTGCAGCGGAAGACCGCGAAAATCAGGGACAGGGCCGTCAGTGCCTGTTCCCCCCCCGACAGCAGCGACAGGGTCGCCAGCTTCTTGCCCGGTGGCTGCGCATAGATTTCGAGTCCCGCCTGCAACGGATCATCATTCCCGACCATCCCCAGATGGGCGCGCCCGCCGTTGAACATCCGGGTAAACAGGGCCTGAAAATGCTGATCGATCCGGGAAAAAACCGCCATCAGGCGTTCACGTCCCTCACGGTTGAGGTTGCCGATCGTCCCGCGCAGCCGGGCAATGGCGGATTCCAGTTCGCCACGCTCCGTCATGATGGTGCCGATCTGCTCTTCCGCCTCGTTCGCTTCGATTTCCGCGCGCAGGTTTACCGGCCCCAGCTCGTCACGCTGACGCTCAAGGCGACCGACCTTGCGCCGCAGGCCGGCCTCGGCCGTTTCACTCAGGTCAGTGGGGACGATCCCGGCGGGCGGCTGCGATTCCGCCAGAAGCTGCGCGAGGATGGCCTCGGCCTGTTCCTGCCGGCCTTCGGCGCGCAGTACGTCCTCACGCATGCGGATCATGGCCGCGTCCGCCTTTTCGCGCGCGCCCTGCGCGGCAGACAGGACATTTTCCGCCGTCTTCAGGGCCTCGGCCGACTGGTTGTAACGGCTTTCCGCCGTGGACAGATCCGTGGAAATGGCTTCGCGCCGGTGAATGATCTCCTCCGGCTGGACGGCGATCCGGTCGTGTTCTTCCTCGGCAGCGCGCAGGCGGTCCTGCGTAACGGTGACGTCCTGCGAGGTGGTCGCGACGCGGCCGCGCCATTCCTCCATCCCTGCGCGGCAGGATGCGAGGCGCTGCGTCAGGGCCGCTTCCTCGGTTTCGAGACGCCCCAGCAGATCGCGCCCCTCCTGCTCCGCCTGACGCGTATCAGCCAGACGGGTCCGCAGTTCCTCCACCTCACGCGCCAGCGCCTCGGGATCGGGCAGGGCGGCCAGATCGGCGGCAATCCGGTCACAGACCTCCGTCGCGGCTGAAACCTCGCGTTTCAGTTCCTCGATCCGTGGTTCCCGCGCATCAAGGAGACTCTGGATCTCATGCTGGCGATGACCCGCCTGCGTCCGCTCATGCGTGCTGGCCTCAAGGGTCCTGTGCGTCGCATCGCGATTTTCCTGCGCGGCGGACAGGCCACGCGCCGCAGCTTCCGCAGCGGCTTCCGCCTGCTGCTGCGCGGATGCCGCATGTTCTTGCGGGGGCAGGGCGGCCTGATAGGCCTGCGCCTTTTCATGATCCTGACCAGCCTGCTCAAGGTCCTGCGCCACGCGCGCCAGCGCGGGCAGGATCGCCTGAAGACGGGTTTCCGCCTCGCCATGACGGTTGATCGCCTCATTCAGGGCACGCTGGGTGGTTTCCTGCGTGCCCTGCGCCTTCTGGCGTGCCTGTCGCGCCGCTGTTTCGTCCTGCCGCGCCTTTGCCGCCGCCTGCGCCGCGCGATCCATTTCCGCCTGCATCAGCGCAGCGGCGGGCAGGGCAGCTTCTTCCTGTTCCGCCTTTTCAAGGGTCTGGCGTGCTTCCGCATCCGCGCCACGCGCATTTTCGAGCTGCAGCGCAATGGTGTCCAGCCGCGCGCGAATGGCCGCGTCCTGCCGGCTGAGCTCCGCCTCCTGCCGCCGCAGCAGCCCCAGCTGTTCCTCCAGCCGGGCGCGTTCGCCACGCGCCCCGTTCATGGCTGCCGTCGCGGCTTCCATGGCCGATTTCGCATCCTGTGCGGCCTGCCTGCGGGCGGGCAGTTCATTGCGAAGACGTTCCTGCCTGGCACGGATATCACGCAGGCGGCTGATCTGACGCAGTTTCAGCGCCGCACGGCTGGGCAGGGTATCCGACAGGCAATACCCGTCCCAGCGCCATAGCGCCCCGCCCCGCGTCACCAGACACTGTCCGGGCGCAAGCTGCCCCTGCAGCGCATTGCCATCCGCAGCATCGTCAATCAGGCCGGCAAAGGCCAGAATACGTCCCAGCGCATCCGGCGCGTCAATCAACGTCGTCAGCGGGCGCACGCCGCTGCCCGGAAAGGCGGGGGGCGCCAGTGCCGGCAGGTCACGCCACCGCCGCGCGGCCGCCGATGAAACCGATGCGTCCAGCCCTTCGGACAGGACCACCGCCAGCGCCGTTTCAAGCCCTTCGGGGATATGAAGCAGGGTCGCGACATCCTGTCCGTCCTGCCCCTCCTGCGCTTCGCCATCCGCCGCCAGTGCCTTGGCCAGTCCGTCGGCCTCGGCCTCCATGCCGGTCAGGGCGGTTTCCAGTTCAGCCAGACGTCGCGCCTGATCCTCGCTGTCGGCCCGGCAGCGGACAATGGCCTGTTCGGCCGTCTTCAGGGTTTCTTCGGCGCTGGCATGGTCCGCTTCGGCGGCCTCGCGGGCCCTGACCGCCTGTTCCAGTTTCCCCGGCGGCAGGGCCTCGCGCTCGATCCGGGCGGATTCCTCCATCAGCGAGGAAAGCTCGGCCGCCGCGCGTGCGCAGGCGGAGCGCGCGGAACTCGTCGCCTGTTCCAGCGCATCGCGTCGCGAGATGGCCTGTTCCATCCGGGCCCGGACCTCGATTTCGGCGGCCGAGGTCTCGGCGCGGACGATTTCGGCCTGTTCCAGCGCCTCACGCGCGGCAGCAAACGCATCCGCCGACGCGGCCGCGTCGGCCCGCAGCCGCGCGAAATGATCCTCAGGCACCAGCGCCTCACGCGCCCGCGCCTCGCGTTCGGACAATGCGGCATGATCGCGCCGCAGGGTTTCCAGACGCGTCGTGGCCTGCGCCAGCGCCTGGGCGGCCTGTTCATGCTGGCGCCGCGTTTCGGCGGCCTCGTTGCGTGCGATGTTCTCCTTCAGCACCGCGTCGGAATGCAGTTGCATCGCCACGTCAAGATCCGTGCGGGCCTGCGTCGCGGCCTGCGTCGCGGCGGCAACCTGTGCATCCAATGCCGCAAGCTTTTCCTCGCCGGGCATTTCGGTCCGCAGCCGCGCGACCTCGGCCGCGATCTCGTCATGTCGCGCCTGCAGGTGGGCACGGCGTTCATTCGCCTCGGTCCGCGCCTGTTCCATCTGGGCAAAGCGCAGCTGCGCCTCGCGCGCCATGACGCTGGCCTTTTCAAGGGCCGCAGCGCACTCACGTGCTTCCGCTTCCGCGCGCGCCAGTTCGTCACGCGCCTGCGTCCTGCGCTGTGGCAGTGCCTCAAGGGCTGCCTGCGTCTCGGCCTGTTCAGTTTCCAGCCGTTCCAGCATGGCGCGCGCATCGCCCTGCCGCGCAAGGGCGGCCTCGTGATCGGCGCGGCACTGTTCCAGGCGGGCATGCGCATCTTCCACGGCGGCATTGGCGCGCGCGACCTCGGCGGCGATGTTTTCCGCCATGACGCGGTGCCGTTCCAGCAGGCTGCGCTGGGTATCCGCCTGCGTGCGCAGGTCCGGCAGCGCCCGCGTCGCCTCGAAATGGGCGATGGTTGCGTCTTCGGCTTCCTGCTCGGCCGTGATCAGCGCCTGACGTGTCGCATGCAGGTGATCCCTGGCCTGAACGACGGCGTTGCGTGCCCGCGCGTGCAGCAGTGCAAGCAGCATCGTCTCGCTCTCCCTCAACCCCTGGGAGAGTTCGCGATACCGCGCCGCCTGCGTTGCCTGCGCCTGAAGATCGCCCAGCCGCGCCTCCAGTTGCAGGCGCAGGTCCTCGGCGCGTTCAAGATTGGCTTCGGTGGCGCGTAATTTCAGTTCCGCCTCATGCCGCCGCCCATGCAGCCCGGTGATGCCCGCAGCTTCCTCAAGAATGGTGCGCCGCTCTTCCGGACGGGCATTCACCAGCGCGGACACACGCCCCTGACTGACCATTGCCGACGAACGCGCGCCGGACGCCAGATCGGCAAACAGCGTCTGCACATCGCGCGCGCGCATCGCCCTGCCATTGACGCGATAGCCACTGCCCGCGCCGCGTTCGGCACGGCGGGTAACTTGCAGTTCGTCCTGCCCCTGGAAGGGAGGGGGCGCGACCTGCGCCGTTCCTTCCAGCGACAGGGTGACTTCGGCCGTATTGCGCGCGGGCCGTGCCGCGGTGCCGGCGAAAATCAGGTCATCCATTTCCCCGCCGCGCAGGGACCGCGCGGACGTCTCGCCCATGGCCCAGCGCAGGGCCTCCACCACATTCGACTTGCCACAGCCGTTCGGACCGACAATTCCCGTAAGACCGGGAAGGATTTCGATGGAGGCCGGATCGGCGAAGCTCTTGAATCCGGCGATGCGAAGTCGGGCGAAACGTGCTGTCATGAAGGAACCGGCTGGCTTGGGGATCAGGAAAGGGACGCGACCTTCTGGGCGAACTGCTCGTACGTCAGTTCCTGCGACACCTGTTCCTTGTCATTGAAGCGGAAGGTCGGCGTGCCGTCGATCTTGTACTGGGCCTGCGCGCGATCTTCCTCGTCCATGATTGCATGGCGCAGCTTGTCATCGGCCAGCGTCTGCTGGAACTGATCTGCCGACATGCCGGCCAGCGCCGCCATCTTGCGCAGTTCCTCCTGCGGATTGACATCCTTGCCAAAGGCCCAGCGATCCTGACTGGCGAGCAGGGCGAGCACGAAGGCCTCGTACCGTTCGCCCGGCAGCGCGCGCGCGATCATCGCGGCCGACAGCGCGACCTGATCGAGGGGGAAGTCACGGAAAATGTAATAGACCTTTCCCGTATCGATCAGCTTGCTGCGGATCTCGGGGAAGACTTCCTCGGCAAAGCGGGCGCAATGGGTACATGTCAGGGAAAACCATTCCTCCACATGCACCTTGGCCGACGGACTGCCCAGCGCACGGATGGCAAGGCGCGGATCGCTTGCCTGTGCATGCGCAACCGACGCCGCGCCCGCGCCAAGCAGGAGGGCCGGGGCGGCGGAAGCAAGCAGTGTGCGACGTTTCATAAGCATTGCGGGGGACCCTCCGGGTGGGAAAATACATCTCGATCAGGCAAAGAACTGTCAAAGTTCCGATGCGTCAAGGCCAATGACGCCATGTCGGCGCGAAGTCGCGGCCGACATGGCATGAACCCTGCCGCTGACACACCGGACGGGAAGCGCGGCCTTCACTTCCCCGGCGCTGGCACCGGATCGGGGATCGGGTCCACAACCGGGCGGACCCGCAGTTTACGGATATGACGCGCATCGGCATCAAGAATCCGGAATACGGTCCCGCTTTCATGCGTCACGACTTCGCCACGGGTGGGAACATGCCCGGCGAGGCGGAAGACAAGCCCACCCACCGTTTCGATTTCCGCCTCCCGCTCGTCCTGGGTCAGAATCGGGCCCGTGCGCAACTCGAACTGGGCGATGGGCAGGCGTGCATCGACGTCAAATGTTCCGTCGCTGCGTTCCTGCAGCATGGCCGCCGTGGGTTCGTCATGTTCATCGGAAATGTCGCCCACGATGGTTTCGATCAGGTCCTCGATGGTGACCAGACCGTCGATGCCGCCATATTCATCGATCACCAGCGCCAGATGCACATGCCGAAGCCGCATCTGCAACAGCAGGTCGAGCACCGGAAGCTGGGGCGCGACCATGAGAGGCTGGCGCAGCAGGGGTTCGATACTGAAGGCCTCGCTGGTGCCGACATAGGCGATGAGGTCCTTTACGTGGATCATGCCGACAATATCGTCGAGCTGATCGCGATAGACCGGCATGCGCGAATGGTTTTCGCGCCGCATCATGGCCAGTGCCTCATCAAGGCTGATGGACACGGGCATGGCGACGATATCGGCGCGCGGGATCATGACGTCATCGGCGGTGATGCCGCGCAGGCGCAGGACATTCGCCAGAAGCGCGCGTTCCTGCCGGTCCAGTTCCGATGACGGGGATTCCGTCGTGTCATCCGCCGCCGCGTCCGCCTCCTTGACCAGGGCTGCAATGGAATGGCGCAGGCCCTGTTCATTGCGGCGCCGTCCGAACAGGGACAGGAATCCCCGCGATCGCGGGGGAGGGGCGTCATCGCCGGGTTCCGAAGATGAAGGGCGGCTCATCGTGCGCCTCCATCCGCGCGGCCACTGCGGTGCTTCCAGGGGTTGGCAATCCCCATCCTTCCCAGAATGCGCGCCTCTTCCATCTCCATGGTGCGTGCGTCGCCCGCATGATGATGATCGTATCCCGAAAGATGCAGCACGCCATGCACCAGCAGATGCAGCATGTGGCTGCGCACGGTGCGTCCCGCCGCCATGGCCTCGCGCCGGACCGTGGGGAAGGCGAGGATGATATCCCCGCCCCACGCGCCCCCCTGAGGACCTGCCGGGGCATATTCGAATGTCAGGACATTTGTCGGCCTGTTCCTGCCACGATGAAGGTAATTCAGCCGTTGCACCGTCCGGTCATCGGCAAGGATCACCGATACCGGTCCCGATACGCCAAGGTCATGCATCGTGGCCATGACCGCCCGCGTGACCTGTGCTGCCGGATTGCGCATCGCGCCATACCAGCGCCGGTCCATGATACGGACGTCTATTTCCTCCCACAGGGGAGGTTGGGGAACCGGCCCGTCATCCGGACCGGTCGCCCTGCTGTCTTCATGCGCCCCGTCCACCTCGGGAAGGGGGGCTGTTCTACTTCGCGGTTCCATTGTTCTCCTGCCGCGATCTGGCGCGCGTGGCTTCCCTGCTTGCCTCGGCGCGCTGATCGTATGCGTCCACTATACGCGCAACCAGCGGGTGACGCACTACGTCACGCGATTCAAACCGTGTCATGGCGATCCCCGGCAGTCCCTCCAGCGTTTCCACCGCCTCACGCAGTCCCGATGTCACGCCGCGTGGAAGGTCGATCTGGCTCAGGTCCCCGGTGATGACCATGCGCGTGCCGGTGCCCATGCGGGTAAGGAACATCTTCATCTGGGCCGATGTGGTATTCTGCGCCTCGTCCAGAATGACGAAGCTGTGGGCCAGCGTGCGTCCCCGCATGAAGGCGAGGGGGGCGACCTCGATCTCCCCCGTCGCCATGCGGCGCATGACCTGATCGCCCGGCATCATGTCATGCAGCGCGTCATAGAGCGGGCGCAGATAGGGATCGATCTTGTCCTTCATGTCCCCCGGCAGGAAGCCCAGACGCTCCCCGGCTTCCACCGCCGGGCGCGACAGGACGATGCGATCCACCTGTCCGGCCTGCAGCATCGCAACAGCCTGCGCAACGGCAAGATAAGTCTTCCCCGTGCCGGCCGGCCCGATGCCGAACACCATTTCCTGCCGCGCCAGCATGTCCATGTAACGCGCCTGTCCCGCCGAGCGCGGGGCAATCGCGCCACGGCGCGTCATGATGGTGGGCAGGTCCGCCATGCGCGGGGAGGCGGCCTCCTGCCGCGCGACGGGGGAAGCTGGGGCCATGAATCTGACATCCTGATGGGAATCCGGGGCGGAAAAAAGCTGGGCCGACATGCGGATGGCGGCATCCACCTCTCCGCTGTCGAGGGCATGGCCCGCCTGCAGCCTGCGGTAAAGGGAGGTAAGGGCGGACTGTGTCACCGCGACCCGTTCGGGGCCGCCGGTAATGGCGATCCGGTTGCCCCGGCATGACAGACGCACCTCAAACCCGCGCTCAAGATGCAGAAGATGACGGTCATGATCCCCGACAAGCTGGGCAAGGAGGATATTGTCATCGAACTGCATCGTTACCGTATGCCCCCCGGACGGGTGGGGCATGCCGGTAACGGAAGAAGACCGGCCGTCCTCGGGACGGCGGGACGGGATCATGGATGCCGCATGTTCTCTCAAGCCTTGCCTGTCTCCCCTGTCAGAACACCACCGAGCGAGTTGGTGTAGAGCTTCACGATATCGACTTCCGCCACCTGACCGATCAGGCTGTCGGGGCCATCGACATGCACCGCCTGCAGATACGGGCTTTTCCCCGAAATCTGTCCGGGCTTGCGACCCCGGCCGGTGAACAGGACGGACACGCGCCGTCCCACCGTCGCCGCGTTGAAGGCGTCCTGCTGTTCACGCAGCAGCGCCTGCAGTTTCTGCAGCCGCGCGTCCTTGACCTCCTCGGGCACCTGTCCGCCCGCGCCCGACGCCGGGGTTCCAGGACGGGGGGAATATTTGAACGAGTATGCCTGAGCAAAGCCCACGTCGCGGATCAGTTGCATCGTCTGTTCAAAATCATCCTCTGTTTCGCCCGGATGGCCGACGATGAAATCCGACGACAGGGCAAGGTCGGGCCGCGCCGCGCGCAGGCGCGTCACCAGATCACGGTATTCCTGCGCGGTATGGCCACGGTTCATCGCCGCCAGCACCCGATCCGAGCCGGACTGTACCGGCAGGTGCAGGAACGGCATGAGGGCGCGCTGGTCACGATGGGCCGCGATGAGGTCGGCGTCCATGTCGCGCGGATGCGATGTCGTGTAACGGATGCGCGCCACCCCGATCCCGTCGGCCAGTTCCGCCGTCAGGCGGGCCAGCCCCCAGATCGCGCCATCCGGTCCCTCGCCATGATAGGCGTTGACGTTCTGCCCCAGCAGCGTGATCTCCTTCACGCCATGCGCCACAAGCCTGCGCGCCTCCTCCAGCACGGCGTTCACGGGGCGGCTGGCCTCCGCCCCGCGGGTATAGGGCACGACGCAGAAGGAACAGAATTTGTCGCATCCTTCCTGAATGGTCAGGAAAGCAGCCCCCCCGGCCGGGACCTCGCGCTCGGGCGGCAGGAAGTCGAATTTCTGCTCCACGGGGAAATCCGTCTCGATGACGGCCCCTGCGGCACGGGCGGCGCGGGCGACCATTTCGGGCAGGCGATGATAGGTCTGCGGCCCCAGCACGATGTCGACATAGGGCGCGCGGGCCAGTATCTCCCGTCCTTCCGCCTGCGCCACGCATCCCGCAACGGCCAGAACGGTTTTGTGCCCGGCCTGCGCGCGCGCTTCCTTGACCAGACGCAGCCGACCGAGTTCGGAAAACACCTTTTCCGCCGCGCGATCACGGATGTGACATGTATTGAGGATGATCATGTCGGCGTTGTCGGGCGCGTCCACCGCCCTGTACCCAAGCGGACGCAGCACGTCGGTCATGCGCGCGCTGTCATAGACGTTCATCTGACAGCCCCATGTAATGACATGCAGCCCGCGTGCCTGTTTACCGGACTGCGCGCTGGGAACGCATGGAAGGGGGGACATCTCATTCACGCGAACGGGTTCCTTGACATCGTGCGGGACAATCCCGCGTGGCGGCGCAAACACATCGGGTGTGTCGTGCGGATGGTCAAGACCCGAAACCACATGTCATAAAGGATGAAGACCCCATATCGTGACATTATCCCCCAATTGGGACGATCAATCCAAATCTCCCGTCCCGCCAATCATGACGGATGGGGCAGGGGATTTGTCAAGGACGCCGTGCATCCAGCGCACGATTTCCACGGCAATGGTGCAGGGCGATGATCAGGGGCACGAATCATCATGTTGTGGCCATATTTTCCCTGTAGCCTGCGGCCGGGTCGAAATATGCCTATGGGACTGCGGGGGAACGGATTGCGCCAGAAATTGCCCCGGATGATGCATCCCCGTCCGGCATCCCCCCCACATCGCGGTGGTCATTGACATATCGCCATGGGCCGAAGACGACGCATTGATGGCGTTCATCACCAACAGGGCGTCCGACAGTAACGCCATCATCCGGACACATGAAGGATGCCTAATGGGGTCATCTGATTGAAAATTCTTCTCCGATTCATTGGAACCCGTTCATAATTCCGCAATGTTCCAACGATACCGGCACGGACCTTACCGCAACGGCCGCCCCTGGCGTCGCCATCATCCATTCACGACAGATCCACAGCGGACCTCAGGCGAATATGGGTTTGAATATGCGTCATGGGAATGGCAGATATCGAAGGGAGGGATTCCCTCCGTCATCATGGGCAGACTCCATGTCTGAGGGGCATCACGCAGGTGGGCGAATGACAGAACCGAGAACGGGGACAACTTGACGTTTTTTCGTCATTTTCTGACGACACGGCATTTCCGGCCTGCGCCGGATGAAACCGGAACTCCGATCTGTGGTTCACTGTGGCGGTCCCATGCACGACTGTGGGGCATGGCCCTGACGGTCCTGTGGGCGGGCATGACGGGTGCGCGTGCAGCGGACCCACAGCCCTATGTCACGGTCATCCGCCCCACCGGCAATGCCGACCTTGATGCCGCCGTGCGGGCTTCATCCGATCTGCTGGGCCTGCAGAAGACACATACTGTCAACCCGTTCGCCCTGGTGGGGCGCATTCACAATGACTATGCCCGCATCCGCAGCGCGCTGGAAAGCTTTGGCTATTACGCGCCGGACATACGCATACAGGCGGCCATTGCATCCAAGACGGGGGAGGGCACGCCACAGGACGGTCATGACCCCGACCTGCCGGAATGGATGCAGGCGATCCCGGCGAACCAGAAACTCGAACTGACCATCTCCATCACCAAGGGAACGCAGTTCCATATCGGCGTCATCACCCTCAATCCGGCGAAGGGACAGCCGCCCGTCCGGCTGGACGATCACGAAAATGCGGCGCTGGGCATAAAGACGGGCGATCCCGCGATCGCCGCCAATATTCTCAAAGCACAGTCACAGCTGCAGACGGCGCTGGCGGAAGAGGGATACGCACTGGCGGATGTCGGCACGCCGCAGGCCTGGCTTCGCCCGCAGACCAAAACCATCGACCTTGCCTTTACCATCATGCGCGGGCCGGTCGTCAATCTGGGGGCGTTCGGTTTCGGCGGCCTGCGCCGGACCCATCCTGCCTATGTCGTGCGGCGCCTGACCATTGCACCGGGCGAACTGTACCAGCCCTCGCGCATCGAGGCCGCGCGGCAGGGCCTGTCATCGATGGGGGTGTTTTCCGACGTTCAGGTGCGCCATGACCAGCAGCTTGCCTCTGACGGGACGCTGCCTCTGGACTTCAGGTTCGTCGAATCAAAGCGCCACAGCGTGGGTGTCGAAGGCGGGTATTCGACGGATCTTGGCGGTCGCGCCGGCGTGTCGTGGACGCATCGCAACCTGTTCGGCAATGCCGAGCGCCTGCGCCTGACCGCACTGGTGACGGGGCTGGGCGGTTCCGCGGAACAGGGGCTGGGCTATGACGTGTATGCGGACCTGATGAAGCCGGATTTCGGGTCGCGCAACCAGAATCTCAGCGCCCGGATCGAATGGATCCGCCAGCTTCTGTATTCCTATCGCCAGACGGCCCTTCTGGCCCGCGCGGGCGTGGTGCGACGCGTCAGTTCCCACTGGAACGTCGCCTTTGGCGGGGAGATCGAACAGGAACGCATCGACCAGATGTCGCAGACGAACGACTATTTCATCGCTTCGCTGCCACTCAGCGCGACCTATGACGGGACTGGCGTCGACAATCCGATCACCCCCGCCACGCATGGCGTGCGCATCAACATGAACGTCACGCCTTCCGTGTCGCTGGAACACCGGACATCCTTCTTCGCGATCATGCAGGCCACGATTTCCACCTATTTCGACCTGAAGCATCTGGGGCTGTCGCGGCCGGGGCGCAGCGTTTTCGCCATACGCGGGACGATCGGCAATGTGGAAGGGGCATCGACCTTCGACATCCCGCCCGATCAGCGACTGTATGCCGGTGGCAGCGCGACGGTGCGCGGTTACCGTTATCAGGGGGTGGGGCCGCAGTTCCCCCACAGCCGCTATGCCATTGGCGGGACATCCATGGATGCCGGTTCCCTTGAATACCGTCAGCGCATCTTGCAGAAATTCGGGGCCGTCGGCTTTATCGACGTGGGGCAGGTCGCGGACGGCAGCACGCCGTTCAAGGGCACGCTGCGCGCAGGCGCGGGGGCCGGGGCGCGGTATTACACCCCCATCGGTCCGGTACGCCTTGACATCGCCGTCCCGCTGAACCGTCCGCCCCGTGGCGACAAGTGGGAGCTGTATGTCGGGCTGGGAGAAACGTTCTGATGAGCGATGAGCACAAGCCTGCCCGGACCTTCACCATCCGCGCGCTCCTCAAGGTCGCCGGGCTGGTCATCGCGGTGCCGACGGGGCTGGTGGTGCTGGCGGTTGCCCTGATCCTGGTGGGGGCCAATACCGGCATGGGCCGCCATGAAATCGAACGTCGCCTGCCCGGCCTGACGGGGGGCAGCGTCCGGCTGTCCGGGCTGTCGGGCCGGTTTCCCGACGCCCTGCGCATCGCGCATCTGGAACTCGACGATTATCGCGGCACATGGCTTGCGATCGACAATCTGGCGCTGGACTGGTCCCCCACGCGACTGCTCCTGCGCCGGGCGGTGGTCGATAACATCTCCATCGCGCATCTCTCCATCCCGAGGCTGAGCGAGGAAGATCCCGCGCATCCTTCCCCGCCGTCCAGACCGGACAATGACAACCTCCATATCGGGGTTGATATCCGCCACGCCCATATCGCGCGCATCGACGTTGGCGCACCACTTGCACGCGTCCCATCGACATTCAGCCTGGACGGCCATGCCCGGCTGGCGGATATCGCCCCGGTCCTCGACGGCATTTCGGTCGCCACGTTGCCCGCAGCCGACATCGACCTTTCGGTCCGGCGTCTGGATCATCCGGGGCTGCTGTCGGTGCGCACACGTCTGGATACCGGAACGCTTGCGCTTGATGTGCATGCGCATGAGGAACGTGAAGGCTTCCTGACCACGCTGAGCAACCTTCCCATGCTGGCGCCGCTGGACCTCGACCTGAGCATGAGCGGCCCGCGCGACCGCAGCAACCTTGTCTTTGCCATGCAGGCCGGCGCGGCGCAGGCCCATATCAAGGGACAGGTCGGCCTGATCCATCATGCGATGCGCCTGAACGCCACGCTGGATGCGCCGGCAATGATGCTGGGGCCGGATACGGGATGGCAATCCATTGCCCTGCGAACCGATCTGGGCGGAACGCTGGAGCGTCCCACGGGCCGGGGCAGTCTGGATATCGGGCAGCTGAATCAGGGGGCCATCGGCTTCAACACCCTGCATGCCGTCTTCGGCGGCCTGACGGGACAGACGGCGCAGGATGCCGTGAACGTGCATGCGGATATTGACGGACTGCGCATACCCGGCGCGCATCCCACCATATTCGCGGCACAGCCCGTGTCGATCGACCTGGCATGGCATCCCGATGCACAGGGGGCGCCTGCAGATATCGCGCTGAATCACGATCTGCTGCACATCAGGGGCAGTGTCCGCACCGCCGTTCCCCGGCACGGAACGCTGGCGATCGACCTGCCCGACCTTTCACCCCTTGCGGGACTGGCCGCGACAAAGCTGGATGGAAACGCGCATCTGCAGACGGATTTTGACATACCCGGCGCCAAGATGCCCGGCCACGCCGCGCTGGATGGTCAGGTGTCGATCACGGGCGGACAGCCGCAGACGGTTGGCCTGATCGGCAGGGAGGGCCACCTGCAGGTCATGGCCGACCTGCCGCCCACGGATGCTTCCCCCCGCAGCGTGCATGTAAGAACCCTGAAGGTGGATGGTCATGCACTCCATCTGGATGCGGGCGACGGCACGATCACCCTGTCATCGCCGACACGGCTCGACCTGCGGGCCAGACTTATGCTCGATGACCTTCAGAAACTCGCGCCCTCCCTGCGGGGGCAAAGCGACCTGACCCTGACGGCCACGGGGCCGGTCGATGACCTTGCCGCCGTCCTGCACGCGGAAACGCAGATCGGAACACCCCAGATCCAGCCGGCGGGACACCTGACAACGGACCTGAACTTCCGCCACCTGCCTGCGGTAAGGGAAGGGGAGGCCACGATAAAGGGGACGCTGGACCACGCGCCGGTCGCCCTTGACGCCGCCCTTACGACCGGCACGGACGAGGTGCGTCACCTGCATCTGGCGCAGCTTTCATGGAAAAGCCTGTCGGGACAGGCGGACATGTCCCTGCCAAAGGGGCATCTGGTGCCATCGGGCACGATGGACGTGCGCATGGCGCGGCTGGCGGACTGGCGTGACCTGCTGGGGCACAGCATCACGGGATATGTCACCACCGGCATCCATACCAGCGCGCGGACCGATCAGGCCCCCCCGATCGTATCGATAAAGCTGGATGGCGCCATCGGATCGCCCTGGGCGAATATCCGTCGCCTGACGCTGGGCGGTACCGTCAGGGACCCGGTGGATGCCCCCCATCCCGATCTGGATTTGGTGGTGGATGATGCCGACATCTCCGACATCCACGCCAATGCCCATGTGACGGCCAAGGGGCCGCTGAATGCGCTGCTGGTCAGCGCAACATCGCGCCTGTCCACGAAACAGCTCGGCCCCGCAGCCCTTGATACCGCGATGCTGCTGGATATGCCGGAACACAAGGTCACGGCCCGCACCCTGCTTGCCGAAGCGCGGGGGGAACGACTGCAGCTGCTGGCCCCCGCCACCGTCAGTTATGGCGCGACGATGGGGGTCGATCACCTGCGCGCAACGCTCTCCGCACCACAGGGACAGGCTGCGGACATTGATATCGCGGGTGGCATCCGGCCGACGCTGGATCTGAAAGCGGACGTCACGCACGTTACTCCGTCCCTGTTGCGGCCCCTCATGCCCACATTGCGTGCCGATGGCGAAATCTCCGCACAGGCACGGCTGACCGGGACGCTCGCGCGGCCGGGGGGGCGTATCTCGCTTCGGGCGGATGGCCTGAAATATCATACGGATTATACGTCTTCCCTGGCGGCCGCCAATCTGGACGCCACCGCAGTGCTGAATGGCGCACAGGCCCAGATCGACGCCAGCCTGAATGCCGGCCGCCAGATCGGCCTGACACTGAAGGGAAGCGCCCCGACAAACATGAACGGAGCGCTGGCGCTGCATTCGAGTGGCGTGATGGACATGGCGGCGGCCAATGCCTATCTGGGGGCGCAGGCACGTCAGGCGGGGGGACAGTTGCGGATGAACGTGGACGTGCGCGGCACGCCACGCAGCCCCCTGATTACAGGCACGCTCGACCTTGCGGACGGCACGTTCCATGATTACGCGCAGGGGATCCAGCTTTCCTCCATAAAGGGGAGCGTGCTGGCGCAGGGCAGCCGCCTTGTCATACAGTCACTCAGCGCGCAGGCGGGGAAAGGCACCATTACGGCGGCCGGTTCCTATGGCCTGCTGGAACCGGGACAGCCCCTTGACCTGATGATCACGGCCAGAAACGCCCGTCCTCTGGCAAGCGACCTTATCACCGCGACGCTGGATACGAACCTCAGCATAAAGGGGCAGCTGGCCTCGCGCATCAATGTGGGCGGGGACATCAACCTGTCGCGCGTGGATGTCAATATTCCGGATTCACTGCCCACGTCGGTCGCGCACCTGAATGTCATCCGCCCCACCGACACCACAACCGTCGCACAGCCCCATGAATCCCCGCTGATCGTGGGACTGAATCTGGATGTCCGTTCGCCGGGGCAGTTCTTCGTGCGTGGACATGGCCTGAATACGGAAATGCACGGTCACCTGCAGGTGGGGGGCACAAGCGATACCCCCCTGATCACCGGGGCATTCGCCATGACGCGGGGAAGCTTTGCCCTGGGCGGGTTCTCGCTCAATTTCAGCAAGGGCAACGTGGGCTTCGACGGAATCGGCGTGACGCACAGCATCGACCCCAGCCTTGATTTCGTCGCGGAGCGCAGCACGAACGAAGGGGTCGCGCGCCTCAATGTCGGGGGATATGCCAGCGCGCCGAAAATCACCTTTTCCTCCACCCCGCCACTGTCACAGGACCAGATACTGGCGATCCTGCTGTTCGGCACCGATTCACAGTCCCTGTCCGCCACGCAGATGGCGCAGGTCGCCTCTGCCATCGCCACGATCAGCGGCGGTTCTGCCTTTGACCCGCTGGGCATCGTCCGAAAGACGCTGCATCTCGACCGTCTTCAGATGAGCAGTTCGTCCAACGGTTCAGGCGGCAACGACACCGGCAGCATCGAGGCCGGGAAGTATGTCATGCGCGGGGTCTATGTCGGGGCCAAGCAGGCGACTTCCGGATCGGGAACGCAGGCGCAGGTGCAGGTGGACCTTACCAAACGGCTCAAGCTGAATACCACGGTGGGAACGGGGGGGAATGTCACCGGCTTCACCACGCCTGAAAACGATCCCGGCAGCAGCATCGGCCTTCTTTACCAGTTCAATTACTGAACCCGGTAATGCAGAGCCGTCCGTCCGGCATTTCCCCTGGCATCAGGACATGAAAAAGCCTGCCGGAAGATCTTCCGGCAGGCGTGGGGTTCTGGTCCGGGGATGGCCCGAAACGGGGTCAGGCCGCCTTCATGACAGCCGTCAGCGTTTCCAGGACGGCCGCGGGCTCCTTGCCCTCCAGCACGGCGACTTCCGCCACGAAACGTTCCTGCGCGGCTTCGAACAGCTTGCGTTCGCTGAAGCTGCCGTCAAGGCTGTCGACATTGCGGCGCAGGTCACGCAGCACCTCGGCGATCTGGACCAGATCACCGGAATTGATCTTTTCCTGATAGGCGACGGCGCGACGCGCCCACATGCCACGGCTGACATGCGGCTTGCCCTTGATGATCGCCATGGCTTTGTCCACGATCTCGCGCGAGACGATCTTGCGCAGCCCGGACTTGCGCGCCTTCGACAGGGGAATGCGCAGGGTCATCTGGTTGCCCGGAAACGAAATCTGGATCATCTCCAGCTTCGTGCCCGCGATTTCGTCAATGCCGATTCGGTCAACCCGTCCCACGCCATGCGCCGCATAGACGATGGCGTCACCTTCGCGGAACGGATCCTCGTCCTTTTCCGGCTTGCTGCTTTTGGCTTCGGCTGCGGTCACTGCTGCTGCGGTCCGCGCCATTGCATCGGTCACACTGCCCTTCGGGGTCGTTCTGAACATGCTCATGACATCTCTTGTAGCACAAATTTCCCCATATGTCTTGACCTGATCGAAAGCACCGGCGACGCGCGCCCCGGTCTTCAGGACTGCACGCCGCGAACCGGCGCAAGGGACGGGGGCGCTTCCTCCCCGCAGGACTGCAGCAGGTCGATTTCGATGGTGCGCGCGATGGTGCGCATCGGCATGCCATGCGGGGTGGAGGCAAACGGTTCCTGCAGGTCGCTGCCGATCTTGTCGAGCGCCACGAACAGCAGTCCCACCAGCGACGACCCCAGCGGCGTGATCCATCCCAGCGTCTGCACCATCGAAAGCGGCAGGATAATGCAGAATACCGCCGCCACCAGCTTTGGCAGCACGGAAAACTGGATGGCCAGCGGCGTGTTGCGGATACGCTCCAGTCCGCCCTGCGCGTTGCTCAGATCGGAAAGGATACGGTCGATCTGCCCCTGCAGCGCCCCGTCTATGCCCAGCATGCGGGCGCGCGCATCGACGCCACGGCCCAGCTGGAACAGGATCGCGGCGGGAATGTTCACGTGTCCCTCGATCCCGCGCAGCATGTCCTCCGGCAGAAGCCGCCTGACATCCTCCATCGTGTCCGTGCGCCCCAGCGCGCCGCGCAGGGCATGGGGATAGGCCGCCATCGCGCGCGCCAGTTCAGGGCAGCCCTGCAGGATCGTGCCGACCTGACGGCCAAAGGAACGGCTGTTGTTGGTGACCGCCCCCCACAGCGTCCGTGCCTCCCACCAGCGGTTATAGGCCGTGTTGTTACGGAAACTCATGAACAGGACCAGCGCCGAGCCGATAAGCGAAATCGGCAGCGTTGGCTGTTCCATCCAGTCCTGGTGATAGATCTGGAACATGACGACAACCACGATGTCCCATGCCGCCAGCAGCACAAGGGACAGGAGGCTTTCGCGCATAAGGATCCACAATCCGATCCTGCGATTCACGATCATCTGGATAATGTCCCGAAATGGATGAAGCCGACGAAAACAGCCGGTCGCCCCGAAAGGCGTACCAGTTTTGTGCACATACCATATCGTCGCGCGATAAAACGCCGCGGCCTCACGATTGTATAATTTGTAATACCCGCCATCAGCGGCGACGCTGTTCCAACATCATTGACGTATCAGGGCGGGAGCGTTTCTTATGACCGCAACAGCCACTCCCGTTTCCTTATTGCAAAGGGTTTAAAGATCTATGGATGTCAGGGCAGCCGTCGCGTTCGAAGCCGGGAAACCACTGGAAATCGAGACCGTCCAGCTGGAAGGCCCCCGGGAGGGGGAAGTCCTGGTGGAAATCAAGGCAACCGGCCTGTGCCACACCGATAAGTACACCCTGTCCGGCGCGGACCCCGAAGGGCTGTTTCCCGCCATTCTGGGCCATGAAGGGGCGGGCGTCGTGGTCGAGGTCGGTCCGAGCGTGCGGCATCTGAAGCCCGGCGACCATGTCATCCCGCTCTACACACCCGAATGTCGCGAATGCAAATCGTGCCTGTCGCGCAAGACCAACCTGTGCACCGCCATCCGCTCCACCCAGGGCAAGGGCGTCATGCCGGACGGCACCTCGCGCTTTTCCTTCAAGGGGAAGCCGATCCACCATTACATGGGATGTTCCACCTTTGCGAACTATACGGTCCTGCCGGAAATCGCGCTGGCGAAAATCCGTCCCGACGCCCCCTTTGACAAGGTCTTCTATATCGGTTGCGGCGTGACGACCGGCATCGGCGCCGTGCTGTTCACCGCAAAGGTGGAGGCCGGGGCCTCGGTCGTTGTCTTCGGGCTTGGCGGGATCGGGCTGAATGTCATCCAGGGCGCGAAGATGGTAGGGGCGGACAAAATCATCGGCGTCGACATCAATCCCGCGCGCGAAGCCATTGCCCGGAAGTTTGGCATGACCGATTTCGTCAATCCCAACGACCTTGGTCCCAATGGCGACATCGTGGGGCATCTTGTCGAGCTGACAGGCGGCGGCGCCGATTATTCCTTTGAATGCGTCGGCAATCCCACGCTGATGCGCCAGGCGCTGGAATGCGCGCATCGCGGGTGGGGTGTTTCCACCATTATTGGCGTCGCGGGCGCGGGACAGGAAATCAGCACGCGTCCGTTCCAGCTTGTGACCGGGCGGCGCTGGATCGGATCGGCCTTTGGTGGCGCGCGCGGTCGTACCGATGTGCCCAAAATCGTGGACTGGTACATGGAAAACCGCATCGATATCGATGACCTGATCACCCATCGCCTGCCGCTGGAACGCATCAATGAAGGATTCGACATGATGACGCGGGGCGAAAGCATCCGCACAGTGGTCGAATTCTGATCATGAGTGGCATGATCCTGTCCGATCCCGGCAAGGAACTGACGGTTCGCGCGGAACATGCCTGCTGCGGAGGACATGTGGGCTTTTACAGCCATGCCTCCCGCACGCTGGGGCTGGAGGCACACTTTGCCGTCTTCATGCCGGCGGGGGCGACACAGGCACGGCGCGCGCCGGTCATCCATCTGCTTGCGGGACTGACCTGTACCGAGGAAACATTCCTCATCAAGTCCAACGTCATCCGCTTCGCCGCGCGGCATGGCATCGCGCTGGTGGCGACCGATACGTCCCCACGTGGCGCGGGCGTGCCGGGGGAGGACGAATCCTATGACCTTGGCACCGGGGCGGGGTTCTACCTTGATGCCACCCGCGCGCCGTGGAACGCCCATTACCGCATGGGCAGCTATGTTGCCGAGGAACTGCCCGAACTTACGCAGCGGCTGTTCGCACTGGACGGGACGCGCCGGGGCATCATGGGTCATTCCATGGGGGGACACGGGGCGCTGGTCCATGCCCTTCGCGCGCCACAGGCATGGAAGTCCGTCTCCGCCTTCGCGCCGATCGTCCATCCGGCTGTCGTGCCATGGGGGGAAAAGGCCTTTTCGACCTATCTGGGGCAGGACCGCTCCGCATGGGCCAGGCATGATGCGACGCTGCTGCTTGAGGCGGGACATACGCATCCCACCACCATCCTTATCGATCAGGGGGATGCGGACCAGTTCCTCCAGACACAGCTGCGTCCGGACCTGTTCAGCAATGCCGCGGCAAGGGCGGGGCAGGCGCTGCGGTTACGCCATCATAAGGGATACGACCACTCCTACTGGTTCATCCAGTCATTCATCGAGGATCATATCACCCATCATGCCGCCATCCTGACGGCATGATCCAGTGCCCCTGCCGGGCAGGGCAGGGGATATGGGGCAGACGGCCGCTCAGTTCCCGATGATATGCAGGACGATTTCGCGCCGGTGCGCCATGCGCCGGTGTTCGAACAGGTACAGGCCCTGCCACGTCCCCATTACCGGTCGGCCATCTGCCACCGGAATCGACAGCTGCGTATTGGTCAGCATGGTGCGCAGATGGGCGGGCATATCATCCGGCCCTTCGTCATCATGGATGTAACGGGTGGGATCTTCGGGCACCAGGGCCTCGAAATACCGTGCGATGTCCTCCTGCACGGTGGGATCTGCATTTTCCTGCACCGTCAGGCTGGCTGACGTGTGACGGCACCATAACGTCAGCAGGCCGGTCTCGATCCCCGTTGCCGCGACCCAGTCCAGCACCGCGCGGGTAATGGAAACCAGCCCCTTGCCATGCGTCCTGACATGCAGGCTGTGCAGTTCCTGACGCATGGCGTTCTCCCGGTTTATTTTAAGAATCCGACAAGGGATTCGGCTTCGGACACGATGGGTTCCGCGATCGTGCGGGCGCGCCGGGCACCGTCGCGCAATGTATCCTGCAGAAAGCCCGGCTCCTTCAGCAGGCGGGTCGTCTCGTCCGCGATGGGGGCGATATGCTGCACCAGCACATCCGTCAGGGCTTTCTTGAAGGGACCAAAACCCTCACCCCCATGCCGGTTCAGGACGTCCTGTATGCTGCATCCCTGCATCGTCGCATAAATCGTCACCAGATTACGGGCTTCGGGACGGCTTTCCAGACCGGCCTCTTCGCTGGGCAGGGGTTCCGGGTCCGTCTTGGCACGACGTATCTTCAACGCGATCGTATCGGCGTCATCCGTCATCTCGATCCGGCTCTGTGCGGATGGATCGGACTTGGACATCTTTTTCGTGCCGTCGCGCAGGCTCATGACACGTGCCCCCTGCGGGGGGATCAGGGCCTCGACAGTCGGGAAGAATTCAAGGCCGTAATCGTGGTTGAATTTCTGTGCGATATCGTTGGTCAGTTCCAGATGCTGCCTCTGGTCATCGCCTACAGGCACCGCCGTGGCCTTGTAGGTCAGGATATCCGCCGCCATCAGGTCGGGATAGACATACAGCCCCGCCGAATGGTTTTCACGGTCCTTGCCCGCCTTGTCCTTGAACTGCGTCATGCGATTCAACCACCCCAGACGGGCGACGCAGTTGAAAATCCATGCAAGACGCGCATGCGCCGTCACTGCGGACTGATTGAACAGGATATGGCGCTGCACATCGATGCCAGAGGCCAGCAGCACCGCCGTCTGCGCCAGCGTCTGCTCCCGCAGGGCTTTGGGGTCCTGCCAGACGGTGATGGCGTGCATGTCCACCAGGCAGAAAATACATTCGTTGTCGCGTTGCAGCCCGACCCAGTTGCGTATCGCACCGAGATAGTTGCCAAGCTGCGGAACACCAGTCGGCTGGATGCCGGAAAATATGCGTCGCATATCGCTGTTTTCCGCTCTTTACCGCCCCGACGTCAAGCGCGTTGATATCAGGGGAGACGATGAATCCCATCAAGGCGGCGACGCTCATCCGCCACGGCGCTGGGGGGAAGGGGATGCGCCCGCAGCGCGGCGATTTCCTCCGCCGTGAAAACGGGCGGCCGGGCCGAATCACCACGTGCCGCCAGATACGTCAGGATGGAGGCGATTTCGTGATCGGACAGGCGGTTCCTGAAGGAGGGCATGGAAAAATTATAATGCACGCCCCGGATATCCAGCGGGCCATTCAGGCCGTTGAGCAGCACATCGGCCAGATAATGCCGTCCTTCGGCCGTGGCGGCGATCAGGTCGATCCGCCCGATCAGCGGGGGGATCTCCCCCTTCATGCCTTCGCCACCATGATGGCAGATCCCGCAGTTGGTGCGATAGCGTGCCGCCCCCTCATGCTTGCCCGAACATGCCGTCAGTATCATGCCCCCCAGACAGAAGAGGACCGCACGTCGCGCGACACGACGCATGTTTGTAAAAGTCAGCATGCGTTACGATAGCACGCGCGATTGAAGAGGACATGAAAAACGCCACCAGAATCCCTTCTGATGGCGTTTTATGGTCTATCGCCGATCCTGACGGGCGGTGCAGGCGATATCAGCGCGTGCGCGAAACACCCAGCAGCTGGATCTTGAAGATCAGGGGACTGTCAGGCGGGATGATTCCCATGGACCTGTGGCCGTAACCCAGTTCAGGCGGGACATACAGCATCCACGTATCGCCCACATGCATCATGGGAACCGCTTCCTGCCAGCCCTTGATGACCATTTCCAGCGGCATCTGCATATAGGCGCCATGCCCGTGCTGGTCAGAGCTGTCGAAAATACCGCCATCCGGCAGGCGACCTTCGTAAATCACCATGACGCTGTCATTGACCGTGGCCTGCGCCCCGTCCTTCGGACCGGACTTCAGCACCTTGTAGGCCAGTCCGTCCGGCAGGACCTTCACGCCGGGCTGCGTCTTCACGTTCGCCATGAACTGGGCTGGGGTCAGGTCCGGCTCATCATGTTTTTTGCTTCCACCACATGCGACCAGCGGCACCGCCAGCGCAGTCGCCAGAAGAAAGGGAATGACGCGTGAAAAACGTTTCATGACACCTCGGCTAATGAAGATGAACGATGCAATGCCTCAGAGGGCGCCGCCACGACGCCCGATCTTGGCCCCAAGACGCAGGCGCAGGGCGTTAAGGCGGATGAAGCCCTGCGCATCGGCCTGATTGTACGCGCCTTCGTCATCCTCGAACGTGACGACACGCGTATCATACAGGCTGTTGGGGCTTTCGCGACCGACACAGATGACGTTGCCCTTGTACAGCTTCAGACGCACGCGTCCGCTCACCGAATGCTGGCTCTGGTCGATCAGCGCCTGGAGCATCCGCCGCTCTGGCGAGAACCACAGGCCATTATAGATGATCTCGGCATAACGCGGCATCAGGCTGTCCTTGAGGTGCATGGCCTCGCGGTCGAGCGTGATGCTTTCGATGCTGCGATGCGCCGTCAGCAGGATGGTGCCGCCCGGCGTTTCATAGATGCCGCGCGACTTCATGCCCACGAAACGGTTTTCCACCAGATCCAGCCGTCCGATACCGTTGGCGCGACCCAGTTCATTCAGGCGCGTCAGCAGCGTTGCGGGCGAAAGGGCCTCACCATTCAGGGCGACCGGATCGCCTGAGACGAAATCGATCGTGATTTCCGTCGCCACGTCCGGTGCGGCTTCGGGCGAAATGGTCCGCTGGAAGACGATTTCATCCGGTCCGATGGCCGGATCTTCCAGCAGCTTCCCTTCCGAGGAGGAGTGCAACAGGTTTGCATCGACAGAGAAGGGGGCCTCGCCCCGCTTGTCCTTGGCGATGGGGATCTGGTGCTCCTCGGCAAAGGCCAGCAGGCGCGTGCGCGACGTCAGGTCCCATTCACGCCATGGCGCGATCACGGTGATGTCGGGCTTCAGCGCGTAATAGGCCAGTTCGAAACGCACCTGGTCATTGCCCTTGCCGGTCGCGCCATGCGCCACCGCATCGGCGCCGACCTGTTCGGCAATCTCGATCTGGCGCTGCGCGATCAGCGGCCGCGCGATGGACGTGCCAAGCAGGTACTGCCCTTCGTACAGCGCATTCGCCCGGAACATCGGGAAAACGAAATCCTTGACGAAGGTTTCGCGCAGATCCTCGACAAAGATCTCCTTCACGCCGAACATCTCGGCTTTCCTGCGCGCGGGTTCCAGTTCCTCGCCCTGACCAAGGTCGGCGGTAAAGGTCACGACCTCGCACCCATAGGTGGTCTGTAACCATCGAAGAATCACGGACGTATCGAGACCGCCTGAATAGGCGAGCACAACCTTCTTGACGTCCTTGGCGGCCATGGGGAGAGGTCTCCTGTCGACAAAACTGAAATTTCCTGCCGACCACCCTGTCGGCAGCATGCCGTCCTAGCACCACAAAGCCCCGACGACCAGAAGCCAGCCGAGGTTTTATGGGCATCCCGACGCAGCCGGGACCGTGCGGACGGCGATTATGGCTTATGTATTTTCCGCACCCGGCGCGCCGGACGAACGACGCGCGCGCTGGCTTTCGGTGCGAAGCTGCCCGCAGGCGGCAAGGATATCGCGTCCACGCGGCATGCGGATGGGCGAGGCAAAGCCCGCATCCATGACGATAGCCGCGAAACGGTCGAGCTGTTCGCGGGTGGAGGGCTGAAAACGGCTGCCGGGCCACGGGTTGAAGGGGATGAGGTTGACCTTTGCCGGGATGCCCGAAATCAGGCGCACCAGTTCGCGGGCATCGGCCTCGCTGTCGTTCACACCGCGCAGCATGATGTATTCAAAAGTGATGCGTCGCGCATTGCTGGCCGCCGGGTAACGGCGGCAGGCGGCGATCAGGTCGGCAATCGGGTATTTGCGGTTCAGCGGCACCAGTTCGTCGCGCAGGTCGTCACGCACCGCATGCAGGGAAATGGCAAGATTGATGCCAAGTTCCTCGCCACACTGATCCATCATCGGAATGACGCCGGACGTGGACAGGGTAATCCGCCGGCGCGACAGGCCGATCCCTTCGCCATCCATGATGATTTTCATGGCCTTGGCGATGTTTTCGTAATTGTACAGCGGCTCGCCCATGCCCATCAGCACGATGGTGGACAGCAGGCGGGGCGTTTCCCCCTTGGGGCTGGGCCATTCGCCATAGCTGTCGCGGGCGGCCATGAACTGGCCCACGATTTCAGCAGCACCCAGATTGCGGACAAGCCCCTGCGTGCCGGTATGACAGAACGTGCACGAAAGCGTGCATCCGACCTGTGATGAAATGCACACCGCGCCCCGATCCTCCCGCCGGTCGGGGATATAGACGGTCTCCGCCTCCTGTCCGTCGCGAAAACGGAACAGGAACTTGCGCGTCTCGTCGCGGGAGGTCTGGACCGTGGCAGCCTGCGGGCGTCCAACGACAAAACGTTCCGCCAGCTTTTCCTGCAAAGGTCTGGCAATCGAGCTCATCCGCGAAAAATCGGTCGCGCCCTGATGATAGATCCAGTGCCACAGCTGTTTGGTGCGAAACGGCTTTTCGCCAATTTCCGTCAGGATTTCCGTCAGCTCCGCGCGCGACAGTCCTACCAGGTCACGCCGTCCGTCCGGCAGCACGGCGGATGGCGGGGCGAACTGCGCCGACTTGGCAAGGATCCGGCTACGTTCATCATCGGTAAGCGCCGCAGCCGATGCGGCCTCCCGAACGGGGCGGGCATAAAGGGGAGGAGCGATGGACATAGCGAAAGACGCCTTAACGTTCAGACAGGGACAGGTGCGC
The DNA here is from genome assembly GCF_003311635.1 of Novacetimonas cocois. Lineage (GTDB taxonomy): Bacteria > Pseudomonadota > Alphaproteobacteria > Acetobacterales > Acetobacteraceae > Novacetimonas > Novacetimonas cocois. Next base: position 1,464 of record NZ_QEXL01000017.1, on the reverse strand, counting down.
GAAAGCGGGAATTGCCGCTCCCTACCACATCTGCCCGGTCAAAAGCGACCGTGGATCAGGCGTCCCTGCGCGCGGCGATCAGGAATTCACGATTTCCTTCCGGCCCGGTAATCGGGCTGGGTTCGATACCGACAACCGACCAGCCCTCCAGCGACTGCCACCAATCGCGGATCGTGGCGCATACGGCTTCATGAACCGCCGGGTCGCGCACGACGCCCTTGGGGCCGATCGCCTCGCGTCCCGCCTCGAACTGCGGCTTGATCAGGGCGATGGCCCATGCGCCGGGCATGCACAGTTCCATCGCCGCGGGCAGGACGGTCCGCAGCCCGATAAAGCTGGCGTCACAGACCAGCGCGCCGATGGGATCAGGTATCACCTGCGACGTCAGGTGCCGGGCATTGCATTTTTCCAGCACGACAACCCTGGGATCATTGCGCAGCTTCCATGCGATCTGCCCATGTCCCACATCGACGGCATAAACCTTTGCCGCGCCGTTATTCAGCAGGACATCGGTAAAACCACCCGTGGACGCGCCGACATCAAGGCAGGTCAGGCCCTCGGGCGAGAAACCGAAATGCTCCAGCCCGTGCGCCAGCTTGATCCCCCCGCGCGAAACCCACGGGTGATCCTGCCCCTTGACCGTCAACGGCACATCCTCGGGCAGCTGGTCGCCCGGCTTGTCGATACGGCGGTTGGGCGCGAATACCAGACCGGCCATTATCAGCGCCTGCGCACGCGTCCGCGTCTCGACAAGTCCCCGATCAACCAGCATCTGGTCCACGCGCCGCTTTGCCACTGCCGTTTTTTCCGGATCAGGCCATCTGCTGCGATGGGGAACGCCCCAGCGCGCCCAGTGCCGTGTCCACNGATCGCCTGCGCGTCGAGGCCTGCCTCGTGATACTGTGCGGTCTGGGTGTTGTGGTCGATGAAGCGGTCGGGCAGCGCCATGGGGCGGAAGCGCACGCGGTCCAGCAGGNCCGGTTTTCGCAAGGTGCATCATGACGAAGGCGCCGAACCCGCCGGGCGCGCCCTCCTCGAGGGTGATCAGCACGGCATGGTTGCGCGCCAGCTGCTCGATCAGCGCGGTGTCCAGCGGCTTGGCG
>NZ_QEXL01000017.1:208-334 GCF_003311635.1 Novacetimonas cocois | reverse complement strand
TCGGCCGCCTTCAGCGCCTCGGCCAGGCGCGGGCCCAGCGACAGGATCGCGATTCCCCCGCGTTCCGGCCCCGACTGGCGCGCCATCTCGCGCACGATGCGCCCGCGCCCGATCTCCAGCACCTGA
>NZ_QEXL01000017.1:0-176 GCF_003311635.1 Novacetimonas cocois | reverse complement strand
ATCGGCCCCTCGTCGAACGCCGCCGCCGTCGTGGTCATGTTCAGCAGCTCCAGCTCGTTGCTGGGCGCCATGATGGTGATGCCCGGCAGGCAGCCGAGATAGTTCAGGTCGAACGCCCCTGCGTGCGTCGCGCCGTCCGCGCCGACCAGCCCCGCACGGTCGATGGCGAAGCGCAC
>NZ_QEXL01000016.1:41692-83544 GCF_003311635.1 Novacetimonas cocois | reverse complement strand
AAAGCTCGTCGCGGCGAGAATCTGGTGTCGGGGTTTATGAGTCGACGCCCTAGAATTCCATGAGCCCGCAGGGGGCCTGCTTTATATCTGCAGGATGGTCGTGAAATCGAAATCCTGCCCGTCAGGATTGGCGCCTAGGCGTATGGTGGTTGGCGTAGGCATGGAATAGGGCGGAACAGGCAGGTTATAGGGCGCGGGTGCGCCCCTGAACACGCGACCCGCCAGATCGAACATGGAACCATGACAGGGGCAGGCATATCCTCCGGGCCAGTCATCCCCCCCTGTCCCTTCGGGCAGCGGGCGATAGGCCGGAATGCAGCCCAGATGCGTGCAGATCCCCACCAGAACGCCATATTCAGGCACCAGCGAACGATGCCAGTTGGCGGCATAGGGCGGCTGTTGCCGATCAGAGGAATGCTCGTCACGCAGTCGGCGCGTCAGGTCCGCCTGCTGCAGCCGCGCCAGCGCCTGTGGCGTGCGATGGGTAATAAAAACCGGACGGCCCTGCCATGTGACGACAATCTGCTGTCCCGGCGGCAGGCGGGAAATATCAACGTTCAGCGGCATATGCGCTGCCGCACTGTCGCGTGGTGTCAGGCTTTGCAGGAACGGCCACAGGCACGCGCCTGCCCCGGCGGCCGCCGTCGCAACGGTCACCATCTGCAGAAAGTCACGCCGTCCACCGCCTGACGCAGGCGTTACGCTGTCGTCGGTTTCATCTGTCATCAGGATTTCATATCCGCACAATGCCGCGCCGGAAAGAGCGTATCACACCTGCCGACCTGCGAAAGGCCAGCAGATCGCCATCCCAAGTTTGGAATCCGAAGAGCCAGACAGCGCACGGACATGATCTCATGATGCCAACACGCCAATGATAAATCGGTCATGGGTCCGCTCGCCCGGAAGGCTGTTCCAAAAAATCCCCACAAAACATCCTGCAAATACAAAGAAGTTTTTGGTGAAGCTTTTTTTAAAAAGCTTCGGAAGAACGCCGCCTTTTTAAAAAAAGGCAGCACCCAAAAAACTTTCACCATTCAGGACAGGGACGTCGGCAGGGGACGCGTCTTTTCAAAACGGGGCGCAAACGGCAGCAGCACCAGGAAATAGGCGAAATAATACAGGGTCGCGCATCGTCCCGCGATCATCCACACGCCGGCGGCGTGGTGCCGCCCCACAAGCCCCAGCAGCACAAACGCCGCCACCAGCCCCCACAGCGCCACCCGGCACAGGGGACGGAACCGCGCGGAACGCACCGGGGAGGGATCCAGCCACGGCACGGCAAACAGCACCAGCACCGCCCCGGCAGACGCCACCAGCCCCCCGAATTTCGACGGAACGGATTGCAGGATCCCGTAAAATGGCAGGAAATACCATTCAGGCTCGATATCGGTAGGGGTATGCAGGGGATTGGCCGGGCGATAATTGGCCGGCTCCGACAGAAGATCCGGCCACAGAAAGGCCAGCGCGGCAAACACAATGCCAAACAGCACGATGCCGACCATATCCTTGCTGCTGTAATAGGGATGAAAAGGCAGCGTATCGGAAGCCTTCGCCGGTTCCACGCCCGACGGGTTATTCGATCCCGACACGTGAAGCGCCCAGACATGCAGCCCGACCACGCCAAGGATCGCGAACGCCATCACGAAATGCAGCACGAAGAAGCGATGGACGAATATGTCCCCCAGGGCATCGCTGCCTTCGATGACATGTTCCAGATCCGGGCCGATACCCGGTATGGCCCCCACCGCCTTGCCCACCACGTCGGCGCCCCAGTACGACATCTGCCCCCATGGCAGGACATACCCGGCAAAGGCGGTCACCATCGTCATGACCAGCAGCACGAGCCCCGTCAGCCACAGGATCTCGCGCGGGCTTTTATAGGAACCGTAATACAGTCCACGGAACAGATGCACGTATAACGCCGCCATGAACAGGCTTGCCCCTGTCATATGCAGCGCACGCAGCAGCCACCCCGCCGGAACCTGACGCTCGATCACCTCGATCGAGGCAAAGGCCGCGTTGGCCGCGGGCGTATAATTCATCGCAAGGAAGATGCCCGTCGCCAGCATCAGCACAAGGACGACACACAGGATCGCGCCGAAATTCCACAACCCGTTCAGGTTGCGGGGCATGCGGTAATCGACATATTCCGCGCGGAACCATCTGAATACCGGCAGGCGGGCGTCAATCCACGCGACCGCCCCGGATTTCGTTTCAGGTTGATCCGCCTCATGCACGGTGCCTGAACCGCCCATCCCCTTCTCCCTTCCGATCACGGACCATGACGGGGGCGCTTTCACCCCCGCGTGATCCCGCACCGGGCTTTCTACCCGCTTTCAGGCGCGTTTAACAGAAGGAGGTTCCGCCACCGACCAGTGGCACGGCAGGCGGGCGCTGGCGTCAGAACAGCAGGATCGCACCACCGGAGGCCGTATTGTCGCTTGCCCGCGCGGGGCCATGCGCCTTCGATTCCGTATGCGCGTATTCACCCACGATATTGAGCCAGTCCGTCAGGCTGTAGAACAGGGCGCCCACCTCGGACTCGTTACGGGCCACCAGATCGGGGTCATTTTCGCCCCGGGCCTCATACAGGTTACTGACGCCATAGCTTCCGACCAGCTTGATCTTCTTGGTGACGTTATACATTCCCTGCAGGTAATAGCCTTCGGACGAACGCTTGTGCCCGTTCGACGCCACCCCGTCGAAGAACAGGCCCGTCGTGCCCAGGCCACTGCCGCGATAATAATAGGCCACGCCCTGGAACGGGCCATAGGTCAGCTTGGTGCCGATTTCGCCTGCTTCGGCCGTCACGCCACGCTTTTCGCCTTCCGAAACCGGAACGGTGGAGGTCGTGGTCTGGACCATGTTGTAGATCCCGCCATCCAGCCCGCCGCTTGTCACCTCACGCAGCGCCGTGGTCACTGTGGTCGTCTCGCTGCGGGTCAGGTCCTGCTGATGCTGCGTCAGGAAACTGGCCCAGATGCGGCCCGTAAGCCCGCCGATCTTGAAATCGTACGTGACCTTGCCCTGCACCATCGGCGAACTGTGCTGGGTTGAACCGGCCGACAGGTCGCCGCCCGCGAAATTGAACTCATCCAGCGGCTGCAGAATGCCGATATTGCCCTGGAAGCCATGAATCTTGGGGGAGAGGTACGAAATCTGCGGAATCCAGTCCGCATACACGTAACCAACACCGATACGGCCCAGCGACGTATTGCCCGGGGCGGTGTTGCTGCCGGTGGAACCGACACTGAGCAGGGTCGCGTCATTGAGGATCGCGTCACCGCCAAAGATGCCAAGGTCACGACCGACCTTGATCGTGCCGAACGACTTGGTGCCCGCGGTCACGAACACCTGACGAAAGTCGATGCCCGCGGTGCCAAGGCCGACCGGGCTGCCGCCGGAGTTGGCGTTCATCGCGCCGGGCTTGTTATTGTCGATGCCCGGATACATGCCCATGACCGCCGACATGTCGATGCCGGCCTGCGTTGTCGAAAGCTTCAGGATCAGGCCGGCAGGCAGCAGGCCGTTACGCAGCGAGGAGGAATCGAACCCGTTGGGACCGGTGGAGACCCCGCCCATGACGGTGCCGCCGCGTCCCGGACTGTTGAATGTGTAAAAACCGTTAACAAAGCCGGAAAGATTGATCTTGACCGGCCCGGCATCAAAGGTGAGGCCCTTGCCCGGCACGTATTTTTCCATGCGGACAAAGCCGTCGCCATATGCGGGTCCGCCCGGCTGCATCGCCAGCATGGCGCTGCGCGCGGCCTGCGCGCTTTCCGCGGCGGAGGCCGCCGCCGCGCGGGCCTGCGCCACCATGTCGCCCGCGCTGTCGGCCCCACCGATATCGATCGCGCCCGGCAGTTCCGTATGGATGGGGTTGTCCGGCGTCCCCGGTGCCGCGGGCCGCGCAGGCGCGGCGCGGCGGGTCGTGGCGGCCATGCGGCTGCCACGCGCGGCGGCCGCATCGGCGCGCGCATGGCTCAGATGCTTGGCCAGAAGGCCGTTATATTCACTCTTGGTCAGGCTGCCCTTGGCACGCAGGATATCCAGAAGGTCACTGTAATCATCGGCGCGGGCTTCAGGCATTTCCATCACCTGGCCAGCACTGGCGGTCAGAACGACAACGGCCCCTATTCTGGCCAACCTGCTTGCCGACATCTGATCGTTCCTTCCGTGTACTTCAACTGACTTATGTGGTGACCGCGTTAAAGTATTTCTGTTGGATATGGCCTGATGGGTCAATGGCCCCCCGCCGGCCGGATACATCCCCCGGTACATGTTTCATCGCATGTAATTACGCCCGGCGCGATGCGTGAAAGTTTCCTGCCACACCAGATATTGATGCCATCAGGGACGCATCATGCCCCTTTGGTCAGAATGTCGCCGGAAAGCGGCGGGATATATGCGCCGCCTAAAGAAGTTCCATATGAAAACTATTACTTTCACGTTTTGTCATGTACCGTGAAATCAGTACGTTAGGTCATTATGGACAAAAATGCCCCTGTATTCAGGTCCTGAAACCCGTGGCGAAAACCGTTAAAATCACCATCATTAAAATGTGATTTTTGGGTTCATTTTCACTTGGACAGTTGCACTAAAACGACAATTTCCGTCATCTGTTCAAACAATCGTGTGAACAAACAATCGTGTAAATCGTATTTCCTGCCTGTTTCATCCACCTTCATGCAGGATGACGGGCGTAATAGTTCTGGTACCATTCCACAAAATGCCGGACCCCGACGGACAATGGCGTCGCCGGACGAAAACCCGTCAGCCATTCCAGCAGGGAGGTATCGGCCCATGTCCGCGTCATGTCGCCGGGCTGCATCGGCAGGAAATCGACGCGCGCCCTGCGGCCAAGGCAGGTCTCTATTTCATGGACGAAATCCATCAGGGGAACAGGCTGTCCGTTGCCGACATTGACCACACGATAGGGGGCGGCGGGACTGGCGCCCATGGCCCTGTCACCCGCAACGGGCGGACAGGACAGCAGGCGCGTCACCGATTCGACCACATCGTCGATATAGGTGAAATCACGCTCCATCTGTCCGTTGCCATACACTTCGATATTCCGCCCCCGCAGGATCGCATCCACGAACAGGAACAGCGCCATGTCGGGACGCCCCCATGTCCCATAGACGGTAAAGAAGCGCAGCGCAGTCACCGGCGTCCCCGACAGGTGGGAAAAGGAATGTGCCAGCACCTCGGTCGCCTTCTTGGTCGCGGCGTACAGGCTGATGGGATAATCGCTGCACTGTGCCTCCACGAAAGGAAGGTCCGTCGAGGCCCCGTAAACGGAAGAGGTGGACGCCAGCAGGAAATGATCCGGCATCATGCCGCGCGCCGCCTCGATCAGGTTGGCGGTTCCCACGATATTGCTGTCGATATAGGTGTCGGGCCGGTGCATGCCATACCGCACGCCAGCCTGCGCCGCGAGATGGATGATGGTACCGAACCGCGCGCCCTCCATGACCCGGTCCAGCGCCGCACGATCCTCCAGCATGATTTCATGGGCGACGAAGCGCGGATGGTTGCGCAGGATCATGTGCCGGCGGCGCTTGAGGGCGACATCATAATAGGACGTCATGCCATCAATACCGACGACCTCATGTCCTTCATCCAGCAGGCGACGCGCCAGATGAAATCCGATAAAGCCCGCGCTTCCGGTGACCAGCACCCGCAATGTACCCTCCTGCGTGCCATCGCATGACACTGTTTACCGTCCCGGCTCCTGCCGGGGGCTGATACCCCATATCATCGGACATGCCGATCCCTTATCCCACGACAGGGGCATGCGTATTCCGCTTATTGGGCGAAATGCTGGCGTGCATGACGCCACGCGGCCTCCAGCGCATCCACCATGGCCGGATGATCCGCGCACCACCGCACGCTGCCGTCCTGTCCCGCGTCGGCGTCCGTGGGGGCGACCACCGCGCGCCACAGCATGTCGCCATCATGGCCCGGATGACGTTCGACCCTTATGACCCAGTCGGCAGGAATGCGTGACAGGACGCGCGCCAGACGTTTTTCCGGCGTCATGGGGGTGGCGTAATTATGTGACATGTCATTCCCTTCTTCTGGCCCATCGTCCGGCGTGCCATCGACCACGACCCCAGCCAGACAGGCCGTATCCTGCCGCAGGCCCGACCCGGCCATTCCCCATACCCTTGGAAAACCAGCCTGAATTGGCGGATCCCCGTTCAGGAGCGTGAACGCGCATCCCACGACAGGCGCGGGCCATATCCGCGCCTGTCGTGACGCATGGGGGAATTTCCCCTTGACGATACGTCACATAACCACAGAATCCGCCCCTTTCCGTCAAGACAGGAGCATCCCCCGTTCGTGACACTTTTACCCGGTCTTCTGCCAGATGAGTCCATCGACGGCGCCACCCACCTGATCCAGACCGCCCTAACGCCGGTCTTCATGCTTTCGGGCATTGGCACGCTTCTGGGCCTGTTCAATACCCGGCTTGCCCGCGTCAGCGATCATATCGAAACCATTCGTGACAAACTTGACGCGGCAACGGACGATGACAGGTCGGACCATGCCATGCTGATGCGTCGGCTCAGACACCTTCATTACCGGACATTGCTGCTTGATGCCTCCATCCTGTTCGCGGGGGTGGGCGGGGCATCGGCCTGCGGGGCCGCCTTTGCCCTGTTTGTCGGCAGCGTGCGCGATTCCTCCAGCGCATGGTGGCTGGTGCTCATGTTCGGCAATGCGCTGATGTGCACCGTCGTCGCGCTGGCGATGTTCCTGGGCGACAGCATTGTCGCGTGGCACGGGCTGCGCGTCTCGACATTCCTGCCACACAGATACACGCAGGTGGACTGATCGAGCGTTTGAAGAACAACCCGTTGATGATTAATAAAAGTTTTTGATGAAGCTTTTTGCAAAAAGCTTCGACAGACGTCACCTTTTTGAAAAAAGGCGACACCCAAAAACTTTTATAATTCAGTAAGTTATCAGGGCCGTCTTTCCAAACGATCCCGAAGGTTCAGGGCGTCAGCAAAAAGGGATCGACCGCGTAGGTTTCCAGCGCGGCCTCGTGGCTGATGACACCATGGGCATGCAGGAACGCGGTGAACGCGCGATACCGCCGCGTATTGAGCAGGGCCGGCTGCTTTGCCACGCGGGGCAGCGTCTGCGTCCACGCCGCGCGGTTCAGCGGCGTGTCGAGCTCCGGATGATCGGCAATGGCGTGCGACAGGATATCGTCGGGATGGTTGAGGAGCGTGTTCGTCCCCTCTTCCAGCGCCGCCATGAAGGCCCGGACCCACGGGTCGCGTATATGGTCCCGGGCGGCAAGGAAGACCAGTTCGTCATTAAGGGGAACGCCATGCTCCTCGGGGTAGAAGGCGGTGACGCGCATGCCCTTGAGCTTCAGGTCAATGAGTTCATAGGTGCGCACGGCCCCCATTACCGCATCGACCGAATGGGACATCAGCGCCTGTTCCAGCTGGAAATTGACATTGACCTGGTGAATGTCGGCCATCGCCACCCCGGCCGTGGACAGCATGGTCCCCAGCACCGCGTCATCCGCGCCGGCAAGGGAAATGCCGATCGCCTTACCCTTCAGGTCGGCAAGGGAATGGATGTCCCCGGCCGCGATCAGGGCGTTGAGCGGCGTATCGATCAGGGTTCCCACCCGCACCAGCGGAATCCCCTGTTCCGAAAGCATGCCCAGCTGCGTCTGGTAGGAGACGGCAAGATCAGCCTGCCCCGCCGCCACCATGCGTGGCGCCGCCCCCGGATCGGCGGGCGCGATCAGGTGCACCTCCAGCCCGTGGCGGGCGAATGACCCGCTGTACTGCGCGGCGAGCAGCGCGGCGTGATCGGCATTGAGGAACCAGTCCAGGACAACGTTGACACGATGCGGCGCGACATCGGCCGCCCGCGCGCCAACCCCCCATCCCGCCATCATCAGCAGACATGCGAGGCGTAACAGTACGGCCTTCATCGCGACATTCCCCTTCATGCGTCCGTCCGGGGAAAACCATGATGGGGCAGCGCGGGAAAAGGGCCATGCCGATACCGGCATGTCGCGTTTTCTCCCTTCGCTGGCATGACCCAGATCAGGTTCAACGGGTGTGATCTCAGCCCGCATCCGCGGACACCCCGGTGGATGCAGATGACGGGAAATCCGCCGCAGCGTCAACCGCGCATCCCGCCACTTCGCCGTGACCGTCAGGGCTGTCGGGCGTAAAGACCGATATCGAGGTGCCTGCCCGTGGAATAATTCAGGCCACTGACCATGCCCAGCCGACGCACATTCAGGCCGTCATGCTCCAGCGCGCCTTCGAACGCGGGGCGGTCGCGCTCCCCCACCAGCACCAGCGCGCATCTGCCGTGATCGCGCAGGAAATCGGCCGCCATTTCCGGCCGCAGCAGCTTCGTATCCTGTCCCAGCAGGAAGACGAGGCTGGGTTCGGAATCGGAAACTGACGCCACGACCGTGTCGGGACAGGGACGATGCTCCGCCACCAGCGCCGCCAGCCGGGGGCTGAGCCAGATCGTCTCCAGCCGGGGTATGACCACAAGGAACAGGCCGACATTGATGATGACAGCCGCCGCGATCGATGCCATCGCCGCCTGCAGCACCGCACCACGCATCAGAAGCAGCGCCGCCGCCATCAGCAACGGCAGGGCACCCGCGGTAATCACCATCGCGGCGGGGGACACGATTCCCTCCAGCCGCCACAGCAGCACCGGTCCCGCCAGTGCCAGCACCGAGCCCACGGCAAACCAGATCACGCCATAGGCCGACAGCAGCCCACGCCCCCACGCGGAACGCGGCCACCGCCATCCCTCGGGCATGCTGACGATCGCGGCGGCACTCAGTATGGCGATGGCGGGATAGGTCGGCAGGACATAATGCGGCAGCTTGGTCGCGATCGCCTCAAACACCAGCCAGTGCGGCACGATCCAGCAGATCAGGAAGCGGACCGAGGGCTGGTGCCGCTGCTGCCATACGAATGGCAGCGCCATCGCCGCGAACAGGGAACCGGGCCAGAAGGCAATGGCAAAGGCCACAAGGTGATAGCCCGGCGGCAGTCCATGGGATTCCTGTCCGCTCGCCACCTTGCCCAGGAAATTATGCCCCACGGCGCGACTGTAGAAATCGCCATGGCTGACGACGCCAATCGCCACGCACCACGGCAGGACAATCGCCAGCATCACCAGCCATCCCCATGCAGGACGCAGCCGGTGCCACCAGTCGATGCGACGTTCCACCAGCGCCAGCGCGATCGGCGTGCCAAAACCGGGAATGAGGATGACCGGCCCCTTGAGCATCAGCCCGCACCCCAGCGCCGTCCAGTACAGCAGCGCCGCCGCCAGCGGGGTCGGCAGGTCGCGTTCGCGGTCCAGATAGGCCCGAAGCAGCCCGCATTGCGCCAGCAAGACCACCAGCAGCAGGGTGGTGTCGATGGTCGCCATGCGCCCTTCGGCCGTCATCAGGACGGAGACCGCCAGCAGTGCCGCCGCCAGCAGCCCGCTGATCGGGCCAAACAGCGCGGCACCGATCCATGCGGTCAGGACACCCGCCGCCGTGACCGCCAGCAGCGAGGGGATGCGATACGGCCATGTCGCATGGGAATCGCGCATGCCCGTCAGGCTGACTGCTGCGGCCTCCAGCCAGTAAATCCCCGCCGGTTGCAGGTATCGGGGCTGATCCAGAAAACGCACATCGACATAATCGCCGCTGTGCAGCATCTGGGCCGTGGCCTCCATGTAACGGGGTTCATCACGATCCAGCGGCGGCAGCGACGCGCGCCCCGGCAGGAAGAGGACAAAGATCGAAACGGCGACAATGATGTAATGCCGCAGCGTCAGGCGTGTCATGGTGCCGCCCTCTCAGGAGATGTTTGAAAGTAACCCGTTGATAAAAATTATAAAAGTTTTTGGTGAAGCTTTTTTCAAAACGCTTCAAGGGAACGCCGCCTTTTTAAAACAAAGGCGACACCCAAAAACTTCTTTACATTGTAAACGGGGCGTTTCGCGGACGATTTCTGAAAACCGCCTCTCAGCGTTCGGTAATGCTGTCCGGAATCCGGGCACGCCTGTTCAGCCACATGACCCCCAGCACATCGCGAATCCCGACCAGCGCACGGTTGAGGTTCGTATATTTCGACTGTCCATGCAGGCGGCTGCGATGATCCACCGGCGTGCAGACCAGTGGCACGCCATGTCGTCCCATCAGCGAGGGAAGGAAGCGATGAAGTCCCTCGAACTGCGCCAGGCGGAGGAAATCCTGTCGCAGGAACAGTTTGAGCGGCGCGCCCGTGTCCGGGCATCCATCATGCAGCAGGCGCCGCCGCAACCCGTTGGCAAAGCGCGTCGCCAGCCGACGTGACAGGCGGTCACGACGTTTCGCCCTTACCCCCACGACCAGCGGCGCGCGACCGGGCGTCTGTTGCGCCAGTTCGAACATCCGAATGAATTCGAAAGGATTGTCCTGCCCGTCACCGTCGAGCGTCGCGATCCATTTCCCGCGCGCCGCCTCGATCCCCGTCCGCAGTCCGGCGGACTTACCAAGGCGACGGTCGTGGGAAAGTATCCTCAGGCCCGGCAGGATGCCTTCGGCCCTGACGGCCTGCAGGATGGCCACCGTATCGTCGGTGCTACCATCATCCACAAAAATGACTTCGGCGGGGGGAAGATGCGCCAGGGCATCAGCCAGTTCCTGACAGACCGGTCGAATATTCGCGGCCTCGTCAAGAACGACTGATACTATGGACAGGACGGGGGCATCGTCCGTCGGGGAAGCCGGGGAACTCAGCGTTCCGACGCCCAAGATTCAGGCCGCGCGACGCGACAGGGCGGACGGCAGGCCCGAAATGGCATTGTCAATCAGGGACTTGTCCCCATCCGCCGACAATGTGGTCGCCAGCGTTTCACGCGTGGCCTGCATGGCGATATCAATCGCGGCCTCGCGCACTTCACGGATCGCGCCACGCTCGGCCGCCGCGATGCGGTCTTTCGCCATCTGTTCGCGGCGACGCGCCACGTCATCGGCATCCTGTCGGGCCTGCGTCGCGATGCGGGCGGCTTCCTGCAGGGAGTGTTCGACCATTTCACGGGCTTCCGCCAGTGCCGCCTCACGCTCACGCGTGGCATCTTCGAGCATCTGCTCCGCTTCGCGGCGCAGGCGCGCGGCCTCATCCAGGTCGGCGCGGATCTTCTGCGCGCGGGCATCGAGCGCCGCGCTCAGAGGACGCCACAGCTTTGCGCCGAACAGGACAAAGAACAGGACAAAGGCGACAGCCGACCAGAAACGGGGCTCATGCAACATGATTACGGACCTGTCTGTAGAGGGGGCCCATTAAAAACCACGGGCCGTCGCGACACCATCGACCTTGGACGTCACGACGTCCACGGGGGCCGAACTGCCGGATAACTGATGGATCAGGGCTTCTGCCGTATCGGTGGAAATCTGGCGCAGCGAACCCAGCGCCGTTTCACGGGCCAGGGCGACACGGGCCTCCGCCTCGCGGATTTCGGCGCCAAGACGCGCATTCATTTCCTGCGTCTGCTTTTCGGCCGCGACACGGGCTTCTTCCACGACCTTGTCAACATTGGCCTGCGCTTCCGCCATGGCGTTCTTGCGCGCCTGACGGAGTTCGGCCACCGCGTCATCGGCACGGGCCTTGGCCTTGTGCGCGATTTCAAGGTCATTTTCGATCGTCTGGCGACGAAGGCTCAGGACCTTTTCAACCTTCGGCAGGGCCGAACGGCTGAGCAGCAGATAAAGGACGAGGAAGATGCCAGCGCCCCATATCACCTGTCCGATGACATAGGGATTGCCGAAATCAAGCTGGGGCATGCCCTCGGCGCGTGCGCCAGGTGCAACCATGGCCATCAATGGCAGGGCCAGCATGGGTGTCGCCGCGTGCGACGCCACCCTGCGGATGTTTTTATACACCGTGGAACGCACCACGCTCGCCTCCGGTATCAGACGAACAGGATCAGGAAGGCAATCAGCAGCGCATACAGGGCGACAGCTTCTGTCAGGGCGAAGCCCAGCATGCCGAGGCCGAACACGTGCGGACGCGCGGACGGGTTGCGCGCGATGCTGCTCACCAGCGTGGAGAAGATGTTACCCAGGCCAATGCCAACGCCGGCGAGGGCGATAACGGCGATACCGGCACCAATTTCACGGGCTGCTGCGATATCCATGTCGAGATTTTCCTTGTTTCAGACGTTCTGGATGAAGCGACGGGGATAGCGGCCCTCAGTGGGCCACAGCCTCCCGCAGATAGATGCAGGTGAGAATGGCAAACACATAGGCTTGCAGCGCACCCACCAGCAATTCGAGTGCCATCAGCGCGATATTGATGACGATCGGACCCACGGCGATGACATCACCGAACAGGCCCAGTCCGGCCAGCATGATCGTGAAGGCGGCAAACATGTCGAACATCACGTGACCGGCGACCATGTTTGCAAACAGTCGGATCGACAGGCTCACGGGACGGGAAAGGAAAGAAAGGATCTCGATCGGGATCAGCAGGGGCGCCAGGGCCTTCGGCGCGCCGGCGGGCATGAAATGAGCAAAGAACTTTGCCCCCTGCACCTTCAGCGACACGATGATCGAGAGACAGAACACCATCAGCGCCAGCGCCAGTGTCACGGCGATATGGCTGGTGAAGGCGAAAGAAAACGGCAGCAGGCCAAGGTAATTGCCCGCGAGGATGAAGAAGAACAGGGTGAACACGAAGGGGAAGAAGGCGCGGCCTTCGGCACCGATCGTGTCAACGGCCATGTTGTAGATGAAGTCGTAGCACATCTCGGCCGCAGCCTGCAGGCGACCGGGCACCACGGCCGCGGGCCGCATGCCGACATACAGGAACGCCAGCACGATAACGGAAGCGATGATCATCATCAGCGGCGACTGGCTGAATCTGAGGGACTCCCCAAGGGCGCCCAGAACAGGATGGAGCTCGAACTGACCGAGCGCGTCGATGGATGATCCGGCCGCCAACTTCGTTCTTCCCTAAAATATCTGTGCCCGGTTTCCCCTCAGGAACCCGAATCGCCATCCGTTATGGCATCGGGCCTGACGAGACGCCAGACATTAAGCACACCTGCCGCACCCCCGAGAAGCGAGAACAGAACAAGAAAGACCGCCCGCACATGCAGCCAGTGATCCAGTCCCCAGCCAATGCCGACCCCCACGATCAGGGCTGACACAAGTTCGGTTCCCGCCCGGAGCATCAGCCCCAGTTCGGAAAATCCCCGTCCCATGTCCTTGTCCGGCGCAGTGTCCGCGGGCTTTTCCAGCCGGCTGCGGGCCTGTTGCAGGCGTTGGTCAAAGGACGCGGCGGATGGATCTTTATCCGTGTCCATTTTCGCACCTCCCAATGGGTGCAGGCGCTAGCTAACGGTGCTGCAATAACCTGTCAAGCAAGCGGCAGCCCACAAAGCGTCACAATATCCGATTTTTGCCCAAAAACATGTGCTTTTCCCCATACTGTCACATGGGGAGGAAACGGCATCATTCGGATGCCGTGTCGCCACCGGGAATCCGGTCGTATCCGGGACTGCCGGGGAATGCGCCGGGCGGGGGCGCATCGGCGGGCACGATATGGATGGCCTGATTGACGTCGGGTCCGATTTCACGCGCGTTGATCGCTGTTCCGCGGCCACCGTTCACGCCGGTGCCGATCGCATGCAGCGACGCCCCCGGACGCAGCCAGTTCCCCAGGCGCGCGGCATTGGCCCGTCCGACGTAAATGACGGAATGGTCCCGCATCACGACGCCCTGCACCGCGCCGGTCATGTCATACAGCGGGGCGAGGATGGTCCCGTCCACCGCCACGTCCGGTCCGATATTGGCGGGCGGCAGAATCGTTTCGGATCCCGGTTCATCGGCAATCCGCCGGCCACGCGGCCCGGTTACGGCATAGGCGCGCACGATGGGACGGCCGCGTCCCTTCAGGCCGCTGACGCTGACCTGTTCGCCCGGACGCACGATCTGGGTCACGGCATCGCCCAGCCGATGCGGGCACAGGACCTGCGTTCCGTCAGACAGCAGCAGCCCCTCCACGTCGCCCGTGCTGGTCAGCAGGTACTGCGTCAGCGTGCCGGTCACGACCGGCAGGGGGGAATAATCAAACGCGGACGCGACCTGTCCCTGCGCCTGTGATGTCGCGGCCGGGGCCGTGGCAGCGGCGGGTGCCGCATGTGTTTCCGGCGTGGCCCTGGACGCCTGAGGCGCGGCCTGCGCCGACGCGGTTGCAAGGCATGCAGCAAGACCCATGGCCGCCGTCACGTAAAAAGGGGAACACCGATGAATGTCCATTCCAGATCTCGTCTTTCGTCTGCATCCACCGGCCTGTCGCGATGCCGGGGCCATGCCCTAGTGATATTCCTCGCCCCGCGACAGGCAAGCCCCCGTGTGGTGGGATCAGTGCCGGAAATGGCGCATACCTGTGAAGACCATCGCGATCCCGGCCCTGTCGGCCGCGGCAATGACCTCGTCATCGCGGATGGAGCCACCGGGCTGTATCACGGCCACGGCGCCCGCCGCGATCGCGGCCTCCAGCCCGTCGGCAAACGGGAAGAAGGCATCCGATGCCACCACGCTGCCCTGTGTCAGGGGCTGTGCCTCGCCCGCAGCCTTCGCGGCGTCGGCGCTTTTGCTCGCGGCGATGCGGGCCGAGTCGACACGGCTCATCTGTCCGGCGCCGATGCCCACTGTCGCCTGATCCTTGACATAGACGATGGCATTCGACTTGACGTGTTTTGCCACGCGGAACGCGAATATCAGATCCGCCATTTCAGCATCGGTCGGCGCGCGCTTCGTCACGACCTTCAGGTCCGCCCGGTCAACGCGCCCGTTATCGCGTGTCTGCGCCAGGAAACCGCCCGCGACCGAACGCACCACGACGCCGCCCGCCGTGGGATCGGGCAGGCCACCCGTCAGCAGCAGGCGCAGGTTCTTCTTTTTGGCGAGGATGGCGCGCGCCTCTTGTGTCGCGTCGGGGGCAACAATCACCTCCGTGAAGATGGTGGCGATCCGCGCTGCCGCTTCCGCCTCCAGCGGGCGGTTCAGCGCGACGATGCCCCCGAATGCCGAAACCGGATCGCATTTCAGCGCCTTGTCCCATGCCTCGGCCTGCGTCGCGGCGGTAGCGATTCCGCACGGGTTGGCATGCTTGACGATCACGACCGCAGGCTCGGTGAACTCGGCAACGGCTTCGAATGCCGCATCGGTATCGTTGATGTTGTTGTATGACAGCGCCTTGCCCTGGATCTGGCGCGCGGTCGCGACACCCGGACGATTGGTGCCGTCGGTATAGAAGGCGGCCTTCTGGTGCGGGTTTTCCCCATAACGCAGGCTTTCGCGGCGGATGCCCGCCACCGTCATGCGTTCAGGCAGCAGGTCGTCGCGCTGGCCCGCGAACCACTGCGCGATGGCCGCGTCATAGGCCGCCGTGCGGGCATAGGCCGCGCCCGCCAGCGCGCGACGCTGCGCCAGCGTCGTGCCGCCTTCGTCCAGCGCCTTGATGATCGCGTCATACTGCGCCGGGTCGGTCAGGACGGCGACATGGTCATGGTTCTTTGCCGCCGCGCGGATCAGGGCGGGACCACCGATATCGATATTCTCGATGCAGTCCTCTGCCCCCGCGCCGGAAGCCACCGTCGCCTCGAACGGATACAGGTTGACCGCCACGAGGTCGATCGGCGCGATCCCGTGCTCTTCCATCTGGCGCAGATGTTCGGGCAGGTCGCGCCGGCCAAGGATGCCGCCATGTACCTGCGGCACCAGCGTCTTGACCCGTCCATCAAGGATTTCGGGAAAACCCGTATGTTCGGACACGTCCTTGACCGCGATGCCCGCTTCACGCAGCGCGCGGGCCGAACCGCCGGTGGACAGGATCTCCGCCCCGTGGGCGATCAGCGCGCGGGCAAGCTCGACCAGGCCGGTCTTGTCCGAAACGGAAATGAGGGCGCGCCGCACCGGCACAGGCGTCTGGGGGGCCATCGCAGTGACCTTTCACTTTAAACCGCGGGACGATCCGAACACGGATCCGATGGGCGTGATTAATCCAACCGCGCCTTTTTGAGCAATAACCGAAATGACAGGGCCGATGGCATCAGGATGCGAGAGCGGCCCGTATCCGCGCGGCCGTCGACGGCTCACGCCGCAGCGCGACACCGTCAATCGTCACGGCCTCGCGCACCATCATGCTGTTGATCAGCACGACAGCCTCCGCCCCCGGCAGGTCCGCCAGCGTCAGCGTCCGTTCCCGCACAAGCCGCATGTCCAGCAGCACCGAACGCGCGATGCCGGGCAGCGCCCCATCCGTTACCGGCGGGGTCAGAAGCATGCCGTCGCGCTGGATCAGCAGGTTGCTGGCGCTGGCTTCGGCCACGCGACCGGCGATATTCAGCAGCACGGCCTCGTTCCCGCCGCGCTGGCGTGCCTCCATCAGGGCCAGGATATTCGGAAGGTAATTGAGCGTCTTGACCCGTGACAGGGGAGAGTTCTCATCACGGCGCATCCGGCTGGTAACCAGATGCGCATCGGGGGCGCGGGCCACGGACGGCGGGAACGGCACGATGAGGAGCGTGGGCGACACCCCTTCGGGCGGCAGCAGGCCACGTGGGCCGCATCCGCGCGTCAGGGTCAGCCGCAACGATCCCTCCGTCATCGTGTTTTCCGCGATGACGCGATGAAGGGCATCCTCGACCCCCGCGCGGGGCGGCGACGGGATCATCAGGATTTCCAGCCCGGCGTAAAGGCGCGCCAGATGCCGGGGCAGGTGGGCGATGCGGCCCGCCTGCACGCGCATCGTCTCGAACACGCCATCGCCCAGCAGCAGCCCCCGGTCCGAAGGATCGACATGGACCTGCGCGCGATCCAGCATTTCCCCATTGAACCACAGCCGGTCGCTCATCCCCGTTTCTCCTCACTGGCCTGTTCCTCCCCTGTGGGGGGCATGCCGCCAAAGACCGCCAGAAGTGCCGCGATCTTGAGACACATTTCGTCATATTCCCTGTCAGGATCGGAAAGTATCGTAATCCCGCCACCAGCCGCCGCCCATATCCTGTCGCGGGTCAGCGTCAGGGCGCGGATGATGACGGAACTGTCCATCGCCCCGTCGCCACCGATCCGGAACACGACCCCGCAATAGGGGCCGCGCGCAGAGCTTTCCAGTTCGTCGATGACCTGCATCGCGCGATGCTTGGGCGCGCCGGTCACCGAACCGGGGGGCAACGTCACGCGCAGCAGGTCGATGCCGTCATGGCCCGCCTGCAACGTCGCCCGCACCTCCGACACCAGATGGTGGACATGGACAAAGCGTTCCACGCTGAACAGTTCCGGCACGCGGACGCTTCCGATCCTCGCGACCTGTCCGATATCGTTGCGCATCAGGTCAACGATCATCAGGTTTTCCGCGCATTCCTTGTCATCCTGCCGCAATGCATGCGCAAGCTGCCTGTCGCGCACGGGATCCGGATCGCGTGGGGCCGTGCCCTTTATGGGGCGCGTCGTGATGGTGCCTGCGGCGTCAAGGGAAATGAACCGCTCCGGCGATGCGCAAAGAAGGGCGAAGTCCGGCCCGCATGACAGGAACGCCCCGAACGGCGCGGCGGAGGTCGCGCGCAACGCGCGATATGCCGCCATGGCCGACAGTCCCGGCGGCCTGTCCCCCCACATGCGCGAGGTGATGTTGACCTGAAAGATGTCGCCTGCCGCGATATACTTACGCGCCCGCGCCACGGCCTGCCGATAGGCGCGGGGCGTGCGGTCCGCCATGAAAGGAACCCGTGGCATGGGCGGAACCGGCGCGTCCGGGGTGACCATGTCCCACAACCGCCGCACCTTTTCGCGCTGTCGTGCCGTATCGGCCTGCGTTCCATATCCCGCCACCCACGCCTGGCGCGCATGCCGGTCGAATACCATGACATGGTCATAGATGGCCGCCACGAATTCGGGCTGCCACGGATCGGCCTCATGCCGGGTTGCAAGGCCCATTGCCCGCTGCCCAAAGCGGTAATCCGCAAAGCCGATGGCCCCGCCCGCAAACGGCACCTGCACGGGACAGGAAAAGGAGGGCACCAGTCCCCGCAGAAGCGCCAGCGGATCGTCCCCGGCTTCGCGGCCATCAAGCATGCAGCGGCCTGCGCGCGCGACCAGCACATGAACGGGATCAATGCAGATGAAGCTCCACCGGCCACGTGGGGCGATATCCCCGCCGCTGTCCAGACAGGCCATCCATGGCACATCGCCCAGCGTGGCCAACACGTCGCCGACCTCCCGCCATGGCAGTTCATGCGCATAGGCGGGGTACGTCTGTGGCGGGTTAGGGGCTGTCACGGGTCAGGGGCGCTTGCCGCCCGGGCCTTCATGATGCGGAGGTGTCATCAGGCTGCCGCGCCTGACCGCCGGGGCGATTTGCCCATCGCCAGCTGCTGCGGCCCTGCCGGGCCAGTTCGCGATGCATCACCACCACGGGCCACTGCCCCCGTGGGAAACCTGTCACGGCCCCTTCCTGTCCTGCGGCGGCAGGGACGGAGGCGTGCGGTTTGCCCAGACGGTCGGCCAGTGCCTCCACCAGCGTCACGGAGCGATGCCGCCCGCCCGAGCAGCCGATGGCGATCGTGGCGTATTTCTTTCCTTCCTGCACGAAACGCGGCAGGACAAGTTCCAGAAGGTCGTCGATCCGGTCAAGGAAGCCCGCATAATCGGGATCGGCCTGAACATAGGCCGCGACCTGCGGATCAAGCCCCGTCAGCGCGGACAGGGAAGGATCGTAATAGGGATTACGCAGGAAACGCGCATCGAACACCATGTCCGCCTCCCGCGGGAGGCCGGCGGGGAAGGCAAACGACATCAGGGCCACGGTCAGCCCTTCCCCACGGCCATCCTCCCACTGTCCAAAGCGCGCCTCCACAAGCTGGCGCAGTTCGGGCGGGGGCAGGTCGCTGGTGTCGATCACCACATCGGCGGCTTCACGCAGGGGGGAGGTAAGGCGGATTTCCGCCTCGATCCCTTCCTTGACGGTGCCATGGATGGCCTGCGGATGGCGCCTGCGCGTGGCGGTGTAGCGGCGCAGCAGCACGCTTTCCTCCGCCGTGGCGTAAATCAGCTCCGCATGGAGGTGGGGATTGATCCGCAGGCGCGACAGTGCCGCCAGCACGGCCGTGGCGTCAAAGCCGCGCGTGCGTGAATCCACCCCGACCGCAACGGGCTTTTCCGCCCTGGCCACGATTTCATCGAGCATGCCAAGCGGCGGATTGTCGATGACCTCGTGCCCAAGATCCTCCAGAATGCGCAGGATCGACGACTTGCCAGCCCCGGAAAGGCCGGTGACAAGCAGGATGCTGCGCGGCGGTGGTGAATCTTCATGCATGTATGTGGCAGTCACGCGAAACCCTGAACGGACATCATGCCGGCATGAACCGACATTCGGATGCCAGAATTTTATGACAATCGGGAACGCAGGTTCCCCATCACGGGATTTTCCCCCCTTTTACCACATATGAAAAGTGCCACCATCATCACATCTGCATTTCGCAGGGCTGGGGAACGGATGGAAGACGTCATGCGGGCGCCTGAATTTAATCATGGACAAAATATGACTGTTTTGTGATTTTCGTCCCGATGGAAAAATTAACACGACCGAACGCGGAAATCCATATTCGTCACCTGACCGGTCGCAACCCCGGAAACGGGGAGTTCGCGCCCAGCCTTGTCGCGCAGTTGCGCCTGGCGCTGGCACAGGGGGCATCCGAACTGGAACAACATGGATACAGCCTGCGCGACGTGACGCGGATCATTTTCACCCTGAGCGGGACGGAAGGATTCAGCGCCTGTTTTTCCACCCTCAACGAACTGTTCGGTCAATCCTGTCCCGCAACGACACTACGCCTTGTCAAAAGCGGCAGGCATCAGGAGGAACTGGTGGAACTTGACCTTCTGGTAACGCCAAAATCCTGACGCGTTCCCCCTGATGGAGGGATATCAGGGCAGTACCTGCCAGATTTTCTGATAACCGTCATAAAGGACTTCCGCGCGGATCGTTTTCATGAAGCGATCGACCAGCAGTCCCTTGCCCCCGGGGCCAAGGTCGCCCACGTTGTAATCATCGATGCACAGCAACGTGTCCGGACCGATCAGCGGTCGCACCGCCGTAAGTTCCATGATGTGATGGATCGCGCTTGGCATCGGATTGGCGTGATCGAGGTCGAAACTGTCCAGATAGATCAGGTCCACCGGCGCCCCGCACCGCAGCGACAGCATATGCAGGGCGGCGACGGAATCATTGAGGATCAGGCTGGTCGCGCCACTGCAGGCGCGGCGCGCGCTTTCGATGCTGTCTGGCGTGATGTCGATGGAAATGACCGATCCGCCAACATCACGGACAAAACTGTCAAACTGGAACGTGCTCTGCCCATCGCCTTCCCAGTTGCCGCCGACACGCAGGCAGCCGGTTTCCAGGATGAAGGGGGCGCGTCGCCCGGACAGGCGATCGAACATCAGTTCAAAGCTGTCCGCCCTTCTGGCAAGGCGGGGTTTGAATGCGGTCTGGAACTGCGTGGCAAAAGGCCGGGAGATATCGAGATCGGGAAGACCGACAAAGGCGGGGTCCGCCTCCATCCGTCCATCATCCATGATATTGCCGGTACGATGATGCTTGTAGGCCTGTTCGAATTCGGGCCGCATGACCAGTTCACGCACGACATCATCAATGCGGATATCTGGATCATTCAGCCGCTGGTACAGATCCCGGCCCGTATCAGCTCCCCCCAGTGACTTCAGAAGTTCCTGTATGTTTCCCGTTCTTTTACCGCGTGCCGGTCTGGTCATGCCATTTCTCCTTCAGGATGTTCTGGATTCGGAAACCACCCGCGCAATACAGTCCGCAACAAGCTTGTGCGCACTGGTAATATCATTGAACTCGTCCCCGTCGGGGCCAAGCTGATGCGCCATCTGCTGTTCGTCACGCTCCCTGATCCGGGCGTTTTCATGATCCAGCATCGCGATCTGCTGTTCACGGGTCAGCATCCGCAGCGCTGTCTGCAACGCAACCTCAAGACAGCCCACGTGGGCTTCGAGCAACGCAATTTCCCCATCGCGTACAGTATCGTCACCGCCCATTGTAATTCTCTCCTGCCGTTTCACGATGTCAAAAATATGTTGCCCGTTGAATCCGTCCAACGCGCGAATATTCCGGATCATGGGACATCTGTACAGAATGATAAGAATATTGACACGATCCGTTTGTGATTTTTTCACCCTGATTCTGTCAATGAAGGCAAATTTCACCGTGCCACGGCATGATGAAAATCGATTGTTTCGGGATCAGGATGCCCCGTCCCGATGTCGCCGAGAGGTGTATGAAATTGGCCTGCCGACAGGAAAAACAAAAAATCCCGGGTGCCACCTTTTCCAGATAGGCCATGTCCCTGCGTGATTTTTCAAAAATCATGACCCAAAACTTTCTCATGATCCGCATGGTATTGCGAAGGCCGGATTTTGAAACACTCCCTTATCAGGCAGTCAGTCGCGCATGAAATGCCGCAAGCCGTGCGGTATAGGCCTGACGCGAGAAGAACTTCGCCCGCACGTATCCGCGCCTTACAAGATCGCCACACACGCCGCATGTCTTGTCCACGCCATCAAGTTCGGAAATCGCACCGGCGATATCATCCACATCGAACGGATCGACAAGACGGGCGGCCCCGCCCGCAATTTCCTCCGTCGCGCCCCCGCGCGAGGTAATGACAGGCGTCCCCAGCGCCATCGCCTCGATAATGGGCAGTCCGAATCCTTCGGCAAGGGACGGAAAAACCAGGGCATGCGCCTCTGCAAGGCCGCGCAACAGCTGAAGGCGGCTGCTCCACGGCAGGCGGATCAGCCGACCGGGTCCATCCGGCAATGACAGGTCGGGCCGGTCATCGCCATCGGGACCGACCAGCACCAGCGGGCGATGACTTCTGCTGCGGGCATAGGCCGCGACAAGACGCGCGATATTCTTGCGTGATTCCACGCGCCCGATATGGATCAGACTGCCGGGGGGAACGATACGGGGGCTGGCCATTACGGCGGTGATATCGATATCGACCATCTGATACAGATTGACGACGCGTTCGGGCGCAACATCAAGGATATCGATGATCTGTTGCCTGACCGTTTCGGAAACGGTGACGATCCTGTCCATGCGCGTCACCAGTTCACGCAGCAGGCGTTCAAAACGCCCGGGATCTATGCCCGTCAGTCCGGGATTGAGGATCGGGACAAGATCGTGAATGGTCACGACGTTCATGCAGCCCTGCAGGACCATTGGCAGGGGATATGTCCAGTGCATGAGCGTGGGCGGCGTATCGGCACGTAATGACGTCAGCCGGCCAAAGGTTTTGTACCTGACATGTGCCGTCCGATACAGATCGACGCAGGATGGCGCCGTGTGGCCCTGTGTATCGGGTCTGTCGATAATATGTCGCTGCGAC
Source organism: Novacetimonas cocois (assembly GCF_003311635.1). Classification (GTDB taxonomy): domain Bacteria; phylum Pseudomonadota; class Alphaproteobacteria; order Acetobacterales; family Acetobacteraceae; genus Novacetimonas; species Novacetimonas cocois. Next base: position 61,074 of record NZ_QEXL01000016.1, on the reverse strand, counting down.
CGGAGCGCACGGACCAGTCGGTACGCTTTTTCAAGTTCACGGAAAGAGAGCTTTCCGGGGTTTTCGTCCCGCCCATCAAGGAATGCGGTGGAAACGCCGATTTCGTGCAGGCAGTCCGCAAGATCACGCGTATATCTTGCGACGCCGGTACCGCCACGGCTGCCGATGTTCCGGCCATCCAGCCAGACAGGACTGAGCGGGAAACGCCGCGGCAATGGGAACGGGCCTGCCGCCAGCGGTTTTCCGATCACCCTCCCCGTCAAGACAGGCTTACTTCGCCAGCCAGGCGGCCGTGATACCCGGGCTGATGATCGTGCTCAACAGGTTGAAGAACTTGTTGAAATTATTTATTTTTGCGTTGGCGACGTAAATCAGGTCCTTGTTTTTCATCGGGAACTGCTGCGCAAGGAAGTAATTCTGCGCATTCATCATGTCCAGCTGGTACACAACGGGAATGTTCTGCTGCCCCGGATCCATCTGCAGGCCAAGCCTGCTGGCAATATTGCGGTCCTCGAAACGGAACAGGTAAACGGCATTCGGATCGGCCTGCTGATCCAGCGGCCCGCCAACGCGCGACAGACCTTCCGCCAGCGACAGGGTCGGCGTGGTAAAATCGACCTCGTCAACCTTGGCGGTCGCACCGAACACCGTAAAGCTGCGCGGTTCATACAGCAGTTCAAGCCGGTCACCGGGCTGAAGGGGAATATCCTGCTCCGGCGTCTGTTCGATGAGTTTCAGGGGCGCCTGCACCAGCCGGTCGCCGCGCGTCAGCTGCACAAGCACATCTTCGGAAAGGTGCTTTGCCCCCCCCGCCAGCGCGACGACATCAAGCACGCGTTCCTGATTGGGCGACAGCGGAATGCGGCCGGTCTTGGCGACATCGCCATAGACGATCGCCACGTTCGTCTCATCCACCAGGGGACGCACCACCACGGCGGGCTTCGTGGAAACATTCTTCAGGCTGCTGGCAATACGCTGTTCGATTTCCGACGGCGTCAGCCCCGCGACATGCACCTTGCCGGCATAAGGGATGGTGATATTGCCCTGGTCATTGACCTGCACCACCGGAAGTCGGGACTCAATCGCGCCAAGCGGTGTATCCCCCCCGATGCCGGACATGCTCGTCAGGCTTGAGGTATCCTTTGTGGACGTTCCCGAAACAGAGCCGGCGAACAGACCGTTTCCGACTTCATACACCGATATCGCCAGATGATCGCCCGGTCCGATACGATCATTATGTGACGCCACGTAATTCGTCGTATCCAGGGTGGACAGCAGCGGCGGCTTTTCCGCATCCAGCCACGATATCAGTTCGGGCGTGATCGGGATGATCCTGAACCCCAGGCTGTTCTTCTTGGGGCTTTTCTGGTCCGCCACGATTTCCGACTGCTCGGGCCCGCTGTGGGGAAGGGTATTGCATCCGGCCAGCAGAAGCCCCGTTACGGACAACATCGCCGCCATGCCCGCGATACGCCGCGCCATGTCGGAAAACATGGGCTGGCGACGGCCATTCACGACTGTCGGCATCGTCATTCCAACGGAGGTCCCATCTTCATGACGCGTCCTCAAAACAACGGGATGGTCTGGCATGCTGGTTAAATATTTTCTCTTTGCTGGGGACGACGGGGAAATGCCTGCAACGATCAGGATACCGCAGGTAAGAAAGCCGGATATCTCTACTCCGCCAGCAAAAAACGATCAACCTGAACCTGCCGACGTCGTGTATCAGCATCTTTCTGATACAGAAGAAGGCATTCGCACAATATTATGGTGATTTTACGGAAACGTGGTGGAGCTGAGGGGAATCGAACCCCTGACCTCCTCATTGCGAACGAGGCGCTCTCCCATCTGAGCTACAGCCCCACATACCGTGCTGGGGGATAAATCACACGACGGCCCGATGTGTCAAGCCTGTCCGGGCATCACGGATGCGTTTATTCATGGGGATGCACAGTTGATATTGTGGCGCGTGCCACGGAACGCTAGATTCCGCACAGACGCCCCCTTTTGAAAGTCGGCCCATTGATTACCATTGTGTTCAGGCTGCTGTTCGAACTGATCCAGCTTTACACCTGGGTCGTTCTGCTGGCCTGCCTTTTCAGCTTCCTGATCGGTTTTGGCATCCTTGATCCGCGCGAACGGATCGTATGGAAAATTTACAATTTCCTTTCGCGCATGACCGAACCCCTGCTGCAGCCCATTCGCAATATCCTGCCGCCGGTCGCCAATATCGACCTCAGCCCCATCGCGCTGCTGCTGCTGATCCAGTATGTGCTGTGCCCCGTCCTTGGCAAGATATATGGCATGATGCTGGTGGGGATTGCCTAACGGGCCATCAGGCTGAATGCTGGGGGCTGGCGTGCGTCATGGCGGGAACGGGTCCTGTCATGACATGCGCGCTCTGCCCCGTGGCAACCAGGAGTTCCCATGTCCATCGTCAAGAAGCTTTCGGCAGCATACCTTGCCCTTCCCCTCCTCGCCGCTGTTTCCGCAGCCCCCGTCCATGCACAGGGACTGTCTGGCCTGACGGGCGGCAACTCGAACGGCGCATCTTCCCTGCTAGGGAACGCGGCGTCCGGCGCGCTGTCGAACAGTGGCCTGAACATTCCGTCCGTATCGTCGCTGGCCCCGTCCAACGTCACCGGCCTTCTCAGCTACTGCGTTGAGAACAACTATCTCGGGGGGAATTCGCCTTCGACGATCCTGTCCTCGCTGAAGAACAAGAGTGGCCTTGATACGTCCAACTCCCTTTACACCAACGGTCAGCAGGGGATCCTGGACACCGGAAACGGAAATACGTTCTCCCTGTCGTCCCTGACGGGCAACCTGAAGCAGAAAGTGACCAAGAAGGTCTGCAGCGCCGTGCTGAAGCAGGGCAAGTCGCTTCTGTAAGCTCTCACCCGCTCTTGTGCGGGAGTGTTGATGCGCGCGGCTCGGGGCAATGTCCCGGGTCGCGTGTTTCATGTCAGAAGGGACGCACGACAATCATGATGACGACAATCATCATCAGCACCGTCGGCACTTCGTTCGCCATGCGATAGAAGCGCTCATCATGGGTATTGCGGTCCTGCGCGAAGGCGCGTCGCCACGAGGCGCAGGCCCCATGGAAACCGGCCAGGCCAAACACCGCCGCCAGCTTCGTCAGCCACCATCCCGCATGCCAGTCGATCAGTCCCGGCATCATGGCCAGCAGGCCGCCGAACAGGAACGTACAGCACATCGCCGGCAGCATGATCATGCGCAGCAGCTTGTATTCCATGACCTTGAAGCGTTCGGATTCCGCCGATCCTACTTCCGTCTGGCAGTGATAGACAAACAGGCGCGGCAGGTAGAACAGGCCCGCCATCCACGCGACCATGGACATGATATGGAACGCCTTGATCCATAACACCCACGGCCACAGCATGCCCATCATGTTCCGTGCCCCTGGGATCGAAGGATGCGCTTCACCAGCGGGACGAATTCCCCCAGATGGCCGATCCGCAGCAGTCCGGGCCAGCTGGTCGCGGGCAGGTCCAGCGGGCGCAGCAGGACACAGGCCATTCCGGCCGCATGCGCGGCCCCCGCCCCGGTTTCGGTATCTTCCAGCACAAGGCAGTCTTGCGGATTCACGCCCTGGCTTTTCGCGGCAGACAGATAGACGGCGGGATCGGGCTTGGGCCTGCCCATATCACGCGCCGAATGGATCTGTTGTGGCGTAATCAGCGCATCCAGTCCAGTGCGACCGAATTTCGCATCCATTTCCAGTTTCGATGAGTTGGAACCGATGCGATAGGGAATGCCGAGTGCCGCGATTTCACGCAGCATGGTGGCCGCCCCCTCGATCGTCTCCGCTTCGGATTGCATGAGTTCCACAAGCGCGTGCTGCATGCGCGTCGGCCAGTCCGCCGGAAGCGTCAGTCCGGCCTGATCCTGCATTTCTTCCTTCAGGGCCGTCAGCGCCTTGCCCGCGAACCTGCCGACGGCCTCGTCATCGCTGATTTCCAGCCCCGCCTTGCGCAGTTCCCGCGCCAGCATGCGGCATGAAGGCCCCTCGCTGTCGATAAGGACGCCGTCGCAGTCGAAGATGATCAGCCGCAGATGGCCGTCCGGACGGATACAGGCAGGTAGCATGTTCAGATATCCCGAATGGTGCTGATAAGGTCACCGACATGTTCCGGTGGCGTCGCAGGCACCACCCCATGGCCGAGGTTGAAGACATGCGGACGTCCCTTCATCGCGTCACGGATGGCACGGGCCTCCGCCCGCATGCCCTCGCCGCCCGCCAGTACCCGCAGGGGGTCAAGATTTCCCTGCAGGGTCAGGGTCGAAGGCAGCTGCGCCGCGATCGCCTTCATGTCCGCCCCGGTATCGAGCGCCATTGCATTGACGCCCGTCTGCCGGCCGTATTCCACCGCCATGATCCCGGCAAGCCGTGGGAAGCCTATGATCGGAACGCCGGGATGGCGTTCGTTGATGATGCGCACGATCCGCTGGGCCGGGGCGATGACATGGCGGCGGAACTGCGATGGCGGCAGCAGCCCGGCCCAGCTGTCGAACAGCATCACGGCCTCGGCCCCCGCCACGATCTGGTCGCACAGCATGTCGGCCGTGGCGGTGGTCAGGGTATCGATCAGGCAGTCGAAGAATTCCGGATCGGAATAGGCCAGTCCACGCGTGACGTCGAATTCCCGCGATCCGTGCCCCTCGACCATGTAGCAGGCGACGGTGAACGGCGCGCCCGCAAATCCGATCAGCGTGACCTGTCCCGGCCGTGCCACCCCGATCGGTTCGGGGCCGTCAACGATGCCGCGCAGACGACGCAACGTTTCCATGACCGGTCGGGTTGCCCCTTTCACCCGGCCCACGTCCAGACGTTCCAGATCCCGCAGGCTGCGCACCGGCTCCAGCACCGGACCGCGCCCGTGGATGAATTCCAGCGACTGTCCCATTGCCCAGGGCAGGATCAGGATGTCGGAAAACAGGATGGCCCCGTCCATGCCGAAACGGCGGATCGGCTGCAGGGTGATTTCGGTCGCCATGTCCGGCGTCATGCAGCGCGTGATGAAATCCGCCTTTTCCCGCAATGCCCGGAATTCGGGCAGGAAACGTCCGGCCTGCCGCATCAGCCATACCGGGGGGGGCCAGATCGCTTCTCCCGCAAGAGCACGCAGAAGGGGTTTGCCTGTTTCCGTCATCGGTCCGTCGTTCAGTTTCATTGCAGCGGGACTATCTCGTACTTTTTGCCGACCGAACAGCACGGATCCGCTTTCGCCGTCTTTCCCACGGTTCCGGAGGTCTCATTCCTAATCAATAAAAGAAAAGAGAAAGAAATTCTTGAGGTGGCTTATAGGGGGTGTGAGTGATGGGGTACCCATGTTTCCGAAAATGTACCCCGTTTTTCCCACAGTGTGTACAGTCCGGAGGGTCCCGGTTTTCAGCCATCAGGGAAAGTTGCTAAGAATTTTCCGACAGGGGGCTGTGTACAACTCAGGTTGCAGGGGGGGGGGCGGCTTATCCACGGTACTCGGTACGATGCAGAATCATGCGAAGTACCATCCCCATGTACCACAGTACTCCCGGAGTACTCCCGTCGCCGAATTTCATGTTTAACTTTGACAGTACGGAGCGCCAGATGTCCGACGACTCGAATTTAGTACTAAAAAACGTTTCATTACAGACCGAGTCGCCACGGATAGTACTCGCCAGCCAGTCTTCCGCCCGTCGTATGCTGCTGGAATCGGCGGGGCTGGTCATTTCCTGCCGGCCGGCCGCGATCGACGAGGGGATCATCAAGCAGCGCTGCCGGGCATCGGGACGTGATGCCGATGCCACCGCCATGGAACTGGCATGGGCAAAGGCGGCACGAATCGTGGACGAAGACGCGATCGTCATCGGCGCGGACCAGATCCTGTCATGCGATGGGGAATGGTTTGACAAGCCTGCCGATATCACTGCCGCGCGTGCGCAGCTGACGCGCCTGCGCGGGCGCGGGCACGTGCTGCATACGGCGGTGGCGGTGATGCGCGACGGCAGGCGTCTGTGGCATCACCTTGCGCGCCCACGCCTGTGGATGCGTGAGTTCAGCGATGATTTCCTTGACCGTTACCTCCGCCTCGAAGGCGCTGGCGTCCTGTCTTCGGTCGGGGCCTACCGGCTGGAGGGGCCGGGGTTGCATCTTTTCGACCGCATGGAGGGGGACCATGACGCCATCCTTGGCCTGCCGCGCATGGCATTGCTGGAATTCCTGCGCCAGCAGGGGGTCGTAAGGACATGAAATAGGGGGTTGCCAAGCCTGGGGCTACTCGCTATACCCCGGCAGACAAACGGGTCGAGCCCATACGACCCGGTCAGAAGTGTGGGGCCATAGCTCAGTTGGGAGAGCGCCTGAATGGCATTCAGGAGGTCGTGAGTTCGATTCTCATTGGCTCCACCATCCTTATCTTCCCTATAAGGTCGTTTCGATTTTACTTGCCTGTATTTAGGGGCAGGGTGTGTCTGGCTGGCCATTTTTACCCTGTCTGGGCGGATCCGGCTTTTTCATGACGTCGGAAGACAATGACAGCCTGCTCCCCCTAAGGGAAAGGCTGTCCCGCATGGGTTACCTGTAAAGTTCGGCCGACGCTTCGATCGCCTCATCAATCGCGTCATAGAAGGTCAGGCGCCCATTCTGGAGCACCGCGCCTTTGTCGCAATATTCGCGCAGCATGTTGGGATCGTGCGACACCATGACCAGGGTTCCGTATTCGCGTCGTTCCAGCAATGCCTCGCGACACTGCAGACGGAAGGACTGGTCACCCACCGCCGTGACTTCATCGATGAGGTAGCAGTCAAAGCGAACGGCAAGCGATACGGCAAAGGCGAGACGCGCCAGCATGCCGGATGAATATGTCTTGACCGGCGCATCGAAATAATGCCCCAGCCGGGCAAAGCTGTTTACGTAATCAAGGATGTCATTGATCGGGCGACGATAGATGCGCGCGATGAACCGCGCATTGTCCGCCCCTGTCAGGCTGCCCTGAAACGCGCCGGCAAATCCCAGTGGCCAGGAAATGGACATGGTGCGTGTGATGCGGCCGCTGGTTGGATATTCGATCCCGGCGATCATGCGGGTCAGGGTGGATTTACCCGCGCCGTTGACCCCGATGATGCCAATCGACTCGCCCCTTTCTATGACAAAGGACTGGTGATCCAGCACGCATTTGTTTACGCCGCGCGCGTGATAGATCTTGGTGACGTTTTCAAATTCGATCATGGGCTTGTATTCGGGACCTCAGGAAAGGGCCTGACAGGAAAGACGGGATCAGGAACCGGACATATCCATATCATCTTTCATGGTCGCACGCACCATCGGCCGCCAGCGTGTCATGCAGGAGCAGATCGTGCAACTGCGCCGGCGTCAGGCTTTGTGGGGGGGCAGGCCGGGTAACCGTCCTGCCGGGACCGAAGGGAACCATGACATAGGGGGTGCCCCGGGCGGCGGCAGGCACCACCATGCCGGCGATGGACGGGCGGTGATCGCCAAAGAAAAGCAGGAGTCCCGTCCGGCCCGTGGTGGACAATGTCTCCATCAGCATGTCCAGCATCCGGTCGCTGTTACGCAGATGCCCGAAATAATGCGCCAGTGCCGATTTTGGTCCATCCGGTCCCCGGGCGGGCCATGGACCGTGATTTTCCATGCTCACCGCATAGATGAAACCGAGGCCTGCCTGCGCCTTTACCAGTTGCCCGATCTGCTGCGCCAGCGCGACATCCTCCACATATGGCATGTCGGGACGGGCAGTGTGGGTAAAGCTTTCCTCTCCGATGATGTGGCTGAACCCGCATGCGGGCATCAGTTGCGCCCGTCCGTAAAATCGCAGGTCGTGGGGATGGACGAACGTACATTCATATCCGGCCCGTCCCATGATGGCGGGCAGGGAAAGCGTGGTTTCCTTTCGTGCCGTCAGGAAAGGGTCATAGGCGCGGAAGCCCAGTGCATTTTCATCCACGCCGAACAGCACCCCGTATTCCGTGCGCATCGTATAGGCGCCAAAGCCACTGACATCGAGCGTTCCCCATCGTGATGCCATGCGACGCGCCCGTGCCAGGGCAGGCAGTTCCGGCAGGGGAATGGGGGATGGGTGATCCGTGCTGAACAGGTCGGTGGGACAGGCAAAGGACTCACACTGTATGACAATGACGGTGTCGTATGCCGGATGCCCGGTCACGGCCGGAGCCTCCGCAATTGGGGTCTGCGCCGTTTCATGCCGCCAGCGGCGCCAGTAAAGAAACAGCGAGCCAGGCAGGCCAAGGCGGCCGATATCGTATGGCATGTCTGGTCGCGGCGCCCACCGGGCCGCGGGGATGAGGCGCAGCGCCAGGACGCAGGCGATCAGGCACCCTGTCCCCATCAGGTGTGGCAGCGGCGAAAGGGTGCTGCACATCACCAGCAGCAGGGGCAGCGCGATCAGGCCGCCCACCACTGCGATGCGCCCTGCGGGAGGAATGGAAAAGAGATAGAATTTGGGATGCTGAAGGAAACCGCGCGCGGCAACTACATCGCAGAACAGCATGGGTTCCCCCAGGATCGACAGCTTGATGTTCGATCCGATCACCAGACAGGTGTTCACCGCCGTTGTCAGCGCCGCCGCCAGCACCGGCGCGCCACACAGGGCCAGCCACATTCCGTATTGCGTCCCCGTCAGCAGCCCATCGAGAAGGCAGCGTCGCGGCGATGGCAGGGCACGGCACGACGGTCGCGCCATGCTTTCCACGAAAAAGCCCGCTATGACGGTTACGCCGAGGATAAGAAGGGGAAACCACAATTGCATGGAACAGGACTGCATTCTATCCGGATGGCGTAAGGCGGAGGGCGCGCATACCCTTCTTGCCGATGATGTATGGAAGGGCAAGGGCAGGCATCAGCCAATCGGAAGTCTGGCGCCGGGGGCTGGAACCCGTGACCGGGTCGTGGCTTTATCATTGCAGGGGGAAACGAAGTGGCGCGGCATGAGGCTGTTTGCGAAAACACGGTAATGGATGACGCGTTCCTGCTTCGTGCGCCACCCCTGCGTCGAAAGATGCCGGTGCTGGCATCACGTGGCAGGGGCGAAGAAGACGATGAAGGGGTGGCCCGGATGCTGCGTCTTCGGCTGGGTGGGGAATTCTGGGCCCCTGTCGCGCGCCATGCCCGTCCCGTCATCGTCACGGCCTCCGTGGCTGAACAGCGCAGGCATGGACAGGCGGGGATTGCAGCACTTTTCGAACATGTCCTCCGGCATGTCCGCCGCAGCGAGGTCATGCTGGTCGTGCGCGACCCGTATGGGGCGGCCGCGCGCGTGGCCCGCCTGCGGGGGGTGGCGATGACGCATGGGCCGGTTGACCCGCATGCCCTGCTCGATCATGCGCGGGAGGTCCATGCCCTTGGCCTGTGCGACCTTGTCCGGCTGGCGGCCCTGCGCGGGATCCGTGCGCTGGCGTACCAGGTGGCATACCGGGGCGGCGATGTCGCGGGACGTCGCGTATCGTATGAGGAATGTGCCCGGGACCTGACGGTGCGGACCTGTTACAGGGATCCCTTTGATCAGGGCATCGTGCCGTTGGGACGGATTGTCGATATCCTGTCCCTGTGGCGCGACAGGATCCGGGCGAACCGCGAAATCGGCGTCTGTGTGGGCATGGCGCTGTGGAAACGTGAACGGATCGGCGATTTCCTGGCGCACGCGCCGGGGCATCCGGCGTTCATGCGGCATGCGAAAGCGGCCCTGAAGGTGGCGCGGCGACGTCATGGCGCCATTGCCGGATGGGCCACGCGCCTGCCTGAAGGACTGGTGGAGGAGGCCGCGGACAGGGGCGTTCCGCTATGGCGGGTGGAGGATGGCTTCGTCCGTTCCGTCGGGCTGGGAAGCGATCTGTGCGTGCCCTGTTCCATCTTCGTGGACCGGCGCGGCATCTATTACGATCCTTCCGGCCCCAGCGATCTGGAACATATCCTTGCCACGGCAGAGTTTGACGCAGCGCTGAAGGCACGCGCGCGGCGCCTGATCCGTCGCCTGATCGACGAAGGCGTCTCCAAATACGGCCAGGCGGAGGGAGGTTCGTCCGTCCCGGCGTGGAATGCGGCGGGACGGCGTGTGATCCTTGTGCCCGGACAGGTGGCCGATGACCTGTCGGTACGGGCCGGCGGCGGGGAAATCCAGGGCAACCTTGAACTGCTCCGCGCCGTGCGGGACCATAATCCGGACGCTTTTGTCGTTTATCGACCCCATCCGGATGTTGATGCGGGCCACAGGGCGGGCCACCTGCGGGAGGAGGAGGTCATGAGATATGCCGATTTCATCAGTCGCGGCGGAGCCATAACCAGCCTGATGACGCAGGTTGACGAGATTCACACCCTGACGTCGCTGGCAGGGTTTGAGGGGCTGTTGCGCGGCTGTCGTGTCGTGACGTACGGGGTTCCGTTCTATGCCGGATGGGGCCTGACGACCGACCTGGGAAAGGTACCGTGCGTACGGCGTAACCGTTCCCTGTCCATAGAGGCTCTTGTTGCGGGTACCCTATTGCTTTATCCCCTTTACCTCGACCCCGTTACGCGCCTGCCTTGTGAGGTGGAAACGCTGTTGGCCCGGTTCCGGGAGAGACATATCTGGCGACCACGCATGTTGACCCGGTTGCGTCAATTACAGGGAAAGCTGACCCACCTGTGCGGAAGAAGAAATAATAATGAATAATGTTTCTGAAAGAAGCGTTGTGGGCGAACGCAGATTTCTTTTTCTGCAGGGATTGATGGGGCCATTTTTCCGCGAGCTTGGCAAAGCTTTCCGCAAGACCGGCTATGGCGTCTACAAGATCAATTTCAATGGTGGTGACCGCCTGTTCTGGGGTCTGCCCAATGGTATTGACTTTACAGGCACGGATGAAGAATGGCCTGATTTTTTTCAAAATGTAATAAAACGTTATCGTATTACCGATGTAATTCTGTTCGGGGACTGCCGTCCCCTGCATCGGGTCGCCATTGCGGCATGCGCCAGGATGCATATTCCCGTGCATGTGTTCGAGGAAGGTTACATCCGCCCTGACTGGGTCACGCTTGAACTCGGCGGTGTCAATGGCCATTCAGCTCTGCCCCGCGATCCCGAGTGGTATCGCAAGGAAGCGGCCCTGCTGCCGCCGATGCCGCCGCATCATCCCGTCCCCTCGTCCTTCCGCCGCCGCGCGCTGGAGGCCGTGGCCTACAATTCCGCCGACCTGCTGAGCCGCTGGCATTACCGCCACTGGTGTGATTACCGCCCGTGGCATCCGCTCAAGGAAGGGGTGGGCTGGCTCAAGCGTCTGCGCCGGCGCAAGGCCGCGACCGAGGAAGCCATGCAGATCGTGCAGCGGGTCGAGACGCAGCATATCCCCTACATGCTCTTCCCGCTCCAGCTTGATGCCGATGCACAGGTGCGGCTGCATTCGCCCTTTTCGGGGATGGAGCCGGCATTGCGCAAGGTCATCCATTCCTTTGCCACGAATGCCCCGAAGGATCTGGTCCTGCTGGTCAAGGAGCATCCGCTTGACAATGGCGTGCGGGACTGGCGTGAACTGACGCGCCAGATCGCGCAGGCGGAAAATGTCGCGGATCGGGTCTATTTCCTTGAAGCGGGCGATATCGCGGTCATCGTGCGCACGGCGCAGGGGGTGGTCACCATCAACAGCACGACAGGCACGCTGGCGCTGTCCTCGGGCGTTCCGGTCATCACGCTGGGTGAGGCGGTATATGACATTCCCGATATCACGGACCAGAACGGCCTTGATAATTTCTGGTCCCATCCGACACCTCCGGACACAGCGACCTTCAACGCATTCTACCGGGTGCTGGTGAACCGCTGCCTGATTGCGGGCGGTTTCTTCTCCCCCGAAGGGTTGTCCAGCCTGGTCGAGGGCGTGATCCAGCGCGTCTCGCAGGTGTTGCCCGCGCATAACCGCATGGCCCGCGTTCCTGACATGGTTGCTTCCGCCCCTGCCCTGTCGGAAGTGGTGCGGGTGTCGCGCAACGTGGTCGTGTCTGATGGTGTGCGCTGACATTCATCATGCCGCGCTGTCCTTATATCTATCTGGATATTTCCCGTCTGATTGCCCGGGCCGGATCTGTCGTGCCGACCGGGATCGATCGGATCGAATTCGAATATGCCGACTATCTTTTGCGCCATGACGCGCGGCGGGTCACGTTCGTTGCGATTTCACCGCTGGGCGTCATTGTGCCGCTGCCGTTTGACCAGGCCGAAAGCTTCATAAGGCTGACGGAAAAGGTATGGCAGGGAAAACATCATCTGTGTCGTGACGTGCGCGGCGCAGCGCGGCGGATGGTGCAAAAGGCGATGTTAGGGCGGTCTTTCCGTCCGGCAGCGGCAGCAGGGCATGACAGGGCGGTCTATCTGCTGTTGTCGCACCATCACCTGAATCGCGCGGGCAGTATCGAGCGGTTCCTGCGGCGGCAGGGGGCGTGTCTTGTGCCGATGGTGCATGACCTCATCCCCATCGAATATCCTGAATACGCGCGCCCGCGCGAACCTGCCCGGCACGAGGCCCGGATGAATACGGTCCTTGCGCTGGCGCGGGGCGTGATCGTCCCCTCGCAGGCCGTGGCGGGATCGCTGGCGCGGTATGCGCGTCACAGGCGCAATGGATTGCCGGTCCGCGTCGTGCCGCATGGCGTGGTGGAGGGAGCAGCCTCCATTCCCGTCGGGAATCCGCATCCCTATTTCGTCTGTCTGGGGACGATCGAGCCACGAAAGAACCATCTTCTGCTGCTTAACCTGTGGCGCGCGATGGTGGAATGCAATGGCGCGAACAATGTTCCCCACCTTGTTTTGGTGGGGCGCCGGGGGTGGGAAAATGAGAATATCCTGGACATGATCGAACGCTGTCCCGCCCTGCAGGGTGTTGTAAGGGAATGCAATGGGCAGTCCGATCCCGAGGTGGCGGCGCTTCTGCTGGGCGCGCGTGGGTTGCTGTTTCCCTCATTTGTCGAAGGATACGGCCTGCCCCTGTCGGAAGCCCTGAAACTCGATGTCCCGGCCGTCTGCAGTGACATCCCTGTTTTCCATGAGATCGCGGGCCAGGCGGCGACCTATGTCGATCCTCTTGACGGCATGGGATGGCGCAGGGCGATCGAAGACCTGATGACAGGCAGCATAGAGGACCATCGTCCGGGCAGGAAGCTTGCCACGGCGAAGCTCTTTTCCTGGCCCCGGCAGGTGCGCGAAGGCCTTTCGTTCATCGAGGACCTGTGCGGTTCCGGCGAATTGCACGAGAGGTGCCCGTGAAGATCGGAATGCGACATGATATCAGGGGAATGGCCTGCCGTGTGCTTGACCGGGCAGAATTAATTGAACAGGATATTGAAACTTTGGCTCGAAAAAACCGTCTGTATGCAACACCGGATTGTCAGGATTTCAGGAGCATGGAAAATTTGACATCATAACGACACGTTATACCCAGACCTGACGTGTGAAAATTTATGCATCCGGAACGATTACAAATACTGAATGTAATATATCATGCGATGGTAGATTTTCCGATACATATTTATTGTAGAACCATAAGAACAAATTAGGGGGTTTGTAATGTCCATGCTCAAGAAATCTTCAACAGTTTCAGAAAATCTTCCTGATAATACAAACCCTGTCATACCTGTTATCTTATCTGGTGGCTCCGGAAGCCGCCTGTGGCCGGTTTCGCGCAAAAGCTTTCCCAAACAGTTCTGGCCCCTGCTGTCGCAGCAGACGCTGCTTCAGGAAACGGCGCTGCGCGGTGTCTCGTGCACGGTTGGCGCGCCGATCGTCGTGTGCAACCAGGAACATCGCTTCATCATTGCCGAGCAGCTGCGCGAGGTCGGAATTACCGACGCCCGTATCGTCCTGGAACCGATGGGACGCAACTCGGCGCCGGCGATTGCCGCCGCCGCCCTGCTGGTCGCGGAAACCGATCCCAATGCCGTTCTGTGGATCATGGCCGCCGACGCCGCCATCAGCAAGCCGGAGAACCTCAAGGACGTTCTGGGGCGTGGCGTGCAGGCCGCGCGTGAAGGGCATATTGTCACTTTTGGCATGACCCCGACGCGGCCAGATACCGGATACGGCTATATCCGTCTCGGGCCGCAACTTGCGGGCATAGGGGGCGTCTATCAGGTTTCGTCCTTCATAGAGAAGCCTGATGCCGCCCGTGCCGAGGAAATGCTTGGGACCCGGGAATATCTGTGGAATTCCGGCATGTTCCTGTTCCGTGCCGGCACAATCATCGAGGAACTGGAGCAGTATGCTCCGGATGTGCTTGCGGCCGTGCGCCAGTCCGTCAAGGAACAGACAAGGGATGCGGACTTTATCCGCCTCAACCCGACATATTTTTCTGAATCCCCCGACATATCGATCGATTATGCGGTTGCGGAGCGAACGCAGCATGCCGCCGTCGTACCTGCCGATCTGGGCTGGTCTGATGTTGGCAGCTGGGATGCGCTGTGGGAACTGAGTGAAAAGGACGAGGATGGCAATGTCACCAGTGGCGATGTCTTCCTATCCCACAGCCGCAACTGTTATGTGCGATCGGACGGCATTGTCGCCGCGGTCAGCGGCGTGGACGACCTGATTGTCGTCGTGACGCAGGATGCGGTGCTGGTGTCACACCGTGATCATGCACAGGACGTGAAGCAGGTCGTGTCCCGGCTGGAGGCGGCGGGCCGTCCCGAAGCGAGGACCCATAACCGCAACTATCGTCCGTGGGGCTTTTACGAGGGCCTGACCAAGGGGGATCGTTTCCAGGTGAAGCGGATCGTGGTTGACCCGGGTCGCAAGCTGTCGCTCCAGAAGCATTTCCACCGGGCGGAACACTGGGTGGTGGTGGAAGGCACGGCCATCGTCACGCGTGACAATGAAGAGCATATGGTTCGTGAAAACGAAAGCATCTACCTGCCGCTGGGCTCTGTCCATCGTCTCCTGAATCCCGGACGCATTCCCCTGACCCTGATCGAGGTGCAGTCGGGCCCCTATCTGGGGGAAGATGACATCGTGCGCATTGAAGACGATTATGCCCGGGTCTGAATGATATCTGTGCAAGCCTGCCGGGTCCCCGGCGGGTGAAACGGGATGGTGGGGGTGTTTTGGGGACTTGGCGTCCTGCACCCTCCGATGGCGTGCCATAATTTGGTCTCAAACCGCCATCATAAAGCATGTTGTCTGCAACATGCTGGCGTGGTGCATATCTCTTCTTTCTTATGTATTGGATATGCATCCGCGTAACATAAGTCCCATCGGGAGCTTATGTTATCAGTTATTCTGATATGTTTTCTGTGAAAACCGCAGGCCTCTGTCGTTTCTGCAACGGACGGACCATGACTATGTGTGATGTGGTTCATGTATGGTTCTGTCCAGTTACTCAGGTTTGTGTAACGTTTCATAACATGAAAATCGCTGGAAATCGGGGTGTCTGTGCGAGGATGTCGGGGCGGATCGCTTCCGTCTCGACAAGGAGGGAGAGGTGGGGTAAGGGAAGCTCCTGCTTATTTGTTCATTGTCCTAACATGACGACAGGACCCATTTATGGAGACCGGCAGGAAATGCCCAGTAGGTACTTGGCTTGCGGGTGTCCAGCTGCTGGTGGATCAGCAAAGATATGACACAGGTTAAAAAGAGGTATTCTGAAGTCGAACTTATTAAAAACGGTTTCAATACTCAGTGGCATGTCATAGGAGCTCTCATTATCCGGGAGTTGCATACGCGTTTCGGGCGTGACAACATAGGTTTCCTATGGGTTATGATGGAGCCCTCACTGCTCACGATCGGCGTTACAGTGCTTCATTTTTCCCAAGGACCTTTTGTGCACGTCGGTATGCCAACAGGATCTTTTATTACGTCGGGATATACATTTTTTTGTCTATACCGTTCTGTGGTTAGTCGTGCCGGTGGTGCCATAGAGGCCAATCGTACATTACTCTATCATCGAATAGTCACGATTTTTGATATCCTCTTTTCCCGTGCCATACTGGAAGCTGCCTCCACCATCCTTGCGGTGATTTTCCTCTCGCTCTTGATGCAGTCGATATCATATGGCTTTTTGCCGCAGCGTCCGTTGCTGATGATCTGGGGACTAGTACTATTGTTATGGTTTTCGTTTGGGCTGTCCATGATTCTTGCAGCCTACAGTGAAAAGTCCACTGTGGTTGAACGACTTGCGCATCCAGCAATGTATCTAAGCTTGCCGATCAGCGGGGCATTCACATTGCAACAGACAATGCCGGATCCTTTCAGATGGTATTTCTCATGTTTTCCAACGACAGAGATGTTCGAATTCATCCGCGAAGGGCAGTTTAGCTCCTACACGAGCGATTATACCTATCCTGCCTATGCAATTGGCTGGTGTCTGGTATTGACCTATATCGGACTGATAAGCATCAGGAAAGTCCGCAAGGATGTCCATTTAGGCTGAAATGGCCACATCCAGATCGATATGCTATATGGCCGTGCCATTCCAGGATAAGAGGTAGTATGATCAACGCTGAGACGCCAGATACGCATTCTGGCATGACGGCATTCTTGCGGCGGCATGCACCTGTTCTTATTGTCGTGGTTCTGCCTACATTTCTGGCTCTTGTATATTACACGCTGATTGCAAGTGGACAGTATGAGTCTGAGGCTGCGTTCGTGGTTAAGGATAGCCGTCCTTCTACCAGGGCAAGTGGCGCAGGCGCCGCGATGATGATGGGTGGAGGCAGTCCCATAGCTTCTGGCGGAGCGGGCCTTGCGGAAAATTTCGCTGTCAATACATATCTCAAATCGCACGATGCTGTGGATTCCCTGCAGCAGCGCCTGAATCTGGTGGCGATGTTCCGCCATCCGGACATAGATATCCTCTCACGACTGTTCTATGAGCACCCGACGCCTGAACGCTTGCTATGGTACTATCTGAATCATATTGACGTCGTGTTTCATGAAGACACGGGTGTCACCACTCTGGACGTGCGCGCTTTCCGTCCGGAGGAGGCTAAGCGTATCGCAGACGAACTGCTGAAGCTTGGTGAAGAGCGTATAAATGCATTCAACAGGCTGGTAGCGGAAAACACCATCAAGGCCGCAGATGAGGAAGTTACTATTGCGGAAAACCGGGTTAAGGACGTCCAGCATCGAATGACGGCGTTCCGTCAGAGGTCGGGTGATGTTGATCCTTCGAAATCCAGTGTCGTCGGAATCAGTTTGATTGGTCAGCTTGAAACAGAACTGGCGCAATCGGATACTCAGCTTGCCCAGATGCTGCGCAACCTCAATGCTTCAAGTCCTCAGGTCCTGACGCTCAAGCAGCGTATCAAGGCTCTTGACGAGGAGATCGAGGCCCAGCGTCGCCTGACCCAGAAGACAAAAGGTGTATACGCCAATATCGCGGATTATGACGAATTGATGCTGGACCGTGAATTTGCCCAGCAAGCCTATATGACATCGGCGTCGGAACTGGAAAATGCGCGCGCGATAGCCCGTCAGCAGCAGGTGTATGTCGTACGCGTGGTAGAGCCAAATCTGCCAGGAATGATAACTTATCCCCATGTTTTCCGTATGATTTTGGCTGTGTTCATTGGCTCGGGCCTGACTTTCATGATCGGGCGGCTGCTTATTACCGGGATGCGTGAACATGCGATCTAGGGTATGGGGAAACGCACTCTTCACACAAAAAGTTCTTTCCAGATGGAAAAAGACAGTGGTCGCAGGATTTCTGCCAATGGTTCTCTTGGCTGGGTGCGATACACTTCCTGACAGCGGGCCTACGGAATCCGGCGTCAAAAGCGCACAGTCCAATCCTAGGAAAAATACCATCGGCTATGGGATCGTGCAGGTCAGCCCGGACCTGATCACGCTGCTCAACAGCCAAGCACCGCCCCTGTTTTCCAATATCGAGCAGTCGCCCGCCATGGCGCATTATAACAGTGATCGCGCCGGTCCGGGGGACATGCTCGATATCGACGTGTATGAAATGGGCAACAGCCTGTATCTGCCGTCCTCCAGCACCAGTCCGGCCTCCGGTATCGCCAGAAGAAGCACGTTCTCGTCCATCCTCGTGAATGGGGATGGCACGATCGATATGCCGTATGCCGGGCATCTTCAGGTGAACGGACTGACATCGGATGAAATCGCGGACAGGATACGCGCCGCTCTGAAAGGGAAGTCCCAGTCGCCACAGGTGATGGTGCTGATTTCCAAGAATCTGACGAATTCCATCATCGTGTATGGCGACGTCGCCAAGCCCGGTCGCCTTCCGCTGACGCTGCATCAGGAACGCCTGGTGGATGTCGTGGCACTGGTGGGGGGAGGACTGCATCAGCCGGAAGACACGACGGTCCAGCTGACGCGGCATAACCAGATCGCCGAAGGTTCGCTGAAGCTGATCGAGGATAATCCCGAACAGAATATCCTGATGGAAGCGGGCGACCGGCTTCAGCTGATTTTCGAACCCCGGACATTCACCGTGTTTGGCGCGGCCGGAAAGCCGACGGAAACGCCGTTCACGAAATCCAGCGTCACCCTGGCGGAAGCGCTGGCAAAGGTGGGTGGTCCACAGGACGCCCGTGCCGATCCGAATGCGGTGTTTGTCTTCCGCTATGAAAGTTCCGAGATCGCCGAGCGTCTGGGCCTGCCTGTGGATCCGCAGAAGCCGCTTACCCCCATCATCTACCAGATTGACATGATGAACCCGGCAAGCTTCTTCCTTGCCCAGCATTTCATCATGAAAAACAAAGATACGATTTACATCGCGAACGCAAAAATCAACAAGCTGTCCAAGATGTTCAACCTGATCAACACGCTGATCTCACCGGGTATGTCGGCCGGCAGAAGCATGCAGTGATCCGGTCGGAAGGGGGCATTGATGCAGGACATGTGTCAGGCATGAATGCCCTTTTTTCGACAATCTAGTCCCCTACCCCTTTATCAGGTCAGGGCCTGTTCACCGGGTCATTCCCGTCAGGGATGATCCGGTGTCTGGTCATGGCAGGATGGCAGTCCTCGACGGATTACGAAGAGAAAAGATTTGTGACCGTGTATTACCAGAACCACGATGGTCGATGAGGGTTGAATCAGGGAAACCATAGGGTTCCGTTATTGTCTGCCATTCCTGGCAGGCCGGTGCGCGGGGGAAATGTCGTCGTAGATGTGAATGATTATTTAACAGTATGATTTTGTTTTAAAAAACTTGAATTTTGCAGATTGAAGCAGCTTCCAGACCTGCCATATTGGCGCGGGGAAGATATCGGGTGACGGTCATGCCTCAAGGCGGCAGGGATACATGTGATACGAAGGCTGCTTCAGGAAACGGCGGATGGAACATATTACCGGCCATGGGTACGAATAATCTTGATCCTGTCCCATGTGCCTCGTATCTCAGGCGATCAGACATATATAATG
>NZ_QEXL01000016.1:0-41644 GCF_003311635.1 Novacetimonas cocois | reverse complement strand
GTTTTCTGGAATAATCGGGCAGTATGAGGTCAGGACGGGCTGGTACGTACGACGGGCGATTTTCTGCTTATGTTCCAGATCGGTTTTGCGAGGGTAGCCAGCATGCAGGGTAACGACAGGCAGAAGATGGAGGAACCGGTACGGCTATTCAGGAATTCCATGCTTGAACGCCTGACCCTCCTGTCCTTTCGCGTGTTCCTGTGCGTCTGGCTGCCGCTTCTTGCCATGGCGCTGGCCTATGGCGCATGGCGATCCTCTTCCGTCATGGGATTCATCCTGTGGACGGCTATCGGATTTGCGGTCTGGTTTCCCACCGAATATCTGCTGCACCGTTTCCTGTTCCATCTGCAGGCACGTTATGTGGCCGTGCAGTCGCTGGTCTATCTGCTGCATGGAAACCATCATGAACAGCCTAACCATCCCCTGCGGAACCTCATGCCGCTCAGCGTGACGATCCCGCTGGCGGGGGTCATCTGGGGCGTGGGCGTTTTCATGCTGGGATCAGGCCGGGGCGGAAGTCTGGCCGCCGGGTTTTTTGGCGGTTACGTGTTTTATGATGTGATCCACTATTCTTGCCATCAGTTTCCGATGCGCGGGCCATTGCTGCGTCGGCTGAAAATTCATCACATCAACCATCATTACCGCGACCATCACACCAATTATGGCATTACCAGCACCTTTATCGACCGGACTTTCCATACGCTGCTCGTGATACAGCAGAAGAAATCCTGATCCCTTTCGCCCGAAGACATCTGGCCACACTTCCCTGACAGAAGTGTACGGCAGGGATCAGTTCCTGTTGTCCGACAGGGCGGTGTGTTGCGCGTCCTCTTCCCCCTGATCGAATTCCTGCGCCTCGTTATCCAGATCGTCGAGTTCGATCATGGCACTTTCCGCGCTTTGCGCCGGCGGCAGGGAGGGGATCGAGTCGCTTTCCGGCCCGACAGGCCTGGCATCAAGGGTGCGGACGACGTTGAAGGCCATCCCGACCGCCCCCAGCCCGAACAGGACACTTCCCATCACCTGTCCCACCTGCACGCCCATGGGGCCGAAACGGGTGCCGATCCAGACAAAGGGAATGGTGCCCAGCGTCGCCCGCCCCCAGTTGAACAGCGTCGAGTACAGCGGATAACCAAGGTTGTTGAACGCCGAGTTCGCGACGAACAGCATGCCGATAAAGACGTAACCGCCAATGGTCCAGTTGCAGAACAGGCGGATCAGGTCGGCGGTCGTGCCGGTGGCCGAAAAAATCCGGATCACGATGTCCTGTCCCAGGAACAGGATCGCCCATGTCAGGGCCACGCATCCCATCACCAGCTTCAGCGCGGCCACAAGTGTTTCCTGCACGCGCGCGACCTGGCCCGCTCCCAGATTCTGCGACATGATTGGCCCGATTGAACCCGTCAGCGCAAATACGAAGGCGAAGGCGACGGGTACGATGCGGTCAATGGTGGCCTGTCCCGCGACCGCCGCCAGTCCAAAGGACGCCATGGCATGGGTGACGAAAATACCACCCACGGGCGTGGCGAGGTTCGTCAGGATGGCGGGAACGGCGATGTGCCCGACGCAATAGGTATCGGCGCGTATGAACCGTGCCACGGGCCGCGCCAGCAGGTCGTGCTGACGCGCGCAGCAGATGCCAAGTGCCGCCACCAGCGCGCGTGACGCAAGCGTGCTGAGGGCCGCCCCCTCCAGTTCCAGATTCATCCACAGGATCAGGATGGGATCCAGCACGGCGGAAATCAGCGCGCCCGCCAGCGTGACATTCATGGATTGCTGGGCCGCCCCCACCGCGCGCAGCAGGCTGGAACATCCCATGCCCGTCGCGATCAGCGGCAGCAGGGGGGAGGCAATATACAGGTAAAGCGCTGCCTGATGCTCCGCCTCGCCATGGGCGCCAAGCGCATGCAGGATGGGATGGGCCAGCAGGGCCGTGCCAAACCCGATCAGGCTGGTCAGCGCCAGCATGACGACGGAAAAGGAAGAGGCGATGCGTTGCGCGACATCGTGGTGTCCGGCCCCGATCTGCCGACCCGTCGTCGCCCCGAGCCCGATCGACATGCCGATGGAGACGGCAATCTGGATGAACCCGACTGCTGCGGTAAAGCCGATCGCAGCCGTCAGGGCGGGATTGTGCAGCGTTGAGATGTAGAACAGGTTCAGCAGGTCAACCATGAACACGGCCATCAGGCCGATGGCGCCGGTGCCCGCCATGACGACCACATGGCGCATGATGCTGCCCTGACAGAAGGCGGCATGCCGTCTGGACGCGGGCCGTCGCATGCGCGTCATCCGGCGCTGGTCCGGATATTGCGGCCATAGCGTACGTTCATGCGATATCGGCCAGGGCCAGTCAGGCGGTTCATGTATCCACCATACAGGACATCCCCGGGATCAGGAACATATTGCATGCGGCCCGTGGGGTGAATAATCCCCGGTCGGGCGATGGCGCACTGATTTGTGTCATTTGTGTCTGTATTCTGATGTCCATTGTGCAATGCAAAATAAACACAGTAATTGTGCGGTGCAAAAAAAGTAAAAACGATATCTATTTTATTTTTTATGTTGACCTCGTGGAAAATAAATGCCAATAATGGCTCATGAAGTCAGCATGGCTTCGCAAAATACTGAAACGTCCGGACTGAATACAGTCTGGTATAAAATTCCACATGACATGCTCATGTGTGGCCACCTGGGCGGGGCACATTGCAATTGCAGTGTGTCCCGTTTTTTTTGACCTGGGCCAGCCGTGCATTTAGGCGGGGGCATGTCTTTGTCTTTTACGTAGCGATCACGGGCCGGGGCGGCGTAATCTTTGCATACGGGGTCATTCCGGATGGAAAGTGCCCGCATGAACGCTAAGAAGGATACGGATCATGTCCAGACTGACAACGGCCGAACGTGATGCACTGCCGGATTCGGCATTTGCCCTGCCGGGGCGACGCTATCCCATTCCTGATGAGACACATGCCCGTGATGCCCTCGCCCGGGCGAGCGAGATGCTGCATCGCGGAGACCTGACGCAGGAGGAATATGACACGATCGTTCGCCGTGCCCGCGCCGTGCTAGGCGAAGACTGAGACGCGACCATCCCGGTTTTGCCCGGTTTGCAAGGGATCGTTTAAGATAATCAATTGATAATTAACAAAAGTTTTTGGGTGCCGCCTTTTTTCAAAAAGGCGGCGTTCTTCGAAGCTTTTGCAAAAAGCTTCACCAAAAACTTCCTGATGATTTTCAGGGAATTGCATCCCATGTTGGGGGCCAGAAGGACCTGCCAACAAAAAACGGGCAGGGAACATGCCCCGCCCGTCATAAGGTCGTATCGCCGGGGAACGTGTCCCTCAGCCTGCCTTGTCGAGTTCGGCTTCCAGCGCGGGCAGTACCTCGAACAGGTCACCCACCAGGCCGTAATCCGCAATCTGGAAAATCGGGGCCTCGGGGTCCTTGTTGACCGCCACGATGACCTTGCTGTCCTTCATGCCAGCCAGATGCTGGATCGCGCCTGAAATGCCCATGGCGATATACAGTTCCGGCGCCACGATCTTGCCGGTCTGTCCCACCTGATAATCGTTGGGCACGAACCCGGCATCGACCGCCGCGCGCGACGCGCCGATGGCGGCACCCAGACGATCGGCCAGAGGCTCCAGCAGCTTGAAATTCTCTTCGTTCTGCATGCCGCGCCCGCCGGACACCACGACACGCGCGGATTCCAGTTCCGGACGCTCCGACTGCGACAGTTCGGTGCCGACAAACTGCGAACGGGTATCGTCCGCCGGGGTGGAAACATTCTCGACCGGGGCCGAGCCCCCCTCGGTCGCGACCGGGTCAAAGGCGGAGGCACGGACCGTCAGGACCTTTTTCGGGTCGGAGGACTTTACCGTGGCAAGCGCGCTGCCGGCATAGATCGGGCGCACGAAGGTATCGGCGTCGATGACTTCCACGACATCGGGGATCGGCTGCACATCCAGCAGCGCGGCGGCACGCGGCAGCGTGTTCTTGGCGTTCGCGCTCGACGCGGCAAGGATGTGGGTATAGCCATCCGCCAGCGAGGCCAGCAGTGCCGCCACGGGCTCGGCCAGTTCATCCGCGCTGACGCCATCCGCAGCACTCAGGACCTTTTTCACGCCGGGCAGCTTCGCCGCCGCCGTGGCGGCCCTGGCGGCATCGCGGCCCACGACCAGCACATCGACATCACCCAGCTTTGACGCCGCCGCGATGGCGGAACGCGACGCCTGTTTGATGGCGCCGGCTTCGTGGTCGAGGAGTACGAGTACGGTCATGATCAGATCACCTTTGCTTCGTTACGCAGCTTCGCGACCAGTTCCGCTGCGGAATCCACCTTGATGCCCGCCTTGCGTCCCGTGGGTTCGGCCACCGACACGATGCTCAGGCGGGGGGTCATGTCCACGTCCACCTCGGCGGGCGTGATTTTTTCCATCGGCTTCTTGCGTGCCTTCATGATGTTCGGCAGCGAGGCATAGCGCGGCTCGTTCAGGCGCAGGTCCGCCGTGACGATGGCCGGCAGCGTGAGCGCGACGGTCTGCAGGCCGCCATCGATTTCGCGCGTGACCATGGCCTTGCCATCGGTGATCTCCACCTTGCTGGCGAACGTGCCCTGCGGCCAGCCCAGCAGCCCGGCCAGCATCTGGCCCGTGGCGTTCATGTCGTCATCGATGGCCTGCTTGCCCAGGATCACCAGATCGGGCTTTTCCTTTTCCACCAGCGCCTTGAGCACCTTCGCCACCGCCAGGGGCTCGGTCACCGCGTCGGTTTCCACCAGGATGGAACGGTCCGCCCCCATGGCCATGGCGGTACGCAGCGTGTCCTGCGCCTTGGGCTCGCCAATGGAAATGGCCACGATTTCCGTGACAACGCCCTTTTCCTTCAGGCGGACGGCCTCTTCCACTGCGATTTCGTCGAACGGGTTCATCGACATCTTGACGCCGGCGGTTTCAACGCCGGTGCCGTCGGCCTTCACGCGTGGCTTGATATTATAGTCGATCACGCGCTTTACGGGGACAAGAACCTTCATCACGTCTCTTCCTGTCTGTGGCTGGATGGGGGATGGGAAAGGAGGGACGCCATGCGGCAGGCGCTGGCGTCCACGGGCATGTGCCTACATGCCGCCGGGGTAGTTCGGACCGCCGGACCCTTCGGGCGTCACCCAGTCAATGTTCTGGGTCGGGTCCTTGATGTCGCATGTCTTGCAGTGGACGCAGTTCTGCGCGTTGATCTGCAGCGTGGGGTTCGTTTCCTCGTCCACGACCTCATACACCGCCGCAGGGCAGTAGCGGCTTTCGGGGGAGCGGAACACGTCCCAGTTGACGGTCTTCCACATGGACATGCTGCGCACCTTCAGGTGCACGGGCTGGTCTTCCTCATGGTTGGTGTTCGACAGGAAGACGGAGGACAGCTTGTCGAACGTGACCTTGCCGTCCGGCTTGGGATAATCGATTTTCGGCGAGATGGAGGCAGGCTCCAGCGTCTCGTTATCGGCATGGCGGGTATGGAGCGTCCACGGTGCCCGCCCGCGCAGCAGCATCGCGTCAATGCCCGAATACAGCGCGCCGCCCTTCATGCCGAAGCGCGCGAAGGCTGGGCGGATGTTGCGCACGCCGCGCAGTTCGTCCCACAGCCACGATTCCCGGATGCGCCGCGTATAGGAACCCGGTTCCACCCGGTTGGTCAGGAAGGCCTCCGCCACGGCCTCGGCCGCCAGCATGCCCGACTTCATCGCGGTATGCGTGCCCTTGATCTTGGGCACGTTGAGGAAGCCCGCCGTGTCACCCACCAGCATGCCGCCGGGAAAGGTCAGGCGGGGAATGGACTGCAGCCCGCCTTCGGACAGGGCGCGTCCGCCATAGGACAGGCGACGCCCGCCCTCGAAATACGGACGGAAGGAGGGATGCAGTTTCACGCGCTGCATTTCGTCAAACGGGGAAAGCCAGGTGTTGGGGTAATCCAGCCCCACGACAAAGCCGTAGGAGACGAGGTTTTCCCCGAAATGGTACATCCACGCCCCGCCATAGGTGCGATCATCCAGCGGCCAGCCAAAGCTGTGCTGCACCAGGCCGGGGCGGTGCAGTTCGGCGGGGATTTCCCACAGTTCCTTGATGCCCAGCCCATAGGTCTGGGGATCGACGCCCTTGCGCAGGTTGTACATCTGCATGACCTGCTTGGTCAGCGACCCGCGGCAGCCTTCGGCGAAGATGGTGTATTTCGCGCGCAGTTCCATTCCCGGTGCATAATTGTCACCCGGCTTGCCATCGCGGCCGATGCCCATGTCGCCCGTCGCGACACCCACCACGCGCCCGTTTTCGGTCAGGACCTCCGCCCCTGCGAAACCGGGATAGATTTCTACGCCCATGGCCTCGGCCTGCGTCGCGAGCCAGCGGCATACTTCGCCAAGGCTTGCGATATAATTGCCGTGGTTGCGCATGTGCGGCATCACGCGGTCCAGCATCGGCACGCGATAGCCACGCGTCTGCGTCAGGTAGAGCATGTGCTCCTCGCTGACGGGGGTGTTCAGCGGCGCGCCGCTGTCGCGCCAGTGCGGCAGGAGTTCATCGAGCGCGCGCGGCTCGATCACCGCGCCGGACAGGATATGCGCCCCGATCTCGCTGCCCTTTTCAATCAGGCAGACGCTGGTGTCGGGGGCAAGCTGACGCAATCGGATGGCCGTCGTCAGTCCGGATGGGCCGCCGCCGATGATTACGACGTCGAATTCCATAATCTCGCGCGGGTTTTCGCTCATACCTAATCTGTCCTCTTGCGTCATGACCGGGATGACATGGATAGGTGGGATACCACATGTAGCAACGCTTCCTAGAACCGTTTGAAACGGGAATAAAGCTTTTGTGCATGTGTATCGTGCATGATGCATATATCCACGGGCGGACGTGGATATGGTTTCCCGTTCCGGCGGCTACTGCGGGGGAAAGGCCAGTTCGCCCCGCGACTGCCATTCGGGACCGACATAATTGACGATCAGCGTCCGGCGCAGGCCGGTGATGGGACGCCGCACGAAGCCGTGCCATGACCGGTCCGACGGAATGAACAGCAGCCCGGAATTGAACGCGCCCGACGCCCGGGCCACCGGCCGGCCCTGCGGGGTCAGAAGGTCGGTGCCCCATTCATGCGCGTCGGGGTCGATGGACAGGGAGATCAGCAGCGTCAGGCGCTTGGCCCCGATATCGGTGTGGGGGCTGAGCCAGAATCCGTCCGTATCGAGACACAGTTCAAGGCGCAGGAACGTATGGGCCAGATCGATATGGCACGTCCGTTCGAAATGCCGTCGCGCGGCGGGCGCGTCGAACAGGTGGGCAAGCAGGTCCAGGTCCGCATCACGGTCGCGGACGGCGGGCGTTACGAAAATGCGCCTGCCATTGCGCACGTCTCGCCGTCCGTCATTTTCGCCCGCATGGAATGTCGCGCCCGGATCCCATGCCAGCAGTGCTGCCGTCACCGACGGTGGCAGGACGTTTTCCATGTGCCAGTGGGGAAACGGCGCAACGGCGTGGCGCGCCGCCGTCAGGGCGCCGATCACGGAGGTATAGGCATCCTGATGCGTCACGGGACCGGTGGAGGCGCCATGCGGGGGCATGCTCAGACGCCGCTGGCGTGGCGCTGGGGCCTGTCCGTGTCTAGGTGACGGTCGAAAACGGCCGCGACATGGCGCAGGAAGGGCCGGCCTTTTTCGGGGATATGGAGTCGCTGCCCCGATATGGCGACGAACCCGTCGGCCTCGAGGTGGGCAAGGGCGCGTATTTCGTCGCGGAAATGATCCCGGGGCAGGTCGTGATGGTGAATGACATCGCCAAGGTCGATCGCCATGTCGCACATCAGCCGTTCGATGATCGCGGCACGCAGCCGGTCATCGGGCGTGCGGCGGACGCCGCGCACCACGGGCAGGCAGTCGCGTGTCGCCCCGATCAGCCGCGCATAGGCGGCGGAGGAGATCGCGTTCTGGGTCAGTCCCTGGGGAAAGGATGAAATTGCGGAGGCTCCCACCCCGATGAGGACCTCTGCCGGGTCGGTGGTGTACCCCTGGAAATTGCGATGCAGCGTGCCGCTTTGCGCCGCGGTGGCCATGCGGTCGTCGGGGCGGCTGTAATGATCCAGCCCGATGGGCATGTATCCCGCATCGCACAGGGCTTCGTGGATGGCCGCCCTCTGCGCGAAACGGGCTGCGGGATCGGGTAGCTGCCCTGTGGGCATCAGGTTCTGGCGTTTCTGTTTCCACGGCACGTGGGCATAACCGAAAACCGCCAGCCGGTCGGGCGCCAGCGCCGCGATTGCGGTGGCCGTGTCGCGCACGCCAGCCACCGTCTGGCGCGGCAGGCCATAGATCAGGTCGATGTTGATCGAACCGATCCCCTCGTTACGCAGCATGTCGATACAGGCGCGCGTCTGCTCCAGGCTCTGGATGCGACCGCAGGCTTCCTGCACGGCGGGATCGATGTCCTGCACGCCCAGGCTGGCGCGGTTGAAGCCCAGTTCGCGAAGCACGGCAGGGTAATGCGCGGGAAGGTGGCGCGGGTCGATTTCGATGCTGGTTTCCGCGTCGGGCAACACGGCAAAGCTGCTGCGGATGGTCTGCATGACCTGCCGCAGCGTGCCCACCGGCAGCGTGGTGGGTGTTCCGCCCCCCCATTGCAGGTGGGAGACGGGATGGCCGGTGCCGATCAGTTCGACAACCCGGCGCAGTTCCTCGATCAGCAGGGCGGCATAGGCGGCCCGGGCGTCGGCGCTGCGCAGGACGGCGGTATTGCACCCGCAGAAGCGGCACAGCGTGTCGCAGAAGGGAACATGGAGGTAGAGGGAGACCGGATCGCCCGGTCGCACGGCGCGCAGCCATTGCCGCGCGTCATCCGGCCCCACGGCATCAGTGAACTGCGCCGCCGTGGGAT
This sequence comes from Novacetimonas cocois, assembly GCF_003311635.1. Lineage (GTDB taxonomy): Bacteria > Pseudomonadota > Alphaproteobacteria > Acetobacterales > Acetobacteraceae > Novacetimonas > Novacetimonas cocois. The sequence goes on along the minus strand of NZ_QEXL01000016.1, from coordinate 32,735 downwards.
AGCTGGTGTAACGTGGCAGGTTCCGGGCGTACCGCGCCAGCAGCGCGGCGGGATCTGCCACGTTCATGTCATCAGAACCGGTAAGCGATACCGGCAGAGACGACCGTCGGGTCCAGCGAGTCGTGGGCCTTGACCTTCAGGGTTTCGGTGTCGTTTTCAGCCCAGGCGTGCATGCGCACGAACATCTGCTTCACGTCGAAGTTGAAGAACCAGTTGCCCACCAGCTGGTAATCGACACCGGCATTGATCGACGGACCACCGGTAAAGCCGGAGTTCAGCTTGTTCAGGCCCAGCGCGCCACTGGCGTTCATGTTGTGGAACCACATGAACGTGCCGCCCACGCCCACATACGGGTTCAGGCGCTTGTGCGGACGGAAATGCCACGCGACCGTCACCGTCGGCGGCAGCACCCAGGCGCTGCCGACATCGGTCTTGCCACCCAGCGCGCCGCCTTCACCCGCGACTTCATGACGGGTGCTGGTGGCGATCAGGTCGAGGGAGATGTTGTCGGTCACGAAGTATTCGAACGTCAGTTCGGGCATGACCTGATTGGTCGTCTTGACGCGCGCGCCCGGCAGGGCCTTGCCATCCAGCCAGACCTTGCTGTCGCGGTCTTCGGGCAGGACGCCGACGGCCGACAGGCGGATCATGAAATCGCCCTTGCCCAGACCGATCTTGGTGCTGGCGCATGTCTCAAAAATGCCACAGTGACCATGCGGGCGCGAGGGTGCGACGGGGGCGGCCAGCGGGGCGTTGACATAGGTGGACGGCGCAGTCGTCTGAGCATGGCCCGCGACGGGTGCGACAACTGCGGCACCCAGAGCCGCCACAACGGCAGTATTACGCATTTTCTTCATCTGGTGCGGACCTTTTCGTTCTGACGACTGAACGTCGCAAACAACTGATTTTGATGAATGGCAACAATCATGGGGCGCTTACATCGCACCTTGATATGGATCAATCAGGAAGGCGGAGAGAAACCGTTAATTTCCGTTAAAAGCAGGGTTCTTTCGACTATGTGTTCGTCAGGACACACTTTTTGGGGGTGGGTTGTCATTTTTGTGACGGGCTGCATTGTGCGTATTGCATGGCATCCCAGTTCGCGTGCCAGCTCCGCCATGACCGGATGAAAGGCGTTCATGACGTGCTGTGCATCGCCCGGTGTCATCACGATGTAATGGTCGCTGGTCAGCACCTGCCCGAGGCGGATGTCGAAATCGCGGCGGTAGGTCACCATGGCGCATGGCAGGCCGCGCGGCCCGTAATGGGCGACCAGTATGCCCTGTCGCGGGCGCTTGCGCCGCGCGGACATGCGACGCCCCACGTCCATCCACCGCCGACGTTCCATTTCGGGAAAAGCATGCTGGATCAGGGGGTAGAGTACCAGGATATCCGCAGCGCCAAGCCGCCGGACCGTCAGGGGAGAGCGTCCATGCACTGGTGGCGGAATCCTTTGCCCGAAGATGATTGACCTGCATGATTTACCGGATCGGGATCGGGGCTCCGCATTGATTTATATCAAGGGGTCATACATACTGCCGGGCTTTCGGGCAGCAGTCATTTGCCGGTGCCCAACTTAGTGTCCGCGCGGGCGCCCCGTCGCGGGCGCCACATGACGTCACATCGGGTGACAGCAGGGAATTGGGGAAAACATGCCGGATACGTCTTCGTGCCAGTTCGAGCAGCGACCACGGCGTCTTGTCATGGGCACTGCCGGGCTTCAGGCAGATTTCTGCAAGATGTGCAATGTCCGCCCCTCCAGCGTGTGCAGCGCCATCGAGAACGAAGACATAGGCCGCCTGGCCGAAGCCGCAGTGGAAACCATCGTGACCCCCGGCCGCTGCTTCATCGAGGAAGGGGAGCCGGCGACCGATTTCTTCAACGTGACATCCGGCACGGTCAAGCTGTTCAAGGCGCTGCCTGATGGGCGGCGGCAGATCACGGGGTTTGCCGGGCCGGGGCATTTCCTCGGGCTTGCGGTGTCCGACCGTTACGCCTTCGGGGCCGAAGCGGTCGATACCGTGCGGCTGTGCCGTTTTTCGCGCGAACGCATGCGCATCCTGCTGGATGATTTCCCCCGCATGGAACGCCGCCTGCTTGAGGAGGCGTCGAACGAACTGGTTGCGGCCCAGAACCAGATGCTTCTCCTGGGGCGCAAGACCGCCCGTGAGCGGGTGGCCAGTTTCCTGCTGGATCAGGCGAACCACGGCGAACTGAACAGCGAGGGGCAGCTTCACTTGCCCATGACGCGGGGCGATATCGCCGATTATCTGGGCCTGACCATCGAAACCGTCAGCCGTACGCTGAGCTGGATGCGCGCGCAGGGGATGATCGACGTTGGCAAGGGCTATGCCATTACCCTCCTTGCGCAGGAACGACTCGAAAGCCTAGCTGAGGGCGAGGACTGATCCCCGCACCTCCCGCCGTTTCGTGCGGCCACAGGGGCAGGCCCCTGCAGCGAAAGCGGCAATTTTAAATAGTACCCTGAAATCGTAAAAGTTTTTGGTGAAGCTTTTTGCAAAAAGCTTCAAGGAACGTCGCCTTTTTGAAAAAAGGCGACACCCAAAAACTCCTGTTTCCTATCAACGGACTGTTTTCAGGCCGGGTCTTACGCGCCCGGTGGCTGGCTGTCGTCTTCGTCAATCATGTCGGGCGTGAAGAGGGGCGTGGTATTCGTCCCCCGGGTCGGTCCGCCGACGATGTGGCCTATGGGCGTCAGGATATCGACATGGTCACAGATGATCTTGAATACCGCCAGCAGGGGCACCGACAGGAACGCCCCGCCAATTCCCCACAGCCAGTCCCAGAACATCAGTGATCCCATCACCAGCACGGGATTGAGCGTAAAGCGCCGCGCCAGCACCATCGGGGTGATCGTCTCGCCTTCCGTCAGGTGGATGCACAGGTAGATCGCGGGCGGCAGCGCCGCCTGAAGGACGGAGGGAAAGGTGAACAGCCCCACGAGGAAATAGACGGTGATCCCCATCATGGGACCGATGATGGGGATGTAGTTCAGCAGGAACGCCATCACCCCCCACAGCAGCGGGTTGGGCATGCCCAGCAGCCAGCACTGCAGCATGTTCGCAAGGCCGACGAGCGAATTGATGATCGTGATGGTCGCCAGATAGAGCGAGACGTTGCGTTCGATCTGATAGGCGATCTGGACCGTCCGCCGCTTGTCCGCGAAGGTGGGCATGATTTCCACGAACCGGCGCAACAGGCTGTCCCCCTGCGCCAGCAGGAAGAACAGCATCAGGATCATCGTGAAGAACTGCCCCACGAACGCCCGCGTTCCCAGCAGCAGGGAGGATCCGAAATTGTTGAACTCCCCACCCGCCGGCGCCGCCGACATCACGACGCGCTCGGACTCGTCCCCTCCGGCCTTGGCCGTGTGATCGAGGTGACTGCCCGCGATGGTCATGAAGTTCTCGATACGCTCCGACGCCGTGCCGATCAGGTGGATCGGCCCCCGCAGGAATGCGAGGCGGTCGCCCAGCGCGCTCATCGCCTCGGGGGCGCGTTCGATCCACCCGGCGGCGGGCACCGAAATGGCGGTCCCGATGGCGCCCACGACGCCAAAGACCCCAAGGATCAGCAGCAGGGCCGCCAGGGGCTTGGGCAGCTTCAGCTTCAGGTGCAAAAAGCGCATCGGCGTGGACAGCAGCAGGTTCACCACCAGCGCCAGGATCATCGGCAGGATGATGGAGGCCGCGAAATACAGCGTATAGAAGACGGCAAGGATGCAAAGCACCAGAAGGCAGGCCGTCTTGAGGTCCATGCGCGTATGACGCATGACCTCACGCGCGCGGTGCTGCTGCATGCTTTCGTACGATGGCGCGGCGGCAGGCGGCGGGGGGGACGTGGGCGTGTTCTCTTCGGGCGGCATGATCCGGCTTCACCTTTGGCAAGACCCAGGGGATCAGAGGACCGACCAACCGGTTTTACCGAGCAAGAAACAGGAAAATACGCCTAGTCCGTCCCGGTCGCCTTCGCAACCCACAACACGGGCTGTCATTGCCGCTACGCGATTCTTGCAATGGCCGGGACGGAAGGCCGGCGGAAGAACACGGGATTGTGAATGTATTCCTTTCCCCATCCGGCCGGATGCTGGCGGGAAGGTGTTGCAACCGGGGGGATTCAGCATTCAAATGAATAATGGATATGAAGGTTTATCGCCTTCATCGCAGGAATATGGAGATAAAGACATGGCATGGAACACCCCCAAGATCGTTGAGGTTCCCCTGGGCGCGGAAATCAACAGCTACGTCTGCGGCGAAAAGAAGTAAGATGTTTTCATCGCCACCTGTCTCGTCACAGGTGGCGATTTTCATATAAACACCAGCCATGATCGACATCATCGTTCTTGGCGCGGCCGCAGGTGGCGGATTCCCACAGTGGAATTCCAACGCGGAAGGCTGCCGACGGGCCCGGTCCGGCGATCCCGCCGCACTGCCCCGCACACAGGCATCGATCGCCATCAGTGGCGACGGACGGCACTGGTTCATCGTCAACGCATCGCCCGACCTGCGTACCCAGATCAACCAGACCCCTGCCCTTCACCCGCATGAAGGACTGCGTTCCACCCCGATCGCGGGCGTGATCCTGACGGGGGGAGAGGTCGATACCATCACCGGCCTGCTGACCCTGCGCGAACGCCAGCCGCTTACGCTGCTTGCGACCGATGCGGTCCTGGCGACGCTGGATGCCAACCCGGTGTTCGAGGCGCTGAACCGCCAGGTGGTGACCCGCACCGCGCTGCCGCTGGAGCGGGATTTCCCCCTGACGCTGGTGGATGGCACGCCTGCGGGCCTGACGATCCGGGCCTTTGTCGTGCCGGGCAAGGTTCCGCTGTATGCCGAACGCGGCCCCGATCCCGCCGCCATTGTCGAAAATGGGGAGACGATCGGGCTGGAGATCACCGATGGCGCGCGCCGCGTATGTTTCATTCCCGGCTGCGCGCGGATGACGGATGCCCTGCGACAGCGCCTGTCGGGGGCGGATCTGGTCTTCTTCGACGGGACGTTGTGGGTCGATGACGAAATGCTGCGCGCCGGCGTGGGGGAAAAGACGGGCCAGCGCATGGGGCACATGTCGCTGATGGGCGAGGCGGGGACATTCGCCGCGTTCCGCGATCTGGATATCGCGCGCAAAATCCTGATTCACATCAACAATTCCAACCCCGTGCTGCTGTCTGATTCGCCCGAGCGCAAGCGCGCCGCGGCGGAGGGCTGGGACGTGGCCCATGACGGGATGAGGATTACATTATGACCGGACAGATACTCTCTCCCGACGGGCTGGAAGCCGCGCTGCGTGCCATCGGGGCGGAGCGTTACCATAACCTCCATCCTTTTCATCGCGCGTTGCATGATGGCCGCCTGACGCAGGGACAGGTGCAGGCATGGGCGCTGAACCGTTATTATTACCAGTGCCAGATCCCGGCCAAGGACGCGACGCTGCTGGCGCGGCTGCCGACGGCGGAACTGCGCCGGGAATGGCGGCGGCGGCTGGTCGATCATGATGGCGACGCGCCGGGCACGGGCGGCGTGGCGCGCTGGCTGCGGCTGACGGACGGGCTGGGCCTTGACCGCGCGTATGTCGAGTCGCTTGACGGACTGCTGCCCGCCACGAAATTCGCGGTCGATGCCTATGTCGCCTTCGTGCGGGACCGTTCGATACTGGAGGCGATTGCGTCCTCGCTTACGGAACTGTTTTCCCCCACGATCATCAGCGAACGCGTCGCGGGGATGCTGCGCCATTATGATTTCGTCAACAGCGACACGCTGGCCTATTTCCATCCGCGTCTGACGCAGGCCCCGCGCGATTCCGATTTCGCGCTGGCCTATGTTCGCGAACATGCCCGCACCGCCGAACAGCAGGAAGCGGTGCTGGCGGCGCTGAAGTTCAAATGCGCGGTGCTGTGGTCCATGCTCGACGCGCTGGATTACGCCTATGTCACGCCGGGCCGGATTCCGCCCGGCGCGTTCCGGCCGACCTGTCCATGACGGAGGTCGCGCCCCTTGCGCCCGACAGCGTGGTGCGGTTCGCCCGTGGCGTGCGGCTGCAGCATGACCGGGTACGGGATCAGTGGGTGATCCAGGCGCCGGAACGCGCGTTCCTGCCCGATCCCGTGGCGGTGGAGATCCTGCGCCTTGTCGATGGGACGCGCACGCTGGATGACATCGTGACGGATCTTGCCGCGCGTTTCGCCGCCCCGCGTGACCTGATCGCGCGCGACGTCATGGAAATGGCGGCCGATCTGGTGGCGCGGCAGGTGCTGCTGCCATGACGGAGACGCCCGCGCCACCGATGAGCCTGCTGGCGGAACTGACGCATCGCTGTCCGCTGCAATGTCCCTACTGCTCCAACCCGCTGGCGCTGGAGCCACGCGCCGGTGAACTGACCACCGCGCAATGGATCGACATCCTGGACCAGGCGGCGGAGCTTGGCGTGCTGCAGGTGCATTTTTCCGGGGGCGAGCCGATGGCGCGTCCCGACCTGCCCGAACTGGTGCGCCATGCGGTGGGACGGGGGCTTTATACCAACCTGATCACATCAGGCGTCCTGATGACGCCCGCGACCTTTGGCGCGCTGGTGGAGGCGGGGCTGGATCATGTGCAGCTGTCGTTTCAGGACATCGACCCGCAGAATGCCGAACGTGTCGGTGGGATGAAGGGCGCGCAGGCAAGGAAGATGGCTGCCGCCGCCATGGTCGTGGCCGATGGTATGCCGCTGACGCTGAATTTCGTCATTTACCGTGAAAACGTCGCCCGCGTGGCACAGATGATCGACAGCGCGGCGGAAATGGGCGCGCGGCGGGTCGAAATCGCCCATACGCAGTATTATGGCTGGGGCCTGCGTAACCGCGACGCCCTGATGCCCACCCGCACGCAGGTGGACGAGGCCACCCGCGCGGTGGAGGCCGCGCGCACGCGTTATGCCGGTCGCCTGACCATCGATTACGTCACGCCTGATTATTATGCCGACCGTCCCAAGCCATGCATGGGGGGATGGGGACGCCGGTTCGTCAATATTTCCCCATCGGGCCGCGTCCTGCCGTGTCATGCGGCCGAAAGCATCCCGGGGGTAAGCATTCCCGACATCCGCGAGGCTGGACTGGGTGCGATCTGGGATACGGCCCCGCTGTTTACCATGTTCCGTGGAACGGACTGGATGCCCGCGCCGTGTCGCACCTGTGACCAGCGTGAAAAGGATTGGGGTGGCTGCCGCTGTCAGGCGCTGGCGCTGGCGGGGGATGCGGCGGCGACCGATCCGGTGTGCGAACGTGCCCCCGACCATGACAGGATCACAGCCGCGATCGCCGAGCGCCCTGACGTGGCCCCACCTTTTGTCTATCGCCGCTATGCCAATGGCGACGTGGGCTAACCCTTAAGTAATAAAAGTTTTTGGGTGCCGCCTTTTTTCAAAAAGGCGGCGTTCTTTCGAAGCTTTTTGAAAAAAGCTTCACCAAAAACTTCTTTACGGTTGCAGCGTGTCTCACTGGGTCGCTCCCTGCCGTGTTCGGGCAGGGAGCGGCATTTATGGCCTCTTGTCCCGCTCAGGATTCCTGGGAAAGGGGAACGGCGGCTTCCCGCTGCGCTTCCTTGCGCGAAGGCTGTCCGATTTCGCGCAGGGGCAGGCCCGCCATCAGCCGCTTTTCGATATTTTCAAGGGTCATGTCGCGCGTTTCAGGGACGAAGCGCCATGTCACGAACACGAACGCCAGGTTGAAGGCCGCGAACATCCAGAAGGTAGGGCCGTTGCCGATCCATTGCAGCAAAGACAGGAACGTCGCGCCGATAAACATGTTCGCCAGCCAGTTCGTCAGGGTGGAGATGGAAATCCCCAGATCACGTCCCTGAAGCGGCTGCACCTCCGAACACAGCACCCAGATCAGCGGACCTGCCGACATGGAGAAGCCGGAGATATAGATCATCAGCATGAAGACGGCGATGATCTGCTCCCCCTGACCCAGCGGGAGGGAGTTGAGCAGCAGCCCGAGGCTTCCCATCCCGACAGCCATGATAAGGAAGCCGGCATACAGGATCGGCTTGCGGCCCCATTTGTCCACCAGGCCGATAGCCACGAAGGTCGCCAGCATGTTCACCAGCCCGACCATCGCCGTGCACCACAGCTGCGCCGGGCCGACATATCCCGCCAGCGCGAAAATCTTGGGCGCGTAGTACATGACCACGTTCACGCCCGCCAGCTGCTGCATGATCTGCAGCCCCATGCCCAGTAGGATGGAGCGGCGGAAATTACGGTTGGCCAGCAGCCCCCAGCCTTTCTGCTTCTGCTGGAGCTGGTCGCTGATGTTCTGGATTTCGCGCCGGGCGTCGTCATCGCGGTCACGCAGCGCGACAAGCACCTCCAGCGCCTCGCTGCGGCGACCCTTCATCATCAGCCAGCGCGGGCTGAACGGCAGGAACAGCGTGCCGATCAGGAACAGCAGGCCCGGGATCGCGGCGACGGCGAACATGCCGCGCCAGTTGCCGGAATAGCTGAAGAAGGTGTTGCTCATGAACGCAAGGAAGATCCCCGCCGTGATCATCAGCTGATAGGTGGAGATCATGGCCCCGCGCGCCGTTTCGCTGGCGATTTCCGACAGGTAGAGCGGCGCGGTGAAGGCCGCGACCCCGATCGCCAGCCCCATGACCGCGCGTCCCACGATCATCGACGGCACCGACCATGCCAGCGCGCATTCCAGCGATCCGGCCACGAACACTACAGCGCCGATCAGCAGCGTGCGCTTGCGCCCGATATGGTGGGACATCCATCCCCCGCACAGCGACCCCGCCGCAGCACCCGCCATCATGGAACTGACGATCCATTCCTGCTGTATGGTGGAGGCATGGAACTGTCTGGCGACGAAATCCAGCGCGCCGGAAATGCCCCCGATATCCAGCCCCGCCATCAGGCCCGCCAGCGCGGCAAGACATCCGATGATCAGGGAACGTATCCGCGACGATCCCGCGGGTGGGGTGACCGACTGGTTCATTATGTGCTGATCCTTATATTTTATTTCTTTTTCGTTACCAGCGTGGCGGCCCGGCGCCACGCTGGTTCAGCCCTGAAATATGCCTGGCGTGGTTGACGCCGGACCTGTTGGAATACCTGCTCAAATAGGCGCCTGACGCGCCACACCCGTCAGGAAATAGCACGGAACGCCCCACGCACGTGTATGATCAGGATCATTTTCAACCAGATCATGCACCATAAAACGTCGCAGTCGCAGGATTGCCACACCGCCTTCGTCCGATACCGCCTCCATATCCTCCGCCATGGCGGCATACCATGGCATGACGCCATGGCGTTCCGTCAATCGCAAAGGCGCGCGTGGACTGATGGAAATGCCGTGCGCCAGCATGTCCTCGGCCTGCTGTTGCGTCGTTACATGATAGAAATACCCATCCGCGCCGTCCGAGGGACCGAACTGCCGCAGGGGAACAGGGCCCAGATTCACCTCTGCCCCCTGCAGATGGGTGACGACGCGCGGCGGGGCGGGCACCGGCGGCAGGGGGCGGGCGAACAGGTCATCCTGTCCCGCGATCGTCGCGTTGGTGGGATGCGGCCTGCGCGCGGACGGCTTGCGGGGGGGCGGTGTCCGTTGCCTGTCCTGCATGTCAGGGGGAAGCGGCAGGGGCAGTTCGCCGGTTTCGTTGCGACGCGAACGCGTCATCGCGACACTCCACCCCGAAGGGGGACCAGTGGTTTGATCGTGGCCTGTCGCGTCGTGACGCGGGCCGGGGCCATCATGCCGACAAACGCGGCGCGGATGCAATCGCCGTCACCCTGCGACGGGATCCGCGTTCAGGCGCAGGCGGCGCAGATGCCCTCGGCCTCGATCGTGGAGGTACGGATGCTGAACTGGCGGGCCTGCGTGGCATGGACCAGCGCATGCACGATCTGGCTGTCCTCCAGCTCGGTCACCTGTCCGCAGCGCGTGCAGATCAGGAACTGCGCGCTGTGCAGGTGGTTTTCGCATTCGCGCGCGCTGTGCAGCATGTGCCGGCAGGCCACGAAGGCCGACAGGCGTTCGATCTTGTGGATAAGCCCGTGTTCAAGCAGGAAATCCAGCGCGCGATAGACGGTGGGTGGTGCGGCCGCCCTGGTGTCGTTGCGCAGCCGGTCGAGCAGGTCGTACGCCCCCACGGGCCGGTCGGACGCAAGGATCAGCCCCAGCACATGGCGGCGTTGCGGCGTCAGGCGCGCGCCGTTGCGGCGGCACATATCCTGCGCCCGGCCCAGCATGCGTTCGACATCGGCGCCAAAGGTGGAACTGTCCGCGCCCGGGTCCGTGCTGTCCTGCCGATCATCCATGCCCATCTGTCACGCCCATTCCTGTCATCCTCTGATGGGGATATACGCCTGAACGCGGTGACGATGAAGCCCTGTGGCCGGTTTCAGCCTGTCATGCCAGATGATTGTCCCACCAGGACAGAAGCAGGATGAATATCACGACGCCGCCCTGCAGGCCCAGCAGCATGCGCCATGTCAGGACCGGCACGTCAACGCTGTCATCCGTCCTGTCGTCGTGTTGTCCTGTCTGTCGCAATACGTCCGTCCTGCCGTATAGGGGAGAGAAGGATATCGCCGCAGAGGAATTAATTTCGCGTAAATTCAGCGACAGTCTGAAAATGGTAAAAGTTTTTGGGTGTCGCCTTTTTTCAAAAAGGCGACGTTCTTCGAAGCTTTTTGGGAAAAAGCTTCACCAAAAACTTCTTAACTGTTTTCAGCCTTCGCTGGCTGGCGGCAGCATGTGGTAGGTACGGTTGAAATAGATCAGCCCCCCATGGCTGCTGCCATTGCGCAGGCTTTCGACCGCACCGAACATCACGCTGTGGGTTCCCACCTCCACGATGCGTTCGATCCGGCAGTCGAAGGACGCCACTGCCTCCTCCAGCACCGGCGCGCCGGTCGTCAGCGTGCGCCAGTGACCCGAGGCAAAGCGTTCATGCTGTTCCGCGGCGGAGGCGAACACGCCGGAAATGTCCTGCTGGCTGGCGGACAGCACGTTGATGCACATCGCCGCCCCCTCGCGAAAGCGGGAACGAACGCGCGACGTACGGTTCAGGCAGACCAGCAGGGTCGGCGGGTCGTCGGTGACCGAACATACGGCAGAGGCCGTGAAACCGGCCGGGTCCTCCATCGTGCCTGTCGTCACCACATTCACCGCCGCGCCCAGCCGCGCCATTGCATCCCGATACGTCCGGGCGTCGATACCCATTATGTTATCCTGTTTTCCTGACGTCACATGATCGCGCGTTCATTAAAAGCATGCCGAAGCGGTGGTTCCCCTACCTTATTCTGTCATGCTTGAACATAACCGACAATTCGAGGAGACGCCGCCACGATGACAGACGGGACGCTGCGCATTTCGCGTGAAGGCCATCTGGGCCGCATCACGCTCGACCGCCCACGGGCGCTTAACGCGCTTGACGCCGGGATGGTCGCGGCAATCGCCGGATGCCTCCGGACATGGCGGGAGGATCGCGAAATCCGGACCATCATGATCGACAGCACGGCCCCGCGCGCCTTTTGCGCGGGCGCCGACCTGCGCGCGCTGCACGCCCTGTTGCAGACCGGCGGGGCGGAGGCGGTGCTGTCGGTTTTCCGTGGGAACTACCGCCTTGTCTCGATGCTGGCGGGATATCCCAAGCCGATCGTCTCCTTCATGGACGGGATCTGCATGGGCGGGGGCATCGGGCTTGGCGGGCATGTCAGGCACCGGATCGTGACCGAGAATTCCGTCCTCGCCATGCCGGAGGTCGCGATCGCCCTGACCCCCGATGCCGGCGGATCCTACCTCCTGTCGCGCGCGCCCGGCCTGTCGGGGCTGCGGCTTGCGGTGACGGGCGGGCGCATGAACGCGGCGGAGGCGATCGCCGCCGGGTTCGCGGACCGGCTGGTCCCCTCGGCCCATCTGGAACAGGTGGCCACCGATCTGGCGCGGCATCCCGCCGGGCGCGTGCTGGACCTTGCCCCCGCCGTGACGGCAGAGGCGGCGGGATGGGGCGACATGGCAGAGGTTGATGCCGTCTATGACGCCCCGGACGTGAACAGCGTCCTCGAACGCCTGCGGACATGTGACGCCCCGTGGGCCGAGGCCGATCGCGCGGCGCTGGCGCAGGCCGACCCGTTCGCGGTGGAGGTCGCATGGCGCGCCTATTTCCGGGCGCGGGCGCTGCCGGATCTGGACATGGTGCTGGAACAGGAGTTCCGTCTGGTCTCGGCCCTGATCCGTCGCCCCGATTTCGCCGAGGGCATCCGCGCGCGGCTGATCGATCGCGATAACGCCCCACGATGGTCCTGCGCGGGTGGACAGGGCATAACGCCCCGACAGGTCGATGTCTGCTTTGCTCCTGCCCCCGTCTCGCTGGACCTTCCGGTCCTGCCCGCTGCCCAAGGTTGAATTCCATGCCCTTTTCCGCCGCCTATCGTCCCGCCACGCGCCACATGACACTGGGCGATGCGTTCTATGACCCCGTGAAGGCAGCGGATTTCCCGGCCCATATCCTGCGTTTCCGCAATCAGGACGCGGCCGGGCGGGTCGGGCTGGACACCCTGACGGATGCCGAGTGGATTGCCCATCTGGGGCGTTTCGAACCCCTGCCGGACAGCCTGCCGCAACCGCTTGCGCTGCGTTATCACGGGCATCAGTTCCAGTCCTACAACCCCGATCTTGGCGACGGGCGCGGGTTCCTGTTCGCGCAGCTTTATGACGCGCTGGACGGGCGGCTTCTGGATATCGGCACGAAGGGCAGCGGCACGACCCCATGGTCGCGTGGCGGCGATGGTCGGCTGACGCTCAAGGGCGGCGTGCGCGAAATCCTGGCGAGCGAGACGCTGGATGCGATCGGCGTGACCACTTCGCGCAGCCTGAGCGTCATAGAAACGGGCGAGGCCCTGCATCGGGGGGATGAACCCTCCCCCACGCGTTCATGCGTGCTGGCCCGGCTGGGACATTCGCATATCCGCATCGGCACGTTCCAGCGCCTCGCCGCGATGGAGGACCTGCCCTCCCTGCGGCTGCTGCTGGAGTATGTGATCGCGACGTACTATCCCGCGCTGTCCGGTGGCGAGGATCCGGCGGCGGACCTGCTTGACGCGCTGTGCGCGCGCCTTGCGCTGCTGACGGCGCAGTGGATGACGGCAGGGTTCGTGCATGGCATCCTCAATACCGACAACATCAACATCGCGGGCGAAAGCTTTGATTACGGCCCGTGGCGTTTTGCCCCGCATTACGATCCGTCCTTTACCGCCGCCTATTTCGATCATTCCGGGCTGTATTCCTTTGGCCGGCAGCCCACCGCCATGATGTGGAATCTGGCGCGGATGGCGGAATGTCTTCTGCCATTTTCGGAAATGGAGAAAATAAGAAGTATTTTTGAAAAATTTCCGAAACGTTATGAACGCTTCCTTGATATATGTACCCTGCAACGCCTTGGCCTGCATGAAGAATCAAGGAACAAATCCACCGAACTGCGTGAATCCGTCTGGTCTTTTCTCGAGGAAAGTCGGATCGGGTTTGAATTTCTGTTTTTTGACTGGTATGGTGGCGCCATCAGTTGTGAACGGGCCATGTCCGGACCACGGAAGTATTTTTACGAATCTTCGGCGTTCCAGGCATTGCGAAACCGGATCGAAGCCCATGCGCCGCGCGCGGGCGTCGATGTCTCGCTTGCGTATTTCAGGCGTGACGATCCCTGCGCGATGTGGATCGAAAGGGTCGAGGGGATATGGCATCCCGTCGCCCGCGATGATGACTGGTCCGCATTCCACGCGGCCATGGCACATGTTGCCGAAATGAAATCGGCCCTTGGCGCGGCAGGTCATATCCGATGTGCAACGGATGGAACCCTGACCGGGACCGGGAATTAAACAGAAACAGGATAAAGGAACAGGCATGCAGAATTATTCACCACACACCCAGACACCTCAGTCAACGGATGCCCAGTCGCCCCTGTCCGAACCCATTCCCGACCTGTCCAACCTCGAACTTTCGCCCAATGCCCACAAGACTCTCTGGCTCGCAGCCATCGTGGCCGCCATCTGCGGTGGCCTCTATGGCTACGATACCGGCATCGTTTCCGGCGCGCTGCTGCTGATCACACGCGATTTTCAGCTCAGCAGCTTCTATCAGGAGATGGTGGCCTCCGCGATCCTTGCGGGCGCGGTCATGGGATCGTTCATTACCGGCTGGATGTCCGAACGTTTCGGGCGCCGTAACTCGGTCATGATCGTCACGGCGGTGTTCGTCCTTGGCGCGATGGCCTGTGCCCTGGCGCCGGACGTGTATGCCCTGATTGCCGCGCGCGTGTTCCTGGGGCTTGCGGTGGGTGGCTCGACGCAGGTCGTGCCGATGTACATTTCCGAACTCGCCCCCGCGAAAAAGCGCGGGCACATGGTGACGATGTTCAACATCGCCATCGGTGTCGGCATCTTTACCGCCAACGTCATCGGCTTTGCCGCGCGCGATGCGTGGGGATGGCGTCCGATGGTGGCGATCGCGGCCATTCCTGCGCTGGTGGTTTTCATTTCCATGTTCTTCCTGCCCAAGAGCCCGCGCTGGGCGGCGGAAAATGAAAGCCTCGATTCCGCGATCGAGCAGCTGCGCCGGATACGCACCACGCGGCGCGAGATCCGCAAGGAGATCAAGCGGATCCAGATCACCGCGAACGAGGACGCGGACCCCGATGACATCGGCTGGCGCGGCCTGATGCAGCCATGGGTCAGGCCCGCGCTGGTCGCGGCGCTGGGCGTTGCGTTCTTCACGCAGGCCGGCGGACTGGAAATGATGATCTATTACGCGCCGACGTTCCTGTCGGATGCGGGTTTTGGCAATTCGGCGGCCCTGCTGGCCAGTATCGGGATTTCCATCGTCTATCTGGTGATGACGGTGCTGGGGTCGAACATCGTGGACCGCATCGGCCGCCGTCGCCTGGTGCTGGTGATGGGGCCTGGCTCGGTCCTCAGCCTGATCGGGCTGGGCATCATGTTCCTTGTGCATCCGGACAAGGGCAGCATCGGAAGCTGGATGATCATCATCTTCATGCTGCTGTTCATGGTGTTCAACGCCGGTGGCATTCAGGTGGTCGGCTGGCTGCTGGGCGCGGAAATGTTCCCCCTGTCGATGCGCGGCAACGCCACCAGCCTGCATTCCGCCATGCTGTGGGGCAGCGACCTGCTGGTGACCAGCACGGCGCTGACGCTGGTCTCCACCATCACGCTTGGCGGGACGATGTGGTTCTATGCCGGGGTCAATCTGGCGTCGGTGCTCTTCATCTACTTCTTCGTGCCCGAAACACGCGGTGCCTCGCTGGAGGATATCGAGGACGCGCTGCGCGAGGGACGTTTCCGCCCCACGCGCGAATGTGCCGCCATTGTCGAAGAGGAAGAGGACTGAAGTTCCGGTCCCCTTGCCTCCATGCGGTCCCATTAAGTAACAGAAGTTTTTGGGTGCCGCCTTTTTTCAAAAAGGCGGCGTTCTTCAAAGCTTTTTGAAAAAAGCTTCACTAAAAACTTTTATGGTTTCAGGCCATTTTCCTATGCCGTGCGCAGGACGACATGTTCGCCGTCATCCTGCGTCGGCAGCCCCAGCACCTGCCGGTAGAAATCCAGTTCCAGTTCAAGGGCGCGGCGGACCGTTTCCTCCTTGCGGAAACCATGTCCCTCGCCCGCGAATTCGTACTGCGCGCAGGCAATGCCGCGCTGACGCAGCGCACTGGCCATTTCGTCCGCCTGCGCGGGGGGCACGACCTTATCGTCCAGGCCATGCAGGAACAGGACCGGCACATGGATATCCGCCGCCTGCTGCAGGGGGGAGCGCGCGATATAGGTATCCTCGTCCTGCGGGTAGGGACCGATCAGCGAATCGAGGTAGCGGGATTCGAACTTGTGCGTCTCCTGCGCCAGCGCGCGCAGGTCGGTGACGCCGTACAGGCTGGTCCCGGCGGCGAACAGGTCCGAACGCGCCAGCGCCCCCAGCACCGTCAGGCCCCCTGCGCTGCTGCCACGGATGACGATACGTTTCGGATCGACCAGCCCCTGCGAAATCAGGTGGCGGCAGGCCGCGATGCAGTCATCGATGTCCACGATGCCCCATTCGCGTTCCAGACGCTGGCGATAGGGACGGCCAAAACCGGTGGAGCCACCGTAATTGACATCCACCACGGCAAAACCACGGGAGGTCCACCACTGCACCTTGAATGAAAAGGCGGGGTTCGCCCGTCCCGTCGGACCGCCATGCGCCATGACTACCAACGGCGGCAGGCTGTCGGTTGGGGCGTGGCAGCGGGCGCTGGCGGGGGGATAGAAAAAGGCATGTCCTGTTCCCGTCGCACCCTCCGGCAGTGGGAAATGCAGCGCCTGCGCGTGGGAGATGTCGACCGCCGACATGGGCAGGCTGATCGCGCGGCGCAGGACCTGCGGGGGCTGTCCGGGCGTGCCGGTCAGGACCGCCGCGGCATCGTCGGGGGGCGTATCCAGCCACGCCAGCGTGCCGTTCGACAGCGCGACCGGACACTGGGCGGGGAAATGCAGGTCCACCGGCGACGCCGCGCCATCACGCAGGATGACCGCGCGGTTCTGGCCGTCGCTGATGGCAATGGCAAGGATCGCGCCATCGGGCAGCGGGCAATAGCTGCGCAGGCCGAATACCCATTGCGGCAGCCCGATTTCCGCCTTCATCGGGGCCACGGGCTTTGCCGGCGCGGTCGTCGCCACGTCGAAACGGTAGAGGTTCCACCATCCGCTGATATCCGATGACGCCAGCAGGTGGCCGTCTGCCTCCCACCGGGGTTCGATGACGGACCGTGGGGTGCCGTCATCACCAGCCAGCGTCCATGGCGCGGCGGGACGGGGCATGTCCGTCCCTTCCTGCAGCAGTGACGCCACGCGCAGGCGGGTGGCGTCCCATGGCATGTTGGGATGGTCCCATTCAACCCATGCCATGAACCGCCCGTCGGGCGAGGGACGCGGGCTGCTGAGGAAATCCGGACCCATGACCAGCGGCGTTCCGCCGTTGTCGGTGGGATCGGCATCCGGCCCGCAGTCAAAGACGACGATGGCGGCAATGGCCTCGCCATCGGTATTATGGTCCTCGCGCACGCAGAAAACGAAACGCCCGCCCAGTCCCAGCGCGAAATCGGCAAAGCGCAGGTTCTCCATCCCGCCGAGCGGACGTGGCGCCGCGTCCCCGTCGATCAGCCAGACGGACCCGTCCGTCCGGTTGCTGAAGACGATCCGTCCCGCCGCGACCGTATAGGCCCCGCCGCCATATTCATGCACCCGTGTCCCGACATCGAACGGCGCGGGTACCATGTCCCGCGTGACGCCGTCCCGCCAGCGCACCAGCACGCGGCGTCCGCCTTCTGCCGGGCGTCCCTCGATCCAGTAGATGTCCGTGCCGTCCGCCTGCACGTCCGACAGGCTGATCGTGGCGCCAGCGACAAGGGCGGCCGTGATGGGCGACGGCCATGTGCCGTATGGGAGGGAGATCCGATCCACGGGATTGGATACGCGAGAAGCCATGTTTTATTCCTGCCACAGTGTCAGAACGTCATGATATGAACTTGGCATCGACAGGGGGTGCCGATATTTCCATGCCTTGTCCCTCATACACCACACTTGCCACAAGACAGGTAAAGTCCACTGCTCCAGCATTTTGAACAGCTTTTTCAGCATTATGGCTATGGCGTGATTGGCGTTATCGTCATGCTGGAAAGCATGGGCGTCCCGCTGCCGGCGGAAACGCTCCTGATCTCCGCGGCGATCTACTGCGCCAGTACCCATCATATGAGCATCCGCTGGGTCGCCACCGCCGGCGTGCTGGGCGCCATCATGGGGGATAATTTCGGATACCTGATCGGGCGCATTTTCGGCTTTCCGCTGCTCGAACGCCATGGGGCGAAGCTGGGCCTGACGCCCCGGCGCCTGACGCTGGGGCGTTTCCTGTTCAAGCGGCATGGGGGAACCATCGTCCTGTTCGGGCGCTTTGTCGCCATACTGCGCGTGTTCATCGCGCTGCTGGCGGGGGCCAATCACATGCCCTGGCACCTGTTCCTCATCTTCAATGCACTGGGCGGGATGCTGTGGGCCGGCGGGTATTCGTATGGCGCATACTATCTGGGGCACAAGGTGATGCAGATCTCCGGCCCCGTGGGGGTGACGTTCGGGATCCTCGGCGCGGTCGGGCTCGTGGTCTCGATCCTTTTCCTCCGCCACAATGAACAGCGCCTGACCGAAGAAGCGGAAGCCGCCATGGAAAAAGACATGCAGAAAGCCGAAAAACGGGGCGCGTCGTCATGACGGCCCATTGGGACATCACGCAGGCGCCACGCCTGGTGGGCAGGGTGGCGGTTGTCACGGGGGCCACGGGTGGTCTGGGCTATGCCACCGCGCGGGGGCTGATGTCGCGGGGCGCGCAGGTGATCCTTGCGGGTCGCAATCCGGCCAAGGGGGCCGCCGCGCTGGAACGGCTGCGGGCGGACTGTCCCGATGGGGTTGCGGATTTCATGATGCTGGATCTGGCCTCGCTGCAGTCCATTGCCGATTTCGTGCAGAACCTGTCCGGCCGCACGGGATCGGTCGATATCCTTGTCAACAATGCCGGCGTCATGGGAACGCCCCGTCGGCAGGAAACGGTCGACAGGTTCGAGATGCAGTTCGGGACGAACTATCTCGGCCCGTTCGCCCTGACCGCCCGCCTGCGTCCGCTGCTGTGCGCGGGCAGGGATGGCGCGCGTGTCGTGACGGTGGCAAGCCTTGCCGCGCTGTCGGGCCGCATCATGTTCGACGACCTTCAGGCGCGGCATCATTATACGCCGTTTACCGCCTATCGTCAGAGCAAGCTTGCCGATCTGATCCTTGCCCTTGAACTGGACCGGCAGGCGCGCCAGCACGGATGGCCGATCCATTCCATCGCGGCCCATCCCGGATGGGCCCTGACCGATATCGCCGTCAGCCGCTCCCCCATCCCGCAGGGACTGCGCGAACGCCTGCTGCGGCGTGCGACGCTGGTGGCCTTTACCCTGTTTGGACAGTCGGCCGAACATGGCGCATTGCCGATCCTGTTCGCGGCAACCGCGCCACAGGCCCGTGACGGGGGATATTACGGGCCCGATGGCTGGGGCGAACGCCGTGGCAACGTGACGGAGGCCCACATGCCCCCCGCCGCGTGCGACCTGCAACTGGCGCAGCGTCTGTGGCAGGTGTCGGAACGGCTGACGGGGACGGTGCTGTCGTGAACTCTTATTGGACCGTCATGTTTTCAGATGAGGCTGGTACAGCCTGACGGCTGTGAAATTATGGAAGTTTTTTGTGAAGCTTTTTTTCAAAAAGCTTCAAAGAACGTCACCTTTTTGAAAAAAGGCGACATCCAAAAACTTCGGTTATTTTCCCAACAGTAACTCTGGGCGAATTCCGGAGCATCAGTTCCGCACGAATGTCCAGTAAAACGGCTGACGTCCCGCCTTCAGCGCCTTGGTCTCATACCGTGTGGGGGGCCAGCCTTCGGGCCGTTCCAGAACGGGAGGGGCGGTGCGGAACAGGGTCTGCGCGCCCATGACTTCTTCCACCCATGCCTGATAGGTCGGATCGTCGCTGGCGACCTGCCAGATTGCGCCGGGTTTGAGGATACGCGCCATCATGCGCACCGTGTCGGGATGGATGAAGCGCCGCTTGGCATGGCGCGCCTTGGGCCACGGGTCGGGAAACATCAGGAACGCCCGGTCGATCGAGGCATCCGGCAGTTCGCGCAGCAGGATGCGGGCATCCTCGTCCCAGATGCGCAGCATGTCGGGGATGGGGGCGTCGCCTTCCTGATCGTCCGGCACGAGGCGGGACAGCAGCGAACACAGGCCGTTTTCAAAGACCTCGCACGCGATATAGCCGACATCGGGATGGGCCCTGTTCTGGGCAAGGGAATGTTCGCCGCTGCCAAAACCCACCTCCAGCCAGATCTCGCGTGGGGGATGGGCAAAGGCGCTGGCCGGGTCTGTCATGGCGGATGGGGGAAAACGCAGTCGCGGTAGCGTCAGGTCCAGCAGGCGTTGCTGACGGGGACGCAGCGGGTGTCCACGGTGACGCCCGTACAGGCGATCGGGCGACGCCTTTACATCCACACTAGCCGTCATGAAAACAGATCATCCTTGGTCGGATACGATGGGTGATGGTCCAAGTCCATCGCGTCATGAAACAGCCGGTCCCCGTTTTGGATGTGGACCGGCCGGGTCTCAGGCAATCAGCGGTTGAAGGCGCTGCGCAGGGTATCGACGAGGTCCGTCTTTTCCCACGTGAAGTCGTCCTTCGCCGCATCGGGCGTGCGGCCGAAATGACCATAGGCCGAAGTCTGGGTATAGATGGGGCGGTTCAGGCGCAGGTGCTTGCGGATGCCGCGCGGCGACAGGTCCATCACCTCGCGCAGGACGCGGCCCAGCTTTTCCTCATCCACGTCCTTGCCCGTTTCGGCAAGGTCCACATACACCGACAGGGGATGCGACACGCCGATCGCATACGAAATCTGCAGCGTGCAGGCATCGGCAAGGCCGGCTGCCACGATGTTCTTGGCGAGGTAGCGGCAGGCATAGGCGGCCGAACGGTCAACCTTCGTCGGATCCTTGCCCGAGAACGCGCCACCGCCATGGGGGGCCGCGCCGCCATAGGTGTCGACGATGATCTTGCGTCCCGTCAGGCCGCAGTCCCCATCGGGACCACCGATCACGAACACGCCCGTCGGATTGACATAGAACTCGTCTTCCGGGCACATCCAGCCGTCAGGCAGGACGTCCTTTACCACGCCGCGCAGTTCCTCGCGGATGGTTTCCTGGCTTGCGCCTTCGACATGCTGGGTGGAAATCACGACGGAGGTCGCGCCCACAGGCTTGCCATCGACATAGCGCAGGGTCACCTGGCTCTTGGCGTCGGGCTGCAGGGCGGCCGCGCGCGGGTCACCCGCCTTGCGCAGGTCACGGATGCGATGAAGGATGCCGTGCGCGTAATGCAGCGGGGCGGGCATCAGGCTGTCGGTTTCGCGCGTGGCAAAGCCGAACATGATGCCCTGGTCGCCCGCGCCTTCGTCCTTTTCACCGGCACTGTCAACGCCAACCGCAATATCGGCGGACTGTGCGTGGAGGTAATATTCGACCTCGGCGTTCTTCCACGAGAAACCGGGCTGGTCATAGCCAATGTCACGCACGGCCTCGCGCGCGCCTTCGATCAGCAGTTCGGGCGTGACTGAAGCCGGGCCGCGCACTTCGCCCGCAAGGACGATGCGGTTGGTCGTGACCAGCGTTTCACACGCAACACGGGACTCACCGTCTGCCGTCAGGAATGCATCAAGGACGGTATCGCTGATCCGGTCGGCAACCTTGTCGGGATGTCCTTCCGATACGGATTCCGAGGTAAACAGAAAGTCGCCTTTGTTGCGCATGTTGATTCCATAATGTCTGATAAAACGGACGATGGTAACGCCACAAAGACGGGCGCCGAAGTAGTGCACGGATTTGGCCGAAGTTCCCGGTAGCGTCAAGTTTTTTTGCGGAATGACACGATTGCGGTCGTGGAATTCACGCCAGACCCAGTACATCATCCATGGAATAGAGACCCGCCCTGCGCGTTCCGGTCCACAGCGCCGCACGCACCGCGCCGGTGGCGTAGATGCGACGGTCAAAGGAACGATGGGTCAGGGCAATCTGTTCATGGGCGGACGTGAAGATGACACTGTGTTCCCCCACGATCTGCCCCCCACGCAGGACGGCAAAGCCGATGGCGTCATCCGCACGCGGACCGGTATGGCCGCTGCGGGCGACCTCCATGTGATCCTTCAGCATGATGCCACGGCCATCCGCCACCGCGTTGCCGATTGCCAGGGCCGTGCCCGATGGCGCATCGACCTTCTGCCTGTGATGCATTTCCAGTATTTCGGCGTCATATTCGCGTCCCGGCAGGGCGGCGGCCATCTGGCGCGCCAGTCGCGTCATCAACGTCACGCCGGGGGAAAAGTTTGCCGCCTGTACCACCGGAATCTGTCGTGCCGCAACATCGACCGCATCCTGTTCGCGTTCGCCAAGTCCCGTCGTGCCCAGCACCCATGCCGTGCCACTTTGCGCAAGGTCGCGCGCATGCGCGCACACGGTCGATGCATTCGTGAAATCGATGACGACATCACAGACTTTGGCAAGGTCCGCCACCGACGTGAAAATGGGACAGATGGGGGAGGCGGCATCGGCCACGGGTTCAAGAATGCCATTGCGAGTCGACCCGCCCGCCAGCGTGGCGCCCGCCGCCACGACTTCCTCACGCAGCAGACGTCCCACCCGCCCGTTGATCCCGGCGATACCGATGCGCATCGTTTCCGCGTTCATGACAATCTCCGCCCCGTTACCCCGTAAAAAACAGATGGCGGCGCGACCGGGGGATCGCGCCGCCTGTAGCATATCCATGGTGCAGGTTGGGGGGACACCATGCATACGATGCAAAAACCTATACCTGATCAAACCGTCTTTTCAACCACATCCCCATAGGGAGGGGCGTGCGGATTACAGCTTTCCTTCGAAAAAGTCCTTGACCTTGCTGAAGAAGCCGGTGCTTTCCGGGCTGCCTTTGTCATGGCCGCCACCATCCGCCTCGAACTCTTCAAGAAGTTCGCGCTGGCGACGGGTGAGGTGACGGGGCGTTTCCACCACGACCTGAATATACATGTCGCCGCGCGCCGAAGAACGCAGGACGGAGAACCCCTTGCCACGCAGGCGGAAATTCTCGCCCGTCTGGGTGCCTGCCGGGATCTTGACCTTGGTGCGCGATCCATCGACGACCGGCACCTCGATTTCGGTGCCCAGCGCCGCCTGCGTCATGCGGACCGGCACCCGGCAGTAGATGTTGGCCCCGTCGCGCTGGAACAGCGGATGGGGCTCCACACTGATATGGACATACAGGTCGCCCGGTGTGACCCCGGCGCCCCCGGCCTCGCCCTCGCCCGACAGGCGGATGCGGGTGCCGTCTTCCACGCCGGCGGGGATCGCGACCTCCAGCGTGCGGTTCTTTTCCACCGTGCCGGTGCCGTGGCAGACCTTGCACGGATTGCGGATCAGCCGGCCGCTGCCATGGCAGGTCGGACAGGGGCGTTCGACAAAGAAAAAGCCCTGCTGCGCGCGGACCTTGCCCGCCCCATGGCATGAGGGACAGACTTCCGGCGGCTGGTCCTTGTCGGCCGAACCCGTGCCGTCACAGCTTTCGCAGGTGACGCGCGTGGGGACGGTGATCTGTTTCTTGACGCCCGAAAAGGCTTCGGCGAACGTGATGCTGACCTGAACCTGAAGGTCGGCGCCCGCGCGGCGTCCGCCACGGCGTCCGCCCATCATGTCACCGAACATCTGTTCGAAAATATCGCCCAAGCCGCCACCGCCGAAATCGAACCCGCCGGGACCCGCGCCGGGGCCGCCCCCCTCGAACGCCGCATGGCCGAAGCGGTCATAGGCGGCGCGCTTCTGATCGTCTTTCAGGACGTCATAGGCTTCGTTGATTTCCTTGAACCGTGTCTCGGCCTCGGCGTCGCCGGGATTGCGGTCGGGATGGTATTTCATGGCCAGCCGGCGATACGCCTTCTTGATCTCGGTGCCATCGGCATCCCGGGAAACTTCCAGAACCGCGTAATAATCAAGATTGGTGGCCATAATGGGTCCTCAGTGAAACGGGGCCGCCCCGAAGGAGGGGCCTGGTCAGGCAGTCCTTGTCATGGGCGCGGCCGGGCCGTTGTCGGATTGGGGTGGGAATCCGGATCGGATCCGTATCGAGTCTTTACAACAGGAAAAGCGCCCGTCTTCCACGAAGCACGGGCGCCACCTGGATCAGGGGAGGGAGCGTCAGCCCCCTTCCCCATTTACCGGAGTAATGTATGACGCCTTGCGACGATCAGGATGACTTCTTGCTGTCGTCCACATCCTCGAAGTCGGCATCCACCACTTTCTCGCCGTTCGGGCCAGCGCCCGGCGCGGCACCCGCGGCCCCGGCAGCAGCGCCCGGTTCCGCCTGGCCGGCCTTGTAAACGGCCTCGCCAACCTTCATCGCGGCCTGCGTCAGACGGTCGGTCGCCTTCTTCAGGGCTTCGGCGTCGGTGCCTTCAAGGGCCTTGCGGACCTCGGTAATCGCGGCCTCGGCTTCGGTCTTGTCGGCCGCCGGGACCTTGTCGCCGGCTTCGGACAGCGACTTTTCGACCTGATGGGTCAGACCTTCGGCCTGGTTGCGGGCCTCGACCTGTTCCTTCTTGGCCTTGTCGGCGGCGGCGTTGGCTTCCGCGTCCTTGACCATGTTTTCGATATCGGCTTCGGATAGACCACCAGATGCCTGGATCTTGATCTGCTGTTCCTTGCCGGTGGCCTTGTCCTTGGCGGACACGGACACGATGCCGTTGGCGTCGATGTCGAACGTCACCTCGATCTGCGGCACGCCACGCGGTGCGGGGGCGATGCCCGTCAGGTCAAACGTGCCCAGCAGCTTGTTGTCGGCCGCCATTTCGCGTTCGCCCTGATAGACCTTGATGGTCACGGCGCTCTGGTTGTCTTCCGCAGTGGAGAAGGTCTGGCTCTTCTTCGTCGGGATCGTCGTGTTGCGGTCGATCAGGCGGGTGAACACGCCACCCAGCGTCTCGATCCCCAGCGACAGCGGCGTGACGTCGAGCAGCAGGACGTCCTTCACGTCACCTTGCAGCACCGCGCCCTGGACCGCGGCGCCGATCGCGACGACTTCGTCCGGGTTCACGTTGCGGGCGGGTTCCTTGCCGAAGAACTGCTTCACCGCCTCGATCACCTTGGGCATGCGGGTCATGCCGCCGACCAGGATGACTTCGTCGATTTCACCAGCGTTGACCGACGCATCCTTCAGCGCGGCGCGGCAGGGTTCCAGCGTGCGCTGGATCAGGTCGTCAACCAGGCTTTCCAGCTTCGCACGGGTCAGCTTCAGCACGAGGTGCTTCGGACCGGACGCGTCGGCCGTGATGAACGGCAGGTTGATTTCCGTCTCCTTGGAGGAGGACAGTTCGATCTTCGCCTTTTCCGCCGCTTCCTTCAGACGCTGCAGGGCCAGCTTGTCCTGACGCAGGTCGATGCCCTGCTCGCGCTTGAACTCGTCCGCGAGGTAGCTGATGATCCGCGCGTCGAAGTCTTCACCGCCGAGGAAGGTGTCACCGTTGGTGGACTTCACCTCGATCACGCCGTCGGAGATTTCGAGGATCGAGACGTCGAACGTGCCGCCACCAAGGTCATAGACCGCGATCGTGCCGCCGTTCTTCTTCTGCAGGCCATAGGCCAGGGCGGCCGCCGTCGGCTCGTTGATGATGCGCAGGACTTCGAGGCCCGCGATGCGGCCCGCATCCTTCGTCGCCTGACGCTGCGCGTCGTTGAAGTAGGCGGGAACCGTGATGACGGCCTGCGTCACCGGCTCGCCAAGGTAGGATTCGGCCGTTTCCTTCATCTTGCCCAGGATGAAGGCGGAAATCTGTGCCGGGGCATACTTCTTGCCCTGTGCCTCGACCCATGCGTCGCCGTTGTCGCCCTTGACGATGGCATAGGGGACAAGTTCCTTGTCCTTCGCCACGGTCGGGTCGTCGTAACGGCGGCCGATCAGGCGCTTGACGGCATAAAGGGTGTTGGCGGGGTTCGTGACCGCCTGACGCTTGGCGGCCTGGCCGACCAGCATTTCACCGCTGTCGGTGAACGCGACCATCGACGGGGTGGTACGTGCGCCTTCGCTGTTTTCAATAACGCGGGTTTCATCGCCTTCGCGGACCGCGACGCACGAATTGGTCGTGCCAAGGTCAATACCGATAACCTTACCCATGAATACTCTCCTTGATAGCGGCCTTGACGGGCCCGAAGCACCCGAAAAAGCCCTTTTGATCATTCATTTGCCGACAGGTGGAAAATAAGGACTGCATCGTCACATCCTCGCTGGTTCCGCCCGTCAGCGTTACTTTCTGATTTAAGCAGGCCCGCCAGCCCTTTCAAGGGGGCGCAGGCCGATCAATCGGGATTTTCAGCCCGTGATATCAGGCATGTCCCTTGGACACGACAACCATCGCGGGCTTCAGCAGACGACCGTGCAGGGTCCATGCCGGCGTCCACGCCTGCATCACGGTCCCGGCCGCGTGTTCATCGCTGTGCTGTTCCGCCATGGCCTGATGCAGGTTGGCGTCGAAGGGCTTGCCCTGCGGATCGACGGCGACGATGCCGTTGCGTTCCAGAATGCCCAGGAACGAACGCTCGGTGCTTTCGATTCCTTCGCGCATGCTCTTGACGATGCCTTCCTCGCCCTCGGTCCTGGCAGGCAGGCTGGCGAGCGCACGCTTGAGGTTTTCCGCGGCCTCTACCACGTCGCGGGCGAATTTCTGCGTGGCGTACTGCCGCGCATCCTCGATCTCGCGCTTGGTGCGGTTGCGCAGGTTCTGCATTTCGGCTTCGGCGCGCATCCACTTTTCGCGCATCGCCGCGACTTCGGCCTCCAGCTCCGCGATGCGGTCGGCCGGTTCGGCCGCCGTCGTGGACGTTTCGCCTGCCTCGGCCGCCGGAGCGTCATGAGGCTGCTGTCCCTCGGGCTGGTGCTGGTGTGTGCCTGCGCCGGATGCGGCGTCGGCGTGGGGGGTGGGGTCTGTATCGTGGGTCATGACCTATCAAGTAGGTAACGGTCGCCAGATGGACAAGGCATAACGGTATGCGCAGGCATGCCGAATTTGCGTGCTGCCCCGTCAGCTGCCGGACGGCCGTCCCGTCCCTTCCTCGTGTTCATCATTATGGCGCATGCCCTCATGACATGCGGACCGATATGACGCTATGCTCCAACCGCCCCCCAAGGCAAGCCCCCACGACGCGCGCGCCCGATGGCCGCCATCCGCAGATAAAACATGAAGAGATCCTGATGGAGCCGACGAAACAGACGATCGTACTGGTTGATGACGATCGCAACATCCTGACGTCCGTGCAGATGA
This sequence comes from Novacetimonas cocois, assembly GCF_003311635.1. Taxonomy (GTDB): domain Bacteria; phylum Pseudomonadota; class Alphaproteobacteria; order Acetobacterales; family Acetobacteraceae; genus Novacetimonas; species Novacetimonas cocois. The sequence continues at coordinate 5,761 of NZ_QEXL01000016.1, read as the reverse complement.
CGCTGGAAGCGGAAGGGTTCACCGTCCAGACCTATACCGACGGGGAAAGCGCGCTGCACGGACTGATGAGCCGCCCGGCAGACCTTGCAGTGCTGGATATCAAGATGCCGCGCATGGACGGGATGGAACTCCTCCAGCGCCTGCGCGCGCGCTCGCAGCTGCCGGTCATTTTCCTGTCGTCCAAGGACGAGGAGGTGGACCAGTTGATGGGCCTGCGGCTGGGCGCGGATGATTACATCACCAAGCCCTTTTCGCAGCGCCTGCTGCTGGAGCGCATCCGCGCGCTGCTGCGGCGGAATGAACTGACCCGCAACGAGGCCGTGGGCGCAAGCCCGACCAGCAACATGATCCGCGGCAACCTGTCGCTGGACGAAACGCGCCATCAGTGCCTGTGGCATGGCCGCGACATCCAGCTGACGGTGACGGAATTCCTGCTGGTCAAGGCGCTGGCGACGCGCCCCGGACTGGTGAAGTCGCGCGATCAGCTGATTGACGCCGCCTATGGCGAGAACATCTATGTCGATGACCGCACCATCGACAGCCACATCAAGCGCGTGCGCAAGAAATTCCGCCAGGTGGACGAGGATTTCAACCAGATCGAGACGCTGTACGGCATCGGGTACCGCTACAAGGAAGAGTAGGAACATCCCCTGAGGCGCCCCTTCCCCATGTCTGATATCGCCTCTGATATCGCCCTGAGGCTGTCGTCCCTGCGCGCGTGGTTGCGCAGGATCCGCAGGAAGGGCGCCGGCAACAGGCTGTCAGCCAACAATGCCGCCGCGGCAGCCTATATGGAGTACCGCACGCGGCTTGTCTCGCCCCTGATGCGGCGGATCCTGCTGGTCAACATGCTGCCGCTGGGGCTGCTGGCGCTGACGCTGCTGTACCTGACGCAGTTCCAGAACAGCCTGCTGGAGGCCGAGGTCTCCGCGCTGCGTGAACAGGCGCGGATCTATGCCGGTGCGCTGGGGCAAAGTGCCGTGACCACCACCCGGCATGGGGTTTTGCTGGACCCTGCGCTGGCGCGTCCGCTGCTGCTGCGCCTGACCGAGCCCAGCCCCAACGCGCGGGCGCGCCTGTTCGCCCCGGACGGCCAGCCCGTGGCGGACAGCCGCGCGGAACGGACAAGCCCGCGCCCGCCGCGTCATGGACCGGGCGCGCATGACGGGATGGTCGGGGAAGAGGAGGATCGTTCCCCCCTGTATCCCGAAACCCGCAACATCGGGGAGCGGCTGTACAACTGGCTTCTGTCGCAGCTGCCGACCCTGTCGGGCGAGCGGATCATGACGCTCGATACGCCTGATACCGACCCGTCGGTGCAGCCGGTGGCGGGGCCGAACGGGACGCGCATCATGGAAATGCCGCCCTATATCCGTCGCACCGCGCACCAGCGCCTGATGGTGACGGTGGCCGAACCCGTCATGCATGACGGACAGACCACGGTAGGCATCATCCAGCTGACGCGCGAGGCACGGGACGTGGACCGTTCCCTGTTCGCCGTGCGTTCGTCGATCCTGTCGCTGTTCCTGATGGCGCTGGCGCTGACGATCCTGCTGTCATGGTACCTGTCGCTGACGATCGCGCGGCCGCTGCTGCGGCTGGCGGCGTCGGCGCATGTCATGCGCGAATCTTCCGGCCGGACGGACACGGTGCCCGAGCGTCTGCTGGCGCGCCGTGACGAGATCGGGGAAGTTGCCCGCGCGTTGCAGGACAGTGCCAGCGCATTGTGGGCACGCATGGACGCCATCGAACGTTTTGCCGCCGATGTCAGCCATGAGATCAAGAATCCCCTGTCATCCATCCGCTCCGCCATCGAAACCCTGTTGCGGATCGAGGACCCTGAGCGGCAGAAGCGGCTGATGATGATCATTCATGATGACGTACGCAGGCTGGATCGCCTGATTACCGATATTTCCGACGCCAGCCGCGTGGATGCCGAAATCTCCCGCGCGCGGGCCGAGCCCGTGGCGGTGGTGCCATTGCTGTCGGTGCTGGCGGAAATACATCAGACCACGCGTCAGCCCGGTCAGCCCGTCATGAGCGTCGCCAGCAGCGGCAACAGCGCGGAGCGGCCCCTGACGGTCATGGCGGTGGAGGACCGGCTGGTGCAGGTGCTGCGCAACCTGATCGGCAATGCGATTTCCTTCTCTCCCCCTGATGGGCAGATCCTGCTGAGCGCCGTGCCTGCGGGCAACATGGTCGAAATCGCTGTCGCGGACGAAGGGCCGGGCATTCCGCAGGCAAAACTGGACAATATCTTTGACCGTTTTTACTCCGAACGGCCCACCAGCGAGAATTTCGGACAGCATTCCGGGCTGGGCCTGTCCATCAGCCGTCAGATTGTCGAGGCATTGCGTGGGACAATCAGCGCGGAAAACCGCATTGATGCCGATGGACATGTCATCGGCGCGCGCTTTGTGATCTGCCTGCCACGGGTGGGGTAGGGGAATGGTGATCTTGGCTGTCAGGTCGCGAGATGTCATTGGCGTAATCGAGAATTTCATCAACTTGCTTCATGATGTCATCCAGCATTGGTGTGATATAGTCTGGGTTTCAGTTTTGGGGATGCCTGCAAAGCCATGACGAAATCTGCTTTGTTGGCAAGAGTCCAGCCAGAACACGCCGTTTTTAGTGGTTGTAAGATAAAGAAGCATATCTTGAGAAAAATCTCGAAATCAGCGTGACTGCCAACTCGCCCGTTGATGCGTTCGATCATGCCATCGGTATGCGGCGAATAGGCCTTGGTTCAACATTGATCGACACTCATTTTGCGACAGGCCGCTTCAAAGGCATTCGTCGTAAAGCATGAACTGCGAATCGGTCAGGATATGGGTAGTTCAGAAAGGAAAAGAGACGTTTATCTGTCCCGTTGTGGCCCGTATCTCCAACTTTGCCATGGGCGGAGATATAATCCGGTGCCATTGTGCCACCGTTCAACTCATAATACCTGATCCTATCCTATGCTCCGTGCTCCAACATGGCGTCTTAAGAATTACTCATTCCAAAAAAGGAAGCCTGAATGTCGATTTGACCTATAGGAATGTTCGAGCAAGGAAGACCTTACCATCGCTACGCGTAACTGTTTCTTGAAAAGTAGCGTCATGATGCCAACCAGCACGATACATTTGTTCTTCAAGAACGAATTCGCGTGGTTCGCGACATGGTGCATGACGGATGAGGCACAGATTACTGTGTAGCATGGCGTGATGCGCAACGCCCCGAATCATAGGAATATGGCAGAAACAGTCCTACCTCAGATGTATGGTTATAGGATGGATTCGATCCCATTTCATTCCGTTTCTCCCTACCACATCAGTGGTATCGACATGGCGGATGTTGTTACGTAATATCCCCTCCAAATATGTTCTTTTGAGGTAACTGACGTGAAATTTCCTCTTGGCGGTAGAAACGCAGCACTTCTACAGGCGGCGCGGGCTGAAAAAAAAGCTGGCCGCTGGTCGAAAGCGGCTGAGTTATATCAGGATTACTTGTCGAAGGCAGGACGTAACGCACGAACATTCCGGCATATTGTTCAGTTAGGCAACTGTCTGAAAGATGCCGGCCATTATGATGAAGCCCTGGCTGCATATAACGACGCGGAAAAGATCGACAATAAAAATTCCGATCTTTATTTGCAGCGTGGCCATCTCTTCAAGCTGATGCAGAATTTTCCTGCATCGGCTTATGCCTATCAGAAAGCTTACAATCTTGATCCCAGCAACCATCACGCCAAGGAAGAAATAGAGCATAGCGGCGCGCTTGCGGTCGTCCAGGCTCCCCTTTCGGAACAGAACCAGGTTGTTCGGACCATCTGGCTGGATGTTGCCGACTTCCTTATCTATGCCCAGCATAATACCAGTATGAGCGGCATCCAGCGCGTCATCGCCAATCTGGTTTTGTACCTTCGAGACTTCACTGCCGCCGGATGGCGTGTGGTACCGGTTGCCCCCGAGTATGACCAGGATCGCATTCTGTCGGTCAAGACAAACGACATGATCGACCTGATCAATGTGTATGACTCCGTGGACTGCAATCATGAAACTATTCTAAAGAGCGTACAGAAAGCGTACGACGGACGCACCCGGGTCTGGCCTGCGGCAGGGGACGTGCTGTGCATGGCCGGCGCTTTCTGGATCCTGCCGAATTACGACGGCGTCATGAGGCTGAAGCAAAAAGGGATCATGTTCTGCCCGTTCATCCATGATCTGCTGCAGATCCGTGAACCGGAATATGTTCAGCGGGCCGCGACCGACAAGTTCCAGATTCAGATGAGTGATGCCTCTGAACTGAGTGATTTCATTTTAACCAACTCGGAATATGTTGCCTCTGATGTTCGTACTTACATCAAGGAGACAAAGCTGACCGAGAGGCCGGTAAATGCGGTTGTACTCCCCACCGAACTCAAGATGACGACGAGCGATGTTCACATCGATGATGAGAAGATCAAGTTTGTCGTAAACCATGACTATGTTCTGTGTGTTTCAACCATCGAGATACGAAAAAACCACAAGCTTCTGATTTCCGTATGGGAAAAGCTGCGCGAGGAGATGGGAGACAAGGCGCCCTTCCTCGTCCTTATAGGGAAATGGGGCTGGCAAATTGATGAATTTCATCAATATATCGAAGAAAAAGGCTACATCGACGACTGGCTGTTCATATTTAATGGAATTCCCGATGTAGAAATGGAATACCTTTACAAGCATTGCATGTTTACGGTGTATCCGAGCTTCGCTGAAGGATTTGGCCTGCCCATCGGCGAAAGTCTCGTTTATGGCAAGCCATGTATCGCATCCGACACGACATCCATGCCTGAAGTTGGCGGGAAGTTCGTGCGCTATATTGATCCGTTCGATGCGGAAGGGGCTTATCCTATTATTCGGAAACCTATTGTTGATCGTCAGGATCTGAAACAGTGGGAAGACGAGATCAAAAAGGACTTCCGCCCCAAGAGGTGGAGTGATTTCTGCTCCGAATTCTACAATGCCATTGCCAAAGAAGCCGATTCAATCAAATCGGACGTAACAAGTGCATTTGTCTATCTGCCGCCAGAATACCTTATCGAAGGTGGTGATCACGATATCCTCATTCGTGCGGCGGAAGAAAAGCCTATCGTTACTTTCCGCTCGGCACGTATTGTAAACTGGCATCCCAATGAAAACTGGGGCTGCTGGAGTTCGTCCCGTCGATCGGAAATCGCGTTCCGCACCGACCTGTCGGAAGGGGAAAAGGCTGAAGTTTTCCTGCGTTTTCACAGAACTCCCTACAATGCCGCCAATCCTTTTGTTGTTATCGACGGAGGAGATGGCATTCAAAATGCACCCTTGACGGAACATCCGACATTCTACCGTGTTATAGCGCGTGTCCAGAAAGGCGGCGTGATCCACCTTAAATTACTTGCGCGTGGATATTTCCCCGCGGCCCATGGCCGGGAAATTTTCATCGCATGGAGTGGCCTCGCCTATTGCCGTTATGACGATCCTGGTGCGCTTACGGCAACGCTGAATGCGCTTCTTCCGATAGCCAAAGAAAAGTAATTTAGCCTGACAGCTATGCGTTCAGTCCCGGGATTTGGTAGTGCACTATTTTCCCGCGAGCGGAAGGAAACCCTATGGGATAAATACGTCATGGCAGCGCCATGATCACGCACATGGTACGGGAAGCCGCACCGCGCTCGAAAGCTAAAGTTTCGCACCCGGTGCTGAATTAGGCCTAGGGCGTGTCGTCAGTTAATTCCGATGATGGCGGAAACGAGTTGCACGGC